>CAVSCB010000008.1:0-418309 GCA_963726305.1 uncultured Gammaproteobacteria bacterium
CGGCGAGGGTCGCCACGCTGCTGAATGTGCTCGGGCAGCTAAAGTGAAAGCCGCTCCCGCAACTCCCGCGCCTGCCGACGCGACACTTCGATTTCATTGCCGTCGCGCAGCTTGATCTGGTAGCCGTCATTCACCCACGGGTCAATGCTGGCGATATGACGCAAGTTGACCAGGGTGTTGCGGTTGGCGCGAAAAAACACGGCAGGATCGAGCCGGGCTTCGAGCGCGCTGAGGCTGCGTGCCAGCATGGCGCGCTGACCCTGGAACCACACCCGAACGTAGTTCCCGTCCACCATCATGTGTGAGATATCGCGCAGCGCGACAAACCAGCAACGCTCGCCATCACGGAGGAAGACGGTATCGTCCGCGCCCAGTGGCGCGCGGCTGCGGTCATCGCTATCGCCGGCCGATTGCTCGTTCCGGGCGCGGGCGCGATCCAGTGCGGCGGACAATCGTTCCGGCGCGACAGGCTTCACCAGATAGTCCAGTGCATTCGACTCGAAGGCGCGCACGGCGTACTGGTCGTAGGCCGTGGTGAATATGACCAGCGGCAAGGGGTCGAGCTGCTCGAGCAGGTCGAAGCCGGTGCCGGATGGCAGCTGGATGTCGAGCAGCAGCAAGTCCGGCTGCAGGCGCTGGACGGCATCCCGGGCACTGGGCAGGTCATCGGCCTCGCCGACCAATTCGATGTCGACGTGGTTGCCGAGCAGGGTCTTCAGCTCCTGCCGGGCCAGCCGTGTGTCGTCAACGATCAACACCTTCATTGCGCAATCTCCAGGCTGGCGCGCACGCGATCACCCTGCTGGGTCAACGCAAACTGGCCATCGCCCGGGCCTTGCGCGAGTCGGTGACGCAGATAGTCCAGGCCCACGCCGTGGCCGCGTGTACCCGCCTGCAACTGGCCCGGGTTTTCCACGGTCAGATGTAGACGATTGCCTTGCATGCGCGCTTGCAGCGACAAGCGTCCGCCACCCGGGGTGCAGGCGATACCGTGCTTGATCGCGTTTTCCACCAGCAGTTGCAACAGCATCGGTGGCAGCGTGGCCTTCAGGGCATCGGGCGTGATGTCGCGATCAATCTGAAGCCGATTCTCGTAATGCACGCGTTCGATTTCCAGATAGTCATTGACCACTTCCAGTTCGCGGCTCAGCGGTACGCGTTGTGAGCTGCCGTGGTCGAGCGCGTGGCGCAGGGTATTGGACAGCCGTGTCACCAGGTCGCGGGCGCGCTCGGTGTCTTCGTTGATCAGGGCACGCAGGTTGTTGAGTGCATTGAAGACGAAGTGGGGATTGAGCCGGGCCCGCAGCGCTTCGAACTCCAGCGCGCTGCGCGCCGCTTCGGCCCGCAGACGCGACATTTCTTCCTGCCGGTAGCGGTGCACGGCCTGCGCGCTTACCCATACGCCCGCCCACAAACCCAGCGGCACGATGCTGTTGATCCAATAAAGAATGACATTGCCAAGCGTGTAGTTGGCCGCGCCACCGGGCAGGCTGAGCCAGCCGAGCTTCAGTCCGCTGGTCAGCACGAGGTACAGCGTCAGCTGCGGGATGGCGGGTAACAGCAGGACCGCCAACGCAGTCTTGCCGGCGAGCGCGTAACCCGGGCCCGACAACCAACCGCGCGAAAGCGCCCGACTGCGCAAGATTTCGCTGCAGCCCCACAGGCCAAAACCAATGATCAGGGCAATGACCAGCGCGCCTGAACTCATGGGGCCAAAGCGCAGGCTGAAGTACAGCATCAAGCCCATGTAGCCGCCCCAGACCAGGGCCTGCAAGAGCTGACGCTGGATCCATGCTCGGGTTCGGGCGGTCATCGAGGCGCTCTTCAGGGTGTTGCAGCGACGGCGGCAGGCAGCTTCAGGAAATCACGAACCTGCTGCTGCAGCCACTGCGGGTCGTCCCACATCAGGAAATGATACCCGCTGTCACTGAGTTCGATCTGGACATTGGGAAGGCCGGCGTACTGCTGTTCGATCGTCGCACGGGTCGACGCTTTGGTTCCGCCGAAAGCCGCGTAGCTGGCCCAACTGCCGAGCACGAGCGTGGGAGTATGGATGGCGCCAAGCTGCGGTCGCAGATCGGTGGTCATCAGTTCGTAGATCGCCTCGATGGTGGTCTGGCGATCACTGGTCTCGCCCCACTGGGCGAGCGTGGGAATGCGCTCGGCCTGGTTGGACAGGTTGGCGACGCCAGCGCGGATCTGCGTCAAGTAGCTGGCCTCATCGGCTGCAAGCATGCCGTCACGCAGGCCATCGGCCAGGGGCCGGATGCTTTCAGCGGTGGCGGCGGGATTGCGGGCGGCGCCGAGGAACGGCAGGGAATCGACGACAATCACGTGGGCAAAGCGGTCAGGCGCCTTGATCGACAGCTTCAGGCCAATTGCGCCACCGAGACTGTGGCCGATCACGTCGGGATGCTGAAGCCTGGCGTGGTCGACATAGGCGAGCAGGCGGTCGCGCATGGAGTCGACCCAATGGGCGTCCTGCACCGGCGGCTGGCCGGCAAAGCCGGGCAGTTGCACGATGTGGCACTGCACATCGGGCTGCAGCGCCTCGCAGGTCTCCCGCCACACTTCGGCGGAAGAGTTCAGGCCCGGAATCATCAGCAGCGGCCGGCCTTCGCCGACGACCTCGACGTGCAGTCCCTGGAATGTAAGTTCGCTGGCGTGACTATGATTGGACGCGGTCGCGGCCAGCAGGGCGAGGATCATGATGACCAGGCGCCCGGTGCGGGTGTTGGTGAATGTGCAGAATTCTCGGATAGATTTCATGGTGCGGCTCCTGACTTGTCTTGGGTGGCCGCAGGTTGCCGCGCCTGTTCGGGCGAGGCGGCAAAAACATGACGAGCGGCCGCCAAGGGCCGGGAGCGGTCGTGGGCGCCGCGTACACTCGGTGCTTCGGGGCTCGCCCGGGGGAGCCATAGCTTGGTCAACAAACTTCTGCCAGCTGTGCACGCATAGGGAGCCTGACGACCTCCAGGCAAAACGTGCGCGCTCCGCCAACCTGTGCCAGATTCACCAAACCTTGGGCAGCGGGACAACCATGATCACGACTCCGGAAGAGATAACGGCGACGGCGGTGGCCGCGAACGAGGCGCCTCCCGGCAAGCTGCTGCAGGTGCTCGGTGTCGCCTTCGGCCTGGCGGTGCTGGTCGGCACCAGCATCGGCATGGGGATACTGCGCACCCCGGGTGAAGTGGCGGCCCAGGTGCCGTCGGTGCCGCTGTTCATGGCGGTATGGGTGGCCGGTGCGCTCTATGCGCTGCTCGGCGCGCTCACGATTGCCGAACTGGCGGCGATGCGGCCGCGTTCCGGCGGGCTGTACCCGATGGTGCACGACACGCTGGGCCACTTTCCGGGCTTCGTCGTCGGCTGGACCGACTGGCTGGCGACCTGCGGCAGCATGGTCGCGGTGGCGATCGTATTGGGTGAATACATCGGCCCGTTGATTCCCGCGCTGGCCGGGCATGAAAAGCTCACCGCCTGCGCGGTGATCATCGGTTTCGGATTGCTGCAATGGCGCGGCGTGCGCGTCGGCGATACGGCGCAACAGATAACCAGCCTGATCAAGGCGGTGGCGCTGATCGGCCTGGCCGTGGTTGCGCTGGTGATGACGGTGGAGCCTTCCGCGCCGGTGGCGCCGGTCGTGCCGAGCGTCGTGCCGGTGGGCATCGCGCTGGCCGTGGCGGTCATCATTTCCCTGCAGTCGGCGATCTTCACCTACGACGGCTGGACCGGGCCGGTCTATTTTGGCGAGGAGATCCAGGACCCGGGCCGCAATATTCCGCGCACGATGATCGGCGGCGTGCTGCTGGTGATGGCCATCTACCTGCTGCTCAATGTCGCCTTCCTGCATGTGATCCCGATCCAGGAAATGGCCGGCGACCCGTTCGTGGCCGCCAGCGCCGCCGCGCGCTTGTTCGGACCGGTCGGCGACACCGTGTTGCGCATCGTCATGGTCCTGTCGCTGATCGCCACGGTGAGCGCGCAGTTGCTGATGGCCTCGCGGATTCCCTATGCGATGAGTCGCGACCGGTTGATGCCGGCCTTCCTGCAGCGGGTGAACGTGGGCGGCACGCCGGCGGCCTCGCTCGCGGCCAGCATCGTGCTGGCGCTGGTGCTGGTGCTGAGCAACACCTTCAACACGGTGATCGCCCTGCTGGCTTTCATGTTCGTGTTCAACTACGCGCTGACCTTCGGCGCCCTGTTCGTGTCCCGACGCACGCAGCCCGATGCGCCACGCCCGTTCCGGGTGCCGTGGTATCCGGTGGTGCCGGGCCTGGCCCTGGCCGGGATCGATTGCCTTCATCGTCGCGGCGGTGGCCAGCGACATGGCCAACAGCCTGGTCGCGCTGGGCCTGGTGGCGCTTTCCTGGCCGCTGTATCGGCTGTTGATCCGGGGCAAGCGCTGAGCGGTGACGGAGTACTCAGTTTCAACCGACTGGGGAACAAAGCGGGCCCACGGACGCCCGCAGCCTTGCTAAAATCACGTTCGTGAACACCACGGCCGCCGACACCCCCTCCCTGCTGCAAGCCCTGCGCCCGACCACGCGGTTGACGCTGGCGATGGTGTTGCTCGGCTGGCTGCTGCTGCAGGTGATCCTGCTGATGTTTTCGAACCTTCCGGGCATGGTCGATGTCGTCCGTACGATCACGCTGTTGATCGCGGCGGCGGTTCCCCTGACCACCTGGTTGGTGGTGATCCACTTCCCGGATGCCGACGTGTCCCCGGAATCGCTGAAGTTCCTGCTGATGGTCGCGGCGATGGGTTTCGCCGCCGCTGCAGCGATGCGTTGGGCGCTCAAGCCCGATTCGGCCGCTGCGATCAACTAACGAGTCCCGCACCGGGGCGGCGCGCGGCCAACAGGCGCCGTTCACGCGACATTGCCCCGCCGGGGGCTACAAACTGTCATGGACAGATTTTCGCGCGCGCTGCGCTTCCCGCTGCTTCTCGCTCTTCTCTTCGCAGGAACCGCCATGGCTACCGAGGAACCCCCGTTCAAGCTGGTGGTCGAGGACGGTCCGTTCTCGGTGCGCGACTATCCGGCGCTGGTGGTGGCCGAAGTCTCGGTGGCCGGTGATCAGAACGAAGCCGCCAACGCCGGCTTTCGCCTGCTGGCCGGCTATATCTTCGGTGGCAACTCGCCCGGCCAGCGCATCGCGATGACCGCGCCGGTGGTGCAGGCCCCGCGCGAGGGCGAGAAGATCGCCATGACCGCGCCGGTCACGCAGACCAGCGAGGCCGGACGCTGGACGGTGCGTTTCACGATGCCGGCCGGCTACACGCTGCAGACCTTGCCCAAGCCGAACGATCCGCGCGTGAAGCTGCTCGAGCTGCCGCCTTCGCGAATGGCGGTGGTGCGCTTCTCCGGGCTGGCCAGGGCGCCGGAGGTGGAACGCCAGACCGCCCTTGCTGCGCGAATTCATCGCCGGCAGGAAATTCCGCGCGATTGGCCCGGCCTCGCTCGCCCGCTACAACCCGCCGTGGACGCCGTGGTTCATGCGCCGCAACGAGGTGATGATTCCGCTCGCCGTGGAGTGATGTGGCCAGGGCAGAAGGCTTGGCCGCCCGTCACCGCGCCAGCGGCAGGATGCGCTCCTTGAGAATCTTGTACTCGGCGTCGATCACGTCCTGGTTCGGATCGTGGCCGGCGTGTTCGAGCAGCACCAGGTCTTTCTGCGGCGCGCTCAGGCTGTCGTAGTAGCGCTGGGCGACATCGGGCGTAGCCAGCAGATCCTGCGCGCCTTCGACGAAAAACATCGGTATCGCAAAATCGGTGCCCAGCTTCGGCAGGTCGACCTGCCAGGCCATGCCGTCGCCCTTCATGCCGACGAAGTTGATGAAGGAATATTCCTCGCCCGCTTCATAGTCGGCCAGCGCCTTGGGCGTGGTGTATTCGGCGGCCGGCTGCCACGAAGCCGGCGGCGGCGTGCTGACCTTGGCCTCGTACTTGCGGACGATGCGGCGCACCTTGCCGAAGCTGCGCGGATCGGTCCACGGCGGTGCGCCCACGCCTTCGAGCACCGCGAGCGACGCCGTGTCGTCGGCCGCGCGCGCCAGGGCGAGCAACCCGGCGTAACTCACCGCCTGGTTCTCGCGGAAGTTCACCAGCTGCGAGGTGCCCAGGTAGGCATAGAACAATTCGGGATGGGCCTTGGCCAGATGCACGCCCAGGATCGAGCCCCAGGAACTGCCCCACAGGATGACTTTCTGTTTGCCGAAGCGGTGGGCGAGGTAGGCGGCCAGTTCGGCGCCGTCATCGCTCATCTGCTTGATCGTAAGCGTCGAATCCTCCGCTGGCGGACTGCGACCGTAGGTCATGCCGGCGCCGCGCTGGTCCCATTGCACCAGGATGAAGTCGCGGGCCCAGGCGCCATACATCGTGTCCGACAGCGGGCTGAGCGGATTGCCCGGTCCGCCGCTGAGGAAAAAGATGATCGGACTGGCGCAGCTGTCGCCCTTCACGGTGACCCACTGCTCGATGCCGCCGATGGCCACGAAACCTTTCTCATCGACCGGCTGCGTGGGCGATGCGCAGCCGGGCGAGGTCGCTTCAGGCGCGGCCGGCTTGGCGGCAGTGGCGAGTGCGGGCTGCACCGCGAGTAGCAAGGCGGCGCATAGAACGTGGAGCTTGGGCATTTTGTCTTCCAGTGAGTGTTGCTTGAAGCGCTTGGACGCGGCCGGGTAGCTTAATTGAAAAGGGCAAGCGTGAAGCGCCGCTGTCTGGCCGTGACCGGATTGCCTTGCTGCCGCGCAGGCGAGGTCGATTGAGCACGGTCAAACGCGCATCATCAGTGATTGAGACAATGATCGATCTGGCCCGACAGGGATTTCCCCATGCATCTGCGCAAATGGTCGGTCGGCCTGGCGGTTCTCGCCGTGTTGGCCTTGCTGTATTTCCTGCTGCGCTGGTGGCAAGGCCCGAGCATGGCCGCCTACCGGATCGATTCGCGCCCGCTGGTGCAGACAACTGGTGGCCACCGGCCGGGTGATCAGCGCTCTCGCGGGCGCAGGTCGGCAGCGAGATCACCGGCGTGGTGATCGAGCGCCGCGTGCAGGAAGGCGATGTGGTCAAACCCGGCGACATCCTGCTGGTGCTCGGCTCCGACGAGCTGTCGGCCAAGGCGCGCGAGGCCGAAGCGGCGCTCGCGCAACTGCGCGAATCGACCCGCCCACAGGCGCAGGCCGGTTTGCGCCAGGCCGAGGCGCAACTGACGCAGGCCAGCCGCGAAGCGCAGCGGCGCGCGGGAATTGTTCAGAGCGCCAGCTGATCGCACGCGAGGCGATGGAACAGGCCGTGCAGGCCGAGACGATTGCCCGCGCCGCGGCGGAGAAGGCCCGGCTGACTGCCGCTGCCCTGGCTTCCGGCAACGCCGATGAGGCGGTGCTGAGCGAACGCCTGGCCTCGGCACGCGCCAACTGGCCAAGACCATCGTGCGCGCCGAAGTGGCCGGCACCGTGCTGATCCGCAATGCCGAACCCGGCGACCTCGTGCAGCCGGGCCGCGTGTTGTTCGAGATCGCCCGCAACGGCGACACCGAGATACTGCTGCCGCTGGATGAGAAGAATCTCGGCGTGATCAAGCTCGGCCAGACTCGCGGCCTGCGTCGCCGACGCGTTATCCGGACGCAGCCCTTCGCCGCCCGGTCAGCTTCATCGCGCCGAGCATCGATGCGCAGCAAGGCACGGTGGACATCCGCCTGAAAGTGGATCCGGTGCCGCGCTTCCTGCGCCAGGACATGACCGTGTCGGTGAATATCGAAACCGGTCGCCGGGCGAGCGCGCTGGCGGTGGCCAACGATGCGCTGAGCCGCGGTCGATGGCGACCGCGCCACGGTACTGCGGGTCACGGCCGGCAAGGCGCAACGGGTGCCGGTGCGCCTGGGCCTGCGCGGACTGGCGATGAGCGAAGTGCTCTCCGGCTTGCAGGCAGGTGATCTGGTGCTGGCCGACGGCGGCGCCGGCATTGCCGAGGGCTCCCGCGTGCGGCCGAGCGAACAGGCAGTGGCCACGCCTGGCGAGGGTGGGGCGACGGCCAAAGAACTGTCCGGTCAAGTTGCAGTGAGCCGGGTCTAGTCCGCATGTGGATCGAGTGGAACATCGCCGATGAAATTCCTGCGCGAGAGCCGCAGCCAGACCGCCTTGATCCTGGTCGGCATCGCGGTCGGCGTGTCGGTGATCGTGTTCATCACCGCGTTGATCGCCGGTTTGCAGGACAACATCATCGAACGCACGCTCGGCACCCAGGCGCACATCAAGGTGCAATCGCCGGACGAGGCCAACCGGATCTTGCCGGCCGCGCTTGGGGTGACCCAACTGGTGCTCGAGGACAAGCGCGCGCAACGCCTGCGTTCGATCAACAACTGGCAGCAGGTGATGATCCAGCTCGATGGACTGACCGACGTCACCGCGGTGTCGCCGGTGCTGTCCGGTCCGGCCTTCGCGCGGCGCGGCGTGGCGCTGGAATCGGTGGCGCTGGTCGGCATCGACCGTGCCGCGCTACCAGAAGAATCATCCCGATCGCGGATGACATCGTGGCGGGCAGCTTCCGGGTCGGCGCCGGCGATGCGGTGATCGGCAAGCTGCTGGCCGATGACCTGGGCCTGCGCGTCGGCGACAAGCTGCGCCTGGATGCCGGCCGCGACGCGGTCACCGTGGTCAACGTGGCCGGCATCTTCGAGTTGGGCGTGCGCGAGCTCGACAGCCGCTACGTGTACCTGGACCTCAAGCAGACCCAATCGCTGCTGCGAGCTGCCCGGCGGCGTGACGGTGATCGATGTGACGGTGCGCGATATCTTCGCCGCCGACGTGGTCGCCGCGCGCATCGCCCGCCTGACCGGCCTCAAATCGGAAAGCTGGATGGAGACCAATGCGCAGCTGATGAACGCGCTGACCTCGCAGAGCCTGTCCACCAACATGATCAGTTTGTTCGTCGCGCTGTCGGTGGCGTTCGGCATCGCCAGCGTGCTCTCGGTGAGCGTGGTGCAGCGGACGCGGGAGATCGGCATCCTGCGCGCGATGGGCACCACCCAGGGCCAGATGTTGTGGGTGTTCCTGATCCAGGGCGCGCTGTTCGGCCTGGCCGGCTCGGCCATCGGCGGCTTGGCCGGCTATGTGTTGGTCTGGGTTTTCAACAATTTCGGCCCGGGGCTTTTCTACATTCCGGTTTCGGCCGGCCTGGTGCCGATCGCCATGGCCATCGCCACCGTGACCGGCGTGATATCGGCCGCCATCCCGGCGCGCCGCGCCGCGCGCCTGGATCCGGTCGTGGCCATCCGCTATGTCTGAGCCAACGCCAGCCGTCGCCGACGCCAGCCAGCCGGTGCTGCGCCTGCAGGCGATCCGCAAGTCCTACAACGTCGGCCAGCCCAACGAGACCGAGGTCTTGCACGGCATCGACATGGAAGTGGGGCGCAAGGAATTCACCGCCTTGATCGGCCCGTCGGGCTCGGGCAAGAGCACTCTGCTGAACTTGATCGGCCTGCTCGATTCGCCGACATCGGGCGAGTTGTTCGTACTCGGCCAGGCGACCCGGGAAATGGACGATGCCGCGCGCACCGCCTTGCGCGGCAGTTCGATCGGCTTCGTGTTCCAGTTCCATCACCTGATCCAGGCGTTCACTGCGCTCGAGAACGTGTTGCTGCCCCTGATGTTGGCGCGCGGCAAGCCCGACAAGGACAGCATCGATCGCGCCCGCGGCCTGCTGGCGGAAGTGGGGCTGGAGAAATTCGTCGACCGCAAACCCAACCAGCTGTCCGGCGGCCAGCAACAACGCGTGGCCATCGCCCGCGCGCTGGTGACGCGGCCGGCGTTGCTGCTGGCCGACGAACCCACCGGCAATCTCGACACCAAGACGGCGGCGGAGGTGTTCGCGCTGTTTCGCCAGTTCAACCAGAAATTCGGCTGCGCGGTGTTGCTGGTGACCCACGATACGCAGCTGTCGGATGCCTGCGATCGGCAGATCAGGTTGGTGGATGGGGCGATTGCCAAGAGCTGAGCTTGCGCCGCGCGGCTGCCGATCAGCTGGATCGCACGCCTGCCACCCGTCCATCCGGATTCGGCCTGACGCTCCGGTACCGCTTCACTCCCATTCCGATCAGCACGAAAGCCACGATGATCGCCATGAGCGCCTTCGCCATCTGATCGCCGCCCGGCGTCATGAGAATCGGCCCGTCCGCGATGGTCCACGCCATGGCGGCGCACATGAGCAGGCTCAGCCAAGATTCAATGCGTTGCACGATGGCCGAGCGGCGGCCGCTCATGGCCACGAAAGGTTCAACGGGATGTTGAGCAGGATCAGCGCAAACAGCAGGGGCGCCTGGCGTTGGAGAAAGCTGTCGGTGTAGGTCAGCGCCTGGTAAGCCGCGGGAGCCGCGTTGCCGCCCCAGAAGAAATCGAGCACCCAATGCGGATTGGCCAGCACGGTCGCCCCGAACAGGATGCCGAACAGTCCCATCACCACCGAGGCGCGACCGCCCTGGATGCTGTCGGCGGCACGCGGTTTCCATGGCGAGGTTTGCGGCCATCGGCGGCGGGTCCAGGCGGATGCGCCGAAGCCGACCACCAACACGCCCGGCCACCACAGGGACGGAATCGCCGTACTTCCCCACCACCGGCCGAGCACCGTGAGTACGTCCCATCCGGACTCGATCGGCCGCAGGCTGGCCAGCAGGCCCGCGCACCAGATGACAACCAGGCCGATGACGGTCGCACGCAGGAACGCGTGCCCATCAGCGGGATCAATGATGGTCAGCGCTGGGCGATAGCGTGCGGCCACGTCCGCGGGTCGGCCGAACGCGTGCAACAACTCGATGGCCATGGCGGCATCGGCGTCGCGTCCGGCGGCCTCGGCCTTGTCCTGCAATTGTTCCTCGAGCAGCGCGCGCAATTCGAACGCCACGTCGTTGCGTTGCCCGCGCGGCAGCCGTACCGCCACGTCGGTCACGTAGGACTCGATCACCTCATTGGCATTCATCGTCATTCCTCTTCCAGGAGTCGGTCCATGGCCAGGTTCATGCCCTGCCAGGACTCGGTGAGCTTCTTGAACAAGTCCAGGCCGTCCGCGTTCAGTGCGTAGTAGCGCCGCGGCGAGCCGCTTTCGGTTTTCCATTCGCTTTTCAGCAGGCCCTGGGTTTCCAGGCGGCGCAGCAAGGGGTACAGCGTGCCCTCTTCGATCGGCATGCCCTGGTCGGCCAGGGCCTGTCGCAGCTCGTAGCCGTAGCGCGGGGCGCGCAGCTGCGAGAGCGTGGCCAACACCACCACGCCGCGGCGCAGCTCGAGTTCCAGTTTGGCGAAAGCGTCGGTATCAGCCATGTGGTGCACGGTACTGGGTGGAACACAGTATGTCAACCATGAGAGAGGAAGCTTCAGATGACACGCTAAAACATAATGAATAGTTGACTATCCTTTATGAGGCGCTCAGGCTTATGAGGGAAAAGTCGTTATCCGTTATATGCCGATCAACCTTTTAAAGCCTATTGGCCCGCAGCAGTCGCCCAGGAGCGAGTTCGACCATGCGCAGGACTGAGATCGCCCCGGATCGGCAGCAATACCTCGTGCCATGCGAGGGCCACCCCAATGTCCGGGCGCTTGTCGCGCCCCCCACGCCGCGATCCATCCCGGGAGCGCCCACCTTCCAGTCGAGGTTCGCCGAGGCCGATCGCGCCATGGGTCGGCTGGAGGGCGCGCTGCCTGGCCTGCCCAATTGGGATCTGTTGACCCGGACGCTGTCCCGTCGTGAAGCCGTGCAAAGCTCCCAGATCGAGGGCACCCAGGCGGATCTGGGACAACTGCTCACCTATGAGGCCACGCTCGGCCTCGACGGGCTGCCTGCGGACGTCCAGGTGACCGAGCGCTATGTCGAGGCGCTGCAATACGGGCTGGACGCCATTCGCGACCGGGGTGGCCGAAAGGCCATCACCGCGGACCTGCTCAATGAGCTGCACGCGATCCTGATGCGGGACGCGCCGCCGGAATTTCCCCGCGGCGAGTACCGGACCACGCAGGTATGGATCGGCTCCGGCCGCATCGAAGATGCAACGTTCGTTCCAGCGCCGCCCGCGCGCGTGCCGGAATGCATGGCGGAGATGGAGCACGGCATCCTGCAATACGCCGCACGCGAAGACGAGCAGAGTTCGCTCGCCATCCTTGCGCAGTTGGCGATTGCGCACGCCCAGTTCGAAACCATCCACCCCTACCAGGATGGAAATGGCCGCGCGGGTCGGCTCTTGCTGCCGCTGATCCTGGCCGCGGAAGGCTTGCCCCGCTTTATCTTTCCGGCGCGCTGCTGCGCTACAGGAAGGCCTACTACGATGCGCTGTCCGGCGTGCAGTTGCGCGGCGAGTGGGGGCCTTGGGTAACACTGCTCTCGCGTGCGGTGGTCGAAGCGTGCGACGAGGCTATCCAGATCGCACGGGACCTCGCCACCATCCAGAACGACTGGCTGGACCGGCTCGGCAACTTCCGCTCCGACTCGGCGATACGCCAGCTTCCCAGGTTCCTGATTGGTCACCCGGTCGTGTCGGTCAAGCAGGTATCCATGGGATTGGAGATCTCGATTCCGGCCGCCAACACGGCCATCAACAACCTGGCCAAGCTCGGCATCCTGCGCATGCGCGATGCCGGCAGGAAGTGGGGGCGTGTGTTTTACGCAACCGAGATCCTCGAGCGCTTGTCCAGGTTGCCCGCTGGCAAGGCAGGACAATGATGCCCGCGCGCTCCGCCTTCGCTGTCACCTGCGCATTCTGGCAAACTGTCGCCCGCACACCGCCCCGGGATTTGCGTGTCGCTGATCGCTGAACTCAAACGCCGCAACGTGATCCGCATGGCCGGGCTGTACCTGGTCGGCGCCTGGCTGATCGTGCAGGTGGCCGGCACGGTGCTGCCGATGTTCGGCGCGCCGGCCTGGCTGCCGCGCAGCATCGTGATCGTGCTGGTGATCGGCTTCCTGCCGGCGATGGCATTTGCCTGGGTGTTCGAGCTGACGCCCGAGGGCATCAAGCGCGATGACGAGATCGCGCCGGAGCAATCGATCGCGCCGCAGACCGGCCGGCGCATGGACCGGCTGATCATCGCCGCGCTTGGTGCTGGCCTTGCTGTTTCTGGCGTGGAACGTTTCGTGCTGATGCCCAGGCGCGAGGCGGCGGCGCCGGTGGTGGCAACGCAAGCGCCTGTCGTGAAGGCGCCGGCGCGGCCGCGCCGGCGCTGGGCCGGCAATCGATCGCGGTGCTGCCGTTCACCGACCTGAGCCCCGACCACGACCAGGAATATTTCTCCGACGGCATGGCCGAGGAAATCCTCAACGCGCTGGCGCAGGTGAAGGGATTGAAGGTGGCCGGCCGCACGTCGTCGTTCTCCTACAAGGGCGCGCAACGAGGATTTGCGCGATGATCGGTCGCGAGCTGGGCGTGGCGCACGTGCTGGAAGGTTCGGTGCGCAAGCAGGGCGACAAGGTGCGCATCACCGCGCAGCTGATCCTGGCCTCGGACGGCAGTCATCTGTTTTCGGAAACCTACGACGGCGACCTGCAGCGACGTGTTCGAGCTGCAGGAAAACATCGCCCGGGCGATCACCGACAAGTTGCAGGTGGTGCTGGAGGGCGAGCAGCAAAACGCGACTGGTGCCGGTGGCGACCACCAGCCCCGAGGCCTACAACCTGTATCTGCAGGCGAACTCGATCTTCGAGCGTCGCGACGGGCCGCACATGCTGGAGGCGGTGGCTTCGCTGGAGAAGGCAATCGAACTGGACCCGAAGTTCGCCCGCGCGCATTCGCGACTGGCGGCGGTGTACGTGGTGTTGCCGACCTATGTCGGCGGTGGCCGGCCGAATTCCGGCCGAAGGTGATCGAGCACGCGCGCGCCGCGATCGCGCTGGATCCGAAGTTGGCCGAGCCGTATGCCGCGCTGGGCATGGTGTCCGGTGATACGGGCAAGCTGGTCGACCAGCTCGCCAACTTCGAGACGGCGCTGCGGCTGGATCCGGACGATCCGCTGAGCAACTTCTGGTACGGGCTGAGGCTGGCGCGCAGCGGTTATGTCATTCGCGGCACGGCGCTGATCGACCACGCGCTGAAGATCGATCCGATGCTGCCCAACGGCCTGCGCTGGCGCGGCAACCTGCTGTTGATGGACGGCGACACGGGCGCCGCGGAGCCTTACCTGCGCCGCGCGCGCGCGGCCGGCCTGGTGCTTACCGATCGTGAGTTGGCCCGCATCGAGGCGATGAAGGGCAATCGCGCGCTGGCCGTGCAGCTGTGGCGCGCAGGCTCGGTGGCGCCGTTCAAGGCGATGGGTGAGCCGACCACGCAGGCTTTCGCCGAGGGGCTGTACGGCGACGCCGCCGCCCGCGCCCGTGCCATTGCGTTGATCGATGCCTTCCTGGCGACCAAGCCCAAACAGGCGCCCGGCCTGCTCGGGCTGGTGCTGCTGCAGATGGGCGAACCGGCCAAGGCGCTGGACGTCCTGACAAGCACGGCCTCCAGCGACGCCACCGACATCGAGATCGCCATCTGGACCGAAAGCGGCCGCTCGATCCGCGCCTTGCCCGGATTCCAGGACTACATTCGCCAGCGCGGATACGACCAGCTGTGGGATGTGAGTGGGGCGCCGGATCTGTGCGTGCGCAAGAAGCCGGGCGAGTACGTCTGCCGGTAATGGCAGCAGACCAACGAGCAGGGCGCACACCATCATGTACAAGCTCCGCCTGCTGAAACTTTTCATCCGCTACCTGTTCACCAAACAGCAGCGCGACATGACGCGCCCGGTGGCGTGCCGCTTCAGGGTGTCGCCATTCGAAGTCGAGCTGACCCACGCCTCGTCCTACGCCTACATGTCCTACGCCGCGCTGGGCCGCTGGTCCTGGAATTTCGCCTACATCGACATGCGCCGGATGCTGCGCGAGCGCTGGACGCCGTTCACCCATAGCGAGTTGGTCTACTACCGCCGCGCGGTCAGTCTTTTCAGCATCGTGGAAATGACCACGACGTTGATCTGGTGGGACGAGAGGATGGGCTACTTCGAACACCGCATGACGCAGGGCGGGCAGCTGGCGGCCATCGTCTATTCGCGTGGCGCGTGCTACGCGGGTGGCAAGCGTATTCCTGTCAACGAGACGGGCTTGGGCGCACCCGTGGAGCCACCGATGGTCAAGCCGGGCATCGTTGATGCGTGGGCTGCGCTGGATACGGAGTTCAAGAGAGGGCTGTAGGTCAGCTGGGTCACGCTTTGAACGGCCAATAGGTCGCGGGCTTGTGGCTGCTTGACCTGGGTCAGGGCGTGGAAGAGTGGCGCCATCGATCATGGCGCCACTTCCGGCGGAACCGCCGCGCTTCAGGAGCCAAGCATGAAATTCAATATCCGGACCAACGGCCGACCCGTTGACCTCGCCTCCGTCGAGCAGGCGCTCTTGGCGGCGGACCCTGCCGCGATGATCGACCTGGACGGATTGAACAACGTGCTTCGCGTGTCGACCTATCTCGACGGCGCCGGACTGCAGAGCCTGGTCACGGATGCCGGCTTTTCGGTGCCGCTCGGCGATGTCGAGCAGCTTCCTCCGAGTGCTGTGGAGGTTGCGGCGGCTGAGGTAAGCTGGTGCGGTAACCTTCCGGCAACCACTTCGGAATCCGCATGACGATGACAGCTTCGCTCCCTTATCCGATCGGCACCCCCGGCATTCCCTGGGGCGCCGCCGAACGTGCCGTGTGGCTCTCGCGACAGCGCAAGCAGCGCAGTTATGCCGACGACGTGCTGGGCGCGGTCGAGCGAATGCGCGCGCGCTTCGAAGTGGTCGACTATGGCCGCATCGACTACGGCTCCGAGACGTATCCGCTGGTCGCGCTGCGAAGCCTTGATTGGCGCGACGACCTGCCCGTCGTGCTGGTGACCGGCGGCGTGCACGGCTATGAAACCAGCGGCGTGCACGGCGCCTTGCAGTTCCTCGAGCAGCGCGCCGACGCCTGGTGCCGGTCGGGCCAACCTGCTGGTGGCGCCCTGCGTCAGCCCCTGGGCCTACGAGCGCGTGCACCGCTGGAACGCCGACGCCATCGATCCGAACCGCTCTTTCCGCAGCGACAGCCCGGCGGCGGAGTCGGCGGCGCTGATGCGCCTGCTCGCGCCGCTGCACGGTCGCGTGCTCGTGCACATCGACCTGCACGAGACCACCGACACCGACGAGTCCGAATTCCGCCCGGCGTTGGCCGCGCGCGACGGCAAACCTTCCGAGCCGGACATCGTGCCCGATGGTTTCTACCTGTGCGGCGACAGCGAAAACCCGCAACTGGAATTCCAGCAGGCGGTGAATGCCGCGGTGGCGAAGGTCACCCACATCGCCCCGGCCGATGCCAAGGGCGAGATCATCGGCTCGCCGGTGGTCGCGCCGGGCGTCATCCTCTACGCGTACCGCAGCGCTCGGGCTGTGCGCCGGCATGACCAACGCCCGTTACACGACCACCACCGAGGTCTATCCGGACAGCCCGCGCGCCACGCCGGCGCAATGCAACGCCGCCCAGGTGGCGGCGGTGGACGCGGCGATCGGCTTCGCCCTGTCCCACGCCTGAGGCGGGCGCGCCAGCGCTTACATTAGTCCGTCAGGAACGGTAGTCTGCGCTGGCGAGGCACCTTGGGAGGCAGACCGGCCACGCATCACCCAGGGAGATATCCGATGATCCGCGCCTGCGCTCGCTGGCTCCCGCCGTCTGCCGCTGTTTTTTGTGCTCGCCTTCGCCGCCGAGACCGTGTCGGTCGAGTTCGCCAAGGACCGGATGGGCTGGACTACAAGGGCTTCGCCACCGGGATCGATCCGGACGTCTGCCGCAAGCTGCGGCGCGGATGCGGCCTGCAAGGCCTACACCTATGTGCGCTCCGGGTTGAGGCCCCGGACGCGATACTTCTTGAAATCGGCCGCGCCGCCGCCGACGTCGACAACTGCTGTATCTCGGCGCAAAATCAGTCGCGACGTCGGCGCCGACGCGGACCGCGGCCTTCAACACCGGGCGCGTCGAGATCACGCCGGCGATGTCGCTAGCGCAGATCCGGAGCTGCCCGCGACCACCATCGTGCGCCTGCCCAACGGCCGCGAGATGACCGCCGCGAACTACAACAAGATGGCCGACACCTTCATCGCCATTCGCAAGGCGGGACTCGATCGCGCGCCGCCGCCGAAGTCGGCGTTTCGCGTACCAAGGGACCGGCCAGGGCAACTGCGCCCCGGCATGGACCTGCGCACGCTGGTGATGCGGCCGGACACGGACGTGGTGCAGTTGCCAACCGGCGAGAAATTCACGGTCGGCGACCTCAAGCGCCTGTCGGCGATCGAGAAGGCTCCACCGGTCGCGGGCTGCTCGATGCGCCCGGCCCGCGTCCCGGCCTGGCCGGCCCCAGCATCAAGATCACGCCCGGCTTCGATGCGGCCAAGCTAGCCGGCAAGCCCGACAGCACCGTGCTCGAAACGCCCGCGGGCCAGCGCATCACGCTCGGTGAATTGCGCGCCTACCAGAAGACCAGCGCGGTCACGGGAGGCAGCCGATGAACTTCTTCAGCAAGCGCCTGTTCGCCATCGTGCTCACCCTGTTGATGGGCGCGACTGCGCCACGCATAGCGCAGGCCGATCTGTTCGCGGATGTGATCAACGCCGCGGCCACCGCCGGTGGCTGGCCGGCTGACCTGCCGCAGCCGACCGCGTTGATCGCTTTGATCGGCGTGGCCCAGGAATGCGCTGACCAGTCCGGGATGGAGGGCGTGAAAGTCTGCGTGGACGCCGCGGCCGAAGACGAAACGCTCGGACCGCTGTTCAACGGGCAGAAGGACAAGATCGACCTCGGCCTGGTGGTGTTCACCGACATCGTCAAAGGCGACTATCTGGACTTGCTGGAAAAGCTGGGCAAGACCGCCGGCTGCGCCGCCGCGATGGTCCTGACCGGCGTACCGGTGTGCGCGCTGGCCGACCTGATCGCCAGCGTCGCCACCATCGTCGGCGACATCGCGGGAGAGGTGCTGGAACTGATGTCCAATGCCGGCGCGCAGGCCGTGGTCAGCGCCGGGGATTACTACGACATGTACTGGTACACCAAGGCGGTGGTCGGCACGCGAATAAAACAGTTCCAGGGCGAGTACGAATGGGGCGAGATGCTGGCCCCGATGTACAGCGGCTGCTACGACTTCTTCGACGGCCCCGGCGACCAGACGTCCGGCGAGGCCAAGAGCACCTGCAACGGGATCCGCGGGCGCTTCACCGACGAGGTCAATGCCATGGTCGCGCAGGAGCTGACCAAGACCACCTCTGATCGGCAGCGCCTGGGACAAGAATGCGCTCGCGATGCACAAGACCTGGGATCCCCGTTGCTTCCAGAGCACCGGAATCCCCGATGCCGAGGCGCGCGAGGACGCCTGCATGCAAAAGGTCGTCGACGCGCTGGCCATCGGCCGGGGCGTGGCGATCGCGGTGATCGACAGCTGCAAGGTGCCGGCGGAGTTCTTCTACGACATTCCGAAATGCGTCGCGATAGGCGCCGACAGCAAGAAGATGAGCGATGCGCTCTATGCCGCCGTGACCCCGAACCAGAAGGCGGAAGCCGCGTTCAAGAACAACATGAGCGGGCTCGCTACGGCAATTGCCGGCGAGAAGGCCCAGACCGCGCGCTACAACGAGGAGGTCGGACCCTGGATCAAGCAGTGCCCGGGCATGTTCCACGACGAGTGCCGGCTGGCCTTGCGCAAGGCGTGGGATGCCTGCCAGGCCGGTGTCGCAAAGCTGCCCTTGAAGGATTTCGTGAACGACAAGGACACGCAGCTGGTCGCCGAATTCATCGCGGGCTGCAAGGCCGGCTATTCGAAGCTGATCACCGATTTCGGACTCAAGGCCTTTGCCGGGCCCGCGACGCTGAAGAAGTACGATCCGGCCACGCGCGATGCGAAATCGATGCAGCGCGCCCAGCAGGCGCGCGACGATTCCGGCTGCCCCATGGCCAGCATCACGCCCACGCCCGGCCAGCCGCTGGACTTCGATGTGTTCCACCTCAAGTGCACCGACGCGGCGAGTTACAAGCTGTGCGTGCATTCGCTCGGTGGCGATGTGCGGCCGTCGGCCGCGACCTGCGGCCCGCCGGCGGGCTTCGCGCCCACGCCTTTCGTCGGCTCGCCTTGCTGCGGAGCGCCGCGCGTGGTGCCGGCTTCGATCGGACGGCCGGCCCCGCAGGTGGCGCCGGTGCAGGGACTGACGGCGCCGGTGCAGGGGGCCAGGAAGCCGGACTGAGCGCCTTGGTCCCGCTTACGCTTTGGCCTCGGGCGAATCGCCGGCAAGTATTCCGCGCAGCTCCGGCGCCACGCTACGCAGGTGCAAGTCGGTCTGCGGGAATGGAATTTCGATTCCCGCTTCGACCAGCGCCTTGTAGATGCCTACCGCCAGGTCGCTGCGCGTCTGCACCCACTCGCTGTGCTGGTTGGTCCAGGCGCGCACGCTGAAATCGAGCGAGCTCTTGCCGAATCCGCTGAAGAACACGCCGGGCTCGGGCTCGGTGGCGACACCGCTGCAGGCCCGGGTCACTTTGAGCAGCAAGGCCAACACCGCTTCAGGATCGTTGCCGTAGGCCACGCCCACGTTGACTTCCATGCGTCGGTTGCGGCTGCTCAGGGTCCAGTTGATCAGCTTTTCCGAGAGCAGGGTTCCGTTGGGCACCACCACATCGGCGCCGTCGAAGGTGCTCAGGGTGGTTGCGCGCATGCCGATTTCGCGCACCGTGCCGGAGGTGCCGGTGACCTCGACGATATCGCCAGGCTGGATCGGCCGTTCGAACATCAGGATCAGGCCGGACACGAAGTTGTTGACCACGCTCTGCAGGCCCAGGCCGATGCCCACGCCCAGGGCGCCAATCACCAGGGTGAGCTGGCTGACTTGGAAACCGGCTGCGGCCAGCGCCACCAACAGGCCGAGCAGCAGCAGTGCGTAGTAGCTGAGCGATGACACGCTGTTGGCCACGCCGCGCGGCAGCGACAGGTTGGGCAGGATGTCTTCGTGCAGCACTCCGCGGGTGGTCTTGGCCACCCAGAACGCGAGGAAGACCGAGAGCAGGAAGGTCACCACGTTGCCCAGGGTCAGCGAGATCTCGCCCGAAGCCGAACGGATGGGTCAGGACCGCGGTGGCGGCATGGCGCAGGGGCCGGAAGATCCGGAACTGGTTGAGGACCAGAACCAGCCAGCCCAGCGCCGCGGCCACCCGCATCGCCCAGGTGAGGCCGCGCAACAGCGGGCGCGCATATTGGGCGACCAGTGGCAGCTGGGAGATGCGTCCGCGCGTGAGCAACAGGCGCAGGATCGAGGACAGGACATTCACGCCGGCATACAGCACCAGGCTGAGGTAGCCGGTCAGGAGCAGGGCGCTGGTCAGCATCTCGGCCAGCGACACGTTGCCGAACGCGTTGGCCAGGGCCGACAGCGCGAGTACCGCCACGCCCAGCCAGGCGGCATCGCGTACCAGCCTTCGGGCGAGCGGGGCGGCGGTCGCGTCGACGGACCGGCTGCGGGTGTGCCAGAGCAGCCACAGCATCAGCAGCATCGCCAACAAGGTCAGTGCGAGCAGGTAGATGCGGTGGTAATAGGCGTTGCCCAGGAACAGGAAACCCAGCAAGTGCAGCAGGTACAGGCCGGTCGCCACGTAGGGCCAGTGGCCAAGTACCTCGTGGACGCGCGGCGGCAGCAGGCGCAGCACCGGCACCAGCGCCAGGAACAGCGCGAATTGATGCAGGATGATCGGCGCGTCCGGCTCCACGAGCAGCACGCTGGTCGTGGTCAGCAAGATCCAGGAAGCAAACGGGCGCTGCAGGACGCGCATGGACGCCTGCACTTCCGGCTCGGCGTAGGTGAATCGGCGACTGCGCCTGCTCAGCCAGAGCAGCAGCGGCAGCAGGGCCAGGGTCGCCATCGTCTGGAGGCGCGAACCCAGGTTGTTGGCGTTGCCGTAGTCGCGGACGAATTCCGCCTCGGCCATCAGCCCGGTGCGCAACGAGTTGTCGGCGGTGTCACCCTTTCCCCGGGCCTGCGTGCTCCACAGCGGCGGTGCGTCGATGCGCGCCAAGCGGCGGTCGTTGTAGGCGATGGCGGCGGCGATCGCCTTCTGTCCGGAATCGATGCGGGACTCGACGGCATTGGCGCGGCGGCTGAGCTGGATCTGTTTGTCGATCGGTGGCGAGATGGCCTGTTCGGCCGCCGCCAGGTCGGCCTGCACCTCGACGATCCGCGCGGCCAGCGCCTCCGGCAGCGGGTCGGTCTGCGCGGCGGTCGCGGTCAGCGCCCAGGCGGCTTTGCGCCGGCCGATTTCGGCCGCATCGAGCAGCGGCTGCTCGGTGGCCTGCTGCAGATCGTTGCGCCAGGAGGCCATCTGCCGTTGGAAGAAACGCCAATGGCGCTCGATGCTCTCCAGCCGGGTGACCGGGAGCAACTTGAGTTCCTTGTCCTTGAACAGCGCGCTCTGTTCGCTGACTGATTTGGAAAGGGTCGACAGGCGCGGCTCGAAGGCCGATGTCGGGTCGGCGCTGCGGGCTTCGTCGAGCACTTCCTGGGCAAAGCGCTCGTCGGCGTCGGCGCGCGAGGGAATGTCGGCGGCGGCAATTGGCTCGGCGGCAGCGCGGGCGGCCGGCGCGGCCACTGGCGCGGCGCCCTCCGCCGGCGCGAGGCCGGGAAGCGCCTGCGCCGTCGCGGCAGGCGCCAGCAAGAGCAGGGCAAGGACCAGCGAGCCGAGGCGAGGGAGGCGAACGCCCATGGAGACTCCTTCTTCGAACGGTCGTGACAGGGGCTAGTCTCGCATTATCATCCGAACTGAATGAAGTGGAGTGCATGCGATGGCAGCCGATGATTACACGCCGGAACGACTGATGAATTTCCTGCGGCAATCCACCATCGAGGGGTTGCTCAATCCGGCCGTCGCCAAGAGTCGACTGAACGCGGTCGAGCAGTTGTTCGTCGAATTGACCGAGCCGGAGCGGGCCGACATCCGGCTGATCGACGTGGACAGGCTGAGCCTGCGCCTGCACAAGCTGCAGGACAGCAGCATCCGGCCCGAAGTGCTTTTGCTGTACGGCAAGCGGGTCAGCGCGGCGCTCGTGGACTACTTCGCGTGGCTGGACGATCCGAAGTCCTTTTCATCGATTGGCGGCGACAGTTTCCGCAAGGACAAGCGCTACCAGGCGACCGAAAAGGAAATCTCCCGGGAGCAGAAGGCGCTCGAAGAGATCACCCTGACCGTCAGCGAACGCGCGCCGGACATCGTCTCGATCCCGTTGCGCGAGGACCGGACCGTTTTCATCCAGAACCTGCCGCTGGACCTGAGCGCGCGCGAGGCCGCGAAGATCGCCAAGGTGATCCAGGCCTTGGCCCAGCCATCGCATGCGGAGGGCCACGATGAAGACTAGCCGTGCGCTGCTGGTCGCGCCGATGGCGATCTTCGGGCTGTCGGGGATCGGCCTGTTCGGGTATTTCATGTCCGCCAGGGGATCCGGCCCGGTGCATGACAACCTGGTGCCGGAGCTGATCGGCTTTTGCCTCGAAGGTTTTTTCCTGGTCGGCCTGTTGTCCCTGATCCAGAATTCGCGCGAACGCGCGCGCCGCAAGGAACTGTGGCTGAGCCTGCGCGGCTCCTTGCGGGGAATCCTGTCCAACCTCGATATCGCCTTCCTGTCCCCGAACGCGGAGCCGACGCAGACGGTCGTGCTGGAGCAGAACCTGGACATCGTCGCCAATTTCATGCGCGAGCTGCAGGAGAACCGGCTCAGCCTGAGAAGCATGACCTCGCTGAAACGGGAGAGCATCGAGGCGCTTTCGCTGGCGCGGGACATGATTCCGGTCGCTGCGCAATTGAGCGCAAGCCACATGCGCTGGTGGATCCAGATCGTCGACAGCATGCGCCAGCTGTCCAGGGCGCAGACCCGGGAAGGCGTCGAGCAAAGCGTCTACATGCTGCTGGAAAACATCGATGAATTCGATCGGTTGGCTTATTAGCCGCGCGCTCCCGGTAGCTGGTTTCAGCTAGTACATTCCGCCCACGCGACGAGCCCGGTTGGACTGCTAGAGTGCCTTTGCGCCGCGTGGGGACGTGGGCATCGACTTTCGGGGTGGCCTGTGACCGTGCGCTTGACCGACAAATCCAACGGCGTCGTGGTTGGCTCCATCAACAGGGACGACCTGCAGTTCCTGATCGACAACCTGGAAGAGGAATCTTCGCGCGACGCCGATTACTTCATCGACCAGGCAACCGTGGAAATCCTCGCCGAGGCCGGCGGCAACGCTTCGTTGATTTCGATGCTGCGCAACGCCGTGGGCACCTCGGATGGAATCGATGTGGAGTGGGAGAGCGAATAGGGGCGGCTCGCGCCCGGCCTGCCGGAAGTTGAGCAGGATCAATACTCTCGCCAGTCCCGGTCCTGAAAATGGAGCCGGTAAATCCGGCCGAACAGGGGGCCTGCCATGAACACTTCCTACCAGCCCAACCCGGAGCTTGAGCTGCGGCTTTCCCGTCGCCTGCTGGACGTGCTGATCCGCTACGGCCTGGTGGTGGTGCTGGTGCTGCTTTGCCATCGCATTTTCTCGCCCTTCATCGGCCTGATGGCCTGGGCCTTGATCCTGGCGGTGACGCTGTATCCGCTGCAGCGGATCGTCGTGAAAAAGCTGCGCGTCCGGCAAGGCGTGGCGGCCACGCTGATCGTGGTGTTGGCTACCCTGATGATCGTGGCGCCGACGGCCGTGCTGCTGGTTTCATTCGGCGATTCGGTGCAGGCCACCGCGCAGTCGCTGCAGGGAAAACACATCGAGGTGCCGCCGCCCCGCCCGGGCGTCGAGAACTGGCCGATCGTGGGCAAGCGGGTCTACGCGATCTGGATGAAGGCCCATACCGATCTGCCCGCCATGATCGTCAGCCACCGGCCCCAGCTCGTGGGGCTGGCCAAGTCCGCCATGGGCGCGGTCGCCAGCATTGGCGTCGGACTGCTGATGTTCGTGGCGTCGTTCGGCGTGGCGGGAATCATCATGGCCTTCGGTGAGGAGGGCAAGGTGCGCAGCCTGGACATCTTCAACCGGATCGTCGGCCCCGCGCGCGGCGCCGGCTTCATCGCGCTCTCGACTTCGACCATTCGCGCCGTGGCGCAAGGCGTGGTCGGCATCGCCTTCATCCAGGGCCTGCTGATCGGCTTGATCCTGCTCGCCGCGGGCGTGCCCTGGGCCGGATTGATTGCCGCGCTGGTGGTCGTGGTCGGCATTGCCCAGATACCCGTGTTGATCATCACGTTGCCGGCGATCGGCTACATCTGGAGCAGTGGCGACTACGCAACGATGCCGGCAGTCCTGTTCACCGTGCTGCTGGCGGTGGCCGGCCTGATCGACAACGTGCTCAAGCCGCTGATGCTCGGACGCGGCGTCGAAGCGCCCATGCCGGTGATCCTGCTCGGTGCGCTGGGCGGCATGGCGACCGGCGGCATCCTCGGGATGTTCGAGGGCGCGGTGTTGCTGGCCCTGGGTTACCAGATCTTCATGTACTGGGTCGATACCAATCCCGACTCCAAGCCGGCCGCACCGCCAGCTGGCGACACCGGGACCGGCTAGCTGCCGATCAGCAGTCGGGAATGTTTGCCCAGCAGCGAGCGCAGCAGATGGACCACCAGCACGCTCATGGCCAGCGCGAACGCGAAAAACATCGGGGCGATCACGTAGACGCTCCATGGCAGGAAACGCGGATCGTGCACGAAGGCCCAGGACAGATCGGCCAGCAGCAGGATGAAGAAGATGTGCAGGAAGTAGATCGAGAACGCCTCGTTGGCGAAATAGGTCAGCCAGCGCGGTTGCCTGGTTTCAAGAGATCGTAGCCACAGCAGGACCAGCGCGGCCAGGCTGAGCTTCTGCACGTAGAAGAGCGACTCCTGCAGGGAATAACTGCCGAACCGGTTGACCTGCGCGAGCTGCAACTCGACCAGGATCGCCGAGCTCAGCACCGCGGCCGCGATCAGCAACTTCCGGTACGCGGCGATGCGATCCAGCAGCGGCTCGAGGTGGTTGCCCAGATAGACGCCGACTGTGTAGGCGCCGGCGAAATAGATAATGGTTCCGGCGCCGGTCTGACTGGTCCCGTCGCCAAATTCGGGACGTGAAAAAACCAAGGGGGCAAGCATGACCAGCCAGGCGGGAATGGCCGCGTACGATTTCGCCGTGGTCATTGCGCTCAGCAGCGGCGTGATCGCGAACAGGATCAGCAGCACCGGGATATACCAGTAGGTGAATTGCGCCTCGCCGTGCAGCAGGTTGGGCAGGATCGAATCCACGTAGTTGGACCAGCTCGGCGGCCAGGCCATGACGCCGGCGCCGGTCTCGTCCCAACGCATCAGCGAGAACACGATCGTGCAGACGATGTACGGGATGAGCACGTACCTGGCTTTGCTCTGGTAGAAGTTCCGGTACCCGCGCGCGCGAAGGATCGAGGAGAACAGCAATCCGGAAATCAGCGCGAAGTAGACGGTGCTGTCGTGGAACAGCGTTTCGCTGAGTACGGACAGAGGCGCCGTTGGATCCGCCGCCCAATTGCGGGGAATGATCATGGCAAGGGCCAGCGCATGGACCGCCACCACGTTGAGGATGGCGAAGCCACGGAAGCTGTGGACGTAGCCGAGATATCCCGCTTTGTGCATGGCTTGTCTCGGGTTGGCTTTGCGTGGCTGGAAGCGGCATCTGAACATCGGGCGGGCCGGAAGTTTAGCCGTCGCCGAGCCGTCCGCCCGCCGGATCGCTTACCCCGGCCAATCCCCGCGTCGTACCCAGCCAACCTCCTTGCCCACCCGTCGGCACGCGCGCTGTGCCGGTCCATCATTGAGGCCGGCGCGAAACAATGGCGCCATTGCGCCTAGTGCTTTCGCGGCCAGTCGCGCCTGAAGCAGCTGCGCGGGGCTGCGCCGCAGCAAGGCGTTCGCCCAGTCGGGCAGCAGCGCGGCGCCGGCGCCCAGGAAGATGTCGCGCGACAAGCCCGGCACGGGGACCGGCAGTTTCATCCCTTGCAGGATCTGCAGCACGGTGCGCGAGCGTTCGGTGAACTGCAGTTGCGATTGCACGCCGGCGAAATAGCCGGCGACCTCGGCTTCGCTGCGCGGAACTTCGCGCGCGCCGAGCGCTTCGGCGATCACCCGCGTTTCGTCGTAGTAGCGATCGGCATCGGCGCCCGGCACCGGCCCCCGATAGCGACGGTAGCCATGCAGGAAACCATAGGCCTCGGTCACGTGCACCCAGGTCAGCAGCGCCGGATCGTCGGCCGAATACGGCTCGCCGGATTCGGTCAGTCCGCGCACCTTGGAATGGATGCGGCGCACCCGTTCTATCAGCACCTGCGCGTCGGCGCTGCTCGCATAGCTGGTGGCGGCGACGAAGTTGGTGGTGCGGCGCAGGCGCCCGATCAGGTCGTCGCGAAAGTTGGAATGATCCCAGACGCCGGCCAGCGCCGCCGGGTGCAGGGTTTGCAGCATCAGCGCGCACAGCCCGCCGCTGAGCATGCCGGCGAAGTCCGCGTGGATCTGCCAGGTCGCGCTGTCGGGACCGAACAGGCCGGGCTCGCCCGGCGGATGGGCGTAGTCGATGCCGCCGGCTTCGCGGGGGAAGGCGCGCAGCACCCAAGAGCGCAGCGGCGCGGCGAGTGTGGATTTCATTCGACCAGCCTAGCGGGTGCGACGTGAAGGCGGAAGAAAACTGCGCGCGGAGTCCGCCGTCCCGCCTTGGCTAGATGTCCTCGGGCACCATCTCGATCGCGCCGCACGGGCACTCGGCCACGCAGATGCCGCAGCCCTTGCAGTAGTCGTAGTTGAACTCGAAACCCTTGCCCGGGCCGAGCTTGATCACCGCGTTGTCGGGGCAGACGCCGTAGCAGTTGTCGCACTCGAAGCAGTTGCCGCAGCTCAGGCAGCGGCGCGCTTCGAACAAGCGCGTTGTCCTGGGTCAGGCCGCCCTGCACTTCGTCGAAGCTGCTGGTGCGGCGGGCGATGTCGAGCAGCGGCCGCACGGTCTTGGGCGCGTCGCTGTAGTACCAGGGGTTGATGTGGTCGAAGCTGGCCGGCGCGGTCTTGGCCTTGGCCTCGACTTGCAGGCCGCGCAGCCAGGCGTCGATGTGTCGCGCGGCTTTCTTGCCGTGGCCGACGGCGACGGTGACGTTGCGATCGGCGGGCACCATGTCGCCGCCGGCGAACAGGCCCGGATGGCCGGTCATCATCGTCGCCGGATCGACCTGCACCACGCCGTCCTTCATTTCCAGGCCGGGCACGTTGTCGAGCAGCGACAGATCCACGTCCTGGCCGAGCGCCAGAACGAGCGAATCGGATTCGAGCGTTTCGAATTCGCCGGTGGCTTGCGGGTTGCCGTGTTCGTCCAGCCGCATCTTCTCGATGGTCAGCGTGCCGCCCTCGGCATTCTTGATGGTGGACAGCCACTTGACCATCACGCCTTCCTGCAGCGCCTCTTCCACTTCGAGATCGTGCGCGGGCATCTTCTCGCGCGTGCGGCGGTAGACGATGATCGCTTCGGTCGCGCCCAGGCGCTTGGCGGTGCGGGCGACATCGATGGCGGTGTTGCCGCCGCCGTAGACCACCACGCGACGGCCGAGCATGGGTTGTTCGGCGCCTTCCATCGAGCGCAGGACCGCGACGGCATCCAGGATGCGTGAGGAATCCTTGGCCGGGATGTAGGCGCGCTTGGCGATGTGCGCGCCGACCGCCAGGAAGGCGGCGTCGAAGCCGCCATCCTTCATCGTCTGCGCGACATCGGTGACTTTGGTGTTCAGCTGCACCGTCACGCCCATGGCGACGATGCGCTGCATCTCGGCTTCCAGCACTTCGCGCGGCAGCCGGTACTTGGGGATGCCGAAGCGCATCATGCCGCCCAGCAGCGGGCCGGCTTCGATCACGGTGACGGCGTGGCCGAGGCGGCGCAGCTGGTAGGCCGCGGACATGCCCGGACGGGCCGGCGCCGACCACCAGTACGTGTTTTCCGGATTCGACTTCCGGTGGCGTCGAAGCGCCAATTCTGTTTCAGCGCTTCGTCGCCGAGGAAACGCTCGACCGAATTGATGCCGACCGCGGAATCGATCTGCGCGCGATTGCACACGCCTTCGCAGGAGTGATAGCAGACGCGGCCCATGATCGCGGGGAACGGATTGTCGCGGGTGAGGTGGCGCCAGGCCGACTGGTAGTCGCCGCTTTCGGCGTGGAACAGCCAGCCCTGGATGTCCTCGCCGGCGGGGCACTGCGCGTTGCACGGCGGCAGGCGATTGACATAGACGGGGCGCTCGGTGCGCCAGCTGCCGGTCTTGTTGGCCAGCGACGAGCCCGGGTCGAGGGTGATCGCAAAGGGTTTTTCCATGGTCATGCGCCCAACTCCTCGCCGAGCAGGTTGAAGCGGCGGATGTTGCGGTCCGCCTCGGCCTGGATGTGCGCCAGCATCTCGGGGTGGCCGTTGCCGGCGAACAGATGCGCGAAGCGCTTTTGCAGTTTCAGGTAATGCTCGACCGGCACCGGGTGGCGGATCTTGCTGACGTGGGTGACTTCGCCGCGCTCGGCTTCGAACACCGGGAAGATGCCGGTCTCGCAGGCCAGCCGCGCCAGCTTGATGGTGTCGCAGCTGGCCGAGCCCCAGCCCAGCGGGCAGGGCACCAGCACGTGCAGGTAGCGCGCGCCGCGCAGGCTCATCGCCTTTTCCACCTTGGCCTCGAGGTCGCGCAGGTCGGCGACGGTGGCGGTGGCGACGTAGGGAATCTCGTGCGCCATGGCGATGCGCGGCAGGTTCTTGCCCTGGCCGAACTCGGCGCCGGGGTGCTCGCCCACGGCCATCGTGGTGTTGGTGCGCGCGGCCGGCGGCGTCGCCGAGCTGCGCTGCACGCCGGTGTTCATGTAGGCCTCGTTGTCGTAGCAGATGTAGAGCACGTCGTCGTTGCGCTCGAACATGCCGGACAGGCAGCCGAAGCCGATGTCGGTGGTGCCGCCGTCGCCGCCCTGCGCGATCACGCGCACCGGGCTGCGTTCGAGGCCGGCCTTCTGCGCCTTGATCTTGAGCGCGGCGGCGATGCCGGTGCCGACCGCGGCGACGTTGCCGAACAGCGAGTGGATCCACGGCAGCTGCCAGGACGTCTCCGGATACGGCGTGGAGAACACTTCCAGGCAGCCGGTGGCGTTCGCGGCGATCAGCTGGCCCGTTGGTGGCGCGCATCGCCGCGTCCACCGCATAGCGCGCGCCGAGCGCTTCGCCGCAACCCTGGCAGGCGCGGTGTCCGGAGTTGAGCGAGTTGTTGCGCTCGGTGGACGACTGCACGCTGCGCTGCTCGGGCTCGAGCAGGCGATTGCCGACGGTGAAGGTGCCGGTCTGGTAGAACTTGACGGGTTGGCTCATGTCAGATCACCTTCACTGCGATGGCGCCGACATCGCGCAACAGGTTTTCGGCGATCGGGCCGCTGCGACGCACTTCGGCCTCGCGTTGCAGTTGCCGGTTGACGATGCGCCAGTCCAGGTCCATGAAGGTCAGCGGCTGCAGGGTGTCGCCGATGGCTTCCCGCAAGGTCCGGTGCAACGAGGCTTTGGTGATGGCGCGGCCCCCCAGCCCCGCCACCACCGTGTAGCCATGCAGTTGCAGACCGGACAAGGCCAGTCGCACATCGGTCGACACCACGCCGCCCAACCCCACTGAAAAACTCTTTTCCAGCACCACCACCCGCTTGGCGTTCTGCAGGGCCGCGCGCACGGCGGCCAGCGGGAACGGGCGGAAGGACTGGATGCCGAGCACGCCGATGCGGATGCCGTCGACGCGCATCTCGTCCACGGTGTCCTTGATGCGTGCCGAGCACCGAGCCCAGCGCGACCACGATGGTGTCGGCATCCTCGGTGCGATAGCCGCGCACCAGCCCGCCGGAGTCGCGGCCGAAGCGCGCGGCGAATTCCTCGGCGATGCGTGGGATCACATCGAGCGCGGCCATCTGCTTGGCGTGCGCCAGGTAGCGCACTTCCATGAAGGCTTCCGGCCCGACCATCGCGCCGATCGAGACCGGCTCGCCGGGATCGAGCACCTGGCGCGGCTCGTACGGCGGCAGGAAGGCGTCGACCTCGGCCTGCTCGGGCATGTCCACGCGCTCGTAGGCGTGGGTGAGGATGAAGCCGTCCATGCACACCATCACCGGCATCGACAGTTCCTCGGCCAGCTTGAAGGCCTGGATGTGCAGGTCGAGCGCTTCCTGGTTGCTCTCGGCGAACAGCTGGATCCAGCCGCAATCGCGCTGGCTCATGGAATCGCTGTGGTCGTTCCAGATATTGATCGGCGCGCCGATGGCGCGGTTGGCCACGGTCATCACGATCGGCAGGCCCAGGCCGGAGGCGTTGTACACCGCCTCGGCCATGAACAGCAGTCCCTGGCTGGCGGTGGCGGTGTAGGTGCGCGCGCCGGTGGCCGAGGAGCCGATGGCCACGCTCATCGCGGCGAACTCGCTCTCGACATTGATGAACTCGCACGGCGCCAGCGAGCCGCGCTTCACCATCTCGCCCAGGCCTTCGACGATATGGGTCTGCGGCGAAATCGGGTAGGCGCAGATCACTTCCGGGCGGCACAGCGCCACCGCTTCGGCGACCGCGCGCGAGCCTTCAGTTTGCTTGAGCATGGGTCAACTCCTCCATCCCGCGCTCGATGCGGGCAAAGGCTTCGGTGGCGGCGGCGACGTTGGCGTCGGCTACCTTGCCCTTGAATTTGGCGTGGATCGCGTGGGCGACGGCGTCGAGCGTGATCAGGCCCGACAGCGCGGCGAAACCGCCGAGCATCACGGCGTTCGGCAACGGCCGGCCCAGGTGCCTGAGCGCGATGTCGGTGGCCGGCAGGGTGGCGAGGTGTTCGCGACGGTAGCGCTGCTCGATATCGGCCAGGCCCAGGTCGTGGAAGCTGCGGTGGCTGTTGATCAGCACGTAGCCGGCCGGCTTCAGTCCCTGGAACACATCGATCTGGTGCAGCAGCGTCGGGTCCTGCACGATCAGCACGTCGGGCGCCAGGATCGGCTCGCGCAGGCGGATTTCGCTAATCGTCGATGCGGCAGAACGCGACCACCGGCGCGCCGGTGCGCTCGGAGCCGAAGCTGGGAAACGCCTGCGCATGGCGGCCTTGCTCGAAGGCGGCGATCGAGAGCATTTCGGCGGCGGTGACCACGCCTTGGCCGCCGCGCCCATGAATGCGAATCTGAAGCATCGGCCGGCCTCCGGCGCTCGCCAACGAGAGGCTTATTGTTCGACCGGCGGCGGGTTTGCGACTTGATGCAGATCAATCGGCGGCCGGCTCGCGGCGCCGCGCCGGAACGATCAGCCGCGCAAACGCAGCGTCAGTCCCTTCAGGAAGTTCCGCAGCATCTGGTCGCCGCACTGGCGGAAATGCTTGTGCCCGGGTTGCCGGAACAGCGCCGACAGCTCCGGCTTGGAAACCGGGAAGCCGGCCTCCTCGAACAGCTGGTGCATGTCCACGTCCTTGAGTTCGAAGGCGACGCGCAGTTTCTTCATGACCAGGTTGTTGGTGATGCGTTTCTCAACCGGGCGCTGGGGCTGGCTCTCGTCGCGGCCGCGGTTGTGGATGACCAGTCCGTCCAGGAAATGGGCGAGCACCGCGTCGCTGCACTCGGCATAGCCGGGTTCCATCTCCTTCTTCAGGCAGGACTGCACCTGGTCCTTGTCGATCGGGAATTCCGGGTCCGCCGTCCGGATGACCTCGACGATCCTGCCGTCGCTCAGGTCGAGCATGTAGCGGATGCTGCGCAGTATGTCGTTGTTGAGCATGGCGTGTTCTCCGGTGTTGTTGTCGGCATTGACAGCCTTGCTGCTGCAATAAATGATCGCACAAAGGCCCGCCGGGCTTTCCGACTGCTGCGCCTCTGGGGGGATTCCGTTCATGTCCGCACGCCTGTTTGCCTTTGCCGTGGCGCTGTTCGTCGCCTGGCCCCTCCTGGCCGCGGGCCCCGTCGCGCAGGTGGAATCGCCCGGCAAGGTGCTGGGCGTCGAGGTCAGCCTGGACAACGATGGGCGTGTTGCCTACGCGGTGTAGCGTCTGGGCGAGCCCCTGATCCGCCTTCGCGACTGGGCTTCCTGCTGCGGATGCGCCGAAGCTCGAGCGCAATTTCGCGCTGACGGCGGCGTCCACCCGCAGCGTGGACGAGACCTGGGAGCAGCCCTGGGGCGAGCGCCGCTTCGTGCGCAACCACTACAACGAGCTGCGCGTGAGCCTTCACGAGAACCAAGAAGCTCAAGCGCGCGCTCGACGTGGTGTTCCGCGTCTATCGACGACGGCGTCGGCTTCCGCTACGAGATTCCCGACCAGCCGCAGCTGCAGCGACGTCAACATCGACGACGAGCTGACCGAGTTCGACGTGGCCAGCCGGCCACCGCGTGGTGGATTCCGGCCGGCGAGTGGAACCGCTACGAGTACCTGTACAACACGCACGCCGCTGGCCGAGGTCGGCCAGGCGCACACGCCGATGACGATGCGCACGCGAAGACGGCGCTGTACATCGCCTTCCACGAAGCGGCGCTGGTCGACTATTCGGCATGTGGCTGCGCCGGGTCGAAGGCCAGCGATTCCGCGCGCAGCCTGTCGCCGTCCTCCGACGGCGGCAAGGTGCGCCGCACGCGCGCCGTTCAACACGCCGTGGCGCACGATGCAGATCGCCGACAGCGCCGGCGGCCTGTACATGTCCGACCTGATCCTGAACCTCAACGAGCCGAACAAGCTGGGCGACGTCGAGCTGGTTCACGCCGTCGAAGTACGTCGGCATCTGGTGGGCGATGCACCTGGACACGCAGACCTGGGCGACCGGGCCCAAGCACGGCGCCACCACCGCAGAACACGAAGCGCTACATCGATTTCGCCGCGAGCAATGGCTTTCGCGGCGTGCTGGTCGAAGGCTGGAACGTCGGCTGGGACGGCGACTGGTTCGCCAACGGCGACGATTATCTGTACTTCACCAGCCGACGCCGGACTTCGACATCGATGGCGCTCGCCGCCTACGCGCAAGCGAAGGGCGTGCAGCTGGTCGGCCACCACGAAACCGGCGGCAACATCGCCATCTACGAAGCGCAGCTCGAGCGCCGCGCTGGACCTCTACCAGCGGCTGGGCGTGGACAGCATCAAGACCGGCTACGTCGCCGACGCCGGCGGCAGTCCGAGCGCCGCGGCGAGCGACGGCAGGGTCCACCTCGAGTGGCACGACGGGCAGGTGATGTCGCGCCATCATCTGCGCGTCGTGACCGAGGCCGCGAAACGCCACATCGCGATCAACGCGCACGAGCCGATCAAGGACACCGGCCTGCGCCGCACCTATCCCAACTGGGTCGCGCGCGAAGGCGCGCGCGGCATGGAATACAACGCCTGGGGCGATCCGCCGAATCCGCCCGAGCACGAGGCCAACCTGGTGTTCACCCGCATGCTGTCGGGGCCGATGGACTTCACGCCGGGCGTCGATCAGCCTGGAGGGCAAGCAAGCAGGCCGTGCAGTCCACGCGTCGCCAAGCAGCTCGCGCTGTACGTGGTGATCTACAGCCCGATCCAGATGGCGGCCGACCTGACCGAAGAACTACGAGCCAGATCCCAAGCCGTTCCAGTTCATCAAGGACGTGCCGGTGGACTGGGCGGACACGCGCGTGCTCAATGGCGAGATCGGCGACTACGTCACCTTCGCCCGCAAGGACCGCAACAGCGACGAACTGGTACATCGGCGCGGTGACCGACGAGAACGGCGCGCACATTCGAGCGCCGAAGTCGACTTCCTCGACGCCGGGCAAGCGCTACATGGCGCAGATCTATCGCGACGGCCCGACCGCGCGACTGGAAGACGCAACGCGCAAGGACTTCGTGGTCGAGGAGCGCGTGGTGACCAGCGCCGACACGCTGTCGCTGGCGCTGGCACCGGGTGGCGGGCAGGCGATCAGGCTGGTGCGCGTGCGCTGAGGTGGCTTCGGCAGCCGCGTTCACATGGAATTGCCGGGTCGGTGTTCAAGCTAGGGGCTCGATCCGGAGACCCGAAGCCAATGAAGCTGCCGCTGCTGTTCAAACTCCTGGTGGGCGGATCGCTGCTCGCCGCCTGCAACTGGGCGCAGGCGCAGGCCTTCGACGCGGTGCGCCTGTTCGGCGTACCCGAGGGTGCCGGCGAAGGCTCGGTGGGCCTGGTGGCGATTGCCGCCTACGAGTACACCGGCTCCGACGAGCGCCGAATGCTGCTGGTGCCCAGCGTGGACTATCGCTGGAAGAACGGCTGGTTTGCCGGCTTTGCCAATGGCGTGGGCTACCTGTTCCCGTCCCGCCCGGACATCCAATACGGCGTGCGGCTGACGGCCGACTTCGGACGCAAGGACAGCCGTTCCGATGCGCTCACCGGCATGGGCGACATCGAGGTGCGGCCCGAGGCCAGCGTGTTCTTCAATTATTTCCCGACCCGGGAAATCTTTCTCACCTCCTCGGTCCGCTATGGCTCCGGCAATGATCGCGGCGGCCTGCAACTCGATCTCGGCGCCGGCTACGCCAGGCAGCTGGCGCCCCGGTGGCGCGGCGCGCTCGGCGTGGCGGCGACCTGGGTGAATGGCGACTACATGCAGGAATTCTTCGGCGTCACGCCGGAGCAGGCGCTGGCCAGCGGCTATGCGGTGTATGAACCCGGGTCAGGCGTGCGCGACGTGCGCCTCAACGCTTCGCTGAACTATTTCATCGATAAGCGCTGGTCGGTCACCGGCGCCGTCACGGTGGGTTCGCTGCAGGGCGATGCCGGCGACAGTCCGATCGTATTCGAGACCACGCCGGTGTCCGGCGTAGTGGCGGCCAGCTACCGCTTCTAGGCGGGGCCCGGGCCCGGATCCGGACATCTCACCACGCGAGACAATCCGCGCCCACCGTGTTCGGTCCGATCAGGGGATCGAAGTCATGAAAGTCGTCTACTGCCACGCCATGGACGCGCCCGCCCAGGGCGACCTGCCCAGCGCCTCGAAGCCGGCGCTGGTGATAGCCGCCTGGTGGCGGCGCTGGCCGGGCCTGGAGGTCCGTCCGGCCGCCCCCGCGACGCACGAGGAGTTCTGCCGGGCGCACTCGCGGGACTATGTGGACGATGTCTTCGCCAAGCGCGTGGCCAACGGCTTCGGCACGCACTCCGACGAGGTCAACGCCAGCCTGCCCTTCACCAGCGGGGCCATGCTGACCGCGGCCCGCTGGGCGCTGGCCGAGGGCGGCGCGGTGGCGGCGCCGGTGTCGGGCTTCCACCACGCGCACTGGCAGTCGGGCGAAGGCTATTGCACCTTCAACGGCCTGATGGTGACCGCGCTCGCGCTGCAGGCGGAGCGGCCCGGCTTGAGGGTCGGCATCGTGGATTACGACTACCACGATGGCAACGGCACGGCCGATATCCTGCGCGCGTGGACGCCTCGAACCTCGTGCACATCAGCGCCGGCCGACGTGGACCCGGGCGGAGCAGGCGGATGACTTCCTCGCCAACTGCCCCGGACCTGTTGAAACTCGCCGACTGCGACCTGGTGCTCTACCAGGCCGGCGCCGACCAGCACATCGACGATCCGCTGGGCGGATTCCTGAGCACCGCGCAATTGGCCTTGCGTGACTGGAGCGTGTTCTGCGGCCTGCGCGAACGGCGCATCCCCGTGGCCTGGAACCTGGCCGGCGGCTATCAGACGCCCCTGTCGAAGGTGATCACCATCCACGAGAACAGCTTCCGCGCCTGCGCCACGGCCGGCATCGCACCGGCGATCGGCGGCCGGCCCAGGAGCTAGCGCAGCGCGATGGTGGCATTGTTCACAAGCGCGCGTTTTCCCGCTGGTAAACTCCATTGGCCGATCCACCGCTCGCCAAGGAGCCATCATGATCAAGACGCATGCCTACGCCGCCCAGCGCCGCCCAAGGCGCCGCTGGCCCCTTTCCAGTTCGAGCGGCGCGAGCCCGGGCCGCGACGACGTCGCAGATCGACATCCTCTACTGCGGCGTCTGCCATTCCGACCTGCACCAGGCGCGCAACGAATGGGGCAACACCGTGTATCCCGTGGTGCCCGGCCACGAGATCGTCGGCCGCGTGGCCGCGGTCGGCGCGCGAGGTCAAGAAGCTTCAAGGTCGGCGACCTGGCCGGCGTCGGCTGCATGGTCGACTCCTGCCGGCACTGCGCGAACTGCGACGACGGGCTGGAGCAGTACTGCCGCGAAGGCGCGACCTGGACCTACAACGGCCCGTGACCGGCATCCGGCGAGACCGACCTACGGCGGCTACTCCGACCAGATCGTGGTCGACGAGGACTTCGTCGCTGCAGGATCCCGCGCACAGGCTCGATCTCGCCGCCGCGGCGCCGCTGCTGTGCGCCGGCATCACCACCTATTCGCCGCTGCGGCACTGGAAGGTCGGGCCGGGCCAGAAGGTCGGCGTCGTCGGCCTGGGCGGCCTCGGCCACATGGGCGTCAAGCTCGCCAAGGCGATGGGCGCGCACGTGGTGCTGTTCACGACCTCGCCCGGGCAAGGCCGAGGACGCCCGCGCCTGGGCGCGCACGAGGTGCGTGGTCTCGAAAGACGCCGACGCGATGGCGAAGCACGCCGGCAGCTTCGACTTCATCCTCAACACCGTCGCCGCGCCAGCACGACCTGAACGCCTACCTCGACCTGCTAAAGCGCGACGGCACCATGGTGCTGGTCGGCGCGCCGACCGCAGCTCGATCCGATGCTCGGCGCGCTTTCAAGCTGATCTTCGCGCCGCAGCGTCTGGCCGGCTCGCTGATCGGCGGCATGCGCGAGACCCAGGAGATGCTCGATTTCTGCGCCGAGCACGGCATCATCTCGCGACATCGAGATGATCCCGCATCCAGGAGATCAACGAGGCCTATGAGCGCATGCTGAAGAGCGACGTGAAGCTACCGCTTCGTGATCGACATGGCCTCGCTGAAGGGCCACCCGACCGTCTAGGCGGTCGCTTCCGTTCAGCGCAGGATTCAAGCCGCTTCGTCGATGATCTTTCTCGATGCGCGCTCCACTTCGGCGGCGGCGAGCGCGACCGCCGGATCCGACGACACCAGCGCCAGCAGATCCGTTGGCGGAACCATCGCGATCCAGGTCTTGCCGGTCTTCGTAAAGCGAGACACGGCAGGGCAGGACCATGTTCAAGGCCATGTCCATGGCCAGCACCTCGCTGGCCTGCCGCGGGTTGCAAATCTCCAGTACGCGGCATTCGGCCTGCAACGCAAAGCCCTTGCCGGTCGATCTACTTGAAGTCGTAGCTGTGCAGCAGGCCGAAGCCGTTGCGCGCGATCGAGGCCTCGAGGTCCTGCAAGGCCTGCGCCATCGGCTTGCCGGTCTGTACTCGGTAGATCACGGCGCACTCCTGGACGGGCGAGCTGCTCATTGTCCCGAAGACCCGCATAGCCAAACCTTGACCCAGATCAACGGGGCCGAATTTACGCGGCGCGTAATGGTTTCCGCTCGTGTCGGAGCGCATGGAGAAGGAATTTTCCAGTGAGACCGGTACCGTGGACGACAGAAGCAGATCGATAAAACCCGGCGTGGTCGTGTCCGTGCGCGGCAGCGTGGTGGACTGTCGATTCGACGGACATTTGCCGCCGATCTACTCGATCCTGCGCGCCGGGGAAAACAGCCAGATCGTGATCGAGGTGCTGGCGCAGCTGGATGCGCGCCGCGTGCGCGGGATTGCGCTGACGCCGACCCAGGGGCTGGCCTGCGGCATGGCGGTGGAGCGATACCGGCGGGCCGCTGCAGGCGCCGGTCGGCAAGGGCGTGCTCTCGCGCATGTTCGACGTGTTCGGCAACGCGATCGATCGCGAGGCCGCGCCGGCCGATGTGCAATGGCGCTCCGTGCACCGGGCGCCGCCGCCGTTGGCGCGGCGTTCGACCAAGTCCGGAAGTCTTCGAGACCGGCATCAAGGTGATCGACGTGCTGATGCCGCTCGAGCGCGGCGGCAAGGCGGGGCTGTTCGGCGGGGCCGGCGTGGGCAAGACGGTGCTGCTCACCGAGATGATCCACAACATGGTCGGGCAGCACGAGGGCGTGAGCATCTTCTGCGGCATCGGCGAGCGCTGCCGCGAGGGCGAGGAGCTGTATCGCGACATGAAGGAGGCCGGCGTGCTGCCGAACATGGTGATGATCTTCGGCCAGATGAACGAGCCGCCGGGCAGCCCGCTTCCGCGTCGGCCACGCGGCGCTGACCATGGCCGAGTATTTCCGCGACGACGAGCATCGCGACGTGCTGCTGCTGATCGACAATATCTTCCGCTTCATCCAGGCCGGCATGGAAGTGTCCGGGCTGATGGGGCAGATGCCGTCGCGCCTGGGCTACCAGCCGACCATGGGCACCGAGCTGTCGCGGCTGGAGGAGCGCATCGCCAATACCGACACCGGCGCCATCACCTCGATCCAGGCGGTGTACGTGCCGGCGGACGATTTCACCGATCCGGCGGCGGTGCACACCTTCTCGCATCTCTCGGCCTCCATCGTGCTGTCGCGCAAGCGCGCGAGCGAAGGACTTTATCCGGCGATCGATCCGCTGCAGTCGAGCTCCAAGATGGCGACGCCGGGCATCGTCGGCGAGCGGCATTATCCGCTGGCGCAGGAAATCCGGCGCACGCTGGCGCAATACGCGGAACTCAAGGACATCATCGCCATGCTCGGCCTGGAGCAGCTGTCGCCGGAGGACCGCAACGTGGTCGGCCGCGCGCGCCGGCTGGAGCGCTTTCTGACCCAGCCGTTTTTCACCACCGAGCAGTTCACCGGCCTCAAGGGCAAGCTGGTCAGCCTGGAGGATGCGCTGGACGGCTGCGAGCGCATCCTGCGCGACGAATTCAAGGACTGTCCCGGAGAGCGCGCTGTACATGATCGGGGCGATCGACGAGGCGAAGACGAAGCCGAAGCCCGCGAGCCAGAAACCGGCAACGCAGGAGAGCCGACCATGCAGCCGAGCGCACTCATGAATCTTAAGATTCTGCTGCCCTTCCAAGTCTTTGCCGAGAAGACCGGCGTGTTGCGCATCGTCGCGGAGACGCGAGACGGGCTCGTTCGGGCTGCTGCCCCACCGGCTCGATTGCGTGGCGGCGCTGGCGCCGGGCATCCTGACGTACGAAACCGAAGCGCGAAGGCGAGGTCTACGTGGCGGTCGACGAAGGCGTGCTGGTCAAGACCGGCGCCGGAAGTGCTGGTGTCCGTGCGCCGGGCGATCGGCGGAACGGACCTGGGCCAGCTGCGCGAGGCGGTGGAGCAGGAGTTCCTGGACCTGGACGAGCAGGAGCAAGAGCGTGCGCTCGGTCATGGCGAAACTGGAAGCGGGTTTCATGCGCCGCTTCGCGGCGTTTCATCATGAATGACGAGCCGGACGGCAAACTGCGCCAGGCGCGAGCCGGCGTTCAGCCGAGGAGGTCGGCGCGAAGGCGGCGCGCAAGCTCAAGGCGCAGCGCAATGCCGCGCCAGGCGTCTGGTTCGGCCTGGGCATGATGGGCCTGGTCGGCTGGTCGGTGGCGGTGCCGACCCTGCTCGGCGCGGCGCTCGGGCTGTGGCTGGACCGGCACTATCCGGGCGGGCGTTCCTGGACGCTGGCGCTGCTGGTCGCCGGGCTTGCGATCGGCTGCTTCAATGCCTGGCACTGGGTCGCCAAGGAAGACCGGGCAATGCGACGAGCAGGAGGAGAATGACGATGAATGAAGCCTGACGCTGGCGCTGGCGTTGGCGGCGGGCGCTGCTGCTCGGCGCGGTCTTCTTCGGCGGCCTGTGGTGGACGGTGCGCAAGGGCGTCGTCGCCAGGCGGCCGGCGCTCTGGTTTTTCGGCAGCCTGCTGCTGCGCATAGGCGTCGTGCTGGCCGGGTTTCTATTTCGTCGCCGGCGGCGCACTGGCAGCGGCTGCTGGCTGCCTGCTCGGCTTTGTCGTGGCGCGCCTGGTCGTGACGCTGGCTGACCCGGCCGCCGGAGCAAGCCAGCCGCCGCGGCAAGGAGGCCGGCCATGCACCTTAGCCCCGACGAAATCGTCTTCTGGCAATACGGGTTTCTCAAGCTCAACGCCACCATCGTGTTCACCTGGGGGCTGATGCTGGTGCTGGCGGTCGGCTCGAAACTCGTCACGCGCAAGCTGTCCACGGACCTGAAACGCTCGCGCTGGCAGAACCTGCTGGAAATCGTCGTCACCGCGCATCGACGAAGCAGATCGAGGAAGTCGGCCTGCGCCAGCCGGCGAAATATCTCGGCTTCTCGGCACACTGTTCCTGTTCGTCGCCACGGCCGAGCCTCTGCACCATCATTCCCGGGCTACGAGCCGCCGACCGGTTCGCTCTCGACCACGGCGGCGCTGGCGCTCTGCGTGTTCGTCGCCGTGCCGCTGTTCGGCATCGAGGACGCAGGGCTGGGCGGCTACCTCAAGTCCTATCTGAAGCCGACGGTCATCATGCTGCCGTTCAACATCATCAGCGAACTTCGCGCACCCTGGCGCTGGCGGTGCGCCTGTTCGGCAACATGATGAGCGGCACGATGATCATCGGCCATTCTGCTGACCATCACGCCCTTCATCTTCCCGATCGTCATGACCCTGCTCGGCCTGCTGACCGGCATGGTGCAGGCCTACATCTTCAGCATCCTGGCCGCGGTCTACATCGCGGCCGCGCACGCGCAAGTCCGCAAGCCGGAACCCGCAGCCGAAGCCACGCATGAACCCTGAACACAGCCAAGAAAGGAGACCATGGACAGCATGACCATCATCGCGGTGGCATCGATCGTCACCGCCGGCCTCACCACGGCTTCGGCAGCATCGGCCCGGCGCTCGGCGAAGGGCGCGCGGTCGCGACGGCGCTGACCTCGCTGGCGCAGCAGCCGGACGCCTCGGCCACCATCACCCGCACCTTGTTCGTCGGCCTGGCGATGATCGAATCCACGGCGATCTACTGCTTCGTGGTCTCGATGATTCTGCATCTTCGCCAACCCGTTCTGGAACCACGTCATCGCCCAGGCCGCGGGAAAGTAAGCCATGCTGATCGACTGGTTCACCGTCGGCGCGCAGGTCGCTCAACTTCCTCATCCTGGTGTGGTTGCTGAAGCGCTTCCTGTACCGGCCCGATCCTCGACGCCATCGACGCGCGGGAGAAGCGCATCGCCGCGGAACTGGCCGACGCCGACGCGAAAAAGGCCGAAGCGCCGAAAGGAGCGCGACGAGTTCCAGCACAAGAACGAGGAATTCGACGCAGCAGCGCGCCGCGCTGCTGAGCCAGGCGACGGACGAGGCGAAAGCCGAGCGCCAGCGGCTGCTCGACGAGGCGCGGCAGGCCGCCGAGGCCTTGCGCGCCAAACGGCAGGAAGCGCTGAGCAACGAGCGCAGAACCTGAACCAGGCGCATCGGCCGCCGCGACGCAGCAGGAAGTGTTCGCCATCGCGCGCAAGGCGCTGGCCGATCTGGCCGGCGCGAGCCTGGAAGAGCGCATGGTCGAGGTGTTCGTCCGCCGCTTGCGCGAGCTGGACGGCCAGGCGAAGAGCGGACTCGCCAAGGCGCTCAAGGCGGCGTCCGACCCGGCGCTCGTGCGCAGCGCATTCGACCTGCCCGCGGAGCAGCGGCGGCGATCCAGAGCGCGCTCAACGAAACCTTCTCGGCGCGACATCCAGGTCCGCTTCGAGACCGCGCCGGAGCTGGTCAGCGGCATCGAGCTCAGCCGCGAATGGACAGAAGCTGGCCTGGAGCATCGCGGATTACCTGGCGTCGCTGGAGAAGAGCGTCGGCGAGCTGCTGAAGGCGATCGCAAGCCAAGACTCGAAGCCGGGCACTGCAGCCCAAGGCGGAACGAAGCGCCAAGAACCATGGAACGCCGCTGACGGACCTGCAGGAGCGTTTTCGACCAGCGCATTCGCCGGCATCGAGCCAGGCGCGCGAGGCCTTCGCAGCCGCAATCTGCATGCCGCGGGAGGTCGGCACGATCACCAGCGTCTCCACCGGCATCGCCAAGGTCTCCGGCCTGCCCGGCGTCGGCTTCGAGGAGCTGGTCGAATTTCCCGGCGATGTGTATCGGCATCGCCTTCAACGTCGATGCGGACGAGATCGGCGTCGTGCTGCTCGGCGACTACTGGCAGTTGCACGCCGGCGACGAGGTCGAGCGCACCGGCCGGGTGATGGACGTGCCGGTGGGCGAGGCCTGCTGGGCCGCGTCATCGACCCGCTGGGCCGGCCGCTCGACGGCCAGGGGCCGGTGGTCGCCGGCGAGCGCCTGCCGATCGAACGGCCGCGCCGCGCACATCATGGACCGCGCGCCGGTCACCGTGCCCTTGCAGACCGGCATCAAGGTCATCGATGCGCTGATCCCGATCGGGCGCGGCCAGCGCGAGCTGATCCTCGGCGACCGCCAGACCGGCAAGACCGCCATCGCGATCGACACCATCCTCAACCAGCGCGGCCAGGATGTGCTGTGCGTCTATTGCGCCATCGGCCAGCGCGCGTCCGGCCGTGGCCAAGGCGATCGCCGAGCCTGCGCGAAAAGGGCGCGATGGACTACACCGTGGTGGTCGTGACCGAGGGCAACGATCCGCCGGGCCTCGCCTACATCGCGCCCTACGCCGCGACCAGCATCGCCGAGCATTTCATGGAAGCCGGGCCGCGACGTGCTGATCGTCTACGACGACCTCACCCATCATGCGCGCGCCTATCGCGAGCTGTCCCTGCTGCTGCGCCGCCCGCCCGGCCGCGAGGCCTTTCCCGGCGACATCTTCTACATCCACTCGCGCCTGCTGGAACGCGCGACGCACCTGCGCCAGGAGCTCGGCGGCGGCTCGCTGACCGCGCTGCCGATCATCGAGACCGAGGCGCAGAACATCTCCGCCTACATCCCGACCAACCTGATCTCGATCACCGACGGGCAGATCTACCTGTCGCCGTCGCTGTTCGAGCTGGGCGTGCTGCCGGCGGTCGATGTCGGCAAATCGGTTTCGCGCGTCGGCGGCAAGGCGCAGCGTGCGGCCTATCGCGCGGTGGCGGGCGATCTCAAGCTCGCCTACGCGCAGTTCGAGGAACTGGAGACCTTTGCCCGCTTCGGCGCCCGGCTGGATGAAGACACGCGCAAGATCATCGAGCATGGGCGGCGCATCCGCGCCTGCCTGAAGCAGCCGGAATTCGCGCCGGTGTCCGTGCCCGCGCAAATCGCCGTGCTGCTGGCGTTGACCGCGGACTCTTCGACGCGCGTGCCGCTCGAGCGGATGACGGATGCCGAGCAGGCCGTGCGGGAGGCGGCGGCAGAGCATCCCGAACGAGGTGAGCGCGCGATTCGAGACCGCCGACGAATTGAGCGACGCGGATCGCGAAGACGATCATCGCAGATCGCCCGCCAGGCGCTCGCCGGTTCCAGCCCGGGCCGGAAACCCCATGCCAAGCGGAGGCCAGAGTCATGAGCGACACCACCGCCAGCCTGCGCCGCAAGATCGGCAGCGCCGGCGATCTCCAATCCGTGGTGCGCACCATGAAGGCGCTGGCCGCGTCGAGCATCGGCCAGTACGAGAAGTCGGTGCGCGCGCTGGCCGACTACTACCGGACCGTGGAACTGGGCCTGGGCGTCTGCCTGCGGCAGAGCGGGCCGGCCGAACGCCCGATGACGGCAAGGCGAGCGCAACGATGCGGACGCGATCGGCGCCGTGGTGTTCGGTTCGGACCAGGGACTGGTGGGCCAGTTCAACGACGTGGTGGTCGAATATGCGGTGAAGGCCTGGCGGCTCTGCCCGGCAGAGCCCGGGTCTGGGCCGTCGGCGAGCGCGTCCATGCCCGCCTGGCGGACGCCGGCCTGCCGCTGGCGGGCAGTCTTCGCCGTGCCGAACTCGGTGCGGGCCATCACCCCGCTGGTCGGGCAGATCCTGCGTGGAGAGCGAGACGCGCTGCGAGCCGGGGAAGATCGCCGAGCTGCATCTGTTCTACAACCGTCCGACGTCCGGTGCGGTCTATGCGCCCGTCAGCCAGCGCCTGCTGCCGCTGGACGAAGCCTGGCGGCGCGAGCTGGCCGAGCTTCCCTGGCCGACGCGAGAACCTGCCCGAGGTCCTGGGCGGCGGCGACGCGACCTTGCGCGCGCTCATCCGCGAGTATCTGTTCGTCTCGCTGTTCCGCGCCTGCGCCGAGTCGCTGGCCAGCGAGAACGCGAGCCGCCTCGCCGCCATGCAGCGCGCCGACAAGAACATCGACGAACTGCTGGAGGACCTGCAACGGCACATTCCACCGCTTGCGCCAGAGCGGCATCGACGAGGAACTGTTCGACGTCATCTCCGGCTTCGAGGCGATGCGAAACCGGCGGCCGGGCGCCGGAGGCGTGCTTTGGGTTCGGTCGGTCGACAAGTCTCAGCTGTCCAGAAGTTGAGCTGTCCAGAAGTTGTGCGCGGCCGCCGGGGAGGGGCTATTGATGCCCGCAGTAGAAAACATCCTGTTTGAACGCGGCCGCTCTGGTGGCCATCCATGGCCCGCTTCATCAATAGCCCCTACCCCCGGCGTCCACCCGGATGTGGTGGGGCTCGTATCACCAGTGTCCGGCTAATCGCTTGGAACGGCCGTGGTAATCGATCAGATCGGCGCGCACTGACGTCGGCGGCAGGTCGATCCGGCTCGAGCGTTGTGCCGGGCCCCGCACCAACTCTGGACGGGACGTCACGCGCTCAGATGGGTGCTCCGGGCGGAACCGGCGGCAGCGGACGCAGCTTCACCGAACGGATCGGCCAGATAACGCCGGATCCGATCCGCCGCGCTGGCCAGGTTCTGTCCGTCGCGGCGCGAGCGCCTGCCCATTGCCGGAACGATTCCAGGCTCGCGCGAATCTCGCTCTCGACCGCCGGATGCAAGTTGCCGCTGTCCAGGCTTCCCATCAGCGCATCGAGCACCACCCAGTTGACGCTGCGTTGCACCAGCGCCGCTTCGCGATTTGTGTTCGGCGGGGCTTGCCAGGTCGCGGCCAGCAGCGCGGCGACGGTATCGCGCACGCCGGGCAGCGCCGGATCCTGCCCGCGTTGCAGCAGCAGGCGTTGCAGCCGCGGCGGCGACAGCATCAGCTGCAGCGTCATCGAGGCGGCCGCATCGGCGGCGCCGAGCGGATCGAACAGGGGCTTGGCGCGGGTGGCGAAATATTCGCGGTCGCGTTCGTAGTCCGTCGACGGTGGCGTCATCAGGCCGAGCACCGAATCGGGCAACGCCAGCGTCTGCGCGCTGAGCGTGCCGAGCAGTCGCTGGCGCGCGGCCAGCTGCGTCCTCGCATCGACCGGCGTGGCGCCGGCGACATTGTCCGCGGCCAGGCCGTAGCGATAGCTGGCGCCGCCGAGCAGGCGGGCGACGGCGTCGGTCTGGTAGCGGTGCAGCAGGTAGACCGGCACCAGTCGCGCCTCGAACTCGCCCTGTTGCCGCGCCGGCGGCAGCACGCCGCGGCTGAAGTGCGCCAGCGCGTAGTCGCGGGCGCGCATCACCTTGTCGAAGGCCGCCAGCGGATCGGCGCCGAAGATCCCAGAGCACGCCGGCGGCATTGGCGTCGACCCGCGCCGCGCGCGTCGGGATCGCTCACGTATTGGTAGCCCGCCGCGCGGATCTGCGCGCGCAGCTGCGGCCAGCCCGGCGCTTCTCGTCGCTGAAGTTGGCCGTAGGCATGGCGGACCAGGAACACGTCCCAGCCGCCGACGCCGACGCCATAGGCGTTGGCCACGCTCGGCGCGCCCTTGCTGTCCAGGTCGATCAGCGGATACGGATAGTCCATCACCGAACCGTTGCCATTGCGGCTGGCGGCGAAGTTGTGGGCGAAGCCCAGCGCATGGCCGACTTCATGCGCGGCCAACTGCCGCAGGCGCGCCAGCGCCATCTGCTGCGCCTGGTCGGCCAGCGCGCTGGCATTGGCGTTTGTCATAGGGCGCCAGCAGCGCCTCGGCGATCAGGATGTCCTGGCGCACGCGTTGCGAGCCCAGGTTGACCGCGCCCTTGATGATTTCGCCGGTGCGCGGATCGATGATGGCGTTGCCATACGACCAGCCGCGGGTGTCGCGGTGGGTCCAGGTGATGATGTTGTAGCGGATGTCCATCGGGTCGACGCCCTCGGGCAGCAGCTCGACCCGGAAAGCATCGGTGAAGCCGGCCTGTTCGAACGCCTTCGCCCACCAGCGCGCGCCGTCGAGCAGCGCCGAGCGGATCGGTTCGGGCGTGCCGCGGTCCAGGTAGAACACGATCGGCTTGATCACCTGGCGCGCCGGCGATCGAGTCTGCAGGCGGAAGCGCGGTTGCCAGCGCACGTCGAGCGATTTGCCGAGCGGCTGCGCGAAATCGATCGGCTGGTGCTCAATCCGCCCGATCCCGGATGGTAGGCGCGCGGGGTGAAGCCGGGCGGCGGCAGGCGCACGAAGCTGACGTGCTGGCGCAGGCTGAGCGAGGTCGGATCGACCGCGACCTGGTTGGCCTGCTCGTCCTTGCCGTCGCCGGCTGAAGGTGAGCAGCGCCTCGAATTCGCTGTTGTCGGGAAAACTGCGCGCGGCCTCGGGCAGCGCCACGCTGCGTTCGGCATCCACGCGATAGCTTGCCTTGCCGTCGCGACCGGCCAGGGAGATGGCGATTCCGTGGCGATCGCCGGCCAGGTAGGGCGCGATGTCCACCAGCACCATCGGCGGTTCGCCGGGTTGCGCCGCGCGCTTCACGATCGGGCCGGCCCACAGCACGGAGGTGGTGAAGGCGTCCACGGCGGAACGCTGCTCGTCGGCGTCGCTGGAATTGGCCACGTAATGCATGTTGTCGGCGATCAGCAGCAGGCGCTCGCCAACGCGACGGAAGCGCGCGATGTACTGCTTGCCGAGCTGGCCGCGGTCCAGGCCGACGTCGTTGGAGCCCAGTCCGCCCGGCAGCGAGGTCACCAGCAGGAACGGCTGGTCGAGATCGTGCACGCCGATCAGCACCTTGCCCCGGTTGGCGTCGCGATAGACATCGACGAAGCCCGCCTCGTGCGTGGTGCCGGCGAGCGGATCGGCCGCCTCCGGCGCCTTGGCTTGCAGCGTGCCCGCCGCCAGCAAGCGACGAGAATCAAGCCTTGAATCAGGCGCAATGCAGACATGCCGGTTCCCGCTGGAGAGTGGCGTTCAAAATAGCGCAATCGCCATCAGCCGGCCAGCGCAGCGGCTTCACATGATCTGGATCAAGCGGGCGGCCCGGGGTGCGGGCCTAGACTCGGACTGTCATGGACAGCGAGCACGACCAGGCCCCCTGGCTTCGCCACTACGGTTCGGTGCCCGCGCACCTGGACTACCCGGAACGCACGCTCTACCAGATGATCGTCACGGCGGTGGAGCGCGAGCCGGACGGGATTGCCTGGGATTTCTTCGACCGCCAGTGCAGCTATCGCCAGTTGCTGGCCGACATCGATGTTTGCGCCGATGCGTTGGCCGCGCTCGGCCTGGGTCGCGACGACCGCCTGCTGATCGCCATGCCGACCACGCCGCAGGCGGTGATCGCGTTCTATGCAGCCAACAAGCTTGGCGCCGTCCCCGCGCTGATCCATCCGCTGTCGACGCCGACGGAGATCGCCAACTACCTCGACGCCACCGGCGCGGAATTCGTGCTCACGCTCGATGCGTTCTATCCAAACGTGGTGGCGGCGAAGCCGCGGCGCGCGCTGCGCGGGTTGCTGCTGGCGCGGATCGGCGACTACCTGCCGCCGCTGCAACGTATTGGCTTCTGGTTGCGACAGGGGCGAAAGATCGCCTCGGTCCCGGCGGACGAGCGCGTGCACTGGTGGCGCGAGCTGATGGACACGCCGCACGCGACCGCGATGGCGGCCGTGCGCGGCGCCGACGAGCCGGCGGCGATCCTGTTTTCCGGGGGCACGACGGCGTTGCCCAAGGGCATCATGCTGTCCAACCGGAACTTCATCGCGCAGGGCCTGCAGACGACGAGTTGGGGGCATATCCGCCCCGGGGAGTCGATCCTGGCGATCCTGCCGATCTTCCATGGCTTCGGCCTGGGCGTGTGCGTGAATGCGGCCCTGATGCGCGGTGCGACCTCGATCCTGGTGCCGACCTTCGACGCGGCCAGCGTCGCCCGCCTGATTCGTCGCAAGCGGCCGACCTACCTGGTCGGCGTGCCGACGCTGTTCGCGGCCTTGACCCGCGATGACAGCCTGGCCGACACCGATCTGTCGTTCCTGCGCGCGGCCTTCTGCGGCGCGGACAGTTTGCCGCGCCCGGTCAAGGAGCGCTTCGAGGCGCTGGTGGCGAAGGGCGGCGGAAACCTGCGCCTGCTGGAAGGCTACGGATTGACCGAAGCGGTGACGGCCATCATGGCGATGCCGCTCGACGAATACCGCGAAGGCTCGATCGGCCTGCCGTTTCCGGACATGTCCGCCTGCATCTGCGCGCCGGAAAGCGAGGACGAAGTGCCGGTCGGCACGGAAGGCGAGATCTGCATCGCCGGGCCGGCCGTGATGCTCGGCTACCTGGACGATCCCGAAGCGACGCGGCAGGCCTTGCGCCGCCACGCCGACGGCCGGCTGTGGCTGCACACCGGCGACATCGGCCGGCAGGACGCGGAGGGCTTCTTCTATTTCAGCGTGCGCCTGAAACGGATGATCAAGTCGTCGGGTTTCAACGTCTATCCGGCGCAGGTCGAGGCCGTGTTGCTCCGCCACCCGATGGTCGCGGAGGCCTGCGTGATCGGCGTGCCCGATAGCGAACAGATCGAGCGCGTGGTCGCCTGGGTGGTGCCCGCGGACGTCTCCGACAACGATGACCTTCGCGCGCAGACCCTGATAGCGTATTGCCGCGAACACCTGCTCAAGTGGTCGTGTCCGCGCGAGATCCGCTTCTGCAGCAGTTTGCCGAGGACGCGCATCGGCAAGATCGACTATCGCAGTCTCCAGTTGCGTTTCCTGGCCCAGGAGTGAACATCAGGTGGCAATAGATATCGCAATTACTGGCGGCGACCGCGTCGCGCGCACCCTGGCGGCGCACGGCGTGCGCCAGATATTCACTCTGTGTGGCGGCCACGTCGCGCCGATCCTCGCCGCCGCCAAGGCGCGCGGAATACGGATCGTGGACGTGCGCAGCGAAGTCAATGCGGTGTTCGCCGCCGACGCGAGCGCGCGCCTGACCGGCATACCGGGCGTGGCGGTGGTTACCGCGGGCCCCGGGGTGAGCAACGCGATCACTGCGCTGAAGAACGCGCAACTGGCGCAGTCGCCGCTGATATTGATCGGCGGCGCGGCGCCCACCGCCTTGCAGGGGCGCGGCGCGCTGCAGGACATCGACCAGCGCGCGCTGGTGGCGCCGCACGTCAAGGCTTGCACGCGGGTGCGACGGGTGGCGGACCTGGATCGCGCCGTGGCCGATGCCTTCGCGCTGGCGCAGGATGGCGTGCCCGGCCCGGTCTTCATCGAATGCCCGGTGGATCTGCTGTACGACGAGGCCACCATCCGCGGCTGGTACCAGGACGCCAGCGCGCGCGGCAATTCACTGCCGGCCGTTGCGCAACGCTGGTACCTGCGTCGCCACGTCAACCGGATGTTCGCGGGCGCCGCGTCGTCGATGCTGCCCGAGGTGGTGGCGATCACGCCGCCGGAACCGGCCGGCGCGGCGGTCGAAAAAGCCGCCGCCGCGCTGCTGCGCGCCGAGCGGCCGCTGTTGCTGGTCGGCAGCCAGGCCCTGGTACTGCCTGCGCGTGCCGCCGCGGTGGCCAAGGCGGTAGCGGCGCTGGGCCTGCCGGTATACCTGTCGGGCATGGCGCGCGGCCTGCTCGGTCGCCAGCATCCGAATCAACTCTTTCACCAGCGGCGCAAGGCCCTGCGCGAGGCCGATTGCGTGGTGCTGGCCGGCGTGCCAAGTGATTTTCGCCTCGACTACGGCAATCACGTTCGATCCAGCGCGACGCTGATCGCCGCCAACCGAAGCGGCCGCGAGGCGCGCCTCAACCGGCGCCCGGACATCGGCGCCATCGGCGATGTCGGCCGCTTCCTGGAGTTGCTCGCCGCGCGCCTGGCCGGGCCGGTGCGGCGTCCCGAGTGGATGCAGGCCCTGCGCAAGCGGGAGGACGAGCGCGAGCTGGAGATCGGGCAGGCGGCGGCGATGCGCGGTAGCCATGTCAATCCGGTGGCCCTGTTTCGCGAGATCGATCGCGTCGCCGACGACGATGCGATCTTCATCGCCGACGGTGGCGACTTCGTGGCGACGGCGGCCTATACCTTGCACCCGCGCGGGCCGCTGTCGTGGCTCGATCCTGGCGTGTTCGGAACGCTCGGCGTGGGCGCGGGCTTCGTGCTCGGCGCCGCGACCAGTCGCCCGGACGCCGAGCGATGGCTGATCTGGGGCGACGGCGCGTGCGGCTTCAGCCTGGTCGAATTCGACAGCTTCGTCCGGCACGGCATTCCGGTGATCGCCGTGGTCGGCAACGACGCCGGCTGGACGCAGATCGCGCGCGAGCAGATCAAGATGCTGGGCGACGACGTCGGCACCGTGCTCGCGCGCACCGATTACGATCGCGTCGCCGAGGGACTTGGCGCCGAAGGCCTCCAGGTTCGCACGCAGGACGAGCTGCCGGCGGCGCTGGCACGGGCCAAGGAACTCGCGCGCGCCGGTCGGCCGGTGCTGGTCAATGTCTGGCTGGAGCCGAGCGGATTCCGCGAGGGTTCGATTTCGATGTAGCGCTGGCTATCGGGTCGGGTGCGTCAATGGCCGACGAACAGTGGCAGGTACCCGGCGTCCTGCGATACCGAGTTATGGCCTGCTCCTGCGATGACGGTCATTGATGCCACGCCTTTGCTGAAGCGCGCGTACAGCAACTGCGTGCTCTCCCGCGGAATCACCTCGTCATGCTCGGCCGCGATGATCAGGGTCGGTGCGCTCACGCCTGGCGCATAGCGCCAGGATTCGTACTTGTCGCGCATCAGCCAGTTCACCGGCAGGACCGGATACAGGTCCGCGGCGATCCCCACGATGCTGTCGTACGGCGTGACCAACACCAGCCGCGCCGCCGGCCGGAGGCTGGCGACGCGGACCGCCAGGCCACTGCCCAGACTGCGGCCCACCACGATCACCCGACTGTGCCGGGCATGGGCCAGGTCGAACAGGGCCAGTGCGTCCTTGAACAAAGCGTCCTCGGAAGGCTCGCCCGCGCTGCCGCCGTAGCCTCGGTAGTGGAGCAGGTACAGCGCGTGCCGTGGAAAGGCGATCGAGAACACTGGCAGGTTGCGCGACACGTCCTCCGCGTTTCCGCCGAAATAGACCAGTGCATCGGCGCCCTCCACTTCACGCAGGGAGAACAGCACTTCCGGCTTGCTCCCAGGCAGCGCCACTGTGCTTGCCTCTGCGCCGGCCATCATGGGTTGCGGGAAGTACAGCAGTGAACGCTGCTGGGTGAACAGGTACGCGCAGAGGCCAAGATAGATCGCCGCCGCAGCCAGAACCACGACCAGCATCGTGCGTCGCAAGGGGTGCAAAGGCGCGTTCATGGCGCCATGTATAGCAAACTCCGGGCAAATGATGGATATCCGCCGGTCAAGCCGGCCGCGTCCGGAAATTCACGTGCGGTTACCACGGCAGGGGCTACAAGGAACGATGACAACTACCCAAAGCAAGACCAGCAACCGCCAGGTTCTCCTGGCCTCCCGCCCGGTCGGCGCGCCGACGCCGGACAATTTCCGACTCGAGCATTCCGGCGTTCCGGCGCCCGCCACCGGCCAGTTGCTGGTGCGCAATCTCTATCTGTCCCTCGATCCCTACATGCGCGGCCGCATGAGCGATGCGCCGTCCTATGCCGCGCCCGTGGCGATCGGCGAGGTGATGGGCGGTGCGACCATCGCCCGCGTCGAAGCTTCGCAGCATCCGGACTTCAAGCCGGGCGACTTGGTGCGCGGCTTCAACGGCTGGCAGGACTACGCGCTGTCCGACGGCGTCGGCCTGAGCAAACTCGATGCAAGCATGGCCAAGCCTTCGCTGGCGCTCGGCGTGCTGGGCATGCCCGGCTTCACCGCTTATATGGGCCTGCTCGATATCGGCCAGCCGCAGCCCGGTGAAACCGTGGTGGTCGCGGCGGCCAGCGGCGCGGTCGGCTCGGCGGTCGGGCAGATCGCCAAGCTCAAGGGCTGTCGCGCGATCGGCATCGCCGGCGGCGCCGAGAAATGCCGCTACGTGGTGGAGGAACTGGGCTTCGACGCCTGCCTCGACCACCACGCGCCCGACCTCAAGCAGCAGTTGGCCGCCGCCTGCCCGGACGGCATCGACGTGTATTTCGAGAACGTCGGCGGCGCGGTCTTCAACGCCGTGCTGCCCCTGCTCAATCCGCGCGCCCGCGTGCCGGTCTGCGGCCTGATCGCGCACTACAACGACACCACGCTGCCGCCGGGACCGGATCGCCTGGGCCTGCTGATGGGCACGATCCTGAAAAAGCGCATCCGCATGCAGGGCTTCATCATCTGGAACGACTACGGCCCACGCTATGGCGAGTTCTTCACCCAGATGAGCGAATGGGTGGCGGCTGGCAAGATCAAGTATCGCGAGGACATCGTCGATGGCCTGGAGAATGCGCCGCAAGCCTTCATCGGCCTGCTCGAGGGCAGGAATTTCGGCAAGCTGGTGATTCGCGTCGGCGAGGACGACTGACGCGATCGGCGTCCGCCGCGGCTATTTCCGGCACTCGCAGCTGGTCGGGCAAAACTTCTGCGGAATCGTCTCGCTGTCGCAGCGCCAGGTCATGCTTCCGTCGGCGACCGTCGCGGTGAAATAGAGCGTCGTCCCGCCCAGCGCTGGCGTTGGCCCGTTGTGGCGGGGTCGATGAAAAAGTCGCCTCGATCCGGCCCGGAATCCGGCCAACGTCCATCCCGCTGACGTAGGCGCCCTCGATGATCTCCGCTGGTGGAAGCCCGGCCGCTTCATTGCTTGCCGGAAAGTCGCCGTGCTTGTCGAAGTGCCCGGCCACGGCGGTCTTCACGCCAGTGGCCAGGGCGCTGGCTTCGGACACCTGCGCGCGAATCACGTAGTCCTGGTACTGGCTGATCGCGATCGCCGCGACGATCGGCGATGATCGGAACGCACAACATCGCCATCATGAAGGCGATCACGGCAGCCCGAGAGGCCGCGCTTCTGGCGTTCGGGAAATTCGCTGTAGGCCCACTGATCCACCACCTGGGTGCCGGCGACGTAGTCGTGCAAGGCACGCTTGCGCTCGGTGAAGGCCGCCATCAGGAAACCGATGTACAGCGTCAGGTACGACAGCAGCGCGGCAAACCAGCGGCCGATCGCATTGGCGAAGCCGATCCGCCGGCCCTCCATGTCGGCTACCTTGATGCCGAGGGCGCGCTTGCCCAGCGTGGCCTGGTAGCGGGAACTCTCCTGGCCGGCGAAATAGAACGGCGCCACCAGGAAGTAGGCCAGCGTGTAGAGGAGTTGGAACAGCTGCGCGCCTGCATCATTTGCCGGGTTGTATGCACCGGTCGTCAGGCCCAGCGCGAGAATCGCCAGCGCCAGCGGCAGGCCGAGGATCAGCGAGTCGAGGAACAGCGCCGCCCATCGGCGCATGAAGCCGGCCGGAACCACTTCGGCGGACAGTTCCGTCGTGCTGGCTGGCATTCGATGAGTCGTCCATGTCTTTCCCCTGCTGCGTGAGAGTGCAACGGCCCGGCTGAAACAACCGGTCCCCCGCCACGCCCCGGGAATTCAATTCAGGATCAGGCCTGGCGATCATTGCATACGAGCCTGCTGTTTCACATGCCGGGCTCGCCCGCGTCCTTGTTGACGAAGATCAAGCTTTGCCCGGCGCCGCCGCGCTATTGCTTGGCATGCGCTGTCGCAGCCTGCGGAGAATTCCCCATGAACCTCGATCAAGCCATCGCCGGCCGCCGTTCCGTCCGCGAATACAGCAGGCAACCAGTCGATGAGCGGATGATCGAGCGCCTGATACTGGCCGCGGTGCTCGCGCCGAATGCGGTCAACCTGCAGCCGTGGACCTTCACGGTCGTGCGCGACCAGAAGGTGCTCGACAAGATCTCGGACGAGGCCAAGCAGTACCTGCGGGCCACCCTGCCGGAGGGCGCGAGGACCGAACACTTCCGCGCGATGATCGACGATCCGGAGTTCCATATCTTCTATCACGCGCCCGTCCTGGTATTGATTTCGGGGGAGGCGCAGGGACCGTGGATCGCCGAGGACTGCGCGCTGGCCGCCGAGAACCTGATGCTCAGCGCGCATGCCGCGGGACTCGGCACCTGCTGGATCGGTTTCGCGCAGGCCTATCTGAATACGCCGGAGGGAAAGAAACTGCTCGGCCTTCCCGAAGCGTGGGTTCCTTCAGCGCCGATCATCCTGGGGCATCCGAAATCCGCGCCTGCGGCGGTGCCGCGCAAGGCGCCGGAGATTCGCTGGGTGGGCTGACGGATTTCGCCTAACCCGCTTGAATGCCGTGCGGTTCGATGACGCCGGTGGCGATTCCGGCGACGACCACGAGGATCAGCACCACCGACCATGCGATGCGTTTGGTCAATGCGTTGACCATGCGCATGCTGGTGCCCTTGTCCACGACCAGGTAGTACAGGCCAGCGCCAAGGTTGTAGAGGATGATCGCCAGGAAGGCGACGACGAGCAGCGTTTTCATTTGGAGGGCTCCATCAGCTTCCAGCGAAGCACGGTCGCGATTGTCATCACCAGCAGGAACAGGCCGTAGGCCACCGAGGTTGCCAGCACCTGTCGCCACATTCCGCCGTGCGAAGGGTCGGCGTTGTAAAAGCTCCAATACATGCCAAGCGCCGCGGCAAGCGTCGCGAGCGCCAGGCCGGCGCCGTCGAAGGCACGCCGCGACCAGTTCCGTGGCGAGCGCGGGTAGTTCCAGAACAGCCCGCCGAGGATCAGGAACCAGGGCAGGAACAGGATTAGCGCCAGATTGGCTTCGACGAGGGGATTCATGGATCGGCGCCGGTGCACGGTGTGGAACAGGCTGCTAGCATGCGCCGTACATATCAGTTTTCGTAGTATCAGATCTGTGAAAGAAAACCATATCAGTTGTCCTAATGACCCGCTATGAGGCCCTCGCGGCCGACATCGCCTCGGCAATCCAGAAGGGAATCCTCCAGCCCGGGGAGAAACTGCCCTCGGTGCGCAGGGCCAGCGCCAGCCGTCACCTGAGCCCGGCCACCGTCTTCGAGGCCTACTACCTGCTCGAGGCCCGGGGACTTATCCAGGCGCGGCCGAGATCGGGGTATTACGTCTCTCGCTCGGTGCGCGCCCATCCGCCGGAGCCCGACATCGCCTCGCGTCCGGACGGTGAAGCCAGGCCGGTGGCAATCAGTGAACTGGTCTTCGAAATCCTCGAGTCGTCGATGTCGCGCGCGGTGGTGCCGCTGGGCTCGGCGTTTCCCAGTCCGCTGCTTTTCCCGTTGCAGCGATTGGGTCGCGCGCTGGCGGCCAGCGCCACGCATCTGGACCCGTGGAGCACGGTCGATGACCTGACGCCTGGCAACCTGGACCTGCGTCGGCAGATCGCATTGCGCTATCTGGTCGACGGCGTTCGCATCGACGTGGATGGCATCGTCGTCACCAATGGCGCAATGGAGGCGCTCAACCTTTGCCTGGCGGCGGTGTGCAGCCCGGGCGACGCGGTGATCGTCGAGTCGCCGTGCTTCTACGCCTGCCTGCAGGCCCTGGAGCGCCTGGGCCTTCGGGCGATCGAGGTGGCCACCGATCCGCGCCAGGGCGTCGACCTGGGCGCGCTGGAGGCTGCCATCGTTCGTCATCGGCCTCGCGCCTGCTGGCTGATGACCAATTTCCAGAATCCACTCGGCAGCGCGATGGACGAGCACAAGAAACGCGCACTGGTCGAACTGATCACCCGGTACGAGTTGCCGATGATCGAGGACGACGTTTATGGCGAACTGTATTTCGGCGACCAGCGGCCGGTGCCGACCAAGCTGTTCGACGACGATGGCTGGGTGATGCACTGCAGTTCCTTCTCGAAAACGCTCGCCCCCGGCTACCGCCTCGGCTGGGTGGCGCCGGGACGCTTCGCCAGGAAAGTGGCCCATCAGAAATTGACAGCGTCGCTGGCGACCTGCATTCCGGTGCAACTGGGTGTCGCGCGCTATCTCGAGCGGGGCAGTTACGAGCGCCATCTGCGCGCGTTGCGCGCCACGCTTCGAGATAACCGGGACCAATACATCGAGGCCCTGGGCCGCTGTTGCCCGGCCGGCACGCGCGTGAGCCGGCCGGGCGGCGGCTATTTTCTCTGGGTCGAGTTGCCCGGGCAGGCCGACGCGTTGGCGCTTCAACGGCAGGCGATGCACGAAGGCGTCAGCATTGCACCCGGGCCGATGTTTTCCGCATCGCGCGGATTCGGCCGACATGTCCGCATCAACTGCGGGCATCCGCTGACTGCGCAGGTGGAAGCGGCGCTGGAATCGCTCGGCCGACTGGCGGCACGCTGAACCCGGCGCCATTGCGCTAGACTCCGCGCAACACAGCCCTGAACGCCTGGAAGGTCCGTGATGCCAACCGCAGCGCCTCGCAATGCCCTCGCCGGCATCAACGCCGGACTGGTATCGGCCATGCTGTTTGCCTGCGGCTCCACGTGCAGCGCCGCGGACAGGCCGGCCGCGGAAGCGGAGATCGCCACGGCTACCACGCCCTTGCCCGCCTTGATGAAGGACGCTGCCGCCGTGGTCAGGCTCGACGCCGCCGGCAAGCCAGAGTCGCTGCGCAGCGGCAGCAACGGCATGGTCTGCATCGCCGACCTGCCCGGCGATGCCGAGTTCGACGTGCGTTGCTACAACGAGCAATTCATCGCGGTGGTCTATCGTTCGTTCCAGTTGCGCCGCCAGGTCGGCACCCATGGCGGCGTCAACACAACCATCGAGGCCGAGATCAAGGCCGGCAAGATCAAGCTGCCCGAGCAGCCCACGGCCGGCTATCGCTGCCTGGGTCCGGCCAGCGCCTACGACGCGGCGACCAACACCACCAAGCCACCGATGCATTGCTGGCAATCGATCCACTTTCCCTACCGCACCGCCGCCGAGCTTGGCCTGCTGGACGAATCGCAGGTCACCGAAGCGCAAAAATCGATGCTGCCCTACGTGATGTCCAGCGGAAGATACTGGTCGCACGTGATGATCGAACATCCCGAGCCGGCCGTAACACCCTGACGCAGCCAGCCAGGCGCCCCGCTTGTCTCCACTGCGAATTTTCACTCTGACAGTCCTGGCCTTGCTGGCCTTCGCCGGCAACTCGCTGCTGTGTCGCGCCGCGTTGCGGCACGGCGGCATCGATGCGGCCAGCTTCACCACGATCCGCATCGTGTCGGGCGCGCTGGTGCTGTGCTTGCTGGTCTGGTTTCGGCGCGCGCGCGGCGCTGCGGCAACCGGGCGCGGCAGCTGGCTCTCGGCGTTGGCGCTGTTCGCCTATGCCGCTGGTTTCTCGTTTGCCTACGTGCGCCTGCCGACCGCCACCGGCGCCTTGCTGCTGTTCGGCGCGGTGCAGGCGACGATGATCGGCCATGGCCTTTGGCGGGGCGAACATCTGCGCGCCGCGCAGAAGGCAGGCATCCTGGTCGCGTTCGCCGGGCTGGTCGGCCTGCTGTTGCCCGGGCTCTCGGCGCCTCCCTTGGGCAGCGCCTGCCTGATGCTGGCCGCCGGCGCGGCATGGGGCGTGTATTCGGTGCGCGGACAGTCCGCCGGCGATCCGCTGCGGGTGACGGCGGGCAACTTCCTGCGCGCGATTCCGATGTGCGCAGGCCTGAGTCTTTGGCTGCTGGGTTCGGTCTCCGCCGATACCGCGGGCGTCATCGCCGCGCTTGCGTCTGGCGCGCTCGCCTCCGGGCTCGGCTATGCCATCTGGTACACGGTGCTGCCGGCCCTGCGCTCGACCAGCGCGGCTGTCGTCCAGTTGGGCGCGCCGGTATTGGCCGCGCTCGGCGGCATCGCCTGGCTCGGCGAGCCGCTGACGATTCGTTTCGTGCTGCCGGCGTTGGCCGTGATTGGCGGCATAGCCCTGGTGACGGTGCCGCGGCGCACGGGCGCGGGCTGAGCAGATGCCTTGGAAGACACTCGATCGTTCGCCTCCGCTGATCATCGCCCACCGCGGCGCCAGCGGCTTGCGCCCGGAGCACACACTGGAAGGCTATGCCCTGGCGCTGGAGCAAGGCGCCGACGTGATCGAGCCGGACCTGGTGCCCAGCGCGGATGGCGTGTTGTTCGCGCGCCACGACGCCGGGCTGGCGCGCAGCACGGACATCGCGTCGCGCGAAGCTTTTCGGGAACGCCGGCGCGACGGCGATTGGCGTTGCGATCGACTTGCCGCCGACGAAATCGACGGCTTGCGCGCGGTGCAGCCTTTCCCCGGGCGATCAAACGAGTTCGACGGACGCTTCGCGGCGCCGCGCTGGCAGGCGGTGATCGAATGGGCGGCGGGCGCCGCGCGCGATCGCGGCGCGCCGGTCACCCTGTATCCGGAAATCAAGCATCCGGCCGACTTCGCCGCCCATGGCGTCGATCCGGTGACGTGCTTCGTCGAGTCGGTGGCGAACTTGCCCGACTGGCGTGAGGGTCTGGGTGCAATGCTTCGAACCCGAACCGCTGCGCAGGGTGCACGAGGCGACCGGACTGCCTTGCTGCCTGGCGATCGATGCCGGCCAGGACTGGTCCGCCTGCGTTCGTGAACATCGCCGATGGCTGGCGCGGGTCGGCGTGAACAAGCAGTTGCTGCTGGCGACCGGCGGCGCTGATTTGGTCAGGCAAGTACATGACGCCGGACTGTGCGTCGATGCCTGGACGCTACGCGACGATCTGGTGGATGCCGCTTGCGCCACTGCGCAGGATGAATTGCTGGCCGTGCTCGCGACGGGCGTGGACGGCGTGTTCTGTGATTTTCCCGCCACCGGAGTCGGTGTTCGGAATCGTATCTCGACCCGGCGTTGAGCCAGGCCGGACAACAAGCGGGGCCGGTATCGCTACCGGCCCCGCCGTCTGGTCAAGCGAACAGGAGCAGTCGCGTTCAGCTCTTGCCGGCCGCGTCGCGCAGCTCGTCGGCGGCTTCGCCGGCGTTGGTCTGCACCTTGCCGAGGTTCTTCTCGAGCTTACCGGCCATTTCCTTGGAGCGGTTGCCGGTCACTTTGCCGACGACTTCCTTGATGGCGCCCTTGATCTCGTGCTTGGTACCTTCCGTGCGATTCTTGTCCATGGTTGCTTCTCCGTACCGGCAAGATTGCTGGTGTGTGGAAAGCCTAGTCGCCCCGGGACCGGAGCGCGCGTGCATGGGGCGAAGCGCCTTACGCGGCGTTCAGTCCGTGCCCTGAAGATGAACGGCGGGACCGGCCGTAGGGTGCCGGAAGTCGTGTGATACTTGAATTTCAAAACTGAACAACAGGGAGAAACCCATGAGCCTTTCCAAGGCAGGTGATGGCGCCAAGCGCCTTCGCCCAGCAATCCGCATCGGCCGCTGAGTCGCCCATGGTCGCCCACAGCCCGCTGCAGGAATGGCACCAACTGGTCCAGAGCCGCGACATCACCGGCCTGGAGCAACTGCTTGCCGATGACGTGGTCTTCCATTCGCCGGTGGTGCATACGCCGCAGCGCGGAAAGCAGCTCACGATCCAGTACCTTTCCGCCGCCTTCCATGTCTTTTTCAACGAAAGCTTCCGCTACGTGCGCGAACTGACTGGAAGCCGCGACGCCATCCTGGAATTCAAGGTCGAGATCGACGGCATCGAAGTGAACGGCGTCGACATGATGGTTTGGGACGACGAGGGCAGGATCACCGAATTCAAGGTAATGCTTCGCCCGCTGAAGGCGATCAACCTGATCCATCAGAAGATGGCGGAGATGCTGGCTGCCCGCAGGTAGTTAAGTCGTTCCTGAATGGGCTGGGAATAAATCACACGCGTGTCGGATAGTGGCGATATCATCATTCCGACGACAGCCCACGCGGAGACTTTCATGAACGGAAAATCGAGTCTGGTCAAGAAGACGGTGCTGGCCACCGTGTGCGCGCTCGCAATCGGCGTGACCGGGGCCGCTGGCGCCAATGGCATCAGCATCGGCTACTACAACGGCTCGCATGGCCAGTCGGGCTACAGCGTGGCGCTCGGCTTTGGCGGTGGCGGCTATTACGGCGGCTACGGCGGCACCATCGGCTACAGCAGCAACGGCTATTACGGCAACGGCGGCTACTACGGCAACGTTGGCTACTACGGCAATGGCGGCTATTACGGCAATCGCGGCTACTACGGCGGCGGCTACTATGCGCCGCGCTACTACGCGCCGCCGCCGGTCTATTACTACGACAGCCAGCCCTACTATTACGACGACGGCGCCGGCTACTACGACGACCAGGCCGGCTATTACGACGATCCCGCCTACTACGGCGGCGGTACGGTCTATTACGAGAGTGCGCCGGTCTATTACGACAACGGCTATTACCCGGGCGGTGGCTATTACAACGGCTATCCCTCGGTGAGCTTCAGCTACTCCAGCTACGACTACGACCGCGGCTACGACGATCACGACCACCATGACCGCGATTACCGCCGGGGTGGCCATGAGGGAGGCGATTACAACGATGGCGGTCATCGCGATCGCAACTACCGCGTGAGCGACAATCGCGGCGGCAACTATCGCAACGGCGGCAACCGCCATCGCCAGTAAGGGCGGGGCCGGCAGCGAGCTTTGAAGCAGGCCGCAACGTCAGCGTTGCGGCCTTTTTCGTTTCAGCAGCAGCGGCCGCCGGTGCCGCGGTAACGCGCCGCCTGGCGCTCGGCGAAGAAGGCGGCATAGTCCATCGGCGGGCGCCCGGGATGGTGCTCCGCGCAGTGGCGCAGGTAGTTGTCGTAGTCGGGTACGCCGATCACGCTGCGCGCCGATTGCCGGGCGCGCTGCCAAAGCTTGCGCGCGAAATCAGGCCGCCACATACGGCGTCTCCTGCGCGGTGATGCCGGGCGAGCGCCTGGCCTTCAGCGCGGCGCGCGCGGCCAGGAACACCAGCGCGACCACCAGCGCCATCAAGGCGACGGTCATCGCCGCATTGACATAGTCGTTCTGGATCACGCGCTGCATTTCCTCGAGCGATTTCGCCGGCGCCTTCACGGTGCCGCTGGCGAGGGCGTCGCGGAATGATTGCGCGTGCGCGAGGAAGCCGATGCGCAGGTCCGGGCTGAACAATTTCATCCAGCCGGCGGCGAGCGTGCAGATCACCAGCCAGACCGTGGGCAGCAGGGGGATCCACAGGTAGCGTTCACGCTTCATCTTCACCAGGCACACGCAGGCGAAGCTCATCGCCATCGCCGCAAGCATCTGGTTGGCCATGCCGAACAGCGGCCACAACGTGTTGATTCCGCCCAGCGGATCGACCACGCCCTGGTAGAGGAAATAACCCCAGGCCGAAACGCATAGTGCCGTCGCCAGCACGTTGGCCGGCCAGGAATCGGTGCGCCGCAGCGGCGCCCAGGCAAGGCCGGCGAGATCCTGGATCAGGAAGCGCCCGATGCGGGTGCCGGCATCGATCGTGGTCAGGATGAACAAGGCCTCGAACAGGATCGCGTAGTGGTACCAGAACGCCAGCATGCCGGTGCCGCCGAACAACTGGTTGAGGATCTGCGCCATGCCGACCGCCAGCGTCGGCGCGCCGCCGGTGCGCGAGAGGATCGATTGCTCGCCGATCTCGTGCGCGGTCTGGGTAAGCATTTCCGGCGTCAGCACGAAGCCCCACTGGCTGATCGCCGCGGCGGCCTGCTGCACGTCGGTGCCGATCAGCGCGGCCGGCGCGTTCATCGCGAAGTACACGCCCGGTTGCAGCGCGCAGGCGGCGATCAGCGCGGTGACCGCGACGAAGCATTCCATCAGCATCGCGCCGTAGCCGATCATGCGCGCGTCGGCTTCGTTGGCCAGCAGCTTGGGCGTGGTGCCCGAGGACACCAGCGAATGCCAGCCGGACACCGCGCCGCAGGCGATGGTGATGAACAGGAACGGGAACAGGCTGCCGGCGAACACCGGGCCGGTGCCGTCGACGAAGCGGGTGATCGCCGGCATGTGCAGGTCCGGCATCGCCAGCAATATCGCAACCGCCAGCAACAGCACGGTGCCGATCTTCAGGAAGGTGCTCAGGTAATCGCGCGGCGCCAGCAGCAGCCAGACCGGCAACACGGCGGCGAAGAAGCCATAGCCGATCAGCATCCAGGCCAGCATAGGGCCGTCGAAGGTGAACATCGGGCCCCAGTGCGGATCGTTCGCGACCTGGCCGCCGAAGAAGATCGAGGCCAGCAGCAACACCAGTCCGATCAGCGAGACTTCGAGCACCTTGCCCGGCCGCAGGTAGCGCATGTACACGCCCATGAACAGGGCCGTCGGAATCGTCATCGCCACCGTGAACGTGCCCCAGGGACTGATCGCCAGCGCCTTGACCACCACCAGCGCGAGCACCGCGAGCAGGATCATCATGATCAGCAGGATGCCGATCAGGGTGAGCACGCCGGCGGTGGGGCCGATCTCGGCGCGGATCATTTCGCCGAGCGATTTGCCGTCGCGGCGCAAGGAGAAGAACAGGATCATGAAGTCCTGCACCGCCCCGGCCAGCACCACGCCGACCAATAACCACAGCAGCCCGGGCAGGTAGCCCATCTGCGCGGCGAGCACCGGGCCCACCAGCGGACCGGCGCCGGCGATCGCGGCGAAGTGGTGGCCGAACACCACGGTGCGATCGGTCGGCACGTAATCGAGGCCGTCGTTCTTGCGCACCGCCGGCGTACGCCGGCTGCCATCGAGGCCGAGCACCTTGTCGGCGATGAAGCGGCTATAGAAACGGTAGCCGATCATCTGGATGGCGATGGTGGCGCCGATCACCCAGGCGGCGTTGATGGTTTCGCCCCGATGCAGGGCGAGCACGCCGAGGCAGGACGCGGCGACGGCCGCGACGGCCAGCCAGAAGAATTTCTTGAGCAAGTCAGTCATGCGCGGCCGGCCGGGATTTTTGGAGCGATTAGCCTACAGCGGATTACTGTTCGGCGGCTTCGGTGATCCGCAAGGAGACGCACTCAGCCGCGGGTGCGGCCTTCGAAGGCGCCGACTGGCAGGGTCCGAAATCGGCCATGTCGATCTGGAACGATTGCACGGTCGTGCTGTTCGCGGTCGCTCCGGCCAATTCGAACTCGGCCGATCCTGCCGGCGATTTGAGCGTGAGGGCGACCCGAACCTCGCCTGCCCAGACGCATTGCACGTCGGCCGGGCAACGACTGTCGCTGACGATGCGGTCGAAGCGCAACGTGGTGGCGGGCCCGATCTCGGCGGACTGGCCGAGGCCGAGTTGCAGCAGATCGCCGGTGCCGGCGGGGCTGGGCGCGTTTGGCGCGGGCGTGGTGGTGGGCGCGGGCGTTGTCTCCGTGCCGGGCGCGGCCACGGCCGGCGGCGCCTCGTCCTGGCTGGAGGTGGCCACGGTGGGTTGCTGGCACGCGCCGACCAGGGGGGCAACCAGCAGTGCGGCGAAGACCGCGCGGGCGATGCCGCGTGGCGACGGTCTGGCGGTTGACGATTGGCGGTTCATGCGCGGCTCACCGGGAACGGGTTGGGGAGTGCTAGGGTCGCATATGCTCAGCCCACTCGAAACACGCGAACCCAACGAAGCGGCGATGGTCGCCGAGATGACGGCCATCCTGCGCCGCAAGATGGGCCGCGACTACGCCCGCGGACAGACGCGACGCGACGCCCATCCCAAGACCCTGGGCTTGCTGCGCGGCAGCTTCCGGATCGAGCCCGGCCTGCCCGAGGCATTGCGGGTCGGACTGTTCGCGCAGGCGCGCCGCTTCGATTGCTGGGTTCGGTTCTCCAATTCCAGCGGGAAGATCCAGTCCGACGCGGTTCCCGATGCCCGCGGCATCGCGATCAAGCTGATGGCGCCGCGCGGCAAGGGCGTCGCCGCCGGCAAATCGCTCGGCCAGGACTTCATCCTTTTGAGTTCGCCGGTGATGCCGCTGGGCACCATCGCCCTGTTTCGCGATGCGGTCTATTACGCCATCGAAAGCTCGCCGCTATTGCTGGCCGCCAAACTGGCGGTCACCGGCCAGGCCGGCGTCCTGCTGGGCCTGCTGGGCTTGCGCGGCAATCCTGCCTCGCCACTGGACATCCGCTACTGGAGCACCACGCCGTATCTGTTCGGCAAGGGTCGCGCGGTGAAGTATTCGCTGCGACCGACCTCGACCTACCGCAGTCGCAAGCCGGCCAAGCTGGGCGAGGACTACCTGGCCGATGCGATGCAGGCGCACTTGTCCGGCCACGTCGCCAGCTTTGATTTCTGCGTGCAGCTGCGCAAGGACGACATGCCGATCGAAGACGCCGCGCCGCGCTGGGACGAGCGCAAGTCGCCGTTCGTGAAAGTGGCGACGCTGCACATCCCGGTCCAGAAGTTTCGCAACAAGCAACGCGCCGAACTGGCCGAGCAACTGGAATTCTCCCCGGGCCACGCCTTGCCCGAACACGCGCCGCTCGGCGGACTCAACCGCGCGCGCATCAAGATCTACAAGGCGTTGGCCAAATTCCGCCAGGCGCGTGACGGGCGTGACGGCATTCGCTGAGGGGTGACCTGCCGCACTTGACGCCAAGGACGCCGGCTCGGCACAGTCCCGCCATCCTGGGAGAGAATCGCGATGCGCAGGCGTGAGTTCATGCAATACGGCGGCATCGGCCTCACCGGCCTGATGCTCCCCGTCTTCGGCCGCGCGATCGCCGCCGAGAATCTGGTCAGCACCCTGGACGTGGGCCTGAAGAAGGCCATCGCCGACACCGCGCTGGCCGCCGCCACCGCCGCGGGCGCGACTTATTGCGACGTGCGCATCGGCCGCTACCTGAGCCAGTCGGTGATCACCCGCGAGGCGGTCGTGCAGAACGTGAGCAACACCGAATCGGTGGGCATCGGCATCCGGGTGATCGCCAACGGCACCTGGGGTTTCGTCGCCACCCGCGACATGGACAGCGCCAGCGTCGCCGCTGCAGCGCGCCAGGCGGTGGCCGAGGCCAAGGCCAACTCGAAGGCGCAGACCGCGCCGGTGATCCTGGCGCCAACGCCGGGCCTGGGCGAGGTGTCCTGGCGCACGCCGATCGTGAAGAACGCGATGGCGGTGCCGATCAAGGACAAAGTGGACATGCTGTTGAGCGTGAATGCAGCGGCCCTGAATGCCGGCGCGGATTTCGCCAGTTCCCGGATGTTCGTGGTCAACGAACAGAAATATTTCGCCTCCACCGATGGCTCCTACATCGACCAGGACATCCACCGGATCTGGGCGCCGATGACGGCGACGGCGATCGACAAGGCCAGCGGCAAGTTCCGCAGCCGCGACGGCCTGTCCTCGCCGGTGGGCATGGGTTACGAATACCTGGACGGCAATCCTTCCGGTCGCATCGCCATGCCGGCCGGCGTGGTGGTCTACGGCGACAGCTACAACATGGTCGAGGACGCGACCGCCGCGGCGCGAGCAGGCCCGCGAGAAACTGAAGGCGCCATCGGTGCAGCCGGGCAAGTACGACCTGGTGCTCGACGCCACGCACCTGGTGCTGACCATCCATGAGTCGGTCGGCCACCCGCTGGAGCTCGATCGCGTGCTCGGCTACGAGGCCAACTACGCCGGCACCAGTTTCGCCACGCTCGACAAGCGCGATGCGAAGTTCAAGTACGGCAGCGACCAGGTCAACATCTTTGCCGACAAGACCCAGCCCGGCACCCTGGGCGCGGTCGGCTACGACGACGAGGGCGTCAAGACCAAACGCTGGGACCTGATCAAGGACGGCGTGCTGGTCAATTACCAGGCCACGCGCGACCAGGTGCACCTGCTTGGCGAGAACGCATCGCATGGGTGTTCGTACGCCGACTCCTGGTCGAGCGTGCAGTTCCAGCGCATGGCCAACGTTTCGCTGGCGCCGGGCAAGGCGCCGCTGTCGGTGGACGAGATGATCAAGGACGTGGAGAACGGCATCTGGTTCCTGGGCCGCGGCTCGTATTCGATCGACCAGCAGCGCTACAACGCGCAGTTCGGCGGCCAGTTGTTCTACGAGATCAAGAACGGCAAGGTCACCCGGATGCTGGAAGACGTGGCTTACCAGATGCGCACGCCGGAGTTCTGGAATGCCTGCGCCAAGGTTTGCGACGAACGCGACTATCGCATCGGCGGCACCTTCTTCGACGGCAAGGGCCAGCCCGGCCAGGTGTCGGCGGTCTCGCACGGCGCGAGCACGGCCCGCTTCAACGGCATGAGCGTGATCAACACGGCGCGCAGCCTGGGCTGAGGCCGGAAGATTATTCCGGCGCTTCGATCACGTAGCCTTTCGACTGCAGCCGCGTGAGCAGGCCGTCGGGCTCGAGCAACTCGCTGACCGGCAGCGTGGCGAAGGTGACCGGGTTGTTGCCCAGCGCGGCGTCCACCGCCTGCAGCCACAGCACCCGGGAACGTTCCTTGGCATTGTCCGCGCCCAGCGAGCGCATCGCTTCGGTCCTGGCCATGGCCTCGTAGCATGGCGTCACGCTGACCCGCCGCGACAGCCGCGCCAGCTCGGGAATGTCGCCCACGGCCCAGGCATTGGCCATCTCCGCCGCGCTGGCGACATCCACTTCCAGGCGATCGAGCAGGCTGCGAAAACAGGCCACGTCGTCCACGTCGGCGCGGGCGAAGGATTTCGCCAGGCCTTTCGGGTCCTTGATCTCGGTGCGAATCACCGTCGGGGTGCGCTTGAGCTTGTACTTGTCGGCCAGGTCGTCGATGCGCTTGTCGGTGCCGTTGCCGAACTCCAGGCCGGTGCGCTTGAGCGCGGCCTGGTACAGCTCGCCGGCGGCGAAGATCGGCCGCCACTTCTCGACCGCATCGTCGTCGCCCAGGTACAGCGCCTTGAGCGGCAGCCAGCGCGCGTAGAGGTCGGCCGGCAACACCTCGCGCAGGGTCTTGTCGCCCGGGTTCCGGCGCGCCTTCATGATGGTGGGCATGGCGAAGGCGGCCTTGAACATGCTGCCCACGCCCATGTTGGCGGCGAAACCGGGTGCGCCGATCAGCTCCTGCGCGCTGGCCAGGGCGGCATCGGCCTGCGGCGAAACCCACTCCATCCTTTTGGGAACCGGCGCCACCGTGCCCAGGATCCAGAGCAGGTGCTCGCCCTTGGACACCTTCCACAGGCTCGGGCCGGTCTGGACGCCGGCCACGACGGTGACCGTTTCCAGTTCAAGCATCTTCGGCGCATCGGGAGCCGTTGCAGGGCCCACGCCCTGCGCGCCGGCCGTGAAGGCGAGGGCGGCGACGGTGATGACGGGGAGCAGGGCTTTGCGCATCTGGCCAACGGGTTGGGTGCCGACGGACATGATGCCCTTGCCGGGTCGGCAGCCTACCCTGCCATTCGTCACTTGACGCTCCTTCCCCCGGCTCGGCACAGTCCGCGCTGGATTCCCTTTTTTCGCTCCGGCCCGCTGGTTCAGGGCCGGCCAGCCATTCCGGTGGAGAGTCGCAATGGAAAGACGTGATTTCATGAAGTACACAGGCATCGGCCTCACCGGCCTGATGCTCCCCGGATTTGGCCGCGCGATCGCCGCCGAGAATCTGGTCAGCACGATGGACGTGGGCCTGAAGAAGGCCATCGCCGATACCGCGCTGACCGCCGCCACCGGCGCCGGCGCGACCTATTGCGATGTCCGCATCGGTCGCTACCTTCGCCAGTTCGTGGTGACCCGCGAAGACAAGGTGCAGAACGTGGTCAACACCGAGTCGATGGGCGTTGGCATCCGGGTGATCGCCAACGGCACCTGGGGCTTCTGCGCCACCAGCGACATGTCGACCGCGGGCGTGGCCGCGGCCGCGCGCCAGGCGACCGCGATCGCCAAGGCCAACTCGAAGGCGCAGACCGCGCCGGTGATCCTGGCGCCGACGCCGGGCGTGGGCGAGGTGTCGTGGCAGACGCCGATCGTGAAGAACGCGATGGCGGTGCCGATCAAGGAAAAAGCCGAGCTGCTGCTCAGCGTCAACGCCGCCGCGATCAAGGCCGGCGCCGACTACGTCGACTCGACCTTGTTCCTGGTCAACGAGCAGAAATATTTCGCCTCCACCGATGGCTCCTACATCGACCAGGACATCCACCGGATCTGGGCGCCGATGTCGGTGACCGCGATCGACAAGGCCAGCGGCAAGTTCCGCAGCCGCGACGGCCTGTCCTGCCCGATGGGCATGGGCTACGAATACCTGGACGGCAGCGCGTCGGGCAAGGTGGTTGCGCCGAACGGCGTGGTCAACTATTCGACCTCCTACGACATGGTCGAGGACGCGATCGCGGCCGCCAGGCAGGCGCGCGAGAAGTTGAAGGCGCCGTCGGTCAAGCCGGGCAAGTACGACCTGGTGCTCGACCCCTCGCACCTGTGGCTGACCATCCATGAATCGGTCGGCCATCCGCTGGAACTCGACCGCGTGCTCGGCTACGAAGCCAACTACGCCGGCACCAGCTTCGCCACGATGGACAAGCTCAAGTCGCACTTCAAGTACGGCAGCGACAAGGTGACCATCTTCGCCGACAAGACGCAGAAGGGCAGCCTGGGCTGCGTCGGCTATGACGACGAGGGCGTCAAGACCAAGCGCTGGGACCTGATCAAGGACGGCACCCTGGTCAACTACCAGGCGATCCGCGACCAGGTGCACCTGCTCGGCGAAGAACGCCTCGCACGGTTGCTGCTACGCCGACTCCTGGTCGAGCGTGCAGTTCCAGCGCATGGCCAACGTCTCGCTGGCCGCGGGCACCACGCCGCTGAGCGTGGCCGACATGGTCAAGGACGTCGAGAACGGCATCTACATCATCGGCGACGGCTCCTTCTCGATCGACCAGCAGCGCTACAACGCGCAGTTCGGCGGCCAGCTGTTCTATGAGATCAAGGACGGCAAGATCGGCCAGATGCTCGAGGACGTGGCCTACCAGATCCGCACGCCGGAGTTCTGGAATTCCTGCGTCGGGGTCTGCGACGAGCGCGACTACCGGCTCGGCGGTTCCTTCTTCGACGGCAAGGGCCAGCCCGGGCAGTCGTCGGCGGTTTCGCATTTTTCCAGCACGGCGCGCTTCAACGGCGTCAATGTCATCAGCACCGCCCGCAGCCTCGGCTGATTCGGCATAGCGAAGGAGTTATCGATAATGAAGATCTTCACTGAAGCCGAAGCGCGCGCACTGCTCGAGAAAGTCGTCAAGCTGTCGGTCGCCGACGAATGCAACGCCAGCCTGAACGGTTCGATCGCCGGCAACATCCGCTTCGCGCTCAACAACGTGTCCACCAGCGGCATCGTCAGCGACACCAGCCTGGCGGTGCAGGTGGCATTCGGAAAGCGCTCCGGCGTCGCCACCATCAACGAGTTCGACGACGCCTCGCTCGAGCGCGTGGTCCGGCGCGCCGAGGACCTGGCGCGACTGGCGCCGGAAAACGAGGAATACATGCCGGAGCTGGGTCCGCAGACCTACGTGCCGACGCCGACCTACTCGCAGTCCACCGCCGACATCACCCCGGAATATCGCGCCCAGGTGGCTTCCGATTCGATCGTGCCGTGCAAGGCCGACAAGCTGATCGCGGCCGGCTTTCTCGCCGACAGCGCCGGATTTTCCGCCTTCCTCAACAGCAAGGGCAATTTCGGCTACCAGACCAGCACCGACATCAACTACACCTGCACGGTGCGCACCGAAGACGGCAAGGGCTCGGGCTGGGTGACCAGCAATTACGAGGACTCGGACAAGTTCAACGCCAAGGACGATATCCAGATCGCGATCCAGAAGGCCAAGGGTTCGGCCGACGCCAAGGCGCTGGAGCCGGGCAAGTACACGGTGATCCTGGAGCCGGCCGCGGCCGCGGGCCTGATCTCGTTCATGATGTTCGGCTTCGATGCCCGCCAGGCCGACGAGGGCCGCAGCTTCCTGTCCAAGAAAGGCGGCGGCAATCGCATCGGCGAGCAGGTGTTCGATCCGCGGGTGAGCATCATCGCCGACCCGTGGAGCACCGACGCGCCCGCCTTCCCGTGGGACGGCGACGGCATTCCGCGCAAGAAGCACGCGATCATCAACAACGGCAAGGTCGAGCACCTGAACTATTCGCGCTACTGGGCGCAGAAGCAGGGCAAGCCGATGGTGGCCGATCCGGGCAACCTGCTGATGGCCGGCGGCACCAAGAGCACCGCCGAGCTGATCAAGGGCACCCAGAAGGGCATCCTGGTGACCCGTACCTGGTACATCCGCATGGTCGATCCGCAGACGGTGTTGCTGACCGGCCTGACCCGCGACGGCACCTTCTACATCGAGAACGGCGAGATCAAGCACGCGGTGAAGAATTTCCGCTTCAACGAATCGCCGGTGATCATGCTCAACAACATCGAGGAACTGGGCAAGCCGATGCGCATCGCCGGCGACGAGTCCAGCTACGCGATGATGATCCCGCCGATGAAGCTGCGCGATTTCACCTTCACCTCGCTCTCGGACGCGGTGTAATACAGACGCGGGAGCGGCCCGGCCGCTCCCGCAAGGTCAATGGCAGGCGATGGATCGTGCGCAATTCCTGCGGCTGATGCTCGGCGGCGCCGCGATGGCGCTGCTGCCGCGCGGCGTGCGCGCGGCCCGCGCCGACTACGACTTCTGGTTCACCCGGCTGATGTACGACTCCGGCGACTGGGACGTGGACCAGCGCATGCCGGCCAACCTGATCACCTCGCTGATCGATTACACCAGCCTGCGCGTGGATCCGAAGGAACACGTGCTGGCCCTGGCCGATCCGCGCATGCTGGCTGCGCCGTTCTGCTACCTGGCCGGGCACAAGCTGGTCGAGTTCAATCCCGAGGAGCGGCGCAATTTCGAGCGCTATGTGCGCAACGGCGGCTTCGTGCTGGTGGACGATTGCAACCACGACATCGACGGGTTGTTCGCGACTTCCTTCGAGGCGGAGATGCTGTCGATCTTCGGCAAGGGCGCGTTGAAGAAGTTGCCCGCCAATCATCGGATCTACAAGAGCTTCTTCTCCTTCGACGGACCGCCGGCGACCGGATTCGAATTGAACGGCTGGGGCGACGATCTCGTGCATGATTACCTGCGCGGCATCGAGATCGACGGCCGGCTGGGCTTGCTGTACAGCAACAAGGATTATGGCTGCGAGTGGGATTACGACTGGCGCAACAAGCGCTTCCTGGCCGAGGACAACACCAAGTTCGCGGTCAACATCGTCATGTATGCGATGACGAATTGAAGGCACACACATGAGTTCACCGATCAGCGAAGCCGAAGTCACCGCCCAGGTCGCGCAGCTGTCCACGCTGCGCGCCGCCATCGCCCAGGCCATCGTCGGCCAGGAGGCGGTGGTCGAACAATTGCTGATCGGCCTGCTGGCCGGCGGCCATTGCCTGCTGGAAGGCGTGCCGGGGCTGGGCAAGACCTTGCTGGTGCGCTCGCTCGGGCAGGCGCTGGCGCTGCAGTTCCGGCGCATCCAGTTCACGCCCGACCTGATGCCCTCCGACATCCTGGGCACCGAGATCCTCGAAGAGGACCACGGCACCGGCAAGCGCCATTTCAAGTTCCAGCCAGGGCCAGTGTTCACCAACCTGTTGCTGGCCGATGAACTCAACCGCACGCCGCCGAAGACGCAGGCCGCCTTGCTCGAGGCCATGCAGGAACACACCGTCAGCTATGCCGGCGTCACCCATGCGCTGCCCGAGCCGTTCTTCGTGCTGGCCACGCAGAATCCGCTCGAGCAGGCCGGCACCTATCCGCTGCCGGAAGCCCAGCTCGATCGTTTCCTGCTGCACATCCGCGTCGACTACCCGAGTGAGAACGAGGAACGCGACATCCTGCTCAGCACCACCGGCGTGCGCGCCGCGAAGGTGCCGGAAGTGATGGCGGGCGAGGCGGTGCTCCGCTTGCAGTCGCTGGTGCGCGAGGTGCATGTCGGCGATGACCTGCTGACCTGGATCAACCGGCTGGTGCGCTCCAGCCGGCCCTTCGCCGATGCGCCGGTGGAAGTGAAGCAATGGGTGCGCTGGGGCGCCGGTCCGCGCGCCGGTCAATCGCTGGTGCTGGCCTCGAAGGCGCGCGCCTTGCTGCACGGGCGCTTCGCCGCGACCCGCGAGGACGTGATCGCGCTGGCCGCGCCGGTGCTGCGCCATCGCCTGCTGCTCTCGTTCACCGCCGAGGCCGAAGGCCGCAACGCGGACGACGTGGTGGCGGCGCTGTTGCGCGGCGTGCCCTTCCCGGGCGCCTGAGCGCGCCAGTGGCGACGCCCGAGCTGATCCCCGCGGAAGTACGCGCACGCCTGGGCGAATTCCGCCTGGCCTCGCGACGCGCGCTCGGAGGGCAGGGCTTCGGCCAGCATCACAGCCGCAGCCGCGGTGCGGGCCTGGAGTTCGCGCAGTACCGCGCCTATGAGCCGGGCGATGAATTGCGCCAGATCGACTGGAAGCTTGTACGCGCGCTCGGACAAGTTCTTCGTGCGCGAGGCCGAACGCGATAGCCCGATGACGGCGTGGCTGTTGATCGATGCGACGGCATCCATGGCGCAGGAAGACGCGGCGCGACCGGGTTGGTCGCGGCTCGACGCGGCGCGTTCGCTCGCGGCTTGCCTGATCGAACTGGCGCTGCGCCAGGGCGATCGTTTTGGCTTGCTGGTGGTGGGCGGCGATGGTTTGAAGATGGTTGCGGCGGGAAGCGGCCCGCGCCATCGCGATCGTTGCCTGCTTGGAGCTGCGCCAGTTGCGCGCGCATGGGCTATGGCCCTCGGAGGCGCAACTGCGCCCGGTCTGGGAACGGATCGGCGCCGGCGACCTGGCGGTATTGCTCAGCGATGGTTTCGACGATGGCGCGATCTCCCTGATCGTGCGACTGGCGGCGGCGCGGCGCGATGTTTTCTGCGTGCAGATATTGACCGCCGAGGAACGCGATTTTCCGTTCCAGGGCGGCCGCCGTTTCATCGATCGGGAAACCGGCGCCGAGTTGCTCGCCGACGGCGCCGCGGTCCGCGCCGACTTCGTCGAGCGATTCAAGGCGGCGCGCGTGGCGCTGGCCGCGCGATTGGCGACCAGCGGCATTCGCCATGCCGAATACTTCCTCGACCAGCCGCTGGACGCACCGTTGCGCCGCCTGTTCCCGGCGCGCGCCGGGCGGGCCACGCCGGAATCCGCATGAGCCTGGGGCTGCTGCTGCCGATCGGCCTGGCCGCACTGGCCGCGTTGCTGTTGCCGCTGCTGCTGCACCTGGACCGGCAATCCGAATCGCGGCCGACCGACTTCGCGGCCCTGCGCTGGCTGTCCGCGCGCTTGCGGCCGCGCCGGCAGTTGCGGCTCGAGGAATGGTGGCTGTTGTTGCTGCGCTTGTTGCTGGTCGCTTCGGTCGCGCTGTTGTTTGCCCGGCCGGTGTTGTTCGGCGCGCAAGGCGGCACGCCCTGGGTGCTGGTTGCGCCGGGCGTGGACGTCGGCGTGGCGCGCAAGCAGTTGCCCTCGACCGGGGCCACGTGGCGCTGGCTTGCGACAGGATTTCCGCCCATCGAATCCGCGCCACCGGCGGGCCGGCAACCGCTGGCGAGCTTGCTGCGCGAGATCGATGCGCGCTTGCCGGTCAACACCGCAGTGACCGTCATCGTGCCCGGACAGGTGGATGGGCTCGATGGCGAGCGACCCCGCCTGGCGCGCCGCGTCGATTGGCGAACGGTGGCCGATGGCGAGGCGGTGGCTGGGAAATCGACGGTGCCGCGGAGGCCGCTTCGGCGCCCATGCCGCCGAAACTCTTTGTCCGCCATGGCGCCGATCGCGCGGCATCCGTGCGCTACCTGCGCGCTTCGGCGATGGCCTGGCGTGCGTCCGCCACGCCGGCTGGTGACGCTGCGTCGCCTTCACCTGCGAGCGAGTCCACGCCCGATGCCATCGAGGTCGGGCCGACGTCGCAGCCCTTGCCCGCCGATGCGCGCTGGCTTGCCTGGCTGGCGCCGGGCGAATTGCCGCCGGCCATCCGTGCCTGGATCGAAAGCGGCGGCGTGGCCTTGCTCGACGAACGCGTCGTCTTGCCCGCGGGTGTGCACGGCGTCGTCGGCTGGCGCGATGCGAATGGCGATCCCCTGGCAAGCGCCGCGGCGCTGGGCAAGGGTCGCATCATCGTGCTGAGCCAAGCCCTGCTGCCCGGGACCTTCCCCTCGCTGCTTGCGCCGCAATTCCCACAGGAATTGCGCGCCGCCCTGGAGCCACCGCCACCGCTGCCTCAGCGTGCGTATTCGCAGGCGCTCAAGCCCTTGCCCGGCGGACCGCGGTTTCCGGAAACACCGAAGCCGATGGATGCCTGGCTGGCGCTGCTGGCAGCGGGATTGTTCGTGCTCGAGCGCTGGTTCGCCAGCTCGGCCCGACGTGGGCGTGAGCCATGACGGCCGCGATGCGCTTGCAGCAGCTCAAGCTCGCGGTGCAGCGGCGGCGCATCGGCATGGCGTTTGCATTTGCCTTGCCGTGGTTGCTGGTGGCCTGCGTGCTGGCATGGCGCTGGCACGGCGGCGTCGCCTGGCTGCTGCCGGCGATGCTGGCTGGCGCGGCGATTGCCTTCGCGATGCGCTTCGCCAATGCCATCGATGCGCAATGGCTGTCGCGCGCGCTCGACGCGCAGCGCCCTGACCTGGAAGACAGCGCCGCGCTGTTGTTCGCCCATGCCGACACGCTGCCGCCCCTGGCGCGCCTGCAGCAGCTGCGGCTCACGCGTCGCATCGAATCGGATCCCGCGCCGGACCTGCGTCCGCGCTGGCCGCTTGGCAACATTGCCCGCAATGCGCTGCTGGCGATGATCGTGGCGTTCGCTGCGCTGTGGTGGCGGCCGTCGCCGTCGCAGGTTGCGCCCACCACGCACAGCGTCGCCCAGCCGGCGGAAAGGATCGGCGACGTGCAGCTGGTTGCCCAGCGCATCGATATCCAGCCGCCTGCCTACACCGGGTTGGCGGCGCGAAAGGAATCCACCTTGCAGGTGAAGGTGCCCGAAGGATCGATGCTTCGCTGGACGCTGCGCTTCGCGCCGCAGCCGGACAGCGCGGAGCTGGTGTTCCATGACGGAACGCGCCTGCCGCTCCGGCGGGTCGGCGAGGACTGGGCGGCGAGCCGGCAGCTCAGCAGGCCCGCGCTGTATCGCCTGTCGCTGGGATCGACGCGGCCGGTCCCCGGCCGGCAATTGCATCGCATCGATGTGGTCCGCGACCAGCCGCCGCAAGTCCGCGTGATCGAGCCGGACCGCAGCCTGACGGTGCTCGAGGGCAAGCAGGCGCGTTGGGCGCTCGCCTTCGAGGCCAGCGACGATTACGGCCTGGGCGCCGCGCAACTGCGCATCACCCTGGCGCAGGGCACCGGCGAGAACATCACCGTCAGCGCACGCACGCTGCAGTTGTCGGGCATCGGCGATGCGCGCCGGCGCACCTACCGCCAGAGCCTCGACCTGGCCGGGCTTGGATTCGCCGTCGGCGACGACCTGGTCGTCCGCCTGGCGGTGAGCGACCGGCGCACGCCGACCGCGCAGACCACGCGCAGCGCCAGTTTCATCCTGCGCTGGCCGCCGGAGAGCGGCGCCGAAGCCACTGGCGTCGAGGGCATGGTCAAGCGCACCTTGCCTGCGTACTTCCGCAGCCAGCGGCAGATCATCATCGACAGCGAGGCGCTGCTGAAACAGCGCGGCAAGCTGGCGCCGGAAAAATTCATCAAGAGCTCCGACGAAATCGGCGTGGACCAGCGCATCCTGCGGCTGCGCTATGGGCAGTTCCTCGGCGAGGAATCCGAGGGCGGCCCGAAGGCGCCACCAGCCACCGGCGATGGCGACAAGGCCGTCGCCGCCGCGCCGGCCGATGAGCACGACGATCATGCCGGCGCTGGCGCATGCAGAAAAGCCGGCGGTCACCGGCGATGCCGGTTCCGTGCTCAAGGAATACGGCCACACGCATGACCAGCCCGAGGCCGCGACCCTGCTCGACCCGGAAACGCGAGTGCTGCTCAAGTCGGCGCTCGATGAAATGTGGCAGGCCGAGTTGCATCTGCGCCAGGGTCATCCCGACCAGGCCTTGCCGTATGAATACCGCGCGCTTCGTTTCATCAAGCAGGTGCAGCAAGCCAGCCGAATCTACCTGGCGCGGGTTGGACTGGAGCTGCCGCCGATCGACGAGAGCCGTCGCCTCGGCGGCGACCGCGCCGGCTTGCAGAGTCGCCGCGATGGGCTGACATCGGCGCAGGTCGATGCCTCGCCGGTGTTGCAGTTGTGGCGGGCGCTCGATGACGGGCGGGCCGCTCCGGTCGCGGCCGAGCTCGATGCATTCGAGAACTGGCTGCGTGCGCACGAGTCGGGCCTGCCCGATGCGCTGGATCTGTTCGCGGTCGTCGATGAACTGCGCCGCGCACCGGCCTGCACGGACTGCGCCAACAGATTGCGTTCGCGGCTGTGGCCCTTGCTGGTGTCCCCCGCGCCGCAGGTGGAAAGCCGTCGCGAGCCGGACCGCGCCGGCCGCGCCTACCTGGACGCACTGCAGGCGCAACCCGGATCGCCGGCGTCGGCGGGGGCGATGCCATGAGTCTGCATGTGATCGCGATCCTACTGCATTGCCTTGGGCGCACTGCTTGCGCTGCGCGCGCCTGGCCGGACGCGTCCAGGCGCTCAACCAACGAATCGGCGTGCTGCTGCTGCAACCTCTGGTGGCGGTGCTGTTGTACTTCGCGCTGTTTCCACCCGAGGGCGAGCGCGCGGCGGATCGCCTGGTGCTGGCGACCGCCGGCACGACGGCCGCGCAGATCGACAGCCATCGCGAGGGTTCGGTCGTGCTCGCCTTGCCGGAGGCGCCCGTGTTGCCAGGAGTAACCCGCGTGCCGGACCTGGGCACCGCCCTGCGCCAGCATCCCGAAGCCTCGCGCCTGCTCGTGCTCGGCGCCGGCCTGTCGGCGCGTGATCGCGAAACCGCGCGCGGCCATGCGCTGGAATTCGACGCCGCGCCGCCGCCGCGCGGCCTGGTCGAGCTGTGGCTGCCGCAGCAGGCAAGCCTCGGTGCGCGCTGGCAGGTTTCCGGGCGAGTGCAGGGCGTCGCCGGCGGCGCGGTCGAGTTGCTCGATCCGGCCGGACGCCGGGCCGACAGCCTGAAACTGGCGGCGGACGGCCGCTTCACTTTGCGCGGCAACGCGCCAGCGCCAGGGCATGTGCGCTTCAACCTGCGCGTGCGCGACGCAGGCGCGAAGATCGTGGAGAACGTCGCGCTGCCGCTGCAGGTGGCGCCGGGCGCTGCGGTTCGCGTGCTGGTGCTGGCCGGCGGGCCGAGTCCGGAAGTGAAGTACCTTCGGCGCTGGGCGCTCGATGCCGGCGCGACCCTGCATACGCAGATCGCGCTTGGCGCGGGCCTGACGATCGGCGATGCGCCGGTTCCGATCGATGCGGCGAGCTTGCGCGGCTTCGACCTGGTGGTGCTGGACGAGCGCGCCTGGCGTGAACTCGGCGCCGGCCGCAAGGCCGCCCTGCGTGAGGCGGTGCGCGCGGGACTCGGCGTGCTGTTGCGCGTGACCGGTCCGCTGTCGCCGGCCGATCGCCGCGAATTGCTCCGGACTCGGCTTCGACGTCGACGCCGCCAACATCGCGCAGACGGTGTCGCTTCCGCCGGGCCTGTTCGATGCGTCACGGCGAGCGCCTTCCGATCCCTCGACGGGAGCCGATCAGGAAAGCGCGCTCCTGCTTTCGCGGCAGCCGCTGCGCGTGGCGGCCGCCGACGCGCTGGCCTTGTTGCGCGATGACGCCGGCGCGCCGCTCGCGCTGTGGCGCAGCGTCGGGCAAGGTCGCTTCGGCGCTGTGGTGGCTGGGCGACAGCTATCGGCTGGTGCTGGCCGGCGAATCCGACGCGCATGGCCAGCTGTGGAGCGAGGCCTTTGCCACGCTCGCGCGCGCGCATGGCCCGCGCCTGCCCTGGCTGGCGAGCGACGACCCGCGGCCGCAACAACGCGTGGTGTTGTGCGGCCTGGCCGAGGGCGCCAGCGTCGAGGCCGCCGATGGCTCGCGCACGCCCCTGCTGATCGAGGCCGCGGCCAGCGCCAGACATTGCGCCGCCTACTGGCCTGGCGCCGCCGGTTGGCAGTTGCTGCGCAGCGGTGGCGCGACGCTGCCGTTCCACGTCCGCGCCGAGGACGAGGCGCCCGGCCTGCTGGCGCAGGCGACGCGGGAGGCGACCGCGCAACTGGTCGTCGCCGGTGGCGAGTGCGACCGCGCCGACCCGGATTCCCGTGCCGGGACCACGCTGGCCGTGGTTCCTCGGCTGGCTGCTGGCCAGCGCGCTGTCGTGGTGGCTGGAGCGCCGCTGGTTGCGCGTCAGCCGCTGAGTTCAGGGGTAATCTGGTCGCGATGAAACTCGCCACCTTCAACGTCAACGGCATCCGCGCCCGGCAGGATCACCTGCTGGCCTGGCTGGCGAAGGAATCGCCCGACATCGTCTGCCTGCAGGAGTTGAAGGCGCCCGACGAGGCGTTTCCGATCGCGGCGATTCGCGAGGCCGGCTACGGCGCGTTGTGGCAAGGGCAGAAATCCTCGAACGGCGTGGCGATCCTGGCCAGGGGAGAAGATCCCGTCGAGCGGCGGCGCGGTTTGCCGGGCGGCATCGAGGATGCGCAGAGCCGCTATCTCGAAGCGAGCGCGCACGGCGTGATCGTCGCCTGCCTGTACCTGCCCAACGGCAATCCGCAGCCAGGTCCGAAATTCGATTACAAGCTGGCCTGGTTCGAACGCCTGATCAAGCATGCGGCGTCGTTGCACAAACTGCGCAAGCCGGTCGTGCTGGCCGGCGACTTCAACGTGGTGCCGACCGATTTCGATATCTACGATCCGCGCTCGTGGACGAAGGATGCCTTGCTGCAGCCGGAGGCGCGCGAGTGCTACGAGAGGTTACTCGAGCAGGGTTGGACGGATGCGTTGCGTGCGAAGCATCCGAAGCAGCGCATCTACACCTTCTGGGATTATTTCCGGCAGCACTGGCAGAAGAACTCGGGCCTGCGCATCGACCATCTGTTGCTCAACGCGAAGCTCAAGCCGCGCCTGCTCGATGCCGGCGTGGACACCTGGGTGCGTGGGCTGTCGGGCGCCAGCGACCATGCGCCGACGTGGGTTGAACTGGATATCTAGAGCAAACCGGCCTTGCGCGCCGCCGCGATCTGCGCGGCGTTCCTGGCCCGCGCCGGCGCCAGCGCCTGCTGGTAGCAGGGTTGTGCATGCAAGGGTTTCAGGAAGGCATAGTGGTCGAGCCCTTCGATATTCAAGGTGTATCCGGCGGCGACTGCTTCGCGAAGGCTTGCGCAGGCCCGATCCTGATCGCCGAGCAGCGACCATGCCATCGCGTCGTTCCAGCCGCGGCCGAATTGCATTTGCACGATGGGATGCTTCGTGTTGGCCTGCATCGCGCGCTGCAACAGGTCGCGGCCCTGGGCCGTTGCTCCGGTGCCAATCAAGGACGCTCCCGCGGCTATGGCGTCCCACGAATAGTTCGACTCCAGCTTCGGCACTGGCTGGATGAACAGGCCCGGGTCGACCTGCTGCAGAATCAGCATGGCGTCTGCCGGGTGGTTGGTCGCCAGCAGCAGTTCGATCTGGTTCCAGGGATCAGGAGGCTGTTGACGCGCGAGCAGCGCCAAGGCGCGGTCGTTGTCACCCGAGGCCTGGCTGAGCACCGCGCGCAAGCTCAGCGTGGCCTGCTCGCTGCCCAAGCGACGGTCGATCTGGTCCGCGCATGCGAGTGCTTCAGTCAGTGCGCCAAAGCGCGCGAGCGTGTCGCAACGTCCGATCTGCACGCGCACCGCTTCCGGATCGATTCGACTCAAATTGTCCCAGGCACGCAATGTCTGGACCAGGTCGCCCTTGACTCGAACAGGCGAGCACGCAACTGATAGGCCCCTGCATAGGTCCGGGTGCGTACGCACAAGCTCGGAATTCAGGGCAGGGCCCGATCAAATTGCCCGGAGGTGGCCAGGACGGTGGCCAATTCGTTGCGGATCACCGGCGACAGCGGGTCGAGTTCGGCCGCCCGCTCGATGAAGGGAAGCGCGCGGCCGGTTTCCCCGAGCTGGTTGATCAGAAACTTCGCATACCATTGCAAACCGGTAGCGAAGTTGGGCGACAGCTCGATCGCCCGCCGGTAGTCTTCCTCGGCGCCTTTCAAGTCGAGTTGGTGCTCGCGCAGCGCAGCGCGCGTGGCATAGGCTTCCCCGAGTCCGGGGTCAAGCTTCAACGCCTGTTCGGAATAGCGCAGGCGCCGATTCGCTTCGTCGGCGCTGAGTTCGCCGCCGTAATTGCGGAGCAGGGCCAAGGTCATGCCCGCCGCCGAGTAGGCAGCGGCGTAGCCGGGATCCAGGGCGATGGCCCGTTCGAAATGCGCCAGCGCCTTGCGCATCTCCGGCATTCGACGATTGGGCAGCAACGCGTTGCCGTGCAGGTATTCCTGGTAGGCGGCGACATTTTCGGTGCGCTTGCCGGTGAGCCGCTTCTGCTCGGCCGCCGGCAACGCCAACTGCAATGCCTTCACCACCTCGCCGGCAATTTCATCCTGGATTTTGAACACGTCGGTCAGTTCGCGATCGTAGCGGTGCGACCACAGATGGGTGCCGTCGCGGGCTCGGATCAACTGCGCGGTGATGCGCACGGTATTGCCGGCCTGCTGCACGCTGCCCTCGAGCAGGTGCGCGGCATCGAGCGCGCGGCCGATTTCGCGCATGTCGATGGCCTTGCCCTTGAAGGCGAATGAGGAGGTGCGCGCGATGACCTTCAGGTCGTGAACCTGGGCCAGCATGTCCAGCGTGGTCTCGGCCAGGCCGTCGGAGAAATAGTCGTTGGCCGGGTCGCCGCTCATGTTGACGAAGGGCAGCACCGCGATCGAGCGCTCGCTCGCTGCCGTCTTTTCAACGGCGCGCCTTGCCGACGCGGCGGACGGGGAGGTCGCTGCGGCATTCGCCGCATCGGGCTTGCCCCCGCGCCAGGCTGGCTGGCCGAGGAAATACCAACCGAAGGCGAGCACGCCGAGACCGGCGCTGATCGCGAACATCCGCTTGCGGCCTGTGCCACCCGGGCTGAAACGCGGACCGTCGGGGGTCAGGTCGATCGCCCAGGTAAGGATCAATGCCAGCGGGAAGCCCAGCGCGATGATCAGGATCAGCACGCGCAGCACCCAGCCGGGCGCTTCGAAGGCGGGCAACGCGATCGAGGCGACCTGCACGCCGAGCCACGCGGCCACCAGGTAGGCGACTGCCACGCGGAAGACCTTGCGCTGTTTCAGTTCGTCGACGAACGCCATGGCGGCCCTTGGCAGAGGCATGAGGCCTCCCGCGCAGTCTCGGACACGCACCCGCGCGTGTCCAGAGGCCGACGCCTGCGGCTACCAGTCGAGCGAGTAGCCCAGCCCGTACACCGAAGCGATCGGATCGACGCCGGCATTGGCCTCGGCGATCTTGCGCCGCAGGTTCTTGACGTGGCTGTCCACCGTGCGGTCGCTGACCACGCGGTGATCCAGGTAGAGGGCGTCGATCAGTCGCGCGCGCGAGAGCACGCGGCCGGGCTTGGCGGCCAGCGCACGCAGCAGGCGGTATTCCACCGGCGTCAGCTCCAGGCGCACGCCATGCAAACGGGCCTGCATGCGTTCGTCATCCAGCTGCAGTGGCGAGGCCGGTGGCTTCGCCGGTCGCGTTGCGCGCGCGGCGAAGGACGGCTTTCACGCGAGCCACCACTTCGCGCGGGCTGAACGGCTTGCAGATGTAATCGTCGGCGCCGAGCTCCAGGCCGAGCAGGCGATCGATCTCCTCGACGCGCGCGGTCACCATCACGATCGGCACCTCGCTGAAGGCGCGCAGTTCGCGGCACACGCTCAGGCCGTCCTGGCCGGGCAGCATCAGGTCGAGCAGCACCAGCGCCGGCGCGTGTTCGCGCACATGCGCCGCGACATCGTTGCCGTTGTCGAGGACGTCCACGTGGTAACCGGAGGCCTGCAGGTAATCGCGCATCAGCGCGGCCAGCTTGGGTTCGTCCTCGACCACCAGCAGGCGCGTCGTCGCGTCCATCTCAGGCCTGCGCCGCCGGCAACAGCACGCTGATGCGAAGTCCGCCCAGCGGCGATGCGCTGGCATCGATCCGGCCGCCGTGGGCATCGACGATGTTGCGGCAGATCGACAGGCCCAGCCCGGCGCCGCCGAAGGCCCGGCTGCGCGAGGGCTCGACCCGATACAGGCGATCGAACACGCGCTCGAGTGCTTCGGCCGGTACGCCCGGCGCGGTGTCGTCGATGGTGATTCGCCATGACGCGGCTTCGCGCGCCACTTCCATCCGCACGCGCCCTGGCGCGTCGGTATAGCGACGCGCGTTGCCGAGCAGGTTGCCGAACAGTTGCGCGAGCCGCTGGCGATCGCCGCGAACCGACATCGGCAATGTCGAAGGCAGCGCCAGGCTGAGCTCGAGGCCGGCTTCGTGCATCGTGATTTCCTGCGCGGCCACGGCTTCGCGCAACAACTCCGCCAGGTCGAGCGTTTCGAAACGATAGGACAGCGCGCCGGCATCGGACAGCGACAGGTCATAGAGGTCCTCGACCAGCGCCGCCAGGCGCGTGCACTCGGCCTGCAACGAGGCCAGCGTCTCCGGGCCGGGCTGGCGCACGCCATCCTGCAGCGCCTGGATCTCGCCATGCAGGATGCTGATCGGCGTGCGCAATTCGTGGGCGATGTCGGCGCCCCACTGCCGACGCGAGCGCTGGTTCTCGTCGAGCGCACTGGCCAGCCGGTTGAAGTCGGCCGACAGCGCGCCGAATTCGTCGGTGCGGGTCGAGGGCAGGCGCGTGGAGTAATCGCCAGCGGCCAATGCCTGCGTGCCCCGGCTCAGTTCGCGGATCGGAGCGAGCAGCCAGCGCGCCAGCGCCAGTGACGCCAGCAACGCGCCTATCAGCACCAACAGCGCCGCGACTGCAGCGTGCTTGAGTTGGTCGCGGGCGAACGCCATCTCGATGCCACCACTCAGCCGCGGCAAGGGTTGCAGCAGCAAGGTGCCGACCGCTCGCCCTTGGCTGCGGATGACGATCGAGGGCGAATCGCGCGGCACGGCAGGATTGCCGTTCGACCACGTTGCCGTCGGCGTCGAGCAGGAGCAGGCGTTGGGCAAGGTCGAGCGGCGATGCCGGGCGCCGTGCGGCGAGCGCCTGCAGAGTTCGCGGCGGCGTTGCTCGCGCAGCGGTCGCTCGCCGAATTCGCGCGGCGGCGGAGGGAATGACTCGTCGCGCGGTGGCGGCTCGTCTTCACCGCGCCGCGGCCGCGCATCGTCTTTCCATTCCGGCGCGGGTCAGGCCCAAGGCCCTCAGCAGCGCGCGTTCGTTGCCCTGCGCGAAGCCCCAGCCGCCGTATCGCGCGTACTGCTCGCCCAAGTGCTGCGCGGGCTCGGCCAGGCGCTCCAGGCTCAGGCGATTGACGTAATCCAGGAACCCATTCTGCAGGCTCTTCTGCTGCAGCCAGGCGAACGCCAGCAAGGCCGCGATGCTCAGTGCGGCGAAGGCGATGGCCAGGCGGTGCCAGAGTTTGAGGCGCATGGGCTGTGGCTGTGCGGTTCGGGGCGGTCGGGGGATGCTCCAGCGCACCTTAGCCGCATTGCCGGTCAAACAGAACCGGGCGCCCGCCGGCTCCATCGAATCTCCACGATTGCTGCACGCTCACTGCGCACTTGCGGCCTAGCCTGCAGTTGCCGGAAGCAACGGCCAATACCGAGGAGACCCCCCATGATTCGACCCATTTCGCGCCCGCTGCTGCTGGCGCTCCTGCTGACCACCACGGCCTGCGCCCAGGCGCAGAACACGCCGCCGCCAACCGCTGCTGCCCGCTCGGGCCAGCAACAGTCGGACCGGCCGCCGCCGGAAGCCCGCCGCGGTCCGCCGATGGACGAAATCGCCAAGGCGCTCGCCCTGCAGCCCAAGCAGCGCGAGGCGCTGGAGGATTTGCTCAAGCAACGCCACGAAGCGATGCGGGCGGAGCGCGAGCAGATGCGCGAGCAACTGGAGCAAATGCGCCGCAAGCGCGACGAAATCGACGCCCAGTACGATGCCCGCATCGCCAAGGTGCTCAGCCCGGAACAGTACGCCAAGCTGCAGGCGTGGGAGAAAGAGCATCGGCGGGACCATGGCAGGCGCGGCGAGCACCGCCGCGACGGCCGGCCGCCGCGCGGCGAGGACGGCCCGCCGGATGACGAAGACCGGCCCTGAAACCAGGTTGCTCGATCCGGCCGCGGGCGGCGAGCGTTCCACTCGCCGCGCCCGGTCAGGTCGAAGCCCTTACCAGATCAGCACACGCTGCTCAGGCGCCAGGTACATGCCATCGCCGGGCTTGAGCCAAAAGGCTTCGTAGAACGCCGGATGGTTTCGCAAGGCGCCGTTGACGCGGAATTCGGACGGCGAATGCGGATCGGACTTGAGCTGCGCGATCAGCCTCGGCTCGCGCACCTTGCTTCGCCGCGCCGTCGCCACGCCGAAGAAGAAGCGTTGCTCGGCGGTCCATCCATCGATCACGGGCGCCGGCTTGCCCGCCAGGGACTTTCGATAGGCGCGCAGCGCCATGATGGCGCCGGCGTTGTCGGCGATATTCTCGCCCAGGGTCAGCTCGCCGTTGATGGTATAGCCCGGCAACGGGCTGTAGCCGTCGTACTGGGCGACGAGCAGCTTGCCTTTCGCGGCGAACAGCTTGCCGTCTTCCGGCGTCCACCAGTTGCGCAGGTTGCCGTCGCCATCGTACTGCGCGCCCTGGTCGTCGAAGGCATGGCTGATCTCATGCCCGATCGAAATGCCGACCGAACCATAATTGAAGGCCGGCTCGGCGTCGACATCGTACAAGGGCGATTGCAGGCGCGCCGCGGGGAACACCACCTCGTTCATTTCCGGGTTGTAGTAGGCGTTGACCGTCTGCGGCGTCATGCCCCACTCGTCGCGATCGATCGGCTTGCCGAGCTTGCCGACTTCGTATTCGTGGTCGAACTGGCGGGCGCCGATCAGGTTGCCCACCAGGTCGTCGCGCGCGATGGTCAGCGCCGAGTAGTCGCGCCACTTGTCCGGATAGCCGATCTTGACCTTGACCTTGGACAACTTGATCTGAGCTTGCTGCTGGGTGGCGGGCGTCATCCAGTCCAGCGTCTCGATGCTGTCCTTGAAGGCGGCCAGGAAGTTCTGCGCCATGGCCTGCACTTGCTGCTTGCGCTGCTCCGGGAAGAACCTTGCCACGTAGATCTTGCCGACCACTTCGCCCAGGTCGCCGTTGACCGCGGTGATGGCGCGCTTCTGCAGGGGTCGGTCGACTTCCGCGCCGGTCAGCACCTTGCCGGTGAAGGCGAACCCTTCGGCGACGAACGGCTGCGACAGATAGGGCGCGAATTCGCTGAGCAGGCGGGTTTCGAAATACGCCTTCAGCACCGGCAACGGCGTCTTCTGCACGATGGCGTCGAAACCCGAGAGGAAGCTTGGCTGGCTGACGATCAGCGAATCGATCTTGCCGGCCAGGCCCGCCGTCGACAGATAGGCGGACCAGTCCAGGCCGGGCGCGGTTGTCGCCAGTTGGGCGAGGCTGAGCTTGTTGTAGGTGGCGACCGGGTCGCGGTTGGCGACGTTGGTCCATTGCACCCTCGCCAATTCAGTTTCCAGCGCAAGAATCTGCGCGGCTTCGGCGGCGGCGTTTTCATGGCCTGCCAGCGCCAGCAATTTTTCCAGGTGGAGCTGGTACTTGGCGCGCGTGTCGGCCATCTTGGCGTCGCCGAGCTCGAGGTAGTAGTCGCGGTTGGGCAGGCCCAGGCCGGATTGGGCGATCTCCGACCACGTACTGGGTGCGAGTTCTGTTGTCCTGGTGGATGAACATCCCCAGCGGAACGACGACGCCGATCCGATCGAGCCTGCGCGATCTGGGCGGCGATGGCTCGCTTGTCGGTGATCGCGGCGATGCTTGCCAGCTCGGCTTTCAGCGGAGTCAGGCCGAGCGCATCGCGCCCGGCCTCGTCCATGAAGCTGGCGTAGAAGTCGCCCACCTTCTGTTCGCTCGAACCACGGGCATGACTCCCGGGCTGTTCCGCCTCCTCGATGATCGAACGCAGTTGCTCCTCGACGTTTTCGGAGGCGATCCGGAATACGCCCCAATCGGAGCGGTCGGCCGGGATCTCCACCGTCTTGAGCCATTCGCCCTGCGAGTAGTGAAAAAAATCGTCCTGTGCGCGGACGGTCCCATCAATCGAGCCGCGATCCACGCCCGCCAGCACAGCCGCCTGGGACCGTGCCGCCGGGGCTGTCGGCGTCAGTCGCTTCGGCCGCATAAGCCGGGGAGGCGATCAAGGTGGCGATCAGGCAGTGCACAGAGTTCGTTTCATCGGGGTTTTTCGGTGATGGTCGAGGTTGAAAAAAAGCCATTCAGGCGGCCTGTTCCAGGTGCAAGGGATTGCGCCACTGCGCCAGCAGTTCGGCTTCCTTCGTCTTGGCCGCGTGCAACTGCGCTTCCTTGACGTGGCCGAAGCCGCGGATGTGTTCCGGGCACGCGCGGCGATCTCGCACCGCCAGCGCGTGGTTGCCGAGCGAGAGGCTCGGCGACCAGCGTTCGTCGATCGTCGTGCGAGTAGTCGGCGATCAGCTGCGCGCTCCATCCTGCGCTCCTCGGTCTTGCCGAACACATCGAAGGCGGTGCCGCGCAGGAACTTCAGGCGCTTGAGCAGCTTGAACGCGGTGAAGATCCAGGGACCGTATTCGCTGCTTGACCAGGTGGCCGTCGGCGTCGCGCTTGGCGAACAGCGGCGGGGCGAGGTTGAGGTGCAGCTTGAAGTCGCCGTCGAAGGTCTCGCGCGACCTGCTTTCAGAAATCGCCGGCTGCTGTACAGGCGCGCGACTTCGTATTCGTCCTTGTAGGCCATCAGCTTGAACGGCGTAGCGGGCGACCGCTTCGGACAAGCCGGTGAATGCCGGGCGTGCGCTTGGCTGCTTCGCTGGCGCGCACCTTGGCGACGAAGTCGGTGTACTGCTTGGCGTAGGCGGCGTCCTGGTAGTCGGTGAGGAACTTGCGGCGCATCGCGATGGTTTCGTCCAGCGTGTGCGAGAGCTTGCCGTCGCCGACGAACGGCGGCGTCGGTGGCGGACGCCGTTCGACGAAGTCGCGGCGGTTGCGGCGCCGCTGCCGGCCGCGGCTTGCACGACAGCCGATGTCGTGCGCGGCCATGCGGCCCCAGGCGAAGGCCTTGCTGGTTCATCTCCACCGCGGCGCCGTTGAGTTCGATCGCGCGCATCGAGCGCCTCGAACGACACCGGCACCAGGCCCTTCTGCCAGGCGTAGCCGAGCATGAACAGGTTGGTGGCGATGGCGTCGCCCATCAGCGCCAGCGCGAGTTCGGTGGCGTCGACCACCTGCACGGCTGCGCACGCCGCCGAGCGCCGGTCGCACCGGCGGCGATGATGTCCGTGGCCGGGAACTGCATGTCGGTGTTGCGGGTGAAGGTGCCCGGCATCGCCTCGTAGGTGTTGAGCACGACGTGGCTGCGGTCGGCGCGGATCTTCGACAGCGCCCAGTAATCGTTGACCACTACCATGTCGCAGCCCAGCACCAGGTCGGCTTCGCCGGCGGCGATGCGCACGGCGTGGATGTCGTCCGGCGTCTTGGCGATGCGCACATGGGTGGTGACCGCGCCGCCCTTCTGCGCCAGGCCGGTCTGGTCGAGCACGCTGCCGCCCTTGTTCTCCAGGTGCGCGGCCATGCCGAGCAGCGCGCCGATGGTGACCACGCCGGTGCCGCCGATGCCGGTGATCAGGATGTTCCAGGGCTCGGTCCAGGTCGGACTTGAAGGCGCGGCATCGGCAGCGCGTCGAAGTCCACGCTCGGCGTCGCTCGGCTTGCTTCTTCTTCAGGCCGCCGCCGTGCACGGTGACGAAGCTCGGGCAGAAGCCCTTGCACGCAGGAGAAATCCTTGTTGCAGTTGCTCTGGTCGATCTCGCGCTTGCGGCCGAACTCGGTTTCCAGCGGCAGGACCGACACGCAGTTGGACTTCACGCCGCAGTCGCCGCAGCCTTCGCAGACCGCCGGGTTGATGATGGTGCGCTTGGCCGGATCGACCATCTTGCCGCGCTTGCGCCGGCGGCGCTTTTCGGCCGCGCAGGTCTGGTCGTAGATCAGCACGGTGGTGCCGGGCGTCTCGCGCAGGCGCTTCGACACGGCATCGAGCTCGTCGCGGTCGAAGAATTCCACGCCGCTCGGGGAACATCTCGCGGCTCCGACCACTTTTCGATGTCGTCGCGACAGCACGACGATGGTCTGCACGCCTTCGCTGCGCACCTGGTGGGCGATGTCGGGCACGGTGAGCGTGCCGTCCACCGGCTGGCCGCCGGTCATCGCGACCGCGTCGTTGTAGAGGATCTTGTAGGTGATGTTGACCTTGGCCGCGATCGCCTGGCGGATCGCCAGCGAGCCGGAATGGAAATAGGTGCCGTCGCCGAGGTTCTGGAACACGTGCTTTTCGTTGGTGAACGGCGCCTGCCCGCACCAGGTCGCGCCTTCGCCGCCCATCTGGGTGAAGGTGTCGGTGTTGCGGTCCATCCAGGTGACCATGTAATGGCAACCGATGCCGCCGAGCGCGCGCGAGCCTTCCGGCACCACGGTGGAGGTGTTGTGCGGGCAGCCCGAGCAGTAATGCGCGGCGCGCGGGAAGTCGGCGCGCGGCAGGGCCAGTTCCTTTTCCTTGGCGGTCGATGAAACGTCAGGCGGTCGTTGATCGTGTCGGATGGTGAAGAAGCGCGACAGGCGCTTGGCGATCACCGGCGCGATCGCGCCGGGGTGAGTTCGTTGGTGCTGGGCAGGATCCATTCGCCGGCTCTCGTCGTACTTGCCGACGATGCTCGGGCGGCGCGTCGTAGTCCCAGTTGTACATGTATTCCTTCATCTGCGATTCGATGAAGCTGCGCTTCTCCTCGACCACGATGATGTCTTCCAGGCCGCGCGCGAATTCGCGGATGCCCTCCGGCTCCAGCGGCCAGGTCATGCCGACCTTGTAGACGCGGATGCCGATGTCCTCGGCGGCCTTGTGGCTCGATGCCGAGGTATTCCAGCGCCTGCAGCACATCCAGGTAGCTCTTGCCGGTGGTGACGATGCCCAGACGCGCCTTGCGGCGAATCGAAGACGGTCTTGTCGAGGCGGTTGGCGCGCGCGAACGCGATGCGCGGCGTGCACCGCGTAGTGGTGCAAGCGCATTTCCTGGTCGAGCGGCGGATCCGGCCAGCGGATGTTGAGGCCGCCCGACGGCATCTGGAAGTCGTCCGGCAGTGATGATGTCGAGCTGGTGCGGATTGACGTTGACCGAGGCCGAGGACTCCACCGTTTCGGCGATGGTCTTGAAGCCGACCCAGCGCCCGGTGAAGCGCGACATCGCCCAGCCGAGCAGGCCCATGTCGAGGATGTCCTGCACGCCGGCCGGGTTGAGCACCGGCATCATCGCGCGACACGAACTCCAGCTCGGAGCCGTGCGGCAGGGTCGAGCGAGCGGCAGGCGTGGTCGTCGGCAGCCAGCGCCAGCACGCCGCCGTAGGCGCGAGGTGCCGGCGGCATTGCCGTGCTTGAACACGTCGCCGCAGCGGTCGACGCCCGGACCCTTGCCGTACCACATGGAGAACACGCCGTCGTATTTCGCGCCATCGAACAGATTGGTCTGCTGCGTGCCCCAGACCATGGTCGCGCCGAGGTCTTCGTTGAGGCCGGGCGTGAACTCGATGTTGGACGCGGCCAGGTGCTTCTTGGCCTTCCACAGTTCCAGGTCGAAACCGCCCAGCGGCGAGCCGCGGTAGCCGGAAATGAAGCCGGCCGTGTTCAGCGCGGCGGCGCGGTCGCGCATCTGCTGCATGAGCGGCAGCCGCACCAGCGCCTGCACGCCGGACAGGTAGATCCGGCCCTCGCTGCGGCGTGTACTTGTCGTCGAGGGTGTAGTCCCGGTCGAGCGACACCGAGGGCAGGGCGGGGCTGGGCACGGACATGGCGAAACCTGCGGAAAAGGGTGGAACAGGGCCGCGCATTGTATCAGCGCGCGGCCCGGGCGGCCCTTCCGGACGCCCTAGGAGCTGCAGGAAAGCATCGAGCAGCCGGCGCGGTCGCGGGCCCAGTCGGGGCGGCGGCCGGCGAAGGCCTCGCGCCCGGGCTGCTCGTCATAGGGGCGGCGCATGACCTCGAGCAGGTCGTGGATGCCGGCGTCATCGCCCTGTTCGGCGCGATCGATCGCCTGTTGCGCCAGGTAATTGCGCATGACGTAGCGCGGGTTGACCGCGTTCATTCGCGCCCGCCGCTCGCCGGGCGGCAAGGCGTCGCTGCGCGCACGGTCAGCGTAGCGCCCAAGCCAGGCCAGGAAATCCGGTTCGAATCGATGCAGTTTTTCTTCGTCGTAGAAGGCCGTGCGCACGGCGGTCAATCGCGGCTGCTCGAGGTCGATGTCGGCCAGGCCGCGGAAGAACAAGGTCATGTCCACTTCGGCCGACTGCATCAGCTCGTGCAGTGATTGCAGCAGTTGCAGGTCGTCATCCGTGCACTCGAGCAAGCCAAGCTTGGCCGCGCAATTCTCCCGATCGGCGCGCGCGAAGGTTTGCGCGTAGTGCTGCAGTCCCGCCTGCAAGGGCTCGACCGAGGGGAACAGCGGCGCCAGTGCGCCCGCCAGGCGGCTGAGATTCCAGAAGGCGACTTGCGGCTGCTGGCCGAAGCGATAGCGGCGACGCTCGCGATCGGTGGTGTTCGGCGTCCAGTCGGCGTCGAAGTTGTCGACCCAGCCGTAAGGGCCGTAGTCGATGGTCAGCCCGAGGATGGACATGTTGTCGGTGTTCATCACGCCATGCACGAAGCCGACCCGCATCCAGTGCGCGACCATCGTCGCGGTGCGCTCGCACACCTGCCGGAACCATTCCTCGCGCAGCGCGGCGCCATTTCCCTCCAACTCGGGGAAGTCACGCTGGATGGTGAAATCCACCAGTTTTCCCAGAAGCCCGACTTCGCCGCGCGCTGCGGGCAGTTCGAAATTCCCGAACCGAATGAACGACGGCGCGACGCGGCAGACGATCGCGCCTGGCTCGAAGCGCGGATGTCCGTCGTAGAACATGTCCCGCTGCACCGAGTCGCCAGTCGCGACCAGGCTCAGCGCGCGCGTGGTCGGCACGCCCAGGTGGTGCATCGCCTCCGAGCACAGGAATTCCCGGATCGACGAGCGCAGCACGGCGCGGCCGTCGGCGCTGCGCGAATATGGGGTCGGCCCGGCGCCCTTGAGCTGCAGCTCCCAGCGCTGGCCGGCGGCATTGATGGTCTCGCCCAGGGTGATCGCCCGGCCGTCGCCCAATTGCCCGGCCCAGTTGCCGAACTGGTGGCCACCATAGTTGGCGGCGTAGGGCTGCATGCCCTCGATCAGCTGGTTGCCGCCGAACACCTGGGCGAACTCCGGCGAGGCGATGAAATCCTCGGAGAGGCCCAGCAAGGCCGCCACCTCCGCTGAATGGGCGATCAGCCGCGGCTGAGCCACCGGCGTCGGCTGCACGTGGGAAAAGGCGGCGCCGGGAACCTGGCGCACGCGCGACCCCTGCTCCGGGTCGCCGGGCAGCTCGCGGATGAAGGCGTTGTCGAAACTCAGTCCAGTCACGGTCGGCGAGGGTCACTTCCAGCGTAATCAAGCAGCTTAGTCGAATCGACCGCGATGGCGCGTGATGGTTCAGGCGATAATGGCGGCATGACCGACAAACCTGAATCTGCGCCCCTCGGCGCCGACGCCGACCCGGCGTTGCTGGAAAAACTGCGCGCGACCACCGAACTGCTGGAGGCCGTGGCCAATGACACCAGCCTGCTCGACCAGCTGCCGACCCCCGAGCGGCACCGGCTGCAACAGGCCGTGGCGCGCGTGTACCACCCCGATCCAGCGCTGCGCCGGCAGCGGCTGAAGGCGGCCGAGCGCGAACGCAATGCCGCCTTGATCGAACGCGCCGAGGCGGTGCTGAACAACACCGGCATCCGCGCCCTGCGCCGCCGGCCGGTGTTCACCACGCCGAATATCTTTCCGCCGGAGAACTTCGTTCCGGAGGATCTTGCCGGCGACAGCGACGCGCGCGAGTCGATCGAGCCGCGGCACTGCTATGTGTGCAAGGAAAAGTATTCGCGCATCCATCACTTCTACGACCAGCTGTGCCCGACCTGCGCCGAGCTGAATTTCCGCAAGCGCACCGAGACCGCCGACCTGCGCGGCCGCGTGGCGCTGCTCACCGGCGGCCGGGTCAAGATCGGTTACCAGGCGGGCCTGAAACTGCTGCGCGCCGGCGCCCAGCTGATCGTGACCACGCGTTTCCCGCGTGATTCGGCCGCGCGCTACGCCGCCGAGCCGGATTTCTCCGAGTGGTCGGATCGGTTGGAGATCTTCGGCCTCGATCTTCGCCACACGCCGAGCGTCGAGGCGTTCTGCCGCGAACTGCTGGCCAACCGCGAGCGCCTGGACTTCATCGTCAACAACGCCTGCCAGACCGTGCGCCGTCCGCCGGAGTTCTACTCGCACATGATGGCCGGCGAAACCGCGGCGCGACACGACGCGCCACCCGAAGTGCGCAAGTTGCTTGGCGCCTACGAAGGCTTGCGCAGCCATGACCTGCTTGGCGAAGTCGATGCCTCGGCCCTGACGATGTCCTCGGAACTGGCCGGCACGCGCGACGCCAGCCACGCGCCTGGCCTCACCCATGCCGCCGAGCTGTCGCAGATTCCGCTGCTGGCCGACGAATTGCTCGGCCAGAAGCACCTGTTCCCCGAAGGCCGGCTCGACCAGGACCTGCAACAGGTCGACCTGCGCGGCCGCAACTCCTGGCGCCTGCTGATGGCCGAAGTGCCGTCGGTGGAATTGCTCGAGGTGCAACTGGTCAACGCGGTCGCCCCGTTCATCATCAACGCGCGCCTGAAGCCGCTGATGCTGCGCACGCCCGGGCGCGACAAGCACATCGTCAACGTGTCGGCGGTGGAAGGGCAGTTCTACCGCAAGTTCAAGACCACCCGTCATCCGCACACCAACATGGCCAAGGCCGCGCTGAACATGATGACGCGCACGGCGGCCACCGATTACCACGACGACGGCATCCACATGAACAGCGTGGACACCGGCTGGGTGACGGACGAGGATCCGGTGGAACTGGCGGCGCGCAAGACGCTCGAGGAACGCTTCCATCCGCCGCTCGACATCATCGATGGGGCGGCGCGGATCGTCGATCCGATCATCGCTGGGATCAACACTGGCGAGCATGTGTGGGGGCAGTTTTTGAAGGACTACGTGCCTACTGATTGGTGAGCGCTTCCGAGCGGGCGGAGGGCGGCGTTCATTTTTAGTCGCCGCCCGATACCGGCTTGGTAAAAATGAACGCCGCCCTCCGCCCCCCAGGTCGACGCGGCGATCCTGTTGGCAAAGCCGAAAAGCCGCTCTTCGCTGCTTGCTTCAGATCGCCGGGTCAATTGTTGAGGGGTCGGGGGCGGGTGGGCAATTCAACCAAGCCGGTTATCGGGCGGCGACTTGAATTGCCCACCCGCCCCCGGCCCCGATCTACGAATGAACCAACCAACTCAATCGGCGATCGGAAACACCCGATAGCGGCGCAATTCCAGGTGCAGCGATTCGCCGCGTGCTGGTACCCGGGGCAGGTCGTCGTCGGCGATGTCGACCAGCAGCGGTCGCGACTGGCCTTCGAGCGAGGCGTCCAGCGTGATGCGGCCGGCGAGATGGTGCACCGCTTCGACCCGGACCCGCTGCCCAGCTCCGTTGCCTGGCGTCAGGTGGATGTCGTGCGGGCGCGCGAACAGCGTGGCTGGTCCAGTGGCGCAGTCGCCGGCGTCGAGTGGCGTGGTCAGGCCGGGGGCGTGGAAGAAATGGTCGCGTACCTCGCCGATGATCTGGTTGGAGCGGCCGAGGAAATCGAACACGAAGGCCGAGGCCGGATTCGCATAGACGCGATCGGGCGCGTCGTCCTGCTCGATGCGGCCCTTGTTCATCACCACCACGCGGTCGGCCAGTTCCAGCGCTTCTTCCTGGTCGTGGGTGACGAAGATGGTGGTGAAGCCGGTCTCGTCGTGCAGCTTGCGCAGCCAGCGGCGCAGTTCGATGCGCACCTTGGCGTCGAGCGCGCCGAACGGCTCGTCGAGCAGCAGCACGGTTGGATCGATCGCCATCGCGCGGGCGAGCGCGACGCGCTGGCGCTGGCCGCCGGACAGCTGCCCGGGCAGGCGATCGCGGAAACTGGCCATCTGCACCAGTTCCAGCAGCGTGTCGACGCGCTTGGCGATGTCGGCCTTGTTCGGTCGGGTCTTGCGCGGCCGCGAGCGCAGGCCGAAAGCGACGTTTTCGAAAACGCTCATGTGCGGGAACAGCGCGTATTGCTGGAACACGAAGCCGACCTTGCGCTCGCGCAGGCTCAGGCTGGTGGCGTCGGCGCCGCCAAAGAAGATGCGGCCGGAATCCACCGGCAACAGGCCGGCAATCAGGCGCAGCAAGGTGGTCTTGCCCGAGCCCGAGGGTCCCAGCAGCGCGACCAGCTGGCCTGAAGGAATCGTCAGGTCGAGCGGGTTGACCGCGGGGATTCCGTCGTAGTGCTTGCTGGTGCCTTCGATGCGAATTTCCACGGGAGTCCTTTCAGTGGCCGCCGGGCGTGCCGGCGAGGCCTTCGCCATGACGCCGTTCCAGCCACAGTTTCAGGCCAAGCGTGACCAGGGCCAACAGGGTGAGCAGGGACGCCACCGCGAAGGCGGCGGCGGAGTTGAATTCGTTGTGCAGGATTTCCACCTGCAGCGGCAGCGTGTTGGTCAGTCCGCGGATATGCCCGGAGACGACCGAGACCGCGCCGAACTCGCCCATGGCCCGCGCGTTGCACAGCAGGACGCCGTACAGCAGCGCCCAGCGCATGTTCGGAAAGGTGACCCGCCAGAAGATCTGCCAGCCGCCCGCGCCGAGCGATGCGGCGGCCTCTTCCTGGTCGGCGCCTTGCTGCTGCATCAGCGGAATCAGTTCCCGCGCGACGAACGGAAAGGTGACGAAGGCGGTGGCCAGCACGATGCCGGGCGTGGCGAAGATGATCTTGATGTCGTGCTCGCGCAGCCACGGGCCGAACCAGCCATGCGCGCCGAACATCAGCACGAACACCAGGCCGGCGACCACGGGCGACACCGAGAACGGCAGGTCGATGAAGGTCAGCAACAGGTTCTTGCCGGGAAAACGGAACTTGGTGATCGCCCACGCCGCGCTGATGCCGAACACGATATTGGCCGGCACGCACAGCACCGCGACCAGCAGGGTGAGCCTGATCGCCGCCAGGGTATCGGGCTCGGTCACGGCATCGAGGTAGGCGCCCCAGCCAGCGGCGGCGGCTTCGACGATCACCACGGCCAGCGGCATCAACACCACCAGCGTCACCATCAGCACGGCGCCGCCGATCAGCAGCCAGCGCAGCCAGAGCGGATCGGTGAACGCGCCGGGGTGATCAGAGGGCCTGGCCACGGGCGAGCCTCCGCTGCAGCTTGTTGATCAGGAACAGGATCAGGAAGGAAGTCGCCAGCATCAGCGTGGCGATCACCGTGGCGCCGTGATAGTCGAATTCCTCGAGCTTGATCACGATCAGCAACGGCGCGATCTCCGAGACGTAAGGCAGGTTGCCGGCGATGAAGATCACCGAGCCGTATTCGCCGACGCCGCGGGCGAAGGCCAGGCCGAAGCCGGTGAGCATCGCCGGCAGCACCTGCGGAAAATTCACCCGCCACAGGATGGTCCAGCGGCTGGCGCCGAGCGAGGCGGCGGCCTCTTCGTGCTCGTGCTGCAGGTTGTCGAGCACCGGTTGCACGGTGCGCACGGTGAACGGCAAGCCGATGAACAGCAGCGCCATCACGATGCCGCTCGGCATGTAGGCGATCTTGATGCCGGCCGGTTCCAGCCATTGCCCGAGCCAGCCGTTGCCGGCGTAGATCGCGGTCAGCGCGATGCCGGCGACGGCGGTCGGCAACGCGAAGGGAAGGTCGATCAGCGCATCGAGCGCGCCGCGTCCGGGAAACCGGTAGCGCACCAGCACCCAGGCGATCAGCGTGCCGATCGCCGAGTTGACCAGCGCCGCGATCAGGGCGGTGCCGAAACTCAATTTCATCGCCGCGATGACCCGCGCGTCGCTGGCGATATCCCACCAGCCCTGCGGGCCCAGGCCCGCGGCCTTGACCAGCAACGCGATCAGCGGGATCAGCACGATCAGGCTCAACCACGCCAGGCTGATGCCGAGCGTGAGGCCAAGCCCGGGCAAGGGGCCGGCCTGGCGCCAGGGTCGAACGATGGCGGCGATCGCGTTGCTCACTGGCCCGGCTTGTAGATCTGGTCGAAGAAGCCGCCATCGGCGAAGTGCGTGGCTTGCGCCTTCTTCCAGCCGCCGAAGGCCTTGTCGATGGTGACGGTGACGACGGCTTGAACTGCGCGAGCTCCGCCGCCGGCACCAGTTCCGGGCTGCGAGGGACGGAAATGGTGCTTGGCCGCCAACTGCTGGCCGCGCGCGCTGTACAGGAATTCAGGTAAGCCTGCGCCACCTTGCGCGTGCCGTGGCGATCGACGTTCTTGTCCACCACCGCCACCGGCGGCTCGGCCAGGATGCTGATGCTCGGGATCACGATCTGCAGGTCCTTGCCCGCCGGCTCGCCGAGCGCCAGGTAGGCCTCGTTCTCCCAGGCGATGAGCACGTCGCCGATGCCGCGATTGACGAAGGTGGTCGTCGAGCCGCGCGCGCCGGTATCGAGCACCGGCACGTTGCGGAACAGGCGCGCCAGGAAATCCTTGGTCTTGGCCAGGTCGCCATCGCTCTGCCGGGCGGCGTAGGTCCAGGCGGCAAGATAGTTCCAGCGTGCGCCGCCGGAGGTTTTCGGATTCGGCGTGATCACCGAGACGCCGGGACGGACCAGGTCGTTCCAGTCGCGGATGTTCTTCGGATTGCCCTTGCGCACCAGGAAAACGATGGTCGAACGATACGGCGCGCTGTTGTCTGGCAGGCGCGATTGCCAGTTGGCGGGCAGCAGCTTGCCCTTTGTCGCAATGGAGTCGATGTCTGCGGCCAGCGCCAGTGTGACCACGTCCGCTTCGAGTCCGTCGATCACGGCGCGGGCCTGCTTTCCGGAGCCGCCGTGCGAGACATTGACGCGCAGATCGTCGCCGCTCTGCGCTTTCCACTGCGCGGCGAACTCGCTATCGATGTCCCGGTAGAACTCGCGTGTCGGGTCGTAGGAGACGTTCAGCAGTTCGACTTGTCTTCCGGGGGCAGGCCCGGAACCGGCCAGGCCGATGAGAGCGATGAGGAAAAGGGAAAGGCGGCTCATGGCTTGCTCCGGATCGCGCTCAGCTGTCGCGGGCGACGGGTGTCGGCGCCGTGGCCAGCGCCAACTGGCGCAGGCTGCGGTGGTCGATGACATCGGACATGGCGTCGCGGACATCGCCCATCAGCAGGCGCAGGGCGCAGGTGTCGGGGTCGGCGCAGTCCACGCAGGGCTGGTAGGCGGTGACGCTGGCGCAACGGATCGGGGCGATCGGGCCGTCGATGGCGCGGACGATGTCGCCGACCATGATTTCCCCGGCCGGCTTGGCCAGCGTGTGGCCGCCGCCGGCGCCGCGCAGGCTGGCCACCAGCCCGGCATTGCGCAGCTCGACCAGGATGGTCTCCAGGAATTTTTCCGGCACGTCGGCCTCGCTCGCGAGCTTGCGCGCCGGGACCTTCCCCGGCTCGGCCAGGGCCAGTACGCAGAGGGCGCGAAGCGCGTATTTGGCCTTCTTGGACAGCATCGCGGGCGGGCTTCCTTAATTCACACTGACTTTATAGGATTTGATCTTCGGACTTGTCAAGCGCTTTCGGCGCCCGGCTCATGGCGGTTGGAAATGAGTCGATTCCCGCAGGCAATGACGCGGTTCAGCGCAGCAGGTACCAGGCCGCCGCGGCGGCGAGCGCGGCCAGCGCCAGGGCGGGAAGCGCGATCCGGAAATCGGCTCGCGAGGGCAGGCAGGCCGAGAGCAGCGCGGCCGTGATCCAGGCATGCAGCGCGGACAACGGCCAGGCGGCCGGCGCCAGGAAGCTCACGCCGTAAACCAGGGCCAGGGGGAACAGCGCCATCGGCGCCAGTGCGATCGGAACCGAGCGCAGCAGGCCGGCGCGGAACGTCACCGAGCCCAGCCGCCAGCCAAGCTCGCTGCGCCTGGGAACCAGCGACGGAAACGACGGCTTGGCGGCCAGCACCAGCGCCACCAGGAAATGGGCCAGCTCGTGGGCCAGCGTGCCGGGCAGCGCGAACAGTGCGTAGGCCCACATGCCGAACAGGCTGCTGGCGCGAATCAGCACGAAGGCCGCCAACACCATGCCCCAGTCGGCCGGCGACAGGATCGCCAGCTGCGACAGGCTCCAGTCGAGCAGGCCTGCCAGGCCGGAGGGTTTCATCAGTCGGCCGGCACCGTTCGGGTCTTCGCCCACTCGCGCAAGGCTTCGACCTGCTCGGCCATCAGCACCGACAGCGGACGGGTGCCGCGCAGTTCCTTGACGATGCTTGCCTCATCGACGGTCGCCTTGTCGGCGTGTGCGGCGTACAGCGCGCTGACGATGGCCTGCTCGATCTCGGCGCCGGAAAAGCCGGCGCTCGCCTCGGCCAGGCTGCCGAGCGAAAACGTGCTCCAGTCGACCCGGCGCTTTTCCAGGTGCAGGCGGAAGATCTCGGCGCGCGCGGGATGGTCGGGCAAGTCGACGAAGAAGATCTCGTCGAAGCGGCCCTTGCGCAGCAATTCCGGCGGCAGCTCCTGCACGGCATTGGCGGTGGCCACCAGGAACACCCGCGATTTGCGTTCGGCCATCCAGGTCAGGAAGTAGCCGAGCACGCGCCGCGACACGCCGCCATCCTCGCTGCTGCCGGAACTGGACAGGCCTTTTTCCAGTTCGTCGATCCACAGCACGCAAGGCGCGAGTTGCTCGGCCGAGGCCAGCGCGTCGCGCAGGTTCTTCTCGGTCTCGCCATGGAACTTGTTGTACAGCGTGCCGAAATCCAGGCGCACCAGCGGCACCCCGAAACCGCCGGCCACGGCCTTCGCCGCCAGGCTCTTGCCGCAACCCTGCACGCCCAGCAGCAGCACGCCCTTCGGCGGATCCAGCCCGACCGGCATCTCGCCGCTGGCAAAGACCTCGCGGCGCTGGCCGATCCATTGCTTGAGGCGATCCAGCCCGGCGACATCGGAGAAGCGCGCGGTGTCGTATTCGAAATGCAGGTGGCCGCTCTTGTTGAGCAGTTCGAACTTGAGCTTGGACAACGCGGGCAGGTCCGCCTCGCCGATCGCGCCGTCGGCGAAGATCAGGTGGCGGGCGATCCGCCGCGCCTCGCCCAGCGACAGGCCGCGCAGGTTGCGCACCAGGATGGCCAGCACGGCCTTGTCTATCTCGACGCGGCGGCCACCGTTTTCGCGCTTGTACAGCCCGGCCTCGTCGTTGACCATCTTCAGCAGGTCGTTCTCGCTGGGCAGCGACAGGCTGAAGCGAACCGCCAGCGCTTCCAGTTCGGGCGTGAGCTCGATCTTGTTGCCGACGAACACCACGGTGTGTTCCTGGCAGCCGCGGCGCTCGAGGATCTCGCGCAACATGCGCTGCGTGCTTGCGTAGCCCAGGTAGGGCATCACATCGAGCAGCAGGTAGATGCCGCGCTGGTCGTTGGCCTTCATCGCGGTCAGCGTGCTGGTGATGTCCGCCGGGCCCTCGGGCGGGTCCTCGCGGTCCAGGTCGACGCGGCGCATGCCTTCGGTGATCGACCAGCGGTAAAGCGCGCGCCAGACATTGGTCAGCACATGCCGGAACAAGTCCACCACGCGCGCCTCGTCCGGCGTTTCGATCACGATCAGCGGCGTATTGGATCGCACCAGGGAGGACAGGTCTTGCAGCTCGCTCATGCGCGCGGAGGATCGTGAGGGGGATGCCGAAGATTAGCCCAAAAAAAGGCGGCGGCAATCAAATAATCTTGATGGCCGCCGCCCGGATCACCGGCTGTTACCCCGGAATCAATGGATCGGAATCAAGCTGCCGACTTCAGGCGGCTTTCTTCAACGCCAGCTTGCGCGAGCGCATCAGGTCGTGGCAGCTGCGTACTTCCGGCAGGTAACGGCGCAGGATCTCGCCCGTGCTGGCCGGAGTATCTTCGTCCGCGAGGGCTTCGTCGAAGGCCTTGAGCAGGCGGTCCTCGGAATCCTCGAGCTTGGAAACATAGGCGTAGTCCTTGTTGCCGAGCAGGGCGCGAAGGTCGCCGTACATCTGGCTCAGGTCACCCGCCAGGGTGCCTTTCTCGGCCGGCTTGTCGCCCATGGCCTTGATCTCGGTCGACAGGCCCGCAACGATCTGGCCCTTTACCGCGGCCATGCGTGCAAACAGGGTCATCAACTCGGAATCATCGACCTTGGTCGCGGCATGCTCATAGAACTCCTTGCCGTCGCGGGTGACCGAGATGATGTCGTTGAGAATCTTGGTGCTGTTGTTCATGTGAACTCCTTTTCAAGCGCGAATTGCCAGCCAGAAATGAATAGACAGGTTGCATTGCGCAACCGACCCGACTGGAACGATGGCCGTGGCCGCAACATCCGGTGCGCACCACTGATTGCCATCTGCGAACACCCTAGCGCCCCGCGCCTGAACCCGAAGTTACTTGCCGAGCAGATATCCGGCGATCGCGATTCCTGCATCGCGGCCGTCGCGCACGGCGGTCACCACCAGATCGGCGCCGCGCACGTTGTCGCCGCCGGCAAACACGCGTGGATTTGAGGTTTGCTGCGACAAGCCACCTTCTATGCGCACGCGACCTTGTTCATTTACCTCAATGCGCTGTTCATTCAGCCAGTCTTCCGGACTGGCGCGAAAACCGAAGGCCGTGATGACGATATCGGCGGGAATGACCCGCTCGGTGCCGATGGCCGCGAAGTCCTGGCCGCGGCTGCCGTCATGCGCGCCTGCGCTCGGAACCCAGCCGCTTTCGCCGGCATGGGCGCCGGTATGCGTCTGCGCGACCCGCACGCCGGTGGCGAACGCGTCGCCTTCGATCGCGACCGGCTGCTGGTTGAAGAGGAACTGCACGCCTTCGTCGCGCGCGTTCTTCACTTCGCGGCGCGAGCCCGGCATGTTGGCCTCGTCGCGCCGGTACACGCAGGTGACCTCGCCGCGCCCAGGCGGATCGCCGTGCGCACGCAGTCCATGCCGGTGTCGCCGCCGCCAAGCACGACCACGCGCTTGCTCTGGCGATGTCGAGCAGCCGGGTCGGGCGCGCCTTCGGTGCCCGAGCACGCGACGTGCGTTGGCGATCAGGAACGGCAGCGCCATCGCGCACGCCGGGCAGGTCCTGGCCCGGCAAGCCGACCATCGACGTACGTGTAGGTGCCCAGTGCCGAGGAACACCGCGTCGTAGTCGCGCAGCAGTCTCGCTCGGAAGCTGTCGCTGGCCGATTTCGCACGCCGAGGTGGAACTCCACGCCCATCGCCTCGAGCACGCTCGCGGCGGGTCGCCATGACTTCCTTCTCGAGCTTGAACGGCGGGATGCCGAAGGTCAGCAGGCCGCCGATCTGCTCGTAGCGATCGAACACATGCGCCTCGATGCCGGCGCGCGCGAGGCGATCGGCGCAAGCCAGGCCGGCCGGGCCCGGCGCCGATCACGGCGACGCGCTTGCCGGTCGGCGCGCACGTGCGACAGGTCCGGCGCCAGCCCTGCTTGAACGCCTCGTCGACGATGTATTTCTCGATGGAGCCGATGGTCACCGACTCGAAGCCGGTCGTTGAGCGTGCAGGCGCCTTCGCACAGGCGGTCCTGCGGGCAGACGCGGCCGCAGATCTCCGGCAGCGGATTGGTCTCGTGTGCGAAGCTCGGCGGCTTCGAACAGGCGGCCCTCGCTGCACCAGCTTCAGCCAGTTCGGGATGTAGTTGTGCACCGGGCACTTCCACTCGCAGATACGGGTTGCCGCAGTCCAGGCAGCGCGCCGCCTGCTCGGCCGCCTGCGGCGGCTCGAACTGGCCGTAGATCTCGTTCCGAGCCCAGCATGCGCACCGGCACCTCGGCAGCTTCGCGCGGCATCCGGCGCGGGACGTCGAGGAACTGGAATCGGCACGACGGCTTCATGCGGCCCGCCGCAGGGCATCGACCAGCGATGTCGAGGCTGGCGGCCTTCGGCTTGACCAGCCAGAAGCTGGCCGGCGACGTCGCGGAAGTCGTCGCAGCAGTCTGCCGGCCCCAGCACGCTGCCGGTCTCGCGCGACGTGGCGTGCGGATCAGGTTGCGCAGGTGCTGCCGGTGGTGCTCCATGCCTTCGGGCGTGATGCGCAGGATGTCGATCAGCTCGTGGTTGTAGCGATCGACGAAATCGCGATCCAGGTCCAGCACGTAGGCCAAGCCGCCGGTGAAGCCGGCGCCGAAGTTCAGGCCGGTGCGACCGAGCACGACCACCACGCCGCCGGTCATGTACTCGCAGCAGTGGTCGCCGACGCCTTCGACGACCGCGGTCGCGCCGGAGTTGCGCACCGCGAAGCGCTCGCCCGCGCGGCCGGCGGCATACAGCTCGCCGCCGGTGGCGCCGTACAGGCAGGTGTTGCCCATGATCGGCGGTGTCGCTGCGCGACGAAGCGCGCGGCCGCGGGCGGCTGCAGCACGATGCGTGCCGCCGGCCATGCCCTTGCCGACGTAGTCGTTGGCGTCGCCTTCCAGGTGCAGGTGCAGGCCGCCGGCGTTCCAGGCGCCGAAGCTCTGGCCGGCGATGCCGGTGAAGCTGCACGCTCGATCGGTGCGTCGCTCATGCCGCAGGTTGCCGTGCGCGCGGGCGATCTCGCCCGAAGGCGCGCGCCGATGGCAGCGATCGCAGTTGCGGATCTGGTAGTGGAACTCGCCGCCGCTGCGCGCCGTCGATCGCCGGCGCGCATGTCGTCGCACCATCTGCTCGGCCAGCGCGCCCTGGATCGAGCGGCTGGTTGCGCGGCTCGGTGCAGAACTGCGCCGCCTCGCGCACCAGGCCGCTGCGCGGACAGGATCGGCGTCAGGTCCAGGCCGCGCTGCTTGCTCGTTCTGGCCGTCGGCCAGTCTCGCAGCAGGTCGGTGCGGCCGATCAGGTCCTGCAAGCTGCGCACGCCCAGCTGCGCCAGCCATCTCGCGCACTTCCTCGGCGACGAAGCGGAAGAAGTTCATCACCATCTCCGGCAGCCCGGTGAAATGACTCCTCGCGCAGCGCGTCATCCTGCGTGGCCACGCCGGTGGCGCAGTTGTTCAGATGGCAGATGCGCAGGTACTTGCAGCCCAGCGCCACCATCGGCGCGGTGCCGAAGCCGAAGCTCTCCGCGCCCAGGATCGCGCGCCTTGATCACGTCCAGGCCGGTCTTCAGTCCGCCGTCGACCTGCACCCGCACCGATGGCGCAGGTCGTTGCGGCGCAGCGTCTGCTGCGATTTCGGACAGGCCCAGTTCCCAGGGCGTGCCGGCGTACTTGATCGAGGACAGCGGCGAGGCGCCGGTGCCGCCGTCGTAGCCGGAGACGGTGATCAGGTCGGCATAGGCCTTGGCCACGCCGGCGGCGATGGTGCCGACGCCCGGCGTCGGCGACCAGCTTCACCGACACCAGCGCCTGCGGATTGACCTGCTTCAGGTCGAAGATCAGCTGCGCGAGGTCTTCGATGGAATAGATGTCGTGGTGCGGCGGCGGCGAGATCAGGCCGACGCCGGGCCGCGCGTAAGCGCAGGCGCGCGATCAGCTCGTTGACCTTGTGGCCGGGCAACTGGCCGCCTTCGCCGGGCTTGGCGCCCTGCGCGACCTTGATCTGCAGCACCTCGGCGTTGACCAGGTATTCCGGCGTCACGCCGAAGCGGCCCGGACGCGACCTGCTTGATCTTGGAGCTCTTCTCGGTGCCGTAGCGCGCCGGGTCCTCGCCGCCTTCGCCGGAATTGGAGCGCGCGCCGAGCCGGTTCATCGCGATGGCCAGCGCCTCGTGCGCCTCCGGCGACAGCGCGCCCAGCGACATGCCGGCGGAATCGAAGCGCGCGAGGATCGCCTCGATCGGCTCGACCTCGTCGAGCGGCGATCGGCGCAATGCTCGCGGCGCAGCGCGCAGCAGGTCGCGCAGGGTCGACGCCGGGCGCTCGTTCGACGTGGCTCGGCGTAGACCTGGTAGTCGGCGTAGCTCGCCGCTGCGCACCGCGCGCTGCAGGCGTGGCGATCACGTCCGGGTTGTACATGTGGTATTCGCCGCCGTGGACGTACTTGAGCAGGCCGCCCTGCTCCATCGCCTCGCTGCCGGTTCCAGGCGCGCTCGGCCAGCTGCGCGCTGTCGGCTTCGCAGGTCGGCGAAGTCGCGCGCCCTGGATGCGGCTGGGCGTGCCGGGGAAGCACAGGTCGACCACCTCGTCGGCCAGGCCGACGATCTCGAACAGCTGCGCGCCGCGATAGCTGCCGATGGTGGAGATGCCCATCTTCGACATGATCTTCAGCAGGCCCTTCTTCGATGTCCGCGCCGATAGCTGCGGCCCAGCTCGGCGGCTTCGTTGCCGCGCTTGCCTTCCATCGCTCCGCTGCGCACCGAGCGTCGAACAGCGTCTGGTAGGCCAGGTAGGGATAGACGGCCGTCGCGCCGTAGCCGATCAGGCAGGCGAAGTGGTGCGGGTCGCGCGCGGTGCCGGTCTCGATGATCAGGTTGCAGTCGCAGCGCAGGCCGACGCGCACCAGGTGGTGGTGGACCGCGCCGGTGGCCAGCAAGGCGTGGATCGGCAGGCTGCCGCGGCTCGGGATAGCGGTCGGAGAGCAGCAGCAGCACGCACGCCGTCGCGCACCGCGGCCTCGGCTTCCGCGCAGAGGCGCTGCAAGCGCGTCCTCGCAGGCCTTCGCCGTGCGCAGGTATGCAGGTCGATGAACGCGTGGCATGCGCCTCGCGAACTCGGCCAGCGCCAGCAACTGGCGCAACTTGCGCTGCGACAGCACCGGCGAGTTGAGCATCGACCTGCCGCGCGTTGTCGCGGCGCCGAGCTCGAAGACGTTGCCCTCGCGGCCGATCTGGGTCGGTCAGCGACATCACGACCTGCTCGCGCAGCGGATCGATCGGCGGATTGGTGACCTGCGCGAAGGCCTGGCGGAAATAGTCGTAGAGCGGGCGCACGTGGTGCGACAGCACCGGCATCGGCGTGTCGTCGCCCATCGAGCCGGTCGCTTCCTGCTCGGTCTCGGCCAGCACGCGCAGCACGCTCTCGCGCTCCTCGCGGGTGAGCTTGAACAGCTTCTGGAAGCGGCGCAGGGTCGCGCGTGTCGAAGGGCTCGGCGGCCAGCGACGGGATCGATCAGGTCGGCGATCCAGGTAGCGTGACGCCCTGCTTGAGCCAGCGCTTGAACGGCGCGCGCGCGCGATTGAGCGCGTCGATGTCCTCGCTGTCGCAGCAACTTGCCGGTCTGCAGGTCGACGCGCGAGCATCTCGCCCGGGCCCGAGCTTGCCCTTGGCGCACGATGTCTTCCGGCGCGCAGTCGCACACGCCGGTCTCCGAGGCGATCGATCAGGTGGCGGTGCGTCGGTGAGCACCCAGCGCGCCGGGCGCAGGCCGTTGCGATCGAGCGTGCAGGCGGCGTAGCGGCCGTCGCACAGCACGATGCCGGCCGGGCCGTCCCAGGGATCGAGTGACAGGCGCGTAGTACTCGTAGAACGCGGCGCAGGTCCGGGTCCTTGTACTCCAGCGACGCGGTCGCCGGCGGTATCAGGATGCGCATCGCCTGCAGCACGATCCATGCCGCCGATCAGCAGCACTTCGAGCATGTTGTCCAGGCTCTGCGAGTCGGAGCCGTTCAGCGACACCAGCGGCTGCAGTTCGGCGAAGTCGATCCGCGGCGTGGACCAGCGCTGTGCCGCGCGCCAGCGCCCAGTGCGGTTGCCCTCGATGGTGTTGATCTCGCCGTTGTGCGCGAGCAGGCGGAACGGTTGCGCCAGCCGCCAGCGCGGCGCGGTGTTGGTGGAGAAGCGCTGGTGGAACACGCACCACGCTCGAGGCCAGGTCGGCGCGCGCCAGGTCCGGGAAGCACGGCGGCAAGCGCGTCGGGCAGCACCATGCCCTTGTAGCCCAGCGTCGTGGCCGACAAGCGTGACGACATAGAACTCCGGATAGCGAGGCGAGCGCCTTCTCGGCCGCGCGCCGGGCCAGGAACAGCGCGCGCTGGAAATCGGCCAGCGAGCGCCCGGCGCTGGCATCGACGAACACCTGCTCGATGCGCGGCATGCCGGCCAGCGCGATCGGCCCGCAGGCTTCGCGCGACACCGGCACCACGCGCCAGCCGGCCACCCGCAGGCCCTGGGCGACCAGCGGCGGCGGCCAGCGCCTCCCGCGCGACCATCGCCGCGTCGGGCTCGGTCGGCAGGAACACCATGCCGGCCGCGAACCGCGGGCCCAGGCGCATGCCGGCTTCCGCCGCGATCGTGCGCAGGAAGGACTCGGGCCGATGGATCAGCAGGCCGCAGCCATCGCCGCTGCGGCCGTCGCCGCCCACGGCGCCGCGATGGGCCAGGCGCGACAAGCGCGGTCAGCGCGGCCTCGACCAGGCCAGCGGCTGGCGCGGTTATCGAGATCGGCGATCAGCCCGAAGCCGCAGCTGTCGCGTTCGAAGCTTGGGGCATACAGTCCCCGGGGCGCTGCTGTGCTCATCGACCCTCCGGGTTGCAAGGCCGCGTCCGCCCGCAGCCTGTCGTAGGCCGACGTTGCGAAACGCTTCGATCCCAAGGTCACACAGGCAATTAGAGTTTCTGCTCTCAACCACGCGCGTTGCCTTCCTTCCGGCTGGCGGCAGGATGTAGAGTGGGACCAGGTTCCCAAAAACAATAAGGAGACGCCCATGCGCACGGTACTGGTCGCCAGCTCCAAGGGCGGCGCCGGCAAGTCGACCCTCGCCACCAACCTCGCCGCGCACTTTGCACTGGGGGGCAAGCACACGGTCCTCATCGACGCCGATCGGCAGAAGTCCTCGACCCACTGGGCCGAGAAGCGCGCCGGCCTGGCCAGCGCGGTGCTGCCGATCGATGGCACCCGCCGCGGCTGGGAGAAACTGCTGCCGGGCGACACCCAGCGGGTGGTGATCGACGCCGCGGCAGGCGCCATGGGCGAGGATCTCGAGCCGTTCCTGGAGCGCGCCGATGCGGTGCTGGTGCCGATCAATCCCTCGATGATCGACCTCGAGGCAACTGTCCCGTTCCTGAATTCCCTGGCGGTCAATGCACGGGTGAAGAAAGGCAAGCTGCCGGTCGCGCTGATCGGCAACCGCCTGAAGCCGTGGACCAGCGCCTCGCAGCAAGCCATGGGCCAGCTGAAGAGCTGGCCTTATCCGTTGGTTGCCGAGCTTCGCGATACCCAGGCCTACGTGCTGATGGTGGCACTGGGCAAAAGCGTGTTCGACTACCACTCCGAACAAATCCGCAGCCACCAGGATGACTGGGCGCCGCTGCTCAAATGGCTAAAGAAGGTCCTCTGATGCGCGAACTCATACTGCTTAGACATGCACACGCCGAGCCGGCCAGCGCCGGCCAGGACGACCGGGACAGACCGCTGTCCAGCGAAGGCAAGGCCGAAGCCGAGGCCGCCGGCCACTGGCTCAAGAAGCACCACTACCTGCCGGACCTGATCATCGCCTCGCCAGCCCGACGGGCCCGGGAGACGCTGGAACAGGTATTGCTCGCGATCGGCTACGTCGAGCAGTTGCAGGATCCCAGGGTGTACGAGGCGACCCCCGGCACCCTGATGCAGGTGGTCGATGAACATCGCAAGATCGGCCGGGTGATGGTGGTCGGGCACAACCCCGGCCTGGAGCAGACGGTCGCTTTGCTGGCTTCAGGCCAGTCCGGCGACTTCCGCGGCATGCCCGCCGGCGCGATCGCCGTGCTGCACATGCCTGCCGATGCGCAACTCGAGCCGGGCGTGGCCAAGCTCGCAGCGTTCTGGTGGCCATGAGCGGATGAGCCTCGCGCGATCCGGCGCGTTGCTGGTCCTGCTCATCGCCGCCTGGTCGATGGCACATCAAGCCCGAGGGCAAGTTACCGCTGACGAAACCGCGATCGCCATCGATGCCGGGCAATCCAGCGTCCGCTTCGTGGTCCACACCCGAATCAGCATGCGTGCCGAAGGCAGCATGCCCCAGGTCAGCGGCGAACTGGTCGGCACGCCGGCCGGCGGCTGGCAGGTGCTGGTGTACGTGGATGGCCGGAGCCTGCTGTTCGAGGGGCCGCGCTGGATGGAGCGGATAACCCGCTCGGACGCCTTCCTCGCGGTGGACCGCTATCCCGAGATCCACTTTCATTCCGAGAAAGTTTCCAATGCCGTGCTCCGGGACGGTGGGCCGCTGCATGGCGACCTGACGCTGCGCGGGAAAACGTTGCCGGTGAGTTTCAGGTTGTTGCCCTCCACCTGCGCCCGGCCCGGTCGCGATTGCGATATCCAGGTGCAGGGCGTCGTCAGCCGGCACGACTTCGGGATGAACGCCTACCGGACGCTGGTCAAGGACGACGTCGATTTCCACATCCGCGTGCGCCTGCAAGCCGAAGTGCCGGCGTCATGAAGGGGCGGATGCGGCTGGCCTTGCTCCTGCTTTCGTTGTTCGCGCTCGGCGCGTGCTCGCACGTCTCGCGCCGGGAAAAACTGCAGGCCGAAGACTATGCCGAGCAGGCCCGCAGCCACGTGGTGGCCTGTGTCGGGGAATGCGCGGTGGCCTCGCCGCTGCTCGAACTGGGCGATGCGGCCATGGCCGCCTCGGCGCCGGGGAAGCCGGTGCACGAGGTCGTGCTGCTCGACCAGGGCCAGGACTCGTTGCTGGCACGCGTGCACCTGATCCGCAGCGCGCGCCGCACCATCGACCTGCAGACCTTCCATTTCGAAGGCGACGATGCCGGGCGCGTGGTCCTGGACGAATTACGCGCCGCGGCCAGGCGCGGCGTGAAAGTGCGCTTGCTGCTCGACCAGCTCAACAGCCTGGCCGATCCAGCGTCGCAGGCCGAACTTGCCTCGTTCCATGTCAATTTCGAGTTGCGATCCTACAACCCCGTCTTCGCCCAGGCGCAGATCAATCCGCTCGAATACGCCGGCGCGGTCATCTTCCGCTTCCGCGACCTCAACCAGCGCATGCACAACAAGCTCATGCTCATCGATGGCAACGTGGCGATCATCGGCGGCCGCAACATCCAGGACGAGTACTTCGACTGGAACGACAGCTACAACTATCGCGATCGCGACCTGCTGGTGGCCGGTCCGGCGACAGTGGCGATGAAGCGCAATTTCGATGCGTTCTGGAACGATCGCCGGGCCCTGCGGCCGGCCGACCTGGACGATGTGGCGCAGGTCCTGATCAAGAACCGCGGTCCGCCGGTCGAACCGCCGAAGCCGCGTTCGGCGCGCGTCGAGGCGATGGCCGCCGCGGCGGGCGACGGCGCCGGGGTGTTCGCCCGGTTGTCGCCCTACCTGTTCCATGTTGCCGACGTGGATTTTTTCGGCGACCTGCCGAGCAAGCACGATGAAGGCGCCAAGAGCCGCGTCGACGCCTCGGAGGCGCTGCTGAACACCCTGTCCGGCAGCAAGCGCGAGCTGCTGCTGCAGACGCCTTACCTGGTGATGTCGCGGCCGGCGCGCAACCTGTTCCGCAGCCTGCACAAGCGCGAGCAGCCGCTGAGCGTGCTGGTCTCGACCAACTCGCTGGCGGCCACCGATGCCTTTCCCGTGTACGCGATGTCGCACAAGTACAAGCGCCTGTACCTGCGCGAGTTGGGCTTCCAGATCTACGAGTACAAGCCGTTCCCGGCCGACATGCCGATCGACCTGGCGGCGGTTCCCGGCGCCGCCGAAGCCCTCGCCGAGAATCCGCCCGCGGTATCCGGCTCCGGATCACGCCACGGACCGGTGCCGCTCAAGCGGGCCGGCGTGCGCATCGGCCTGCATTCCAAGTCGATGGTGGTCGATGAGCAGATCGGCATCGTCGGCAGCCACAACTTCGATCCGCGCTCGAGCGACTACAACACCGAAAGCCTGGTCATGGTCCACGATCCGCTGTTCGCCACCGCCCTGGCCGACAGCATCCGGCGCGACATGGAGCCGGGCAATGCCTGGGTGATCGCGCCGAAGGCCAAGCTGCCCGTGCTCTCGCAGCTGAACTACAACCTGGGCAAGGCCTCGGAGCAGTTGCCGATCTTCGATATCTGGCCGTTTCCCTATGCGACCAGCTATGAGCTCAAGCCCGGATGCCAGCCCCTGCCGCCCAGCGATCCCGGGTTCCTGGCCTGCTACCAGCCGGTCGGCGATTTTCCCGAGGTGAACCTGAGCCTGAAGATGATCTATACGCGGATAATCACCGTGTTCGGGGCTGGCCTGATTCCGATCCTGTAGCTCCGGGCGGGCCCGGCGAGCCGGCAAATCCGGGACGGCGCGATTGACGGCGAAAGCCGCTGCGCCTAGGCTTCAATATTCTCTCGCCGACCCCACCGGAACCACCCCATGCCTCTCGCCATCAACTTCGAACTGTCCGACCACGACCTGGAACTCTTCAACGAGGCGATGAAGGCTGCCGCCGCCCGGGCTGGCGACAAACCGGCCAACGAGATCCTGGAGGCCGCCGGACAGCTGCTCAAGGATGCCGGCGCCAGCAAGCTGCCGGACTTCATCGCCTCCCGCCTGGTCCGGCTCGACGCCATGGTCGCCATGGTGCGGGACGAGGGTTGGGCCCTGCCGGAAGACGATCGCCGTCATGTGATGGCGGCCCTGGCCTATTTCGCCAATCCGGACGACATCATCCCCGACAGCGTTCCCCTGCTTGGCTATTTCGACGACGCCATCGCCATCGAGCTTTGCGATCGCCAGCTGAGCCACGAACTCGACGCCTACGGAGAATTCTGCGAATTCCGCCAGGGCGAAGCCGATCGCCGCGGCATGGACCCGGCCAGCGTCGGCCGCGCCGACTGGCTGAACTCGCGCCGTGACGAACTGCAGGAGCGCATGCACCGCGAGCGTTCGCGCGAGGCCGGCACCGGCTACGGCAACAGCTCCGGCTATGCCCGCCAGAGTTACACCAGCGCCTGGCGTCCAGGAATCATGCGCGTCCGCTGATTGCGCGTGGCAAGTCCTTTTCGCCGCCGTCCCTCGCTGGAAGAACTCAATCGGGGCGGCAGCAATTGCGTCATCGGCCGGCTTGGCATCGAGATCACCGAGCAAGGTGAAGATTTCCTGCGCGGCACGATGCCCGTCGACGAGCGCACCAAGCAGCCGTTCGGGCTGCTGCACGGCGGTTCCTCGGTCCTGCTGGCGGAAACCCTGGCCAGCTGGGCAGCCAATCTGTGCCTGGACGATCCCGTCCGCCAGCAGGCGGTTGGCCTGGAGATCAACGCCAACCACATTCGCGCTGTCACCAAGGGCGTCGTCACCGGCACCGCGCGCCCGGTGCATGTCGGCCGCGGCACCCAGGTCTGGGATGTCCGCGTCGAGGACGAACAGGGACGCCTGGTCTGCGTGTCCCGGCTGACCTTGGCGATCCGCGAGAACTGAATTCATCGAGGCCGCAGTGGCGAAGCCGGCGCCTCAAGGGTGCATGCTCTAACTGGCTTCGGGCACAATCGAGCCATGTCTGCCTCTCCTCGAGTCGCCGCGCGGTCCACGGACTGGCGTCGGCCACTGCGCTACCTCTGGCGTTTGCCCCTGCTCGTCGCGCACGTGACGATCGGCTTGGCCGTGGTGATGGCCATGATCAATCCGTTGACGGCCCGCCTGCGCTTCCGCGGTGAGCGGCTCGACGAGCGCACCATCCGGCTGTGGTCCCTGCTGATGGTCCGCACCTTCGGCATGCGCGTGCGCCGCTACGGCACGCCGCTGCCAGGCGCGGCGCTGGTGGTGGCCAACCACGTCAGCTGGATCGACATCACCTTGCTGCACAGCCAGCGCATGGTGGGCTTCGTGGCCAAGGCCGAGATCCAGCGCTGGCCGGTGGTCGGCTGGCTGGCCTCGCGCGGCAGCACCATCTTCCACCATCGCGGCGACAACGAATCGCTGCACGGCGTCATGCATCAGATGCTGCAGCGATTGCAGCAAGGCTCTGCGGTCGGTGTTTTTCCCGAAGGCCGCACCAACAACGGCCAGGCGATCGGCGCATTCCATGCGCGGATCTTCCAGCCGGCCGTGCTGGCCGGCGTGCCCGCCCAGCCGGTGGCGCTGAAATATGGCGCGCAAGGCAGCGCGCAGACGATCGTGGCGTTCCGGCCACGGGAAAATTTCATGCAGAATTTCTGGCGCCTGCTGGGCGAGCCGGCGCGCCTGGTCGAAGTGCATTTCCTCGAGCCGGTTTCGGTGGATGAAGGCGGTCGCCGGCGAATGGCGGAAATTTCCCGCGAGCGCATCCTCGCCGCCATGGGGTTATGAAACCCACGCGTCCCTACCGGGCCCCGCGCTGGCTGCGCAACCCGCACCTGCAATCGGCCCTGAGTTCGCTGCCGATGCGTCGCGCCGGCGGTTTGCGCGCTCTGGTGCGCATTGGCGCGGAGACTGAAGAACACATCGTCGACGCCGGCGACGGCGTCCGCCTGCTCGGGCTGCACAGCTCGATTCCCGGACGTGTTCCGCGCGGACTGGTGTTGCTGCTGCATGGCTGGGAAGGCAGCATCGATTCGGCCTACATGCGGCACACGGCGGCGCGACTGCTCAGCGATGGCTTCGACGTGTTTCGCCTGAACTTCCGCGACCATGGCGAGACCCACCATCTCAACGTGGGCCTGTTCCATTCCTGCCGACTGGCCGAGGTGGTGCAGGCGGCGAAATGGGTCGCGGAGAAGTTTCCCGCGCCGGCTTTCCTGGCCGCCGGCTATTCATTGGGCGGCAATTTCGTGCTGCGCCTGGCGCTGGCCGCGCCCGCGGCCGGAATTCCGCTGCGCCATGCCGTGGCGGTCTGTCCCGCGGTCGATCCGTCGGCGGTGATGCGCGCGCTCGAAAGCGGCCCCGCGCTGTATCACTGGTACTTCATGAAGAAGTGGCGCAGCTCATTGCGCAAGAAGCGCGCGCTGTTTCCCGAGCACCACGATTTCGACGATTCGATCCTCGCCCAGGACATGCGCGGACTCACGCGCTGGCTGGTGAACCGGCACACCGACATGCCCGGCGTGGAGGACTACTTCGATGGCTATGCGGTGGCCGGTGGTCGCCTGGCGGGCCTGCAGGTGCCGGTCGACGTGCTGGCGGCGGCCGACGATCCGATCATTCCGGTCGATACCCTGAAGGCGCTGCAACTGCCGGCGCATTCGACCCTGGAAATCGCCGAGCACGGCGGCCATTGCGGATTCATCGAAGGCGCATCCTTGCGCGGCTTCGCCGAACGCTGGGTTTCCGCGCGCCTGATCGCGGCGCTCGAACCCTCAGGTTCCTGAGGGGATGAACAGCAGCAGGGCGACGCCGACCGCGATGCGGTAGATCGAGAACGCCGTGAAGCGATGGGTCTGGATGTAGCCCAGCAGCCATTTGACGGCGACGAACGCGGTGACGGCCGCGGCCACGAAGGCAATCGCGAGCGCATCCCAGTCGCCGGCGCCGGCGCCGCCATGCCTGAAGGTGCTCAGCAATTCATAGGCGGTCGCGGCGAACATGGTCGGGATGCCGACCATGAACGCGAATTCGGTGGCGGCGGCGCGGTTGCCGGTGCCGAACAGCAGCGCGGCGAAAATGGCCGCCGCCGATCGCGAGGTCCCCGGGAAGACGCCGGCCACGACCTGCGCGATGCCGACCAGGATCGCCACCGTCCAGGTGATGCGCGTGCGCTCGGCGTGGTGGGCATCGCGGCGCGCGGCGATCTGTTCCGCTCCCAGCATCACGAAGCCGCCAATGATCATCGCCCAGGCGACCGGGCCGAGCGTTTCCGGCAACTCGACGCCGAGCGCCTTGACCACCAGGCCCAGCACCGCGGTGACGCCGAAGGACGCCGCCAGCTTGAACAGGTAATCGCGATTTTCAGCTTCGCGGAATCCGGTCAGCAGTTGATACAGGCGAGTTCGATAGATCAGCACCACGGCCAGGATCGCGCCGGCCTGGATCGCGATGTTGAAAAGGTCCGAGCGCGCGCCGAGCCAACGTTCGGCGATCAGCAGGTGGCCGGTGCTGGAGATCGGCAGGAACTCGGTGATGCCCTCGATGATGCCAAGCAGGAGAGCCGCAAACAGGTCGTTCATGCGATGCCGCGGGTCGGGAGGGTTGGCTATTGTTGCAGATTTGCGCCGCCGGCTCCGGCCGCGGACGCCTTACGCGGCGGAGGTGATGAACCGCGTCAGCTCTTCCGGCGGCAGCGGCCTGGACAGGTGGAATCCCTGGGCCTGGTCGCAGCCCATGTCCTGCAGCAGGGTCTGGGTATCCCCGTCTTCCACGCCTTCGGCCACGACGATCAGCCCCAGGCTGTGCGCAAGCGCGACGGTCGAGCGCACGATGATGGCTTCGCGTTCGCCGCTGCGCATGTTGGTGACGAACATGCGATCGATCTTCAGCGCGTTGATCGGCAGCCGGTGCAGGTAGCCGAGCGACGAGTAGCCGGTGCCGTAATCGTCGATGGAGATGCTCACGCCCAGGGCCGCGATGCGGTCGAGGCGTTCGGCCACCTGTTCCGGGTCGTGCATCAACGCGGTCTCGGTTATCTCCACATCCAGCGAGCCCGGCTTGATCTGGAACTCGGTCAGCAGCCTGTCGATGGTCTGCAGGCAACGGTCGTCGATCAGGTTGCGCGCGGAAAGATTGACCGAGATCGAGGTGGACAGGCCCGCGTCCTGCCACTGGCGCAATTGCCGCACCGCCAGGTCGAGGATCAGGTCGGTCATCGGATGGATGGCCTCGCTGAGCTCCGCCAGGTGCAGGAAACTGTCCGGGTAGAGCAGGCCCAGGCGCGGGTGCTGCCAGCGGACCAGTGCTTCGAAGCCGGCGTGACCGCCGGTCTTCAGGTCCAGTTTCGGCTGGTAGTGCAGGCACAACTCGCGTAGCCGGATGGCCTGGTTCAGATCGGAAATCATGCCCAGGCGCTCGGGCGAGTTCTGGTCGAGCATGCGGTTGTAGACGGCGATGCCGCCGCCCTTGCGCTTGGCTTCGTACATGGCCACGTCCGCCGCGCGCAGCAACGCGTTGCTGTCGCCGCCATCGCCCGGATAGAAGGCGATGCCCATGCTTGCTTCCATGAGCAGCCGGGTGGCGCCGATCGGGAACGGCTTGCGCAAGGCGGTCAGCAGTTTCTGCGCGATCTCGCGTACGCGCGCGGGGTCGCTCTCACCGGGCAGCAACAGGGCGAACTCGTCGCCGCCGAGCCGGCAAAGCATGTTGGACTCGTCGCCCAGCTCGGCCTTCAGCCGCGGGCCGATCTGTTGCAGCAGCAGGTCGCCGATATGGTGGCCCAGCGTGTCGTTGATGTCCTTGAACCGGTCCAGGTCCAGCAACAGCAGCGCCGCTCCCGGCGACGCGGCGCTGGCGCGAAGCGATCACCTGTTCGAATTCGCGATGCAGGAACATCCGGTTCGGCAGCCCGGTCAGGCTGTCGTGGTGGGCCAGGTAGTCGAGTCCATCGACGTGGCGGGCGCTGGCCAGGGCCAGCGTGACGATGTTGCCGATCGCCGCGAACGAATCGAGCTCGATGTCGCCGAACTCCCGGCTGTCGGCATACAGCAGGCTGATGCTGCCGAGCGGCGCATCGCGGTAGAGCAGGGGAAAACGACGCCGGCCCGCACCCCGGCGGCGGCCAGTTGCGCCCGGGTGTCGGCGGGCAGCGTCGGATCGGTGGCGAAGTCCGGGCGGACGAAAAGGCGGCGATTCTCCAGCGCCAGGCGATGCAGCGCCTGCGCCAGCGGCGTGGCCTCGCCAGCCGGCATCGGGACGATCTCGCCCTCGCCGGCCACGATATTCAGCGGCAGCTCGGCACTGTCCTGCAGGCAGACCGTCACCTGCGGCCTGGGGGTGAGGCCGCGCAGCGCCTCGAGCGTGATGGCCAGGATGCCGGCGGTCTCCAGCGAGCCGTGCAGACGGGTCGAGAGCGAGTTGATCAGGTGCAGGCTGTCGTTGCGCTCCATCAGCGTCTTGCGCGACAGCGCGAGCTCGTGCGTCCGCGCGTTTGCGTTCGCTGTCGTCGCGGACGATCGCCAGCAGGTGCGGCTCGCCCTGGATCTCGATCACGTTGAGCGTTACTTCCGCATCGAAGGGCGTGCCGTCGTAGCGGCAATGCAGCCACTCGAAGTGCTGGGTCTGCCCGTTGAACGCGGCATTGATCTTTTCCAGCGCTTTTTCGTCGGAGCGCCGGCCGTCGGGCTGCAGCTCGGGTGAGAAGCGATACGGGGGCTGCCCGATGATCTGCTCGCGGGTGCAGCCGAACATGCGCAGCGTGGCCGGATTGCAATCCACGAACTGCTCGCCGTGCATCAGGAAGATGCTGTCGCCGGTGCCCTCGAACAGCAGGTGGTAGATGCCGTCCGTCGCCTGTGCGCCGGACTTGGCATTCGGGGGAATGTTCATCGCCTGGCTGGCCGTATCCGATTCGTGCGACTGGGGGGGGTCGGGGCCATTGTTACAAATAAATGTGAAGATAAACACATTGTTGGCAGGGCTTGGGGTTTTGCATTCGAATTGGCGCAAAGTGATCATTGATTGCACCATGATGGTGCTTAATAGGAAAATTCGTACTCAAGAAAATGTATATCAATCAATAAGCTGCTAGATTCCGATGGCTGGCACGGCTATTGCTATATCTACATCGTCCCTAACCTGCCGGAGTCCCGCCATGTCCTACGAACACGTCCAGAAGCTGATCAAAGACCACGCCATCGAGTGGGTCGACCTGCGTTTTGCCGACATGCGCGGCGTCCAGCACCACGTGAGCTTCCCGGTCAGCATCGTCGAGCCTTCGCTGTTCGAGGACGGCAAGATGTTCGACGGCTCCTCCATCTCCGGCTGGAAGGGCATCAACGAGTCCGACATGATCCTGCTGCCGGACGTGAGCACCGCGGTCATCGATCCGTTCACCGCCGACCCGACCCTGATCCTGGTCTGCGACATCCTCGATCCGCAGACGATGCAGGCCTACTCGCGCGATCCGCGCGGCGTCGCCAAGCGCGCCGAGTCCTACCTCAAGGCCACCGGCATCGCCGACCAGGCGTTCTTCGGCCCGGAGCCGGAATTCTTCATCTTCGATTCGGTCCGCTTCGGCAACGACATGGGCAGCACCTTCTTCGAAGTCGATTCCGAGGAAGCGCACTGGAACTCCAAGAAGAAGTACGAAGGCGGCAACACCGGTTACCGCCCCGGCCTGAAGGGCGGCTACTTCCCGGTCGCGCCGACCGATTCGCTGCACGACATCCGCGCCGAGATGTGCAAAGAGCTGATGGCCGCCGGCCAGGAAGTCGAAGTGCATCACCACGAAGTGGCCAACGCCGGCCAGTGCGAAATCGGCACCAAGTTCAACACCCTGGTGCAGAAGGCCGACGAGCTGCTGATGATGAAGTACATCATCCGCAACGTCGCCCATCGCAACGGCAAGACCGCCACCTTCATGCCCAAGCCGCTGGTCGGCGACAACGGCAGCGGCATGCACGTGCACCAGTCGCTGGCCAAGGGCGGCGTCAATCTGTTCTCCGGTGACGGCTACGGCGGCCTGTCGCAGACCGCGCTGTGGTACATCGGCGGCATCTTCAAGCACGCCCGCGCCATCAACGCCTTCGCCAACTCCACCACCAACAGCTACAAGCGCCTGGTGCCGGGTTACGAAGCGCCGGTGATGCTGGCCTATTCGGCGCGCAACCGTTCGGCTTCCTGCCGCATTCCGTACGTGGCCAATCCGAAGGGCCGCCGCATCGAGATCCGTTTCCCGGATCCGATGAACTCCGGCTACCTGATCTTCGCCGCGCTGATGATGGCCGGCCTTGACGGCATCAAGAACCAGATCGATCCGGGCGCGCCGAGCGACAAGGACCTGTACGACCTGCCGCCGGAAGAAGAGAAGAACATCCCGACCGTCTGCCATTCGCTCGACCAGGCGCTGGAAGCGCTCGACGGCGATCGCGACTTCCTCACCGCCGGCGGCGTGTTCACCGATGACTTCATCGACGCCTACATCGGCCTGAAGATGGGCGAGGTCACCAAGTTCCGCGCGGCGACCCATCCGCTGGAATACGCGATGTACTACACGATCTGATTCGCTCGATCGAGCCCGGTCCGCTGGACCGGCGCGCTTCACCGTAAACGAATCGGCCCGCCATGCGCGGGCCGATTTTTTTTGCTTGCCTGGAACTGGCCGCGCGCTAAACCCGCCGCCGGCTACTTCGCCTTCGGTCGCTTGCCCTCGGCCGCCGTCGTCGCGCCCGGCGACTTGGCCGGAAAGTTCTCCGGCCGGTCGCCCGGTTGCCAGGGACGGCCCGAGCGCTGCTCGATGAATTCGCGGATCAGCCGCCGGATCACCTGCGATGGGGTCACGTCGTCGAGGGCGCACAGGCGTTCGAAAACCGCCTTCTTGTCGGGGTCGATGAGGACCGTCAGGCGGGCGGTGCGTTGCTCGCGCGGCATGGGTTGCGCCCCTTTACATTTGATGTGCGTACGATGACAATCAAATGAGACTATGTCAACCAACCTCGCCCGGTTCCCTGGTGCGTGCGCACTCCGCTGCGGTGGACGTCGGGCGAGTGCGGTCGAGGGGGTGGCGGAATGATCGTGACCAGCCTGGGCGTGATACTCGCCCTCGTGCTGGGCTGGCTTGCGGTTGGCCTGGCCGGACTGCTGGCGCCGCGCTCGCTGGCCTGGGTGGGGCACACGCTGTTTCCGCTGGGCGCGGCGCTCGGCCTGGCGCTCGCCGTGTTCGCGATCATCGCCCTGTTCGCCGTACCGGAGGCCTGGGTGCTGCCGCTGGGGCTGCCCGACCTGCCGATGCACGTGCGACTGGATCCGCTGGCCGCGTGCTTCCTGGCGCTGATCGGGCTGACCGTCTCCGGGATATCGCTGTATGCGGCGGGTTACTTCCGCCCGGGTGAAGGCGCCGCGCCCGGACTGATGTGCCTGCAGTACCACGTGTTCCTGTCGAGCATGGCGATGGTGGTGCTGGCCGATGACGCCTTCACCTTCATGGTGGCGTGGGAAACGATGGCGCTGTCCTCGTATTTCCTGGTCACCACCCAGCATCGGGTGCCGGAGATCCGCAGCGCCGGCTTCCTGTACCTGCTGCTCGCGCACATCGGCGCGATCAGCCTGCTGCTGTGTTTCGGCGTGCTGCAGGGCGGTTCCTGGCAATTCACCTTCGATGCGATGCGCGTGGCGACGCTGTCGCCGGCCTGGGCGAGCGTGGCGTTTGCGCTTGGCGCTGTTCGGCTTCGGCGCGAAGGCGGGACTGGTGCCGATGCATGTCTGGCTGCCGGAGGCGCACCCGGCCGCGCCGTCGCCGGTTTCGGCGCTGATGAGCGGCGTGATGTTGAAGACGGCGGTCTACGGTTTCCTGCGGGTGAGCCTGGACCTGCTTCCGCACACGCAATGGCAGTGGGGCGCGGTGGTGCTGGTGCTCGGCGGATTCACCGGATTGTTCGGCGCGATATTCGCGGCGGTGCAGACCGACATGAAGCGGCTGCTGGCGTATTCGTCGATCGAGAACATCGGCATCATCTTCAGCGGACTGGGCCTGGCCTTGCTCTATCGCGGCATGGGCATGGCCTCGCTGTCGGCGCTGGCGCTGGCCGCGTCGCTGTATCACTGCCTCAACCACGCGCAATTCAAGAGCCTGCTGTTCCTGGCCACCGGCTCGGTGCTGCATGCCACCGGGCAACGCAACCTGGGCAAGCTGGGCGGGCTGATCCATCGCATGCCCTGGGTCGCCGGCCTGGCCCTGGTCGGCACGCTGGCGATGGCGGGCTTGCCGCCCTTGAATGGATTCGTTTCCGAATGGCTGCTGCTGCAGTCCTACCTGTTCACCCCGACCCTGCCGCAGAACCTGTCGAACATGCTGGTGCCGCTGGGCGCCGCCGCGTTCGCGCTGACTTTCGCGCTGGCAGCCTACGTGCTGGTCAAGTTCTACGGCGTGATCTTTCTCGGCCGCTCGCGCGAGACCGCGCTGGCGCAGGCGCACGACGCCGGCTGGCTGGAGCGGCTCGGCATGGGCTGGCTGGCCGTGCTTTGCATTGCGCTGGGATTGTTTCCCGTGTTCGTGCTGCGCGCGCTGGACCAGGTCAACCAGAGCCTGCTGGGCGCGACGCTGGGCGAGCAGGCGACGTCCTGGTGGGCGCTGGCGCCGTTCGCCGCGGAACGCGCTTCGTATAGTCCGCTGGCGTTCGGCGCGGGCATCGCGGTCTGCGTGTTGCTGATTTTCGCGCTGGTGCATCGCCTCTATCACGGCCGGGTCCGGCGCAGCGACGCCTGGGACTGCGGCTACCCCGACCAGACCGCGCGGATGCAGGACACGGCCGAAGGATTCGGCCAGCCGATCCGGCATATCTTCGGGCCGTTCTTCCGGATCCGGCGACTGGTGCCGACGCCGTTCGACGTCGCCCCGAAGTACAACCTGCAACTCGCCGACCGCTGGTGGGACTGGCTGTACTCGCCGATCGTGCGCGCGGTGGAAAAGGGCGCGCATTGGGTCAGCTTCCTGCAGCAGGGGCGGATCTCGCTGTACCTGATCTACAGCTTCGCCACGCTGCTGATCCTGCTGGCGTTCGTGCTATGACGGCCCGGTTCCCATGGCTCGCGTTGGTCCAGGCGCTGCTCGCCATCGGGCTGGCGCCAATGCTGGTCGGCTGGGTCGACCAGTGCCGCGCGTGGTTGCAGAACCGCCGCGGCGCCGGCCTGCTGCAGCCGTATCGAACCTTGCGCAAGCTGTTCCACAAGGATGCGGTGGTCGCGCTCGGCGCCTCGCCGCTGTTCCGCGCCTCGCCCTATATCCAGCTTGGCGCGATGGCGCTGGCGGCGGCGATCATTCCGATCTTCGGCAGCCAGCCGCTGCTGGCCACGTCCGCCGACACCATCGCGCTGGTCGGACTGTTCGCCGTCGCCCGCGTGTTCACCGCGCTGGCCGGCATGGATATCGGCACTGCGTTCGGCACGCTGGGCGCGCGCCGGGAAATGCTGATCGGCTTCCTTTCCGAGCCGGCCCTGCTGATGGTGTTCTTCACCGCCTCGCTGCTCTCGCAAAGCACGCTGCTGCCGACCATCGTGGAGACGCTCGCGCATCGCGAACTGGCGATCTATCCCAGCCTCGCCTTCGCCGGCGTGGCCTTCGCGATGGTGTTGCTGGCCGAGAATGCGCGCGTGCCGATCGACAATCCCAGCACCCACCTCGAACTGACCATGATCCACGAGGCGATGGTGCTGGAGTATTCGGCCCGGCACCTGGCGCTGATCGAGTGGGCCTCGGCGCTGAAGCTGCTCAATTTCGCCGCGATCGGCCTGGCGCTGTTCGTTCCCTGGGGCCTGCCGCCGCCGGGCAGCGGCGTGCTTGCAGTGCTGGGCGGCACGGCGATCTCGCTGCTGAAACTCGGCCTGGTCGGCGCCGTGCTGGCGCTGATCGAGACGCTGAGCGCCAAGCTGCGGATTTTCCGCGCGCCCGAGTTCCTGGCCACCGCGTTCCTGCTGGCGGTGCTGGGTTTGCTCGTCCACCAGTTGCTGGGGAGCTGAGCGATGACCAGCCTGCCCTGGTCGGCGCAACTGATAAACCTCGGCGCGGCCGTGCTGCTGCTGTCGTCGTTCGCCATGCTCTCGCAGCGACGCATCCTGTCGCTGGTGAACCTGTACCGGTTGCAGGGCGCCGTGCTCACCGTGTCCACGGCGGTGGTGGCCTACACCTCGGGCCAGCCCCACCTGTATGTCTCGGCCGCCCTGTCGCTGGTGCTCAAGGTGATCATGCTGCCGTGGATCCTGGGCTACCTGATCCGCCGGCTCAATGTCCGCTGGGATACCGAGCCGCTGCTCAATATCCCGACCACGATGCTGGTCGGGATCCTGCTGGTGGTCTTCGCCTTCGCGCTGTCGCAACCGATCACCCAGCTGTCGACCAGCGTCGCCAGGAGCACGCTGGGCATCGCGATGGCGGTGGTGCTGCTGTCGTTCCTGATGATGATCACCCGGCGCAAGGCGATTTCGCAGGTGATCGGTTTCCTGGCGATGGAGAACGGGCTGTTCTTCGCCGCGATGAGCGCGACCCATGGCATGCCGATGATCGTCGAGCTGGGCGTTGCGCTGGACGTGCTGGTGGGAACGCTGATCCTGGGCGTGTTCTTCTTCCAGATCCGCGAGCAGTTCGACAGCCTCGACCTGCAGCATCTCGAAAAACTCAAGGAGGAATGAGTTGGAACTCTGGCTCCTCCTTGCGATTCCACTGCTTGGTTGCCTGACGCTGGCGGTGTTCGGCGCGCGCAGCTGGGCGCCGGATGCCAACGTGGGCTTCTCCACCGCCACCTTCCTGGCCAGCGTCGCGCCTGACCCGGCGGGTGATCATCGAAGGTCCCCTGCTGCTGGGCCACGAACAATTCTTCGTCGATCCCTTCAACGTCTTCCTGGTGGCGCTGACCGCGTTCGTCGGCTGGACCACGGCGATGTTCTCCCGGCCGTACATGCGCATCGAGGAAACCCACGGCCGCGTCAACCGGCAGCGGCTGCGCCTGTACCACAGCATGTACCAGCTGTTCATGGTGACCATGCTGCTGGCGCTGCTGACCAACAACCTCGGGTTGCTGTGGGTGGCGATGGAAGCCGCCACGCTGTCGACGGTATTGCTGGTGTCGCTGTATCGCACCGCCGCCAGCATCGAGGCGGCGTGGAAATATTTCATCCTGTGCGGCGTGGGCATCGCCCAGGCCCTGTTCGGCACCATCCTGCTTTACCTGGCGGCGGAAAAAGTGCTCGGCGCGGACGGCTCCACCGCCTTGCTGTGGACGCATCTCAATGCGGTCAAGGGGCAACTGGAGCCGGGCGTGATGTCCATCGCCTTCGTGTTCCTGCTGGTCGGCTACGGCACCAAGGTCGGCCTGGCGCCCTTGCACAACTGGCTGCCCGACGCGCACGCGGAGGGCCCCACGCCGATCTCGGCAGTGCTGTCCGGCCTGCTGCTCAACGTCGCGCTCTATGCCGTCGTGCGCTGCAAGGTGCTGGTGGAGGGCGCCACGCACTCGGGCCTGGCCGGCCACCTGATGATGGGCTTCGGCCTGCTGTCGGTGCTGCTGGCGGCGTTCTTCCTGTGGCGACAGCGCGACATCAAGCGGCTGTTCGGTTATTCCTCGATCGAGCACATGGGCATCGTGACCTTCGCCTTCGGCATGGGCGGACCGGTGGCCAACTTCGCGGCGCTGCTGCACATGACCGTGCACTCGCTGACCAAGTCGGCGATCTTCTTCGCGGTCGGCCACGCCTGCCAGAAGGCCGGGACCCAGGTAATGGACGATATCCGCGGCCTGCTGCTGGTCAGCCCGACCATCGGCTGGGGTTTGATGTTCGGCACCCTGGCGATCCTGGGCATGCCGCCGTTCGGCGTGTTCACCAGCGAATTCCTGATCGTCACCACGGCCATGCGCGAGCAGCCCTGGGCCACGCCGATCCTGCTGCTGGCGCTGGCGATCGCCTTCGCGGCCATCTTCCGGCGCGTGCAGTCGATGGTGTTCGGCGAAACCACGCTCAAGCCCTTGCCGCACTCGCCGGCGCTGGTGCCGGTGTTCGTCCACCTGGGCCTGGTGCTGATGCTGGGCGCTCTACATTCCACCGGCGCTGGCCACCTGGTACCGGCTGGCCGCGGCGATGATCGGATGATGACCATGACCCGATGGCACGACATCGATGTCGACTGGACCGCAATGCCCGGCGCGCTGCCGGCGATGCATGCCGAAATCAGCCCGGCGCAATTGTTGCTGGTGTGCCGGCGCGTGCGCGAGGAGGGCGGTCGCCTGGTCAGCCTGTGGGGCGAGGATCGCAGCGAAGGCAGTGCGGCGTATCGCCTGTGCGTGGTGCTGGATACCGCGACCTGCCTGCGCGTGATCGAGTGCCCGATCCATTCCGACGCGCCGACCTATCCCGATCTCAGCGGAATCTTTCCGAGCGCCGCGCGGCTGCAGCGCGCGACCTTCGACCTGCTTGGACTGCGCGCGATGGGTGGCGACGAACGGCCGTGGCTGCGCCATTCCGGCTGGCCGGCGGATTATTTTCCGCTGCGCGCCGGCGCTGGCCCGGCGCCCACGGAAGTTGCGCGGAAACCATATCCGTTCGTGCGGGTGGAAGGCGATGGCGTCCATGAGATTGCCGTCGGTCCGGTACACGCAGGCACGATCGAACCAGGTCATTTCCGGTTTTCCGTGGTCGGCGAAAAAGTGCTTCGCCTGGAAGCGCACCTGGGCTACGTGCACAAGGGCATCGAGAAGCGCTTCGAAGGCATGACGCTGGCCGAGGGCATCCGATTGGCGGCGCGCGTCTCCGGCGATTCGACGGTGGCCTTCGCCTGGGCCTACGCCATGGCGGCCGAAGCGCTGACCGAAACGCAGGTGCCCGAACGCGCATTGATGCTGCGCGCCTTGCTGTTGGAGCGCGAGCGCCTGGCCAACCACCTGGGCGATATCGGCGCGATCGGCAACGATGCCGGGCTGGCGTTCGGACTGGCCCAGTTCTCGCGACTGAAGGAAGACCTGTTGCGGGTGAACGCGAAACTGTGGGGCGCGCGCTACCCGATGGACGCGCTGGTTCCGGGCGGCGTGAAGTCCGATCTGGGCCCGGAAGGCGTGCAACTGCTGCTCGATTCGATGACCGGCCTCGAACAGGAACTGCAGGTGCTGCGCGACCTCTACGACAATCACGCGGGCTTGCAGGACCGGTTCATGGATGCGGGGGTGGTGAGTCCCGAGCTGGCGCAGCAGCTGGGCGTCGTCGGCCTGGCGGCGCGCGCCAGTGGGCTGCCGCAGGACTGGCGAGCTTCGTTGCGGATGGCCCCGTACGACGAGGCCTCGGTGAAGCCGATCATTGGCGAGCGCGGCGACGTGGCCGCCCGCGTGGATGTGCGCTTCGACGAAATCGCCGACTCGCTGCGCCTGTGCCGCCACTTCATTGCGACGCTGCCCGCCGGTCCGATCTGCGCGACGCCGGGGCTGGTGCGCAGTGGCGCGCTCGCCATCGGTGGCGTCGAGGGTTGGCGCGGACCGGTGCTGGTCGCGCTGCGCGCCTCGGCCGATGGGCGCATCACGCGCTGCCATCCGCACGATCCGTCCTGGCACAACTGGCCGGCGCTCGAGCACGCCATCATCAACAACATCGTTCCCGACTTCCCCTTGATCAACAAGTCTTTCAACCTGTCCTACAGCGGGCAAGACCTCTAACAGGAGCGCGACATCATGTGGCACATGCTCCGACAGATATTCCGGATCGGCCTGGTGACCGAAGCGCCGCCAGCGACGGATGCCGAACTGATCCATTCGCAGTTCCAGCAGGACATCCATCGCGTGTTCGGTCGCGCGCTCTGCATCCGCCATGTCGATGCCGGCTCGTGCAACGGCTGCGAGCTGGAAATCCATGCGCTCGGCAATCCGTACTACAACCTGGAAGGCCTGGGCATCAAGTTCGTCGCCAGCCCCCGGCACGCGGATGCGTTGCTGGTGACCGGACCGGTGTCGCAGAACATGGCCGAAGCGCTGAAGCGAACCTACGACGCGACGCCGGACCCGAAGTGGGTGATCGCCGTGGGCGATTGCGCGGCCTGCGGCGGGGTGTTCGGCGAGAGCTATGCCAGCCTGGGCAGGATCGCCAACGTGATCCCGGTGGATGTGACGGTGCCGGGCTGCCCGCCATCGCCGACGGCCTTGTTGCAGGGGATTTTGAAGGCGGTGCGGCAGGCGCCGGGGTGACCCTCGCTCCCCGCGTCGCATCGCGCCCGGCGGGCGTCCTGGCCGGACGTCACCGAGGCATCGCCGGCAGCACCTTTGCACTACAATGGTGCAATGGCCGAGCCCGAAATCCCCCCCGAACTTGACGCATTGGCGACCCCCGTCGCCTGGCTGGATGCGTCCGCCAGCCTGACCGTGTGCAACACCGCGTTCGCCAGTTGGCTCGGGGTTAGCGCGCGGCGCATGCAGGGGCTGACGCTGGACGCGCTGGATGTCGAGAAGGGCCGGTTGCGCGCGTTGCTGGCGCGCCTGCCCGCGCGTGGCGAGGCCTTGCGGGTGCACCGCGCGCGCCTGGCCTTCCCCGGAGGAAGCGAGCATTTCGCCGAGTTGTGGCTGAGCCGCACCGGCCCGGATTCGATTCGCCTCGAAGCGCATCCGGCTGGCGAATTTCCCGGCGAGGATCCGGCCACGGCGCTGCCCGCTGCGTTGTCCGCTGCGCTCAAGGGCCTGGCGCACGAAATCCGCAACCCATTGGCTGGCCTCAAGGGCGCCGCGCAATTGCTCGGCCGCCGGGTCGAGGGCGACGATGCGCTCGAGTTGGTCGAGCTGATCGGCGCTGAAGTCGATCGTCTCGCCGGCCTGGTCGACCGCTTGATGAATCCGGCGCCGCCGCGCGAGTTTTCTCCGCTCAACATCCATACCGTGCTCGAACGCGTGCGGCAGTTGGCCGATGCCGAAGCGGCGTGGTCGATCAAGCTGGTGCGCGACTACGACCCGAGCCTGCCGGAGATCGACGGCGACGCCGACCGCCTGACCCAATCGCTGTGGAACCTGGTGCGCAACGCGCTCGAATCCGGCGCCAGCACGGTGGCCCTGCGCACCCGCGCGGAGTACCACGTGCTGATCGGCGACACGCCGCATCGGCTGGTGGTGCGCGTGGAGATCGCCGACAACGGCCGCGGCGTGCCCGACGACCTGGCCGAGCGGATTTTCCTGCCGCTGGTTTCCGGTCGCGCGGAAGGCACCGGCCTCGGCCTGCCGCTGGCGCAACAGGTGGCGCGCGAACATGGCGGCTCGCTCAGCTATCGCTCGCGCCCCGGGCACACGGTGTTCACCTTGCTGATTCCGGTGCCCCTGCAGGAGGAAGTCGACGATGACGCGTGAGCGCGCCAATCAAGCGCTGGCGGCGCGCGTCTGGGTGGTCGATGACGATCGCACGGTGCGCTTCGTGCTGGCCGAAGCCCTGCGCGATGCCGGCTATCGCGTACAGGCGTTCGAGAGCGCAGGCAACGCGCTCGACGCGCTGGAAAATGAAGCGGCGCCCGACCTGGTATTCACCGACGTGCGCATGCCCGGCATCGACGGCCTGAAATTCCTCGATGCGCTCAAGGCGAAGTATCCGCAGTTGCCGGTGATCGTGATGTCGGCCTATACCGATATCGCCAGCACGGCCGGCGCCTTTCGCGGCGGCGCGCATGAATTCCTGTCCAAGCCCTTCGACCTCGACGATGCGGTGGCGCTGGCCGCGCGCGCATTGCCGCCGCCGACGCGGGCGACCGTTGAAGCAACCGACGTTGCCGAAAGCGAAGTTCGCGGCAGCCAGGAATTGCTCGGCAACACGCCGGCGATGCGCGAATTGTTCCGCGCGATCGGCCGGCTGGCGCAGGCGCCGCTCGGGGTATTGATCACCGGCGAGACCGGCACCGGCAAGGAACTGGTGGCGCGCGCGCTGCATCGCGAATCGCCGCGCGCCAGGAAACCGTTCGTGGCCCTGAACACCGCCGCGATTCCGGCCGAGTTGCTGGAATCGGAATTGTTCGGCCACGAGGCCGGCGCGTTCACCGGCGCCAACAAGCGGCATATCGGCCGCTTCGAGCAAGCCGACGGCGGCACGCTGTTCCTCGATGAGATCGGCGACATGCCGGCCTTGCTGCAGACGCGCCTGTTGCGCGTGCTGGCCGAGGGCGAGTTCTTTCGCGTAGGCGGCCGCGAATTGATCCGGGTGGATGTGCGGGTGATTGCTGCGACACATCAGGAGCTCGACCGGCTGGTGCTCGATGGCCGCTTCCGCGCCGACCTGCTGCATCGGCTCGATGTGGTGCGCCTGGCGCTGCCGCCGTTGCGCGAGCGCAAGACCGACATCGCCGCTGCTGGCCGGGACGTTTCCTGGCCGAGGCCGCCGCGAGGCTGGGCTCGCCCGTCAAGCAATTGAACGCCGATGCGCTCAGGCGCATGGAACAGCATGACTGGCCGGGAAATATCCGCGAGTTGGAAAACCTCTGCTGGCGCCTGGCGGCGCTCGCACCCGGGGACACAATCACCAGCCGTGACCTGAAAGCCCTGTTCCGCTCCTCGCCGACCGCGCAGGGCAAGGCGGATTGGACGCGAACGCTGGCGACGACCGTTGCCGCCGCGCTGGCCGACGACGAGCCGGGAATCCATTCCCGGTTGCGCGAGCAATTCGACCAGGTCCTGCTCGAGGCCGCGCTCGTCCATACCAACGGCCACCGTCAGCAAGCCGCGCAGAAGCTGGGCTTGGGACGCAACACGCTCACGCGTAAACTCGGGGCTCGCCCCCGGAAGCAGCCATGAACAATCCAGCGACCCACGTCGAAGCGATTCGCATCCGTCCCGCCACCTCCGACGATGTTTCGTTGATGGCGCGCTGGGCCGAGGCGATGGCCTTCGAAACCGAGCACAAGCAGCTCGACCACGACACCGTGCAGCGCGGCATCCTGATCGGCCTCAAGGATCCGGAACGCGCCAGTTACTTCATGGCCGAGATCGGCGGCGAGCCGGTCGGCACGCTGATGGTCACCAAGGAGTGGAGCGATTGGCGTTGCGGCTGGTGGTGGTGGATCCAGAGCGTGTACGTGACGCCCGGGCATCGCCGCAAGGGCGTGTACCGCGCGCTCTACGACTACATCCTGACCCTGGCTCGCGCCGATGCGGAAGTCTGCGGACTGCGTCTTTACGTCGAGCGTGAAAACGTCAACGCACAGCGTACCTATGAGTTCCTAGGGATGGCCGATGCCGGCTATCGCATGTACGAGGTCGACACGCGCATCTAGCGCTACCGCAACCGGCGTCACCTTCGCGAAGGTTGCGAAGCCGCTTCAGGCGCTCAGGATCGAGCGCGCATCCTTCCCTGCCGGGCAATGGTCGAAAGTGGTGGCGATGCCGTGCGCTTCGAGCAGCGCGGCGATCTGCCGCTGCCGCATCTGGAAACGATCGAAGGCCAGGCCGAGCCGCGCCTGGTCGTGTCCGGCCTGCTCGGGCGCCAGGCCGGAATCGGCCCAACCCTCGTCGTCGAACATGGCGATGCGCGCCTCGCCATTGGCCAGGCGCACCAGCGGCTCGGGCGGCGCGTCCAGCCATTGCTCCTGGCCGGGCGCGAGCAGGGCGGTTTCGATCAGCGGCCAGAGCGCGCCCAGCCCGACGTTTTCGTATTGCATCGCCATCATCGCGGCCAGGTCGTGCACGGTCAGGAAGCGCGCGTGCTCGATCTGGGCGCCGAACGCCTGTTGCGCCAGCAGCGCGGTGTCGGCGCCGGCCATGCCCAGGTCGAGCAGGCGCTCCTCGAATTGCTCGGCGACATCGGCGGCGATCGTCGCCTCTCCGCGCAGGACCAGCGGCAGCAAGCGCAGCGCGCCGGCGGCGAAGTCCGGGTCCGGCTGCAGGTTGCCCGGCAGCCGTCCTTCGCGGCCGGCGAAGGCGATGATCCGCGCGCTGCCATCGCCCGGCGCCTGGGCCACGAGGCGCTCGAGTTCGCGATGCAGCGGCCAGCCCGGACGCAGCAGCTCGACCGGATCGAACAGGGCGGCGGTCACCGCCAGGTCGAGCTGCGTGGCCGCCGGCTCGAACTTGGCCAGGTCGCGCGCGATCAGCGCGGCCAGCTCCCCGGCCGCCGGCTGGTCGAGCACCACGCGTTCGGCCTCGGTGCCCGGGCTGAGCTCCAGCGCCAGCGCGCACAGGCAGCTGCGAATGTTCGGTCATGCGGTCTCCATACGCCCGGGTTTGGAATCCCGGGCCAAGGCCACTAAGCTATGGCGAGCGCCATTATGCCCGCGCCCCGCGCCAACCTTTCAAGGACCGTCCCATGAGCACCTCCCGTCGTGTCGCCATTCTTGGTGGCGTCCGGATTCCGTTCTGCAAGAACAACACCGCCTATTTCGATGTCGGCAACCTCGGCATGTCGATCAAGACGCTGGGCGCGCTGGTGGAGAAATTCGGCTTGCAGGGCGAGCAGTTGGGCGAGGTGGCGATGGGCGCGGTGCTCAAGCATTCCTCGGACTGGAACCTGGCCCGCGAAGCGACGCTGTCTTCGGGCCTGTCGCCGCTGACGCCCGGCATCACCATGCAACGCGCCTGCGGCACCGGCCTGGACACACTGATCACCGTGGCCAACAAGATCGCGCTCGGACAGATCGAGTCCGGCATCGGCGGCGGCTCCGACACCACTTCCGATGTGCCGATCGCGGTGAACAAGAAGCTGCGCCGCCGGCTGCTCAATCTCAACATGGCGAAAACTTTCGGCCAGCGCCTGGGCGCGGCAGTGAAGGGGTTTTCCTTCCGCGAATTCGTTCCGGAATTTCCCGGCGTGGGCGAGCCGCGCACCGGCAAGAGCATGGGCGCGCATTGCGAGGCGATGGCCAAGGAGTGGCAGATCCCGCGCGCCGAGCAGGACCGGCTTGCCTTCGAGTCGCACCAGAAAGCGGCGGCGGCCTACGAGCGCGGCTTCTTCAAGGACCTGGTGGTTCCGTTCCGCGGCCTGGAGCGCGACAACATCCTGCGCGCCGACACCAGCCTGGAAAAACTGGCCACGCTCAAGCCGGCCTTCGACAAGGTTTCGGGGCAGGGCACGCTGACCGCGGGCAATTCGACCAACCTGTCGGACGGCGCGTCGGCGGCCTTGCTCGCCTCGGAAGACTGGGCGCGGGCGCATGGCAAGGAAGTGCTGGCCTGGTTCGTCGATGCGCAGGTGGCGGCGGTCGATTTCGAACACGGCGAAGGCTTGTTGATGGCGCCGACCGTGGCGGTCGCGCAATTGCTCAAGCGCAATAACCTGACGCTGCAGGATTTCGATTTCTATGAAATCCACGAAGCCTTCGCCGCGCAGGTGCTGTGCACGCTGAAGGCCTGGGAATCGGAAGACTATTGCCGGAATCGCCTCGGCCTCGACGCGCCGCTGGGCTCGATCGACCGCAGCAAGCTCAACGTGGTCGGCTCATCGCTGGCGGTCGGTCATCCGTTCGCGGCGACCGGCGCGCGAATCATGGCCACCGCCGCGAAGTTGCTGCAGGAAAAAGGCTCGGGCCGCGTGCTGATCTCGATCTGCACCGCCGGCGGCATGGGCGTGGTGGCGATCATCGAGAGGTAAGGTCGGCGAACGCGGCGCGGCATCGAATGCGCCGTCGGAAGTTCAGTTGCGCAGTCGCGGCAGGCCGTGTTCGTCGCGTTGTTCGGCAACCGCCTCGTCGGCGATCTGCTCGCGCAGGCTGCGGCCTTCGAGCGAACGCACCGGTTCGCCGCGCAGGCTGCGAACCGCATTGAGGTAACACACCTGCGCGCGCGCCGTATCGTTGCGCGCCGTGTGCAGGTGGCCCAGTTCTTCCCAGGCTTCGGCGCCGGCGCCCTGGGCGATTGCCCGGTGCAGCATTTCCTCGGCCTTGCCGAGCATTTGCCCGCGAAGACACAAGCGGCCGATGCACAGGGCCAGCGAAGCGCTGGCGGGATGGTCGCCAAGCCAGCGCTGCGCACGCGTCAGGCGCAAGTCCTCGCGTGCCGCCGGCAGCAACGCGAGCTGGCGGACCAGTGACTCGTTCCAGCGCTGATCGATGGCGTCGGCAAGCGTGCTTGCCGCTTCGGCTTCCAGGCCCAATTCGCCAGCTCGTATTGCGTAGCCGAGCAATACTTCCTCCTGTTCGCGCAGGCGTGCCGACAACTGGTTCCAGCGTTGGTGCAGTTCGTTGGCGTGCGCCGATTGACGCAGCGCGGCCGCCTGCCAGCTGCTTTCCAGTGCGGCCAATTGCTCGGCCGACAAGCTTTGTTCGCTGCCCAACCCAGGCAACGTCGCCAGCGCGTCCGCCGCACGACCAAGCCGCACCAGTGCGGCGCCACGCATCTGCAGGCCACGCGGCGGCAGTTGCTTGCGGTCCGCCCAGGGCTGCAGGACATCCAGCGCCAGTTGCGGCTTGTCCTGTTCGAGCAGCGTCTGTGCGGTATTGAGCGCCGCCGCCGCTGGATCGTCTTTCGCGAGCGCCGCTTGCTGGGCGGCGGCGGCGAGCAGATCGCCGCGGCGCAGCGCCGCCTCGCGCGCGGCCAGCCGCGCCACCGCCGCCATGCTGGGATCCTCGGCGGCTTTCTCGAGCAGGCGCTCGGCGCGCAGGTGGCGGCCTTCATGCAGCGCGATCAGGCCATTGGCCAGGCGATTCCGCGCCTGGGCCTGGGCCATGCGCTGCCAGGCGGTGAACGGCAGGCTCAACAGCGTCCACAGCAACCACAGCCCGAACCAGAGCAGGCCCCAGGCAACCAGGAAAAACGCGACGGTCGTGGTGATCGTGTGGCCGTGCCAGCGAATCAGCACATTGCCCACGTCGAGCGACAGCAGGTCCCAGGCCAAGGCGCCGACGGCGGCGAGCAGTAACCACCAGAGCAACGCGCGAAATGCGTTCACGGACGACCCTGGCGACTGCGTTGCAGGTCCTGCAGTTGTTGCAGCGTTGAACCGGCGATCGGCAATTCGTAGCCCAGGGGCAAGGCGCGCATGGTCTTCAGATGCTGCCGGCGCTCGCGCAGCAGCGGACCATCCTGGTAGAGACGCTGCAGCCAGCCATCGATGCGCGTCAGTGCACTGCGGAACGCGCGTTCGTCGGCGCTGGCCAGGGCGGCCCGGGCCAAGGCGATATCCAGCGACAGCGCCGCCTCGCCCGCTTCCCGGTCGGCCGGCGACAGCAGGTCCTGCGCGCCGGTGGAGCGCACCTGCACCAGTGAATCGAGCAGGCGCTGGAATCCCGAGCCCGAAGCGGCGGCTGCCGGCGCGTCGCCGCCGGCCGAGGCGCCCATGGCCAGCTTGGGCAGGACGGCTTCGAGCGCATCGAGTTCGCCGGCAGCGACCGCCGCCGGATTTTTCGGCATGGCGCGCAGGGCGCTCAATTCCTGGGCGAGGGTTTGTCGAAGGTCGAGCAGCGCCGGGTCGTGTTGCGAGGACAGCACGCCTTCGGCCAGTTCGGTTGCGCGGACGGCGCCCGGCAGGTCGCCGGCCAGTTGCAGCCGTTGCTGCGCCATCGTCAGCAGCAGTTCGATTTCATCCAGGCGCAGGGCGGCCACGCCGTCGCGCTGGCTGCTGGAGGCCTCCCGCACGCTGTCTTCGAGCAGCGACAGGCGTTGGGTGCCGGCCAGTACTTCATCGCGCAGCAGTCCGGTCCGGGCGCGGGTATCGGCCAGCTTCTGGTTCAGCGAGTCCTGGCCCCGGCGCAGCGTCGCCAGTCCGGCCTCCACCTGCAGCAGGCGCGCATCGAGCGCCTCCGGCCGCAGGTCCACGGCGGTCTCCGTCGCCACGCCGCGGGTAGTCCACGCCTTCCATGCCACGAGCGCGGCCAGGACCAGCGCGATCGCGAGCAGGAACCACAGGGCGCCTGGCAGGCGGCGCGGGGAGGGCGTGGGTGCAGGGTCGGACACGGGCTCGCTCATTGATGGGAGAAACGCAAAAAGCAGGCAAATGCTACCGGAAGCCGGTCCCGGCGACATGAAGGGCCAGGGCCGCGAGCAGGCTGGCCGGCCTGGCGTTGGTCGCTCGCAGCACGACCCGGAAGCCAAGGGCTCGCGCCTGCGCCGACAGCCGCTCGCTGGACACGACGCAGGGCCGTTGCAGCAAGCGCTTGCGCGCCGCGTCGTCGAGCGCCTGCCAGAGCACCGAGAACGCCTCGCTGCTGGTGACCAGCACGGCGGTGCTGGCCGGCAGCGCGTCGAGTGCGCGCAGGCGCGCGGCGGAAATCCGCTGCGGCTGGCGGCGATAGACCTCGGCGACCACGACCGTGGCGCCGCGCGCCTGCAACTGGCTGGCGAGCACGCCGCGGCCGCCGGGTGCGGTGATCAACCCGATTCGTTCGCCGCGGATCTGGCGCAATTCGGGATGCGCCAGCAGCGCTTCCGAATCGGAACCGGTTTCGGGCACGAACACGCGCGCAATACCGCAGCGATGCAGGACGGCGGCAGAACCACCGCCGAGCGCGAACCAGCGCCGCGCGGCCGATGGCGCCAGCGCCAGCTGCGCGTTGGCCAAGCGCGCCGCCGCCGGACTCGTCACCACCATGCGCGGGCAACGCAAGGCCTGGCGCAACTGCGCCTTCGCCTCGATCGGCTGCAGCTTCACCGTGGACAGGGCGAAGGTGGTCGCGCCCAATTTCGCCGCGCTTCGCCGTACGCCGGCGTGCTGGTTCAGGGGGCGCGTGGAGATGACGTACCATCCTCCCAACGGAAATTTCTTGCTCGCGCGCGGCATGACGCGAGCTTGGCACAAGCTCATGGACAAGGCCACGCAATGACTGACCTGGCACCACTGAACCACCATCTGGGGAACATGCCGCCGGTCGCGGCGATGCAGATCCGCGCCGCCCGATTCGAGGGCGACGTGCTGTCCCTGGCCGCGCCGCTGGCGGCCAATGTCAACGACAAGAACTGCGCCTTCGGGGGCAGCATGGCCAGCCTGATGACGCTGGCCGGCTGGGGTTGGCTGACGCTCAAGCTGCACGAGGCCGGCATGGAGGCGGAGGTTTACGTCGCCGACAGCGACATCCGCTACCTGGCGCCGCTCTACGATGACCTGAGCGGCCAGGCGCGCCTGCGCGCGGACCAGGACTGGCCGGTGATCCTGCGTTGCCTGGCCGAGCGCAAGCGCGCCCGCGTGGCGATGCTGGCCGAGATGCGCAATGATGCCGGCATACCGGTGGCGACGATGGAAGCGCGCTTCGCGCTGAAGATCGTCGGCCCCGCGGCGGCGAACGAAGACCGGAGCTAGGGCGGACATGAAACGATTCTTCAGATTGCTCGTCTGCTCGCTGCTGCTGGCGCTCGCCGCCTGCGCGATGGCGCCCAGTTCGATGAACCCGCAGGACGACGCCCTGGACAACTACGGCGTGGCGATCCGATGGAACGAGTTTGCCGACGCCTGGGCATTCGTGGACCCGGCGCTGCGGCAGCAGCAGCCCCTGACCGAACTGGAGATGGAGCGCTTCAAGCAGATCCAGGTGACCGGTTACGACCTGAAGGGCAGGGCTCCCTCGCCCGACGGCGGTCTCGAGCAAACGGTCGAGATCCGGCTGATCAACAGGAACACACAGCTCGAGCGGACCATCGTCGACCACCAGAGCTGGCGCTGGGATCAGGCCGCCAAGCGCTACTGGCTGACCAGCGGCCTGCCGGATTTCACGACGAAATAGCCGAGGCGCGACTCCGCCAGCCCCGGGCTGAACGCGCTGCCGCTTGGCGGCACCGGCGCCGGCGCGGATAATGCGCTCCCGCTCCAGCTTCCGGGTTTCCCCACATGTCCATGGATTCACTGCTCGCGTTCGCCCGCGACAACGCAATACTGTCGCTGGCCCTGCTCGGGATCACGCTGGCCCTGGTCTACACCGAAATCGCCCGCCTGTTCAGTGGCTTCAAGGCGGTCAGCCCGGCCGAATTGACCGCGCTGATCAACCGCGAGGACGCGCTGCTGGTGGATATCAGCCCGGCCGCGGACTTCGAGAAAGGCCATATCGCCGGCGCCAAGAGCGTGCAGCTGAGCCAGTTCGACCCCGAAAGCAAGCTGCTGGCCAAGGTCCGCGACCTGCCGGTGGTGGTCACCTGCCGCAGCGGCACCACCGCCGCCGACGCCGCCAAGCGCCTGGTCAAGGCCGGGTTCAAGAAGGTCTATCTGCTCGATGGCGGCAACGCCGCCTGGCAGCAGGCCAGCCTGCCCATGGTCAAGGGCAAGGCCTGACCGGCGATTCTGCCGCGCCGGGCGCTATGCCATAATCCTCTGTTTCCGCAGTTCACCGGAGTTTTCCCATGACCGACCAAATCACGCCCGTTGCAGGCGCCGACACCGGCGCGCCGTCGCAGGCCCAGTTCACCGTCGACAAGATCTACGTGAAGGACGTTTCCTTCGAAGCGCCCAACGCGCCGCGGGTGTTCAACGAGCAGGGCCAGCCCCAGCTGAGCATGAACCTCAACCAGAAGGTCGGCCGTCTCGAGGGCGATTCGTTCGAGGTGGTGCTCGGCGTCACCCTGACCTGCACCATGAACGAGAAGACCGTTTACCTGGCTGAAGTCGAGCAGGCCGGCATCTTCGGGCTGACCGGTTTCGATGACCGCACCCTGGACATGATGCTCGGCACCTATTGCCCGAACGTGCTGTTCCCGTACGTGCGCCAGTCGATCAGCGACCTGATCACCAGCGGTGGTTTCCCGCCGTTCTACATGCAGCCGATCAATTTCGAAGCCTTGTACGCCGAAGGCCTGCGCCGTCGCGCCGAAGCAGCGCAGGGCACCGGCTCCGTGGCTCTGTCCGAGGGCGGCAACGCCTGATTTCGGCCGTGGCGATCGCGCCTGACCCTGCATGGGGTCGCGCGCTCGCCATTCCCGGGGTGCGCGAGTGACCCACGCCAAACTGCCGATAGCCGTGCTCGGCGCCGGTTCCTGGGGAACGGCGCTGGCGAGCCTGCTTGCCCGCCACGGTTACCCGACCGTGCTCTGGGGCCGCGATGCCGCGCAGGTGGAGGCGATCGACCAGCGTCACGAGAACCCGCGCTATCTGCCGGGGATCCCGTTGCCTGACGCGTTGCGCGCCACCACCGATCTGGCGGCAGCCGTGGCTTCGGCCGATCTCGTGCTGGTGGTCACGCCCAGCCACGCGTTCAACCAGACCCTGAAGGCGCTGGCTCCGCACCGGCGCGCGGGCGCCGGCGTCGCCTGGGCGACCAAGGGCTTCGAGCCCGGCTCGGGCCGCTTCCTGCATGAAGTCGCGGGCGAGATCCTCGGTCCGGACGTGCCGCTGGCGGTAGTCACCGGTCCCTCGTTCGCCCGGGAAGTCGCGCAGGGTTTGCCGACCGCGGTCACCGTGCATTCGGACGATGAGGAATTCGCCTTCCTGGTGGCCGAGGCGCTGCACGGACCGGCCTTCCGCGCCTATACCGGCAGCGACATGCTCGGCGCCGAACTGGGCGGGGCGATGAAGAACGTGCTGGCGGTCGCCACCGGCATCGCCGATGGCATGAACCTGGGCCTGAACGCGCGCGCCGGCCTGATTACCCGCGGCGCTCAACGAAATGCTGCGCCTGAATGTCGCGCTTGGCGGCCGCGCGGAAACGCTGATGGGCCTGGCTGGCCTGGGCGATCTGGTGCTGACCAGCACCGGCGACCTGTCGCGCAACCGGCGACTGGGCCTGGCGCTGGGTCGCGGTCAGTCGATCGGCGAAGCCGTGGCCGAGATCGGCCAGGTGGTGGAATCGGTGGATACCGTGGATGAGGTGATGCGCCTGGCCAATCGCCATGGCGTGGAGTTGCCGATTTCCGAGCTGGTCCAGCGCGTGCTGCACGAGCAAGATCACGCCGGCCGAAGCCTTGAAGATCATCTTGTCGCGCGAGCAGAAGCCCGAATATCCGGAAGGCCTGTTCAAGGACTAGCGTAGTCGAACTGCCGCCACGCCTCGAAGACCGCCACGGCGACGGCGTTGGACAGATTCAGGCTGCGCTGCCCCGGCCGCATCGGCAGCCGAACCTGGCGCTCATCGGGAATCGTATCGAGCACCGCCGCCGGCAAGCCGCGCGATTCGGGCCCGAACAGCAGGGCATCCCCCGGCGCATACGTCACCTGGTCGAAGCGCCGCGTGGCGCGTGTGGAGAACGCAAAGACACGCGGTCCATCCAGCGCGGCCAGGCACGCAGCCAGGTCCGCATGCCGCTGCACCTGGGCGAATTCGTGGTAGTCCAGGCCGGCCCGGCGCAGCCGGGCGTCGTCGAGTTCGAAGCCGATCGGCCCGATCAGGTGCAGGCGCGCGCCGGTGTTGGCGCAAAGCCGGATGACATTGCCCGTGTTCGGCGGAATCTCGGGTTCGAACAGCAGGACATGCAGCATCGCCGCATCTTAACCGCGGCAGGGCCGGTTCCAGCGGATGGCGAGGCGGCCGAGGTCGCCGGGAGCCTGGGCGAGCACGAAGGCCGGGCTGCGCGCGCCGGGCGCGCTGCAGATCCGGGAGATCACTTCGACCTGGACTACCTGCACGGCATCGGCTTCGGCCGTCTGGATGGCAGTTACGCCAAGCAGGGCGAACAGGAACAGCATCGGCAGGGCCAGCATGCCGCGCGACAGTTGGGTGGACAGTGACATGGTCGTTCTCCTCGGTTCCTCTCGCAGGAGAATTAGCATGAACCGTGCCAGCGACAAAAATATTTCAAATCAATGAGTTGTCGCGGGTGGTCGGCCCTGTCCGGGCCGTCCGGGCGTCCGCTCAGCGTCCGGCGCGGCAGGCGGACAAGGGGGTCTGCAGCGCTGCCTGCCATTGATCCTCGTTGGCCGGTCGCGCCGGGCCGGCGAAGTCGATGCGGGCCACCAGCGGCTGGTCGCCGGCGTCGTCGCGAAGATTGCTCAAGCCCTCGAAGCGCAGCAGCCGGCGGCTCTGCTGCCCGTAGCTGACCTCGATCGCCGGAACCAGCCAGCCCAGCATGCCGTCCAGCTTGAGCCTGAACACCCAGGCTTTTTCTCCCGCCAGCATGGCCTGGCCGGTGCGGCTGACCGAGAACGCCATGCTGCGCAGGCGCGACGGCACGGCGAACTCCAGCGGAAGCGATTCCCCGGCGACCAGTCGAGACCAGTTCAGTCGGATGAACTCGTCGAATCCGGCGTCGGCCACCAGCCGGGCCGCGGCCAGCGGCGCCGATCGCTCCGCCGTGGCCGCATCGGGACGGAAGAAGAGCGCGGGCGTCGCGCCCCGGCGCAATCCTTCCCGATAGCCCGAGCGCAGGTCCTCGAGCACGAACGCCGGCGCCATCGCCGAATCCCGGTAGTCGATGCGCTTGCGTCCGAACGCGGTGCCGTCCGGGCAACGATAGATCACCAGGCGCTCGACAGCCTGGTCGCCCGCGCTGCGGATCCAGTGCTGCTCGCGGAACAGTTCCGCCGCCGATCGCGGGTTCCGGGCGATGCCTTCTTCCAGGCGCAGCGCCGAGGCCTGCGCCTGGGTGGAGGCCGTGATCATCGCCAGCAACAGCGCCAGCGGCATGGCTGCCGTGGCTGTCCGGTTCAGGAAGATGCGCACCGCCTGCGTCCTTTTCATTCGCGCACTATGCCTATCGGCCTAGTGTACGGCGCGTCAATCGCGGCTACGATGCCGGGCCCATTCCCTTTTGCCAGACCCAGGTTCCCCATGCCCAGTTCGCCGCGCAAGTCCCGAATCCATCTGCTCGCCCTCGCACTCGCGCTCGCAACCGGCATGCCCCCGGCCTTCGCCAAGTCCGAGCCGGCGCCGATCAGCGTCGACATTCCCTACGAGCAGTTCACCTTGCCGAACGGATTGCGCGTGGTGGTGCACACCGATCGCAAGGCGCCGATCGTCGCGGTGAATGTCTGGTACCACGTCGGCTCCAAGGACGAGGCGCCCGGCCGCTCCGGTTTCGCGCATCTGTTCGAGCACCTGATGTACCAGGGCTCGGAAAATCACAAGGGTGAATTCTTCACGCCCTTCGAGCAGGTCGGCGTCACCGACCAGAACGGCACCACCAATACCGACCGCACCAATTATTTCCAGAACGTGCCGACCACTGCGCTCGACACGGCCCTGTTCATGGAATCGGATCGCATGGGCTTCCTGCTCGGCGCGATCGGCCAGGCCGAGCTCGACGAGCAGCGCGGCGTGGTGCAGAACGAAAAGCGCCAGAGCGACAACCAGCCCTATGGCCGCTCCTATGAAGTGCTCACGCGCGCGCTCTATCCGGCGGGCCATCCGTATCACCACACGGTGATCGGCTCGATGAACGATCTGAATGCCGCCTCGCTGGATGACGTGAAGGGCTGGTTCCGCAGCTGGTACGGCCCGAACAATGCCGTGCTGGTGCTGGCCGGCGACATCGACCTGGCCACCGCGAAAGCCAAGGTCGACGGAATATTTCGGCAACATCCCGGCCTCGGCCTCGCTGGCCGCCAAGCCGCCGATGATTGCCGCGCGCACCACCTCGACCCGGGAAACGATCACCGATCGCGTCGCGCAGACGCGCGTGATGCAGGTCTGGAACGTGCCGCAGTACGACTCGGCCGACGTGGAGCGACTGCAGTTGCTCGCCCAGGTGCTGGGCGGCAGCCGCGCGTCGCGGCTGGACAAGCGCTTGTTCTTCGGCGACAAGCTGGTCGACCGGATCAGCGCATCGATGGATGCTTCCGAGCTGGGCGGCACCTTCGACATCACGGCCGACATCAAGGAAGGCGTGGACCCGGCCCTCGTCGAGAAAGCGATCAACGAGGAACTCGACCGCCTGCTCAAGGACGGTCCGACCGAGGCCGAGCTGGAGCAGGCCCGCATGGTCTTCGTGGCCGGCTTCGTGCGCGGCGTCGAACGCATCGGCGGCTTCGGCGGCAAGGCCGACGCATTGGCCGAGTGCACGGTCTACACCGGCAACCCGGGCTGCTTCCGCGACCAGATGACCCGCATCCAGACCAGCACGGCGGATCAGGTCAAGCCGGCCGGCAACCAGTGGCTGCGCGCCGGCGATTACACCCTGACCGTCAAGCCGGGCGAAGTGACGCCGATCGTCGAGGAGCCTTCCGCGCCGGCCGGCAAGACGGCGGCGATTCCGAAGGCGGATCCCAAGTACACGACCATTCCCAGTGACCTGGATCGCAGCAAGGGCGTGCCGATCACGACCCAGTTCCCGGACCTGAAGTTTCCGGCGCTGCAGCGCGGCCAGCTGAGCAACGGCACCAAGGTGATCCTGGCCGAGCGCCATGACGTGCCGGTGGTGCAGATGAGCATGGAATTCCCCGGCGGCTTCGCTTCCGACCAGGGCATCAAGAAGGGTACCGCCAGCTTCACGATGGGCATGCTCGATGAGGGCGCGGGCGAGTACGACGCCATCGGCCTTGGCAATCGCATGGAGTTCCTGGGCGCGAACATCGGCAGCAGCGCCAGCCTGGACTCGGCCGAAGTGACCCTGTCCGCCCTGACGCAAAAGCTGGACGACTCGCTGCGCCTGTACGCGGACGTGATTCGCAGCCCGCGCTTCGAGGACAAGGAAATCGAACGCGTTCGCGCCACCTGGCTGGCAACCATCCAGCAGGAGAAGTCCAATCCGGGCGGCATGATCCAGCGCACGCGTCGCGCCCCTGGTCTACGGCGCGGGTCATCCCTATGCGATTCCGTCCAGCGGCACCGGATATGCGGTCGATATCGCCAGCCTCAGCCGCGACGAAATGCTCGCCTGGCATCGCCAGCGCATGCGGCCCGACACCGCGACGCTGATGATCGTCGGCGACACCACGCTGGCCGAGATCACGCCGATGCTCGAAAAGCACTTCGCCAGCTGGAAGGCCTCCGCCGACAAGGCGCCGCCGACCACGATTCCGACCGTGGCCCTGGCCGCTTCGCCGCGCGTGTTCCTGATCGACCAGCCCGGCGCGATCCAGACCAATATCGTCGCCGGCCAGCTGGCTCCGCCGTCGACCGGATGCAAAATCGATCGACTTCGACATCGCCAACTTCGTGCTGGGCGGCACGTTGACGTCGCGGCTGGAAATGAATGTGCGCGAGGGCAAGCACTGGGCCTATTACGCACGCAGCGGCGCCGGCAATGCGCTTGGCCAGCGCCTGTGGACGGCCAGGTCGCCGGTGCAGAGCGACAAGACGGTCGAGGCGATCAGCGAGATCCGGCGCGAGATCGCCGACTACGCCAGCGGCAAGGCGCCCGCCACGGCGGCGGAAGTTTCCCAGGCCCAGGCGAACAACGTGCGCACGCTGCCTGGATCCTACGAGACCGCGCGCGCGGTGCTGTCGGCCATCGCCGGCATCAATCGCTATGGTCGTCCCGACGACTACGTCGTGCAGCGCAAGAAGATCATCGAAGCGATGACGCCGGCCAGCGTGCAGGCGGAGGCGACGGCGGCGTTGCATCCCGAGGCGATGACCTGGGTGATCGTCGGCGACGTGGCGAAGATCGAGGCCGGCATTCGCGCCTTGAACATCGGGCCGGTGGTGGTGATCGACGCGGATGGCAAGACCGTTCGCTGAGCCATCTGCTCATCGAAGGTTCACGACGGCTGGGGCCACAATCCCAGCCGTCGTCGTCTTGCCCGTCATGAACCACCGGAGTCACTGAATGCGTATCGCCAGTCTGTCCATCGTCCTGCTGTTCTCCTTGTCGGCCTGCACTTTCGTGAAGATGGCGCCGGGCGCTGCCCAGGTGCAGGTCGCCGCGCTGGGCAAGGACATGAGCGCCTGCGAGAAGGCCGGTGAAATCGAAGTGTCAGTCAAGGATCGACTGGGTCCGTACCATCGCGAGGACATGAGCGTGCAGGATGAGCTGGAGACCCTGGCTCGCAACGAGGCGCCGGACCTGCATGCCGACGTGATCCAGCCCAGGGAAGTCCCGAAAGACGGCCAGCAGCGGTTCATCGCGTTCCGCTGCGCCGGGGCCAAGCCAGCGGCATCCGCCAAGGCGAGCGACAGCGCGGAGACCGTGCCGCTCAAGGACTGAACGCGTCCGGGATTCGGCGAAAAGCTTGACGCGCTAGCGGTTTCCTCGCGCGGCGAAAGCACGCTCGGTTGAGGAAAATGGCCAAAACGGGTACCTTTGAAGGGTTTCCCCCCAGGTCTTTCCCATGCTGTTTGAGCACGTAGCAATCGCCGGCCTCGCCCATATCGACGCGCCGCATGCGCTGAGTTCGGCCGAGATCAACGCCCGAACTCAAGCCGACCATGGATCGCCTCGGCATCCGCACCGACGTGCTCGGCGACATCGCCGGCATCCATTCGCGCCGCATGTGGGACAGGAAACGCTGGCTTCCGACGCCGCCACCATGGCCGGCGAGAAGGCGCTGCTCGAAGCCGGCGTCGTCGCGCGACCAGATCGGCCTGCTGGTCAACACCTCGGTCAGCCGCGACTTACCTGGAGCCGTCCACCGCCAGCATCGTCGCCGGCAACCTCGGCCTGGGCGAAAACTGCCAGAACTTCGACGTCGCCAACGCCTGCCTGGCCTTCCTGAACGGCATGGACATCGCCAGCCGGATGATCGAGCGCGGCGAGATCGAATACGCGCTGGTGGTCGATGGCGAGACCGCCAACCTGGTCTACGAAAACACCCTGGCGCGCATGAAGTCGCCGGACTGCACCGAAGCGCAGTTCCGCAGCGAACTCGCCTCGCTGACGCTGGGCTGCGGCGCCGCCGCGATGGTGCTGTCGCGCACCGAGCTGTGCCCGGACGCGCCGCGCTACAGGGCGGCGTCACCCGGCCGCCACCGAGTGGAACGCGCCTGTGCCGCGGCAACCTGGACCGCATGGTCACCGACACCCGCATGCTGCTGATCGAAGGCCTGAAGCTGGCCAGCAAGACCTTCGCCGCCGCGCGCCTGGCGCTGGGCTGGGCGGTCGGGGAACTCGACGAGTTCGTGATCCACCAGGTCAGCCGCGTGCACACCGAGGCGCTGATCAAGGCCTTCGGCATCGACCCGGAGAAAGTGCTGACCATCTTCCCCGAACACGGCAACATCGGCCCGGCCTCGGTGCCGATCGTGCTGAGCAAGCTGCAGGGAACTGGGCCGCCTGAAGAAGGGCAGCCGCATCGCGCTGCTGGGCATCGGCTCGGGCTTGAACTGCTCGATGGCCGAAGTGGTCTGGTAAACGTGCGCAGCGGTCTGCGGACCGCCGGCGCCGGCGTAATTCGCCCATGAATTCCATGCCCCAAAGCACTGACAGGCGCGCGTGCTCGCCACCGGCAAGCTGCCGGATTACCCGTTCGCCCCGAAATGCTTCACCCCGCCGACGGCCTGCGCCAGAACTACCTCGACGAGGGCCCGCGCGACGGCGAGGTGGTGGTGATGCTGCACGGCAATCCGTCCTGGAGCTACTACTGGCGCCATCTGGTGCTGGGCCTGCGCGACACGCTACCGCTGCATCGTGCCCGACCACATCGGCATGGGCCTGTCCGACAAGCCCGACGACGACCATTACGCCTACACCCTGCAGTCGCGCGTCGACGATCTCGAGCGCCTGCTCGATCGCCTGGGCCTGACCGGCAACATCACCCTGGCGGTGCACGACTGGGGCGGCATGATCGGCTTCGGCTGGGCGCTGCGAACACGCCGCGCGGGTCAAGCGCCTGGTGATCACTCAACACCGCGGCCTTCCCGCTGCCGAGGGCCAAAGCGCTGCCGTGGCAGCTCAAGCTCGGCCGCGACTCGCAGTTCGGCGCCGCTGCTGATCCGCGGCTTCAATGCCTTCGCCGGCGGCGCCACGCGCTTCGGCGTGATCGACGCAGATGCCGGCGCGAGGTGCGCGCGCGCCTACAACGCGCCCTACGACTAGCTGGGCGAACCGCATCGCACGCTTGCGCTTCGTGCAGGACATTCCGCTCGTCGCCGGCCGATCGCGGCCTGGGCGCTGGTGGAAGCGGCGGCGGAAGCAGCTGCCCGAGTACGCCGACCGCCCGGCCTTCATCGGCTGGGGCCTGCAGGATTTCGTGTTCGACCAGCATTTCCTCGAAGGCTTCCAGCGCGCGCTGCCGCACGCCGAGCAGCACGTATTCGCCGATGCCGGCCACTACGTGCTCGAGGACAAGCAGCCGAGTCCTGGTGCCGGCCGATTCGCGCGCTTCCTGGACCGCCATCCCGATCGTCGTAAGGCATCGCTCGCACGCCATGACCATGAGACCGACTGCAACATCGCCGCCATCCTGCCACGCATGGCCGCCGAACGCGGCGAGCAGATCGCCATGCGTTGCCCTGGCAGCCGCGGCCTGAACGGGTTTGCGCGTTACGACCTGACGCCTGAGCTACCGGCAGCTGGAGCGACCGCTCCAATGCGATCGCCGCCGGGCTTGCGCGCAATCGGCATCGGCCGCGGCATGCGCACCGCGGTGATGGTGCGGCCGACGCCCGAATTCTTCCTGCTGATGTTCGCCCTGTTCAAGCTCGGCGCCGTGCCGGTGATGGTCGATCCGGGCATCGCCCGCTCCGCGCTCAAGCAGTGCCTGGTCGAAGCCGAGCCCGGCGCCTTCATCGGCATTCCGCTCGCCCACGCCGCGCGCCGCCTGCTCGGCTGGGCGCGCAGCGCGCGCATCCACGTGACGGTTGGCAGGCGCTGGTTCTGGTCCGGCGGCGACGCTCGCGCAGGTCGAAGCGCTCGGCGCCGAACGCGCCGTCGCAACTGGCCGACACGGCGCCCGACGAGATCGCCGCGATCCTGTTCACTTCCGGCTCCACCGGCTGCCCAAGGGCGTGCTCTACCGGCACCGGCATTTCGTCGCGCAGGTCGAGATGCTGCGCGACGGCATTCGGCGTCGAGCCCGGCGGCGTCAGACCTGCCGACGTTTCCGCCGTTCGCCCTGTTCGATCCGGCGCATGGGCCTGACTTCGATCATTCCCGACATGGATCCGACCCGGCCGGCCGCCGCCGATCCGCGCAAGCTGATCAACGCGATCGAACGCTTTGGCGTCGACCCAGCTGTTCGGCTCGCCGGCGCTGGTCGATGTGTTGGCGCGACATGGCGCGCCGCTTGGCCGGCATCCGCCGGGTGACCTCGGCCGGCGCGCCGGTGCCGCCCGATGTCGTGGCCAGGCTGCGCGCGCTGTTGCCGAGCAACGCACAACTGTGGACGCCCTATGGCGCGACCGAGAGCCTGCCGGTGGCCGTGATCGAGGGGCGTGAACTGGAGGGCACCCGCGAAGAGACCGAACGCGGCGCCGGCACTTGCGTCGGCCGGCCGGTGCCGCCGAACGCGGTGCGCATCATCGCCATCAGCGACGCCTCCCTGCCCGAATGGGATCCGCGGATGCAGCTCGAGCAAGGCACGATCGGCGAAATCACCGTGGCCGGTCCTTCGACCACCGACGATTATCTGCACCGGCCCGAAGCGACCGCGCAGGCGAAGATCCGCGAGCGCCTGCCCGACGGCAGTGAGCGCATCGTCCACCGCATGGGCGACCTGGGCTGGTTCGATGCGCAGGGCCGCCTGTGGTTCTGCGGCCGGAAGTCGCACCGCGTGAGCACCGAATTCGGCAACCTGTACACCGAACAGGTCGAGCCGGTGTTCAACGTGCATCCCGACGTGCGCCGCACCGCGCTGGTCGGGGTCGGCGCCAAGGGCCACCAGCGGCCGGTGCTGTGCATCGAGCTGCGGCCCGGCAGTGACCGTGGACGCGCACGAGCGGATCCTCGCCGAGCTGCGAACACATGGGCCAGGGCTTCGCCCACACCGGACGCATCGAAACCTTCCTGATCCATCCGACGTTTCCGGTCGACATCCGGCACAACGCCAAGATCGGCCGCGAGCACCTGGCGCTGTGGGCAGCCGCGCAACTGGTGTCTGCGCAAGTGAAGGTGCTGGTCACTGGCGGCGGCGGATTCCTCGGGACGTCGATTTGCCGCGCCTTGACTCGCACGTGGCGATACGGTCACCAGCTTCCAGCGCACATTCCATCCGGCGCTCGAGGCGATGGGCGTGCGCCAGGTGCTCGGCGACCTGGCCGACGCCGAGGCGGTGATGGCGGCCTGCGCGGGCCAGGAGGCGGTGCTGCACAACGCCGCCAAGGCCGGCGCCTGGGGCAGTTACCAGAGCTATTACGACGCCAACGTGCGCGGCACCGAAAACGTGATCGCCGCCTGCCGCGCGCAGGGCGTCACCAGGCTGGTGTACACCTCCACGCCGAGCGTGACGCACAGCGGGCGCACCCCGGTGCAGGGCGGCAATGAGATCGACACGCCGTATGGCGAAGAATTTCAAGGCGCCGTATCCGGCGACCAAGCTGATCGCCGAGAAGCACGTGCTTGCCGCCAACTCCGCCGCGCTCGCCACTGTCGCGTTGCGGCCGCGCCTGATCTGGGGCCCGGGCGACACCCAGTTGCTGCCGCGCCTGGTGGAGCGCGCGCGCGCCGGCCGCCTGCGCTTCATCGATGGCGGCCACAACAGGATGGACACCACCTACATCGACAATGCCGCGCAGGCGCATCTTGCCGCGCTCGACCATTTGCGGCCGGGCGCGGCCTGCGCCGGCAAGCCCTATTTCATCAGCAATGGCGAGCCGCTGGCGGTTCGCGAGATCGTCAACGGCCTGCTGCGCGCGGCGGGAGCGCCGCTGGTGGACAAGAGCATTCCGTATCCCGCTGGCCTATGGCGCCGGCGCGGTGCTCGAAGCTGACCTGGCGCCTGCTGGCGCTGAAGGGCGAGCCGCCGATGACGCGTTTCCTGGCCGAACAGCTGTCCACGCCGCACTGGTACGACATCTCGGCCGCGGTGCGCGATTTCGGCTACCGCCCGCGGGTAAGCATCGCCGAGGGCCTGGCGCTGACCGCCGAATGGTGGCGGCAGCAGGGCCCACTGCGAGACCGGTTCCGCAGAAGCCGGCCCTGGCCGGGGCGGAGCATCGTCCCCAGCCGGTAGAATGGCGGAATGAATGCTCGCCCTTCACCGCTGGATGCCCTCAAGCCGATCGCCGGCCGCGCGCTGGAAATGGCCCTCGACCGCCTGCTGGCGCTCGACCCGGAGACGCGCGCCGCGCTCGCGAAGCTGGAAGGAAAACGGGTCGAGCTGGCAGTTGAAGCGCCGCCGATAGCCCTGGCCATCACCGTGCGCGACGGCCGACTGCGCGTCGGTCCGCCCGATGCGGCGAACGAGCCCGACCTGGGCCTGCGCGCGACGCTGGGCGGCCTGCTCGCGCAACTTCCGTTCGCCCGCGCAGGCGCCGGTCAGTCGACCGGCAAGCTGCGCATCAACGGCGACGCCGACCTGGCGCGCACGCTGCAGCAGTTGGCCCAGGGATTCGATCCGGATTGGGACAAGCCGTTCGCCGATGCGCTGGGTCCGATCATCGGCCCGCAGGTCGCGCGCGTCCTGCGCGAGGGACTGCGCGCCGGAAGCAAGCTGGCGAAGGACCTCGCCCGCGACGCGGCGGAGTTCGTCACCGAAGAAAGTCGCGATGTCGTCGCCAAGGCCGAACTCGCGGCCTTTCATGACGATGTCGATGCCTTGCGCGACCGCGCCGAGCGACTGGCCGCGCGCGTCGCGCGATTGCCCGTCGAAGACGGAGACGGCGCATGAGCCAGTCCACTGGCGGGGTGCGGGGGCCGATCCGCGCCTTGCGCATCGTCCGGGTGCTGCTCAAGCACCGTCTCGATGACTTCCTGGAAAGCACCGTCTTCGGCAAGTGGCTCTGGCTGCTGCGCCCGTTCACGCCGGCCTCGCGCGGCGAGGACGATTTTCCGCGCGGCAAGCGGCTACGCCTGGCGCTCGAGGAGCTTGGCCCGATCTTCGTCAAGTTCGGCCAGGTGCTGTCCACGCGCCGCGATCTGCTGCCGCCGGACATCGCGGATGAATTGAACCTGCTGCGCGACCAGGTCGCGCCGTTTCCCGGCGAGATCGCACGCGCTGAAATCGAGCGCGCGCTCGGCAAGCCGGTCGCCGAACTGTATGCCACGTTCGAGATGGTCCCGCTGGCTTCGGCATCGATCGCGCAAGTCCACGCGGCCACCCTGCACGATGGCCGCGAGGTCGTGGTCAAGGTCCTGCGCCCCAACATCCGCGCGCAGATCGAGGCCGACATCGGCCTGTTGCGCACGCTCGCCTCGCTGGTCGACCGGCATCATCCCAACGCCGCGAAGATGCGACCGCAGGACCTGGTTTCTGAAATCGAGGGCACGCTGTACGCCGAATTGGACCTGCAGCGCGAAGGCGCCAACGCCAGCACGATGCGCCGGCTGTGGCTGAACTCGGATGACATGTACGTTCCGGAAGTGCACTGGCCGCTGAGCGCGGAAACCGTGCTGACCATGGAGCGCGTCTATGGCATCGGTTCGGACGACGTCGCGGCGCTCGACGCGGCCGGCATCGATCGCCGGGCCTTGTCCATCAAGGGCGTCCGCGTGTTCTACACCCAGGTGTTCCGCGACAATTTCTTCCATGCCGATGCCCACTCCGGCAACATCTGGGTGGATGCGACGCGCAAGGACAATCCGCGCTTCATCGCGCTGGACTTCGGCATCGTCGGCCAGCTGCCGCCGGCCGACCAGTACTACCTCGCGGGAAATTTCATGGCGGTCTTCCAGCGCGACTACCGGCGCATCGCCGAGTTGCATGTCGAAGCCGGCTGGATGCCCTCGACCGTCCGCATCGACGACCTCGAGTCGGCCGTGCGGGCAGTCTGCGAGCCCTATTTCTCGCGGCCGCTGTCGGAGATTTCGCTTGCCGAGGTGATGGTCAAGTTGTTCCGAACCGCGCAGCGCTACGAGCTGACCGTGCAGCCGCAGTTGATCCTGTTGCAGAAGACCCTGCTCAACATCGAGGGCGTGGGCCGGCTGCTGGATCCCAAGCTCGATACCTGGGCAGTCGCGCAGCCCGTGCTGGAGAACATCCTGCGCGAGCGTTACAGCCCGCAGGCGCTGCTGGCGGAATTCCGCAAGCGCCTGCCGGAGCTGGTCACCCATGCGCCGGACATGCCGCGCCTGGTGCATGACTTCCTTGCCCAGCAAGTCAGCGGCACGCATTCCCTGCACATGCGCTCGGCCGAGTTGGCCGAGCTCGCGCGGATTTCCCGCGACGGGCAACGACAGACCATCTACGCGATCCTCGGCACCGGCCTGCTGCTGGCCGGCACCGTGCTGTATTCGCTCGACGCCGGCGGGCCGCGCGTGCTCGGCATGGCGGGCGCGGTCTGGGTCGCCGGCCTTGGCGCGTTTGGCGCATTCATGGCTGCCTGGCCGCGACGCAAGTGACTTCGGGCCTGGGGCAGGCGGGACTGGAAACAGAACTCGCCGGCGTGGCCGCGCCGCGCATCGATGTCATCCACGTTGATGATCACCTCGCCGTGGTGCACAAGCCCGCCGGCCTCATGGCGCACGCCAGCGCGATGGCCCGGGGCGAGGATGATTTCCTGGTCGATCGGCTGCGCGAGCAGTTTGGCAAGCCGGTGCACCTGGTGCATCGCCTGGATCGCGCCACCAGCGGCTGCCTGTTGATCGCCTTCGATCGCGAGACGGCCGGGGCGCTCGGCAGGATCTTCATGTCGCGCGAGGTGAGCAAGGACTACCTGGCGGTCTGTCGCGGCTGGCCGGAGCCGGAGCTGCTGCTCGACTATCCGCTGGACGGCGGCCCCGGCAAGCCGGAGAAAAAGCCGGCGATCACCCGCTTCACGCGCCTGGCCACGGCCGAGATCGCCACGCCGAGCGCGCAACACGAGAGCTCCCGTTACGCACTGTTGCTTTGTTCGCCGCACACCGGTCGTTACCGGCAGATCCGCCGGCACCTGAAACACCTTTCGCATCACCTGATCGGCGATTCCAGCCATGGCGATGGCCGCCACAACCGCAGCTTCCGCATGATGGGCGTGCACCGGATGCTGTTGCATGCCTGGCGGCTGGCGTTCGTCCATCCGGTGACGGGCGCGGCCATCGATTGCCAGGCGGTGCCGGACCAGGAATTCCTGAAGGCGCTGCAGCGACTGTCCATCGAGTTCCCGCTGGCACGGCCGCTCGCGGCTGCTTGAATACAAACGCTTCCGGACCCACGCTACGCCCATGGCCAAGCTCTATTTCTACTACTCGGCGATGAACGCCGGCAAGACCACGGCGCTGCTTCAAAGCGCCTACAACTACGGCGAACGCGGCATGCGCACGGCCATCCTGACGCCGCGCCTGGACAGCCGTGCCGGGGCAGGCGTGGTTGCTTCGCGAATCGGGCTGAAGGCGCGCGCGACCGAATTCGAAGCCGGCGACGATCTGCTTGAAGTCATCCGCGCCGATATCGCCGCGCTCGGCAAGCTCGATTGCGTGCTGGTCGATGAAGCGCAATTCCTGGCCAGGGACCAGGTCTGGCAGCTGAGCGATGTAGTCGACGTGCTGGGCATCCCGGTGCTGGCCTATGGCCTTCGCACCGATTTCCGCGGCGAGCTGTTCGAGGGCAGTCGCCATCTGCTGGCGCTCGCCGACAACCTGAGCGAGATCAAGACCATCTGCCATACCGGCAAGAAGGCGACCATGGTCGTTCGCGTCGACGACCAGGGGCGCGCGGTGCAAGCCGGGCCGCAGGTGGAGATCGGTGGCAACGAGCGCTACGTTTCGGTTTCCCGTGCCGAGTTCAAGAAGATCATGGCCGGCGAGGGCCACATCGACCTGCAGCAACCGAAATTGCCCTTGGCGCAGCCCGACTAGCCTTGCGGCGCGCAAGGGGCGCTTAGCAGCGCCAGTCGCCGTTGCTGGCGAAGGTGCTCCGGTTCAGCGCGCTGGGCCTCGGCCAATATTTCCTGGCGCAAGTCGCTTCCAAACCGAGCATGGCCGTCGCGGCAGGCCTGCGCCGCCTGCATCGAAAGCGCCTGCCACCGGAGTCGGTGCCGCCGCGGGTCGCTGGACAATTGCGCGAGCACGGCTTCGATGCGGCTGTCGGCATCTGCCTCATTGGATATCTGGGCAAGGCGAGCCCTGGCCAATGCCAATTCGAGTGTCGGTTTGACTTGTGACTGCGGCAACTGCGCCAGCCATCGGCGGGCAGCGGCGACATCCGAGCCGTCCAGCGCCGACTGCACGAAGCTGGCGATCGCCCGGGTGGTGTCCTCGCCAGCCCGGCCCTTGAGCAAGGCCAGGCACTCGCGGCGACTGGCATTGGCCTGGTCGGCACGATGCAACTCGCTTTGCGCCTGGGCCAGGTGGCACAGGTCCCATGGATCGCCGGCCAGGCCTTGCCTGCGCTGGATCCGGATCGCATCGGCGAGCAGTGCTTCGGCCTGGGCTGGCTCATCGCGCTCCAGTGCAACGAGTCCGCGCAGACTCTCATGGCGGGACAACTGCATGCTGTCAGGTCCCCAGTGCGCCAGCACGCTGTTCTGCGCGAGCGCCAGCAGTCGCTCCGATTCGGCCAGTTGGCCGCTGGCCAGAAGCGCCGCCGCCAACTCGCTCTGCACAGCGCTCGTGTCGGGATGGCTCGATCCGAACCGCGCCAGCGCGATATCCAGCGCCTGGCGCAGGGCGGCTACCGCCTCGGGGCCATTGCCTTGTTTCTGGTAGGCCTTGGCAAGGTTGCTCCAGATGCTGACACCGAGGGCGTTCTGCTCGCCGCCACTTGCGCGCAGGTGCGCCAGGGCTTCGAGGAATGCGCGTCGCGCGTCGTCGCCCCGACCGGACGCCAGCACCAGCAGGGCCAGGTCATTTTCACTTTCGGCGACCAATGCCCCGCCGTCCGGCTGCGCGCGCCGCAGCTGCACCGCCTGTCCGAACAGATCGCGCGCGACAGACTTGCTGCCCAGCGCGGCGTGGCAACGACCAAGTTGGGAGAGAAACTCGGATGCCTGCAGTGGATACTCCCGGGCACTCGCAATGGCCTGCGTGCGCATTGGCTCGAGTGCACCGAGGCATTCCTCGTTGCGGTCGAGTTCGCGCAGGCTGTGCCCACGCAGGGCCGCGGAGCCGAGCAGCAGGTTGACCGGCACCGGACCGTTCATTCGCAGGAATATGTCCTGTTGCCGATTGAGCAGGTCGAGCGCCTCGACATCATCGCCAAGGCCCGAGCGCAAGGTGGCGATCAGTCCGATCAGTTCGGCGCGCGCCTGCGGCTGCGCCGCCAGTTCGGTATCGGCACGGCTGATGCCTGCATCGAGCAGCGCGCGCACGTCCAGGCCCCGCGTGCTGCTGGCATCACCCGAGTTTTCGAATAGCGCGATCACGAAATCCTGCATCGCCTGGGCGCGCGTGGCCTCCCTCACGGCCTTGCTCGCCTGCCATGACACGATGGTCAATGCGACGGCCAGCAAGCCGGTGGCGCTTACGCCGGCGGCAAGGCCCCAGGCATGCCGCCGCAGGTATTTCCTGACCCGATAGCCGACGTTCTGGGCGCGCGCATGGACCGGCTCGCCATTGCGGTGGAGACGAAGATCCTGGGCCAGCGCCTCGACCGAGGCATAACGTTGCTCGGGCTGCTTGCTGAGCGCCTTGAGCACGATGTTGTCGAGGTCGCCCACCAGCAGCCGTGCGCGGCGCCTGTCCGCCGTCGAGCCCGCTTCGCGCGCCTTGCGGGCCGCCACCTGCGACGGGCGCCCCGGTTCGCCGCCGAGGATCGCCTCTTCCCAGGCGGCGTCTGTCTGGCGGGTAAGTTCGTAGGGCTTGCAGTCGGTCAGCAACTCGTACAGAACCACGCCGAGCGCATAGACATCGGTCATGGTGGTGATCACTTCGCCGCGCAATTGTTCCGGCGCGGCGTAGTGCAGGGTGAAGGTGCGACTGCCGGTCCGGGTGATGTCCGCCGCCGGCTTCTGGTCCTGGTCGAGCAGCTTGGCGATGCCGAAATCGAGCAGGCAGACCTCGCCAGCCGAGCTGACCAGGATGTTCGAAGGCTTCAGGTCCCGGTGCACCACCAGGTTGGCGTGCGCGTGGCTTACCGCCGCGCATACCTGTTCGAACAACTGCAGTCTTGCTCCCAGGTCCAGGTTGCGCTTTTTCACGTAGTCGGTGAGCGGCTCGCCGCAAACGTATTCGAGCGCCAGGTACGGCTGTCCGTCATTGCTGATGCCGGCGTCGAGCAAGCGGGCGATGTGCGGGTGGCCCAGGCGCGCGAGGATCTGTCGTTCCCTGGTGAATCGCGCGTGCAGGCCCACGTCGCTCAGGCCCGGGCGTAGCAGCTTGAGCGCGACGCGACGCTCGTAAAGTCCATCCGCGCGCACGGCCAGCCAGACCTGGCCCATGCCGCCTTCGCCCAGGGGCGAAACCAGCCGGTAGGGCCCGATTTCCTGGCCGGCCTGCACGGTGAACTCCTCCGCTTCGACCACCGGCACGACCAGAAAATCAGGACGCTCCGCCTCGAGCGCAAGGAGCCTTGAGAGTTCTGCGCCGAGCGCCGGATCCGAGGCGGCCAATTCCTCCAGGCGCAACTGGCGCGAAGCGCCGGTCAGCTCGAGCAGTTCGTCGAGGATCGGTGAAATCGCGGACCATCGCTCACCCAGCATGGCGCTCGCGCCTTCAGTCTTGCAGGGAGGCCAGCAGGTACAGCCGGGCCTTCTGCCAGTCGCGACGCACGCTGCGCTCCGAGCGCTTGAGCAGGCAGGCGATCTCGGCTTCGGACAGCCCGGCGAAGTAGCGCAGTTCGACCACTTGCGCGAGCTTGCGATCGACATCGGCGAGCCGGGTCAGGGCCACGTCCAGGCCGAGCAGTTCCTCGTTGATACGCATGCCCCCGCCGACATCTTCGGGCAAGTCGGTCACCCGGTGCAGGTCGCCGCCACGCTTGACTGCCATTCGCTGCCGGGCGTAATCCACCACGACGCTGCGCATCGCCGAAGCGGCGTAGGCAAAGAAATGGGCGCGATCCTCGAACTCGGTGTCGGCCCGGCCGACCAGTCGCAGGTACGCCTCGTGGACCAGGCCCGTCGCGTCCAGCGTGTGCCCATTCTGGTTGCCCAGCTGCCGGCGCGCCATGCTGTGCAGCTCGCGGTAAAGCGTGGACAAAACGCGATCAAGCGCCACGCGATCACCGTCACGGGCCTCGCTCAACCATTGAGTGATTTCGGCGGTGTCGCTCATGCATCCCCGGTTCCCGTCTGCGCGGGATAGTGGAGACACTATATCCCCATACGACAGTTGTCCTGCAGGATTCGCTGTGTAACAGTCATGTAACAGTCGTGTCATTTCTGGCACTTGGCGCACCACGATGTCGCGCGATTTCCCAGGCGCGAATCGAGCAGGCGACGTCCGCAATTGCGGCACGCTTCGCCTTCGCGGCCATAGACGAACAGTTCCTGTTCGAAATATCCCGGCGCGCCATCCGGGCTGATGAAATCACGCAGCGTGGTGCCGCCGCGCTGGATGGCGTGGCCCAGGATTTCCTTCACGGCGTTCGCAAGTCGGCCGTAGCGTTCGCGCGAGACTCTCCCGGCCTGCCTGGCCGGAGCGATGCCGGCGCGGAACAGACTTTCGGCGGCGTAGATATTGCCGACGCCGACGACGATGCCCTGGTCCATGAGGAAGGTCTTGACGCTGGCGCTGCGTCCCCGACTGCGTTCGAACAGGTAATCGCCGTCGAAATCGTCGGTCAGCGGTTCCGGTCCCAGCCGCTGCAACAGCTCATGGGTGCTGCCCGCCGGCTGCCAGAGCAGGCACCCGAACCGGCGCGGATCGTTGAAACGAAGCACGGAGCCGGAATCCAGCGCGAGATCCACGTGATCGTGCGCGGTCACCGGCGTGCTGGCGGGCAGCACGCGCAGGCTGCCGGACATGCCCAGGTGCAACAGGGCGCTGCCGGGCGCCGTGTCGAGCAACAGATACTTGGCGCGGCGGCGGATGTCGAGGATTCGCTCGCCCGGCAGCAGCGCGGCGATCTCCGGCGGGATCGGCCAGCGCAGGTTCGGCCGGCGCAAGGTCACGCCGGCGATGCGACGTCCCAGCAGGTGCGGCGCAAGGCCGCGGCGGGTGGTCTCGACTTCGGGAAGTTCAGGCATGCGTCAGCGGTCGCGGCGCTCGCGCACCAGTTGCTCGACCACGCCAGGATCGGCCAGCGTGGAAATGTCGCCAAGCGCGCCGGGCTCGTTCTCGGCGATCTTGCGCAGGATGCGGCGCATGATCTTTCCCGAGCGCGTCTTGGGCAGGCCCGGCGCCCACTGCAGGTAATCCAGGCCGGCGATTGCGCCAATCTCCTTGCGCACCCAGGCGATCAACTCCAGCCGCAGGGGCTCATCGCCGGTCTCGCCCACGTTGAGCGTCACGTAGGCATAGATGCCCTGGCCCTTGATGTCGTGCGGGAAAGCCACCACCGCCGCCTCGGCGACGCGGGGATGCGACACCAGCGCGCTTTCCACTTCAGCGGTGCCGATGCGATGGCCGGAGACATTGATCACGTCGTCGACGCGGCCGGTGATCCAGTAGTCGCCGTCCTCATCGCGGCGACAACCGTCGCTGGTGAAGTAGGTGCCGGGATAAGTCCTGAAATAGGTGTCGATGAAACGGGAATGGTCGCCGTAGAGCGTGCGCATCTGCCCCGGCCAGCTGCCGAGCAGGACCAGGTTTCCCTCGGCCGGCCCATGCAACACCTTGCCCTCGGTGTCGACCAGCGCAGGACGGATGCCGAAGAACGGCTTGGTCGCCGAGCCGGGCTTGAGCTCGGTGGCGCCGGGCAAGGGCGAAATCAGGATGCCGCCGGTCTCGGTCTGCCACCAGGTATCGACGATCGGGCAACGGCGCTCGCCGACGACGTCGTGGTACCAGCGCCAGGCCTCGGGGTTGATGGGTTCGCCGACCGAGCCGAGCAGTCGCAGCGACTTGCGCGAGGTGCACTTCACTGGCGCATCGCCTTCGCGCATCAGCGAGCGGATGGCGGTCGGCGCCGTATAGAAGATCGTGACCTGGTGCTTGTCGATGACTTGCCAGAAGCGCGACGCATCGGGCCAGGTCGGCACGCCCTCGAACATCATCGGTCGTGGCGCCATTGGCCAGCGGGCCATAGACGATATAGCTGTGGCCGGTGACCCAGCCGACGTCGGCGGTGCACCAGAAGATATCGTCCTCGCGCAGGTCGAAGACGCATTCATGGGTATAGCTGGCGAAGACCAGATAGCCGCCGCTGGTGTGCAGCACGCCCTTCGGCTTGCCGGTGCTGCCGGAGGTGTAGAGGATGAACAGCGGGTCCTCGGCGTTCATGCGCTCCGGCTCGCAGGTCAGCGGCTGGCCTTCGACGACCGCGTCGAACCAGCGATCGCGCGGCATCTGCATGGCCACCGCGCCGCCGGTGTGGCGAACCACCAGAACGGTTTCCACGATCGCGGTGCCTGTCCGCTTGAGCGCCTCGTCGACATTGGCCTTGAGCGGGATGTGCTTGCCGGCGCGGCGACCCTCGTCGGCGGTGATCACCAGCTTCGAATCGCAATCGGCGATGCGTCCGGCCAGGGAGTCCGGCGAGAATCCACCGAACACCACCGAGTGCACCGCGCCGATCCGCGCGCAGGCGAGCATCGCGATGGCGGCCTCCGGAATCATCGGCAGGTAGATGGTGACGCGATCGCCCTTGGCCACGCCCAGGTTGCGCAGGGCATTGGCCAGTTGGCAGACGCGCCCGTGCAGTTCGCGGTAGCTGATGTGTTGCGCCGGCGTCGCCGGGTCGTCGGCTTCCCAGATGATCGCGGTCTTGTCGCCGCGCTCGGCCAGGTGCCGGTCCAGGCAGTTGGCGGCGACGTTCAGCTCGCCGTCCTCGAACCAGCGGATCCGGAAATCCTCGAGCGCGAAGCTGGAGTTGTCGATCACGGTCGGCTTCTTCAGCCAGTCGATGCGTTCGGCGATGCGCGCCCAGAACGCGTTTGGGTCATCGACCGACTGCGCGTAGTCGGCTTCGTATTTTTGCCGGTCGATGCGGGCCTTCGCGGCGAAGGCAGGATCGACGGGGTAGACGGGGTAGAGCATTTTCATGGGCGGGTTCTCCTGTGCCCACTCTAGTCACTTTTTCGTCGGTGGCAATCTACTTTCCGGCGACCTGCAGGCCATCCGAGAACGTGTAGCGCACTCGCGCCGCCCGCACCGCCCTGGCGTCCGCCTGGTCCAGGTTGCGATCGAGCACCACGATGTCGGCTTGCTTGCCAGCCTCCAGCGTGCCGGTCTCGCCGTCGATGCCGAGCATCCGGGCCGCGTTGACGGTGTAGGCGCGCAGCATCGCCTCGAGCGAAACCGCCTGGTCGATGGCGAGCGGCTCGCGCCGCATGTTTTCCGGATCGCGGCGGTCCATCGCCACGGCGATCGCCTCGAGCGGAGCGTAACTGCTGACATTCCAGTCACTGCCGCCGACCAGCGTCGCGCCTGCGTCGAGCAGGCCCTTGGCGGGGTACATCAGCGCGCTGCGCGCGGGCCCGATATACGGCTGCACCGCATCGGTGGCGTAGTTGTCCGGCTGTGCCCACAGCAACTGGAACGAGGCGAACACGTCCAGCGCGGCAAAGCGCGGCCAGTCGGCGCGATCGATCAACTGCAGGTGGCTGATGCTGAAATGCGATCGTGACTGCTTGCCCAGCGTCTTGCGCGCGACCTCGAAGGCATCAAGGCTGACCCGAACCGCCCTGTCGCCGATGGCGTGCGTATGCACGTTGAACCCACGCCGGTCGAGTTCGGTGACCAGCTTGGCCAATGCCGCCGGATCGACATAGATCTCGCCGGAATCGCTCCGACCCTGCCCTTGGTATGGCCGGTAAGCTTGCAGCAGGGCAGCGCTTTGCGTCGGATATTCCAGCACGCCGTCCACGAACACCTTCACGGTATTGACGCGCAGGTGGGAAAGGCCCGAGTAACGTCGGCGGAGGTCTTCGAGCAGGGGAATCGAATCCGTTTTGCCATCTGCCTCCGCCTGCAGGGCCGCCGTCACGTCCATGCTCAACTCGCCGTCCCTGGACAGTTTTTCCAACACCAGCAACTCGGGCTCCTCGACCGCGGCATCCATCACGCTGGTCAACCCGGCGGCGTGCATTCCCGGCAGGGCGTTGCGCAGCGCGGCCACTTTGGTCTCGAGCGTATCCTGCGGAATGAAGCCATCGGTCAGCGCTTGCGCGCCATCGACGAGATGGCCGTTCGGCTCGCCATTGGCGTCGAGTACCAATTGGCCGTGCCGCGGCTGCGGGGTTTTCCGGGAAATGCCGCAGACGGCCAGCGCGCGGCTGTTGAGCCAGCGGGAATGGCCGTCGGAGGCGAACAATACCAGCGGCCGCGCGCCCTCGATCTGGTCGAGATCCTCGCGCGTGGCATCGAAGTCGGCAGGGTTGAGGTTGTTGACCAGGATCCATTCGATGCCGGTCTTTGGATCGCGCGTTGGCTTGCAGCCTGCGATCGTCGGCGCCAGCGCGGCCACCTTCAGTGGCTTGTCGTCGAAAGTACAGTCGTCGAGTTGCACGGAACTGGTGACCGGATGCATGTGGGTATCGATGAAGCCGGGCAGCACGGTCGCACCCGCCGCATCGAACACTTTGGTTTGCGGGCCGATGAAAGGCCGGACCTGCTCGTCGCTTCCCACAATTTCGATACGGCCATCGCGGATCGCGAGCGCGCTTGCAGTCGGCATGGCCGACGCCATGGTCTGCACGCGCCCGTTGAGGATCACCAGCGATGCCGGTGGCGGCGCAGACGCGCTGCAACCGGCGAGCCAGCTGGCCAACATCGCCAACATCGCCAACGGAACATGTGTTGGCCGCAACCTCAAGCCGCTAGCCGCCTAGCGCAATCGTGAACGCCACCAGCACGCTGCCGAACACGACCATCGCCAGGCCGGTCATCGCGGGGCGATACCCGGCGATGCGCCCGAAGGCGATGCCGGTCACGAACAGCAACACGATCGCGATTGCATTGGACACGCGCATCGCCTGCCCAAGCTCGGTCATGAAGATAAACGGAATCGTCACCGGGAACGTGGTCAGCACCACCCACAGGAATACCGCGAGCGCCCCCAGCCACTCGTCCTTTTCCAGCCGCGGGCGCGACGGCGGCTCGGGCAATCGGAGCAACTTCTGGCGCAGGGACTCGTATTCGGCCGGCTCGAGCGTGGCGGCGATCATCGGCGGCAATGCATCGGCGATGACCTGATGCGCCGCCTCTGCCGTCCCGGCTTTCCGAAGGGATCGAAGGGCGCGCAGGCCCAGGCCCTTCTCGCCCAGGCAGCCCATGAGATAGAAGATGCCGTCGATCACCCCCCAGGCGAAGTTGCATCCCAGCGCCCCGATCAGCATTTCGCGCACGTCCTCGCGACCGGCGCCTGCCACGCTCAGGGAGCAGGTGAAGGTGAGCACCATGATCAGTCCGAACAGCGCTTCGGACAGGCGCGAGTTGGGATCGAGCGCGCGTCTGGAGAATTTGCTGGCTTCGGCGGTCATGGCGGGTCTGCGCGTGGAGGACTGGACAGGCGCGTCAAGACGCCTGTGGCGGCAACAGGTAGAGCGTCATCGCGAAGATCAGATACACCATCAGCACGAATACGCCGACGAACCAGGTCGATTGCCCGCTGTTCGTCACCAGGCTCGCGGTCAGGGTCGCGATCAGGATCATGACCACGGCGCCGGGCCAGAATTGCAGGTCCATCGGCATCGGACCGAGAACGTAGCTGAGCAGGACCAGTAGCGGCGCAACGAACAGCGCGATCTGGGAAGCGCTGCCCAGGGCGATGCCTACGCTCAGGTCCAGCCGGTTTTTTCGCGCGCCTGAGAACGCCGTGGGCATCGCCGACACGCCGCCGACCAGCGCCACGATGATGAAGCCCACGAATGCGGGCGTCATCCCGAGACTCTCCGCCGCCTTCTGCACCGATTCCACGAACGTCTCGCTCACCACGGCGATCAGCACCGTGACTATGCCCGAGCGTGGACAGGGCGAGACCCATGGGCCACGGCGGCGCGCCCTCTTCGTCGTGCGCCACGCTGGCAAACATCTCGCGGATGCGTCTTCAGCGAGAACCACAGGCTCATCCCGTAGGTGGCGATCAGCAGCACTGCCAGGCCCGCGCTCAAGTGCTGGGTGAACGCAGTGCCCGCAGTGGAGTCCGCTTGCGATACGGCCGAGGGAACCAGGAGCGCGACCGTCGCCAGGAACAGCAGTCCCGCCTGCATGCGGGCGCTGGTCAGGTTGTATTGCTGCAGGTGGTGCTTGAGGCCGCCCAACAGGAAGGACGCGCCCAGGATGAACAATGCGTTGCCGACGATGGCGCCGGCGATGGACGCCTTCACCAGCATGTATTGCCCGGCCCGCAAGGCGGTCAGTGCTATCACCAGTTCCGCCAGGTTTCCCAGCGTGGCGTTGAGCAGGCCGCCGATCGCATCGCCGGTCTTGGCCGCCACGGATTCGGTGGCATGGCTGAGCAACACGGTCAGGGGCGCGATGGCCAGCACCGAGAGCACGAACAGCAAAGTGTGGGCTTCGGGCTTGAGGCTGCGCGGCGGCGATCACCACCGGCACGAAAACCAGAAGCCAGAGCAGGCGGTTCTGACGGATGTCGTCGAACAACGGCTTCATATAGCTCATTTTGACCTCTGCTCAAGACGTGGCGCGAAGATCCGGCTGACCACGCCGAAGAAAACGCCGGCGGACAAACCGCACATGAGTATGCCGGTCAGGGCTTCGATCGGTCCGAGCATCCGCCAGGGCGGTTGCAGCAGCAAGTCGCCGTAGCCCGTGGTGGTGTAGGTGACTCCGGCAAAATAGAACGCCGACTCGGCATCGGGCAGGCATTCTTGCCAGTAATAGAACAGGCCCCAGACCGAAATCTCGATCAGGTGAATCATGATCAGCCACCAGGTCACCTGGACCAGCAGCCGGGTGATGGGCCAGAACTCCGTAGGCGGGCCGCCCCGCGGCTTGGTCAGGAGCCGGATAAGCGCAGCGAGGCCGATGGTATGCACCAGCACGGTCACGACCACCAGGCACCAGGCGATGAACAGCGTCTTGATCATTGCCGGAGCCCCCCTGCTCGCCGCAATTTGACATGTATCAATATCCCCAAGCCCGAAGGCGAGCAGTATCTGCCCATACTGTAGCCGGCCTTGGCAATCTGTCCAGCAGTGAGCAGCGGTCGCGGGACAGCACGGACGCCGGTGCTTGGAATCGGCCGAGGCCTGTGTTGAAGTGGCGTATCGGGGCGATTGTCTGTCGAGTCCGCCGAACGTCGTTGACCAGATTGGGCAGGGAGCCAAGTATGGAATCGTCATTTCCGCGCAAGATCCGCAACGCCTCCCGGCTTCGGCCAGGGACGATACTCCTGCTGGCCTTCCTCCTGCTCCCCGCGACCGCCCATGCCGGTCATCCCCAGGGCGAGACGCTCGACACGATCTCCAATGTCCTGGCCTGGGTGGTGCTGATATTCGCGCCGATCATCGGCATCGCCGTGTTCTTGCTGATCCACATCCTGCCGGAGAAGATCGCCGAGAAGAAACACCATCCCCAGCTCGATGCGATCAAGACCCTGTGCCTGCTCTCGCTGGTGTTCGGCGGCATGCTCTGGCCACTCGCGTGGCTGTGGGCCTACTCCAAGCCGGTGATGTACAAGATGGCGTACGGAACCGACAAGGCCGCGCACGACCAGGAGGGGCAAGCTGCTCCCCCACAATCGGACATGGGTGAAACCGAGGAACTGCAGCAACTTCGGCAGCGTCTTGCCGAGCTTGAGAACCGGATGGCTGGATGGCCGTCAGCGCAGCGGGGGGGCTGAGTCATGGAACTCTTGCTCCTGGGTATCTACGCATTCTTCGCCTGGCTGGTCTTCTTCAAGTTCAAGTGGTTGCCGTGGAACTTCGTTACACAGGCCATCACCATCACGATCCCGATCGTCGGCATCACCATCCTGATCCTGGTGCTCAACATCGTCGCGCCTTCGTCGGCCGACGTGCGGGTGGTCAACTACGTCGTGCCGATCAATCCGCCGGTCCGGGGACTGGTGATCGATGTGCCGATCGAGCCGAATCGCCCGATAAAGAAGGGCGACGTGCTGTTCAAGATCGATCCGGTCCCCTATCAGATCTCGGTCCAGAACTTCGAGGCGCAGCTGGCCCAGCTGCGCGTGCAGCTGATCACGGCGAAAGCCACTTCGAGCAACTATCGTGAGCAGCTCAAGAGCGCCACGGGGCAGAAACTCGGGGTGCAGTCGAAGCTGAAACTGGCGCAGTTGCGCCTGCAGCAGTTCGAGGAACTGGCCAAGACCGGCGCCGGCAACAAATTCGACTACGAGCAAGCCCGGGCGGATGTCCGGGACCTCGAGGGCCAACTGGCCTCGGCCGTGGCCACCGAGTCGCAGGCCCGCGAAAAGTCGTCCGCCAAGTCGCCTGAGGGCGAGCAGGATGACATCGCCAACGTCAGGGCCCAGATCCTGGCGGCCAAGGCGAACCTCGCCGACGCGAAATGGCAACTCAGCCAGACCACCTACTACGCGCCTGCAAACGGCACGGTGGTCGCGCTCACCCTGCGGCCGGGTGCGATGGCGGTACCGATGCCGATGGCGCCGGCGATGAACTTCATCGAGGATGAAAACTGGATCCTCGCCATCTACCAACAGAATGAAGTGAGAAAGGTGAAGCCGGGCCAGGAAGCCGAGGTTGCTTTCAAGATGTATCCGGGCCGGGTCGTGAAGTGCAAGGTGGACTCGATCATGTGGGCTACCGCGCAGGGCCAGTTGCCGATGGGCTCGATGAACCCCGCCGGTGGCGTGGCCCCGATCCCACCGAATGCACTCGCTGTGCGCTTGCTGCTGGATGCCAAGGACAAGGAGCTGTTCCTGGCGGCAGGTGCGAAGGGTGCCGGTGCGGTGTACACGGACAGCGTGGAGCCGATCCAGATACTGCGCCGGGTCCTCCTGCGCATCAGCTCCAAGCTCGATTGGCTGATCCTCAAACTGCACTGAGGACGAACCCTCGAATGGACGCCAACAGACACCCAGCCGAGATTCGCGCGCGTAGCGCGCGCGCCACCGGCTTCCCGGTTGCGATTTGCGCGCTTGTGCTCACGGTGCTCACCGGCTGCGCCACCAAGCCACCGCCAACACTCTCCGATATCCGCGAGCAATCCGGCGCGTTCACCAATGTTCCACTGAGGCAATCCATGGAAAGCGGGCGCAACCACCGGATCGATCACGGACAATTGGCTCACTACCTTCAACGACGATCAGCTGAACGCGCTGGTCGCCGAGGCGATGGCGAACAATCCCGATCTGCGTGTCAGCGCCGCGCGGGTCGAGCAAGCCGAGCAATACGTTGAAATGGCGAAGGCCGAGCTGCGGCCCGCCGTGAACCTGTTGGGCATGGGCGGCGCCAAGTCGGGCGACGCCAGTGCCCCGCTGCAGGGCCTCGTCGCTCGGCGGCGTCCTGGGAACTCGACTTGTGGGGACGGCTGCGCTACGGCCGCAACGCCTACAAGGCCACCTATGCCTCGACGCAGGCCGACTATGAGTTCGCCCGGCAATCGTTGGCTGCCACCATGGCCAAGGCCTGGTTCACCGCCAGCGAGACCGCGCTGCAGCTAAAGCTGGCCGGCGACATGGTCAAGTCCTCGGAGGATCTGGTCGATTGGCGGATCAGCGCTGGCAGATTGGACCTGGCAACGAGCAGGAGGTCGCGCTCGCGCGCGCCAGCCTGGGCACCTACCGGGATACCGAGAAGCAGATTCGGCTCGCACATTCCCAGGCGCTGCGCGCCGTCGAGTTGCTGCTGGGCCGCTACCCGGGAGCCGAGTTGCAGGCGCGCGCGGCGCTGCCCGCGATGCCCGGCCCGGTCCCGGCCGGCCTGCCGCTGGAAATGCTCGAGCGACGTCCCGACATGATCGCTGCCGAGCGTCGGGTCGCTGCCGCCTTCAACCGCGTTGGCGAGGCCAAGGCGGCGATGCTGCCGCGGATCATACTCGGCGCCAATATCGCGACCATCCAGAGCGACTTCCTGCAGCTCAAGGAAGGTTTCGCGAATCCTACCGGCGGCATGGGCCTGAAGCTGATCCAGCCGGTTTACCAGGGCGGCGCCTTGCGATCGACGGTAAAGCTTCGCACCCTCGAGCAAAAGGAGGCCGTCGCCGACTACGCGCGGATGGCCCTGCGCGCCCTGGGCGATGTAGAGAATGCTCTCGCCGCCAGCAGCACGCTGGCCGAACGCGACCAATTGCTGCAGCTCACCGTGACCGACAGCCAGCGCGCGCTTTCCCTGGCGCAAACCAGTTATCGGGTTGGCCGGATCGACCTGCGCTCGGTGGAGCAGCAGCAATTGGGCCTGTACGCCGCGCAACTGGCGGCGTTGCGCGTGCAGAGCGAGCAACTGTCGCAGCGGGCCAACCTGCACCTGGTGCTGGGCGGCAGCTTCGAGAGTCCTTCCGCGGAAGCGGTCGATGTCGCGGCGGCCGAAGCCGCGCCGGCTGCGGGCGGAATCCATTGACGATCAACGCCGGTACCGGACGCTGAAACAAAAAAAGCCCCGAAAGGGGCTTTTTTCTGGGCAGCAGGATCAAGGATTACTTGATCTTGCCTTCCTTGTAGATCACGTGCTTGCGCACGACCGGATCGTACTTGAGGAATTCCATCTTGTTCGGAGTGGTCTTCTTGTTCTTGTCGGTCGTGTAGAAATGACCGGTGCCGGCCGAGGAGTTCAACTTGATCTTATCGCGCTTGGATGACATGTGAGTTCTCCTTAGACCTTTTCGCCGCGATGACGCAGCTCGGCGAGGACGACGTCGATACCATTCTTGTCGATGGTACGCAGGCCGTGGGACGAAACGCGCAACTTGACCCAGCGGTTTTCGCTGGCGACCCAGAAACGACGCTCGTGGATGTTGGGGTTGAACTTGCGACGGGTGGCATTGTTGGCGTGCGAGACATTGTTACCGCTCATCACGCTTTTGCCGGAGACCTGACAAATACGGCTCATACGTACCTCGATATCGGTTTTGACACCCATAGCCCGGGTGAGATCGGCCTGGCTGCAAAGAGACGAATTGCGCAGCGAGCCGCGAAGTATGCCCGGAAATCCCTTCCCAATCAATCCTTTCCGTTTATTCGTAGGGCATTCGTAGCGCTTGCAGGCGCCGAGGGGCGGGTTCGCTACGGCCGCCCCGGCGTAGCCGCATCCTGCGGACTCAGGGGCGGCCGGCCGGCCATCCATGGCCGGCCTCCTGCGCAAACCCACCCCTCGGCACCTGCAAGCCCCGGATTTACCTCAGTAACCAACTGAAAGGCGGTCGCCAAGGTCCTCGGCGAGCCACCCGCCAGCGGCGCCGATGCTCTTCCATCCCAATCAAGCTGAATTCACGGGCGAGGCTGGGCGGTGGCGGGGGTGGGGGTCGCGCAGGAGCTTGGCCATGGATGGCCAAGCGGTCGACACTGAGTCCGCAGGAGCGGCCACGCCGTGTCGACCGAAGCGGCCCCCACCCCCGCCGCCGTTCAGCCTCGCGACGCGCACCCGCCGGAGCCCTCAGTGCCCAGCCCGATCCCGATGCCAGCCGCGGTGCTTGATGTCCAGGTACAGGCTGTAGACCGGCGGTGAAGGCGGGAAACAGGTTCTGCAGCACGCCGACCGCGTCCTGCTTGGCCGAGAACACGAAATAGCTCAGCGTCATCAGGCTGCCGACGATGCTCATGTACCAGAACGCCCGCGGGATGACCGGCTTGCCGTGGCGCTTGGAGGCGACGAACTGCACCAGCCAGCGCCCGCCGAACATCAGGGCCCCGGTCAGGCCGATCAGCTTCCACGGCGTCATGTGGACGCCGAAGCCGCTCAGCCAGACGATCTGCTCGTTCATTTTCGCTCGACTTCGCAGGGCGGCGGTGGTCTTGCTGCGCTTGATCAGCCAGCCGACGCCGCGCAGGTCGGCAAGCCCGACCCAGGCGCGACTGAGGTTGTTGTACTTGGACACCCCGGTCGAGCGCTCGCGGTGGTTGACCGGCACGCTGACCGATGCGCCAGCCGGCGCGCTTGACCAGGGCCGGCAGGTAGCGGTGCATGTGGTCGAAGTAGGGCAGGTCGAGGAAGACCGCGCGCTCGAACAGCTTGATGCCGCAGCCGGTGTCCGGCGTCTCGTCGCGGAGCAGGCGCGAACGGATGGCGTTGGCGATCTTCGAGGCCCAGCGCTTGCTGCCGCTGTCGTGGCGGTTGACCCGCCAGCCGGCGAACAGCTTGAGCGAGCGATCGGCCTGGTCGCGGGCGGCGAGCAGCTTGGGAATGTCGGCCGGATCGTTCTGGCCGTCGCCGTCGAGGGTGGCGATCCAGGCGCCGCGCGCGGCCTTGACGCCGTTGCGGATGGCGGTGCTTTGCCCGCTCTGCGCGGTGTGCCTGAGCACCCGCAACTCCGGCGTGCTCGCCATCAGTCCAGTGAGCACCGCGAAGGAATCGTCCTTGGAGCAATCGTCCACGTAGACGATCTCGAACGGGATCCGGCCGCGCAGGGCCACGACGATCTCGTGGACCAGCGGCGCGACGTTGTCGCGCTCGTTGAACACCGGCACGACCACCGAGAGCTCGGGAATATCTTCACCGGTCATGCAGCATCTCCAGGAACGAAAGCATGTGGACGCTTATTCTTTCGGACCGCGAATTTTTTCCAGGATGCCCTCGAGGGCGTCCAGGCCGTGATATTGGATGATCAGCTTGCCGCGGCCGCCGCGGCCATGCTGGACGTCGACTTTGGCATTCAGCCGCTCGGATAGTTCCCGCTCGAGCACGACGATGTCGGCGTCGGCCTTCTTCACCGGCTTGGCGTCCTTGCGGCTCGGGAGCTTGCCCTGGGCAAGTTGCTGCGCGCGGCGCTCGACTTCGCGCACCGACAGTCCGTTCTCGGCCGCTTCCTTCGCCAGGCCGATCGCTGCCGGAGCGGCCAGGGTCAGCAGTGCGCGGGCATGGCCCATCTCCAGCTGTCGCGCTTCGAGCAGCGCGCGGATTTCTTCCGGCAATTCGAGCAGGCGCAGCAGGTTCGATACCGCGGCGCGCGAGCGGCCGACCGCTTCCGCGGCGTTCTGGTGGGTGAGCGAGAATTCGTCGATCAGACGGCTCAGCGCAACCGCTTCCTCCAGCGGATTCAGGTCTTCGCGCTGGATGTTCTCGATCAGCGCCATCGCGATGACCGAGCGGTCGTCGACGTCGCGCAGCACCACCGGTACCTCGGCCAGGCCGGCCTGCCTGGCCGCGCGCCAGCGTCGTTCGCCGGCGATGATCTCGAACTGGTTGCGGCCGATCTCGCGCGCGACGATCGGCTGGATCACGCCCTGCGCCTTGATCGACTCGGCCAGTTCGCTCAGCCGCGCCGGATCCATGCCGGTTCGCGGCTGGTACTTGCCGGGCTGCAAGGAGTCGATCGGGATTCGACGCAGGCCATCGCCGGCCAGCTCGGCCTCGGTCGCCTGGGTCGGGCTGGGGCTGCGGCTGCCGCTGCCAAGCAAGCGCTTCGAGGCCGCGTCCCAGTCCGGTCTTTCTGGTCGCCATCAAGCGATCTCCTTGTTGCTGCTTTTCTTTTCGTCGCGTTCCCGACGGATGATTTCGCCTGCCAGGCCCAGGTAGGCGATGCCGCCGCGCGAGCCCTTGTCGTAACCGACGATGCTCTGGCCATGGCTCGGCGCCTCGGCCAGGCGCACGTTGCGCGGGATGATCGAGCGGAACACGATCTCGCCGAAGTGCTTGGTCAGCTCGCCGGAAACGGCATTGGCCAGGTTGTTGCGCACGTCGAACATGGTGCGCACCACGCCGAAGATTTCCAGTTGCGGGTTGAGTCGCTGCTTGAGCGCATCGATGGTGTTGATCAGCGAGCTCAGGCCCTCGAGCGCGAAGTACTCGCACTGCATCGGCACCAGCACGCCGTCGGCGGCGGCCAGCGCATTGAGCGTGAGCAGCGACAGCGAGGGCGGGCAGTCGATCAGGATGTAGTGGTACTTGTCGCGCAGCGTGGACAGCGCGGCCTTGAGCTTGCCTTCGCGGCCGGGCAGGTCCATCAGCTGGAATTCGACCGCGGTCAGGTCGATGTTGCCGGGCAGCAGGTCATAGCCCTCGGCGGTCTTGACGATGGCCGCTTCGACCGGGCATTCGCCGAGCAGCACCTCGGTGATCGAGTGCTCGAGTTCGCGCTTGTCCACGCCCGAGCCCATGGTCGCGTTGCCTTGCGGATCGATATCGACCAGCAGCACCTTGCGCGGGGATTGCGTCAACGCGGCGGCAAGGTTCACCGCGGTGGTGGTCTTGCCGACCCCGCCTTTCTGATTGGCGATTGCGATGATCCGTGCCATTCAAATTCCTGTACTGACCAGCAAGCGAGCGCGACTCGGGCAGGCGACCGGCAACGATCGCGGTTCGGTGTCCGCAGAGTCCCCGCACTTGACCGGGTTGGTAATTATGCCGGTTCGGCCGCGCTTCGCGTTATCTCGAGCAGATGCCGTTCCGCTTCCAGGCCGGGAACCCGCAGCGGATGCACCGCCGAGACCACCCAGCCAGCCGGCAGTTCGGCGATCTCCTGATCGGGCCGGACCCCCTTCATGGCCAGCAGGCGGCCGCCCGGAGCCAGCAAATGGCCGCCGACGGCGATGATGCCGGCCAGGCTGTCCAGCGCCCGCGCCGTGACGACGTCGAAGGCGCCGGGTTCGTCCACCGCTTCGGCGCGCGATTCCAGGACCCGCGCGTTGCCCAGCGCAAGCGTGCGCACGGCTTCACGCAGGAAGCGGGCCTTCTTCCCGTTGCTCTCGACCAGGGCGACGCGCAGCGCGGGTTTGGCGATGGCCAGCGGGATGCCGGGCAGGCCGGGGCCGGTGCCCAGGTCGGCCAGGCGTTCGCCGTCGAGGAAGCGATGCATGGCCAGCGAATCGAGCAGGTGCTTGGTCAGCATCTCGCGCGGATCGCGGATCGCGGTCAGGTTGTAGGTGCGGTTCCAGCGATCGAGCAGGGCCAGGTAATCGAGCAGCCGCGGCGCCAGGGAGGCGGGCAGGCCAAGCGCGGACAGGCCTGCCTCGAGTTCGGGAGAAAGATGGGCGAGAGGATTCATTCCCGCATTGTCCACCACGAACGGCCAGGCCTGCAGGGGGTATCCTGAACGCGTCCATTCCTTGTTGCGGAGTTCGCATGCCCATCGTGTTGCTGACCGGCGCCAGCGGCTTTCTCGGCCAGCACCTTGCCCGCGAATTGCTCGCGACCGGAGCCCAGGTCCGGGCGCTGTCGCGCCGCGCCGAATCCGACCGGACGCTGGCCGCGCTGGGAGTCATTCCCGTGCGCGGCGATGTCACCGATCCGGACTCCCTGCAGGCGGCGATGCGCGGGATAGAGACAGTGTTCCATGCCGCCGCCGATACCAACACCTGGCGCCCGAACAACGCGGCGCAGACGCGAACCAATGTTGGCGGCGCCATCAACCTGCTCGCCGCCGCCAAGGCCGAGGGCGTCTCGGCCTTCGTCCACACCTCCAGCGTGTCGGCTTACTCGCACCTGGTGCATGGCACCCTGCGCGAAGACGTCGTCGAGCGCGGTGGTGAAAGCTGGATCAACTACGAATGCAGCAAATTCCTGGCCGAGCAGGCCGTGCGCGGTTCCGGCTTGCCGTTCCTGATCTTCCAGCCCTCGCATATCCTCGGCCCGGGCGACACCCGCAACTGGTCGCGGCTGATTCGCCTGGTCGACCAGGGCAAGTTGCCCGGCGTGCCGCCCGGCTCGGGTGCATTCGCCGACGTGCGCGAGATCGCCAGGGCCCAGGTGCGTGGCTGGCAGGCAGGAAAATTCGGCGAGACCTATCTGCTCGGCGGAGAACACGCCAGCTTCCTCGAACTGGTCTCCCGGATCGGCGAGCGAGCTGGGCCGGAAGACGCCGAAGCGGGCCACGCCCGCCATCGCGCTCAAGGCCTATGCGCAGGCGATCTACGCGCTGTCGCTGGTCACGCGAAAGATCCCTGATATCACGCCCGAAGCGGCCATATTCACCTGCCACGACCTGGTGGTGGATTCGGGCAAGGCCATGGCCGACCTGGGCTACCGACAGACCGGGCTGGGTCCGCTGTTGGCCGACACCATTGCCTGGATGCGCGCGGAAAAAATGCTTTCCTGAGCGCACCCGCGCTCAGTGGTGCCTCTCGATCGACTGGCGTTCCATGACATCCACCAGCGAGGCCGGCCTGGCGAACAGATAGCCCTGGCCCAGGGTGAGGCCGAGCAGGCGCAACTGCTGCCGCTGCTCCTCGGTCTCGACGCCTTCGGCCACCACTTCCAGGCCCAGCGAATCGGCCAGGAGTCGAATCGCCCTGACGATCGCGCGTGGTGCCGCCGCTCTCCCCGGACTGCAGCGCCGCGACGAACGAGCGGTCGATCTTCAGCCCGTGCAGCGGGAACCGGTGCAGGTAGGACAGCGAGGAAAAGCCGGTGCCGAAATCGTCGAGCAGGGTCTGCACGCCCGCCGCGCGCAACTGCGCCAGGCAAATCTGCACCTGCTCCGGATTTTCCAGCAGGGCGCCCTCGGTCACTTCCATCCGCAGCTGGCCCGGCCCGACCTCATGGCTGGCCATCAGCGCCAGCAGGCGTTCGCTGAAGCCGTGCGCGCGCAGGTGGCGGGGCGACACATTGATGGTCACGTAGTTGCCGAGCTCACCCAGGGCGCGGATGTCGCAACAGACATGGTCGTAGATCTGCCAGTCGATTTGCGGCAGCATGCCGGTCTCCTCGATGGTGGTCAGGAAGCTGCCCGGCTCCACGCAGCCGCGCTCGGGGTTGAGCCAGCGGATCAGGGCTTCGTAGCCGACCACCGCGCCATCGGACAGCCGTACGATCGGCTGGTAATACGGCTCGAACTCGCCGCGATGCATGGCCCGGCGCAGGTCGCCCTCGAGATCGAGCTGGCGCAGGGCGTCCTCGTGCAAGCCCTCGTCGAACAGCGCGAAGCGCTGGCGGCCGGCGGCCTTGGCCCGATACATGGCCACGTCCGCGTCGCGCAGCAGTTCTTCCGGATGCTGGTAGCGCTCGTGCGAGAAGGCGATGCCGATGCTCGCCGAGGTGTACAGCTCCTTGCCCGCGATGCGCATCGACTCCGACAGCCGGTGGATCACCCGGTCGGCGATCATCACCGCGTCGGAGGGATCGCGCACGTGATCGATGACGATGGCGAATTCATCGCCGCCCAGCCGGGCCACGATGTCCGGCTCGCGGATGCATTCGCCGATCCGCGTCGCCGACTTCCTTGAGCAGTTCGTCGCCGACCAGGTGGCCGACCGAGTCGTTGACCACCTTGAAGCGGTCCAGGTCCAGGAACAGGACGGCGAACGCATGCTCGTTGTCGTGACGGAAGCGGGATAGCGACTTCTGCAGCGTGACCAGGAGTTGCCCGCGGTTCGGCAAGCCGGTCAGCGCATCGTGCAGCGTCTCGTGCTTGAGCTTGCTCCTCGATGCTCTCGCGGACGCGAATCTGGTCGCGCAGCTCGCGGTTGGTGTCGGCCAGTTCGCTGGTGCGGCTCTCGACCCGCTGCTCGAGTTCGGCGTAGGCCAGGCGCAGCGATTCGTCGGCCTGCCGCCGCTGCAGCGCGTTGGCGATGTGGAAGGACACGAAGCTCAGCAGCTCCTCGTCGCGCGAGGTGTACAGATAATCGGGCGTGTAGCTTTGCACCGTGATCAGTCCGCGCGCCTGGTTGTCCACCAGCAGCGGCACGCCCAGCCAGCAGACCGATTTGGTGCCGACCGAAACCACCTCGCCGATCGCCGCCAGTGCCTCGATGGCCTCCCGGTCGGCAAGCAGCGGTTGCCCCGTCCGCAGCACGTATTCGCTCAGGCCGCGGGCAAGGGCCGCGGCGCGGATGTCGCTGGTCGCGCTCGTCGATGGAATAGGGAAACTCCAGCTCCTTGCCGTCGGCGGTGAGCAGGGCGATGTAGAAATTGCGCGCGTCCAGCAACTCGCCGACGATCTCGTGGACCGAGGCGTAGAACACTTCCACGCTGTCGCTGGCCGTGGACAATTCGGCTATCCGGTAGAGCGCCCGCTGCAGTCGCTCGCTGCGCTGGCGCTCGTGGATCTCGTTGCGCAATTCCAGCGTGCGGGCTTCGACCCGCAGTTCCAGCTCCTCCTGCGCCTCGCGCCGCGACAGGGCGCTGAGGATGTGCTGGGCGACATAGCCGAGCAGCGCCTGGTCGGCTTCGCTGTAGCGCACCGAAGCGTCGTAGCTTTGCACGACCACCGCGCCGCGGACGGCGCCGTCCTGCAGGATCGGGCACGCCCATCCAGTCCTCGCTGTCGGGGCCCAGGCCGGTGATCGTGCGGTGCATCGAGCATCGACTGCATGTGCGCGACGGGCCGCGCATCGGCTTGCCATGGCGCAGCAGGGCCAGGGTCAGGCTGTTGCCCATCTCCAGCGGAGACAACTCCTCGTCCGGGTCGGGAACTTCCGGGTCGTGGGTGTCGGCGAAGTACAGGAAGCGGATGGTCTGGTGCTCGGGATCGAAACGCACGATGTAGAAATTCTCGGCATACATCAGGCTGCCGACGATCTGGTGCAGGCCATGCAGCACGGCCTTGGTGCTCTGGTCGGAGCTGGCCAGGTCGCTGATCGCGAACAGCGCGCGCTGCAGGCGCTCGGCGCTGGCCAGGCGTTCGACATCCACCTGCAGCCGCTGCGTGTAGAGCAGCGATTGGCAGCGCGATGACAGCGGGGCGACCTTGGCGCGCCATTCCGGGTCCGCGTTGGCCGGATCGAAATGGGCGGAAAGGGCCACCCACAGGCCGGTGTTCTGCGCGACCACCCACACCACCTGCACCGAGCCTGCGGCCGAGTCGATGCGTTGCGCCTGCCCATCCAGCCGCCGCGCCGATTCCAGCAAGCCCAGCGTGCCGGCATCGGGCGGCAGGTCGGTGGAGGTCTTCAGGCTGCCCATGTCGCCGGGCGTCTGGTTCCAGATCAGCTGGATCTGGTACAGGCCAAGGGCGAGCAGCTTGCTTGTGGCGACCGTCGCCAGCGTGTCCAGGTCCTGGGCGTCCAGCAACGCATGGACGAAAGGTTCCGACTCATGGGCGAACGGGCGCTTTGGCTTGAGCTTGGTTGCCATGGCTGATTGTTCAACAAATCCAGCTCAGGTGATAGCGGCAAGGCGCCCGGCTGGATTTCCGGCAAGCATGGCCCGGGTGGCGGGATGCGCGGGCCGCGAAAGAACCTGGCTGGCCGGGCCTTGCTCCACCAACTGTCCCTGGTCCATCACCGCGATGCGATCAGCCAGGGCACGCGCCGCGTTGAAGTCGTGGGTAATGAACAGCATGGCCAGTCCCCGGTCGCGCTTGAGCCGGGCCAGCAAGGCGAGGATTTCGGCGCGATGGTGCGCATCGAGAGCGGAGACGGCCTCATCGCACACCAGCAGCATCGGCTGGCAGACCAGCGCCCGGGCGATGGCGATGCGTTGCCGCTGACCGCCGGAGAACTGATGGGGATAGCGGTCAAGCGCATCGGCCGCCAGGCCGACCTCGGCCAGTGCCGCCGCGGCTTGTTCTCGCCGCGTCGCCGGCGCATGCCCGCCCTGGATGCGCAACGGCTCGGCAACGATGTCGGCGATGCGCATGCGCGGATCGAGCGATGCGTAGGGGTCCTGGAAAACCACGCCAACTTTCTGGCGAAGGCGTCGCAAGCCCGTGCGGGAGGCGCTCAAGATGTCCTCGCCGTCGAACTCGACGCGGCCTTGCACTCCGCGGCGAAACAACCGGAGCAGCGCGCGGCCGAGCGAACTCTTGCCACTGCCGCTGGCGCCGATCAGGGCCAGGCATTCGCCACGGTGCAACTCGAAGCTGGCTCCCGTGACGGCCGCCCTGGCGCTACGGGGGTAACTGACCCGGAGATTGGCGACGGACAACACCTTGCCAGCACTGCCTCCGGGGGACGCCGTGGGCAGTCGGTCCGCGGCCAACAAGGCGCGCGTGTATTCATGCCGGGGTTCGGCGAACACCGATGCCGTCGCGCCCTTTTCCACCAGTTGGCCGCGCTGCAGGATCGCCACTTGCCCGGCATGGCGGCCAACCAGGGGCAGGTCGTGGCTGATCAGGACCACGGCCAGTCCGCGCTCGTCGCGCAGGCGGTCGAGCATGGCCAGCATCTCAATGGCCAGGCGCGGATCCAGCGCCGAGGTCGGCTCGTCCGCGAATAGCAGGCGCGGATTGCCCGCCAGCGCCAGCGCCAGGCCGACCCGCTGCCGTTGTCCGCCGGAGAGCTGGTGTGGATATCGATGCAGCAGGTGTTCGGGTGTCGGCAACTCCAACTCCCGGAACAGCCGCAGCGATTCGGCGGCGGCCGCGCGCTGATCCAGCCCGCGCAGGACGCGCAGGCTCTCCACAAGTTGCGTTCCAACGCTGCGCAAGGGGTGCAGGCTGGCCTGGGAATCCTGCGGCATCCATGCCAGCGCGCGGCCGCGCAGGGCCAGGTGCTCCGGGCGATAGCAGTCGGACCGGGGCGCCTTCGAAGCGCAACTGGCCGGTTGCGCGCAAACCGGGCGGCAGCAGCCCCATCAGGGCCAGCGCGGTCAGGCTCTTTCCGCTTCCGGATTCGCCGATCAGGCCCAGGCAATCGTTGTCCGCGATCTGCAAATCGAGCGGACCGAGCAAGGGCGTGGAACGGCCCGCCAGCCACACCTGCAACTGTTCGGTTGCAAGCAGCTCGCTCACTTCGGTTCCCCGCGGACATCGAGCCAATCGCGCAGGCCGTCGCCAAGAAACTGGAAGCTGGCCAGGGTCGCGACCAGGAATCCGGCCGGGAACAATAGCGTCCAGGGTGCGCTGTCCAGTTCCTGGCTGCCTTCATAGAGCAAGGTTCCCCAACTTGCCGACGGCTCGTCCACCGACAGGCCGAGGAAGCCGAGGAAACTTTCGACCAGGATCGCCTGCGGCAGGATCAGGCCCAGGTACACCATCGCCAGCGGCAGCAGATTGGGCAGCAGGTGCCAGCGCAGTTGTTGTCCGAAGCTGGCGCCCGCCGCGCGGGCCGCCAGCACGAACGGCGCCTCGCGCAGGCGCCCGGCCTCGGCCCGCATCACCCGGGCCAGGTCGATCCAGACATAGCCGCCGATCGCGGCCAGCAGCAAGGCCAGCGAGCGGCCGAACAGGCTCAGCAGCAAGATCACGATCAGCAGGAAGGGCAGCGCGGACAACACATCCAGCGCGCGCAGCATGGCCCGCTCCACGAAGCCGCCGGCCAGGCCCGCGACGGCGCCGTAGGCCAGTCCAAGCACCAGCGCGATCACGCTTGCCATCAGCCCGATGCCGAGCGAGAGCCGGCCGCCGGCCAGGGTTCGGGCAAGGACATCGCGGCCGATCGCATCGGTGCCGAACCAATGCCCGGACGCGAGCGAGGGGGCGCTCGATAGCCAGTCCCAATCGGGGCGATGTGGATCGAAAGACAGCAGCCAGGGACCGAAAACGCAAAGCAGGGCCAGCACGCCGAGCAGCCACAGGCAGGCGCGCACGGCGCGGGGAAATGGGCGCGAAGAGCTCATGACGACATCGTAGCGCGACAGCGGCGGTATCATGGGCGTCAGCACTGGAGTTCGACGATGGCCTTTCCAAGCACCCGCCCCCGACGCATGCGCCGCGATGATTTTTCCCGTCGCCTGATGCGCGAGACCCGACTGAGCAGCGACGACCTGATCCTGCCGGTTTTCATCCATGAGTTGAACGGCCGCGCGCCGATCGCCTCGATGCCCGGCGTGGAACGCCTGTCCATCGAGGAGTTGTTGCGGGTGGCCGAGCAAGCGCTTGAATTGCGCATTCCCGCGTTGACCCTGTTTCCGGTCACCGCGCCGGAGGCCAAGTCGCTCGACGGCGCGGCCGCCTGGGATCCGGATGGATTGGCCCAGCGCGCCATCCGGGCGATCAAGGAGCGCTTTCCCGAACTGGGCGTGATCACCGACGTGGCCCTCGACCCGTACACCACCCATGGCCAGGACGGATTGATCGACGCCAGCGGTTACGTGGTCAACGACGAGACCAATGCCGCGCTGGTCATGCAGGCGCTCTCGCACGCCGAGGCCGGCGCCGACATCGTCGCCCCGAGCGACATGATGGACGGCCGCATCGGCGCGATCCGCGATGCGCTCGAGGACGAGGGACACGTCAACACGCGCATCCTGGCCTACTCGGCCAAGTACGCGTCCAGCTTCTACGGCCCGTTCCGCGATGCGGTCGGCTCGGCGGGCAGCCTGGGCAAGGGCAACAAGTACACCTACCAGATGGACCCGGCCAATTCGGACGAAGCCCTGCGCGAAGTCGGGCTGGACCTGGACGAGGGCGCGGACATGATCATGATCAAGCCGGGCCTGCCCTATCTGGATATCGTGCGTCGGGTGAAGGACCATTTCGGCGCGCCGACGTTCGTCTACCAGGTCAGCGGCGAGTACGCGATGCTCAAGGCCGCCGCGCTCAACGGCTGGCTCGACGAGCGCGCCTGCGCACTGGAAGCGCTGACCTCGATCAAGCGTGCCGGGGCCGATGGCATCCTGACCTACTTCGCGCTCGACGCGGCCCGCTGGCTTGGCGAATCCAGATAAACGACAACGACATCCACAAGGAAGCAAGATGACCCAGGTTCCAGCTCGCTACGCCGTGTTCGGCCATCCGGTCGCCCATTCCCTGTCGCCGCGCATCCATGCGCACTTCGCGCGGGAGACGGGCCTGGCGATCAGCTACGAGGCGGTGGACGCGACACCCGAAGGGCTCGGCGCAGCGCTTGCCGCGTTCGCGGCGGCCGGCGGCAGGGGCGCCAACATCACCTTGCCGCACAAGCAGTCGGTGCTGGCATTTTGCGAGAGCCTCAGCGCGCGGGCGCTCAGCGCCGGCGCGGTGAACACGCTTACCCGCTCGGCGACTGGCTGGACCGGCGACAACACCGACGGCGCCGGCCTGGTGCGCGACCTCACCGATCGCAACGCGATGGACCTGCGCGGCCGCAAGACGCTGCTCATCGGCGCCGGCGGCGCGGCGCATGGCGTGGCGCCGGCACTGCTCGACGCCGGCATCGGCGAGCTGTTCATCGTCAACCGCCACCCCGAGCGGGCCGACGCGCTGGCCGACAAACTGGGCCAGCCCGGACGCGTGCACACGCGCTACTGGGAAGACCTGGCCAACCTGGGCGCCTTCGATTTCATCATCAACGCCACCTCGGCCGGCCGCGGGGCCGCCGAGCTTTCGCTGCCCTTCGGCATCGCCACGCCGCGCACCCTGGCCGTGGACCTGAGCTATGGAGAAGCGGCGATCGCCTTCCTGGCCTGGGCGCGCAGCGCGAACTGCGCCGAAGCCATCGATGGCCTGGGCATGCTGGTCGAACAGGCGGCGGAAAGTTTCGAGTCCTGGCATGGCGTGCGGCCGCCGACCGAGGCCATCTATGCCGAGCTGCGTTCCCAATCGATCGTGTTGAGCACCGGCGACTGACGATCGCCAATCGCGCGGTTACAGGTACTTGTCCTTGAGCCGGACGTAGTGCTGCGCCGAGTAGGACAGCTGTTCGATTTCCTGCGCGTCCAGCAGCCGGACGAATCGGGCCGGGTTGCCCAGCCACAGCTCGCCGGGGCCGACCGTCTTGCCGGGGGAAACCACCGCGCCGGCGCCGACGAAGCCGTTCTTTTTCACCACCGCGCCATCCAGGACGATGCTGCCCATGCCGATCAGGCAGGCGTCCTCGATGGTGCAGGCATGGATGATCGCGCCGTGGCCGATGGTGACGTCCTCGCCAATCACCGTGGCCAGGCCGCCCGGGCGGCCGTAGGGTCCATCGTGGGTGACATGAACGATGCTGCCGTCCTGGATGTTGCTGCGCGCCCCGACCCGGATGAAATTGACGTCGCCGCGCAGCACCGTGCCCGGCCAGATCGATACATCGTCGCCCAGCACCACGTCGCCGATCACGGTCGCGGCCGGGTCCACCAGGACCCGTAGACCCAGGATGGGTGAAATGCCTTGGAACGGTCGAATTCCCATGACCAGAGTGTAAACGGCCGGGCGGCCGATGCGCCGAAGTCGCGCTAAACTTCGACCATGGATACCGCCCTGACCCCGATCGAAGACCTGAAGCCCGCGTTCGAGCGCCTGCGCGCCGCACACCTGGCGCACATTCCCACCTATGGCGAGCGCATCGCGGCGCTGGAACGGCTGGAGCAGGCCGTGCGCAGGCACAGCGACGAACTCGTCGCCGCCTGTTCGGCCGATTTCGGCCGCCGGGCGCCGATCGAGACACTCGGCTCGGACGTGCTGGTCAGCCTCGATGAGATCAAGCATGCCCGCAAGCACCTGCGCCGCTGGATGAAATCCGAGCGTCGCGCGGTCAACCTGAGCTTCCTGCCCGCGCGTGGCGAAGTCCGCTACGCGCCGCTGGGCGTGGTCGGCATCGTGGCGCCTTGGAACTACCCGTTCCAACTGGTGATCGTGCCGCTGGCGAACGCGATCGCCGCCGGCAACCGCGTCATGATCAAGCCGTCCGAGTTCACCCCGAAGGTGCAGGCGCTGCTGATGCGCATGCTCGGTGAGATCTTCACCCCCGACGAAGTGCTGGTCGTCCATGGCGATCATGCGCTGAGCGCTGCGTTCACCCGGCTGCCCTTCGACCATCTGCTGTTCACCGGGTCGACCGCGGTGGGCCGCCTGGTGATGGCGGCCGCGGCGGCCAACCTGACGCCGGTCACGCTGGAGCTGGGCGGCAAGTGCCCGGCGGTGATCGCGCCGGGCTATCCAATCGAACACGCGGCCGATCGCATCGCGTTCGGCAAGTGCTTCAACGGCGGCCAGACCTGCGTGGCGCCCGACTACGTGCTGGTGCCGCGGGCGCAGCGCGACGCCTTCGTCGCCGCCTACCTGGCCAGCCTGAAGCGTCGCTATCCGACCCTGGCCGACAATCCGGACTACACCGTCACCGTCAACGCCAGGCAGGCCGACCGGCTGCGCGCATGGCTGGCCGATGCCCGGCAGCGTGGCGTGGAGGTCCTCCAGTACGCCCCGGCAGGCGAAACCGTTCCCGCCGGGCCTGGAACTGATACCGCCGACCCTGCTGCTCGATCCGCCGGACGAGGCGATGGTGATGCGCGAGGAGATCTTCGGCCCGCTGCTGCCCGTCTGCAGCTACGACGAATACGACCAGGCGATCGCCCAGGTGCTGCGTCGCGACAAGCCGCTGGCCTTCTACACCTTCGACAATGACCATGCGCGCCGCGACCGGGCCCTGGACCGGGTCAGCGCCGGCATGGCCTGCGTCAACGACGTACTCATCCAGTTCGGCCAGAACGAATTCCCGATCGGCGGCGTCGGCGCCAGCGGCATGGGCTGCTACCACGGTCACGCGGGCTTCCTGACCTTCAGCAAGACCATGCCGGTGCTCTACCAGTCGCGGATCAACGGCATGAAGTTGTTCGATGCGCCGTACAGCAACCTTGCGAACAAGCTGGTCGGTTGGCTCACCCGCTGAATCTGGAGAAAGCGTCATGAACTTGAAATCAATTGCCATTGCCGGATCGATGCTTCGCTCTTCACGGCCTGCGCCAGCGTCAGCGCCAAGACAGTCGACTACGCGAAATACGCGGGCGCGGCCGTTCCCGAGGTCCGCTTCCAGCAGTCCCTCTACAACTGGCAGCGCATCGACGATACGTCCGTGGTGGTCTGGACCCGGCCGAGCGAGGCTTACCTGCTCACCCTGAAGGCGAACTGCAACGCGCTGCAGTTGGCGAAAGCGGTTGCGGTCAGCGACCGGGATGGCATGAGCGGGCGCATGGTCGCCGGCAGCACCGACCTGATCGCAGGCCCGATGCGTTGCCGCATCCAGACCATCCAGCCGATCGACCAGAAGCGTCTCGAAGCCGATCGCAAGTCCTGATCTGGCGGGGCGATTCGAGCGCGGCGGCTTGAATTCGTTGCCCGCGCGCGCCATCTTGGTGGCATGAACCCAAACCAGAATCCATTGCTCGCCGATGGCGAGCTTCCCGCCTTTTCGGCCATCGCGGCCGATCAGATCCTTCCCGCCATCGAAACCGTGCTGGCCGATTACCAGTCGCAGGTCGAGCGCCTGACGGCCGATGCCGGTGCGCGCAGCTTCGACACCCTGATTGCGCCGCTGGAGCGGATGGAAGAGCGGCTTGGCCGCAGCTTCGCGCCGGTATCGCACCTGCACGGCGTGAAGGATTCGCCTGAGTTGCGCGAAGCCTATTCGGCGGCGCTGGAGCGGATCACGGAACATGGTTCGGTGCTCGGCCAGAACCGCGCGCTGTTCGAAGCCGTGCAGGCCGTGCGCGACTCGGATGGTTTTTCCGGTCTCGATCGCGCCCGGCAGACGCTGGTCGAGGACAAGCCTGCGCGGCTTCCGCCTGGCCGGCGTGGCCTTGCAGGAACCGGCGCGCACGCGCTTCCGGGAAATCCAGAACCAGCTGAGCAAGGTGCAGACCGAATTCGAGGAAGCAGTACTCGACGCCACCGATGCCTGGACCCGCCCGGTGCTCGCGTCAGAGCTGGCGGGCTTGTCCGATTCGGCGCGCTCCATGCTCGCCCACGCGGCCCGGGAAAAGCAGCACGAGGGCTGGATGGCGACGCTGAAGGGGCCGGTCGTGCAGGCCATCCTGACCTTCGCCGACGACCGCGCCTTGCGCGAGACGATCTACACCGCCTACAACACCCGCGCCTCCGACCAGGGGCCGCACGCGCACGCGCACGACAACAGCGCGCGCATCGTCGAGATCCTCGCGCTGCGCCATGAAGCCGCGCAGCTGCTGGGCTTTGCTTCGAGCGCCGACCTGTCGCTGGTGGACAAGATGGCCGGCTTCGCCGACGCGCGTGCTTGGCTTCCTGCGCGATCTCGCCGCCAAGGCCAAGCCGGTGGCCGAGCGCGAGTTGAAGGCGCTGGGCGAGTTTGCCGCCAGCCACCTGGGCATCGCCCGACCTGCAGCCCTGGGACATCGCCTACTGCAGCGAGAAACTGCGCGAGCAGCGTTACGATTTTTCCGAAGAGGACATCAAGCCCTACTTCCCGCTGCCGCAGGTCATGGCCGGGCTGTTCGCCATCACCGAGCGGGTGTTCGGCGTGCGCCTGGTCGAGCGCCACGGGGTGGATACCTGGCATCCGGACGTGCAGTTCTTCGACGTGCTCGACCAGGACGGCAGCGTGCGCGCCGGCGTCTACCTGGATCACTTCACGCGCAGCGGCAAGCGCGGCGGCGCGTGGATGGACGTATGCCGGGCGCCCTTGCTGGACGGGCAATCGCGGCGCAAGCCGATCGCCTTCCTGACCTGCAACTTCCGCCGGGCACGTGCCGAAGTCCCGCCGCCGCAGATGCGGACGGGCAAGCCGGCCTTCGTTGCTCACCCACAGCGACGTGCTGACCCTCTTCCACGAATTCGGCCACGGCTTGCACCACCTGCTCACCGAGGTCAATTGGCCCAGCGTGGGCGGCATCAGCGGCGTGGAGTGGGATGCGGTCGAATTGCCGAGCCAGTTCATGGAAAACTTCGCCTGGCAGCGCGAGGCGCTCGATGATTTCGCCCGCCATTACCAGACCGGCGAGCCCTTGCCGGAGGCCCTGTTCCAGAAGATGCTGGCGGCCCGGCATTTCCATGCCGGCCTGTTCCTGATGCGGCAGCTGGAATTCGCCTTGTTCGACTTCCGCCTGCACCTGGAATTCGATCCGGCGCGCGGCGCCCGGACGCTGGAACTGCTCGAGGAAGTGCGCGAGGAAGTCGCGGTGATCAAGCCGCCGGCCTGGCATCGCTCGCCGCATGCGTTCACCCATATCTTCAGCGGTGGCTATGCGGCCGGTTACTACAGCTACCTGTGGGCAGAAGTCCTGAGCGCCGACGCGTTTTCGGCGTTCGAGGAAACCGGCGTGTTCAATCCGGACACCGGCGCGCGCTATCGCCGGGAAATCCTGGCGGTGGGCGGATCGCGCCCGGCGCTGGAAAGCTTCGTGGCCTTCCGCGGTCGCGAGCCCCAGCCCGATGCCCTGCTGCGAAGCCATGGCCTGGCGGCCTGACGCGCATGAAGATCGCCAGCTGGAACGTCAACTCGCTCAACGTGCGCCTGCCGCACCTGCAGGAATGGCTGCGCCTGCAGTCGCCGGATGTGCTGGCCTTGCAGGAGACCAAGCTCGAGGACAGCCGCTTCCCGGATACCGCGCTGATCGAGCAGGGTTACCGCAGCGTGTTCTCCGGCCAGAAGACCTACAACGGCGTGGCCATCCTCAGCCGGCAGCCGCCGAGCGACGTGCAGTTGGGAATACCGGGCTTCGAAGACGAGCAGCGGCGTGCGATCGCCGCGACCATTGGCGGGGTTCGCATCGTCAATCTCTACGTGGTCAACGGCCAGGCCGTGGGCAGCGAGAAATACGACTACAAATTGCGCTGGATCGATGCCGTGCACGGCTGGCTGGCCGACGAGATCAAGGCCCATCCGAACCTGGTGGTGCTGGGCGATTTCAACATCGCCCCGGATGACCGCGACGTGCACGACCCGGCGGTCTGGAACGACGAAAGCATCCTCACCTCGACCGCCGAACGCGCGGCGTTGCGCCGGTTGCAGGCGCTCGGCCTGCACGACAGTTTTCGCCTGCACAACGAGGAAGGCGGGCAATTCAGCTGGTGGGATTACCGCGCGGCCGGCTTTCGCCGCAACCTCGGGCTGCGCATCGACCTGGTGCTGGTCAGCGAGGCGCTGCGCGCCCGCGCCATCGGCTCGAGCATCGACCGCGAGCCGCGCCTGTGGGACCGGCCGAGCGACCACGCGCCGGTCTGGGTGGAACTCGCCGACTAGTCGCGCGCGACGAACACGCCTTCGAGTTCGACCGACAACTCGCGCCGGCAGACATCGCCGTGCAGGTACACCACGCGCTCGGCCGGTAGCAGCGAGCCGAGGATGATGCCCTGGGCGACGGCAGGTCTTCGCGGATGGCGCAGGTACACGCGGAGCGCTTCGCAGCCGGCCAGCGAAAATTCGCGACGGGCGCTGCGCCGAGCCTTCGGCGAGCAGGGCCTCGAGATTGGCGAGGCTCTCGACCAGTTGCGCGCCGACGTCGTCGATGTGCCGCGAGACGTGGCCGACGATGCTGGCGGTGCCCGAGGCGAGCAGGCGCGGCGACTGGCTGTCGGCATCGAGCAGCGCGGCCCGGGAAAAACCTGGCGATACCGGGCCGAACTCGCGTGGATAGCGCCAGGCCGGCGTCTGCCGCGGATTCTCCAGGGCGATGGCCGGGAGTGCGCGAGCACAGCGCGATGACCTGCAACCGGCCGGTGGCGCGGCTGGCGCCGATCGCCGTGGCCGCCGGTGGCGGATCGTTGAAGCGGCCGTCGACGCCGCGGGCGCGGCCGACGCAGAAGCGGCGATAGCGCTCGCCGTCGCCGTCGCCCTCGTTGATCGCGGAAAAATAATTCCAGATGCGCGCCAGGTAAGGATGCTCGGACGGTCGCACGCAGGTGATCAGCCGCTCGTAGGCAAGCTCGGCGGCGCGCTCGATGTCCACCGCCTCGTCCTCGGCGACGCTGATCGCCACCATCGCGTAGTCCTCGCCATGGGCCCAGGCCGCGCCGCAGGTCTCGGCCGACTCGCTGATGGTGTCGGCGCACCAGAACTCGCCCAGCCGGGGTCCGGCCAGGTGCGCGCAGGGAATCAGCAGGGGATCGTCCGGGTCGGGGTCGCCGGGGGCGGGATCGAACCGAAAACGGATCAACGCGCCGTCGCACTCGGCATGGGTGATGCGCAGCCGGGCAGGGGCGGTGGTGATGGTGTTCATCGAATGGTCCGGATTATAGCCGCGCGCCCAGCGGCTATCATGCAACCACCTCACCAGAGCCCTTCCCCATGAGCCAACTTTCCGCCGTCGAGACCTACCTGCGCGGATTGCAGGACCGGATATGCGCCGGGCTTGCGGCCGCGGACGACGGGGGGCAGTTCCTCGAAGACGAGTGGCAGCGCGCCGAAGGCGGGGGCGGTCGCTCGCGGGTAATGAAGGAGGGCCGGGTATTCGAGCAGGCGGGAGTCGGTTTTTCCGACGTCAGCGGCTCCTCGCTGCCGGCCTCGGCCACGGCGCACCGCCCGGAATTGGCCGGCGCCACCTGGCGGGCCCTGGGCGTGTCCCTGGTGATCCACCCGCGCAATCCCTACGTGCCGACCAGCCACGCCAACGTCCGCTACTTCGAGGCGCAGCCACCGGAAGGCGCGCCGATCTGGTGGTTCGGCGGCGGTTTCGACCTGACGCCCTTCTATCCTTTCGACGACGACGTGCGGCATTGGCATCAGGTCGCCCGCGATCTGTGCCAGCCCTTCGGCGCGGACCGCTATTCCGAGCACAAGGACTGGTGCGATCGCTATTTCTTCCTGAAGCACCGCAACGAGGCGCGCGGCATCGGCGGCCTGTTCTTCGACGACCTCAACCAGGATGGGTTCGAGCGCAGCTTCGCCTACCAGCAAGCCGTCGGCGAGGGTTTCCTGGCGGCCTACCTGCCGATCGTCCAGGCGCGCAAGGACCTGCCCTACGGGGAGCGCGAGCGCGAGTTCCAGCTGTACCGGCGCGGCCGCTACGTGGAATTCAACCTGGTCTGGGACCGCGGCACGCTGTTCGGCCTCCAGTCCGGTGGTCGCACCGAAAGCATCCTGATGAGCCTGCCGCCGCGGGTTCGCTTCGAATACGGCTACCGGCCCGAAGCCGGGCAGCGCCGAGGCCCGGCTGGACGACTACCTGCGGCCGCGCGACTGGCTTGCCGGGCAATCGAGGGGCAATAAAAAGCCCCGCAAGCCAGGGGAAGCCTGCGGGGCCGGGGTTTGAGGCCAGGCTGGGGAGAGCCGGACCTCATGGATCACTCAGGGGAGGGAGTGTATCCGCGACGGACATTGCATCCGTCGCATGTAGTTGACCACCAGCCACATTAGAAGTTCGTGAACCTGGATCAATATTTCGAACCCGATTCAGGTAGCGTTTACTTAAGGTGGAGAAACCGCTGACAGGGCCTGATTTCGGCTCAATGGGCCTCGTCCCAGTTGTCGCCGACCCCGCAATTGACCAGCAAAGGCACCCGAAGTTCGGCCGCCGACTCCATTCGGGCCTTCACTTCGGCCAGCAGTTCATCCACGAAGCCCGCTTCCACCTCGAATACCAGTTCGTCGTGCACCTGCATCAGCATCAGCGCCCGCTCCGGCGCCTTCGCCTGGAGCCAGGCATCGACCGAAATCATGGCCCGCTTGATGATGTCGGCGGCGGTGCCCTGCATCGGCGCGTTGATCGCGGCGCGCTCCGCGCCCGCGCGCTGTCCCTGGTTTTTCGAGCGGATCTCCGGCAGGTACAGGCGGCGACCGAACACGGTCTCGACGAAACCGTCCTCGCGCGCCTGGGCGCGCGCCCGATCCATGAATTCCCTGACGCCTGGATAGCGGGAAAAATACAGGGCGATATAGTCCTGCGCCTCGCCACGACCGATGCCGAGCTGGCGCGCCAAGCCGAATGCGCTCATGCCGTACATCAACCCGAAGTTGATCGCCTTGGCGGCGCGGCGCTGGTCGCCGGTGACTTCATCGACTCCGACGCCGAACACTTCCGCCGCCGTGGCGCGATGCACGTCAAGGCCGCTGGCGAAGGCGTGCACCAGGCCGGCATCGTTGGACAGGTGCGCCATGATCCGCAACTCGATCTGCGAATAATCGCAGGCCACGATCTTGCGACCCGCCGGCGCGACGAAGGCCTGGCGAATGCGTCGGCCGTCCTCGCTGCGAATCGGGATGTTCTGCAGGTTCGGTTCGCTGGAACTCAGCCGTCCGGTCGCGGCGCCCGCCTGGTGATAGCTGGTATGCACGCGCCCGGTCTGCGGATTCACCATCAGCGGCAACTTGTCGGTATAGGTGCTGCGCAGTTTCGCCAGCCCGCGATATTCCAGCACCAGTCGCGGCAATTCATGCAGGTCGGCGATCGCCTCGAGCGCTTCCTCGTTGGTGGATGGCGAGCCACCGGGCGTTTTCACCAAGGCCGGCAATTTCAGTTCATCGAACAACAACGCGCCCAACTGCTTCGGCGAATCCAGGTTGAACATGCGCCCGGCCAGTTGGTGCGCCTGGTTCTGCGCCTTCATCATCCGTTGCGAAAGATCAGCGCTCTGCCGGCGCAACTCTGCCATGTCGATGGATACGCCGCCGGCTTCCATTCGCTCGAGCACCGGCACCAGCGGAATCTCGATTTCGCGATAGACGCGCTGCAACGAGGGTTCGGCAGCGAGTTTCCCCGACAGCACCTGATGCAGGCGCAAGGTGACGTCGGCGTCTTCCGCGGCATAGGCGGTGGCCTCTTCGAGTGCGACCTGGTCGAAGGTGATCTGCTTGGCGCCCTTGCCGGCCACGTCCGCGAAACGGATGGTGGAGTAACCCAGGTAGCGCTCGGCCAGCGAATCCATGTCGTGGCGCTGGCCGCCGGAGTTGAGCACGAACGACTCGAGCATCGTGTCTTCGAGGTAGCCCTGCACGACCAGTCCATGGCGACGCAGCACATGCAGGTCGTACTTGCCGTGCTGGCCGACCTTGGGCTTGGCCGGATCGCATAGCGCCGGACGCAGCGCCGCCAGGACGTCGGCCATCGGCAACTGTTGCGGAACGCCGGGATAGTTGTGCGCGATCGGAATATAGGCCGCCGTGCCCGATTCGACGCACAGGCTGATGCCGACCAGGTTGGCCTGCATCGGATCGAGCGAATCGGTTTCGGTATCGAAGGAGACCAGCGATGCTTCGCCCAGCCGCTGCGCCCACTGCGCGAGTTGCTCGCTGGTGAGCACGGCTTCGTATTTTCCCTTCGCGGCCAGGGCCGGATCGAGCGCTTCGCCCGAGGCCGGCGCGGCGGCATGCAGGTTCAGCGTGGGACGGCCCGCCTCCGGTCGCTGGTTGCCGACGCTCGCGCCGGCATTCGCGCCGCCATTGCCCTGCAGTTCGCGCAGCGCGGCGTGGAAGCCGTAACGGGTATAGAGCTCGGTCAGCGTCTCGACGTGGCGTTCGCGCAGCTTGAGCTGTTGCGGCGCCAGGTCGAGCGGCACGTCGATCTTGATCGTGACCAGTTGCGTGGTTGAGCGGCAGGCGCGGCAGCGCGGCGCGCAGGTTCTCGCCGATCTTGCCGCCGATCTTGTCGGCATTGGCCATCACCGCTTCCAGCGAGCCGTATTCGCCCAGCCACTTGGCCGCGGTCTTCGGTCCGCATTTGTCCACGCCGGGAATGTTGTCGACGCTGTCGCCCATCAGGGCCAGGAAATCGACGATCTGGTCCGGCCGCACGCCGAACCGGGCGAACACGCCGGCATCGTCGAGCACGCTGCCGGTCATGGTGTTGGTCAGGGTGATGCCCGGCCGCACCAGTTGCGCGAAATCCTTGTCGCCGGTCGAGATGGTGACCGGAATGCCCTGCGCGGAAGCCTGCAGGGCCAGGGTGCCGATCACGTCGTCGGCTTCCACGCCGGGCACGCGCAGGATCGGAAAGCCCAGCGCTTCGACGATCTGCATCATCGGCTCGACCTGCGCGCGCAGGTCGTCGGGCATCGCCGCGCGGGTCGCCTTGTAGGCGGGGTACATTTCATCGCGAAACGTCGGGCCCGAGGCATCGACCACGAACGCGGTGTAGTCGGGGTTTTCCTTCAGCGTGGCGCGCAGCATGTTGACGATGCCGAACAGGGCGCCGGTCGGCGAGCCGTCGGGCGCGGTCAGCGGCGGCAGTGCGTGGAACGCGCGGTACAGGTAGGACGAGCCGTCGATCAGGACGAGGCGGGTCATGGCGTTGCTCGGTTCGATCAGGACGCTAGTGTAAGGAATTCGCGAAGCTGGGCCGCAACCGCGGCGCCGGGCAGGCGACAGGCGTTCGATCCGCTTGAGTCATGGGCGGGCATTTGCGATGCTTGTTCGCCATGCCGGGACGTTTTCTGGAGACACCCATGTCCTTGCTTTCCATCGCCTTGTCATTCGCGCTCGCCACCGCTTCGGCGACCGCCCCGGCCCCCGAACAGGCGTCGGCCGCCCAGGAAGCTCCTGCGCCGGCACCAGCACCGCGCCAGCGACGGCTGCCGCGCCCGCGCCGGCTCCGCTCCGCTCCCGCCGATGCGGCAGCCCCCGCGGAAGCCCCGATTCCGGAGAAGCTCCCGTCGCCGGTGTCCGAGGAGACCGCGCCCACGGTCACGATCCGGTCCAGCGACAGCGGCGATGTCATCGAGGAATATCGCGAGGGCGGCCGCATCTTCATGGTCAGGATCACGCCCGTGCGCGGCAAGCCGTACTACCTGTACGACGACGATCGCAACGGCCGCATGGACCGCACCGATGCCGACAAGGCCAGCGTGTCGCCCGTGTACTGGACGATCTACGAGTGGGATTGATGGCGTCCCCGGGTCGGGGAGCGCCTGCCTTGGCGATCAGGACTTCTTCGAAGGCACCGGCGGCAGCGTCTGCAGGTAGGCCCACAGGGCGCTGATTTCCTCGTCGCTCATGGTCGAGAAGGCCTTCCACGGCATGAACGGGTCGATGTCGCTGCCGTCCGGTCGCTTGCCTTCGCGCAGGGCGCGGCGGAAGTCGGCTTCCTTCCACTGGCCCAGCGCGGCGGGCGTCAGATTTTGCGAGTCCTTGAACGACGGCGGGGTTCCCGGGACATGCTGGCCAGCCAGGTTGTCGCCGTGGCAGCCGGTGCAGCCGTGCGCGAGGTACTGGCCGTAGGCGGCGGTGGCGCCACTGGGCGGCGCCACCCGTGAGCGCGGCGTGTGGTCCACGTCCTCGGCTGGCAGCAGCGGGAACTTGCCCATGGCGTACATCACCATGCCGAGCGGGCGGATCTGCAGCTTGCCCGGGTCGTTGGCCGATGCCGGCAGCGACTGCAGGTAGGCGATCAGCGCCGCCGTGTCGGTGTCGCTCATCTCGTGGAAGTCGATCGTGGGCATGAACACCATCGGGTGGCCGTCCGGCTTCACGCCGTGGCGGATGGCCGCGGCGATCTGGTCCGCCGTCAGGCCTTTGATGACGCCCCCGGGCGTGATGTTCGGGGCGACCAGTTTCAGTACCGGCCCGCCATCGAAGACCAGATGGCCGGCGCCCTCGGCGCCATGGCAGTCGGAACAGCCGCGGGTGACGAACAGGTGCTTGCCGTGCGCCAGGGCCGCCGCATCGGTCGGCAGGGTCAATGGCGGATCGTTGACCACGTAGGTCTTCGCCATCGCGCGATCGGTCTTGAGCCAGGCCAGGCCCAAGCCGAGCAAGGCCGCGAGTACCAGCACGCCAAGCAGGGTGGCGATCCACTTGAGCAACTTGCGCATGATCGATCTCCAGGAAGTCCGAGTGGCAGGGCCAGGTTTGTCTGCCCGAAACGCCAGCAGGCGCCGATTCCGGACAGTACCCCACACGCCGGGCAAGATAAACGTCGCGCGGACCCCCGTCATGGGTCCCTGGTCACCGTGACCGACGGCACGGAACGGGATCCGGCGGCCACTGTCTTCCAGATGGCCGGCCTTCGCGGTTACCATGCTCAATCGAGAGGTCGGGCGAGCTCATGAATACACGGTTGGGTCACTACGACATCGTTGAGGAACTTGGCCGCGGCGGCATGGGCGTCGTGTACAAGGGCTATGAGTCCTCGCTTGGCCGCTACGTCGCGATCAAGGTGCTGTCGGCCGCCATGGCGCACGACAAGGTCTTCGTCGAACGCTTCCTGCGCGAAGCGCGGTCGATGGCGACGCTCAACGACTCGCACATCATCCAGATCTACTTCATCGGCCAGGACGAAGACCAGACCTTCTTCGTCATGGAATACATCGACGGCGAGTCGCTGGCGACCAGCCTCAAGCGCGAGAACCGGCTGGAAGTCGCCGACGCGCTGAAGGTCCTGCTGCACACCTCGCAAGGCCTGGCCGCGGCGCACTCCCATGGCGTGATCCATCGGGACATCAAGCCGGGCAACATCATGATCACCACGCGGGGCCAGGTGAAGGTTGCCGACTTCGGCATCGCCCTGGCCAATCGCGACGCCTCCGCCAAGCTGACCAACGCCGGCGAGTTCGTCGGCACCCCGGGCTACCTGTCGCCGGAAGTCTGCCTGGGCAAGGCGGTCGACCAGCGCTCGGACATCTGGGCGCTCGGCATCGTGCTGTTCGAGATGCTCAGCGGTCGCATGCCCTTCAACGACGAAAGCCCGTTGCGGCTGATGCTCGACGTGGTCCAGGCCGACGCGCCGGACATCCGCGAGCTGAACCCGGACGTGGACGAAGAGGTTTCGCGCATCCTCACCAAGATGCTGGCCAAGGATCCGGCCGACCGCTACCAGAGCTGCGAAGAGCTCAACGAAGACCTGAAGAAGCACCCGCTGATCCAGCAGGGCGGCCAGCTGCGCCTGCGCCCGGCGCCCTGGGCCGGCGCCAACTCATCCAACCCCACGGTGGTCGGCTCGCCCACGCCGATGACCCCGGGCAACGTGCCGCGCGCGTCCACGCCGCCGCCCGTCGTTTCCTCGGCGCGCACGCCGGTGATCACCCATGCACCCGTTTCCGCCGCGCCGGCCCCGGCAGCGGCGGCCAAGCGGCCCATGGGCCTCATCGTGGCGGTCGCGGGCGGCGTTGTCCTGCTGGCCGGACTCGGCTGGGCCTTCAGTACCGGCAAGTTCAAGGGCGCCTCCCCGGAACCAGCAGCCACCGCGACCACGGCCGCGGCAGACGCTACGCCGCCCCAGCCGCCGCGCCGGCGCCACCGCCGACGCCCGCCGCTCCGCCGGTTCCCGGTGCGGAAGCGGCCGACGACCTGATTCCCGTGCCCGAGACAGCCGCCGCCGGAGAATCCGTGACGGCGCCCGAGCCCGAAGATGCCGCTGAAGGCGCGCCGGCGACCTCCGTGGCGACCATCCGCTACGGCCATGGCGGCGAGAACACCAAAGTGAACCGGATTCGCGCCCGCCCCGACAAGGCCGGTCCGACGGCGGCCGATCTGGCCCGCGAAGAAGCCAGGCTGCACAACATTGCCGCCGTCGAAGCGGCCTTGCAGGCGCAGCAGGCAGCGGCGGCCGCAGCGGCCGCGGCGGCACCTGTCGCCGCACCGGCTCCGGTCAAGAAGAAGCGCCGTTCCTTCGCCTGCGCCGTGTTCAAGAAATGCGATCCCGAGAAGGACGGTACCGGCGCCGAAGCCGCGCCCGCAAGCAACTCCACGCAGCCCGCGGCAGGCACCACGCCCACCGGAAACGGCGGCTGATCGAAGCCGCCCCGGCGCGTCAGATCGGCGTCAGGTTGGCGAACGACAGCACCAGCCATTTGACGCCGGCGTTTTCGAAGTTGACCTGCACGCGCGCATGCGGGCCGCTGCCTTCGCTATCCATGACCACGCCTGCGCCGAAAGTCGCGTGCGACACCCGCTGGCCCAGGCGCAAGGCGCCAACCGTGGCGGCATCCTCGTAGCGCGGTGAATAGCTCGGCCGGCTGATGCTCGCGCGCGGACGCACGTCGCGGATCAGGGCCGCCGGGATCTCGCGCAGGAACCGCGACGGCGTGCCAAGCATCTCCATGCCATGCAAGCGCCGCGATTCCGCGTAGGTGAGCGTCAGCTTGTGCCGGGCGCGGGTCAGGCCCACGTAGGCGAGCCGGCGTTCCTCTTCCATCCGCCCGCTTTCTTCCGAGGAGCGGCTGCTCGGGAACACGCCTTCCTCGAGTCCGACCAGGAACACCTGGGGAAATTCCAGGCCCTTGGCGCTGTGCAGCGTCATCAGCTGCACGCAGTCCTCGCCGGCTTCGGCCTGGCCCTCGCCTGCTTCCAGCGAAGCGTAGGCCAGGAAGGCGACCAGTTCGCTCATGTTCTCGCTGGCTTCGTCGTCGCGGCGCTCGAAGCGGCTGGCGACCGAGACCAACTCGTCGAGATTCTCCACGCGCGAGTCGAGTTGTCCCTTGGATTCCGCGGCGTAATGCGTGCGCAGGCCGGTGCGTTCGAGCACGTGGTCGAACTGCTCGTGCAACTGCATCTCCGGCGTCTCGGTGGCGAGCGCATCGATCAGCTCGGCGAAGGCCCTGAGCGCATTGCGCGCGCGACCGGCCAGCTCGGTGCCCGCGCTCACCCGCTGCGCCGCCTGCCATAGCGAAAGCGAATGCGCGCGCGCGTGCCGGCGCACTTCATCCAGGGTGCGTTCGCCGATGCCGCGCGTGCGGCGTGTTGACCGCGCGCTCGAAGGCGGCGTCGTCGTCGGGGTTGGCGATCAGCCGCAGGTAGGCCATCGCGTCCTTGATTTCCATGCGCTCGAAGAAGCGCTGGCCGCCATAGACGCGATACGGCAACCGCGCCTGGCCCAGCTGTTCCTCGAGGGCCCGCGATTGCGCGTTGCTCCGATACAGCAGGGCGCAATCGGAGGCGCTGCCGCCGTCGTCGATATGCGCGCGGATGCGCTCGACCACGAAGCGCGCCTCGTCGACTTCGTTGTAGGCGGTGTACAGGTCGATCTGCTCGCCCTCGCCATCGGCGGTCCACAGCTGCTTGCCCAGGCGCTCGGGGTTGTGCGCGATGACCGCGTTGGCCGCGGCCAGGATATTGCCGGTGGAGCGGTAGTTCTGTTCCAGCTTGAAGGTCTTCGCGCCCGGGTAGTCGCGCAGGAAACGCTGCACGTTCTCGACCTTCGCGCCGCGCCAGCCATAGATCGCCTGGTCGTCGTCGCCGACCACGAACACCTGGCCGCTGTCGCCGGCCAGCACGCGGATGAACGCGTACTGGATGGTGTTGGTGTCCTGGAACTCGTCCACCAGGATCTGTCCGAAGCGCTGCTGGTAGTGATGCAGCAGGGGCGGGTGTTCCAGCCACAGCTCGTGCGCGCGCAGCAGGATCTCGGCGAAATCGACCAGCCCGGCGCGCTGGCAGCGGATTTCGTATTCCTCGTACACGCGCAGCATGGTCTTGGTGAAGAAATCCCCGCCCGGCACCTGGATGTGTTTCGGCCGGCGGCCCTCGTCCTTCTGCGCGTTGATCCACCAGACGATCTGCCGCGGCGGAAAGCGGCCTTCCTCCAGTTCAAGCGATGTGGCGATGCGCTTGACCATGCGCAACTGGTCGTCGGCATCGAGCACCTGGAAGCTTTCCGGCAGGCCGGCCTCCTGCCAGTGCAGGCGCAACAGGCGATGGGCCAGGCCATGGAAGGTGCCGACCCACATGCCGCGCGTGCCATTGCGCAACAGCGCGTCCACGCGCCCGCGCATTTCCGCGGCCGCCTTGTTGGTGAAAGTGACCGCGAGGATTCCGTGCGCGGGAATGCCGACGACTTCGTTCAGCCAGCCGATGCGGTGGGTGAGTACGCGGGTTTTTCCGGAACCGGCGCCGGCAAGCACCAGATAGTGCCCCGGCGGCGCGGAAACCACTTCACGTTGGGCCGGATTGAGTTCGTCGAGCAGGTGGGATACATCCATCCCGCCATTCTACCGACCCGGACCGGCGCACGAGGCACGCTCGATCAGCGCCGCGAGACACCCGGCAGCGACAGCACGTAATCGGCGCCCATCAACAGCGACGGCGTGTAATAGCCGCCGGCCGGTTTGTTGCCGGACAGCAGTCGCTGGGCGATGCCCAGCGCGGCGGTGACGGTCAACTCGTAGCCATTGGGTGTCGACAGCTGGCCCTTGACCTGCTTGCCGTCGGCATCGCGCACTTCGCCCCAGACCACGCTGCCGCTCCTGGAGCGCGCCGTCTCCGGATGGGCCGCGCACCTTGCGCGCCACCATCGCCTTCAGCAGCGCCTGCACCGGCGACAGGCCGAGCACGGTCCGAGCCAGCGGATCCGGCGCAGATTGCGCGCCATGCCCGGCGGCACGCCCATGTAGACCTCGATGTCGGGGATGCCGGTGGAAACGTAGGCGGTGTAGACATCGCCCCAGGGGATGGTCATGGCGAAGCGCTTTTCGCCGTCGCGCTCGAAGTGGCGGGTCTTCCATGCCAGCGGCACCGGCACCAGCTTGCCGTCGATGCGCACCTGTCCGCCGCTGCCGAAGCCCTCGACCGCCGGTCTTGGCGGTGCCCGGGCTGGGCCCGCCGCGCGGCATCGAAGGCCAGCACCAGCGAGGTCGCCGTCGGCAGTTCGCGCTTGAGTTGCGCGGCCAGGCAATCGGTCGGCACCACGTCGAAGCCGGCGCCGGGCAGCACCACGATGCCGCGCTGCTTCGCGCGCGCGTCCTGCGCATGGCAGTGCGCGAACACCTCGATCTCGCCGGTGATGTCCAGGTAATGCGCGCCGGCGTCCAGGCAGGCTTCCAGCATCGGCGCGCAGGTCGCCGAGAACGGCCCGGCGCAGTGCAGCACCAGGTCGATGTCCTTCAGGCCGGCGCGCACCGCCGCGGGATCGTCCAGGGCGAATTCCCGCGGGCGGCAGGCCCAGCTTGCTCGCCAGTGGCTCGATGCGCCGCCGCATTGCGCCCGGCGAGTATCGGCTTCAGGCCGCGGCGCGCGGCCTCTTCGGCCATCAGCCGGCCGGTGTAACCGTTGGCGCCGTAGATCATCCAGTTCATGTCATTTGGCCGGCATCATTCGTTGCCGGTCAGCTTGAGCAAGTGGCGGAAGTAGCATTTCAGGAAACCAGCGCTTGAGCCGCCAGCGCATCGGTTCGCGTTTGGTCGGGATGATCAGGAAGCGTCCGACCTCGGCGTCGGCGAAGACCTTGTCGGCCACCGAATCGATGGTGTCCGGCGCGTTGTCCATCAGCTTGATCGCCAGCGCCTTGGTCGTCGGGCTGCCGAGCGTGGTGTCGCACAGGTTGGTCCGGAAAAAGCTCGGACAGATCACGCTGACCCGGATGCCCTTGCGCGCCACTTCGGCGCGCAGTTGCTCCGAGAGCGCAACCACGCCGCTTTTGCCACGCCGTAGGTCATCACGCCCGGCGCGCCGGCGAGTCCGGCGAAACTCGCGGTGCTGATGATCTGGCCGCTGCCCGCCGCGAGCATGCCCGGCAGGAACATCCGGCAGCCGCGCACCACGCTGAGCAGGTCGACCTCGAGGATCTGCCGCCATTCGGCCATCGTGGTCTCGACCATCGAACCGCCCGATGCGATGCCGGCGTTGTTGATCAGCACATCCAGCCCGCGCCATTCGGCGAGCGATCGCCTGCTGCAGTTGCTCCATCGCCTCGTCGCTGCCGACATTGGCGGCCAGCGCCAGGTGGCCGCTGCCGGCGCAGCATCGCGCGCGTCTGCCTCGCTGCGTTCGACGTCAGGTCCACGCAGGCCACGCGCGCGCCGCTGCTCGCATAGCGGATGGCCAGCGCCCGGCCCAGGCCGCTGCCGGCGCCGGTGATCAATACTCGTCGCTGCTGCGGTCATCGCGGTCTCCAAAAGGGCCCTATGCTAGGCTCCTGAGCATAACAAGCGGCGGCATCCATTCCGACCTCGGAGACCCTTTTGTGAGCGATCCCCTGTTCGACCTCACCGGCAAGACCGCCCTCGTCAGCGGCGCCTCGCGCGGCATCGGCGCCAGCATCGCCGAACTGCTGGCGGCCCATGGCGCCCACGTGGTGTGCACCAGCCGCAAGCTGGAGGGCTGCGAGACGGTGGTCGAGGCCATTCGCGGCAACGGCGGCTCGGCGCAGGCCATGGCCATGCATGTCGGCGACCCGGCCGCCATCGAGTCGGTGTTCGCCGCACTCGCCGAGGCAGGGCAAGACGCCCGACATCCTGGTCAACAACGCCGCGGCCAATCCGTATTTCGGCCCGATGCTGGACATGGACCTGGCCAGCTACGAAAAAACCGTCGAGGTGAACCTGCGCGGCTACTTCTGGTCGACCGTGCAGGCCGCCAAGGGCATGAAGGGCAAGGGCGGCAGCATCGTCAACATCGCCTCGGTCAACGCCCGGCGCGCGGCGCCCGGCCAGGGCATCTATTCCATGACCAAGGCCGGCATCGTCAACATGACCGAAGGCTTCGCCAAGGAACTGGCCGGCCACGGCATCCGCGTCAACGCGGTGTTGCCCGGCCTGACCGAAACCAAGTTCGCCTCGGCGATCACCGGCAATCCGAAGATCCTCGGCATGATGATGCAGATGATTCCGCTGGCGCGCGTCGCGCAACCCGGATGAAATCGCGCCGGCCGTGCTGTTCCTGGTCAGCCCGGCCAGCAGCTACGTGACCGGCGCCACCCTGGCCGTGGATGGCGGCTACCTGGCCTAGAGCGAGCGCCGCTTCACCCGATCCATGACTTCTGCCGCATGCCGCGGCGCCGCGATGCCCCGCATGCTCCGCCGACTATCCAGAGGGAATCCGCCATGTCCGTACGCCTGATACTCGCCGTCGCCCTGCTCACCAGCACGGCGGCCAGCGCCGCCCCGGCCACCACCAGCGACTGGGTCGCCGATCAGCAACGTCGAGACCACGCACGTGCTGGAGGCGCAGGCGAAGTTCTCAGCCCGAGGACGCCTCCGATGCCGGGCCTGACCCAGTACGACGGCCTGGTCAGCGACCTCGGGTCCGAACATCAACGCGCGCTACATCGCCGCGATGGAAGCTACGCGCGCGCAGGTGCAAGACGCGCCTGGACGCCGAGAAAGAATCCGCAGGTTCGCCAGGACCTGCGAGATCCTGCTCGAGTGCGATCGACGACGAAATCACCGGCACCCGCTTGAACGAAAAATACTACCTGCCCTGGATCGACGTGCCGCAAGTCGTGTTCGGCGGCATGCAGTCGCTGCTGCAGGAGCAACTGCCGGACGCGCGGCGCGCCAAGGCGCTGGAGCGGCTGCAGCGCTATGTCGGGCTGTATCCGGGCAGCGTCGCCGATGACCGAACAGGCCAAGGCCCGCTTCATGGAGAAGCTCGGCCAGCCGGGCTTGCTCGGACCGGTCAAGGCCAAGGTGGAAAAGTCGCTGACCAACGTGCCGACCTACATCAAGGGCATCCGCGAGCTGTTCGCCGAGATGAAGATCGCCGGCGCCGAGCCGGCGCTGGCGGCGATGGAGAAGCAGCTCACCGATTACGCGGCCTGGGAGCGCGCCAAGGTGTTGCCGGTCGCGCGTGAGGATTTCCGCCTGCCGCCCGAGATGTACGCCTATCGCCTGAAGCGGGTCGGCATCGACATCGATCCGCAGTTGCTGATCCAGCGCGCGCAAGTGGAGTTCATGGAGACCCGCGCCGCCATGCAGGCGCTGGCGCCGGTGGTGGCCAAGGCCAAGGGCTTCGACGCGACTGACTATCGCGACGTCATTCGCGCGCTGAAGAAGGACGTCATTCCGAACGACCAGCTCGAGGCGCGCTACAAGGAAGTCAACGTCGCCGCTGGAAGCGGCGATCCGCCGCGAGGGCGTGGTCGATGTGCCGAACCGGCCGATGATCATGCGCCTGGCCTCGGACGCCGAGTCCGCCGCGCAGCCGGCCCCGCACATGCAGGCGCCGCCGCTGATCGGCAACACCGGCGAGCAGGGCCAGTTCGTGCTGCCGGTCGGCAATCCGGCGGCAACCGGCAAGGGCGAGGCCTACGACGATTTCAATTTCCCGGGCGCGACGCTGGACCTTGAGCGCGCATGAAGGCCGTCCCGGCCACGAGCTGCAGTTCAGCGCGATGGTCGAGCGCGGCGTTTCGCAGGCGCGCATGTTGTATGCCTTCAACAGCGTCAATGTCGAAGGCTGGGCCCTGTACGCGGAAGCCGAGATGGTCTCGTCCGAGCCGCCGGAAGGCCAGATGATCGCGTTGCAGTTCCGCCTGCTGCGCGCGGCGCGCGCGATGCTCGACCCGATGCTGAACCTGGGCATGATCTCGCGCGAGGACGCGGGCCGCGTGCTCACCGACGAAGTGATGCTGTCGGCGCCGATGGCGCGCCAGGAACTGGACCGCTACACGCTCAATGCGCCGGGCCAGGCGGGCAGCTATTTCTACGGCTACTCGCGCATCCTGCAGTTGCGCGCGGAAACCGAGCTGGCGCTGGGCGCGAAGTTCGATCGCCTTGCCTTCAACAACTTCCTGCTCGACCAGGGGCTGTTGCCGCCTGACCTGTTGGCCAGGGCGGTGCGCGAGGAATTCATTCCGGCGCAGAAGGCGAAGGCAAGTAGCTCGACGAGGCGGCGCGGGCGAGGAGCCGCCGCGGCTGACAGCCGGTCCCGTTTCACGCATGAGGCCCCTTTCGGGGCCTCATGTTTTTTCCTCAGGCGGTGTATGGATCAGGTCATTGCGACTTCGACCGCCAAATTGAAGCGCGGCATCAGTTGAACGTAGCGTTCACGTCCTGGTTGGTCAGCATCGGCACCGTGCAGGTCAGCGCGGTTCCGCTGCAGCGCCGCCGGTCCAGCCCAGGAACACGTGTTTCTTGGCCGGTTTTGCCGTCAGCGTGATGTTGCTTCCCACCGTCCAGGAGTGGCTGCACTGCTTGCCGCAGTTGATGCCCTTGGGATTGCTGACCACGCTGCCCGAGCCGGCGGTCTTGACTGTCAGTGCATATTGCAGCGTGGACGGAACGAAGGTCGCGCTGACGCCTTTGTCCGCGGTCATGGTGACGTCGCAGGCGCCGGTGCCCGTGCAGGCGCCGCCCCAGCCGGTGAAATAGCTGCCGGCAGCCGTCGTCTTGGTCAAGCTGACGGCGGTGTTCTCGTCGAGCAGGACATCGCAGACCACGCCGCAGTCGATGCCGCCGCCCGCAACGGTGCCGCTGCCGGCGCCGAACTTCTCGACGACAAGCACATACTGCTGATGCCGACGAGTCAGCGGGCCACCGTCAACACGTAGGAGTTGCTGACCATCGCGTTGTTGGCGTCAGTGGCCTGAACCGTGAAGTTGAAGATGCCGCGGTCGTCGGGGTGCCGGACAGGACGCCGTCCGCCGACAGCGTAAGGCCGGGCGGCAGGCTGCCGGTCACCAGGATCGAATAGAGTCCGTTGTTGTCCGTGTTGCCGCCCACGACGACGGTGCGCGGCGTGTAGGTCGATAGTTCTTCTCGCCATCCTGGAGATGATCGACCAGGCCCAGCGGCATGGCGGCATCGAAGCCCGCCATCTGCGCGCCGATGTAGTCGCCGACCACGACCTGCGCCGAGCAATCGACGTAGTAGGTGTCGCCGTTCGGATCGGTGACGGCGACGCTGGTTGCCGACGCCGTGCAGATACTTCGGGTCGTTCGGGTTGGTCGTCGGATCGACCTCGTCGCACATGGCCTCGCCGTTCTCGCCGTCGACGCGTGTCGGCCGTCGGCGCCGTACTTGTAGAACTCGTAGCGGCGCGTCACCGTCTCGGAGCCGTCGATACCCGCGTCGTCGCCCAGGCCTGCCAGTTCTTCCTTGGCGGGGTTGGCGCCGGTGTTGGTCTGCAGCAGCTTGAACTCGGTTTCGACCTGGGCGGGTTCGGCGTTCTGCCAGTCGTTGAATCCGTCGCCGTTCTTGTCGTCGGAGACCAGGTCACGCAGGGCAACGTTGTTCGCGTTGTGCGTGGTGGTCTTGATCACCTTGACGAAACTCGGCTCGCCGAATTGCTTGGCGGCCGGAATCGGCACCACCGGGGCCGGAATCACGGCGACGACCACGGCGGTTGCGCCGGGGCCGGCGGCGTAGTAGGTAAAACTGGGCGTGCCGACCATCACCGGCGAGGTGTGGTGCACCAACACGCCGCCGCTGTCGACCAGCCAGTTGTAGCGGATGGTCGTCGGGGCGCCGTAGTAGCCGACGCCGAAGTGCTCGCAGCCCTGGTTCACGGACGGATCCGTGCAGGCATGGCCGTCGGTCGGCGTCATCGGCGCGCTCGGAATCGCCGTGTAGGCGGCCCAGCTGCCGTCGGGATTCTTCGTGCTCTCGTAGCGGATGAATACCACGGCTGAGCCGGAAGTGTTGGTGCCTTCGGTGATGCGCGGAGGGCCGTAGTGGTTCCAGTCGTAGGTATAGGTGATGTCGGTGCTGCGCACGCCTTCGATCTCGATCTCGAAACCGTGGCATTCCTGACCCGTGTCGTTGACGGTATCGAAATTATTCAGGTCGCCATAGGCGGTGCTTGCGTATGCGCCAGGGGCGGCAAGTGCCGCCATGGCGAGAAAAAGAGCCGTGCGATGCGGGAGTTTCATGGGGGGATGACCTCTAGCCGGCGCGCGCGGGGTGCACGCGTTACAAGCGTAAAACTAGCGCCGGCCCGCCAATGAAAAACTGACTCCAGTCATGAATTTAAAATTTTCTCGGGCCAGATTTCGCCTGCATTCAGCAACGCGAGAGAAAAAGCGCGGGAGTGAAAATCATTCGCGTGCGCGCGGCAATCGATGCTCGCGCGCGCGCATCCTGCACTGCGCGCGAGTGACTCTCATTCGCGTGGATCAGATGATCACGCGGCGCCCCGGGACCACCATTATTTCAGCGTGCGCTCGAACAACTGGTCGATCCGCCGATACTCGTCGTACCAGCTTTCCGGCTGCACGAACGAATGCCGCTCCAGCGGATAGCCGGTGATCTCCCAATGGTCCTTCTTCATTTCGATGAAGCGCTGCGAGAGGCGCACCGAGTCCTGGTAGAACACGTTGTCGTCCATCATCCCGTGCAGGATGATCAGGTGGCCGCGCAGCTTGTCGGCGAACTCGATCGGCGACGAGGTCTTGTAGGCCTCCGGATCGAGCTCCGGCGTGTTGAGGATGTTCGAGGTGTATTCGTGGTTGTAGGTGCTCCAGTCGCTGACCGGGCGCAGGGCCGCGCCGGCAAGGAACACGTCGGGCGCGCGCATCAGCGCCATGAAGGCCATGAAGCCGCCATAGCTGCCGCCATAGATGCCGACCTTGGCCGCATCGCCCTGCTGGTTGGCGACCATCCAGTTCACGCCGTCGATGTAGTCGTCGAGTTCCGGATGGCCCATCTGCCGGTAGATCGCCGTGCGCCAGTCGCGGCCGTAGCCTTCGGAGGCGCGGTAGTCCATGTCCAGCACGATGTAGCCCTGCTGCACCAGCAGGTTGTTGAACATCTGCTCGCGGAAATAATTCGGATAGCGCTTGCTGACGTTCTGCAGGTAGCCGGCGCCGTGCACGAACATCACCACCGGATATTTCTTGCCCGGCTCGCAGTTGCGCGGGGCGATACAGCTTGGCGTGGATCGCGCCGGCGCCATGGGTCGAAGGCACCTGCACGAATTGCGGTTCGATCCAGCTGCGCGCGCGGAATTCCGGCCGTGCGCGTGTCGGTCAGCCTGACCGCCGGGCCGCCGCTGCTGGGAACCACCGCCAACTGCGGCGGCAGGTAGCTGGCCGAGTACTGCACCAGCAGCGTGCTGCCGTCGGGCGACAGGGTGGATCCCTCGACGCCGTCGAGCGCGGTCACCTCGCGGATCGCGCCGCCGTCGCGGCCGACCGCGCAGACTTCGTAATCGCCGGGCCACGTTGCGGTTGCAGGTGAAGTAGGCGGTGCCGCCGTCGATCGACCACTGCACTGCCGAGGCTTCCCACGAGCCCTTGGTCAGCGCGGTCGCCTTGCCGCCGGGCGCGAGCGACATACAGGTGCGAGTAGCCGGTCTCCTCGGACAGGTACCACAGCGTCCGGTTGTCCGGCAGCCAGCCGAAATCATTGAAGTTCCAGTTGATCCAGGCCGGATCGGTCAAGCGGTGCGCGGACTGCAGTTTCGCCGCTGGCGAGGTCGACGCGAGGCGATCCAGCGATCCTTGTTGTCGATCGCGCGGATCTGCACCGCGAGGCGCTCGCCGTCGGCGCTCCAGCGGATGGTGGCCGCGCCGGCTGTTGTCGCCTTCGCTGATCACCCGCACCGGGCGATTGCCCTTGAGCGGGTCGAGTTTCTGCGCCTTGCGCAGATCGGCCAGCGGATCGGTGGCGATGCCCGGCAGGCTGTCGTAGGACAGGTCGCGCGACGCTGCCGCTGGCCAGGTCCACCAGCTTGATGTTCTGCGCGATCGGCGAGTTGCGTCCGACGCGCGCACGCGCTCCTCTTCGAATTCCTCGTAGCCCGATTCGGTCACGTACAGCGGCAACTTGCCGATGCGGCCGACGTCGGCGTCCTTGGCGGAGGTCACCACCAGCAGCCAGCGCCCATTGGGCGACAACGCGGTCGCGTCGATCTTCAGGCCTTCGCCCAGATACACCGGCGCGGCCGGCTGGGTCGGGTCGCTCCTGCGTTGCGCCTCGGCCTGCGCGCGCTGCGCCTCGCGTTCCTGCTTCTGGCGATTGAGCGTGGCGATCAGGCGCAACTGCATGTCGCGCATGGCAGTCGGCTGTCGGCGCCGCCGTCGGATCCTTTCCGGCGACCGGCAGGGCGATCGGGGCGACCAGCCGCGTCGCCGCGTTCCAGCCGAGCCAGTCGTTGCCGACCCGGAATTGCACGCTGCGGCCATCGGCCGAATATTGCGGCGAAGCTTCGCTGGCGGTGGTGCGGGTGATCTGGGTCAGCGCGCCGCTGCGCAGGTCGCGTTCGAACACATCGCCGTTGCGCACGAACAGCATGCGGGTGTGGGCGGCGTCGAACGCCGGCGAGCTGGCATCGATGGTCGCCAGCGCGGCGTCGTCCAGGCGCACCGCGGCGCTTCCGGCGATCGATTGCGCGTAGGTGTCGCGAAGTGGCGAGCCGCTGCGCTTGAGCTGGTAGAGCACGCCCTTGCCGTCCCATGACCACCACGCCGACTCCACCGGCGGGCCGATCCAGTCCGGATTCGCCATCGCCTGGTCGAGCGTGATCGGCGTCTGCGCAAGCGCATTCAGGCTGGCTGATGCGGCGACGGGCGGCGAGGAACAGGGAGCGAAGGCGCATGCAAGCTCCAGCGTGAACGAGGCAGTGGGGAGGAAATCCGGCCCGCTAGGGTAACAAAGCCTGCGCGCCGGGATGGGCGGGTCCCGATTCCGTGAGCGATTGCCGCTTTCCCCGGCCTGCCGTTTGCGGCGACAATCGGCCACTTCCTGCGCCCTCGCGCCATGCACGCCTACGTCTATAAATCCCTCCGAAAACCCGACACCTATCTGTACCTGCGCGAGAAGGATGCCTTCGGCCTGGTTCCGGAAGGCGTGCGGCTGCCATTGGGCGATCTGGCTGTTCGTGCTCGACGTTGCGCTGGAGCCGGGCCGCAAGCTTGCGCGCGAGGACGTCGCCGTGGTGATCGCCAACCTGGGCGAGCGGGGTTTCCACCTGCAACGCCCGGAAAGCGTGCTCGACCCGCTGGTCGCCGGTGGCGTGGGCGATGGCTGAGCGCGCTCGCCCGATCCTGCCGGCGGGCCTGGTCCTGCTGGGCCTGGCATTGGCCTGGCTTCCGGCCGCCTTGCCTGAACCGTGGGCGTTGGCCGGCCTGGTGCTGGCCCAGCCGGCCTTGCTGCTGGGCTGGAGCGGATGGCGCGGCAGCCGCGATCTGGCAAGACCGAAATTCCCCCTGGCCGCCGACGCTGCCAGCGTCGCCATCCTGTGGTCGCTGGCCTTCGCCCTGCTGGCGACCGTGGTCGGCTGGCCGCTGCTGTCGCTGCTCGAGAGCGGCGCCCTGGTTCCGGCGATGGTCTTGAGCCTGTGCGTGGGTTGCGCGTTGCTCGGCTTCTGGCGCCTGTGGCCGGCCTTCGCCCAGGCGTCGCGGCACGGCCAGTCGTTCGCCGGGCTGGTGACGGCCGCCACCCGGACCGGCCAGATCGAGCTGGCGCGCGGACTGGTGATCACGCTGCTGGTGTTCGCCGTGCTGGCGCTCGGCCTGGCCCTGATCTGGCCGGGCATCGTCCCCGCCGGCATCCGCCTGCCGTTGCTGCTCGCCTATCCGGTGCTGTCCCTGCTGGCGCACATGGAAATCCATCGGCGCGCCGACCGGCTGCCGACCCTGGCGTCGGCGGCTGGTCCAGCCATCGAACCGGCGAGTGAGAAGGCCGTTGCCGGCCACTCGTCGAGCGCGCAGGACGAGCTGCCCGGCAGTCCCGATGAGCGCCTCTACGCGGCCTTGCGCACCGGCCGGATCGACGCAGGGCCTGGAAGCCCTGGCCGCCGGCGCCGAATGCGCATGCCCTGCCGGCCGAAGGCGATCGGGACCAGCGCACCTTGTCGATGCTCGCCGCCTTGCAGGGCGATCTGCGCCTGCTGCGTCAACTCATCGCCCGTGGCGTCGATCTCAACCAGAAGCACGGCGGCCTGACCACCCTGCTCGCGGCGACGCGGGACAGCTGGCACGGGCGCCCGGAAGCGGTGATGACGCTGCTGGCCAACGGCGCCGATGCCCGCACCGCCGACAACGAAGGCAACACGCCGCTGCATCACGCCGCGCGCAGCACCGATCCGGCGGTGGCCGCGCTGTTGCTCGACGCCGGCGCGCAAGTGGATGCGTTGAACAATGAAGGCTTCAGCCCGCTGGGCATCGCCTGCGCTTCGGGCAACTGGCGGCTGGCGCGTTTCCTGATCGAACACGGCGCGCGGCCGGAGCCCGCCGGCGGCCAGCCGGCCTTGCTGGCCGCCGGTATCGGGTGACGACGATCCGGGCGGCGCGCAATTGCTGCTGCGGCACAAGGCGCGCGTCGATGCGCGCGGACTGGAGCAACGCACCGCGTTGATGCAGGCCTGCGCTGCCGGTAATCCGGAAGTGGTCGGCGCGCTGCTCGACGCCGGCGCCGATCGCAACGCCCACGATGCGCAGGGCATGACGCCGCTGCTCGAAGCGGCGCGCAATGCACACACCGCGGTGGTCGCGCGACTCGCGCTGGCCAAGCCGAACGTCCAGGCCGTCGACGAACACCAGCGCAACGCCTTGCTGCTCGCCTGCCTGGCCGGCGCGGAGCCCGAATTGCTGCGCCAGTTGATGGCCATGGGCGTGGACGCCGCGCAGCCGGACGACCAGGGTCGACGTGCGATCGACATCGCCATCGAGCACGGTCGCTGGCCGCAGGTGGCGGTGCTCGATCCGAAGTACGTGCTGCCGGCCAACGTTGCCGAAGGCATGGCCGAGGGCGAGTTCGCCAAGACGCCGCGCGAATTGCTCCGCGAGGCGCTGGCGGCAAATCAACTGGACGCCGCCGAAACGATGCTGGCGATCGGCAGCGGCACCGGCCCGGAAACGCTGGCCGAATTGCTGCTGGAATTTTCCGCCGACGACCACTTGGCGGCATTCGACTGGCTCTGCCGGCACGGCGCGCCGGCAGACCTGAATCGCGAGGGGCACGACAGCGTCCTGTTCCAGTTGCTCGATCGCGGCGGCAACCGGCAGGCGGCGTTGCAGCGCTTGCTCGATCGCGGCCAGGCGGTTGGCGGCCGCGGCGGGCTGTCGCGTTTCCTGATTGCCTGCCAGAGCGGCGAGCACATCTCGCGCGGCGCCGAGCAGACCGCGCTGGCGTTGCTCGAGCGCGGCGCCGATGCCTTCGGCGCGGTGCCGGGCAAGGATCCCGCGATCGTGCTGGCCGTCCGCCTCGGCTGGCAGCGCCTGCTCGAAGCCTTGCTGGCGCAGGGCGTGGATCCCAACAGCCGTGATGCGCGCGGCCAGCCGGCGATCCACGTCGCCGCGGCGCTCGGTCGCGAAGCCGCGGTGCGCGCCATGATCCGTGCCGGCGCGCTGCCGCACCTGCGCGCGCCGGACGGCCAGACCGCGTTGGGAATGGCGCTCGCCGCCGGTCGCAACGACCTGAGCCATTGGCTCGAATGGCGACGCTGGTCGCTGCCCGGACGACCCTTGCAGGCCATCGACTTGCCGGCCGCGGCCATCGCCGGCGATCTGGAAGCGGTGCAGCGCCTGCTCGACCTGGGGCTTCCGGTCGATGCGGCCGATACCCAGGGATGCACCGCGCTGCTGCGCGCCGCCGGCGGCGGCCATGCCGCCATCGTCCGTCGCCTGCTGGACATGGGCGCCGACATCTCGCTCAGCGCGCGCACCGGGGCGACGCCGCTCTCGGCGGCGATCAGCATGCGCCACGCGCCGGTGGTCGAACAATTGCTGCAGGCCGGTTGCGATCGTGAACCAGCCCCTGCCTGGCGGCGTGACGCCGCTGATGCTGGCCGCCGCACTCGGCCTGCCGGAAATCGCCGGCCGGCTGCTCACCCAGGGCGCCAATGTGGAGGCGGTCGACGACCAGGGACTGACGGCGCTTCATTGCGCCGCATTGCATGCCTTCACCGCGCGCGACCGGCAGCGCGTGCTGGCCTTGTTCGATCTGTTGCTGCAAGCCGACCTGACGCCCGATGCGGCCAACGCCAGCGGCCATACGCCCTTGCTGCTGTTGCTCGGCGCGCGCGCCGAAGCCGGCGCGGCCTGCGACGAGGATGTGCTGCTGGCGGCGCTCGAACGCCTGATCAACGAAGGCGTGTCGCTGGATGCGCAGGATCAGCGCGGTCTGTGCGCGCTGCACCTGGCGGCGATGCACGGGCTGTTGGCGGTAGTGCAGCGATTGCTGCGCGAAGGCGCCAACCGGCAGTTGCGTGATTCGCTCGGGCGCACCGCTTACGACCTGGCGTTGCTGCGCGGGTACGTGGACATCGCCGCCGAGTTCGAGCCGGCGCGGCCGGCGCCTTCGCTGCTGCGGTTCCTGCGCGATCCGCGGTGAGGCCTGCCCGCTAACTTCGCGGACTTCCCGTCGCGGATTCACGCGCGCTGGCTCCACATGCGGAAGACTTACTCCAGATCAAAGTCGGGCTCAGAGTCCCAGCTTCGCGCCGACGCCCAGCAAGGTCGCCAAGCCGAGCAACGCAAAAATCGCCGCGGCAATGGAATGAACCAATTTCATCGGGATCTTGTCGGCAAGCTTGTCGCCCACGAAGACGGCGGGCACGTCGGCAATCAGCATTCCCAGGGTCGTGCCGATCACCACCATCACCGGTGCGCCGTAGTGCGCGGCCAGGGCCACCGTGGCCAATTGGGTCTTGTCGCCCATCTCGGCCAGGAAGAAGGTGATCAGGGTGGCGCCGAAAATACCGAACCTGGTCGCGACCCGCGTCTCCTCCTCCTCGATCTTGTCGGGAACCAGGGTCCAGGCGGCCATGCCGATGAAGGAAACGCCGAGCACCCAGCGCAGGATCGCCGGGTCGACGCTGGTGGTGATCCAGGCGCCCAGGGCGCCGGCCAGGCCGTGATTGACCAGCGTGGCCAGCAGGATGCCGGCGATGATGGGCAGCGGCTTCTTGAAGCGCGCGGCGAGGATGAAGGCGAGCAACTGCGTCTTGTCGCCGATTTCGGCCAGGGCGACGACGCCGGTGGAGACAAACAGGGATTCCATGTATTTCCTCGGCCGGACTGCAGACGAATGACCACGGCACGTCCCCGGCCAGGCTGGAGGCGTCGTGGTCAATGGTCTTGCCAAGCGTGGGAACTGCTTACACCATGACCTGCTGGTCAAGTATGTTGACGTAAGCCCCTTCCGGAGGAAGAGCGACTACTCCCCAATGACGGCGTCAGTATCGCCCAAAGCTCGCGATTTCGTCAATTCGACTGGTGATAAGTGGAGGACGATCTGCGGGGGGAGAAGCCTCCGGCAGGATCTTCCTGCGGCTGCGGGCGAGGCCACGCGTATTCCGATCCGCTACTTCTGGTCCGCCTCAAACAGCTTCTCCAGATCCTGCAGCGCCTGCTGCGAGGAGGCGATGAGCGCCGCCTCGTCGTCGTAGACGAGGTGCTGCTCGCGCAACATGTTTTCGTCGTGCACCCTGAAGCGCTCGCGACGCTCGGCGGCGACTTCCGGCGGCACGCCCAGGGCTTCCAGCATCTGCTGGCTCATCTCCAGGCTGGAGTGGAAAGTCTCGCGGACGATCACCTCCACGCCCATGTCCATCAGCCGGAACGCATGCTGGCGGTTGCGCGCGCGGGCGAAGATCTTCAGATGCGGATACAGGCGCTTGAGGATGCGCGCGGTGCGGATGGTCACTTCCGGATCGTCGGTGGTCAGCACGAACACCTCGGCGCGGTCGGCGTGCGCGGCGCGCAGCAGGTCGGCGCGGGTCGGGTCGCCGAAATAGATCAGGGTGCCGAAGCGGCGCGAGAGTTCGACCTGCTCGACGCTGTTTTCCAGCGCCGTGAATGGAATGCCCTGCGCGCGCAACATGCGGCCGACGATCTGGCCCATGCGGCCGAAGCCGGCGATGATCACCCGCGGATTTTCGTGGTCGATGACATCCGCGGCGCGCTCGACCTTCTTTTCCGGGTGGTCCACCAGGAAGCGCGAAACGGCCAGCACCGTCAGCGGCGTCGCCGCCATGCTCAGGCCGACGATGGCGACCAGGCGGTCGCGCAGCACGGCCTCGATCAAGCCGAACTTGAAGGCTTCGCCGAACACCACGAAGGCGAATTCGCCGCCCAGCGCCAGCACCGAGCCGAGCATCAGCGCCTCGCGCACGGGCAGTCGCCCCGGGCGCAGGCCGATCGCGAACAGCACCAGCGACTTCAGCAGCAGCAAGCCGATCACGCCTTGCGCGATCAGCATCGGCTCGGCCATCACCCGATTCAGATTGATGCTCATGCCGACCGCGATGAAGAACAAGCCCAGCAGCAAGCCCTTGAAGGGCTCGATCTGTGCTTCGAGTTCGTGCCGGAACTCGGAGTCGGCCAGCAGCACGCCGGCCAGGAATGCGCCCAGGCCCATGGACAGGCCGGCCCATTGCATCAGCCAGGCCGTGCCGACCACCACCAGCAGCGAGGTGGCGGTGAACACCTCGCCCATCTTGGTCCACGCCACCGCGCGGAACAGTTGCCGCAACAGCAGCCGGCCGCCGATCACCACCAGCGCGATCATGCCCACGGCGCGCAGCACCGCATCCATGGACACGGCGGAATGGCCGGCCGCCTTCGCTTCGCCGAGCAGGGGAATCAAGGCCAGCAATGGAATCGCGGCCAGGTCCTGGAACAGCAGGATCGCGAAGGCAAGCCGACCGTATCGACTGGTCAGTTCCTTGCGCTCGGCGAGCAACTGCAGGCCGACGGCCGTGGAGGACAGCGCCAGCCCGAGGCCGATCACCAGGCCCGCCTTCCAGCCCATGTCGAGAAAGTACAGCGCAGCGCCGATCAGCAGCGCGCTGATCAGCACCTGCAGTCCGCCGATGCCGAACACCTGCCTGCGCATGACCCACAAGCGCGACGGCGAAAGCTCCAGGCCGATCACGAACAGCAGCAGCACCACGCCGAGCTCGGAAAAACCGAGCACGCTCTCCGGTTCCTTGACCAGCTTCCAGCCGAACGGACCCATCACCACGCCGGCGACCAGGTAACCGAGCACTGCGCCCAGGCCGAGTCGGCGGAACAACGGCACCGCCACCACCGCGGCGATCAGGAAAATCAGGAATAGCTCGAGGTTGCCTTGGCCGTGCATTGTGTCCCCCTGCGTCAATTATGCATAAAAAAAAGCCCCGCATCGCGGGGCTTTTTTCATCATGTTGGCAACGATCAGCGCTTCATCGCACCGAAGAACTCGTCGTTCGACTTGGTCGCCTTCATCTTGTCGAGCAGGAACTCCATCGCCGACAGCTCATCCATCGGATGCAGCAGCTTGCGCAGGATCCAGATCTTCTGCAGCAGGTCCGGCTCGATCAGCAGTTCTTCGCGACGGGTGCCGGAGCGGTTGATGTTGATCGCCGGGTAGATGCGCTTCTCGGCGATGCGGCGGTCCAGGTGGACTTCCGAGTTGCCGGTGCCCTTGAACTCTTCGTAGATCACCTCGTCCATCTTCGAGCCGGTGTCGACCAGCGCGGTGGCAATGATCGTCAGCGAGCCGCCTTCCTCGACGTTACGCGCGGCGCCGAAGAAGCGCTTCGGGCGGTGCAAGGCGTTGGCGTCCACGCCGCCGGACAGGACCTTGCCGGAGCTCGGCACGACCATGTTGTAGGCGCGGGCGAGGCGGGTGATCGAGTCGAGCAGGATCACCACGTCGCGCTTGTGTTCGACCAGGCGCTTGGCGCGCTCGATCACCATCTCGGCGACCTGCACGTGGCGCGCGGCCGGTTCGTCGAAGGTGGAGGAAATGACTTCGCCGCGCACGGTGCGCTGCATGTCGGTGACTTCTTCCGGACGCTCGTCGATCAGCAGCACGATCAGGTGCACGTCCGGATGGTTGTGCACGATCGCCTGGGCGACGTGCTGCATCAGCATCGTTTTGCCGGCTTTCGGCGGCGAGACGATCAGCGCGCGCTGGCCTTTGCCCTGCGGCGCCATCAGATCCATGATGCGGCCGGTGATGTCTTCCGACGAACCGTTGCCGCGCTCGAGCGTGAAGCGCTTGCGCGGGAACAGCGGCGTCAGGTTTTCGAACAGCACCTTGCCCTTGGAGGCTTCGAGCGGCTCGCCGTTGAGCGTGTCGAGCACGTTCAGCGCGACGTAGCGCTCGCCGTCCTTCGGGCTGCGGATGCGGCCGGAGATTTCATCGCCGGTGCGCAGGTTGAAGCGGCGGATCTGGCTGGGCGAGATGTAGACATCGTCGGGACCGGCGAGGTAACTCGCGTCGGCCGAGCGCAGGAAGCCGTAGCCGTCGGGCAGGATTTCCAGCACGCCTTCGCCGGCGACGCCGTTCGGATGGCGGGTCAGCACCTTCAGCAACGCGAAGGTGACGTCCTGCTTGCGCATGCGCGCCACGCCCTCGTGCAGGTTCAGCGTTTCCGCCATCTCCAGCAATTTGTGCGCGGGCATGCGCTTGAGGTCGGTCAGCGAGTAGCTGGGGAAGTCCGGCGGCAGCTGCGGCTGCTGGTATTGCTGCTGCGGACGGTCGGGGCGATCGCCGCCGCCTTCGCCGCCTTCGTCGCCGGGCTGGCGCGGGCCGCGGTCGCGATTGCGATCGCGGAAGCGATCACGGCGATGCCGGTTGCGGCCCTGGAATTCACCTTGGTCGCCGCCGCCCTGGCCGCCGTCACGGGCTTCCTGGCCGCCTTGCTCGGCGCCGCCCTGGGACTGGTTGGCCTGCGCGCGATCGTGTTCGCCACCACCCTGGGGTTGGTTGGCTTGCGCACGGTCATGCTGATCGCCACCGCCTTGCGGCTGGTTGGACTGACCGCGGTCCTGGCTTGCGGCCATTGGCGCGCGATCGGTGTCGGCGTGCGCTTGCATCGGCGCGCGCTCCACCGGCGGCGGTGCGCTCGCGGGCGCACGCTCGGCAACCGGCGGAGCCGATTCACTCGGTGCGGCAGCAGCTTCGTCGCGGGGTTTGTTCGGGGCACGCGGCTTGCGCGGACGTTTCTCGGCAGGGCTGCCGGTTTCAGTTTCGTTGTCGGACACAGAGTTCCTCGCGAATGCGAGTGAGGGGAAGAGGGATGGTGCAGAAGAGCGGTGCCGAGGGCACCTGACTGGCGCTTACGCTACCACCGCCTGTGAGCAAATCACAAGCGGGGCGCTGAATTGCGTTCAGATTCGCGGCTTCGGAACGGCGGGCTGGACTCAGACGGCCTTGTCGACGAACGCGGCCAGCTGGGACTTGCCGACGGCGCCGACCTGGGTCGAGTGCACCGCGCCGTTCTTGAACAGCATCAGGGTCGGGATTCCGCGCACCGCGTACTGGCGCGGGGTCTTCGGATTGTGGTCGATGTTGATCTTCACCACCTTGACCCGGCCGGCATAGGCCCCGGCGAGTTCGTCGACCATGGGGCCGATCATCTTGCACGGGACCGCACCATTCCGCCCAGAAATCGACCAGTACGGGCGTCTCGGATTTGAGAACCTGGGCCTCGAAGTCGTCGTCGCCTACATGCAGCACTTGGTCACTCACGGGGGAACTCCTGATTTGTCTAAAGAGGCGCGCGGCCGGGTTGGCCGCCGATTGCGGTAAACTGGGGGCTGACCCTGCCGAAGACAACCCGGCAACCAGCCCGAAGCACAGGCGCAGTTTGCGACCCCCGGGCAAGACGCGCAAGCGCGGCCAGACCGCGGATAAGAGACCCCATGACCGAGAAAATGTCCGACAAGCCACTGACTGATATCGCTTTTTCCAGTTTCGACATACAGCCCACACTGCTCGCAGGCCTGGAATCCGCCGGCTTCACCCGCTGCACCCCATCCAGGCCATGACCCTGCCGATCTCGCTGGCGGGGCGCGATGTCGCCGGCCAGGCCCAGACCGGCACCGGCAAGACCCTCGCCTTCCTGATCACCCTGGTCAATCGCCTGATGACCAAGCCGGCGCTGGCCAATCGCGGTCCGGCCGACCCGCGCGCCATGATCCTGGCGCCGACCCGCGAGCTGGCGATCCAGATCCACAAGGACGCCGAAAAATTCTGCGCCGGCCTCGGCCTCAAGTTCGCCCTCGATCTACGGCGGCGTGGACTACGACAAGCAGCGCGCCCAGCTGACTTCGGGTTGCGACGTGATCATCGCCACCCCGGGCCGCCTGATCGACTACGTCCGCCAGGGCGTGGTGCACCTGCACGCCTGCGAAGTCTGCATCCTCGACGAAGCCGACCGCATGTTCGACCTGGGCTTCATCAAGGACCTGCGCTTCCTGCTGCGCAAGCTGCCGATCCGCGAGGAGCGCCAGACCCTGATGTTCTCGGCCACGCTGAGCCATCGCGTGCTGGAGCTCGCCTACGAGCACATGAACGAGCCGGAGAAAGTCATCGTCGAGACCGAGACGATCACCGCCTCGCGCGTTCGCCAGGTGGTCTATTTCCCGTCCAACGAAGAGAAGCTGCCGCTGCTGATCGGCCTGCTCTCGCGCGTCGAGGCCAACCGCAGCATGGTGTTCGTCAACACCAAGGCCTGGGTGGAGCGGGTCGGCCGTACGCTTGAGAAAGCCGGCTATCGCGTCGGCGTGCTGTCCGGCGACGTGCCGCAGAAGAAGCGCCAGAGCCTGCTGGCCAAGTTCCAGCGCGGCGAGCTCGAGATCCTGGTCGGCCACCGATGTCGCCGCCCGCGGCCTGCACATCGATGCGCGTCAGCCACGTCTACAACTTCGACCTGCCGTTCGATGCCGAGGACTACGTGCACCGCATCGGCCGCACCGCGCGCCTGGGCGCGGAAGGCGACGCGGTCAGCTTCGCCTGCGAGATCTACGCGCAGTCGCTGCCGGAGATCGAGGCCTACATCGAGCAGAAGATTCCGGTCGAGCCGGTGACCGCCGAGCTGCTGACGCCGATCCCGCGCGCTCCGCGCGCGCCGGTGGTGAGCGCCGACGGCGAGGCCAACGAAAGCATCGCCGACATCTTCCGCGAAGCCCGCGCCGAGGCATGGCCAGCGGCCGTGGTCCGAAGACCGGCGGCGGTCGCGGTGGTCCGGGCGGTTCGCGCAGCGGCCCGGGTGGCCCGCGCAGCGGCGCCGGCGGCTCGCGCGGCAGTTCTTCCGGTTCGAGTTCCGGCCCGCGTCGCGCGGAGGGCGAACGCCGTCCGCCGCGTGATCCGAACGCGCCGCCGCGTGATGCAAGCGCGGCTCCGCGTCCGCCGCGCGATCCGAACGCGCCGCCGCGCGATGCAGCGCGCCCGCGTCCGCCGCGCGATCCGAACGCCCCGCCGCGTCCGCCGCGCCGTCGCGGTCCGCGCCCGGAAGGCTCGAGCAACATCGCGGCCAAGGCACCGGCGGCGAATGCCGCGTCGGCGCCCAGTCCGACCGTGTCCAAGGAGTCGTTCTTCAAGCGCTTCGCGCGCGGCGTCAAGTCGCTGGTCGCGCCCTCGAAATCCTGACGCGCTCGCGGCACACTGTTGCGATCGCCAAGCTGGAGTTGGCATGAGCCTGCTGCGTTTCGATGCTGTCAGCAAAAGTTATCCGGGCGGCCATGCGGCGCTCGGTGACGTGAGTTTTTCCGTCGAAGCCGGCGAGATGATTTTCATCACCGGCCATTCCGGCGCCGGCAAGAGCACGCTGCTTCGCTTGATCCACCTGAGCGAGCGGCCGAGCGCGCGGCACCGTGCTGGTGTCCGAGCGCAACCTGGCCAAGGTGCGCGGCCGGCAGGTCGCCTTGCACCGGCGCCAGGTCGGCGTCGTGCACCAGGACCACCGCCTGCTGCTCGAGCGCAGCGTGTTCGACAACGTCGCCTTGCCCCTGCTGATCGCCGGCATGCCCTCGGCCGAGATCGGCAAGCGGGTGCGGGTGATGCTCGACAAGGTCGGCCTCGGCGCCCGCGAGCGGGCCAAGCCCAGCGAATTGTCCACCGGCGAACAGCAACGCGTCGGCATCGCGCGGGCGATGGTCGGCGCAGCCGATCCATCCTGCTGGCCGACGAGCCGACCGGCAATCTCGATCCGACCCTGGCCGCCGAGATCATGCAGTTGTTCGATGCCCTGCAGGCGCAGGGCACCGCGGTGCTGATCGCCAGCCACGACCTGGGCCTGGTCAAGCGCCTGCGCAAGCGCGTGCTGGTGCTCGACCACGGCAAGCTGATGGACGACATCTCGCCCGAGGACCTGGCCGCATGAGCAGCACCGGCAAGGGCGAGGTTCGAAGCAAGCCGGCCGCCGCGCGGGTCAGCGAAGGCGGATTGCGCAAGCGCTTTCGCGCCTGGCGCGAGCAACACGCCTACTCGCTGCTTTCGAGCCTGGGCCGTTTCTTCCAGCGGCCGTTCGCGACCTTGCTCACGGTCGGCGTGATGGCCGTGGCCATGGCCTTGCCGCTTGGCCTGGGGCTGGCGCTGGGCAATGTCGAGCGCCTGTCGGGCAGCGTGCAGGAGTCGCGCGAGATCGGCGTGTTCCTCAATGCCGAAGTCGGCGCGGAGCAGGCCGGGCGCATCGCCGAGCAGATCCGGCAGCGCCCTGACGTGGCCGCGCTGACGATCAAGTCGCCCGAGCAGGGCCTGGCCGAATTCCGGCAACTGAGCGACCTGGCCGGCGCGCTCGAACTGCTGAAGGAAAACCCGCTGCCGACCGTGCTGCTGGTGCAGCCCACCGACGATGGCGCCGCGCTCGCCGCGGCGTTGCAGGCAAGGCCGGAAGTGGATCTCGTGCAACACGACGCGCTCTGGCGCCAGCGACTCTCGGCGTGGCTGGCGTTCGGCCGGCAACTGATGTGGGTCATCGCCGGATTGCTCGGGCTGGGCGTGCTGCTGGTGGTCGGCAATACCGTGCGGCTGGAGATCGGCAACCGCCGCGACGAGATCGCGGTGCTGCAGCAACTCGGCGCCACCGACGGCTTCATTCGCCGCCCGTTCATTTACCTTGGGGCATGGTACGGGCTTGGCGCCGGGCGTACTGGCGCTTGGCCTGGTGGCAGTGGCGGCGGCGATGTTGCAGCCGACCGTTTCGTCGCTGATCGTCAGCTACTCAGCCACTTCACCCTGCGCGGTCCGGATTGGCGGATGGTAGTTGTGATGCTGTTCACGGCTACGGTGCTCGGATGGTTCGGCGCCTGGCTCGCCAGCGGTCATCATCTGAGGCAGACTCGTCCCACCGATCTCTGAGCGACCGCATGAGCACCCCCGGTTTCCGACTTTCCGAAGCAACAACGCCGCGCATCATGGTGGTGGACGGTTCGAAGGTCGTGCGCAAGATGATCGAGGGCGTGCTGCGCCAGCAGTTGCCGAGCATGGAGTTCATCGGCTGCGAAACCGGCGAGGAAGCCAAGGCCGCGCTGCAGACCGGCGCCTTCAGCCTGGTCACCACCGCCCTGCGTCTGCCGGACATGGACGGCCTGGACCTGGCCCGCTACCTGCGCGAACACACGCCGCAGGCCTACATCCCGATCATCGTGGTCTCCGGCGACGTGCAGGAACGCCTGGAGAGCCGCAGCTTCAACGACAACGTCACCGACTATTTCGACAAGTCGCTGGGCTTCAACGCGCTGGCCGCCTTCATCAAGGGCTACGTCGCGCCGGAATCCGAGCCCGGCGGCGAAGTGCTGTACGTGGAAGACAGCCGCGTGGTCGCGCTGGCCACGCGGCGCATGCTCGAGAAGCACGGCCTGGCGGTGATCCACTGCACCTGCGTGGAAGACGCCATGGCGCACCTGGAAACGATGAAGGCGCAGGGCAGGGTTCCCGGGCCGGACGTGGTGCTGACCGACGTCTACCTGAAGGGCGATCTGACCGGCAAGGACCTGGTGCATTCGATCCGCAACAGCTTCCATTATCCGAAAGGGCCTGCTGCCGGTGCTGGTGATGACCGGCGACGCCAATCCCAGCCAACCAGACCGACCTGCTGCGCGCCGGCGCCAACGACCTGGTGCAAAAGCCGATCGAGGAGCGCCTGCTGGTGACCAAGCTGCTGTTCCAGCTGCGGGTCGGTCGCCTGATGCGGCAAAAGATGGCTGCGGCCGCGCGCGTGGCGGGCGCGGCCTGACCGAGCCATGCCCGAACCGCGCATCAAGCTCGAGCCCTCCTGGAAGCAACACGTCGGCGATTACCTGCAGCGGCCCGACATGCAGGCGCTGGCCGAATTCCTGCGCAAGGAAAAGGCGGCCGGGCAAGCGCATCTATCCGCCCGGCCCGCAGATCTTCGCCGCGCTCGACGCCACGCCGTTCGACCAGGTGAAGGTGGTGATCCTCGGCCAGGACCCCTACCACGGTCCCGGCCAGGCGCATGGCCTGTGCTTTTCGGTCCCGCCTGGCGTGGACGTGCCGCCCTCGCTGGTCAATATCTTCAAGGAAATCGAACGCGACCTCGGCATCCCGCGCCCGGACAACGGCTACCTGATGCCATGGGCGAAGCAGGGCGTGCTGCTGCTCAACGCGGTGCTGACCGTCGAGGCAGGCAAGGCCGGCTCGCACCAGGGCAAGGGCTGGGAGGGCTTCACCGACCACATCGTCGAGTGCCTCGAACCGCGAGCGCGAGGGCCTGGTGTTCATGCTCTGGGGCAGCTACGCCCAGGCCAAGGGCCGGATCATCGATGCCCGCAGGCACTGCGTGCTGCGCGCGCCGCATCCCTCGCCGCTGTCGGCGCACCGGGGCTTTCATCGGCTGCGGCCACTTCTCGGCGCGCCAACCGCTGGCTGCACGGGCGCCGGCTGGCGCCGATCGACTGGGCGCTCCAACGGGCACAGGGCATTCCGCCCTGGGCGGCCAGTTAGTTTCGCCCTGGAGCAGCCTAGGATTTTTGGCGCAGGAGGATCCGCGCGAAATTCCCACCAAGCATCTCTGCCGACGTCGCGATCGCTTGCGTTCAAGTTCGCATGGACGTGCCGCACCTGTCTGCTCCTGCGGAAATGTTCGGTGCCGCAATCTCTTCTGGTAGACGCTGATCGTCTCGACGTTGTAGTTGAGGCAACAGAAATTAGGCGACAGTGGAAACTGCCTGCTCACGACGGTGCACTTTTTCTCCGGAAAATAGTGATGCATGGCACGAATATCGAGACGACGGGAAGTTGTCCGTTGAGTGGATCCGGATGCTCGTCCTGTTTGGCGCTGCAAAATATTCAGTCCGCGCGAACCGGCCATCGAATCGCCACCTGATATAGATGGCAAAGCGCCCGGGGATCTAGTTAGTTCGGCTTTACGCAATAACAACTCAAAATTTATGCCAAGGATCCCAATGCGCTTCAACCTCATTCCGGCACGGATCGTGCCTGCGCGACTGTTTTTCTTCGGTGGCGGCTACGCCGATCTCCTGCGCTCGCAGCTTTGATTCTCTGCATAGCTGGCACCGCTTCAGCGCAGACCATCAGCACGTTCGCTGGCAATGGCAACCATCGGATTCGGCGGCAGACGGAACGGCAAAAGCGAATGCGGTGAGCTTCAACATTGTCACCGGCATCGCCAGTGACTCGCTTGGCAACGTCTACATCTCGGACGGTGGCGACGCACCGAGTGCGCAAGGTTGAGCACTGAACGGCGTCGCTATCAGAACATTTGCCGGTAACGGCTCGCGTAGGCCTGATGGCCGGGGATGGCGGCTCAAGCCTGATGCTGGCGAGCCTCAATTTTCCCTATGGACTAGCCGTTCGACTCCGCGAACAACCTGTACATAGCAGACGACTGGGAACAGCCGAGTTCGCAAGGTTACCCCCGCAGGCATCATCTCCACAGTTGCAGGCAACTGGCAACAGCAGCTTCAGCGGGGATGGCGGCCCGGCCACGAGCGCTGGAATTGTGCAGCCGATCGCAGTGGTGGTTGACGCTGGTGGGCAACATCTTTGTCAGCGATGATGGCAACAGCCGCATCCGCAAGGTGACGGCCACCGGCACGATCAGCACGCTCATCGGCGACGGCCAGCCCGGCTCCAGCGGCGACGAGGGACCGGCAGCGAGATGCTCAGTCCTGACCTATGCGCGCGGCATCGCCGTGGATGCGTCGGGCGTGTTGTTCTTCGCGGACGGATTCGAGGGTCGGGTCCGCAAGATAACTCACCGACGGTTTCGTGCATTTCGTCTCCGGCCTGTTGGGCGGATCTTCGGGTGACGGTGCGGCCCGCTGCCCAAGCGCAGACTCTCGGGGCCGCAGGGTTTGATCGCGCATCCGGACGGCAGTCTGTACGTCGTCCGAAACGTACAACAACCGTGTCCGACGCATTTCCTCGGGCGGTATAATCAACATGGTTGTGGGCAACGAGAATGCCGGATATTCCGGCGATGGTGGACCGGCGCTGCAGGCGAAGTTTCAATTTGCAGAACCTGGCGCTTACCACCGGCAAGGTATACGTCACCGATCCAAACAACAATCGGGTGCGCATGTTCACGCTGCCGCCGCCGACAGCGCCCTCGGCACCGGGAATCGGTGAGGCATTGGCCGGCAACACCAGGCCAGCGTCGCCTTCGCTGCCTCCGCCGACAGCGGCGGATCTGCGATTACCGGCTACGCCGTTACCTCAACCCCATCCGGCGGCATCGATGCAGACGCAGGCACTGGCAAGTTGCTTCACCTGATTACCGGGCTCGTCAACGGCACGAGCTACACCTTCAAGGTCAGCGCAAGTAATGCGATCGGCACCAGCGCGAATTCAGCCTCATCGAACGCTGTGACGCCTTCTGGGGTGCCGGGCCCCCCAATCATCGTAAATGCGCTCGCATCCAACGGACAGGCGACGCTCAACTTCAGTGCACCAGCAAATTCAGGCAACGGCCCGGTCACCGGCGATGCTGTGACTTCCAGCCTGCTGGCGGCGTCGACTCCAACATTGGCAGCACGCGCTCGCGCACACCATTACCGGATTGCAGAATCACACTGCGTATACGTTCACGGTCAGAGCAACTAACGCGACTGGAACGGGCCTTCCGTCTGCGCCCTCGAACGCAATCATACCCTGCACCTCCCAAGCGAACCCCTCAACGTCGTCGCTACGATCGGTGAACTTGCCAACGCAGCGAACGTGGCCTACAACCGCCGCTCGACTATGGCGACGGTATCTCTGGTTACCGCGTCACCTCGCATCCCGCGGGTGGCGTCGATGCGACCGACGGCCAGGTTGGCCAGACACATACTGTAATTGGCCTCGTCGCGGGGACCAGCTACACGTTCACCGTTCAGGCGGTCACGGCTGACGGCCCAGGCTCGAGTTCCGTGGCCTCGAACCGGTAACTCCATTTGACGTTCCTGGCGCGCCGACCTCAGTTGTCGCCAAGGCAGGAGATGCCAGCGGCACGGTGACGTTCGCGGCACCGGCAAGCGATGGCGGCCGACCCATCACCGGCTATGTGGTGGTTTCCTCCAATCCGAACATGAGTGACCTGGACTCGGGTAGCACGAACCTCACCCATCGAATCAACCTCGTCAATGGAATGACCTATACCTTCCAGGTGAAGGCATCGAACATCGGTGGTACGGGTCCTCTGTCGACGGCGAGCAATGCGATCACGCCCGGAGTCGCGCCCGATGCGCCTGCGAAGCCGGCCGCGATTGCCGGAATCGGGCAGGCCACCGTAAGCTTTGTTGCCCCCAACCCGCATGGAAGCGCAATCACTCGGCTATGTGGTGACTTCGAATCCCCTCGGAGGTGTGGACACGCAGGCGGGTACTACGGCGCTATCGCATACGATTACCGGGCTGAACAACGGCACGCCCTACACGTTTACGGTCGTAGCAACCAACTCCGTTGGCAGCAGCGCGCCTTCGCCCGCTTCCGATCCCGTGACTCCGGCGGCCCCAACCGTTCCTGGCGCACCCGTGATCGGCATTGCGGTGGCAGGCAACGCCCAGGCAACCGTGAACTTCTCGGCGCCGGCAAACAACGGCGGCAGCTCGATCAGCGGCTACGTGGTTACTTCGAGTCCGGCCGGCGGCGTACAGACTCAAGGCGGCACGAGCTCCTTGTCGCATGTGGTAACCGGACTGGCGAACGGAACTTCGTACACGTTCGACATGGTTAAGGCGAGCAATGCCATCGGTACGGGCGCCGCTTCGGCCGCCTCCAATGCCGTTGTTCCAAGCAGTGCTCCGCCGCAGTACACAATGGCCACGGTCGCCGGCGGCTGGATTGGCGATGGCGGCAGCGCCACGTCCGCCAGCCTGGATTTCCCCAGCGACGTGGTCGTAGATAGCCTCGGCAACCAGTATGTGGCCGATCGCAGCAACCACCGCGTGCGCAAGATTTCCCGCACCGGAGTGATCTCGACTCTTGCGGGCACTGGCCTGTCCGGCTTCAGTGGTGACGGCGGGGCTGCGGCGCAGGCGATGCTCCATCATCCCTCTGGCGCTGACTATCGACTCCAGCAACAACCTCTACATCGCCGATGCGGGAAACAATCGCATTCGCCGCATCACTCCCCAGGGAACCATCTCCACGGTTGCCGGCGATGGCAGCAGTGCGACGCTGAACGATCCGGAAGGCGTCGCGGTGGATGGTGCAAAGAACATCTTCGTTTCGGAAGTGGGCAGTCATCGAATCCGCAAGTTCACTTCAGCAGGCGTCGCCAGCACGTTGGCCGGCAGCGGCACCGCAGGATTTGGTGGCGATGGCGGACCCGCGAGCGCGGCCTCGCTCGACCATCCGATGGGCATCGTGCTCGACACCGCCGGTACGCTCTTCATTGCCGATTCCTTCAATGGGCGTGTGCGCGCGATTGCGTCGGCGGGCACGATAAGCACGATCGTTGGCAATGGATCCAGCGATTGCAGCGATGGCTACGCGCCTTCTGCCACTGTTCTGTTTCCGACCGACGTCGCAATTTCAGGAGGCGTACTTCACATACTCGACAACTGCGGCGTCAGGCGCTACGTGAGCGGCGCACTGTCCACGATTGCCGGTGACCTGAGCGCGTCCTCTGGCTTTGCCGGTGACGGCGGGGCTGCCCTGTCGGCTCGGTTCCTGTCACCGACGGGCCTCGGCTTCGACAGCACGGGCAACTATTTCATCGCCGACTTCGGCAACCACCGCATCCGCAAGGTGGTTGCCAGCACCGGCATCATCAATACCTCGGCCGGCAATGGCTTCGCCGGCGATGGTGGCACCGCTATCGAATGCTTCGTTCAGCCAGCCGGGTGGCGTTGCCTACGACGCTGCGGGCAACCTGTATGTCGCCGACCGCATGAACCATCGCGTGCGCAAGGTGAGTTCGGGCGGCATCGTCAGCACGGTTGCTGGCACCGGCATTGCCGGCTACAGCAACGACGGCGGGTCGGCGGTGAACGCGCAACCTCAATCATCCGATCGCAGTAGCCGTCGATGCCGGGGGCAACCTGTTTATCGCCGATCGCGACAACAACCGCATTCGCGTGGTGTCGCCCTCGGGCGTGATTAGTACATTCGCTGGCACTGGCGCCAGTGGATACTCCGGCGACGGTGGTCCGGCGCAATCGGCGATGCTGCGAGGTCCGACCGCAATCGCGTTCGACCCAAGCGGTGCGGTGCTGATTTCCGATTCCAGGAACAACCGCATCCGCAGGGTCAGCGGCCCGACAATCACGACGCTGGTCGGCAACGGCACGGCTGGATTCGCGGGCGACAACGGCCCGGCGAGCAGCGCACAGGTCAATCGACCCGGCGCGATGGCATTCGACGCTGCCGGAAACCTGTACATCGCCGACACCTACAACCAGCGCATCCGAAAGATAGTTGCCGGCACGATCTCCACGGTGGCCGGCAACGGTGTCATCGGCTCGTCCGGCGACGGCGCTCCGGCGACGGCGGCCAGCCTCAACTACCCGTTTGCGGTTCTGGCCACGTCCGCTGGCGAAGTCTGGATCGGCGATGCTTCCAGAATACCGCATCTGACGCGTTGCCACGAACGGGATCATCTCCACGCTCTGGCGGTACCGGCATCCGCGGCTACAATGGAGAGGGCAAGGCCGCGGATCTGTCAATGGTGACGACGGTGTACGGCCTCGTGCCGGCCCCTCCGGCAGCGTAGTGTTCGCCGACGCTGCCAACAATCGCGTGCGGGCACTCGTGACCTCGGGCTCGGGTCAGCTTCCTTCGTTGTCGATTGCGGACTTGAGCATCGCCGAGGGAAACAGTGGCACCAAGATTGCGACATTCACCGTGAGCTTGTCTGCGGCAGCGAGCAGCGCAGTCGGGTTCGACATCGCGACCGCTAACGGCAGTGCCAGTGCTGGCAGTGACTACGTGGCAACCTCTGCCTGGTGCGCAGTCCATCGCCGCGGGCGCAACCAGCGCAAACTTCTCGGTGACCATCAATGGTGATGCCACCGTCGAGTCCGACGAAAACTTCATGGTCAACATTTCAAACGTCAGCGGCGCAACACTGGCCGATGGCCAGGCGGTCGGCACCATCACCAACGACGATGGCGGGTCAGGCACGCCGACCTTGAGCATCGGCGATGTGTCGATCAGCGAAGGCAACAGTGGCACCAAGTTGGCGACCTTTACGGTCATCGCTCTCGGCCGCTGCGGCTCGGCGGTGACTTACACCATAGCCACCGCCGATGGCACTGCGACCGCGGGTAGCGACTACGTGGCCAGCAGCCTGAGCAACGAAACCATTGCGGCCGGTGCCACCAGCAAGACCTTCGCGGTGACCCTCAACGGCGACACGACGACCGAGCCGGACGAGACTTTCACCGTCACACATCTCCAGTGTCGTGGGCGCGACTCTGGGCGATGGCCAGGCCATCGGCACAATCAGCAACACGACGACGGCGGCGGCGGCGGATCGCCGACGCTGTCGATCGGCGATGTCTCGATCACCGAAGGCAACAGCCTGCACCAAGCAGGCGACGTTCACCGTGAAATTGTCGGCGGCTTCGGCGAGCGCAGTCACCTACAGCATCGCCACGGCCAACGGCACGGCGGCTGTCGGGTACCGATTACGTGGCCAAGACCCTGGTCGGCCAGTCGATGCCGGCCGGCACCACGCAGCAAGACCTTTACCGTCGGTATCAAGGGCGACACCGATGGCCGGAGCCGGATGAGACCTTCCTGGTCAACCTGAGCAGCGCGGTCGGTGCCACCGTGGCCGATGGCCAGGCGATCGGCACGATCACCAACGACGATGGTGGTGGCGGCACGCCGACGCTGAGCGATCGGCGACCTGTCGGTGGCCGAGGGCAACAGCGGCACTAAGGTGGCAACCTTCACCGTCACCCTGTCGGCCGGCAGCGGCTGGCGCCGTGACCTACGACATCGCCACCACCAACGGCACGGCGACGTCCGGCAGCGACTATGTCGCCAACAGCCTGACCGGCGAGTCAATTGCGGCCGGGGCCACCAGCAAGACCTTTGCCGTGACCATCAACGGTGACGCGACGACAGAGCCGAACGAGACGTTTACGGTGGCCCTGTCCAGCGTGGTCGGCGCGACCCTGGGCGACGGCAGCGGCCACCGGCACGATCAGCAACGACGACGGTGGCGGCGGCCCGACGCTATCGATCGGCGATGTCACGCATCACCGAGGGCAACAGCCTGCAGCCAAGCAGGCGACCTTCACGGTCAGCCTGTCGGCGCGCGGCCAGCGCGCGCGTGACCTACAACATCGCGACCGCCAACGGCACCGCCGTCGCCGGCAGCGACTACACGGCCAAGCGCTGACCGGCAAGCTCCATTCGCGGCCGGCGCAGACCAGCAAGACCTTCGCGGTGGCGATCAAGGGCGACACGGTGGCCGAGCCGAACGAGACCTTCACGGTCACCTGTCAGCAGCGTCGGCCGGCGCGACGCATCGGCGACGGCAGGCGCTACCGGCACGATCATCAACGACGATGCCGGCGCGCCCTGACGATCGCGCGTTCGGATGCCGGCGGCCTGGTACGATGACATCGATGATGGCAACCGCGAGCCCGCAGCTGAACGACGGGTGACTACGCGCTGTTGTTGGCCGATGCGCGCGAACAGGGTTTGTACGCGCACCGACGAGGCCACGATCGTGGTGGGTATGGACGGAGTCGAGAACGCTGGCGGTGCTGCGTGACTTGGCCGATGCGACGAACGCGATGTGCGTGAGCAAGTCACGCATACCAGGCGGTGATGAATCTGGCGAGGGCAGCGACGAGATCGGCTTCCTGGTCGAGATGGGCTCGAAGGACGGCGTGTCCGTCGAGCAGTGCAAACACTGGCGCCGCCTGCCGGCAAGCGAAATGCACGCACGTTGCCGGTTTCGATACGGGCCCCGGCGTTGGTTTCGCTGGTCCTGCAAGGTAGTTCCGGTCCGGAGCGCCTGTCGGTGATGCTCGTGCCGGAATCGGGCGGCTCAGCGCTGGCGCGCGCCCAAGTGATGGCGGAACTCACAACGCGGGTTCGGGCGCAGGTATCTGCCAATCCACGGCAGCGGTTGGTGTTGCTCGGCGGCACGGGCAGCGACCAGCTCGACGGTCGTCTGCACGAACTGGGTGCCGACCCATCGAAGCCGGTTTGAACCCAGATCCTGGTCAGCCCTGGGCTGCTGCAGGACTTCCCGGCAGTGAGCGTGAGCCCGGCCCTGACGGACTCGCTGGAAGCGGAGATGGTGTTGCAGCTCCGGCACTGAGCCGACAAGCGCTCGTGCAACCAGGAAGCCGGCGCAAGCCGGCTTCCTGGTTTACGGCAAGTGGCACGGTGTCGACGGCCGCCGAGCGAGATGCAACTACTAACTGCATTGGTTTGCAATGGATTATGCCGGATGCTCTGGAGCAAATCGGTTCCCGGACCTGCGGCCCTGCTGCGGCTGGCCTGAGCGAAGTAGGTTGTTAGTGGGGCTTGCAACCGGCTCGGGTTTTTACCAGTATTTGTATTCAAGCGTTCCATGAACAGAACGCTATGGCCGTCCCAGCCCCGGCTGCCGGCCCCGGAGCCGCAGGCCCGGCAGCTGCCGCTTCCGGGGCCTTGAACCGGGAGCCCGGCGGCCCCAGAACGGTATAAGCGTTGCATGAACAGAACGCAGCGGAACTGTTTTGGCCTTTAGCAGTCGAATTCCCCGAGTGCTAAAATCCCCTCCATGAGCAAGGACACCATGACCACGCCCTGATTTCCAACAGCCTGCCGATCCCAAGCGCGCTTGGTTCGCTGGATGCCTATATTTCGGCCGTCAACCAGGTTCCGGTACTTACCGTCGCCGAGGAGCAGGCGCTTGCGCGCGCCTTCCGCGACGAAGAGAACCTCGACGCCGCCAAGAGCCTGATCATGTCGCACCTGCGTTTCGTGGTGCACGTGGCCCGCGGTTACCAGGGCTACGGCCTTGGCATGGGCGACCTGATCCAGGAAGGCAACATCGGCCTGATGAAGGCGGTCAAGCGCTTCGACCCCGACCAGGGCGTTCGCCTGGTCAGCTTCGCCGTGCACTGGGTGCGCGCCGAGATGCACGAATTCATCCTGCGCAACTGGCGCATCGTCAAGGTCGCCACGACCAAGGCGCAGCGCAAGCTGTTCTTCAACCTGCGCAAGAACAAGAAGCGCCTGGGCTGGATGAGCGCCGCCGAGCGCACCGCGGTGGCCAAGGACCTCAATGTCTCCGAGCGCGAAGTGCTCGAGATGGAATCGCGCCTGTCCGGCCGCGACGTCGGTTTCGACGCGCCCGCCGACCAGGACGACGACCATGCGCCGCCGTCGCCGGCCGCCTACCTGATCGATCACAACGACGATCCGGCGCTGACCTACGAGCGCGGCAACCATGAGGAAGGCCAGCTCGAGTTGCTGCGCGAGGGCCTGTCCGAACTCGATCCGCGCTCGCGCGACATCCTCAAGCGCCGTTTCCTCGCCGAGGAAAAGGCGACCTTGCAGGAACTGGCCGACGAGTACGGCGTCTCCGCCGAACGCGTGCGCCAGATCGAGGCCAACGCGCTGAAGAAGATGCGGGCGCTGTTCGTCGCCTGACTGGCTGTTCGCGCGACACTTGAAGTACGCTCTCGGGGCATCGCTGACGCCGAGGGCGCACTGTGGAACTTCCTGGCGTATCCCCTGAAGTCGATGCGGTGATCGCCTGGGTCGATGGCGGCGATCCCGCGCATCGGCGCAAGTTGCAGGAATACCTGCATGGCACGGCGCCCGGCGAGCCCGGTTCGCCAGCGGCCGCCGACCCGACCCGATTCAGCGACTGCGGCGAGATCGACTATTGCGTCGCCTCGCTGCTGCGCTTCGCGCCCTGGCTGCGAACCATCTACATCGTCACCGATGCGCAGACGCCGTCCTTGATGGCGCGGCTCAAGGGCACGCCATTCGAGGACCGCGTGCGCGTGGTCGATCACAAGGTGATCTTTGCCGGCTACGAGCAATTCCTGCCCACCTTCAGCAGCCTGTCGATCGAGGCGATGCTGTGGCGCATACCCGGACTGGCGGAACGCTTCATCTACCTCAACGACGATTTCCAGATCATCCGCCCGGTGGCGGTCGAGGATTTCTTCCGGAACGACGGCGTCGTGCTGCGCGGAAAATGGCGGGCCGACGCGATTGCGCCGCCTGGGACAAGGCGCTCAAGGCCGCGCTGCCCGCCTGGCTGCGCTTCGGCAGGAAGGCCGATCCGGCCAGCAATCACTCGGCGCAGCAGCTGACGGCGGCGATGGTCGGTTTCGCCGACCGGTATTTCCAGGTGCCGCATTGCCCGCATCCGATGCGGCGTTCGAAACTCGAGGCGTTCCTCGCTGCGCACCCGCAGGAACTAGCCCGGAACCTGAGCTTCCGCTTGCGCGCGCCCGAGCAGTTCCTGGCCACCGCACTGGCCGATCATCTGGAGATCGGCGCTGGCACGGCGATCATCGACAACCGGCTCGGCACACTGCGCCTGAAGCCGGCGACGCAGGGCCTGCCATCGCTGCTCAGCGGCAACTCGAAAAGGCCGATGCCGACCCGCGGATTGCCTTCGGCTGCGTGCAGAGTCTCGATGCGGCCAGCGGTGCCGCGCGCGAACTGGTCATGGGCTGGCTGGATCGCCGGGTCGGGCGCCTCTAGTCCTTCCAGCGGCTCAGTACAGGTCCATCGGATCGACATCGATCGACCAGCGCACCTTGCGCGCCGACTTCAGTCCATACAGGCGCGGAATCCAGTCGCGACAGCGCCGCCTGCAGCGGCGGGCGCTGCACGGCCGGTGAGCAGCAACTGGCCGCGCGCCTTGCCGGCGCGGCGCGCCATCGGCGCCGGCATCGGCGCGGTGGCGTGCACCGCCTCGGTGCCGGCGAACAAGTCGCGCGCCTCGCGCAGGAAAGCCTGCACGTCGCCTTCCAGCAAGGCCTCGGCGCGCAGCATGGCCAGGTGCGTGAACGGCGGGAAGCCCGGCGGCCTCGCGCTCGGCCAGGGTCAGCGCCGCGACCGCCGGATAGCCGCCGACCAGCAGGGTGCCGAGCAACGGGTGTTCCGGATGGTGCGTCTGCAACAACACCTCGCCCGGCCACTCGGCGCGACCGGCGCGACCGGCCACCTGGATCAGCAATTGCGCCAGGCGCTCGCCGGCGCGGAAATCGGCCGAGAACAATCCTTCGTCCACGCCGACCACGGCGACCAGCGTCAGCCGCGGCAGATCGTGGCCCTTGGCCAGCATCTGGGTGCCGACCAGGATGCCGGAGGCCATCGCCGAATTCCTTCAGGTGCTTTTCCAGCGCGCCGCGTCGCCGCGTGGTGTCGCGATCGATCCGCACCAGGTTGGCCTGCGGGAACTTCGCCGCCAGCGTCTCCTCCAGGCGTTCGGTGCCGAAGCCCTGCGGCTGCAGGCCCAGGCTGGCGCAATCGGGGCACGACAGCGGGCGGTGGCCGCGCGCGCCGCAGTGATGGCAGATCAGGGTGCGACCGGAACCGTGCACGGTCATCGGCGCGTCGCAGCGCTTGCACTTCGCGCTCCAGCCGCAATCGTGGCAGAGCAGCACCGGCGCGTAGCCGCGGCGGTTCTTGAACACCAGCGCCTGTTCGCCGCGCGCCAGGCATTGTTCGATCGCATCGAACACATCCTTCGACAGCCCGTCCGTGAGCACGCGCTTGCGCACGTCGATCACCCGCACCGCGGCGGCCGCGCGTTGCCCGCCCGCTGCGGCAGCCGCACCAGCGCGTAGCGGCCCGAGAGCGCGTTGTGCAGCGATTCCAGCGACGGCGTGGCGCTGCCCAGCATGACCGGGATATCGAGCGCCTTGGCGCGCACCAGGGCCACGTCGCGGGCGTGGTAGCGGATGCCGTCCTGCTGCTTGTAGGAGCCGTCGTGTTCCTCGTCGATGACGATCAGCCCGGCTTCGGGCAGGGGCGTGAAAATCGCCGAGCGGGTGCCGACCAGCACCCGCGCTTCGCCGCGCGCCATCGCCATCCAGGCGCGCGCGCGTTCGCCGTCGGCGAGCCCGGAGTGCAGCGCCAGCACCGGCACGCCCAGGCGGGAGCGAAAGCGCAGCAGGGTCTGCGGCGTCAGTCCGATTTCCGGCACCAGGATCAGCGCCTGCTTGCCGCGCGGCCAGGCAGTCGCGGATCGCCTGCAGGTAGACCTCGGTCTTGCCGCTGCCGGTCACGCCTTCGAGCAGCAGGGCCCGGAAGCCATGCCCGTCGCGCAAGGTCTGCAGCGCGGCTTGCTGCGCGCTGTTCAAGGCCGGCGGCGCCAGGATCGTCGCCGGCATGTTGCGCGGGTGGAATTTCCACGCGCTCGACCAGTCCGCGCTTGTGCAATGCGCGCGCGGCCACGCGCCAGTCATCGAAATCCAGCTCCAGCGCATCCTCGCTGACCGGCTCCGGCCAACAGGCGTTCGATCAATCGTCGCGGCTTGCCATGGCCGCGCGAGCGCGCGAGGCCGCGTCCACTCCCTGCGCGGTAAGCGTCCAGGCATGGGCGGCGGTCTCGGGCAGGGGCTGGCCATCGCGCAGCGCCACTGGCAGCGCGGTCGCCAGCACTTCACCGAGTGGGGCGTGGTAGTAGCGGGCGCAAAAGCGCAGGGTCTCGAGCAATTCCCCGCCCAGCAGCGGAACGGCGTCGAGCAGCGCGTTGGCCGGTTTCAGTTCAGGCGCGTCGGCCGCCGGTGGGCCGACATCGACGACCAGGCCCACGTGCTCGCTGCGCCCGAAGGGCACCTGCACCCGGCGGCCGATCCAGGTAGCGGTCCGCAGCCAGGCCGGCCGGCGCCAGATAGTCGAACAGCCTGGGCAGGGGCACGGGAAGGGCGACGCGAATCGCCGTTTTCGCTGGAAAAAACATGCCGAAGTCTAGCCTGAACCCGGCCTCGGCCGGCCTGTGGATGAACTTGCGGCACAGTGCTAATAAATGTCACAGGAAGGTGGCCCAACTCCTTGCCCTCAAAGGATAAAAACCCTTATCCACATGATCTGTGGATAACTCTGTGGACGAGGTTCCCGACATGAGTGCGCATCCCCCACGAAAGGGCCGCTTTCGCCGCCTTGGGCAATTTTTAACCAACGTGTAATATATGTTATTAAACAGTGACTTGCGGACTTCACGCGAGTGCAATGTGATCTTCACGGCCATTTTCCCGGCACCGCGACGACCAGAGTCGACGCTGTGCACAACGTTCCACGCGCAAACCCGCGTCACAGTTGATGGAGCAGCCAAATTTTCGCTGTCAAGCCCCTGCTCCACGGGCCGGACTGGCTAGAATGGCGCCCATGCCATCCGACCCTACTTCCGCGCCGCCGTCCAAGCTGCCGGCGCTGACCGCTTTTTTCGATGGCGTCGAGCCGCGCGCCTGGGCGTTCGCCCTGGGGCAGTGCGGCGATCCGGACCGGGCCAGCGCCGCGCTCGAGTCGGCGATGACCGAATTCGTGGCGCGGGCCCGCGAGCTTCCCCTGCCGCAGTGGCCATTCGGCTTCTGGACCGGCCTGCTCAATCAACCGGCCATGGCGATCGGCGCCGAAAGCAGCGGGCCGATCCTGGCGCAACTTCCGCCGGGGCCGCGCGCGGCCCTGTTGCTGCGCCTGATCGTGGGCCTTGATTTCGAACACGCCGCGCATGTGTTCGATGTGAGCGTGCCTGCGTACGAACAGGCGCTGCGAACGGCGCTGGCGCATCCGGCGCTGGATGACGGGCAGATGCAGGCGCTTCGCGAAGCTCTGCTCGATCAAGTCCAGCACCCGTCTTCCGAGCGTCGCGAGCAACTGCTGTCGTTGCGGGAAAAGGCGCTGTCGCACTTCGCCGAGGCGCCGCCGTCCGCGGCGCAGGCAAGGCCTGTCGCGGGGCGGCAGCGCTGGTGGCTCGTCGTACTTCTCGTCGTCCTCGTGCTCGCCCTGGCTCGCGATTGTTTTCCGCCCGGTTCGCTCCCTGATCGCGCCCGGTCAGACCGAAGCGCTGCCGGCCGAAGACATCGCCCCGCCGCCATCGCTCACCGACACCGTCATCGTTACGCATCCGGACTATGAGCAACTGGCCAATCCGGCCGACGACGCGCTCGCGCGGCAGTTGCCTTTCCTCAGTTGGCTGGCGGCCACGCGCGCGCCGGTTGCAGGCGCCGGGCCGCAAGCTTCGGCCACCGGCAGCGCCGGATTCATTCGGGCAACTTCCTGCGGACATGCAGGCGCTGCTGTCATCGGCCCAGGACGCCTGGCCTACGCTCGACCAGGCCACGCGGGATGGGTTGCTAAGGCATGCCGCGGACTGGAACTCGCGCACGCCCGAACAGCGCGCGGTCTTGCGTCAGCGATTGCGCGACTGGGACAAGCAGGCCGCGCCTGATCGCGGCAGCAGGCGTACGCCGTACGTGGCCTGGCAGCGACTGAGCGACGCCGACCGGCAACGGGTGCGCGCCATCGCCGGCAATCTGGCGGCGCTGCCCCTGGCGGATCAGCAGGCCTTGCAGGCGGAGTTCCGGCCTTGCCGGCCGACGACCAGAATCTTTGGTGGATGGGCCCGGCGCTGGGACAGGAACTGGTGCCGGTCGCTTCGCTGTTCGCCTTCGTTCCCGAAGACCGGCGCCCGGCGTTGCTGGACGCCGTCCACTCGCTTGACGCCCAGTCGCGATCCGACCTGGCGATGCTCGCGCCACGCCTGGTCGAAGCGCGGCGGCAACAATTGATCGAGGATCTGCTGGCGGCGCCGCCGGAGCAGCGCGCGCTGTTGATCCGCAAGCGCCTGGATCAGTAGCTCGCGCCGCGTTCGCCCAGGGTCACAGCGTCAGCAACCCGATCAGGACGGCGGCAACCAGTCCCAGGCTGAGCAACACGGTGTAGCTGATGCCGAGCACGCCGTACTTGATCAGCGTCATCGGCCAGCCCTGGCCGTACACGCGCTTCTGCATCAGCAGCAGGTAGACCGGAATCCAGCACGCGGTCAGGCCCATCGCCCAGCCGAGCAGGCCGTTCCAGAAGCCCGGATCCGGCGCCAGCCAATCGCGCAGCCACGAAAACGAAATCACCAGGGTCAGCGCCAGCGAAATGAAGCTGTGGCTGTGCAGCGCCACGATCAGGTGCTCCATGTACATGCGGTGCTTGAACCAGTAGGCGATCTTGAGCATCAGCGCGAACAGCGGCATCAGGATGATCAGCGTCTGCGGCAGCACGTTGAACATGGCGTCGACCAGCGGCTTCTCGCTGTTGCTCGACTTGAGCACGTCGCGTGCGTGGCCCATGCGTTTGTTCAACGCCGCGTTCAGCGAACTCCGGCAGCCATCCGAACGCCACCGGATTGGTCACCGGATCCCAGTTCTTGCCCTTGATCGGGAAATTCAGCTTGTCGTCGTCGCTCTCGGGAGCCTTCGGCGAAGGTTTGCCCGCGGCCTTGGCGGCATCGACGGCATTCAAGTAATCGATCCGTTCCTCGGCGCGTTGCCTGATCTTGTCCCGGGCGATGTCGATGCCGGCCGCGGCGCCGGGCACATTCGCCACTTCCTTGCGCGCCAGCGCCAGCTGCTGCAACGCGCCGTCGCTGATGATTTTCACCTCCGCCGCCGTCATCGCCTTGTCGATCGCCTCGTTGTCGGAGGTGACTTCCACGCCGCCGCGCGGGTCGCTCATGTCGATGCTGCCCTGGATCGCGAAGAACGCGAGCAGGCTCAGGAACAGGAACAGGCGCATCGGGGTGACATAGCGCACCCGCCGACCGGCGAAATATTCCAGCGAAAGGTAGCCCGGCCGGGTCAGCAAGGGGCCAGAGCGTGCGCAGCACGCGCGAATCGATGTTGAAGACCGTATCGAAGAAGTCGCCGAGCACGCTGGAAAAATGCCGGACCAGGCCCTTGGTCGGTTGGCCGCAGGCGTGGCAGTGCTCACCGTACAGCGGCGCGCCGCAGTTCTCGCAACGTCGCGGCGAGGCGGGCGGCGGCATGGACTGCGGCGCAGCGGTTGGCGCGTCAGTGGCAGGCATCACGAGGCTCCGGGCAGTTGCCGCTACTATAGCGACAGAATTTCTCCCTGCGCTGGCCCATGAGTCATACCGAAACCCGCATCGCGCGCGGCCTGCGCGAAATGCGGGTCAGCTTCGTGCTGGCCCTGCCGCTGGCGCTGGGCCAACTGGCGACCATGCTGATGAGCGTGGTCGATTCGATCCTGGCTGGCCGCTATGGGCTCGCCACGCTTGCCGCGGTCACCGTCGGCAGTTCGATCTGGACCGTGGCGCTGCTGCTTTGCGTCGGCGTGCTGATGGCGATTCCGCCGTCGGTGTGCGCAACTCAACGGCGCCGGCCGCCGCCGCGAGATCGGATCGCTGTGGCGACAGGCAGTATGGATCGCGCTGGCCATGGGCCTGTCGCTGAGCGTACTGGTCTGGCATTCGCCGCGTTTGCTCGACGTGGATCGGCATCGTCGCCGAGGTCCGTCCGGAGGCGGGCGGGTTCCTGCGCGCGATCGCCTTCGGCGCGCCGGCGCTTGTCGCTGTACTTCTGTTTCCGCTACCTGAGCGAAGGCCTGGCCTGGACGCGGCCGACCATGCTGCTTCGGCATCGCCGGACTGTTGCTGCTGATTCCGCTCGGCTACGCGCTGATGTTCGGCCTGGGTCCCGTTCCGGAACTGGGCGCGGCCGGCCTGGGCTACGCAACCGCGCTGGTCCTGTGGCTGCAGGCGCTGGGTTTCCTGGTCTACCTGCGCCGCTCCACCCGATTCGACGATCTCGAATTGTTCGGCCGTTTCGACCCGCCGGACTGGCCGGTGATCCGCGGCCTGCTTGCGCTCGGCCTGCCGATGGGCGTGTCGATCTTCATGGAGGGCACCTTGTTCGTGGCCACCGCGTTGCTGATCGGCCGGCTCGGCGCGGTCGATGTCGCCGCGCACCAGATCGCGCTGAACGTGGCCAGCGTCTGCTTCATGCTGCCGCTGGGCATCGCGATGGCCACTACGGTCCGGGTCGGCCACGCGGTTGGCGCTGACGACCTGTCCGCGGTGCGCTGGGCGGCGGGCGCCGGCTTCGCGCTCGGCGGACTGACCCAGACGGCCGCGGCATTCGTGCTGATCTTTGCCGGTGGCTGGATCAGCGCCCTGTACACCCAGCGATGCCGGCGTCGCCGCGCTGGCGGTGATGCTGATGCGTTACGCCGCCGTGTTCCAGTTCCCGGACGGCATCCAGGTGCTCTCGTCCGGCGCCCTGCGCGGGCTCAAGGACACGCGCGTGCCGATGCTGATCACCATCTTCGCCTACTGGTGCGTGGGGCTTCCGCTAGGCGCCTGGTTCGGACTGCACCTGAACGGCCGCGCGCCCGGCCTGTGGGTCGGATTGATCCTCGGCCTGTCGGTGGCGGCGCTGTTGCTGGCGCTGCGCCTGTGGCGGCAGGTGCGGCGAGCCGACGCTGGAGGTCCCCGTTACCTAAGGCGCATGCCCGGTTCAGCCGGGCCGGTTATCCTTGCAGCATGGATTCCTGGAGTTTTTCATGAGCGAGTCGCGCCCCAACCCGGTCTGGAGCCTGCTGGTCGGCTTCGGGAGGTTTCTCAATTTCGCCAACCATCTGGTCTTCAACCTGATCATGCTGTTCCTGATCTTCATCGTGGTGATGGTGGTGGCCATAGGCACGGCAGCGAAGAACGGCGCGGGCGGCTTTCATCTGCTGCAGGACAAGACCGCGCTGGTGCTCGACCTCAAGGGCACCCTGGTGGAGCAGTACACCAGCGCGCCGATCGAGCGCGCCATCGCCCAGGCCAGCGGCGGCGACGAAGGTCGCGAACTGCAGTTGCGCGATCTGCTCAAGGCGCTCGAAGCCGCCAAGGACGATCCGAAGATCCAGAGCGTGGTCCTGCTGACCGACCAGTTCAATGTCGCCGGCTTCGCGGCGCTGAGCGAGTTCGGCGCGGCGATCCGCGATTTCCGCAAGAGCGGCAAGAAGGTCGTCGCCTTCGGCAACGGCATGGAACAGAAGGCCTACTACCTGGCCGCGCAGGCCGATGAGGTCTATCTCGATCCGGAAGGCGCGGTGCTGCTGGAAGGCCTCGGCCGTTACCGCCTGTATTACCGCGAGGCGCTGCAGGACAAGCTCGGCGTCGACGTGCACCTGTTCCGGGTCGGCGAGTACAAATCGGCCGCCGAGCCCTACATCCTGGACGCCGCTTCTCCGGAAGCGCGCGAGGCCGACCTGTTCTGGATGAACGACCTCTGGCAGCGCTACCTGGCCGAGATCGCCAGCGCGCGCAAGATCAAGGTCGATGCCTTGAACGCGATGATCAACGACCTGCCCAATCGCGTGAAGGCGGTGCAGGGCGACCTGGCGCAGCTGGCGCTCAACGAGAAACTGGTCGATGGGCTGAAGACACCGCACGAAGTCGAGACCATGCTGTCCGAGCGCGGCGCGCTGGATGACGATGGAGAGTCGTTCCGCCAGATCGGACTGTATCCCTACCTGGCGCAGCACAAGAACGGGCGCAAGCTGCTGGGCGATCGCCCGCACGTCGCCGTGGTGGTGGCGCAGGGCGAGATCAGCGATGGCGAGCAGCCGCAGGGCACGGTCGGCGGCGACTCCACCGTCCGACCTGATCCGCAAGGCGCGCGAGGACGACAACGTCAAGGCGCTGGTGTTGCGGGTCGATTCACCGGGCGGCAGCGTGTTTCCGTCCGAGCAGATCCGTCGCGAGATCGCCCTGATCAAGGAAGCCGGCAAGCCGGTGGTGGTCTCGATGGGCAATGTCGCCGCGTCGGGCGGTTACTGGATATCGATGAACGCCGACCGGATCTACGCCGACCCCTCGACCATCACCGGCTCGATCGGCATCTTCGGCCTGTGGATGAACGCGCCGCGCGCGCTGGAGAAGATCGGCATGCACAGCGACGGCGCCGGCACCACGCCGCTCGCGGGCGCGTTCGACATCACCCGGCCGCTCGATCCGGCGGCGGGATCGTTGATCCAGTCGGTGATCGACCATGGCTATGCGCAGTTCATCGGCAAGGTGGCCGCTGCGCGCGGCAGCGTCGCCCGAGAAGATCGACAGCATCGCCCGCGGCCGGGTGTGGAGCGGTGCGCAGGCCAAGGAGCGCGGGCTGGTCGATACGCTTGGCGGCCTGGCCGAGGCGCAGGCGGAAGCCGCCAAACTGGCTCGCCTCAAGGCCGGTGATTACGACGTGGAGTACGTGGAGGAGCCGCTGTCGGCCATTCGACCAGTTGTTCCTCGACATGAGCCGCTCCACCGGCCTGGCCGGTTTGGTGCGCAATTTCGGACCCTTGCCCGCGGTGCTTGGTCGCGAGACCAGCGATCGCCTGCAAAGCGAGCTTTCGTGGCTGCAGCCGCGCAAGGGCGCCAGCCCGATCCGCGCCGTGGCGCACTGCTTCTGCGGCTTGTAAGCCAGGCGCCGGCGTCAGCCGCCGGCGTCTTCGATCGCCTTCGCCTGGTCCTGGTCGTGCTGCACGTTCGGATCGTTGGCCGACTCCGCGCGATCGATCGGCTTCTGGATTTCATCGCGCAGCTGGGTGTTGTCCATGGCTGCTTTTTCATCTTCGGCCTGGCGGTCGCGCGGCGGGGCGACATCGCAGGCGCACAACAGGGCCAGGCAGGCCAGGATGATGGGAAGACGCACGGCAGACTCCTCGTGAACGGGGCTCGCAGGCTATCCTACGCCTGACGCAGGCCGATCGGGCCACGCAGCCGGGGCAGACGCGATGAAGACCAACCGCTGGCGACTGGACGGACAGACGGCGCTGGTGACCGGCGCCAGCGTCGGCATCGGCCGGGCGATCGCCGGCGAACTGCTCGGCCTCGGCGCCGACGTGCTGCTGGTGGCGCGCGACGAAGCGCAGTTGGCGGCGACCGCGGCGGAACTGGCGGACGAACATCCCGATCGCGAAGTGCGGCTGTTCGCCGCCGATGTCGCCGATGGCGAGCAGCGTCGCGAAATCTTCGACTGGGTCGAGGACCTCGGCGACGGCCTCAACATCCTGGTCAACAACGCCGGCACCAACACCCGCCGCGCCGCGATGGACTACAGCGACGCCGAATGGCGCGACCTGTTCGAGGCCAACCTGTTCTCGGCGTTCGAGCTGTCGCGCTTCGCGTTTCCGCTGCTCAGCCAGCATGCGTCGTCGAGCATCGTCAATGTCGGCAGCGTGTCGGGGCTGACCCACGTGCGCACCGGCGCGGTCTACGGCATGACCAAGGCGGCGTTGCACCAGCTGACCAAGAACCTCGCCTGCGAGTGGGCCGAGGACGGCGTGCGCGTGAATGCGGTCGCGCCCTGGTACATCCGCACGCGGCGCACCTCGGACTCCTTGGCCCAGCCGGAGTATTACGAGGAAGTGATCGCGCGCACGCCGATGCGGCGGATCGGCGAGCCGGAGGAAGTGGCGGCGGCGGTGGCGTTCCTGTGCCTGCCGGCGTCGAGCTATGTGACCGGCGAGTGCATTGCGGTGGATGGTGGATTCCTGCGCTACGGTTTCTGAGCGCGCGCCCCATCGGCCCGCTGGGCTCAACTGCTCCGGAAAATCAGCTCCTTCATCCGCGCCAGCTTCGGCGTCACCACCGGCACCGTCAGCATGGTGCTGGCGATCGCCATCAGCAGCAGCGCGGTGAAGGCTTCGCTGGAAATGATTTTCTTGTCGAGCAGGATGTTGGCGAAGATGATCATGATCAGCGCCTTGGTCTGCAGCATCCAGCCGATGATCGAGGCCTCGCCCGGCTGCCATTTCAGGATCCTGCCGGCGACGTGGATGCCGATCAGTTTCCCGGATACCGAGGCCACCAGCAGCAAGCCTGCCGCCAGGAAGACCGCGTCGCCGCCGAGCGTCCAGTTGGTGCGCAGCCCGGTGCTGAGGAAGAACACCGGCATGATCACCAGCAGCACGTGGTGGCGCAGCAGGTCCATCTGCGCCTGGTCGAACCAGTCTCCTTCCATCACCGCGCCGGCCAGGAACGCGCCGACCATGAAGTGCAGGCCGGACCAGTCGGCGCCGAAGGCGCAGACCGCCAGCCAGATCAGGGCGACGTACCAGCGGTCGCGCGCGGGCAAGCCAGGCCATCAGCTTGCGGATGGCGTATGCGAGCGCGGCGAAGGCCGCCAGGAACGCGACTTGCTTGCCCACCCGCTGCCAGTCCATCAGGATCAGCGCCAGCACGCCCCAGATCGCGATGTCGTCCAGGCTGGCGTAGCGCAGGATGCGCTGGCCGATCGGCTGGCGCAGGATTTCCAGTTTCTCCATCAGCAGGATCAGGATCGGCAGGGCCGTCACCGCGCAGGCCATGCCGACGCCGAGCACGAATTGCCAGGTCCTCGCCTGCGGTCCCATCCAGCCGTCCTGCAGCAGCAGCACGCCGGCCGCGGCGCAACCGAACAGCAGCGGCGCGCCCAGCGCCAGGCCTGCCGTGATCGAACTCTCGCGGCGATGCAGCCAGGACTTGCGCAGGTCGAGCTCGATGCCGGCGATGAAGACGAACAGCATCACCGCCCACCAGGCGATGCCGTTCAACGACTGCACGACCGCCGGATTGAATACGAAGGAGTAATAGTCCGGGAAGATCCGCCCCAGGATGCCGGGCCCGAGCAGGATGCCGGTGATGATCTGCACCACCACCAGCGGTGCGTAATACTCGGTGCGGCCAACCCGCCAGATCAGGTAGGGAACCGTGAAGATGATCGCCATCGCGATCAGGAATATCTCGGTGGTGTTCATGCCGGCCCGCTGCGGGAGTTGCGACTATCTTACTGGCAGTTTTCGCTGACGATCTGGTTGAGCCGCTGCAGTTCCGACTTGCGATAGGCCGCCGTGTCGCTGAAGGCGTGCAGCACCGCCGACGCCGCCTCCTTCTGCATGGTCCGCCAGCGCTTGCATGATTCCCAGTCGCGTCAGCCGCACGCAGCTGTCCTCGACCCAGCGGCAGGTGATCGCCTGCGCGCCCACGGGGGTGCTGACGCCGGCGTAGGGGTAGTACAGGACGATCGGTTCGCAGCGCGGATTCGGATCGTACTGTTCGCTGAAGCGTTCCTCGCCCGCGGTGTTGGTGCAACGGTAGATCGGCGGCGGCGGGATGACCTCGCGGCGCTGCACGATCTCCTCTCTCGGCGGCGCGATGACGATCGGCGGCGGCGGAGGCGTGCTGCCCGGCGGCGGGTCCTTCGGCCGGGTCATCTCGCGCGCGGTGTCATGGGTGCCCGGCGGGCAGGGCTCGCCTTGCAGGGTGACCAGTCCCTTGGCGTCGACGCAGCGATGCACGGTCACCGTGCTCTTGGGCGCGGTCTTTCCGGTTTCTGTTTTCCCGGGCTCGGTTTTTGCGGCGGGTGCGCTTCCGGTGGCGGCCTTCGCGGGCGCAGTGGTCGCGGTCGCGCTGGCGCCGACGGCTCCGACGGCCGCCAACAAAAACGCTAAGCTGATCGCCAACCCTGCCTTCATGCCCGTCATTGTGCGACCCCTTGGCTCGCGCCGCCAGTTGGAGAAGTCCTTGATTCGCTACCTGTTCATTCTCGCACTGGCTTTCAGTGCGCTATGTGAAGGCGCCGTGCGCCCGGCGCCGCCACGGACCGAGGGCGAGGGTCCCTACCCGCAACTGATCCTGCGCGGCGTTACCGTGATCAAGGGCACCGGCGCGCCTGCGTTCGGCCCGGCCGACGTGGTGATCGAGAACAATCGGATCGTCGATGTCGTGATCGTCGGCAGCGCGGGGGCGCCGATCGATCCGGCGGGGCGGCCGAGGTTGAAGGCGGGCGGTCGCGAGATGGACCTGGCCGGACAATTCGTGATGCCGGGGCTGATCGACATGCACGGGCACATCGGCGGCGAGGAGCAGGGCACGCCGGCCGAGTACGTCTACAAATTGTGGCTGGGCCACGGCATCACCACGATCCGCGAGCCGGGTTGCCTGACCGGCATCGAGTTCTGCGTGAACGAGCAGAAGCGCAGCGCCGCCAACAGCATCACGGCGCCGCGCATTTTCCCCTATGCCTACTTCGGCATGGGCCGGGACACGCCGATCACGACGGCCGAACAGGCCAGGCAATGGGTGCGCGACATGAAGGCCCAGGGCGCGGTCGGCATGAAGTGTTTCGGCTACCGGCCGGAAATCCTCGCCGCCGCGTTCGACGAGCTCAAGAAGCAGGGCATGCGCAGCGCCTGCCATCACGCGCAGCTGGACGTCGCGCAGGTCAATGTGTTGACCACCGCGCGCTGGGGCCTGACCACCATGGAGCACTGGTACGGACTGCCCGAGGCGCTGTTCGACGGACAGACGGTGCAGGCCTATCCGGCCGACTACAACTACCTGGACGAGTCCAAGCGCTTCGGCGAGGCCGGCCGGCTGTGGGCGCAAACGGCGCCGCCGGGTAGCGACAAATACGAGGCGGTGATCAAGGAACTGCTCGCCCTGGATTTCACCCTGGACCCGACCTTCACCATCTACCTGGCCAGCCGCGACCTGATGCGCGCGCGCCGCGCCGACTGGCACGACCAGTACACGCTGCCCTCGCTGTGGAATTTCTTCGAGCCCAACCGGATCAACCACGGCAGCTTCTTCTACGACTGGGGCACCGAGCAGGAAGTGGCGTGGCGGAACAATTACGTTCGCTGGATGGCCTTCGTCAACGACTACAAGAACCGCGGCGGCCGGGTCACGGTGGGCAGCGATTCGGGCTACATCTACCAGGTCTACGGTTTCGGCACGATCCAGGAAATGGAGCTGTTGCGCGAAGCCGGCTTCCATCCGCTGGAAGTCGATCCGCAGCGCGACCCTGAGTGGCGCCGAAGCGCTCGGCGCGGCCGACCGGATCGGTTCGATCGAGCCGGGCAAGCTGGCCGACCTGCTGGTGGTCGGCGAAAATCCGCTGGCCAACCTGAAGGTGCTCTACGGCACCGGCCACATCCGGCTGGGCGAAGACGGCAAGCCGCATCGCGTCGGCGGCGTTCGCTATACGATCAAGGACGGCATCGTCTACGACGCCGCGCAATTGCGCGCGGACGTGCGCAAGCTGGTCGCCGATGAAAAGGCTCGCCTCGGCATCGACAGGCTGCCGCAGCCCGGCGATCCTGCGTCCACACTGAAACCATCCCCCTAGCCAGCGAGGATTCGTCTCGATGATCAACATCGCAAGTGGCCTGAGCCGTAACGCGGCCCTGTATCCGGACAGGACCGCGATTCATTTCGGAAAGCAACGAATCAGCTATGCGCAGCTGGATGCCGCGGCCAGCCAGCTCGCCAACGGCTTGCGCAGCCTGGGTATCGGCAAGGCGGACAAGGTCGCCCTGTCCTGCCCGAACGTGCCTTTTTTTCCGATCGCCTACTACGCGATCCTGAAGCTGGGCGCGGTGGTGGTTCCGCTGAATATCCTGCTCAAGGCGCCGGAGATCGCCTATCACCTGGACGATTCGGATGCGCGCGTTTTCCTCTGCTTCCAGGGCAGCGCGGAACTGCCGATGGGAGAGGAAGGCTGGGAGGCGTTTCGCCAGGTTGATCGCTGCGAGCATTTCTTCCTGGTCCCTGCCGGCCCGGTGCTTCCGGAGCCACTGGCCGAATGCCCGTTGCTCGAACAACTTTTGCAGGGCCAGCCGACCAGCGCGAACATCGAACAGACCTCGCCCGACGACACGGCGGTCATCCTGTACACCTCGGGCACCACCGGCACGCCGAAGGGCGCCGAGCTGTCGCATTCCAACCTGGCCATGAACGCAATGGCCAGCGTAGCGCTGACCAAGCTCGACGCCCGTGATGTGCAGTTGATAGCGCTGCCCTTGTTCCACACATTCGGCCAGACCGTGCAGATGAACGCCACTCTCCTGAGCGGCGGATCGATGGTGCTGATGATGCGCTTCGATCCGGATGCCGCGCTGCAGGCCATGCAGGATCATGCGGTCACCATCTTCTGCGGCGTGCCGACCATGTACATCGGCATCCTCAACCTGCCTGGCGCCGAGGAGCGCCATGACCTCGGGCGCATCGCCCGGCACCTGAGGCTCGGCGTGTCCGGTGGCGCGGCGATGCCGGTGGCGGTGTTGCGGCAGTTCGAGGAGAAATTCGGCGTGATCATCCTGGAAGGCTTCGGCCTGTCGGAAACCAGTCCGGTCGCCACCTTCAACCACCTGGAATGCGAGCGGCTGCCCGGCAGCATCGGCCAGCCGATCATCGGCGTGGAGGTGGCGATTATGGACGAATCGGACCAGCAACTCCCCGCCGGAAAGGATGGCGAGATCGTCGTGCGCGGACACAATGTCATGAAGGGTTACTACAAGCGGCCCGAGGCCACGGCCGCCGCCATCCGCGATGGCTGGTTCCACACCGGCGACATCGGCCGCCGGGACGAGCAGGGCAATTTCTTCGTCGTCGACCGGCTCAAGGACATGGTCATCCGTGGCGGCTTCAACGTCTATCCGCGTGAGCTGGAGGAAGTGCTGATGACCCACCCGGCGGTTGCGCTGGTGGCGGTGATCGGCGTTCCGCACGATGTCCACGGCGAGGAGATCAGCGCGGTGCTGGTGCTCAAGCCCGGTGGCGCCGCGACCGCGGAAGAAATCGTCGCCTGGTGCAGGGAGCGAATGGCTGCCTACAAGTATCCGCGCGTCGTGCGCATCGTCGATTCCCTGCCGATGACCGCGACCGGAAAGATCCTCAAGCGGGTGTTGCGCTCAATGCCGTAAGGCAGGCTGGGTGATGGACAGCGCGACCGCTTCGGCGACCTTGATGCCGTCGACCGCGGCCGACAGGATGCCGCCGGCGTAGCCGGCGCCTTCGCCGGCCGGATACAGGCCGCGCGTGTTGATGCTCTGGCAATCGTCGCCGCGCTTGATGCGCATCGGCGACGAGGTGCGCGTCTCCACGCCGGTCAGCACCGCATCGGCCATGGCGAAGCCCTTGATCTGCTTGTCGAAGGCCGGCAGCGCTTCGCGGATGGCCGCGATGGCGTAGTCGGGCAGGCATCTGGCTCAGGTCGCCGAGGCGCACGCCGGGCGTGTACGAGGGCAGCACGCTGCCGAGCGCTGTCTGACGGGCGTGCTGCAGGAAATCGCCGACCCGCTGCGCGGGCGCATCGTAGTTGCCGCCGCCGGTTCGAAGGCGCGCGATTCCCAGTGGCGCTGCAACGCGATGCCGGCCAGCGGTCCGCCGCCCGAGGTAGGGCGGTAATCCTCGGGCGTGATGCCGACGACGATGGCGCCGTTGGCGTTGCGTTCGTTGCGCGAATACTGGCTCATGCCGTTGGTGACCACGCGCCCCGGCTCGGAGGCCGCGGCGACCACGGTGCCGCCGGGGCACATGCAGAAGCTGTAGACCGAGCGGCCGTTGCGGCAGTGATGCACCAGCTTGTAATCGGCGGCGCCGAGCAGCGGGTGGCCGGCGTGCGTGCCGAAGCGGCGCGGTCGATCAGCGATTGCGGATGCTCGATGCGAAAGCCGATCGAGAATGGCTTGGCTTCCAGATACACGCCGCGTGCATGCAGCATCTCGAAGGTGTCGCGCGCGCTGTGGCCGACCGCCAGCACGACATGGTCGGCGCGCAAGCTGCTCGCCGCTGGCGAGCGCCACGCCGCGCACCTGGCCGTTCGTCGATCAGCAGGTCGATCCACGCGGCTGCCGAAGCGGATTTCGCCGCCCAGCGATTCGATGCTCGCGCGCATGTGCTCGACCATCGCCACCAGCCGGAAGGTGCCGATGTGCGGCTTGCTGACGTACAGGATTTCCTCCGGCGCGCCGGCCTTGACGAATTCGGTCAGCACCTTGCGCCCGTGGTGCTGCGGGTCCTTGATCTGGCTGTACAGCTTGCCGTCGGAAAAAGTGCCGGCGCCGCCTTCGCCGAACTGCACGTTCGATTCCGGATTGAGCCGCCGCTTGCGCCACAGGCCCCAGGTGTCCTGGGTGCGCTCGCGCACGGCCTTGCCGCGTTCGAGGATGATCGGGCGAAAGCCCATCTGCGCCAGGACCAGGCCGGCGAACAGGCCGCAGGGGCCGGTGCCGATGACGACCGGGCGCAGCGGCGAGATCGGCCGGCGCGCGCGCGACGAAGCGGTAGCTGGTGTCGGGCGTGGGGCCGACGTGGCGATCGTCGCGCAGGCGCCGGAGCACGTCCGCCTCGTCGGCGACATCGACATCGAGCGTATAGATCAGCACGATGGCGCCGCGTCGGCGGGCATCGTAGCTGCGCTTGTAGATGGTGAAGCCGATCAGCGCGTCGGCGGCGATGCCCAGCCGGCGCAGCACGGCCGCTTCCAGATCGTCCGGCGAATGTTCCAGCGGCAGCTTTACTTCAGTCAGTCGCAACATCTGGAAAACCACCGTTCATGGACGCGCGCCCGGATGCGATCAGGCGGAGGCCCGGACCGTGGTCTTCTTCGCGGCCGTCTTCTTCACCACTGCCTTTTTCGCAACGGCCTTCTTCGCGACGGCTTTCCTGGCCGCGGGCTTGCCGGCGACGGCCGACTCTCCGTTGCCAGCGGCCTTGGCTGCAGCCTTCTTTGCGGCGGCCTTCTTCGCCGTTGCCTTCTTCGCGGCAGGTGTCTTCTTTTTCGCGGCCTTCTTGACCGCCGCCTTCTTCGCCGCGGGCTTGGCCTCGCCTTCGACCACTTTCTTCGCGGCTCTTCTTGGCGGCTGCCTTCTTGGCCGGGGCTTTCTTGCCGAAGCGGCCGCGCTGCGGACGCACCGGCGCCGCCAGCAGGATCGCCTCGCACTCTTCCTGGGTCAGCGACTTGGGCTCGCGGTCCTTGGGAATCTTGCCGTTCTTCTCGCCGTCGGTGATGTAGGCGCCGTACTTGCCGTTGAGCACCTGGATCTCGGTGCCCGGCGAAACCTCGATCAGGCGGTTGGCGATCAGCTCTTCGCGCGCGCGGATCAACTCGGCCGCGCGCTCGAGCTGATGGTGTACGGATCGTCTTCCTTGCCCAGCGAGGCATAGGTCGTCGCCGCGCTTGGCGAACGGCCCGAAGCGGCCGATCGCCGACCGTGAGATCCTTGCCATCGAGCTCGCCGAGCTTGCGCGGCAGCTTGAACAGCTTCATCGCCTCCTCCAGCGTGATCGTGTGCATGCTCTGGCCGGGACGCAGCGAAGCGAACTTCGGCTTCTCCTCGTCCTCGGCGGTGCCGATCTGCGCGAACGGCCCGTAGCGGCCCAGTCGCGCGTTGATCGGCTTGCCGGTGGCCGGATCGTTGCCGAGCAGGCGCGCGCCGGTCGCTTCGTGCGGATCGACCGATCTCGCTCTTGTCGTCGACGGTCGCCTTGAACGGCTTCCAGAAACGCTCGAGCAGCGGGATCCAGTCTTCCTCGCCGCGGGCTGACGGCATCGAGCTCGTCCTCGAGCTTGGCGGTGAAGTCGTAATCGACGTATCGGGTGAAATGGCTGGTCAGGAAATTCGCCACCACGCGGCCGACGTCGCTGGGCTGGAAGCGCTTGTTGTCGAGCAGCACGTAATCGCGCGACAGCAGCACCTGGATGATGCTGGCGTAGGTCGACGGACGGCCGATGCCGTATTCCTCCAGCGCCTTGACCAGGCAGGCTTCCGAGAAGCGCGGCGGCGGCTCGGTGAAATGCTGGTCGGTGTGGATCGAGGTCAGCGGAATGTTCTGGCCGAGCTTCATCGGCGGGCAGCGGCGGCCTTCGTCCTCGTCTTCGCTGGTCTTGGTGTCCTTGCCTTCCTCGTACACGGCGAGGAAGCCCGGATCGAGCACCGTGGTGCCGCTGGCGCGGAACGCTGTGCTCGCTGCCGGCCGCCAGTTCGACGAGACGGTGTTCAGCATGCGCCGGCGCCATCTGCGAGGCGACGGCGCGCTTCCAGATCAGCTCATAGAGCTGGCGCTCGTCGTCGTCCAGGATACGCGGCGACGCTCGCCGGCGTGCGCAGCGCCGAGGTCGGGCGGATCGCCTCGTGCGCTTCCTGCGCGTTCTTCGACTTGGTCTTGTAGACGTTCGGCTGTGTCCGGCAGCGCCTGGGTGCCGAAGTCGCGCGGCGATCACCTCGCGCAGCTCGGCCAGCGCGTCGTCGCGAGAGGTGGGTGGAGTCGGTACGCATGTAGCTGATCAGGCCGACCTTGCCTTCCTCGCCGATCGCGCACGCCTTCATACAGCTTCTGCGCCACGCGCATGGTGCGGCTGGTGGTGAAGCCGAGCTTGCGCGCGGCCTCCTGCTGCAGGGTCGAGGTGATGAACGGCGGCGCCGGGCGGCGCTTGCGTTCCTTGCTGGTCGACGTCGGTGACATGCAGCGGCGTTGCCGGCGGCCTGGATCAGGCGCTGCACGCGCGCGCTTCGGCCGACTTGCCGTCGGTGATGGTGAACTGCTCGAACTTCTGCCCGTCGAGCTTGACCAGCCGGGCGGTGAAGGCCTGCTGCGGATGCGCGCAGCTCGGCTTCGCATCGACCAGTATTCGCGCGGCATGAAGGCTTCGATCTCCTCCTCGCGCTCGACGATCATGCGCAGCGCCGGCGATTGCACGCGGCCGGCGGACAGGCCGCGCTGGACCTTGCGCCACAGCACCGGCGACAGGTTGAAGCCGACCAGGTAGTCCAGGGCGCGGCGCGCCTGCTGGGCGTCGACCAGGTTCGCCGGCGATCTTGCGCGGGTGGTCGACGGCCTCGCGGATCGCCTTGGGCGTGATCTCGGTGAACACCACCCGGTGCAGGGCCTTGTCCTTGAGCAGGCCGCGCTCCTTCAGGATCTCGGCGATGTGCCAGCTGATCGCCTCGCCTTCGCGGTCCGGGTCGGTGGCCAGGTAGATGGCGGTCGGCGCCCTTGGCGGCCTTGGCGATGGCCTCGACATGCTTCTCGTTCTTCTCGATCAGCTCGTAGCGCATCGCGAAGCCGTGTCCGGGTCGACCGCGCCCTTCCTTGGGCACCAGGTCGCGGACGTGGCCGTAGGAAGCCAGGACGGTGAAGTCCTTGCCGAGGTACTTGTTGATCGTCTTGGCCTTGGCGGGCGACTCGACGATGAGCAGGTTCTTGGCCATGTACTGGAGGTGCTCCGCAAACGCGGTGGAGCGGGTTGCCGCAGAAGGCAAAGCCCGCAAAACAGCGGGCTTCCTTTTTTATTAAGTGGGCCTGAGGCCTGGTGCTGTCAAGCGCCATGAAGCCGGCTGCCGAAAGCGTCTCATTTTTGTGAGACAGAGTCGCAGCGACGGGTGTCGGCCTTCATTTTTAGTCGCCGCTCGTACCGGCTTGGTAAATGAAGGCCGACACCCGCTCCGTCAGCCCGGCGGCGTGGAGGCAACGAGCTGCTCTCCGGGACCTGCGCTACAGACTAGTGAATCGGTTCCGGATCGTCGCCGAAGATCTGGTTTTCCATCCAGGCGAAGGCCGCTTCGGCGCCCGGCTGGTTGAACAGGACCATCAGGACCACCCACTTGAGGTCGTCCAGGTCCACCTCGTCCTGGTCCAGGGCCATGGCCCGGTCGATCACCAGCTCGCGCTGGTCGCCATCGAGCACGCCGTGCTGTTCCAGGAACATCAGGAAGCCCAGGCATTCGCGGTCCAGGCGGTCCACTTCGGCTTCCACGAACACGCGCACCGGGCCGTTGGCGCGCGGCTCGGCCAGGGCCGGGCGCTGGTTGGCCAGCTCGTCGAGCCAGTCGAAGGCCTTGCTGATTTCGGCGGGGCTGAAGCCGGCCTGGATCAGGCCGTTCTGGAGGGAGTCGCGATCGCGGACGGCATCGGGGTCGTCGTAGAAGTAGTTTTCGAAAGGTAGAGGAGGACGTCGAGAATAGTTTCTTTCATCATCCTTTCGCCTGTGGCGCGCGGGGATTCAGGAGCGGCTGTAGCGGCCGTGCTCGGCGACTGATTTTCCCGTCCAGTTCCATGGTCAGCAGCATGGCCGAGAGGGGTCCGACCGTCAATCCCGTGCGTGCGGAGAGTTGGTCCAGGTTCACCGGGTCGTGGCCCAGCGCCCGCCATAGCGACGCGCCTTGTCCTGTCATCGGGCTCGGCCCGGCGCCAATGACGGCCTGCGGCGCCCGGGCTCGGGCGCTGCCAGGCGACCGCGCAATGCGTCGGCCAGGTTCCGGCCAGCGGGGCCAGGGCCTCGATGACTTCCTCCGGCGTCTCGGCCAGGCCGACGCCCTGCGCGGATCAGGCGATGGCAGCCCCGCGCCATCGGATTGTGGATCGAGCCGGGCAGGGCGAAGACCTCCCGGCCCGGCATCGGCCGCCATGCGCGCGGTGATCAGCGCGCCGGAGCGCACGCGCCGCCTCGACCACCACGGTGCCCAGCGCCAGGCCGGCGATCAGGCGGTTGCGCGACGGAAAATGCTGGCGCTTGCCCGGCGTGCCGGGCGGATGCTCGGTCACCAGCGCGCCGGCCGCGGCGATGTCGCCGCGAGCAGCGCCGCGTTGCCGGGCGGGAAACACAGGTCCGGCCCGGTGCCGAGCACGGCGATCGTACGCGAGGCTTCCATGGCGCCCAGGTGGGCGGCGGTATCGATGCCCTCGGCCAGCCCGCTGGTGACGGCCAGGCCGGCGCGGCCGAAGGCGCGGGCGAAGTCGCCGGGCATTTTCCCGGCCGCCGGCGCGTGGGCCGGCGGCTGCCGACGATGGCCACCTGCGGATGCCAGAGCAGGTCCGGATCTCCGGCCACGAACAGCGCCGGCGGGCGGATTGGACGCCGGTGCGCAGCAGCGCCGGGTAGTCGGGGCTGTGCCAGCCGATCAGGTGGTGCGCGGGGTGATCGAGCCATTCCAGGTCTGCCTCCACCCGCGCCAGGTCCGGCCGCTCGAGCGCAGCGGTGGCGACGTCCGCGAGCCCGATTCGCGCCAGGCCGCCGGCCCGGCCGCCAGCACGGCGCCGGCGTCGCCGAATTTCTCGAGGAGCAGGCGCAGGGCGCCTGCCGCGGCGCCGCTGCGCAACAGGATCAGCAAGGATCGGGCGTCATTCATCTGTAGGAGATGATCACCGCTCAACCTTGTCTGTAGCTGTCAGGGGATGCCGCTGAAGCCGGTGAGGGAACCTGGGCCGCGCGTCGAGCGGATGCCAACGATCACGGCCCCAAATGAACGCGGCGCCCGAAGGCGCCGCGCGGCAGGACGTTTATTGACGGGATTACCGGTCCGCGTCCGGATGCTTCAGGTAGTCACCGACTTCCAGCGGCCGGAGTGAATCCATCACCAGCGCGTAGCTGACCTGGTCGAAGGTCCGGAACACCATCACGTGGCCCATGTAACGATCGGGCAGGGTCACCTTGTTGGTATCGGCGACGGTCGTGTCGTTGTACCTGACCAGGTCTGTGCGCCTGTCGCCCGGATGCCAGACCGAGAACATGGTGCCGTTGTCCACGCCGTCGCGGGAGCCGACGGACAGCGCCACGACCATCTTGGCGCCCGCGAAAGCCAGGCTGCGGTCCACGGCGAGAAGTTGCGCGTCTGCCGGGATGGTGGCGGACGGGTGTGGGGTGAAACAGTTGCAGTAAGGCTGCGCTTCCACCGGCAGCACGCGATCGCCGATCTTCACCTCGCCATCGGTCTTGAAAATCAGCACGGTCGCGATGTCGCCCGCGACCTGGGTGACCTGGCCCGAGGCCTGGTAGCGCATCTGGAAGCCGAGCTTCTCGCCATGGGCCTCAAGCGGGGAGTCGCCATAACCCCAGTGGATGTGGTTCGGATCGCCCTGGACATCGAGCATGGTCTGGCCGCCGAGCCGGCGCCCGTTCTTCTTGCCGCCCATGGCGAAATAGCCGGTGGCCCGGGCGAACTGGATTTCCTGACCCGGCTGGGCATTGGTCAGGCCGCGCACGAAAGCGACCTCGCCCCCGGACGCGATCATGTTGTTGCCTTCCAGCCCGACCACATAGGGGAAGGGCTTCGGGTCCTGGACGACCGTCATCTGCTTGAGCCAGACCTCGATCTCGGACAGCGGAATCGTCTCGATCGGCTCGCCGTAGCCGGATCTGCGGCCCGCCAGCGGCCGGTTCACTGGTGATCCGCGGCTGGCCGTTGATGTAAACCAGGCTCAGCGTGTCGCCGGGGTAGATCAGGTGCGGGTTCTTGACCTGGGGGTTGGCCTGCCAGATCTCCGGCCACAGCCAAGGCTTGGTCAGGAATCGCGCCGAGATATCCCAGAGCGTGTCGCCCTTGACCACCGTGTAGCTGGTCGGATGATCCTCGCGCAGCTCTGCCGCATAGGCAAAGGTGGCGAGGGTGAGAAGCATGGCAGTCAACACTGCAAGAAGCCGTTTAAGCATGGCTGCTATCCACCTGATTCCCCAAGACAAGTGAGTTCAATATAGCCCAAATCCGGGCGCAGATTGCAAGCGGTGGCGCTACAATGAGATCCAGACCCCCGATATCCCACCGGTAACCGCTTCGCGGCCCCTCTCAAACACATGGCCAGACTACCCATAATCGAGTTTCCCGATCCCCGCCTGCGCACCGTGGCCAAACCGGTGCAATCGGTGGACAAGCGCATCCGTCAGCTGATCGACGACATGTTCGAAACCATGTACGACGCGCCCGGGCATCGGCCTGGCCGCCACCCAGGTGGACGTGCACCTGCGTCTGCTGGTGCTCGACATGAGCGAGGACAAGTCGCAGCCGATGGTGTTCATCAACCCCGAGATCGTCAGCCGCGAGGGCAGCCAGGTCTACCAGGAAGGCTGCCTGTCGGTGCCGGGCATCTATGCCGACGTGACCCGCGCCAACACGATCACGGTCAACGCGCTCGACCGCGACGGCGAGGCCTTCGAGCTCACCGCCGACGGCCTGCTCGCTGTGTGCATCCAGCATGAGATGGACCATCTGGCCGGGAAGGTGTTCGTCGATTACCTGTCGCCGCTCAAGCGCGAACTGGTGAAGAAGAAGCTCGCCAAGCAGAAGCGGCTGGCGGAAGAAGATTCCGAAGACGCCGCCTGATGGCGTTGCGCATCGTTTTCGCCGGCACGCCCGGAATTCGCCGTTCCCGCCTGCGCGCGGCCTCGGAACGGGGCGAAGTGGTGGCGGTGTACACCCAGCCGGACCGCCCGTCCGGGCGCGGCCGGCAATTGAACCTGTCGCCGGTGAAGCTCGAGGCGATCGCGCGCGCGATCCCGGTGTTCCAGCCCGCCGACTTCAAGCGCACCGGCGGCGCGCGAGCAATTGCGCGCACTGGCTCCGGACCTGATGATCGTGGTCGCCTATGGCCTGATCCTGCCGCCGTCGGTGCTGGCGATCCCCAAGCTTGGATGCTGGAACGTGCATGCCTCGCTGCTGCCGCGCTGGCGCGGCGCCGCGCCGATCCAGCGCGCGATCGAGGCCGGCGACCAGCGCACCGGCGTGTGCCTGATGCAGATGGAAAAGGGCCTCGACACCGGCCCGGTGCTGCTCTCGCTGGAAACCCCGATCACCGACGACGATACCGGCGGCAGCCTGCATGATCGGCTGGCCGCGCTGGGCGCCGAAGTGCTCGGCGATGGCCTGAAGCTGTTGCGCGCCGGCATGCGCCCGGTGCCGCGGCCGCAGCCCGACGAAGGCGTGACCTACGCGCGCAAGCTCGACAAGGCCGAGGCGCGACTGGACTGGACCCAGCCGGCCGAACTGCTGGCGCATCGCGTGCGCGCCTTCCATCCGTGGCCGGTTTGCGAGGCGCAGGTCGCGGACGAGCGCTTGCGCATCCACGCCGCGCGGGCCCTGCCGCTCGATCATCGCCAGCCACCCGGCACGGTGCTGATGAGCAACAAGGCCGGCATCGACATCGCCTGCGGCCAAGGCGCACTGCGCCTGTTGCGGGTGCAGCGCGACGGCGGCCGGCCGATCGCGATCGCCGACTACCTCAACGCGCGGTTGCAATCGAGGTCACCGTGAGCGCGTCGCCGGGCGCCGCCCTGCGCGCGCTCGCCGCGCGAAGCCTGGTGGCGGTGCTGGCCGAAGGTCGCTCGCTGAAAGCCGAACTGGCCCAGGTGCTGCCGCAGATCGCCGATCCGCGCGATCGGGCGCTGTTCGAGGCGATCTGCTTCGCCGTCCTGCGTCACCGTCGCCGCTACGACCATGTGCTGTCGCAGTGGCTGGCCAGGCCGCTGCGCGATCGCGACTACATCGTGCATTGCCTGCTGCTGTGCGGACTGGCGCAGATCGACGAGCTGAAGTTGTCGGCGCATGCCGCGGTCGGCGCCACCGCCGAAGCCGCGCGCGATGTCGGGCGGACGGCGATGGTCGGACTGATCAACGCGCTGCTGCGCCGGGCGACCCGCGAGGCCTTGCCGGTCTCGGAATCGATAGCGGTGCAGACCTCGCATCCGGACTGGATGGTCGCGGCGCTCGGCGCCGACTGGCCCGAGGATAGGCAGGCGATCCTGGACAACAACAACCAGCCCGGGCCGCTGTGGCTGCGCGTCAATGACAAACAGGTCAGCCGCGAGGCCTATCTGAAACTGTTGCTCAATGCGGGCGGCGAAGCGACCGCGCCTGAATTTCCGCGACACGCGTTGCGCATCGACGCGCGACTCTCGCCCGAATCGTTGCCCGGGCTGGCGCGCCGGCTCGGTGCTGGTGCAGGACGGCGCCGCGCAGCTCGCGGTCGAAGCGCTGGCCTTGCAGCCCGATCGAGCGCGTGCTCGATGCCTGCGCCGCGCCCGGTGGAAAATGCGCGCAGATCGCCAGCGTGGTCGGCGAGCAAGGATTCCTGCTCGCGCTGGATGTCGACGAGCGGCGCCTGCGCAAGGTTCGCGCGACGCTTCGGCGCCTGCACCTGGAGACGCCGAACATCGAGCTCAAGGCGGCCGACGCCGATGCGTCCGGATTTCTGGGCCGATGGCATGGACTTCGACGCGATCCTGCTCGACGCGCCGTGCTCGGCGACCGGCATCATCCGTCGCCAGCCCGATGTGAAATGGCATCGGCGCGCCGAAGACCTGCCGGCGCTGGTGGCGCAACAAGCGCAGATGCTCGATGCGCTGTGGACGGTGCTCAAGCCCGGCGGTCGCCTGCTGTACGCGACCTGCTCGATCCTCAAGGACGAGAACGAGCGCCAGGTCGCCGCCTTCCTGCAACGGACGCCCGGTGCGCAGGCCGAACCGCTGGATGCGCGTTTCGGACGGATCAGCGGCGCCGGCCGGCAGCGCCTGCCCGGCGAGGACGGCATGGACGGATTCTTCTACGCGCTGTTGACTCGGAAGGCCTGACGCCAGGATGTTGTCGCTCCCCGACATCGACGCCGCGCAACGCAGGCAGTTGGGCTGGTTCTTCCTCATTGCCTTGCTGGTGCTGGGCGCCGGTTATGGCCTGCGCGATCCGTGGCCGGCCGACGAGCCGCGATTCGTGCTGGTCGCAAAGCAGATGGTCGACAGCGGCCAGTGGCTGTTCCCGCATCGCGGCCAGGAGTTGTATCCGGACAAGCCGCCGCTTTTCTTCTGGCTGCTGGCCGCCAGCCATCAACTGATCGGCAGCTGGCGCTGGAGTTTCCTGCTGCCTTCGCTGCTGTCGGGCCTGGGCACCTTGTGGCTGACCTATGACCTCGGCCGGCGGCTGTGGAATCACCGCGCCGGCCTGTGGGCTGCGATCGCGGTGTTGTCGGCGCTGCAATTCGTCTATCAGTTCAAGCGCGCGCAGATCGATCCGACCCTGGTCCTGTTCACCACGCTGGCCCTGTATGGCCTGTGCCGGCACCTGTTGCTCGGGCCGCATTGGCGATGGTTCTGGGCCGGCTGCTTCGCCGCTGGCGTGGGCGTCATCCTGAAAGGCGTCGGCTTCCTGCCGCTGCTGGCTTTGCTGCCCTACGCGATGATGCGGCGCCATCGCTGGCAGGGATTGGCGGAGCAGGGCAGTGGCAACGGCGCCCGCTGGAGCCTGGGCGCGCTCGCATTCCTGGCCGCGATCGCATCGTGGCTGCTGCCGATGGTCTACTTCGCGTTGACCAGCGGCGATCCCGAGCATCGCGGTTACCTGGACAACCTGTTGTTCAAGCAGACCGCCACGCGTTACGCCGATGCCTGGCACCACCGCAAGCCGTTCTGGTATTTCGCCGAAGTGATCGCCACTTTCTGGTTGCCGTTCTCGCTGGCGTTGCCGTGGCTGTGGCGCGACTGGCGCGAGGCCTGGCGCGGGCGCGATGCGCGGGTGTGGCTGCCGCTGTCGTGGGCGATCCTGGTGCTGGTCTTCTTCAGCAGCAGTCCGGGCAAGCGCGACATGTACATCCTGCCGGCGCTGCCGGCATTCGCGCTGGCGGCCGGGCCCTTCCTTGCTTCGCTGGTCGAGCGCAAGGGCTTTCAGCGCGCGTTGCTCGTCCTGTGCGTACTGCTCGGCGCACTGCTGATCGGGCTTGGCGTCGCGGCCCTGGCCTGGTCGCCCGACTTCGTGCAGCGCCTGGTGGTCGAGCGAGGATTGGGCAGCGAGGCGCGCTGGCTATGGTGGATGCTGGCGACGGCGGGAGCGGTCGGCCTGGTCGCGGCGTGGCGGTTCGGGCGCGCCGGTGCGTCGAAGGCCATGGCTTGTTTGCTGGTGGCGATCTGGTGCGGCTATGGCTGGGTTGCGCATCCGGTGCTCGATCCGAGCAGTTCGGCGCGCGCGCTGATGCGCCATGCCCGCGAACTCGCCGGCCCCGACACCGTCATCGGCCTGGTGCAGTGGAAGGAACAGAACCTGCTGCAGGCGATCGGCCCCACCGCCGAGTTCGGTTTCAAGCAGCCAGCGGCGGAACAATTGCGTCGCGCCGTCGCCTGGCTGGAACAGGATCCGGCGAACCGGCGCGTGTTGCTGTCGCAGCCGCAGCAGCAGCCCTCGTGCTTTTCCGACGCCGCCGGCGCGGTCGTGGCCGTGGGCGCCGCCAATCGACGGGACTGGTTCCTGGTGTCGCGCCCGGCGATTTCCGCGCGCTGTTTCGGCGCCGGCCTGGTCGATCAGGCGCCGTAGCGGAGCCGGAACCTCAGGCGATGCCATGGCGCCAGCCACGGATGCCGCGCGCTGGCCTGTTCGCAACGAAACTTCGCGATGGCGCGCTTGCGTTCGGCAAAACGCGCGAGCAGTTCCTTGTGGGCGACGAAGCCGCTGGCCTGGTCGAAGGCGAGCAGCAACTTCGGATCCAGGGACGTTGGCCTGGGCGCGGCCTGCCCGCCGGGCGTTTCGCTTCCCAGTCCCAACTGCGGAAGCAGCGACGGCCGCAGGTAGCCAAGCCGAACCTCCTCCTCCAGTTCGCTCTCGCCGATCACGCCGGAGTCGAGCATCAGCGCAAGCTCGTCCACCCACAGCTGCCCGAGCGGATGCGCCGCATACACCCATGGCTGGGTGCGGATCTCGGTGTAATGCAGGTTGCGCGTGCGTCCTGGTTCATAGCGATCGAGGTCGTTCCAGCCGGTCGACGATCAGTTCCCGCATCTGTCCGGGCTCGAGCAGCGGATCCACCGACATCAGCGCGTTGTAGTCGTAGCGGCGGCCGAGGTCGGCGACGATGCGTTCCACCTCCCAATCGAGTTGCGCGCAATCGAGCAGCATCACGGCGGCCTGCTTGCTGCGGTTGTGCTGCCTGGCGCGAGCCGACCTCGATGGCGATCTTCGGCGCCGTCCATCGGCGTGTCCCACAATTCGCCGATGTCGCTGAACACCAGCATGTCGGAGTCCATGTAGATGGCGCGACCGGCGTGGCCGCACAGCGCGGGAATCGCGAAGCGGGCGAAACTGAAATTGGTGTACGGCACGTTGCGCGGATCGGAAGGCGCCGGCGCGATGCCGTTGTCGATCACGCGGATTTCGAAGGGGCGCGCCGTATGGCGGCCGATGGAATGGGCGAGCACCTTGAAGGCCAGCCACTGGCTGCGGTCGCCGCCGCAGAAGATTCGGATCGGGTCGGGATTGGACATGGCGCGCGAGCCAGGCGTAGGGAGCTTTGGCGATTGTAAGGGCAAGCGCCTGACCGGCGGCACCTGCTTCCGCCGTTAAGCTGGCTGGGGCAAACTTGTCTTGTGCCCCCAACCGAAAATCCAGGCCAACGCTTTAAATAATGAGTAACCGCGGCCTCTATCTGGCCTCCACGCCGATGATCGCGCTCGAGGCCGCTGGCGCGGCGCTCGCGCAGGGTGGCCGCGCGCAGCTGGTCCTGATCGAGGACTTCGATCTTGCGCCGCGCCTGGCGCAGTTGCTGCTGCGTTGGCGCGACCGCCCGTTCGAAGCCATCCATCGCGTGCCGGGGCGCTATACCGAATACCAGCGCGAGGCAGGCGACGATCGCCATGAGGTCGGTGACTTCGTGCACCGCATCCGGGTCAAGCGCGCGCTGCGCCGGGAATCCCTGGCAACCCTTCAGCGGGTCGATCGGGAATTCCAGCCAGACTCGGTCTGGGTTGGCAACGACCGCAAGGTCGAGACCCAGTACGCCCTGCACCTGGCCAGCGAGCGACTGCAGGCGCGCCCCGGGCGCTACCTCGATGACGGGCTCTACACCTACCTGGGCGACGTGCGGGTTCGCTCGTTGTTCCGGCGGCGGATGGACTGGCTGGTGAAACGCCTGACCTACGGGCCGTGCTGGCATACGGTCGCCCAGGCCGGCACCTCGCCATGGATCGTCGAATCGTGGCTGGCCTTTCCCGGGCAGGCGGTCGACCAGGATGCTGGACGCACGCGCCGCAGCTTGCCGCCTTCGTGGTTCACCGGCCGCCCCTTCCTGCGCCTGTCGGCGCTTGCGGCCGACGAATTCGCGGTCGATCGCGCCGCGTTGCGAAAGTGCGCGATCGTCCTGGTGCTGCCGCACTCCAACCACATGCGGGCCAACCCGGCCCTCGGCCGGGCGCTGGCCGAGTTCGTCGCCGCGGCCGGGGAACGCGGGCAGCGGGTGGCGGTCAAGTACCACCCGCGCGAAGTCGAGCCTGATCCGGCCGGCCTGTTGGCTGGCGGCAATGCCGAGGCCTTGCCCACGCTGTTGCCGATGGAACTGCTGTTGCCCTTGCTGCCGATGGGCGCCGTGCTCTGCGGCGAAGGCTCCACCGCCCTGCTGGCCGCGCACTGGCTGCGTCCGGACCTGCGCGTGTTCGACCTGGGCACGGCGCGCGACGGCTATGCCGCCCGGGCGCGCGATTTCTTCCTGCAGCACGGCATCCCGAGCCTGGCCGGCGACCTGCGTTCGATCCCCGTCGGCAACTGATTGCCGGCGCCTCGGCTATGATAGCGGTCGCATCCGGCGGCCCTGCGGCCGATCAAGGTGACCATGAAGATTCTGATTCTCGGCGCGGGTTCGGTGGGATCGTCGGTAGCGGCCGCACTGGCCACCGAGAACAACGACATCACCGTGGTGGATACCGATCACCAGCGGCTGCGCGAGCTGGCGGAGAAGCTCGACATCCGCACCATCGTCGGCCATGCCTCGCTGCCCAGCGTGATGGTCCAGGCCGGGGCGGAGGATGCCGAGCTGCTGGTGGCGGTGACCTCCAGCGATGAAGTCAACCTGATCGCCTGCCAGGTAGCCAAGCAACTGTTCGAGACCGGCACCCGGGTGGCGCGCCTGCGCGAGCCGGAATACCTGGGCATCGTCAGCGCGGTCACCGCGGCGATCAGCCCCGAGCAACTGGTCTGCCAGCATGTCGAGCGCCTGATCGAAACCCCGGGCGCCTTGCAGGTGCTCGATTTCGCCGACGGCCGCGCGCAACTGGTCGGCGTTCGCGCGGTGCGCGACGGCGCGCTGGTCGGACACGAGATACGCGAACTGCGCCAGCACCTGCCGGCCAACGTCGATGCGCGCGTGGCGGCCATCTTCCGCGCCGGGCGCCCGGTCAAGCCCGAGGGCTCGACCGTGATCGAGGTGGACGACGAAGTGTTCTTCCTGGCCGATGCCCGCAACATCGCCACCGTGATGAACGAGCTGCGCCAGATCGACCGCCGGCCGATGCGGCGCCTGTTGATCGCCGGCGGCGGAAACATCGGCCGCAAGCTGGCGCGACGTCTGGAAAACCGCTACTCGGTGAAGGTGCTCGAGCGCTCCCGCGAGCGGGCGCGCAGCATCGCCGAGGAGTTGCTGAACTCCATCGTGCTGGTCGGCGATTGCGCCGACGAAGACCTGCTGCGCGAGGAGAACATCGACCAGACCGACGTCTACATGGCGATGACCAACGACGACGAGGCCAACATCCTCTCGGCCATGCTGGCCAAGCGCCTGGGCTGCCCGCGGGTGATCGCGCTGATCAATCGTCCTTCCTACGCCGAACTGGTGGAAGGCGGCAGCATCGACATCGCCGTCAGTCCGCAGCTGGTCACCCTGAGCGCGCTGCTGGCGCACATCCGCGAGGGCGCGCCGGCGCGCGTGTACTCGTTGCGTCGCGGCGCCGCCGAGGCCATCGAGGCGGTAGTGCGCGGCGACCGCCGCACCTCGCGCGTGATCGGCCGCTCGCTCGAGGAACTCGACCTGCCGGAGGCGACCACCATCGGCGGCATCGTGCGCGGCGACAAGTTGCTGATCGCCCACCATGACATCGTCATCGAGCCGGGCGACCACGTGATCCTGTTCGTGATGGACAAGCGCCAGATGCCGCAGGTCAACGCTTTGTTCCAGGCCGGGGTCTGAGTTGAACGAACGTCGCCAGGCCATGCAGCGCATCGCCGGCGCGATCATCGCCCTGTGTTCGCTGATCACGATCCCGCCGCTGCTGATCGCCCATTACCTGGGCGAGCCCAGCCAGGCGGCCTTCTTCGACAGCTTCCTCACCATCGGCGCGGCCGGCCTCGTCCTGTGGTATCCGGTGCGCGGCGCCGAGTACGACCTGCGCCTGCGCGACGGCTTCCTGATCACCGCCGCGATCTGGATCCTGGCCAGCCTGGTGACGGCCATCCCGTTCATGCTGGCCGCTCCGCACCTGAGCTTCACCGATGCGGTTTTCGAATCCACCTCGGGCTTGACCACCACTGGCGCGACCGTCATCACCCATCTCGATGACCTGCCCAAGAGCGTGCTGTTCTACCGGCAATCGCTGCAATTCCTCGGCGGCATGGGCATCGTGATCCTGGCCGTGGCGATCCTGCCGATGCTCAAGATCGGCGGCATGCAACTGTTCCGCGCCGAGACCACCGGCCCGACGCGCGACAACCGCATGACCCCGCGGATCGCCGAAACCGCGCGCGCTCTCTGGATGGTCTACCTCGGCCTCAACGTGATCTGCCTGCTGGCGTTCTGGATGGGCGGGATGAACTTCTTCGACGCCGTTTGCCATGCGATGTCCACGGTCGCCACGGGCGGCTTCTCTACCCACGACGCCAGTTTTGGTTATTGGAACAGCCCGCTGCTCGAGGGCATGGCGGTGGTGGTGATGGTGATCGGCAGCGCCAATTTCGGCATGCACTGGTATGCCTGGCGCCGCGCCACCCTGACCCACTACCAGGCCGATTCGGAGCTGCTGACTTTCCTGCGCATCGCCTTGATCGCCATTGCGCTGGTTACCGTGGGCCTGTGGCTGAGCGGTCGTTTCGGTTCGCTGTCCGAGTCGCTGCGGCATGCGATATTCCAGGTCGTGGCCAACCTGACCACCACGGGATTCGTCACCACCGGCTACCAGGATTGGCCGGGCGCCGCGCCGCTGTTGCTGTTGCTGCTGGCCTTCATCGGCGGCTGCTCGGGCTCGACAGCCGGCGGCATGAAAGTCGCGCGCTGGCAGATGATCGTGCGCCAGGGCCTGCGCGAGATCCGGCAGCTGGTGCATCCGAAGGGTCAGTTCGTGGTCAAGGTGGGCGGCAAGCGCGTGTCGGAAAGCGTGGTGATTTCCGTTGCCGGCTTCAGCGTGCTGTACCTGCTGTGCTTCCTGATCATGACCCTGGTGGTGGCCGCATCCGGTGTGGACGTCGTCACCTCGTTTTCCGCCGTCGCCGCCTGCCTGAACAACCTTGGGCCTGGGTTGTCGCTGGTCGGCATCCACTTCTACGAGCTCAGCGATTTTCCGATGTGGGTCTGCAGTTTCGCGATGATCCTCGGCCGGCTGGAAGTATTCACGGTGCTGGTGCTGCTGACGCCGCAGTTCTGGACGGAATAGACGCGGCCCGCGACGGCGAGCCGAGGCTGTTCGAGAGACTTTCGTAAGGCGCCGCGCTTCTGCCTCGGGCAGGTAGGGAATGGCCAGGCTGGGTTCCATCGCGCCGGCGCCGGCCGTATCGAAGCGCAGGGTCGCCATGCCATGGCGGCGATCGAACGGCGATTGCACGAATTCCAGCGCCTGCAATTTGCGGCTCTCGGCAAAGCGCCAATGCCTGCTCAACCAGCCGCCGCGAAACGCGATCAAGCCGTGGCTGACGGAGTACGCCGAATACCTGGCCCACACGACCGCGCGCCAGTAGAGCAAGGGCAGCGCCACCAGCAGGCCGAGGGCGAGCAGTCCCTTGAAGTAGCACAAGCACGGTCGTCGCGAGTAGCACGACGATCACGGGCAGCGTGAATTTTCGCCGCCAGGCGCGTGGATGCAGCGGCTGCCAGTCGCTGATCGGCCAGGCGTTTTCCGGCAGCAGGCGGTCCAGCAGGCCGTCCATCGCTTCCGGGGTCGCTATCGGCGCCAGGTCGCGCAAGGAGCGGCTTTCGTTCGCGGCTTCCATCACGGCGGTGTCCACGCGCAGGCTTTGCCGATGGAACAGCCGGTGCAGCATGCCTTCGCTGAGGCTGTAGGCCTGGATGCGATGGCGCGGCACGCTGCTGCGCAGCCGCGTGAACAAGCCGCGCTCGACGCTGAGCCGCCCCTGCGATTCGCTGAGCCGGAAGCCGTGGAATTGCAGCAGGGCGATCGCCACCGAAAGCAGGCGCAGCAACAGCAGCACCGCCAACAACAGGAAGACTGCCGCCGCGGCCGCGGCGAGCAGGGAAAGATGCATGGCGCTGGCCTGGCCCGAAAACCATTGGCCGAGCGCCTTGAAGATTTCGCCAATCATGTTGTCGCCGGTCTGGGCCAGCACCGCGAACATGCCGCCGACCACCAGCATGCCGCGATTGTTGATCAGGCCGAGGCGGACGACTTCGGACACCGGCAAGGCCAGCAGAAGCTCGCTTTGCGCTTCGGTCGGTGTCGATGCACTGGCCGATGCGGCCGCCGTCGCCGCGCCACGCGTGCGGACCAGTTGCTCGAGTTCGTGCGCGGCATCCAGGCGCAACACGCGCATCTGGCCCTCGGGCTTGGCCGCGCCGGCCGATTCGAGCCGCACTTCGGCGACATTGAACAGCCGGTGCAGCAGGCTCTGGTGCAGGCTCACGTTCTGGATGCGCGCGAACGGAATGTGCCGCGCGCTGCGCTGGAACAAGCCGCTGCGGATCACCACGCCGTCGCTTTCGATGCGGTAGCGGTAGGTGAAGTATTGCGCGACCGACCAGACCATCAGCGCGCCGACGCCGAACAGGCCCCACAGGTCGGTATTGCTGCCCTTGCCGGTGATGAGCAGGACCAGCAGCGGCAAGGCGAACTGCTTGAGTTGTCCGATCAGGGTGAACAGCCACGACAGCGGATGCAGCCGGCGGTCCGGACCGTCCGCCTGCGCCGCTCGCGACCGGCGTTGGAATCAGAGGACATCGTCGTGACGCCCGGACGCTGGCACCAGCGCGTCGCGCAAGGCGACCGCATCGGCGTCCAGGAAGCCGGCCTGGCGCAAGCGCATGCGTGCGCGTGCCGGCGGTATGCACGATCAATGTCGCCAGTCCGAAATGACGCTCGATCGGGCCGCGCTCGATATCCAGGTGCTGCACGCGCGAGCGCGGCACCAGGATCTCCTTGCGCCACAGCCGGCCGCGCTTGACGTGCATGCCGGTCTCGTCGAGCTTCCACTGGGAATATTTCCAGCGCCGGTAGCCAAGCCAGATGCCGGCGATCGTGATGACCAGCACCAGCACCATCATGAGCAGCAGCGAGGGCAACAGCGACAGCACCGGCCAGGCCGTCAGCAACGGCCAGCCGACGAAAGCGGCGATCGCGATGCCGAAACCCAAACCCCACAGCGTGCCGGCGATCATCGCCAGCTGCGCGGCGTCGTCGGGGAATGCCTGCCACCCGTCGGTCGCCTGCAGGCCGCCTGAAGCCGTTGCCTGATCGTCAGTGGCTTCACTCATGTCAGTAGCAGTCCGGGTGGTAGGGATTCTTCTCGCCCGAGCCCTTGGGGCGACGGGAGAAGCGCTTGTAGGTCCATTGATACTGCGCGAGGTCGCGCCGCGCAATCTCTTCGACGCGCCGGTTCATGGCGGCGGTGGCCTCGAGCAGGTCGCTGCTGGCAATGGCGGCGGGCGCCGATTCGAAATGGATGTCGAAGCCGCCAGGCACCGGCTCCGCATAGGCGAACAGCACCGGCGCGCCGCTGCGTTCGGCCAGTCGCGGGATCAGGCTCAGGGTCAGCGCCGACTTGCCGAAGAAGGGCGCGAACTCGCCGCTGCCGAATTTCGGCTGCTGGTCCGGCGTGACCCCGACCACTTCGCCGGCCTTCAGCGCGCGCCACAGCGGTCGCATCGCGTTGGTTTCCGCCGGCACCAACTGCACGTTCGGTTTGCCGCGGGCCAGGCGAAGGAAGACATCGCCGGCCGGCTTTTCCGGCACCCGGTACACCAGCGAGAACGGCCCGAGCGAGCCCATGTAGTCGATCAGCAGTTCCCAATTGCCATAGTGCGGCGCGGCCAGGATCAGTCCGCGGCCCTTGGCGAGCGCCTGCGAAAGCAGTTCCTCCCCATGCACGCGGCGAACCAGCGCCAGGTTCGCGGCGCGCGAGTTGGTCCACACGCGCAGGGTCTCGAGGGTGTTGCTGCCGGTGGCGCGACAGGATCTGGCCGACCCGCGCCTCGCGTTCTTCCGCCGACAGTTCCGGCGCGATCAATTCCAGGTTGCGCCGCGCCACTTTCGCCTCGCGCAGGTTGCGGACGTGGGTGAAGCGGCCGGCGGCCGCGCCGAGCCGGCGCTGGGCGCCCAGGGGCAGGTGACCGGGAATCCAGGCCAGGGCAAACATCAGCCGGCCGAGCAGGGAGGCAGCATTCATCGGCCAAGTCTAAACGGTGGCCCGCGCGTTGACGCCTGCCGGACCGCCCCGCAGGATGTGCCGATGATTGCCCTGATCCAGCGAGTGACCGAAGCCGCCGTCGAAGTCGAGGGCGAGTGCCTGGGCAAGATCGGCCCCGGGCTGCTGGCGCTGGTCGCGGTCGAGCCAGGCGACGACGAGGCGAGGGTGCAGCGGATGGCCGAACGCCTGCTCGGCTATCGGGTCTTCAGCGACGCCCAGGGCAAGATGAACCTGTCCCTGGCCGACACCGGGGGCGGCCTGCTGCTGGTCAGCCAGTTCACCCTGGCCGCCGACACCAACAAGGGCATGCGCCCCAGCTTCACCTCGGCCGCCACGCCTGAGCAGGGGCGGCTCTGGTTCGACCGCCTGCTGGCCGTCTGCCGGGAGCGCCATCCCCGGGTTGAAACCGGCCGTTTTGGCGCCCATATGATGGTCAGCCTTTGCAACGACGGCCCCGTTACATTCCGGCTCACTAGCTGACTCCCGGATAAAAGCCTTACGCATCAAGCGCATGGAATCCGCGCGCCCGGCCCTATATACTATGTGGTTCCTTTGATCCCCCTTCCTTTTCGGCAGATTCCATGGCCATCGATCGCCCGGCGCAACAGAACGAAATCAAGCTGCTGATCAGCAAAGGCCTGGAGCAGGGTTACCTGACCTATGCCGAAGTCAACGATCACCTGCCCGACGACATCGTCGATCCGGAGCAGATCGAAGACATCATCGGCATGATCAACGGCATGGGCATCGAGGTGCATGAAGTTGCGCCGGATGCCGAGACGCTGCTGCTGTCCGACGCGACGCCCGACCCGCACCGAAGACGACACCGTCGCCGCCGAAGAAGCGGCCGCCGCGCTGTCCGCGCTCGATACCGAAGGCGGCCGCACCACCGACCCCGTGCGCATGTACATGCGCGAGATGGGCACGGTCGAGCTGCTGACCCGCGAAGGCGAAATCGCCATCGCCAAGCGCATCGAGGAAGGCCTGAACCAGGTGCATTCCTCGCTGGCCAGTTTCCCGTGGTCCATCCAGCTGCTGCTCGAGGACTATGACCAGCACATCGAAGGCAAGAAGCGCCTGTCCGAAGTCGTCACCGGCTTCCTGGACCTGGAAGCCGCCGGTCGAGGAAATCCCGGAAGTCATCATCGACGACAGCATCGAGCTCGAAGTCGAGGCCGTGGAAGGCGAGGACGGCGAGGAAGCCGCCGTCGTCGACACCGGCCCGGATCCGGCCGAAGTCGCCCGCCGCATGGAAGTGCTGCAACGAACCTGTACGGCAAGTTCCAGAAGACGCACGCCAAGTACGGTTCGGCCGACAAGAAGACCCTGAAGCTGCGCGAAGAGATGGCCGCGGAGTTCCTGCGCCTGAAGCTGCCGCTGGTGCAGATGGACGCGCTTCCTGCGCAAGCTGCGCGAAGTGGTCAATTCGATCAAGGACCATGAGCGTCGCATCATGGACATCGCCACCCGCAGCGCCAAGATGCCGCGCAAGGATTTCCTGCGCGCCTGGCCGGGCAACGAGACCAACACCGCCTGGGCCGACGAAGTCATCCGTCGCAAGCAGAAGTGGTCGTCGGGCATGCGCGAGTTCAAGGACGAGATCGTCAGCGAGCAGGAAAAGCTGATCGGCATCGAGAAGGCGCTGTTCCTGTCGCTGGGCGACATCAAGGAAATCAACCGCGCCATGGCCTATGGCGAAGCGAAAGCGCGCAAGGCCAAGAAGGAAATGGTCGAGGCCAACCTGCGCCTGGTCATCTCCATCGCCAAGAAATACACCAACCGCGGCCTGCAGTTCCTCGACCTGATCCAGGAAGGCAACATCGGCCTGATGAAGGCCGTGGACAAGTTCGAATACCGCCGCGGCTACAAGTTCTCGACCTATGCCACCTGGTGGATCCGCCAGGCGATCACCCGCTCGATCGCCGACCAGGCGCGCACCATCCGCATCCCGGTGCACATGATCGAGACGATCAACAAGCTCAACCGCATCTCGCGGCAGATGCTGCAGGAAATGGGCCGCGAACCCACGCCGGAAGAACTGGCCAAGAAGATGGAGATGCCCGAGGACAAGATCCGCAAGGTGCTGAAGATCGCCAAAGAGCCGATCTCGATGGAGACTCCGATCGGCGACGACGAAGACTCGCACCTGGGCGATTTCATCGAAGACACCAATGTCGAGTCGCCGATCGAGACGGCCACCAACATCGGCCTGCGCGAAACCGTCAGCGACGTGCTCGCCGGCCTGACCCCGCGCGAAGCGAAGGTGCTGCGCATGCGCTTCGGCATCGACATGAACACCGACCACACGCTGGAAGAAGTCGGCAAGCAGTTCGACGTCACCCGCGAACGCATCCGCCAGATCGAAGCCAAGGCGCTGCGCAAGCTGCGTCATCCGAGCCGGTCGGAGACACTGCGCTCCTTCCTCGACCTCGAGTAAGTCCTCGCAATCGTTCCGCGAAAACGGCCGCCAACGCGGCCGTTTTCTTTTATGCTCATCCAATGAACGAAGCGCACCTGTTCGCCATCGGACTTGCACTGGCCGCCCTTGCCGGCGTGCGTGTCTACCTGACTGTGTTCGGCATCGGCCTTGCCGGCCTGCTCGGCTGGGTCGAGTTGCCGCAGGCCTTGCAGGTGACCAGCTCGTACTGGGTGCTGGGCACGGCGGGAACGCTGGCGCTGGTCGAGTTCTTCGCCGACAAGATTCCCGGGGTGGATTCCGGCTGGGACTTGTTGCACACCCTGCTGCGGATTCCCGTCGGCGCCTTTCTCGCGGCGGCGACCCTGTCGCCGGATGGCGGCCTGGGCCTGGGCGCGCTGGCGGCCGGCGCGGGCGTCGCCAGCTTCACCCACATCCTGAAAAGCAGCTCGCGTGCATTGATCAACCTGTCGCCGGAACCGGCATCCAACTGGACCGCGTCGCTCGGCGAGGATGCGATCGTGCTCGCCGGATTGTCGCTGGCGTTCGCGCACCCCTGGCTGTCGCTGGCGCTGGTGCTCGGCCTGGGGATGGTCGTGTTCGGAACCTTGTTCTGGCTGGCGCGCCGGCTGTTCACGGGATTGCGTCGCCGCAGCTGAGGTCGGCGCGGAGGCGGCAGAGCCAGCGGATGATCCTGGCTATTCGAAATTGATGAACAGGTTGGCCGTCAGCCGACCAGTCCGCGGGTCCTGGCTGATGTCCCGGCTTGGATCGATGTTGCCGGAATGCAGCAGGGTGCCGGGGTAGACCAGCAGGCGATTCTGCCGGTAGGGCAATGCTTCCAGCCTTTCGAAGTGATCGTCACTGCCATCTACATACCGTTGCGGGGGCCGGCCTCCGTGCCCGGCCAGGTAATGCCGCGCGGACTGGATGAAGCTGTCGCGCCTGGCCGCGGTAATGTTCTCGTATCCGGTCGGACGATGCCGGTAAAAGGAAGTGCCGCCGAAATCCCCTGGATTGAGGTAGTGCATCACCGCAATGTAGTAGGGCTCATGGCTGTCGAAATGCGGCATGCATTGCAGCGGGGACAATTGTTCGACGGGGCGGGAAACCAGCGAAAAGTAGCCTGCCTTCAAGCTGGGCTTCAAGCCGGAAGGAATCCTGTAGAGATCCTGGAGCGTCCCGGCGACGAACGAAAGTATCGTTTGCGCATAGACCGTCGGCAGTTCGGCCCTGACGCCGGGATATTTGGTCCTGTCCTCGGGCCGGAAAATCGCATGGGTGCAGGCGTCATGGATCGTGGGCTGCAGGTCGACCAGCAGATCGTCGATCACATGCACGGGCGTCTTCTCGATGCCCACCGTGAAGGTCTGGGCACTTGCCGCGGGATTGGTTCTGACATCGCCATCGAGCATGGAAGGATTCCCTTTCAATCCGGTGCGGCCGGTCCGGCAACTCGCCTCGTCAGCGCACCCGTGAAGCCGAGCAGGCCATAGACCAATCCCGGCAGGCCGACGATCCAGGGCGATGGATGTTCGGGCAGCAGCAGGGCGAAGGTCATCGAAATGCCCGCGACCAGTGCGGAGTAGATCCAGCGAACGATTTCGGCGCGGGCCCGGCCGATTTCGGCCGGCTCCAGCGCGGGCCTCACGGTGGCGCGCAAGGCCTGTTGGTAGAGCCCTGCCATGCACAGCGACAGCGTGGTGAAAGCGATGCCGTAGACCACGAACATCATCTGCAGGTCCCACAGGGTATCGATGCTGGCCACCTGCGGCAGCCAACCCCTGCTGATCCAGAAGAACAGGCCGCCAAACAGGATCTTCAGCGGATACACGTAGACCAGCACCAGGAAAACCAGCAGCAGGCTCAGTTGTTGGCTGCGCGCATCGTCCAGGCCGAAGCGGCGGCTCCAGGTTGCGTGAGCCGACCAGAAGATCATGATCTGGGCGAAGCTGGCGGCGAAGGCCGGTACCCCCTTGAGCGCGTTGACCATCGCCGAGATGCTGGAGGGAATCGTGTCCAGCGAAATCACCAGCAAAGTCACCGCGAAGGCGAAGGCCGCATCGACGAAAGCCTCGAGTCGGGTAACGCTGGCGCCGCGCTCGATGAAGCCATCGGGCAGCCGTTGCGGCTTGCTGGGGTCGGTCATGGCGCAATACTAACGCGGTCATTCGCGCTTGCGGCTGGCACGGGCACAATGGCGGCAGTCCACCCGCGGAGATTTTCCATGCGAGCAGCAAGCCTGGCCTTGTCGATGATGATTCTTGCCGGCTTGTCGGGGCCGCTTTCGGCCGCGAATGCCTCCCCGGACTTCGTGCAGGACATCGAGCCTGCTGCCCAGGAAGCGGTGGCCGCGGTCGACGCATTCTCCGCTGCGATCAAGGCCGCGCGAATCGACCAGGCCGGCGCGTTGCTCGATCCTGACGTGCTGGTGCTGGAAAGCGGTGGCTCGGAGCGTAGTCGCGACCAGTACCTGGCCGAGCATGCGCAAGCCGATGCCGACTACATGAAGGATTCACGCCAGACTTTGCGATATCGCCAGGCGCGCGTGGTGGGCGAGATCGCCTGGGTCGGCACCGAGAGCACCGTCAGCCACGACAAGGCGGGGAAGACCACGTCCAGCCTGGGCACCGAGACCATGGTGCTGAGGAAAACGGCGCAGGGCTGGAAGATCGTGCACATCCACTGGTCGTCGCGTCCTGCGCCATCGGACAGCTAGCGAATCGCTTCCGCCGCAAGCTTACAGTGCTTTCGCAAAATGCGGAAAATGGGTCTCAGCATGGCAGTTGGCACAGAGCAGGTCGCACTTCATCGCCTCTGCTGCGATGGCCGCTTCGCTGCGGTTTGAAAGCGAGCGCATATCCAGCTCGAACGATTTGAGTTTCGGATCTCGGTGATGCCATGTGAGCGCTGCCGAGTTTCGATCGTAGCTGCATTTCAAGCACTTGCTGCCGAACTTCTTGAGCAAAGCCAGTTTGCGCTCCAAGCCCCTCGCGCCTTGCGCCAGATAGCTTTGGTGTCGGTTGTTGGTGTCGTCGTTCTTGCACTTGCGCGAGCAGAATCTGCGCTGGCGGCCAACGAGCTTCTTGGTGCATGTCGCGCAAGCGATAGCTAGCATATGAACATGATCATAAGCTAAATTAACTGGCTTGTTTTCGGAGCCTGACCTAATATGTTCGCGAAGATTCAGGGCCTATAGCTCAATGGTTAGAGCAGGGGACTCATCGAAAGGTGCCGCCGGTCCGTAAGGGCCGGACGGGAACGGGATGAATTCAGGGAAGCCTCAGCGGTTCGGCCGGTGGTAACCCTGAGCCAAGCCGGCGGTACACCGCCGGAAGGTGCAGAGACTACCTGAGGGCTGCCACAGCGCCGAGCCCTTGATGACAGGCTCGAGCGTCCCGCACCCGCACCGACGAAAGTCGAGGGTGAAGAGATAGTCCGCGCCATCCGGAAACGGTTGGGATACGCGAATCCCTTGGTTCCAGGTTCGAGTCCTGGTGGGCCCACCACTTACCTGCCCTGGCTCTGGTTTCCGGGCAGGGCGCGGGTCATCAATACAACACGCGCGCGTGCAAGGTCCCCGGGATCGCTGCCAGCGCTTCCTTGAGGCTGGTCGCGCGCTCCTCCTCCACCGCCACGTCGATCACGACGTAGCCGATGTGCGAATCGGTCTGCAGGAATTCGCCTTCGATGTTGACGTTCTCCTTCGAGAACACCTCGTTGATGCGCGACAACATGCCCGGTACGTTGCGGTGGATATGCAGCAGGCGCCGGCACCCCGGATGTTCCGGCAAGGCCGCTTCCGGGAAATTCACCGCCGACAGGGTCGAGCCGTTGTCGCTGTAGCGGACCAGCTTCGAGGCGACTTCGATGCCGATATTGTCCTGCGCTTCAAGCGTGCTGCCGCCCACATGCGGGGTCAGGATCACGTTGTCCATGCCGATCAGCGGCGATTCGAAGGCATCGTCGTTGCCTTTCGGCTCGATCGGGAAGACGTCGACCGCGGCGCCGGAAAGGTGGCCGGAGCGCAGTGTCGCGGCGAGCGCGTCGATGTCCACCACCGTGCCGCGCGACGCGTTGATCAAGGCCGTGCCGCGACGCATCCGCGCCATTTCCGCGGCGCCGATCATCCGCAGCGTCTGCGGCGTTTCCGGCACGTGCAGGGTCACTACGTCGGCGCGTTCGAGCAGATCATTGAGATCCACTGCCGGACGGGCGTTGCCAAGCGAGAGCTTTCGTTCGATGTCGTGGTAGATGACCCGCATGCCCAGGCCCTCGGCGAGCAGTCCCACCTGCGTGCCGATATGGCCGTAGCCGACGATGCCCAGCACCTTGTCGCGCACCTCGAAACTGCCCGCCGCCGATTTCGACCAGCCATGGCGATGGCACTCGGCGTTCTTCTGCGGGATGCGGCGCAACAACAGGATGGTTTCGGCGATGACCAGTTCGGCCACGCTGCGCGTGTTGGAATACGGGGCGTTGAATACCGGCGCGCCGGACAGCTTGGCGGCGGTGAGATCGACCTGGTTGGTGCCGATGCAGAAACAACCGATCGCGAGCAGGCGCCTGGCTTCGGCCAACACCTCGGCGTTGAGCTGCGTGCGCGAGCGGATCCCGACGAAGTGGGCATCGGCGATCCGGCGTTTCAATTCCGCTTCGGGAAGGGATTTCTCGTGGCGCTCGATCTGCGTATAGCCGGCCGCGATGAACGACATCGACTGCGCTCTGGCTGATACCTTCAAGCAGGAGGACGCGGATGTCCTGCTTCGGAAATGAGGTTCTCTTCATGGTTGGTTCGGGACTACTTTTGGAAGGCGGGGCGGGCTGCGGGAGAATCTGGCCCGGGGATCGGACGTCGCCGGCTCCCTCGTCCTGACTATGCCAGAATCTGACCTGCCTTCCTACGCCACGATTTCGCCATGAGCTCATCGGCACTTTCAAGACTCGCACAGCGTGCGCCGCAGGTTCAGATCCGCACCGACGCCGGCGATCTGGAGCATTACGGCCGGGACTGGACGCGGCGCTGGACGCCGGCGCCGCTGGCGATCGCCTTCCCCTCGAGCATCGAGGACGTGCAGGAAATCGTGCGCTGGGCGGTGGAGTCGGGCGTGGCGCTGGTGCCCTCGGGCGGCCGGACCGGCCTGTCCGGCGGCGCCGTGGCGGCCAACGGCGAACTGGTGGTCAGCTTCGAGCGCATGAACCGCATACTCGATTTCGATCCGGTCGACCGCTACCTCACCGTGCAGCCGGGCGTCGCCCTGCAGACCGTGCAGCGAAGCCGCGCAGCAACGCGGGCTTGTTGTACCCGGTCGACTTGGGCGCGCGCGGCTCCTGCCAGATCGGCGGCAACATCGCGACCAATGCCGGCGGCATCCGGGTCATCCGCTACGGCAATACCCGCCAGTGGGTCGCCGGGCTGAAGCTGGTCGACCGGCGACGGCGAGCCTGCTCGATCTCAATCGCGGCCTGATCAAGGACGCCAGCGGCTACGACCTGCGCCATCTGGTCATCGGCTCGGAAGGCACGCTGGGCCTGGTGGTCGAAGCCACGCTGCGCGCTGACCGATGCGCCGCCGCCGCTAGCAGGTGATGGTGTTCGCGCTGCCGGCGATGGACGCGCTGATGCAGGTGTTCGAGTTGTGCCGTTCGCGGCTGACCCTGGGCGCCTTCGAGTTCTTCACCGATCGCGCCTTGCATCATGTGCTCGCGCATGGCGCCAAGCCGCCTGTTCGATGGCGCGTCGCCGTATTACGTGGTGACCGAGTTCGATTCGGCCGACGAACGCGCGGAGGCCGTTGCCCTGGAAGTGTTCGAACAATGCGCTGGAGCCGGCTGGGTCACCGATGGCGTGATGAGCCAGAGCGACGCGCAGGCGCGCGACGATGTGGAGGCTGCGCGAGGGCATCACCGAAAGCCTGGCGCCGCTACCGGCCCTACAAGAACGACATCTCGATGCGCATCTCGCGTCGTCCCCGCCTTCCTGGGCGAGATGCAGGACTTGTTCGAGCGCGAATATCCGGAGTTCGACGTGGTCTGGTTCGGCCACATCGGCGACGGCAACCTGCACATCAACATCGTCAAGGCCGCCGAACTCGATGACGCCACGTTCATCCGCCAATGCGAGCAGGTCACCCACGTGCTGGCCGACAAACTGGCCGCGCACGGCGGCAGCATCTCGGCCGAGCACGGCATCGGACTGGTCAAGAAGGCGGCACTGGGCAGCGCGCGCAGCGCGGCGGAGATCAATATCATGCGCGGCATCCGCGCCGTGCTGGATCCGGCCGGAATAATGAATCCCGGGAAGTTGTTCGATGACGATCGACCGAAATGATTCCCCGGATGCCGGCGCTTCCGACCAGCGCCCATTGGCGGTGCCTTGCCGCACGGTGGCACCGCGGCAGGTAGGCCACTGGCTGCGACGCGGCTGGCACGATTTCATGCAGGCGCCGGCGCTGTCGCTGCTGTTCGGCGGCGTGATCGCGCTGATCAGCGTGGCGGTATCGGCGCTGGCCTGGTCGCTCGGGCGTTTTGCCCTGTTGGCGGCGCTGCTGTCGGGCTTCGTGTTCATTGCGCCGTTGCTGGGTGTCGGCCTGTACTGCGTCAGCCGCGCGCTCGAGGCCGGGCGGCAACCGCGCCTGCGCGATTCTTTCGTGCTGGCCAAGCGGGTGATCGGGCAGGCCGGAGTGTTCGCTCTCGGGCAAGTGGTGATCCTGCTGCTGTGGTCGCGGGCCGGGATGATCGTCAGTGCGCTGGTGACCATCGAGCCGGGCGACCAGCGCACGCTGTTTGAGTTCCTGCTGATCGGCTCGGCGATCGGAGCGGTGTTCGCCTCCTTCACCTTTGCGGTGACGGTGTTCTCGCTGCCGATGATCGCCGACCGCGATGTCGACATGGTCACCGCCTGCATTTCCTCGGTACAGGCGGTGCTGCGCAACAAGCGGACCATGCTGTGCTGGGCCGCCACGCTTGCGCTGCTGACCGCGCTCGGCTTCGCTACGGCGTTCCTCGGCCTGGTGGTGATCATGCCGTGGCTGGCCTACGCCTGCTGGCATGCCTACCGCGACACCCTCGATGCGTCGTCGTGGCCGCAACTGCCTTGACCTAACGCATCGGCGCGCTGGCCGGTCGGGGCCTGGTCTGCCCACGGGAAAACCAGGCCAGGGCCGCCCTGGCTGAACGGCTACACGCGTCGGCAACCGCCTATAACCCCGCCATAACTGACAGCCGCGAGGCATGGCGCTAATTTGGGCTCGTCCGCCGCGCTGTCTAGACCAGTTGCTGGTGGGTAGCGGCCAGTCTCCCTGCAGGGTGGAGACTGGCCTTTTTCTTTTCTGGCTCGCGAAAGTCCGAGCCACGGCCGGGTTTCAATCATAATGCCGGCTCCGCAGGCCGCATCCGCTGGCCTGGCATCGTAGGCTGGTTCCGGTGGGTCCTTCGCGCATGTCGACAAGTCGACGCTTATCCCAGCTCCTGCTGGTCAGCCATGTCGGGCTGGTGCTGCTGTTCGCGGTGCTCCTGCTCGCGACCGGCGTGGGCACCATCCGCTCGGCGGTCGTTGCCCAGGCGCGCTCCGAGGCCGAGCGGGTCGGCTCGGACGCCCGCCGGCAGCTTCAGTCGTGGAACCGCGAGATGAGCGTCGCGGCGGACCTGCTGGCGCAGCAGCCGACGCTTCGCTTCTACCTGCAGCGACGCCAGATGACCAAAGCCAGGGCGCTGGTCAGGAATTTCCACAAGACCAGCGACATCGAATACGTCCGGGTGCAACTGGGCGGCAACACCATTGCCGAGTTCGGCATCGCTCCGCCAGGCTTCAACACGGGCCTGGCCTTCGACCAGAAGGGCATCGCGTGGCGCGTCCTGCATCGGGAAGTGCGCTCGTTGCCGCAGGCTTCGATCGTGGTCGCCGAAAAACTTGGCGACCGTCTGGACGTGAGGCCCACGACCAGCTTGGTCAACGCCGAGCTGCTGCCGATCCCTGGCCCGGCGACCGGAAAGGAAGACGCCTGGACCCGGGTCCTGCGCCAGGTTTCCGTCACCGGCGAGCCGGACACCTTTGGTGCGATCGGCGACGTCGCGGCCGCCCGCATCATGCGCATACGCGATGAAGCCGGCGGTGCCAGCGCCTTGCTCAGCGCCACCGTCGACCAGGAATGGGTCGAGCGACGGATCGTCGAGTGGCTGGCCGCGTTTGGCCTATCCGGGCTGGTGACCGTCGTGCTGGCGCTGGGCCTGGCCATCGTGCTGGCCGCGCGCATCTCCAGGCCGTTCGCGCAGCTGGCCCTGGATGCGGAACGGCTGGGCCGCGGCGATCTCGATACGCCGGTGCCTTCGCCGGTGACCTTCCTCGCCGAGCCGGCGGCGCTCGCGGCCAGCCTCGAGCAGATGCGCCAGCGGGTGGGCACGCTGACGGCCACCGAGCGCAACCAGCGCGAGGAACTCGATGCCGTGCTGGACGGCGTTGACGAAGGCATCGTCGGCGTAGACGCCAACCATCTGATCCATTACGCCAACCGGCAATTCCTGGCGCTGGTCGGGCGCAGCCGCGAGGACGTCCTCGGCCAGCCCGCGGACGCGATCCTGTTGCCCGACCAAAGCCAGGACAATCACCCAACTGCGTCGCTTCCCGTCGGGCAAGCGCAGCTGGAGCGCTGCACCGCCGCCGAGACGATGCGCCAGCTGATCGTGCGCCGGCTGGCTGCAAGCGATGGCCGACAGATCCTGGTGGTGCGCGAGGAAAACGCCACCGAGGCGGCGCGCGCCATGCGCGACCGGATACTGGCCAATCTCTCGCACGAGTTCCAGACACCCTTGTCGGCCCAGATCGCCTCGATCGAACTCCTGCGCGATCACTTGCGCACCAGCTCAGACGCCGTCGCGATCCGGCTTACCGACGCGCAATACCGGGGCACCATGCGGCTGTCGCAGCTGGTCGACAATCTGCTGGACAGCGTTCGCATCGAGAGCGGTGAGATGCGCCTGCGAAAGCAGCCCGTCGACCTCGCGGCCGTCGTCGCCGATGCCATCGAACTGATGCAGCCGCTGATCGATCAACGCGACCAGCGCGTCGTGCCGAATCTCAGGCCGGGTCCGATGCTGACGGGCGATTCGCAGCGGCTGTCTTCGGTGATCGTGAATCTTCTGGCCAATGCCAACAAGTTCGCCCCGGACCAGACCACGGTGTGGGTGGAGATGGAGTGGACGCAGGAGCAGGTGACTGTCTGGGTTGAGGACGAGGGCGCCGGATTGCCGCCCTTGAGCGAAGGCCGCGACCTGTTCGCGCCGTTCAAGCGCTCGCCGCACGAGGAGCCAAGCCAGCGCGGCACCGGACTCGGTTTGGCGATCGTGCATGCCATCGTGGTGGCCCATGGCGGCGAGGTGAAGCTCGCCGCGCCGGTGCAGCGCCACGGTGCCCGCATCGGCATCGTGTTGCCTCTGGACAAGCAGGCATGAGCATCCTGATCGTCGATGACGATGTCGAGCTGGTTGGCCTGCTGCGCTTCGCGCTGACCGGCGCCGGTTACGAGGTGGTGACCGCATTCGATGGCGAACAGGCCCTGCGGCGGCTGCGCGATCACACGCCCGAACTGGTCATCCTGGACGTGAACCTGCCCTTGCTCGATGGCTTCAAGGTCCTCGAGCAACTGCGCAAGCACAGCCAGGTACCAGTGATGATGCTGACGGTGCGCAGCGCCGAGGAAGACGAAGTGCGCGGGCTCGACCTGGGTGCCGACGACTACCTCAAGAAGCCGTTCAGTCCGCGCGCGCTGCTGGCGCGGGTGCGCTCGCTGCTGCGCCGGGGCACCGAGCCGATGGAGGATTCGGTCCTGGCACTGGGCCCGCTGTCGATCGACCTGGAGCGCAGCGAGGCGATGGTCGCCGAGCATCCGCCGTTTCGACTCTCGCAACTCGAATTACGCCTGTTGCGCATGCTGCTCAGCCATCGCGGCCGCCCGGTCGATGCGGACCGGCTGATCGAGTTCGTCTGGTCGGACCGCGACGCCGCCGACCGTGAATCGCTGAAACAGGTGGTGCACCGGCTGCGTCGAAAGCTCGATGCCGCGGGTGGGCAGGCCGCCTGGATTGAATACGTGCCCAACGCGGGCTATGCGCTCGCGGTGCTGCCCGGCGCGCCGTAGTCGCCGCGGAATCGGTCGGCCAAGGCCCTAGGCGCCTGCGCGTGGATCACTGCCCAGGCGCCGATACAGCGTACTTCGACTGACGCCGAGTCGGCGCGCGGCCTGTGCGACATTGCCGTTGCAGGCCTGCAGCGCTTCGCGCATCGCCGATTCGGCCAGCGTATCCAGCCGGACGGTTCCCGCCGTGGCAGCCGATGTTTCGTACGCGGCGACGGAACGCGCCGGCGCATCGCGCAGGTAGGTCGGCAGGGAATCCACATCCACCAACGCGCCGGCGTCGCTCAACGCGACCAGCGTTCGCAGGCAGGCGGACAACTGTCGCAGGTTTCCCGGCCAGGCGTAGGCTGCCAGCGCGGCGATCGCCTGCTCGCCCAGGCGGCGGCCGTGCGCCATGCGGCTCCACAAGGTGCGCACCACCTCCGCACGGTCGGCATGATCGCGCAATGCGGCGATGCGAATGCAGTGGTGAGCCAGGCGGTAATACAGATCGGCGCGAAAGCGCTGCTGGCCGATCGCCGCTTCCAGGTCCTGGTGGGTGGCGCAGACCAGGGCGAAATCCAGCTTCACCGGCTTGCCGCCGCCGAGCGGCGAAAGCTCGCGCTCTTGCAGCACGCGCAGCAATCGCGGCTGCAGGGCCAGCGGCATGTCTCCGATCTCGTCGAGGAACAACACGCCGCCGTCGGCCTGGCGGATCAGTCCGGGACTGCCGTTGCGGCGCGCGCCGGTGAAGGCGCCGCCTTCATAGCCGAACAGTTCGGCCTCGATCAATCCTTCCGGCAGCGCCGCGCAGTTGACCGCGACGAACGGCATGCCTGCGCGCGAGCAGCGCCGGTGCAGTTCGCGCGCGAACACTTCCTTGCCGGTGCCGGTATCGCCGGTCACGAGCACCGGCAGTCCGGCATCGAGCACGCGGCAGGCGCGCTTGAGTTCCATCTCCTGGTCCTGGTCGAACAACATCGCCTCCGCCTGTCCCGCGGCGATGACCCCGGAAACCGTGATCGGTGCGCGCGTCGATGGCCGGCGGGGACGGTCCGCCTCGGCATCGTGCACGCGCCCGAACAGCGCTCGTCCCTGCCGATCGAGCAACACGCCATCGTCGCGCAGTCGCGAGATGGAATCCTCGAACAGGCTGTCGAAGCGGGTCTTGCCGAGCGCCTCCCGATTCAATCCGAACAACTGCAGTCCGGCATGGTTGGCCGCGACCAGCCGACCCTTGCGGAACGCCAACAGGCCTTCGCGCGAGGAACGCAGCGCGCCCGGGTCGCTGTGCAGGCGCAACAGCTCGCCATCGACGATGCCGTCCTCGAAGTAGCGATGCTCGATGTTGGCGACCGCCAGCTTGGCCAGGCCCAGCGCGTGCATGTGCTGGTCGCTGGCATCGCCCGAGATATCGAGCACGCCGACCAGCTGGCCGAACGGATCGTAGATCGGCGCGGCGGAGCAGGTAAGGATTCCATGCGGCGCCAGGTAATGTTCGCCGCCGCGCACTTCCACGGAACGACCCTCGACGATCGCCGTGCCGATCGCGTTGGTGCCCGTGCGCGATTCGTTCCAGCAGGCGCCCGGCATCAACGCCACGCGACCGGCGCGGTCGAGGAATTTGGGGCTGCCTTCGGCATCCAGGATCCAGCCCTGGTTGTCGGTCAGCACGACGATGCTTCCGGTGGCGGCGGCGTCGGCGGCCAGTACCTCGAGTTCCGCGCGCGCCAGTCGCCACAGGCGTTCATTGCGTTCGCGCATTTCCTTCAGGCGCGCCGCGGGCACCGGCTCGATGCGCGGCGATCGCTCGGCAGGCAGGCCGAGACTGCGGCAACGCCGCCACGATTGCAGGATGTTCTCGGGAATCAGTCCACTCGAGGCGCTGCCCTTTTCGAAGAAGGCATGGCGTGCCCGGGTCAGTTCGGGCGAGGAAGCGAGGTGGTCCATGTCTTTCTCCGGTGTCGCAAATTGCGACAGCTGTTGCAGCCGTTGTACCGATTGAAAACACAGTCCCGGTTAATTCGCAATGAAGTCGCGTGCTGCGGCGCAGCACGAATTAGAGGAAATGCTCTTATCAAGGCTTCAGTACGCGCTCTGCGCCTTTTTGTCGCAGCCGTGGCACAGGCCTTGCAATGACATCGGGTACAGCGTGGAAAAACCACATCAACCCAGGAGCATGAACATGAACGCCGTCACCAGCGCCAACACGCGAGCCACCGATCCGAGCGCCATATTCAAAGCGCGCTACGAAAACTTCATCGGCGGCAAATGGGTCGAGCCCGTCGGTGGCGAGTACTTCGACAACGTCACCCCGGTCACCGGCCAGGTGTTCACGCGCATCGCGCGCTCGGGCAAGGACGACATCGAGCTCGCGCTCGACGCCGCGCATGCGGCCAAGGACGCCTGGGGCAAGAGCTCGACCACCGAGCGCGCGATCATCCTCAACAAGATCGCCGACCGGATGGAGCAGAACCTCGAGCTGCTCGCGTTCGCCGAGACCTGGGACAACGGCAAGCCGATCCGCGAGACCATGGCCGCCGACATGCCGCTGGCGATCGACCACTTCCGCTATTTCGCCGGCGCCATCCGCGCGCAGGAAGGCAGCCTGAGCGAGATCGACAGCGACACCATCGCCTATCACTTCCACGAGCCGCTCGGCGTGGTCGGCCAGATCATCCCGTGGAATTTCCCGATCCTGATGGCGATCTGGAAGCTGGCGCCGGCGCTGGCCGCCGGCAACTGCGTGGTGCTCAAGCCGGCCGAGCAGACGCCGGCCAGCATTCTGGTATTCGCCGAGGTGATCGGCGACCTGCTGCCGCCGGGCGTGCTGAACATCGTCAACGGCTTCGGCCTGGAGGCCGGCAAGCCGCTGGCCTCGAGCAACCGCATCGCCAAGATCGCCTTCACCGGCGAGACCACCACCGGCCGCCTGATCATGCAGTACGCCAGCCAGAACCTGATTCCGGTGACGCTGGAACTGGGCGGCAAATCGCCGAACATCTTCTTCGCCGACGTGATGGCCGAGGACGACGACTTCCTCGACAAGGCGGTGGAGGGCTTCGTGCTGTTCGCCCTCAACCAGGGCGAGGTCTGCACCTGTCCGTCGCGCGCGCTGATCCAGGAATCGATCTACGACGAATTCATGGCGCGCGTGCTCAAGCGCGTGGCGGCGATCAAGCAGGGCAATCCGCTCGATCCCGACACCATGCTCGGCGCGCAGGCCTCGAGCGAGCAGCTGGAGAAGATCCTCAGCTACATCGACATCGGCAAGCAGGAAGGCGCCGAAGTGCTGATCGGCGGCGAGCGCAACGTGATCGCCGGCGACCTCGAGGGCGGCTACTACATCCAGCCGACCGTGTTCAAGGGCCACAACAAGATGCGCATCTTCCAGGAGGAGATCTTCGGCCCGGTGGTGTCGGTGACCACCTTCAAGGACGAGGCCGAAGCGATCGCGATCGCCAACGACACGCTCTACGGCCTGGGCGCCGGCGTCTGGAGCCGCGACGCCGGCCGCCTGTACCGCGTCGGCCGCGCCATCCAGGCCGGCCGCGTCTGGACCAACTGCTACCACGCCTATCCGGCGCACGCGGCCTTCGGCGGCTACAAGCAGTCCGGCATCGGCCGCGAGAACCACAAGATGATGCTCGACCACTACCAGCAGACCAAGAACCTGCTGGTCAGCTACTCGCCCAAGGCCCTGGGGTTCTTCTGATCGCCTCCCTCCCAGGCGACTCAGTGTTGGATACCACCCAGGTCGTGGCGACGCTGCCTGCCCTGCAGCTGATCAAGAAGCTGCAGGGCAGGCACGGGTTGCTGCTGTTCCACCAGTCCGGCGGCTGCTGCGACGGATCCTCGCCGATGTGTTATCCGCAGGACGACTTCATCGTCGGCGATCGCGACGTGAAGCTGGGCGAGATCGGCGGCGTGCCGTTCTACATCAGCGCGTCGCAATTCGAGTACTGGAAGCACACGCAATTGATCATCGACGTGGTGGCCGGACGCGGCGGCATGTTCTCGCTGGAGAACGGCGAAGGCGTGCGCTTCCTGGTGCGCTCTCGCCTGTTCACCGACGAGGAATTCGCCAGCTTGCAGGCGCAGGGTCGCGCCTGAGCCGGTCCCGGACGGGGCTTGCCCTTACGGCTTTCTCTGCTCAGGCAACAGCAGCAAATCCGGATTCTTCGGCACCCAGTCGGCCGGCGGCTCGCGCTTCATGCCGCTGCGTTCGGCATGGCGCTGGAAGGCTTCCCATTCGCCGTACAGAACCTGGTCTTCGTTGATCTGTTCCTTCGCGGCGGTGGTCGCCGGATTCGGCGCCTCGCTCATCCATACATACTGGCGCCGGAACGCCGCCGCGTCGATGGCCGACTGCGTGCCGGGCGCGAAGCGACGGATGATGCTGCCGCCGAAACTGCGGGCGACCATGCTCTGTCCTGCGTCGAAGTACAGGGCCAGGCCCACCACCAGGCAGTCCGCGTGCAGGGTCGGATCCTGCGCGGCATCGGCGGCGAGTTTCACGTTGCAGGTTTCGGTGGTCGGAGCCAGCTTCGGCCAGGGCACCGAATCCACTTCGTTCTGGCGCAGGATCAGGGCCAACTCCTTGCTTCCCGCCAGCGCTCCGGCCCCTTCGACCGCGGGCTGATCGGCCAGCGCCTTGCGCACGATGCCGAGCAATTCGGTGAAATGCGAGTCCGCCTTGCCGGCTGCAGCCGCAAGATGCACCTGGGCCGCGCTTGGCTTGCCGCCGTTCGGCCGCACCAGGTAATGGATCACGTTGTCCGGCGCGACCTTCAGCAGTCGTTCCTGGTATCCGGACTTGGCGCAGGGCTGTGTCTGCGCCTGGCAGATCAACGCGGCCGTGTAGAGCGCCAGCGGGTCCTCGGGAAAAGCCGCGACCAGTTTCTGCAGGACCTGTGCCTGGCCCTTGGCCGGCGTCGCGCCTTCCGCATTGGGCAGGCCGATCAGGGTGGCCGCGATCAGGCTGTCGCGGTCGCCGAGTTTCTCGAGGCGTTGCATCTGCTGCTCGGCGTAACTGCCGGCCAGCGATTCGGCTATCTGGGCTATCGGCAGGTTCGCAGCCGGCGCCGGAACCGCCGACTGGCCGTGGGCCGCCATGCAGGCGAGGCTGAGGCACAGGCCGGCCAATCCGGCCGCGCTGCCCGGGGTGGCGTTGAATCTGTTGATCTTGTTGCCGAGTGTCATATCCAACTCCGGACGCGCAGCGACGTGTTTGTCTTGCTGCGGGAATTTTCCAAGATAGAGGATCGCCTGCCGCTTGTGAACCTCGGCTGCACCGATGGCCGCTCAACCCGGGCCAGGCGCCTGCCTGCTGGTCAGCACCGGCGCGAAGCCCCCGCCAGGCGTTCGGAAGTTGGTGGTCTGGCCCTGGTACATGCGGGCCGAATACAACACAGCCTCGCCGCGATAGGCATAGCAGCGGATATCGACCTTCAGCGGATCCGCGTCCTCGGCGACGTGGCGCTCGCTGGGAGCGACGATTTCCTGCGCCACGTAGGTTCCCAGGGCTATCTGGTCCCAGACCTTGCGGGTGAGCTTGTCGCCGCGGTAACTGGCCTTGCTGCCGAATCCGGCCGCCGGCTTGAAGAACAGATGGCGGCGATCGGCCCACATCGACTCGCGGTTCTCCGGCGTCAGCAACCGCGTCGGCGGGATCGCCTCGGACAGGGAATCGATGCAGTGCTGGCTGGCGCCCGCCTCTTGCAGGAGCGCCGGATCGCCCAGCACGCCCAGGTTGCGCTTGTCCGCATACAGCGCGTGGGCGCGCGGGTGCGGACTGAGCACGATGGACCCCGACAGGTAGGCGTCGCGCAGGATTGCGTGACTCGGTTGCTGCAGGGAGAAATCGGTCAGCCGGTTGTAGACGAAATCCACCGGAGCGCCGCCGAGGCGGAGACGGCTACCGTTGCGAACCAGTCGCCGGGCTCGCAGATCTCGGCGCGATAGCCGTGCCGGCGGAACAACTCCCGGAACAGCACGAATTCCGGGTACAGGTATTGCTGCGCCGGGGCCTCGTCGACGATGGCGATAAAAGCCAGCGGCGCGTCGCCGCGCTGCAGTCGCCATTCGGCAAGCATCGCCGCCATCACCGCTTCCTCGACTTGCCCCGGATCGGTCGGCGGCATGGTCAGTCCGGGCATGCAGGCGTGTTGCGCCTCGCCGAGCAGTGCGTTCAGCAACACGCCGCCGGGATTGGTGTTGATCTCGATCAGTCGCGGCCCATCGGGACCGAGATGAAAGTCCAGGCCGAGCAGGCCGCCGGGCGAGCCCGGATCGAAGGCGGCAATCTCCGGCGCCCATGCCATGACGGCCGCCTGGTAGCCGGGCAACGCCGTTACCTGCTCGATGGCGAGGACCACCTTCGCCACCTGCTCGATGTGGCGTCGGGAAACGTAGATGGGCAGCGCCGAGAACAAGTGCGGGTGCGATTCGGCGAAGTCCTGCGGCAATCCGTGCGCGCCGAGCGTGGCATCCAGTCTGCGCGTGCAAGATCCGCGGATCGACCGTGAAACAAAAGCACTCGCGATTCCAGTCGTCGATCGGCGGCCGCGCCCGAGCAGTCGACGGAACACGGGTTCTGCCGGGGGTCCTCGGGGTTGGTGTTCATGTGGCCCAGTGGTGTTCGAACTTGAGGGCACTGCTACCTGGGCAAGCGCACAATCAGGCACCGACGATCGGCCTGGCGCGAGGCACTGCGTCCGGCCCTGATCTGCTTATTCAAAAGGAGTTGATCATGAAATCGATTCGCGCACTCAGTCTCGCCTTGGTGCTTGTCAGCTTCGCCGCCCCGGCATGGGCCCAGCAGGCCGACCCGCACGCCGCCCATCACCCGGCCATGGCTGCCGGGGCTGCCCCCGCGCCCGCGTCAACGCCTGCCGCGCCGGACCCCGCGATCGCGCGCATGGATGTCCAGCTGAAGGCCATGGCGGACATGCACGCCAGGATGACGGCTGCCAAGACGCCCGCCGAGCGCAAGGCGTTGATGCCCGCGCAGATGAAGCTCATGCAGGACGGCATGGAGATGATGAACGCGATGCACGCGGGCGGCATGGCGCGATGCATGGCGGCGGCATGGGCGGCATGCACGCCGGAATGGGCCCAGGGATGCAGGCAGGAACCTGCCCCGGCATGAAGGACGGCAAATGCCCGGGCATGCAGGCCGGAATGGATCCGGCGATGCATGCGGGAATGCACACCGGAGCGAAGGACGGAATGCAGGGCGGAATGCAGTGCCCGATGACGGCCGGCATGGCCGTGCACCAGCAGATGATGCAAAAGCACATGGAGCTGATGCAGGCCATGATGCAGGCGATGACGGACCGGTTCGCCGCCGCGGACTGAACCGTCCTAGCGCGCGCCGAGATCCACTCGCTCGCCTTCTTCGGCGACCTGCGAGCCCGATTGATTGACCAATCCGCGTTCGGCCGACTCCGGCCAGAGCGCGGCATTGGTGTGGTTGAGGTGGATGTAGCGGATCTTCGCCCGCTCCTTCGCCGGTAACGCGGCGAAGCGCGCCAGGCTGGCGCTGATGAACGGATGCGGGAAGCCGCTCATGTCGCGGCCCGGAATCTCGCCGTTGGCGAAGAACGTACCGTCGAGATAGGCCACGTCCACTTTGGCGATTTCATCCTCGATGCGCGTGCCCTGCGCGTCCCACTGCGCCCAGCTGTCGATGTCGGGGATGAACAGCACCGAGGCCTTCGGACCCTCGATGCGAAAGCCCACCACCTCCGAATATTCCTGCCGATGCGGCACCAGGATCGGCGTGACTTTCAGGCCGTCGGTCAGCCGCACCGCCTCGCCCGGCGACAATGGCTTCAGCGCGATGTTGTTCAGGCGAACCAGCTGTTGCCAGGGCCCGTTGTCGGTAAGGAAACGGCTCATCCGCGGCATCGCGTACACGGGCACGTCCTTCGCGCCGAGCACTTCCTTGCCCAGGTACATCAGGCCGGTGTAGTGGCCGATGTGCGCATGGGTGAGGAAGATGCCGGACAGTCCGGGCCGTGCGGCCTGCGAAGGCGCGGCCTCGTCGAGCCGCTGCAACTGTTCGGGGAAATCCGGCGTGGCGTCGAACAACCAGCGACCGCCGCTGGCCGGGTCCACCACGGCCAGGCTGGTCGCCAGCCGTCGCCTGGCTGGATCATGCCAGCCCGGTTCGGCCGGGTAGCCGGCCTGGGGCGCGCCGCCATCCTGGGCGATGCCGAGCACGATCAGATAGGGCGCAGTCGGCGGAACCCCGGACTCCGTCGGCGAAGCGGGGCCCGCCGCCGTGGCAGGCAAGGCGAACACGAGACGCTGAGCAACAGGGCAAGGCGCATTGGCAAGGACTCGTGGTTCCCGGGTTCCCAGCTTATCGAAAAGCCGCCAGCGGATTCATGCTCCAGTCACGGGCACGCTGCCAGCGTGTCGGGTTGAATCACACGGATGTCGAATCATGCACATGGCCGCATTGCTGACTCTGCTGATGGCAACCAGCTCCCCGGCCGTGGCCAACAAGCCCGTTCCCGAGCTCGACCTGCAGCGCTACACGGGAGCCTGGCACGAGATCGCGCACCTGCCCATGTACTTCCAGCGCAAGTGCGTCGACAACATCACGGCAACCTATACCGCGCGCAAGGACGGCAGCATCGAAGTACGCAACGCCTGCCGAAAGCCGACGGCGAAAAAATGGAATCGGTCGGCGAAGCGCGCAAGGTCGACGGCCATCCCGGCCAGTTGAAGGTGCGCTTCGCCCCGGGCTGGCTGTCCTGGCTGCCGATGGTCTGGGCCGATTACTGGGTGATCGACCTGGACAAGGACTACGGCTGGGCCGTGGTCGGCGGTCCCGGCAAGAAATACCTGTGGGTGCTGTCGCGCACGCCAACGATGGACAAGGAGCTGTTCGAGCGCATCAAGGCGAACGCCGCGCGCCGCGGCTATCCGGTCGACAAGCTGGTGATGGCCGCGCCGCTTCGGTGATCCCTGCGGTCGACGCGCGATGTCGTTTGGCTGGCGTTACTGATGCCCGGAGTTTAATTTCCACTGGTGAACTGCCCGCCCTGGAGCCGACCCATGAAGAAAATCCTCATCGCCATGCTCACCGCCGGCCTGCTGGCGAGCACTGCTTCAGCCACGGCCGTTGCCCAGGCCGACGCGCCGACGACCAAGAAGGAGGCCGCGGCGGAATGGAGCGAAGACGGTTTGCAGCGGGTCAAGGTAAGTGGGCTCGACCTGGTCTACGTGCGCCCGGGCGCGACGCTCGCCGGCTACACCAAGGTGCAGGTCAGTCCGGTCTCGGTCGCTTTCCAGCGCAATTGGCAACGCGCGATGGAGACCCGCACCGGTATGCGGGTCCCGCCGAGGACTGCAGCGCATCCGCGAGCAGCTGGCCGCCATCGTGCGCGAGGAAGTCGTGCGCGAGTTGGGCAAGGGCGGATACCAGGTGGTCGATGCCGCCGGGCGAGGACGTGCTGGGAGTCAACCTGCGCGTGGCCGAGCTGTACATCAACGCGCCCGACCTGCCGACTGCCGGCAACGTTCGCAGCTACACGATGTCCTTCGGCGCGATGACCATGATCGCCGATCTCGAGCGATTCCGCCACCGGCGCCACCGTCATGCGCATCCTGGATCGCAGCGAGGGCCGTGATTATGGCGTCCTGCGCTGGACCACGCAGGTCGAAAACACCATGGAAGCGCGCAATATCGCCAACGCCTGGGCCCGGGCGCTGCGCCGGCAACTGGACCTGGCCAGGGGAATTGGCGGCAAGGACTGACCGCTTCGATTAGCATGTGGGCACCCCAACGGATGCCCACGCCATGCTCGAGACGGTAGAACAGCAAACCCGCGCCAAACCGGTGTGGAGCATCATCTGGCTGCATGGCCTGGGCGCCGACGGCCACGATTTTTCGCCGATCGTCCCCGATCTGGTCCGCGCCGACTGGCCGGGCATCCGTTTCGTGTTCCCGCACGCCAAGGTGCGGCCGGTCACCATCAATGGCGGCATGCCGATGCGCGCCTGGTACGACATCGTCAGCCAGTCCATCGACCAGCGCGCCGATGAAGCGGGATTGCGCGATTCGATCGCCGAAGTCGATGCCCTGATCGCCCGCGAGCGCGACCGGGGCGTGCCGTCGTCCCGGGTGATCCTGGTCGGATTCTCCCAGGGCGGCGCGGTCGCCCTGGCGAATGGACTGCGGCGCGAGTCCGCGGTGGCGGGCATCGCCTCGCTGTCCGCCTACCTGCCGCTGGCCGCGCAAACGACCACTGAAATCACCCCGGCCGGACGCGCTACCCCGGTCTTCCTCGGCCATGGCTCGCAGGATCCGGTGGTGCTGCAGAGCCTCGGCCTGCGCAGCCGCAGCGCGCTCGAAGCGCTCGGCGTGGCGGTCGAATGGCACAGCTATCCGATGGCGCACAGCGTGTGCAACGACGAAATCCGCGACCTGGGCGACTGGCTGACGGTGCGTTTCAGCGGCGGCTGACCCATACTTTGGCCATGGCCGACGCTGAACGCCGCCCTTGGTTCCCCGATTTCTGCCGCTTGCCGCGCATCGCCGCGGTGCTGGCCATCTCCGAGCTGGTGGTGGTCATCATCGGCCTCGCGCCGACCCGCGCCCAGCACTGGAATGCGCAGGAGTTCTTCGCGGCGAGTGCTTTCGCGCTCTGGCTGGGCCTCACCCAGGCGGTGGTCTACTGCAAATCGCGGGCGCTGATCGAGCCCTTGCCGCGCCCGATGGGGGTCGCGACGGCGATGCTGCTGCCGCTGGTGATCGCCGCGTTCGGCGCCTGGGCCGTGCAGCAGATCGACCTGGGCCTGGGCACCCACTACACGCTGCCCGAAAGCGAGCGCTGGCGATTCATGGGCAGCGTGGCGGCGCTGGCGATGCTGATTTCGGCGCTGAGCCTGCGCTACTTCTATGTCAGCGAGCAGTGGCTGGCGCGCCTGAATGCGCAGGCCAAGGCGGAAGTCGATGCGTTGCAGGCGCGGATCCGGCCGCATTTCCTGTTCAATTCGATGAACACCATCGCCAGCCTCGTGCGCAGCGACCCGGTGACGGCCGAGCGCGCGGTCGAGGATCTTTCCGAATTGTTCCGCGCCGCGCTGGGCGCCGGCCACGGCGAATCCACCCTGGCCGAGGAGATCTACCTGGCGGAGCGCTACCTGGCCATCGAGGCCTTGCGGCTGGGCGAACGGCTTCGCGTCGATTGGCAGGTATCGGCGGACGCGCCCGGTCGCCTTGCGCATGCCGCGGCTGGTCCTGCAGCCCTTGATCGAAAACGCGGTGCTGCATGGCATCGCGCCGCTGGCCGAAGGCGGCGAGATAGCATCCGCATCGCGCCGCAAGGCAAGCGCCTGAACATCCAGGTGCGCAATCCGGCGCCGGCGCCGCGCCCCGGCCAGGCCGGCAACCGGCATGCGCAGGATTCGATCGCGCAGCGGCTGGCCTATCATTTCGGCGCCGGCGCGCGCATGGATCGGCGCTATCAGGATGGCGTGTACGTGTGCGAGATCGAGTTGCCGCTGCCATGAAAGTATTGATCGTCGACGACGAACTGCCCGCCCGGCAACGCCTGGCGGCGATGCTGTCCGGCATCGCCGATTGCGAGGTGGCGGGCGAGGCCGGCAACGGTCGCCAGGCGGTGGAGATGGCCGAAGCCCTGGCCGTGGACGCCGTGCTGATGGATATCGCGATGCCGGTGATGGACGGGCTGGAGGCCGCGCAGCATCTGTCGCGGCTGGAGCCGCGGCCGGCGGTCATTTTCTGCACGGCCTACGACGAGCATGCGCTGGCGGCCTTCGAAGCCGCGGCCGTGGACTATCTGGTCAAGCCGGTCCGGCAGGAGCGACTGGTCGAGGCGCTCGAGCGCGCGCGCCGGCAACGCCTGGCTGCGGCGCCCGGCGCCGGCAGCGCCACGCCCGCGGTGCAGCGGCAGCGCAGCCATCTTGCCGCCCGCCTGCGCGGCAACCTGCGGCTGATCCCGATCGAGGACGTGTACTACCTGCAGGCCGAGGAAAAGTACGTGCTGGTCCACCATGCGCGCGGGCGAGGACCTGATCGAGGAATCGCTGAAATCGCTGGAGCAGGAGTTCGCCGATCGCTTCCTGCGGATCCATCGCAACTGCCTGGTGGCCAACGATGAGTTCCTGGAGCTGAAGCGGTTGCCGGATGGGCAGGTGCAGGCGGTGTTGCGGCATGGGAAGCTGCCGCTGGAGGTCAGTCGTCGTTGTGTGCCTGCGTTGCGTGCGCGGTTGAAGCATCTTTGAAGCAGGGTTTCGAGCAGGCGGCCACCGGCGTCCATTTTTAGTCGCCGCTCGTAACCGGCTTGGTAAAAATGGAGCCGGTGGCCGCCTCCAGGCGTTCGGGCGATCTTTGGCAAAGGCAATGAGAGATAATGTGGCGGATGAAGACTTTTCGAATTGCTACACGGCAGAGTGCGCTTGCGCTTTGGCAGACTGAGCACGTGGCGGCGCGTTTGCGGGCGGCGCATCCGGGGCTGATGGTCGAGCTGGTGCCGATGACGACGCGGGGGGATCGGATCATCGATCGGCCGTTGTCGGAGATCGGCGGCAAGGGCTTGTTCCTGAAGGAACTGGAAGTCGCGATGCTGGCGGGCGAGGCCGATGCGGCGGTGCATTCGTTGAAGGATGTGCCGATGAATCTCGATGGGCCGTTCGTGTTGGCGGCGATCCTGGAGCGGGCCGATCCGTTCGATGCCTTCGTTTCATCGCGATACACCGACATCGATGCCTTGCCTGCGGGCGCGAAGGTTGGCACGTCTTCGCTGCGGCGGCAGTCGCAGTTGCGTGCGCGGCGGCCTGACCTGCAGTTGGTGGATCTGCGCGGCAACGTCAACACGCGTCTGGCGAAGCTGGAGGCCGGCGAATACGACGCCATCATCCTGGCTTGCGCTGGCCTGGAGCGGCTGGGATTGTCGAGCCACATCCGGCACCGGCTGGAAGCGCCGGGCTGGTTGCCGGCCGTGGCGCAAGGCGCGATCGCCATCGAATGCCGCGAAGGCGATGCGCAGACCATCGAGTTGCTGTCGGTGCTCGACCACGCGCCCACGCGCACCTGCGTCGAAGCCGAGCGGGCGATGAACCGCCGCCTGCATGGCAGTTGCACGGTGCCGATCGCCGCCTATGCGACGCTGGATGGCAAGGTGCTGTCGCTGGAAGGACTGGTCGGTTCGGCGGAAACCGGCGTGTGCATCCGCGCCAGTGAAGTGGGGCGCGCCAGTGATCCCGAGGGCTTGGGTCGACTGGTCGCGGCGGAGCTGATGGTCAAGGGTGCGGGGGAGTTGCTGGGCTTGTCGAATTGAGGGAGCGTTCGATCCGCATCGCGTCCAGCTGCAACTAGCCGGGCCTGGCACGGCGGGCCCCACCAACTCGGGGCCGCCGTGGGCTGACGGGCGCTGGACCGCGATCGGTCCCGCGCCTCTCAGATCAGGGAATCAACACCGTATCAATGACGTGGATCACGCCATTGCTGGCCATGATATCGGTCGCGCTGACCTTGGCGTCATTGACCATGACGCCGCCACTGTCGGCCTTGATGGTCAATTGCTTGCCGTTGACGGTTGCCGCGGACTTCAACTTCACCACTTGCGCCGCGGTGACTTTTCCGGCCACTACATGGTAGGTCAGTATGGCCGCCAGCTTTTCCTTGTTCTCCGGCTTCAGCAGGTTTTCGACCGTGCCGGCGGGGAGCTTGGCGAAGGCTTCATTGGTCGGCGCGAATACGGTGAACGGGCCTTTGGAATTCAAGGTGTCGACCAGGCCAGCCGCCTTCACGGCGGTGACGAGGGTGGAGAAATCCGGATTGGCTGCGGCAACTGCAACGATGGTTCCAGGCGATTTGTCAGTCTTGTTCATGCCGGCCATCGCGGCAGTGGCTGCAAATCCAATGAGCATTCCGAAAAGCGTTTTCTGCAGGAGTTTCATGCTGTTTCCTTGACTGTGCGGATGGGGGATGTGCGCTAGCACCGGCGCAGTATCCGGTAGCGCCTGTACACAGCGCGTCAGTCCGGCGTGAGCTTGTCGTCATGGAAACATACGCGCGGCGTGAAGGTCGCATTCATGCGTGCCACCGCCAGAAAATTAGTAGTACAGCGTCACCAGGTGTTTGGCTTCGGCGAAAAACAGCCAGCGTTCGACCAGCGTGCCGGCCAGCGCCGACAGCGAAGCGACCAGCAGCCACGGGCCTGCATCCAGGTGCACGATGAACCACACCGGCAGCGCGCACAGCGCGGGAATCAGCGCGAACAGGATCAGGCGATGATGCGCAGTTTGCGCGAATGCTTGCGCGCCACGACGAAGCCCATTTCCTTGTTGAGATAGTTGGCTTCGGTGTGCGGGCGCTCGAACACTCGTGCGCGTGCGGTCTGCGGGCAGGCCCAGCGCCGAGGCGCGCGATACCGGCAGTTCGCCGCGATCGATCGCGCTGCCACGCGTGGCGTTTCAGGCGCCACAGCAGCACGGCGCCGAGCAAGCCGCCGAATCCGGTCATGTTGCCCAGCGACGCTCCCGACAACGCGAGGATCGTCGCCAGCAACAGGCCGCCGGTGAACACGGCGAACACCAGGTACACGGGCACCACCAGCGGATGCCGCCAGGCGGGAATGGGCTTGAGCGAGGCATAGATCATCGCCGTGCAGACGACCGTCGCCAGCGACAGCAGCGCGAGCACGAAACCGGCGACGCGTCCGTCGTAGTCGAACCAGATCGACGCGCCAAGCCAGAGCATCGGCACGAAGCAGCGACACCGAAGCAACGCCCTCGCGCGACAGCCACGAGCTTCGCCACTGGCTGAAGGCGCGCCAGGCGCGTTGCGGCTGGCCCAGGTGCAGGGTCGAGCTGAGCAGGCCGGCGGTGACGCACACGAAACCCAAGCCCAGCGCGATCAATGATGGCGTGCGCGCCGGCAAGGCATTGCCGGCAGCGAGGATGCCGAGCCAGATCCACAGGCCGTAGCCGGCGCCGGAGAAGGTGGTGAAGAAGATGACGGAAAAGGCGGGATGCATGTCAGCGGCTCAGGGCGCGGTCGAGCCAGCGCAGCAGGGAGGGCAGTTGCGCTTCGTCGAGCGATCTCCTGCGCGGGCGGCGGTGGCGTCGCATCGGCGGCGCGGCGCGCGCGTTGCGGCAGGTACTTGTTCACCGGCGCGTAGCCCAGTTCCGGCATCAGCGACACGCCACCGCGCGCGGCCACCAGCAACGACACCGCCGACTCCGGATCGCCAAGATCGCCGAAATGGCGCGCGCGGGTCGGGCAGGCCTGCACGCAGGCCGGTTGCCGCGATTCTTCCGGGATGTTCTCGTTGTAGATGCGGTCCACGCACAGCGTGCATTTCTTCATCACGCCTTCGACTTCGCGAATATTCGCGCGCGCCATAGGGGCAGGCCCAGCTGCACAACTTGCAGCCGATGCACTTGTCCTCGTCGACCAGCACGATGCCGTCCTCGGCGCGCTTGTAGCTGGCGCCGGTCGGGCAGACGCTGACGCAGGCCGGCGTTTCGCAATGCAGGCAGGAGCGCGGGAAATGCAGGGTGGTCGCCGGCTGCGCGTCGAGCGCTTCGACTTCGTAGCTGTGCACGCGGTTGAACCAGACGCCGAACGGATCCTTGCCGTAGGGGTTTTCGTCGGTCAGCGGGCCGGCTGATGCCGCCGGCATTCCATTCCTTGCAGGCGACCGCGCAGGCATGGCAGCCGACGCAGGTGTCGAGGTCGATCACCAGGCCGAGTTTCTTCGCCGAGGCGGCGGCAGGCTGGTCATGGCCATCGCTGCTCCGGAAGTTGGCGCCGTAGCGCAGCGGCGCGTTCGCGGCGGATGCGGCCAGTGCCGCGAATTGCGGCTGGCTGATTTCGCGCTGCCGACCTTTCTCGATGCGCACGCGCAAATCGAACCAGGCCGCCTGGCCGGTGACCGGATCGGCATTGGCGTAATCGCCGCGCGGGGTGATGTCGGAAATCAGATGGTTGAGCAGGAAGCCCTGGTTCGACTCGGGCGCATCCTTCGCCAGCTTCCAGGCGCCTTTGCGCTTGCCGATCGCGTTCCAGGTCCAGACGGTATCGGGCTGCACGTTGCCGGCCAGGCGCACCGGCACGGTGATGCGGCCGTTGTGCGAATCCACGTGCACCCAGTCGTCGTCCTCGAGCTCATGCCGCGCCGCGGTATCGGGATGGATGTACAGGAAGTTGCGCGTGACGATCTGCCGCAGCCAGGCATTCTGCGAACCCCAGGCGTGATACATGAAGGGCGGCCGCTGGGTGACGGCCGACAACGGGAAGTTCGCGCCTGACGGTCTGCGCGCCCTCGAACGGCTCGTACCAGATCGGCAGCGGATCGAAGTAGGTGGCGATGCGTTCGCGCTGGTCGTCCGGCGGCTGGATCGCGCCATGGCCCTGCGCGGCCAGCCGGAATTTCTGCAGCGTCTCCGAATACAGCTGCAGGACGATCAGGATCTGGCGTTGGGCGAGGAAGCCCAGCCGGCCGACCAGTTCAGGTAATCGCGGTTGGCCATCTTGAAATAGCGCGCGGATTTCGGAATCTCCGCGCGCCAGAAACCGCCGTTGGCGATGTATTGCTGCAATTGTTGCGGATTCGGCGCGCCCTTGCCCTGCTGCGAGCCATCGGCGCCGCGCCAGCCGGCCAGCAGGCCGATGCCCGGCGCGCGCTCGTGGTTGACGATGTAATCGGAGTAGTCGCGATACTTGGCGCGTGCCGTCGGCGTGCCAGCAGCGCCGGCAATTTCAGGCGCGCGCCGAGATCGAGCAGCACGCTCTGGAAGCCGCGCACGTCGCGCCCGGGCGTGTGCTCGTTCGGCTGCAACACCGGATGCCGGATCGCATCGGCCGCGCCATCGGCATCGGAGATCGGCCGGTCCAGCATCGACACGGCGTCGAAGCGCTCCAGGTAGGTCGTGTCCGGCAAGCACCAGGTCGGCATAGGCGACCATCTCGCTGGAATAGGCGTCGGAGTAAATGATCTTCGGAATCCGGTATTCGCCGTCCGCATCCTTGTCGGTCAGCCAGCGCATGGTCTCGCCGGTGTTCATCGCCGAGTTCCAGCTCATGTTGGCCATGAACAGGAACAGCACGTCGATGGTCTGCGGATCGCCGGCCCAGGCGTTGCGGATCACCGTATGCAGCATGCCGTGCACGGCCAGCGGATACGACCAGGAGTAGGCGTGGTCGAGCCGGCGCGGCTGGCCCTGCGCATCGACCAGCAGATCTTCCGGGCCCATGGATGAAGCCCAGCGGCGGCGCATCGAGCTTGCCGTCGGCGCCGCGGATCTTCCCGGGCCGGTTGGCCGGCGGAATCGGCCGCGGGAACGGCGGCTGGTAACGAAAGCTGCCGGGCGTATCGACCGCGCCGAGCAATAACTGCAACAGGTGCAAGGCGCGACAGGTGTGGAAGCCGTTGCTGTGCGCGGCGATGCCGCGCATCGCATGCATCGCCACCGGCCGGCCGACCATCTCGGTGTGTTCGCGGCCGTGCGTGTCGGTCCAGGCGATCGGCAGCTTCACCGGATTGTCGAAGGCGGCTGCGGCCAGCTCGCGGGCGATGCGGCGAATGGTGTCGGCCGGAATGCCGCAGCGCTCGGCCGACCGCATCCGGCGAATACTGCGGATCGAGATAGCGTCGCGCCATCAGGTGGAAGACGGGGCTCGCCTTGCGGCCATCGGTCAGCGTGTACTCGCCGACGACGGCGGGCGAAATGCCGGTCGGCGTTGGCATCAGCCGCGGCGTTCGTGTCGCGGTTCCAGCACAGCGCCACGCCCTCGGCGTCGCGCGCGAACAGGCCGTCATCGGCCGCGCCCGGATTGTCGATCACCAGCCAGTGCGCATTGGCGTAGCGCACCAGGTAGTCCAGGTCGATCCGATCGGCGCGCAGCAATTCATGGATCAGCGCGAACGCGAACAGGCCGTCGGTGCCGGGCCGGATGCCGATCCACTCATCAGCGATCGCGCCGTAACCGGTGCGCACCGGATTGACCGCGACGATCTTGGCGCCGCGCGCCTTCATCTGGCCAAGGCCGAGCTTGATCGGATTGGAGTCGTGGTCTTCGGCCACGCCCCAGAGCATCAGGTAGCGGCTGTGTTCCCAGTCCGGCTCGCCGAATTCCCAGAAGCTGCCGCCCAGGGTGTACAGGCCGCCGGCGGCCATGTTGACCGAACAGAAACCGCCATGCGCGGCGTAGTTGATGGTGCCGTACTGCTGCGCCCACCAGCCGGTCAGCGCCTGCGACTGGTCGCGGCCGGTGAAGAAGGCCAGCCGGTTCGGATCGCGCTCGCGGGTTTCGCCCAGCCATTTGGCGGCCAGGGCCAGGGCCTCGTCCCATTCGATCTCGCGGAACTCGCCCTTGCCGCGTTCGCCCACCCGCAACAGGGGCTTGGACAGCCGCGCCGGCGAGTAGTGCTGCATGATGCCGGCCGAGCCCTTGGCGCAGAGCACGCCGCGATTGACCGGATGCGCCGGGTTGCCCTCGATGTAGCGGATCTGGCCGTCCTTCAGGTGGACGTTGATGCCGCAGCGGCAGGCGCACATGTAGCAGGTGGTCTGCTTGACCTCGTCGCCCACCGGTTTTTGCAGATCGAGCAGCGGTTCGGCCATGCGCCTATTGTGCCGGGCAATCGCGGCCGCGGCGAGTTGCCGTTCCCCGGGGCGTCCGTTGCGACGGCTATTTAGGCGCGTCGATTCGGATTGCCGGGCTGTTGAAGTCCGAGTAGGACACGCGCATTGCGAAGGGGCGGTCGGCGTTCTTGCCCGAGGTCTCCACCTGCAACACCAGTCCGCTGCTCACCCCGACCCAGACCACGCTGCTCGAGGCCTGTTTGTCGGTGGTGCTGGTGAAGCGGTAGCGACGCGCCGGCACCGCGCCGACCGTGCCCGGACCCAGGCTTTCGACCACCAGGCCCTTCTCCAGTTCGGTCATGGCGTCCTCGTTCCTGAACTTGCCGAAGGTGCCCTTGGGCATGGCCATCTTCATGGTCTTGCCGTTGCGGGTCATGTACATGGTGTCGCCGATGACCACGCTGGGCGGCTGCCCGGCCATGGTCATCCGGTAACGATCCGGCGCCTGGAACTCGACCGTGGACAGGGTCTGCTTGCTGGTCAGGTCGAACATGGTGGCCTTGAAGGCTTTCAGGGCCAGGTTGCGCGCGAAGGCGGTGTGCAGGTCCTGCCGGCCATCGGCCCAGGCATTGGCGGCAAAGCCGAGGGCGAGCAGGAGCGCAAGGGTGCGTCGAAACATGGCGTGTTCTCCGGGACGTGGCGGCAATCGGCGAGCGGTGCCATTCTAGACCCAATCCCGGGCCGCCCCCGGACAGCCGAACCACCGCGCATGGACCGTTACGAACGCATTCTCGCCTTGCACCGCCACATGAAGATGGCGCGCTACCCGGTGCCGCTGGCGCGGCTGATGGACGAACTGGATTGTTCGCGGGCCACCCTGTATCGCGACATCGCCTTCCTGCGCGATGCGCTCGGCGCGCCGATCGAGAGCGACCCGACCGGCGAGGGCGGCTTCCGCTACGACGAGAAGGAAGCCGAGCGCTTCGAGTTGCCCGGCCTGTGGCTCAATTCCGATGAGCTGCATGCGCTGTTGGCCACCCACCAGCTGCTGATCCGCAGCGGCAGCGGCGTGCTCTCTTCGGCCCTGGCCCCGCTCAAGGCGCGGATCGAATCGCTGCTCGCCCAGCAGGCCGGCGGCAAGCGCTGGCCGATGGAGCGGGTGCGGGTGATCGGCAGCTATGTGCGCAATCGCGACGAAGCCTCGTTCCGCGTGGTCGCCAGCGCCGTGCTGGAGCGCAAGCGCGTGGTCTTCGATTACCTGGCGCGCTCGACCAACGAGCACACCCATCGCATGGTTTCGCCGCAGCGGCTGACCCACTATCGCGACAACTGGTACCTGGACGCCTACGACCACGAGCGCCAGGCGCTGCGCAGCTTCGCGGTCGATCGCATCCAGCGCGCGCGGGTGCAGGACGAAGCGGCGCATCGACATGCCCGATGACGAACTGGACCTGCACCTGGCCTCGAGCTACGGAATTTTCTCGGGCCCGCCCAAGGGCGTGGCGACGATCGTGTTCTCGGCCAAGGCCGCGCGCTGGGTGGCCGACGAGCATTGGCATTCCAAGCAGGAAGGCCGCTTCCTGCCCGATGGCCGCTATGAACTCAAGATTCCCTACAGCAATGCCAAGGAATTGCTGATGGATGTGCTGCGCTACGGCGCCGACGCCGAGATCATCGAGCCGGTCAGCCTGCGCGCGCAGGCCAAGACCTTGCTGCAACTGGCGCTGTCGGCCTACGAGCGCTGAGCGCGCCGCTTACTGCTGGTCGGGAAATTGCGGCACGCGCTTGAGCAGCTTCGGGTCGTAGCCATAGCCGGCGAACTTCGCGACCAGCTTTTCATATTGCGCATCGTCCATCCGCTGCTCGCGGCGCGAACACCCAGGCCAGCTTGCGCGATGGCTGGCCGATCAGCGCCCAGGAATAGTCGGGCGCCACTTCCAGGATCAGGTAGGTCGGCCTTGAGCAGGCCACCGAAGAAAGCGATCTTCCACTGCGCGTTGTTGGTACCGGGAATGACCTTGGCGATCGCGTTCATGCGTTTTTCCGGCTTGTCGAACGCCTTGCGATACACATAGACGTTCTCGATCCTGCCGTCCGGGCGCAGCGCGTAGACATCGGCGGTGGCGACCTTGCCGTTCTCGGCGAAGTAGGGAATGTTGCCGATCACCCACCAGCGGCCCATGTAGCGCTCCAGGTCGATGCTGCGCCTGCGAGCGCAGCGGCGGCGTCTTGGCTTTCGCGCTGGCGGTGAGGTGAGCCCGGCCACCAGGGCGAGGGCGAGGACGATTACAAAGGCGCGCATGGGCGATTCCACTTGAAGGGAGCGCCAGCGTGCACCACGCCTGCTGAAGGGCGCGTCAATTTCCGGCGGCTCGTTCTCAGTCCCTGAGAAGGGTGGCCGGCACAGTGGCCGCACGTTCAGCAGGAGAGCCCGCCATGTCCACCGCCAACTTCGCCCCGACTTCCCGCGCCCCGCCGGCGACCGCCGAGCTGCATCCCGTCGCTGGCCCGCGCCCTCTGGCAATGGCTGGCCTCGGGCGTGCTGCTGGTCCTGCTGTTCCCGGCGCTGCGCAGCCAGGGCCCCTGGATCGGCTCGGGCATGTTCTGGCTGGTGGCGGCGCCGCTGAGCTTCTGTCCTGGTGTTCCACCGTCACGCGATTGCGGCGGCGTTGCGCGGGGTCCTCGTCCCCGTGCGGCGCCGCCGTGATAGCGTTCGGCAACCCGCCACAATCCGGATGCAAGACCGAAGCTCATGCCGAAACCGCCCGTCGCCGCCCGCAAACCGCATGAGGTCCGTGCGCCATTCGGCGCCACGCGCCAGGACGAGTACTACTGGATGCGCGACGACGCTCGCGAAGACCCGGAGCTGCTCGCCTACCTGAAGGCGGAGAACGATTACGCCGATGCGCTGCTGGCGCCCGTGCCGGCCGCTTCAGGAAAAGCTCTACGCGGAAATCATCGGCCGCATCGCCCAGGACGATGCGTCGGTGCCTTACCGGTTGCGCGGTTACTGGTATTACACCCGCTTCGAAGCCGGCAAGGACTACCCGATCCTGGCCCGGCGCGCCGGCAGCATGGAGGCGCCGGAGGAAATCCTGCTCGACCAGAACCTGCTGGCGGCAGGCAAGTCGTTCTTCGAGGTCGGCGACGCCGTGGTCAGCCAGGACAACCGGCTGATCGCCTGGGCCGAGGACAGCGTCGGCCGGCGTCAGTTCGTGCTGCGGGTGAAGGACCTGGCCTCGGGAAAGATTCTCGATGACAGTCGTGCCCAACATCGAGGCGAACCTGGTCTGGGCCGACGACAACCGCACCCTGGTCTACATCGACAAGGATCCGGTCACGCTGCTTTCCAAGCGGGTCAAGACGCATGTGCTGGGCACGCCGGCGGCGCAGGACACCCAGGTCTATGAGGAAGCGGACGAGTCCTACTACCTGGGCATCTCGCGCACCCGTTCCGACCAGTTCATCTGCATCGCCAGCGACAGCACGATCAGCAGCGAAGTGCGCTGCACGCCGGCGGCCGAGCCCGGGCCAGTTCACCGTGATCGCGCCGCGCCAGCGCGATATCGAATACCAGGCCGATCATCTCGACGGCCGCTGGGTGTTCCGCAGCAACGAGCAGGCGCCCAACTTCCGGCTGCAGACCCTGCCGGACGATGCGGGGCTGGGCGATCGCGGCAAGTGGATCGATCTGGTCGCGCACTCGCCCGATGTCTACATCGAGCAGTTCGAACTGTTCGCCGGCTTCATCGCCATCGAGGAGCGCTCCGGCGGCCTGCTTCGCCTGCGGATACTGAAGGGCGAAGGCGAGAGCAGCTTCGTGGCCTCCGACGAGCCGGCCTACACCATGGGCCTGGGCGCCAACGCCGAGCCGGACACCGAGTGGCTGCGCTACACCTACACCTCGCTGACCACGCCCAACACGACCTATGAAGTGAACACCCGCAGCGGCGAGCGCAAGTTGCTCAAGCGCGAGCCGGTGCTGGGCGGCTACGACCCCGAGAATTACGCGACCGAGCGGCTGTGGGCGACGGCGCGCGACGGCGCCAGGATTCCGGTGTCGGTGGCCTATCGCAAGGGTTTCAGGAAGGACGGCAGCGCGGCGATGCTGCAATACGCCTATGGCAGCTACGGCCTGTCGATGGATCCGTATTTTTCGGTGAGCAATGTCAGCCTGCTCGATCGCGGCATGGTCTATGCGATTGCGCACGTCCGCGGAGGGCAGGAGATGGGCCGCGCCTGGTACGACGACGGCCATCTGCTGAAGAAGATGAATTCATTCACCGACTTCATCGACGTGACCCGCTTCCTGGTGAAGGAGGGCTATGCGGCGAAGGATCGCGTCGCCGCGCGCGGCGGCAGCGCCGGCGGCCTGCTGATGGGCGTGCTCGCCAACATCGCGCGCGCAGGATTACCGGGTGCTCATCGCCCAGGTGCCGTTCGTCGACGTCGTCACCACCATGCTCGACGAATCGATCCCGCTGACCACCAACGAATTCGACGAGTGGGGCGATCCGAAGGACCGCGAGTACTACGACTACATGCTTTCGTATTCGCCTTACGACAACGTCGGCAGGCAGGCCTATCCGGCCATGTTCGTCGGCACCGGGCTGTGGGATTCGCAGGTGCAGTACTTCGAGCCGAGCAAATGGGTGGCGCGCCTGCGCGAACGCAAGACCGACGGCAATCCGCTGGTCTATCGCATCAACATGGAAGCCGGGCACGGCGGCAAGTCCGGCCGGTTCGAGCGTTACCACGAGATCGCCGAGAGCTATGCCTTCATGCTGCGCGAGTTGGGCATCGACGACTGATCCGCTTGCCCCTGCCGCGCGTCACGGCGCGTTCGTCGCCCCGGGCCCGGTCGCCAGCCTCAGCCACAGGAAGCCGGCGATCCCCGCGATCAGCGAGGCCAGCAGGATCGCCATCTTCGAGGAATTGATTGCCGCGGCATCGCCGGTGAAGGCCAGGTTGGTGATGAAGATCGACATGGTGAAGCCGATGCCGCCGAGGATCCCGGCGCCGAATATATGCCGCCAGTTCAATTCGGGCGGAAGCCGGCCCAGGCCCAGCAGCACGGCGGCGAGACAGCCGAGCGTCACGCCCAGCGGCTTGCCGATCACCAGCCCGGTGATGATGCCGAGGCTGTTCGTGCCGGCCAGGCTTTGCATCCAGTCGCTGCCGATCAGGATGCCGGTATTGGCGAGCGCGAACAGCGGCAGGATCAAGAACGCCACTGGCTTGTGCAGCATTCCCTCCAGCCGGTGCGAGGGCGATTCCTCGTCCTCGGCGCGGGAAGAGTAGGGGATGGCGAAGGCGAGCAGCACGCCGGCGACGGTTGCGTGGATGCCCGACTTGAGCACCAGGAACCAGATCAGCGCGCCGCCAAGCAGGTAGGGCCACAAGCGACATCACCCGGAACTTGCGATTCAACAGGAACAGCGCGGCCCATGTCGCCAGCGCCGCCAGCAGGTACGCGAGCGACAGGTGCGCGGTATAGAACGCGGCGATGACGATGATCGCGCCCAGGTCGTCGATCACCGCGAAAGCGACCACGAACACCTTCAGCGCAGCGGGAATGCGGTCGCCGAGCAGCGCCAGCACGCCGAGCGCGAAAGCGATGTCGGTCGCCATCGGAATACCCATGCCGGGCTGCATCGGCGTTCCGGAATTGAATGAAAAGTGGATCAGCGCCGGCGCGAGGATTCCGCCGAGTGCCGCGACCACGGGCAGCAAGGCGTTCTTCGCATTCGACAATTCGCCGCTGTGCAGCTCGCGCTCGAGTTCCAGGCCGATCAGCAGGAAGAAAATCGCCATCAGGCCGTCGTTGATCCAGTGCTCGACGCTCATGCCGCCGACCTTCGCATGCCAGAAGCCGAGATAGTCGGCCCCGAGCGGGGAGTTGGCGATCGACAGCGAAACCAGGGTGCAGACGATCAGCAGGATCCCGCTGGATTTCTCCGAGTGGAAGAATTCCTGGAATGACTTCGAGAGGACCCGCTGGACGGAATTCATGTTCTTGCTTCCCTGCTGACCAAGGCTCACCAACCCGATTCTCGCAGCAGGGCTTCGGTCTTTTCATCCGCCGGCTTGGCCACCAGGCCACCCCGGGGATTGATGCTCACCCGATAGCTTGCCCCATCAAGCATCGGCAGATAGGCCGCACTGCCCCAGCGGGCATCGGCCAATTGCGCCAGCACGGCATAGCGTTGCTGGAACATCCAGAAATCCCAGCGTTCACGCAGGTCATGCACGCTGCGTGGCTTGGCCAGTTCGTCCTTCGGATCGCCGTAACGGCCGGACAATCGCTCCAGGCGATAGACCGGGGGCAGGCCGGCCAGTGCGGCCGGCAGCCGCCAGCGAATGACCCGGGCATCCAGCTGCCATTCGTCGCCGAGCAGTTCCCGTTCGATCGCCGGCTTGGCCGGTCGGCACCAGGGTGGCCTGGAATCGCTGCGGAGCGACCTGCTTGAGCGCGATGATCGCCACCGGCTGGTCTTCGATCAGCCAGGTGTAGTGGCGCAGCAACAGGCCCAGCCCGCCCATCGGCAGCGCCATGGCGAGCAGCAGCAGCGCCGCGCACCAGCGCAGGAAGTTGCCCCGCGGCCGGCCGAAGGTCGAGCCGATGGCGAGCAGGGCCAGGACCCCGGTCACTGCCGCTCCGATGAACAGCCAGTCGCTCAAACTCATTGGGATCCCCTGCGCGAAGGCCGAAGCCCGGACTATACTCCGGGCATGAAAAACTCCCGACTCGTTCCCCTGCTGCTCGCCCTGCTTGCCCTGACCCTGCTGGCCGCCTGCGGCAACAAGGGCGCCCTGGTCCGACCGACCGAGACCACGGACGCCCCGGCCAAGAGCTGAGGTCGGCATGGCGATCCGTTTTTCCAAGATGCACGGCGCCGGCAACGACTTCGTGCTGATCGACCTGCGCCAGGGCCAGTCTCCGCCGGATGCGGCCATCGCACGCGCGATCGGCGATCGCCATACCGGGGTCGGCTTCGACCAGTTGCTCACCATCGAGGCCAGCGAACTGTGCCGATTGCGTAGCCCGTTACCGGATCTGGAACAGCGACGGCAGCCAGGCGCAGCAGTGCGGCAATGGCGCGCGTTGCGTTGCCGCCTGGCTGGTGCGCGACGGCGCCGCCTCGCCTCCCGGTTTCAAATTGGACAGCCCGGCGGGCGTCATCGATGTCGAATGCCTGGCCGATGGCCGTTTCGCACTCGACATGGGACTGCCGGAATTTGCGCCCGCGGGGATTCCGTTCAATGCGCCGGGCGAACAGTCGCATTACGAAGCCGTGCTCGACGGCAATCCCGTACGCTTCGGCGCCGTCTCCATGGGAAATCCGCACGCGGTGATCGTGGTGGAAGATATCGAGCAAGCGCCCGTCGCCGCGATTGGCCCGATGTTGCAGGCCGCCGGCGCTTTCCCGGAAGGCGTCAACGTCGGCTTCGCGCAAATCGTTTCACCGGGCGGAGATCAACCTGCGCGTATTCGAGCGCGGCGCCGGGGAAACACTGGCCTGCGGCAGCGGCGCGTGCGCGGCGGTGGCGGTGCTTGTGCGCCAGGGCCGGGTCGGGCGACACGTCGACGTGCATTTGCCGGGCGGAACGCTGGTCATCGACTGGCCTGCCGACATCGCGCCGGTGCGCATGGCCGGACCGGCGACATTCGTATTCGAAGGGGAGTGGCTGGCATGAGTGAAGAGAAGAAGGAGCGCCTGAGCGCGCATGAGGTCGCGGTCTGGCTGCGTCGTCATCCGCGGTTCCTCGCCCAGTTCCCCGACCTGACGCTTGTCGCTGGTGGTGCCGCGCGAAGACGGCCCGGCGGCCTCGCTTGCCAGCTATCAGCTGGAAGTGTTGCGCGACAAGAACCGCGAACTCACGCGCCGGCTCAACGAGCTTGTATGCCAATGCGCAGGACAACGAGCGCCTGACCATCCGCACCCATCAACTGGCGCTGGCGCTGATGCGCGCCGGCACGGCCGCCGAGACGGTGCGGGCGATGGTGGCCTGCCTGAGCGAGGATTTCCAGGGCGATGCGGTGCGCGTGGTCCTGTTCAATGCGGTCGAAGGCCTGACTCCCGATTGGCTGCAGATCATTTCCGCCCGCGACAAGCGCCTGGTGCCGTTCCGCGATTGCCTTGCCGCCAGCGAGCCGATCTGCGGACGCTTGAACCCCGACAAGATGCCGCTGTTGTTCGGCGAGGATCATGCGAACGCGCAGTCGGTCGCCCTGATCCCGATGCCGGGCGTCGGCCTGATCGCGGTCGGCAGCAGCGACGGCAACCGTTTCTTCCCGGGCATGGGCACCTTGTTCCTGCGCCTGATGGGCGAGACGTTCGTCGCGGCCATGGCGCGGTTCGCCGCGCACTGAGACTCCGATGCCGGCGCGCACGCAAGCCAATGCTTCGTCGCCAGCGGAACCTGCGTTGAATGCGAGGGTGGATGCGTACCTGGCCCATCTTGCGGTCGAGCGGCGCCTGTCCGCGAACACCGTGGAAAGCTATCGCCGCGACCTGCTGGCGCTCGACGCCTGGATGCGCGACCAGGGCCTGGCGCGATTCGGCGATTTGCTGGGCGAGCATCTGCGCAGCTTCATCGCCAGCGAACATCGCCGCGGCCTGTCGGCGACCAGCCTGCAGCGGCGGCTGTCGGCCTTGCGGAGTTTTTTCCAGCATCTGCTCAAGCGCGGCGAACTCGACGGCAACCCGGCCCAGGGCCTGCGCGCGCCCAAGGCGCCGCGCAAGCTGCCGCAGGTGCTCGACGCCGACGAGATGACCCGGCTGGTGGAAGTGCCGACCGATACCGTGCTCGGCCGTCGCGACCGCGCCATGCTGGAGCTGCTCTATTCCTCGGGACTGCGCCTGTCGGAACTGTGCGGCCTGCGTTGGCGCGAACTCGACCTGGCCGAGGGCCTGGTGCGGATCACCGGCAAGGGCGACAAGACCCGGATCGTGCCGGTCGGCAGCCATGCGCTGCGCCGCATTGCAGGAATGGAAGACCGAGACCGCGCCGGGCCTGGACATGCCGGTGTTCCCCGGTCGCGCCGGCAAGGCGATTTCGCCGCGCGCCGTGCAACTGCGCCTGCGCCAGATCGCCCAGCAACAAGGCATCTGGAAGCGCGTGCATCCGCATCTGCTGCGGCACAGTTTCGCCAGCCACGTGCTGGAGTCCTCCGGCGACTTGCGTGGCGTGCAGGAATTGCTCGGCCACGCCGACATCGCCACCACGCAGATCTACACCCACCTGGACTTCCAGCACCTGGCCAAGGTCTACGATGCGGCCCATCCGCGCGCGCGCCGCAAGCCCTGACCCGCACCGCTTCCAGATTCACGGAAAACCATGAACAACCCCAAGCCGATCGACATCATCCTGCACCGCGCCTCGCATGCGCTCGAGGTCGCCTTCGACGACGGCGCCCGCTTCCGCCTGCCCTGCGAATACCTGCGCGTGGAATCGCCTTCGGCGGAAGTGCAGGGCCACGGACCAGGACAGCGGGTGCTGGTGCCCGGCAAGCGCAACGTAAACATCACCGCGATCGAGCCGATGGGCAATTACGCGGTGCTGCTGCACTTCGACGACGGCCACGCCAGCGGCATCTTCAGCTGGGGCACGCTGCACCAACTCGGCCAGGAATACGACGTGCGATGGCCGGCCTATCTGGCTGAGCTTGAAGCCCGAGGGCTTGGCCGCGACTGAGCTTGGAGAGCGGCCGAGGGGTCGGTGGGCAATTCAAGTCGCCGCCCGATACCGGCTTGGTTGAATTGCCCACCGACCCCTCGGCCTACCGGCTTCCTGATCGAAAGAGCAGCGGCGCACGCCGTTGCCCATCCGCGTCGATCGGTCTGGGGGCGGCGCCGGCATTCATTACCAAGCCGGTATCGGGCGGCGACTAAAATGAATGCCGGCGCCCGCTCGCGACCCCCGCTTCCAATCCTGGGATAATAAACATGGACGAAAAAACCACCCATTTCGGCTTCCGGGACGTACCAGTCAACGAGAAGAAGAAACTCGTCGGCGAAGTGTTCTCGTCCGTTGCCGGCAAGTACGACCTGATGAACGACCTGATGTCGCTCGGCGTGCATCGGATCTGGAAGCGCTACTTCGTCGGCACCTCGGGCGTGAAGCGCGGCGATCGCGTGCTCGACCTGGCCGGCGGCACCGGCGACATCGCCGCGCTGCTGCATGAGCGCGTCGGCGACGAAGGCGAGGTGGTGATCGGCGACATCAACGCGGCCATGCTCGGCGTCGGTCGCGATCGCCTGACCGATCGCGGCCTGGTGCGTGGGCTGCGCTACGTGCAGCTGAATGCCGAGGCGCTGCCGTTTCCCGATGCCAGCTTCGACCTGGTGACCATCGCCTTCGGGCTGCGCAACGTCACCGACAAGGCCGCTGGCCTGCGCGAGATGCGCCGCGTGCTGAAAGTCGGCGGCCGCGCGCTGGTGCTCGAGTTCTCGCAGGTCAAGCCCGAGTGGTTCCGGCCGATCTACGACTTCCATTCGTTCAAGGTGCTGCCGAAGCTGGGCAAGTTTTTCGCCAACGATGCCGGTAGCTACCAGTACCTGGCCGAATCGATCCGCAAGCATCCGGACCAGGCAACGCTGCAGGAGATGATGTCCGAGGCGGGCTTCGATCGTTGCACGCATCGCAACCTGAGCGGCGGCATCGTCGCCATCCACTCGGGTTATCGGGTCTGAAGCCTCGGCTCAGTCGGAGCGCACGCGCCACGCCTCGGCCAGCGAAATCTTTCCTTCCCGGGCCATGCGCACTGCCGCTTGGGTGATCGGGGTCATGCCTTCGGCGATGGCCAGGGTGTGGATGCCGTCCGCTGCGGCGCTCGGGACGATCAGTTTGCGGATCGCCGGCGACACCACCAGCAGTTCATAGACGGCCTGGCGCTTGTGCACGCCCAGGCCATCGCACTGCGGGCAGCCGCGGCCGCAGAAGAAAATTTCATCGGCTCCAACCTCGAGCATCTGCCGGATATGCGGGTCCACCACCTCGGGCTCGCGGCAATGCGTTGCAGGTCAGGCGCACCAACTGCTGCGACATCACCGCCAGCAGCGAGGCGCGCAGCAGGTAGGACTCCACGCCCAGGTCGAGCATGCGGGTGACCGAGGCCGCGGCGGTGTTGGTGTGCAGGGTGCTCAACACCAGGTGGCCGGTGAGCGCGCTTTCCACGGCGATGTTGGCGGTCTCGCGGTCGCGGATCTCGCCGACCATGATCACGTCCGGGTCGTGGCGCAGGAAATTGCGCATGGCGCTGGCGAAGTCGAAGTTGGCGGCGCCGGTTCACCTGCATCTGCTGGATGTCGGCGATGTAGAACTCGACCGGATCCTCGATGGTGAGGATGTTGATGCGTTCCTTGCGCAGCTCCAGCAGCATCGCGTAGAGAGTGGTGGACTTGCCGCAGCCGGTCGGGCCGGTGGTCAGGAACATGCCGTGGCTGCGCGACATCACATCGTCAAGGCGCTGCCGGTCTTCCGGGGTCAGGCCGAGTTGTTCGAGGCTCCAAAGCCCCTCGGCGCTGTCGAGCAGGCGGACCACCACGCTCTCGCCGAACACCGCCGGCAGCACCGAGATGCGCAGGTCCACCTTGCGGCCGTCGTCGAGTACGAAGGTGGTCCGGCCGTCCTGCGGCTTTGCGGTGCTCGGCCAGGTTCATGTTCGCCAGGACCTTGATGCGGCTGACCACGGCCGGCTGCAGGGCATGGATCAGGCGCCGGACCGGCACCATCTCGTCGTCGATGCGGTACAGGATGTCGGCGCCGTGCTCGCCCGGCCGCAGGTGGATGTCCGAGGCCCGGCGGCGCACGGCGTTGCTGATCAGGGTCGCGACTAGGCTCACCACCGGCTGTTCCCGCGACAGGCGTTCGACCTCGCGCTCGCTGGAATCGACCACGGTGGCGTGGGGATCCAGGCCGAGCGTGTAAGCGATGGCCATGTCCTCGGTGCGATCGTAGAGCTTGCCGATGCCCTCGCGGATCAGTTGCGCCGATGCCGCGATGGGAACCACCCGGTTGTGCGAAAGGAAGTTGAGCTGGTCGATCGCTTCGCGATTGCCCGCGTCCTCCATCGCGACGGCGATCAGTCCCTTGTGCATCACCAGCGGCAAGGCGCGCAGGCGTCGGGCCGCTTCGGGGCCGAACTGGGCGAGCACCTCGGGCGTGGGTTCGAAATCCAGCACCGCTATGGCGGGCAGGTCCCAGCGGCGGGCGAGCGCCCAGGTGCTCTGCTCGGCGAACGGCGACGAGCCGACCCAGGCTTCGGCATCGACCCAAAGTCCGCCCACCGATGTCGGCGGCGGCGCCGGGAAGCTGCCCAGGTAGCCTTCGAACTCGTGGCGCCCGCGCAGGACGAGCACCTTTTCGTTGTTGGGCGATTTCGAATCCGGACTCATCGATCGTTCTCACTGGGACCTGCCCCAGTATCGCGGGCACAGGACTTCGGAAGGATGATCTGGATCAATACCGGCTGGCCATCGCCGCCGATCGTGCTGACGGCGATCCCGTTCAGGCAGGCAGCCTAGTGCTCTGACGCGTAGCCAATCTTGACGAACAAGGTGCGGTCGGTCTGGAACAGCGGGTCGATCTGGTCGCCGAAATAGCCGTCCGCATAACCGGCGTAAAGCGCGGTGCGCGGATTGACCTTGTAGGAGTAGATCAGCTGGCTGTTGATGTTGCGTTCGCGCGACTGCACCGGAACCGCGTAGAGGGCCGGATCGCGTTTGAAATCGCCGCGCAGCAGGGCCACCCGCAGGCGCTGGCGCAGGCTGAATTGATAGGACACGCGCAGGTCGGTCAGGTTGGCCACATAGACATCGCCGCCGTCGCGGCTCAATCGTTCATAGTTGTGATTGACCTGGATCTGCAAGGACCGGCCGATGTTCGCGGTGATCTCGGGTTGGTAGGTCGTGATGGTGGCCAGGCGCGTGTTGGCGAAATCTATCCTGTCGCCGTGCCGGGCGAAAAGGGACAGTGACAGGCCGCTGACCGGCGTGAACTCGCCGTAGAAACGGTTTATCGCTTCCTCGAAGACGACGCCATTCCAGTACCGGTCGAATGTGTTGCGGCCGATTTCCACGAAGCTCAGCAGCGGACCGTTCAAGCTGCCGAAAATTCCACGGTACCGCTCGAGCAGCTGCCCGCCGGTGTCGTGGCTTTCGGATCCCCGCAGGCTCAGCCGCATCTGGGTGATCTGGGCGCCGTCGCCGCCATACCAGATACGGTTTACGCCGGCGTACTCCTGCTTGTATCCGACCTGGCCGATGAAGCCGAGGTCGGCGCGAAAACCGTCGTCGAACTGGTTCTGTCCAACATAGCCGGTCCAGTTTCGCGAGTTGTAGTCGTACTCGAAGGTATGCGCGTCACCGCCGAAGCTGGCTCCTTCGCCCGGATCCTGGGTGCTGGAATGCAGTACTTGGGCCTCGAGCGTATGCGCGCCCTTCTGCCAGCGACCATCGACGCCCTCGACCACGTTGCGGTAATCGTCGCCGTTGCGAATCGTGGCGATGGCGCCGAGGCTGGCGTTGCCGATGCTGGAGTTGCTGGGAAAATCGTAGCGGTAGCGGAATGCGCCGTCGTTCGAGACGCCGTCATAGCGAACCAGACGCGAGCCGAACACGCCGGGCCGCAGCAGGTCGGTCAGCCGGTCGTGGGCCACGAACACGCCGTAGGTCTGCTGGCCGCTTTGCCCGGTCACGCGCAGGCCTGCGTCCGGGTCGTTGACGTTGCGGGTGTAGACGATCGTGTTGGGCGTGCTGAAGTAATCCTTGCCATCGAGGAAGAACGGCCGCTTTTCCTCGAAGAACAAGGCGAAGGTATTGTTGATGTCCAACTGCGCGCTATCGGCCTCGACCTGGGAAAAATCCGGGTTGATCGTCGCGTTCAGCGTCATGTTCGGGCTCGGCCCCCATTTCACGTCGAGCCCGGCGTCGAACTTGACGCCTTCGCTTTCAAACGGCACTACGGCATCCGGCCGCTGCTGGCTGTAGGTCGTGGTGAGCGTCGGCGCGATTTCCAGGTTGCTGCCCGGGCGGATGCCGGCGAAGCCACGGATCTTGCCCACGCCGCACAGATAGCAAGGATCGTTGCGCTTGAGGATGTTGTTGGAAAGCCGGTACTCCTTGCTGCGCGGACGGAAGCGGACGAAGTCGGCGCCCCACTGCTGGATGTCCTTGCTGTTCTGGAAGCGAAGCGTCGAGAACGGGATCTCGACTTCCACCACGTAACCGGTGTCGGTGAGCTTGCCCGCGGCATCCCACAGGCCGTCCCAGGACGAGTCCTCGTTGCCGTTGGCGCCGTTGTAGATCGCATCCATCTGCGCGCCAAATGGATTTATGTAGAACTCGAAGGCCCGTCGCTGGTCATCGAAGGTGTCCAGGTTCATGCCGACGAAGTCATCGCTCCAGGCGCTGTCGCGATCGCGCAGGAAGGCGCGGATCTGTTTCGGCTCCGGATCCTCGGCGACGAAGGCAACCAGCAGGTGCTCGCCGTTCTCGCCGATGTACACCGTGGTCTTTACCTGCGCCGGCGTGTTTTCTCCCGGTCGCGACTCATAGATCAGTTCGAATTTGTGCGCCTGCTCCCAGATCGGGTCGTCGAGCAAGCCGTCGATCTTCGGCTTGCCCGCCAGATGGGGAATGTTCATGGGCTCCGACGGCTTCGGAGTGGTCGGCTCGGCGGCCAGGGCGGGAACCGCCCCCAGGCAGGCTGCGAGCAGCGCCACCGGGAGCCAGGGGCGAAAACTGGGCATGAAGCTCGATCATCGTCGAAAAGTTCGCCAATCCTGAACGGTTCCCGTCGGGCTGTCCCATGGCATTAGTCATTCAAACCTTTTCAGCCCCGCCCGGCTAAACTGTGATACCTCGCCAACGTCGGAATTCGCCATGCGTTTCTACCCCCTGATCCTCGCCGCCCTCCTGCTGCCGCTGGCCGCCTGCCAGAAGCCGGTGCCCGAAGAGCCGACCAAGCCCACCGAGCCCACGATCAGCCATGCCGAGGAGCCGGCCATGTCCTCGCACGATGTCAGTTCTTACTCCGAACCGGAGAAGGTCGTCGTCAAGCACCTTGCCCTGGACCTGGGGGTCGATTTCGCAAAAAAAGTCCTGTCCGGGTCAGCGACGCTTGACCTGGACTGGAAGGACAAAGCCGCAAATACCCTGGTGCTCGACACCCGCGATCTGAGCATCGCCAAGGTCGAAGGCTTCGACGGCGCCAACTGGCAGGAACTGAAGTTCGAACTGGCCGCGCGCGATCCGATCTTCGGCAGCAAGCTGTCGATCGCGGTGCCGGCGCAGGCGAGCAAGGTGCGCATCACCTACAGCAGCGCGCCAGAGGCTTCGGGCCTGCAGTGGCTGACGCCGGCAATGACCCTGGGCAAGAAGACGCCCTTCATGTTCAGCCAGTCGCAGGCCATCCACGCGCGCAGCTGGGTGCCGCTGCAGGACACGCCCGGCGTGCGCTTCACCTATGAGGCCCACATCACCACTCCCAAGGACGTGATGGCGCTGATGAGCGCCGACAACGATCCGAAGGCGCCGCGCGATGGCGATTACAGCTTCAAGATGCCGCAGGCGATTCCGTCCTACCTGATGGCCATTGCCGCCGGCGACCTGGTGTTCAGCCCGATCTCCGAGCGCGCTGGCGTCTGGGCCGAGCCGGCCATGGCGCCCAAGGCCGCGAAGGAATTCGAAGACACCGAGAAGATGATCGACACCGCGGAGGCGCTGTACGGCCCGTACCGCTGGGGCCGCTACGACATCCTGGTGCTGCCGCCGTCGTTCCCGTTCGGCGGCATGGAGAATCCGCGCCTGACCTTCGCCACGCCGACCGTGATCGTCGGCGACAAGTCGCTGGTCAGCATCATCGCGCATGAGCTGGCGCATAGCTGGTCGGGCAACCTGGTGACCAATTCGAGCTGGAAGGACATGTGGCTCAACGAGGGTTTCACCAGCTACGTCGAGAACCGCATTACCGAGGCCGTCTACGGCACCGACATGGCGTCGATGGAATTCGTGATCGGCCAGCACGGCCTGACTGAGGAGCTCAAGGAGCTCAAGCCAGATGACCAGCTGCTGGCGCTGGCGCCGCTGGCCGGCCGCGATCCGGATGAAGCGTTGACCGGCGTCCCATACACCAAGGGCCAGTGGTTCCTGACCTTCCTGGAACAGCGCTATGGCCGCGAAACGTTCGACAAATTCCTGCGCAAGTGGTTCGACGATCATGCCTTCACCAGCACCGACAGCGCCGAGTTCGAGCGCTTCCTGAAGGTCGAGCTGATCGACAAGAATCCGGGCAAGACCACCCACGACGAGATCCACGCGTGGATGCACGCACCGGGCGTTCCGGCGTTCGCAACCGCAGCGACCTCGCCGCGCTTCGACGCGGTCGATGAACTGCGCGGCCATTGGCTGGCCGGTCACGCCAAGCCGGCGATGATGGATACCAGCAAGTGGACCACCTACGAGTGGGTGCGCTTCCTGGAAGGCATGCCGGAGACGCTCAGCGTTGACCAGCTGGCCGAGCTCGACGCCGCCTATCACTTCAGCGGCACCGCCAATGCCGAGATCGCGCAGCGCTGGTATCCGCTGACAGTGCGCAGCGGCTACCTGGCCGCGCGTCCGTCGATGGCGGCCTTCCTCGAGCGCATCGGCCGTCGCAAGCTGATCATGCCGACCTATGGCGCGCTGGCCGCGACGCCCGATGGCCTGGCGTTCGCGCAGGAAGTCTTTGCCAAGGCGCGGCCGGCTTATCACCCGATCACCATCGGCTCGGTGGAACAGACGCTGGCGGAAGGCAAGGCCAAGCGCTGATCCGATGAGCAGGAGCCGGATGGCGCTGGCGGTTTCGCTCGGGCTGGCGCTGACCACGGTGGGCCTGGCGGTGGCGATGCCGCAGCGCGTGCTGGATGCGGAGTTCGCGCGGCAGCGCTGGCTGGCCGGCGCCAGCGTGCATACGCTGCGCGTCGGCGACCACGACTGGTCGTATCTGGAAGCGGGCCAAGGCCCGCTGATCGTGATGCTGCATGGCTTTACCGGCGCCAAGGAAAACTGGCTGCCGGTGATGCGCGAGCTGGCAAAGACCCATCGCGTCATCGCCCCGGATCTTCCCGGATGGGGCGAGAGCGAGCGGCAGGCGAGCGGCAACTACGGCCCGAATTCGCAAGTCGAGCGAATCGCCGGGTTCCTGCGCCAGCTCGGCGAGAAGCCGGCGCTGGTCGTCGGCCATTCGATGGGCGGCCAGTTCGTCGGATTGCTGGCCGCGCGTCATCCGGACCTGGTCGGCCCGGTCGTGCTGATGTCATCGGCGGGCGTGCGGTTTGCCGACAATGAATTCGGCCGCGAGGTGCTGGCGGGGCGCAATCCGTTCGAGGTGCGCACCCGTGCGGAACTGCATCGCTACCTGGGCATCGTTTTCAGCGATCCACCGTTCGTGCCCTGGCCGGCCGACGAGGCGATGGTGCGCAAGCGGCGGCACGACGTGGTCTTCGAGCAGAAGGTGCTCGACACCATCGGCCGCGGCCCCGAGGCGTTTGCGCTGCAGGCGGAAATGTCCCGGATCCAGTCGCCGGTGCTGCTGCTGTGGTGTCGCGACGATCGCGTCATCGACATCAGCGCCGCCGAAATATTCCATCGCGGACTGGCGCGCAGCGAGACGGTGATCCTGGCCGGCTGCGGGCACATGCCGATGATGGCGCAGCCGGGGAATGTTTCGACTGCGCTTCGGCGGTTTGTTTCGCGGGGATAGCGAGCGGGGCTTGCAAGCGGGTCTAGCGAGCGGCCGCCGGGGGTGGGGGTCGTTGTCCGCGTCCACGAGAAAACATCCTGTTTTCTAGTGGCCGGCGCTCCTGCCATCCATGGCCCGCTCTGACAACGACCCCCACCCCCGGCGGCCCTGTGGATACGCATGTGCTTGAAGGGACGTATCCGTGCGGGTTGGCCGCAATCGGCCAGAAGCGGACGCTGACTAGCAACTCATCAAGATCGGCATGCACGGGTTGCGGACGCAGACTAAGGCCATGATCTCACTCGACTGCAATCCTGGCCTCCTGGCATCCGACTGGCACCAGTCGGCAAAGGCAGGGGGGCCAAGCAACGTCTGCTAGGCGTCGTCAAGGCTGTGCCTTATCCTCGATCCTCCTTCCCTGGTTAGGCACTCAGAAACTATGCATACCTCCATCGTTCGCTGTGTGCTGCTCAGTGCCGCCGTCGCGCTCGCGGCCCAGGCCAATCCGCTGATCGGCGGCCCGAAGACCATCGCTGTGGGCGCGGACGGTTCGGTGCCAGGCCTGGTAGCGTCGCCGCAGATGGGCCAGGGCGGGTATGTCTCGGGCGCGACGAAGGTCGCCGTGCCGCTGATCGCGGTAGCTTTTGAAACCTCGGCCGAGGCTCGCACGTCGAACAGCTTCGCGTCGAAGAGTCTCTCGCTGCGGCTCGACGTGGACGACGCGGTGATGAAGGCGGTCACCGCGGAGTTGCAGTCGATGGTGGAAGCGGACTTGGCGGCCCAGGGCTTCGAGATCCTGCCGAAGGACGCCATCGACGCCGAGCCGAGGTGGCTGGGGATCAGCAAGAACGGCAAGACCGGCGAGGACGTGAAGGACAACTTCATGTCGGGCTTCATGGGCAACGGCAGCATGAACCGCTGGTACACGGCGGGCGACCGGCCCCTGTTCGGCACCGGCTCCACCGGCGCGTTGAGCGAGCTTTCCCCGCTGATCCGGACCGCGCGGGACAAGCAGATCTCCCTGCTCTTCTACCGCTTCAAGGTGCAGTTCACCGACCTCGAGGGCAAGAACGGGCTCGTGTTCAATTACGTCAAGGGCAAGAATGTCCTGCGCATCCTGAGCGCGGACATGGCCGTGTTCACTCCGACCCACACGCTCGGGGCCTTGGTCAGGCTCAACGCGAACGTCACGGCGGGATCGGATTTTGTGCAGGAACTCAAGGGAAGCCCGGGCAGTTATGTGGTCGTCGCGGATCCGGTCGCGTACAAGGCCGACTCGCTGACGCTGATCCATGCTGTGTCGAAGCAGTTTGCGCAGGCGCTACGGAAAGGCCAGTAAACGCCAGGGGCGACGGAGGGGGCGCGTGCAAGCGCGCCCCACCCGCCGGAGAACGTGAACCCGACTTGCGTCTGGCTTACATTGTGGCGCGACCATCGCAAATGACTGATCGGAATCCACTCTAGGTTGGGCCTGTCGGTTAAACGACTTAGTGCAAATCCGGACAGCACGGCGTGGCGACAAATCGACCAAACTCAGGAGTCCGACAGGCCGCTTCGGGTCGATTGCAGCCGATCGACTGCGTGGCTCCCTGAGCACCGCTTTGCGAGTCTCGGCGTTCCCTCAGGGACGCCGGGGGTGGGGATCGTTGTCAGAGCGTGCCATGGATGGCATAAGCGTCGGCCACTAGAAAACAGGATGTTTTCTCGTGGACGCGGACAACGATCCCCACCCCCGGCGGCCGCTCGCTAAATTCGGATGCCGGCCCCAGCCAAGTCGAATCAGGGTGAGGCCGCAGCCCGCGACGCATCCCGCACCGCGCGAAACGCATTGCCTTCGCGATAGTTCGGCCAGTCCTGATTCAGCGACAACACCTTGCCGACGCCATACAGCGCATTGAGATCCTGCACGATGCCGCGCAGGTCCCAGTCCGGATCGAAGTTGTCGCTGGCCTTGTGGTAGCGGTTCTTGGTGTAGTCGTCGAGCATCGCCAGGCCGGCGTCGCGGCCCTTCTCGATATTGTCCACGCCGCCCTTCACGTAGAGCGCCGGCACGCCGGCCTTGGCGAAGCTGAAATGATCGGAGCGGAAGAACTGGCCCTTCTCCGGGGAGGCTTCCTCGACGAGGACGCGGCCCTGCTTGTCGCTGATCGGCCGCAGGATGTCTTCGAGTTCGGAGTTGCCCAGCCCGACCACGACCATGTCGCGCGTCGGACCGACCACCGGCAGCGCGTCGATGTTGATGACCGCGACCGTGTCGGCCAGCGGCACCACCGGGTGCGCGGCGTAGTAGGCGGAGCCGAGCAGGCCCGATTCCTCCAGCGTGACCAGCAGGAAGAACACGCTGCGTTCCGGCTTGGGCGATTGCACGGCGAATTGCTCGGCGATTTCCAGCACGCCGGCGACGCCGGTGCCGTTGTCGATCGCGCCGTTGTAGATGTTGTCCCCCGCCTCTTCGGCATGCACGCCCAGGTGGTCCCAGTGCGCGGAGTAGACGATGGCCTCGTCGGGCCGCTTGCTGCCACGCAGCCGGGCGACCACGTTGCGCGACTGCGATTGGCGGATCGTGTTGTGGATGGTCGCATCGAGCCTGGCGTCGCCGATCGGCACGGACTTGAAGCCACGCTTGCCCGCGGCATCGCGCAGCTTGTCGATGTCCAGGCCGGCGTCGGTGAACAGGGCCTTGGCGGTGTCTCCGGAAATCCAGCCCTGCATGGGCAGGCGCGGCGCCGGGTCGTCGGCAACCGGCAGGTCGAACTGCGCGCCGCTCCAGCTGCTTTTCACCACGTCCCAGCCGTAGGCGGCGCCGGGCGTGTCGTGGATGATGATCGCCGCCGCCGCGCCCTGGCGCGCGGCCTCCTCGAACTTGTAGGTCCAGCGACCGTAGTAGGTCATGCGCCGGCCCTCGAACAGGCTGGCGTCGCCGCTGTGGAAGCCCGGGTCGTTGATCAGCATGACCACCGTCTTGCCCTTCACGTCCAGCCCGGCGTAATCGTTCCAGCCCTGCTCGGGCGCGTTGACGCCATAGCCGACGAACACCATCGGACTGGCATCGACCTTCACCTCGGTCTTGCCGGTGTGCGAGCCGATCACCATCTGCTCGCCGAAGGCCAGTTGACGCGTCTTGCCGGCGACCTGCAGCGTCATCCGGATGTCGGCGGGATCGGCCCGGGTCTCGATCATCGGCACGGTCTGGAAATAACTGTCGCCGTTGCCCGGCTCGAGTCCGAGCCGCTGGAATTGCCGGCGCAGGTACTCGACCGTTTTTTCCTCGCCGGTGCTTCCCGGCTGGCGACCGGCGAAGTCGTCGGAGGCGAGCACTTTCACGTGCGCGGAAAAATCCTCGGCGGAGATCTCCGGTCCGAAGGCATGGCCCGCCTGCTCGGTGACCGTCTGCTGCGCTTCGGTCCGCGCGAGCGCGTCGCCCTGGCGGGTTGCGAAAATGGCGATCGAGGACGCAGCCACGACCAGGGCCAGCGTCGCATAGGGCCGGTTACGAAGTGAAGTCATGCGGATCTCCTTGGCAGACCCGCATTCTAAGGGTTGCGCCGGTGCTTATTCCGACTGGCGCGGCGGCAGTTTGTCGGTGTAGGGCTGCGCCGTGGCCCCGGTCACGCTTCCGATCCGGGCGCTGGGGTGGACGAACAACTCCACCTTGCGTTCGAAGCGCAGCTTGCCTTCGACCACCGAGCCGGGTCCGACGACCACGCGTGGAATGCGCTGCTTGCCCCAACTCATGCCGTGCGGCTTTTCGATCACGATGCCGCCGTGGACCACCGACCGGTCCTCCAGGCTGATATCGCCGCCGACGGTTTCGAGGCCGCCGCCAACCACGGTCTGCTTCAGGTTGATGCCGCCATTGACGGTGACGATGTTGCCGCCGAGGGTGGAACCGGAGCCAAAGCGGATTCCGCCATTCACCGTTTCCGCGCCTTGCGCGACCTTGACCCGTTGGCCGGCGCCGATGCCACCGTTGACGGTCTCGACCGAGCGCACCTGCGCCTCGTCGTCGAGCGTGATGCCGCCATTGACGGTTTCCACGTCTCCGGCAACGGCGGCCCTGTGCACCGTTATGCCGCCGTTGACGGTATCAAGGTCGCCGTAGTGCTGGCCGGCTTCGGCGGTGATGCCGCCGTTGACCCGGCTGATGTCTTTTCCGCTCTCGTCGTGGGCCTGGACGCCGGACACGGCGAGAGCGAGGGCAAGGGCAAGCAATGTGCGGCGCATGGTGTTCTCCTTGGTTTGCTGCTCTGATGCGTGGGGCGGAAAAAAGGTTTACGGCCCATTTCAAGCCGGTTGGTTACAATTTGCCCGTGCCAGACGTCAGGAGTACCCGATGAATCGTCCCAAACCGTTGCTGCTGTTGATCCTCGACGGCTGGGGGCATCGCGTGGAACGCGCCGACAACGCCATTGCGCTGGCCGAACTGCCCAACTGGCGGCGGCTGCTGGCCGAATGTCCGCACACCCTGGTCCATACGGAAGGCCGCTTCGTGGGCCTGCCCGACGGCCAGATGGGCAACTCCGAAGTCGGTCACATGAACATCGGCGCCGGCCGCGTCGTCTACCAGGACCTGACCCGCGTGGACGCCGCCATCGAAGACGGCAGTTTCGACGGCAATGCCGAGTTGCTGGCGGCCTGCCAGGCCGCCAAGGCGGCCGATGCGACCTTGCATGTGTTCGGCCTGCTCTCGCCCGGGGGAGTCCACAGCCACGAAAGCCATATCTTCGCGATGATCGCGCTGGCGGCGCGCCAGCAGGTTCCGCGCGTCGCGGTGCACGCCTTCCTCGACGGCCGCGACACACCGCCGCGCTCGGCCGAAGCCAGCCTGCGCCTGCTGATGCAGGCCTGCGCCGCGGCCGGCAATGCGCGGGTGGCGACGATCATCGGCCGTTACTACGCGATGGATCGCGACCAGCGCTGGGAGCGGGTCGAACCGGCTTACCTGGCGATCACCGAGGCGCAGGCGGAATTTCATTCCGGCGATCCGCTGGCCGCGCTCGCCGCTGCCTATGAGCGCGGCGAGAACGACGAATTCGTCAAGCCGACCGTGATCGCCGGTGGAGCGCCGTTCGCCGATGGCGACGCGGTGGTGTTCATGAATTTCCGCGCCGACCGCGCGCGCGAACTGACGGCCTGCTTCGTGGCGCCGGACTTCGCCGGTTTCATCCGTCCCCGCCAGCTCGGGCTTTCGCGTTTCGTCTGCCTCAGCCAGTACGACGCCAGGCTGCCGGCGCCGGTCGCCTTCGGCTCGGACGACCTGCACAACACGCTGTCTGAAGTGTTGTCCGCGCACGGGCTGACGCAGCTGCGCATTGCCGAGACGGAGAAGTACGCGCACGTGACCTTCTTCCTCAGCGGCGGCCGGGAAACGCCGGAGCCGGGCGAGGACCGTGTGCTGGTGCCGTCGCCGAAGGTCGCCACCTATGACCTGCAACCGCAGATGAGTTGTCCGGAACTGACCGCGCGCCTGTGCGAGGACATTCGCGCCCGTCGGCACGACGTGATCATCTGCAACATCGCCAACCCGGACATGGTTGGCCACACCGGCGTGCTATCGGCGGCGATCGAGGCGGCGCAGGCGGTGGATGTCGCGCTGGGCGCCGTTCGCGCGGCGCTGGAGGACGTCGGCGGCGAGATGATCGTCACCGCCGACCACGGCAACCTGGAGATGATGCGCGATCCGGTGACCGGCGAGCCGCACACGGCGCACACGGTCGGCCCGGTGCCGCTGGTGTATTTCGGCCGCCCGGCGCAACTGCGCGACGGCGGTTCGCTGCGCGACATCGCGCCGACGATGCTGACCCTGCTGGGCCTCGAGGTGCCGGCAGAAATGACCGGGCACTCCCTGGTGGAGTTGCGCTGAGTGCGACGAATCGCGCTGGCGCTCGTCCTGCTGCTCGGCAGCGCGCAGGTGTTTGCCCAGTCGACCGCGCAGCGCGCGCAGAAGGAGGCGGCCGCGCAGAAGCAGCTGGCCGATACCCGCGAACGAATCAGGAAGCTGGCGGAAGAGCAACGCAAGATCGAGAACGAACGCAGCGCCGCGACCAAGGCGCTGCGCGAGGCGGACGGCAAGGTCTCCGGTTCGCAGCGCGCCTTGCAGGACACGAACGCGCAGATCGCCGAGCAGGAACTGGCCCTGGAGAAGCTGCAACAGCAAAGACTCGCGCTGGAAAACAGTCTTTCGCGGCAGCGCGCGGAACTGGCCGCGCTGGTGCGCTCGGCCTATGCGCTGGGCAAGAACGAACAACTCAAGCTGCTGCTCGAGCAGGACCGGATGAGCGACCTGGCGCGGGTGCTGGCCTACCATCGCTATTTCCAGCGCGACCGGCAGCAGCGGATCGTCGGCACTCAATGCGGAGCTGCAGGCGCTGGCCGAGCTGGGCGAGCAGATCGAGGCGCGGCAGAAGGTGCTGCTTGCCGCGCGCGACAAGCAGCAGGCCGACGTGGCGGCGCTTGACGCGCAGCGCCGCGAGCGGAGCAAGCTGGTCAGCGCGCTCGACAGCAGCTACCGCGACCGCAACGCCCGGCTGAAAGCGCTGGGGCGCGACGAGAAGAATACGGTCGCGCTGCTCGAACGGCTGCGCAAGCTGATGGCGCAATTGCCGAAGCCGGCGGCCAAGCCGGCCAAGCCCGGCTCCCGCCCGTCGCCCGCGAAGGCCGACGCCGCGATTCCGCTGGGCCCGCTCAAGCTACCGCTGGTTGGCACCGTGCTGGCCGGCTACGGCGGCACGATGCCCGACGGACACCAGAGCAAGGGACTGTTGATCGCCGGCGCGGCCGGCGCCGAAGTGCATGCGGTCAGCGGCGGGCGCGTTGCCTACGCGGACTGGCTGAAGGGCTACGGCCTGCTGATCATCATCGACCATGGCGGCGGCTGGATGACGCTGTACGCCTTCAACGACGCGCTGTTGAAAAAGACCGGGGACACGGTGGCGCGCCGGTGAGGCGATTTCGACCGTGGGCAGCTCGGGCGGCCAGGGCCGCTCGGCGGTCTACTTCGAATTGCGTCGCAACGGCCAGCCGCAGGATCCGCGCAGCTGGCTGAAGAAGTAGGCGCCGGGCGCCGCCGGAATCAGCGGGGCGGCTTGGCCGGCATCGGAAACGGAGTGACCACCCGCTCTCCGGTAGCCGCATCGCGGATCGCGGTCTGTCCCTTGCGATCGACTTCCTCGATGCGAACGATGCTCTGCATCGGCAGGTGCAGCACCCGGGTATGCGCGAACTCGTCGCGCAGGCGTTCCTCGGTCGGGTCGACGACCAGGCCTTCGTTGACGTCGAACACCAGCTCGGCGATCTCGGTGAAGCCCCAGAGCGCGCCCGAGTTGACCTGGCGCGCATACAGCTCGTAGATCTTTCCGGCGTTGAAGAACGTGATCTTGAAAAGCTTCTTGCTGGCCATTGGCCGAGTATAGAACGCCGCTAGCGACCTCGCGCCTGGCGCGACATCGCCGGCCTGAAGAACAGCGCCATCAGCACACCGACCACGAACCCGGTGAGGTGCGCCCACCAGGCGACCGCGCCGAAGGCGGGGCCGACGAAGGTGAAGATCAATTGCAGCACCACCCACAGGCCGATCAGCAGGGCCGCCGGCGCGCGGATGAATTCCAGCCAGACGCCGAGCGGCACGACGATGCCCAGTCGCGCGCGCGGAAACAGCACGAGATAAGCGCCGATCAGCGCCGAGATTCCGCCGCTGGCGCCGACGATGATGCGCACCGGCGCGCCCATCAGCATCGAGGTCGCCAGGTTGGCCAGGGCCCCGCCGATGAAGAACAGCGCGAGCAGGCGCCCGGCGCCCAGCGCCCGTTCCCCCGGCACGCCGAAGATCAGCAGGAATACGCAGTTGCCGAGCAGGTGCCAGACGCTGGCGTGGATGAACAGGGCGGTGATGAGGGTAAACAGGCGGCCGTCGTGCCAGAGCAGGCGCCACTCGGACGGACTCGCCGACAGCGTTCCCCAGCGAAGCAACGCCGCCTGCCGGGCCGGATCGTCGCCCGACCAGCGCAGCCAGATGAAAGCCAGGATGCAGGCCACCGCGAGAGAAGCGGCGGCCCAGGGCTTGTTCGGTCGCCTGCGCGAGGGAAGGTGTACGAAGACCATCGGCGGATTCTACGGCCTGGGCAGCAGGATGCGACGGCCCTCGATCTCCAGGACCACACCGTCGCGGCGGATTTCCTCGATGACGCCGCTGCCGACCATCGCGCCTTCGCCGACACGCTGTCCGTCGATGATCGCGAAACGTTTGCCCGGCTCGCTGTCCCAGACATGCATGCTCAGCTTGAGCGGTGGCAGCGAGGCGCGTTCGCTGGCGGTCAGCACGGCGATCGGGGGCAGCGACTCGCCTGCGCTCTCGGCGACGGCCGGTGGAGGCGGCGCGGCGACGCTGCCGGGCTGCGGCACGACCGGCGGCGGTGCGGTGGCGACTGCGGGAACTGCCTGCGGGCTCGGGGCCGGTGGCGGCGGCGCGCTGGACTGCACTGTCTTGGTCACTGCCGTGGTCGCCACAGAGGACTGCAATGCGGGCTCGGCCGGCCCCGCCGACTCGGCGCCCAAGTCATCGGCGGATGCGCGGTGCGCCGGCTCGACCACCGCCGGAGTGTCCGCTCCCCGCGAAATCCAGAACACCGACACCGCGCCCAAGCCAAGCGCCGCCAGCGCGAACCATGGCCACAGGCGCATCAGTTCCGGGCGCCGCGTTGCGCTCGGCGAAGGCAGGCTGGCGAACAGGTCCGGTGACTTCCCGCGCCTGCGTTCGGCTTCGGACTTGCGCAGCGCATCCAGGATCAGCGACATCTCAGACCACTCCCTGCGTGCTCAACGCCAGCCACAGCAGCGCGGCTCCGCCCAATACCAGGCACCAGCCCAGGATGCGCCACGCGCGGCCGTCGGATCCTTCCGCAGGCAGCACTTCCGCCGCCGCCAGGTTGACCAGGCCGACATCGACGCGGCCGCGGCCATGCACATAGCCGGCGAGCAGCGCCCGTTCGCCAAGCACGTTGAGCAGGCGCGGCACGCCGCCGGACAAGGCATGCAGGCGACGCACCGCGGCCTCCTCGAACGGAAACACACTGCCACCGGCGACGGTGATGCGGTGGCGCAGGTAGGCCGATGTTTCCGATGCCTGCAGCGGCGTCAGGTGGTAACGCGCGGTGATGCGCTGCGCCAACTGGCGCAACGCGGGACGGGCCAATGCCTCGCGCAGTTCGGGCTGGCCGAGCAGGACGATCTGCAGCAGCTTCTGGGTGGATGTTTCCAGGTTGGTCAGCAGGCGGACCTGTTCCAGCAATTCCCGCGACAGCTCCTGCGCCTCGTCGATGATCAGCACCACGCGCAGGTCCTGCGCGTAGGCCTGCAGCAGGTACTCGTTGAGCAGGTCGATCTGCGTTTTGAGGCTGCGCCGCTTTCCCGGCGCGACGATATGCAATTCCTCGCATACCGTTTCGAGAAGTTCGAGCGGCGTCTGCTTGGGGTTGAGCACCAGCGCGACGCGAACGTTTTCCGGCAACTGTTCCAGCACCAGCCGGCACAGCGTGGTCTTGCCGGTGCCCACTTCACCGGTGAGCTGCACGAATCCGCCGCTGCCGCCCTGGCCGATTCCATACAGCAGGTGCGCCAGCGCGTCGCGATGGCGCTCGCTGAGGAACACGAAGCGCGGATCGGGCGTGATGGCGAAAGGGGGCTCGGCGAGGCCGTAGTGACTCAGGTACATCGGTCAAGGGTAGGGCAAAGCACGCCCGGGCAACAACGCTAGTTCTTGCCGGTCGCCATGGACAGCTGCACCGCCACCGCCAGGTGATCCGATCCGGCGGCCGGCAGCGCCCGGTAATCGCTGACCTTGAAGCCGGCCGTGAGGATGTGATCCAGCGCGCGCTCGGGCGCCCAGCTCGGGAAAGTCGGCACGCATCCGTTCGGCGGCGTCAGCCGGGTGCGCTGGTAGAGCGGTTGCATTTCCGCCGAATCGGGGTCGCAATTGAAGTCGCCCATCAGCACCAGGCGCTTCTCGTCGGCCAGCAACTCGGCCAGGAAGCTCAGCTGCATGTGCCGCGAGCGCGGGCCCAGCGACAAGTGGGTCACTGCCAGCAGCCAGGACTCGTTGCCGCTGCCGAAGCGCGAGAGCAGCACGCCGCGGCCGGCGACCCGGCCCGGCAACGCGTAGTCGAGCAGTTCGGTCGGCTCCATCCGGCTGAGCATCGCGTTGCCGCTGCCGGCGATGCGCGAGATCCGTCGATTGGATTGGTGGCTGACGAATGGAAACCGGCCGCGTTCGGCCAGGTAGTCGCTCTGGTTGTCGAAACCGGAGCGCATGCTGCCCGGGTCGCTTTCCTGGAGGCCGACCACGTCGAACGGAGAAAACAGCTCGGCCAGGCTATCGAGATTGGCGCGCTTGCCGGTGGGAAAGACATGCGACCAGCTCCGCGTGATGTATTCGCGGTAGGCGCGCGTGCTCGAACCGGCCTGGATATTGCAGCTCAGCAGACGCAGTGGCGCGGGAGTGATGCCGGGCATCGACTCCCTACGATTTCTTGACTGGTGCAGGAGCCGCCTTCGGCGGTGCGGCTGTCGCCTTGGCGGCGGCCGCGCGTTCCTGGACGATCAGGTAGCTGACGGTGGCGAGCATGCTGGGAAAGCCGCCGTCGGTGGTCACGTTGACCCGGTACTTGCCGTTGACGATGATCGTCGGCGTGGCCGTGATGCCGGTGCGCAGGGCGAATTGCTTGGCGCGGTTGAGCTTGGCGGTGACGCCGAAGCTCTTCATCGTGGCCAGGAACTTGGCGCGGTCGACACCGAACTTCGCATACATGTCGGCGATCTCTTCGGGACTGCCGCCCTTGATGGACTTGTCGATGAACACCGCCTTGAACACCAGGTCATGGGTCCGCGGCTGGACGCCGAGGATCTGCGCGGCAAAGAAGGCGCGGGCGAAATTGTCCCAGGTGCCGCCAAAGACGGCCGGCACGTATTCCCAGCGCGCGTCGGCCGGGAAGCTCTTCTTCCAGGCGTTGACCTGTGGCTGGAACTCCGCGCAGTGGATGCACTGGTAGCTGAAGACTTCGGCGACTTCGATCTTGCCCAGCGCATAGGTGGGCTGCGCAACCGCCAGTACTTCATAGTCGACGCCAGCACGGGGCACGAAGGCAGGCGCGGCGGCTGGGCGGGCGGCGGGCTTCGCTGCCGGGGCGGGGGCCGTGGACTGGGCGCAGGCGGCAAGCGAAAAAAGGAAGAGCACGGGGGTCAGCAAGCGGCGAAACATGAGTGGATCTCCTGTCGGAAAAAGCGAAGCCGAAGACAAGATGCCTTCGGCTTGCTGAATCGTTGCTATCGAAGCTGAAGGATCGGGTGCAACTTTCGGCTATTCCGCCTTGGCGGTCGCCGCGGAATTGTGCAGGCCCTCGATGTAGGTGGCCAGCGCCTGGATCTCTTCATCGCTCAGGTTGCGCGCAACGCCGCTCATCACGATGTTGGCGTTGGCGCCCTTGCCCCAGACGCCGCCGCCACGGAAGAACTGCAGGCGGGCCGCGGTGTAGGTGGCGTGTTGGCCGCCAATGGACGGATACGGCGGGCCCGGATTGCCGCGTCCGGTCGGACCGTGGCAGGCCGCGCAGGCGGGCACGCCCGCGCTGGGCTTGCCGGCGCGATAGATGCTCTCGCCGACCTGGTAGAACTTCTTGCCGGCGTTCGGGCCGCTGGCGATCACGGTGTCGTCGGCGACGCCGGGGATCATGGTCAGCGTGGCGAAATGCGCGCCGATGTCGCGCATGTCCTGCTCGGTGAGGCCGGCGGCCATGCCCTGCATGATCGGGTTTTCGCGCTCGCCGCTCTTGAACAGCCGCAGCTGGCGCCAGATGTAGTTCTCGTTCTGGCCGGCCTGCTTCGGGTTCAGGGGGTCGACCGAATTGCCGTCCAATCCGTGGCACGCGGCGCAGGCGCCGGCCTTGGCCTGGCCGGCCTTGGCGTCGCCCGGGGTCGCCGGCTTGGTGTCGGCCAGGGCAACCACCGGTGCTGGCGCGGGTTCTGCCACTGGCTGAACCGTAGCCACCGTCTGGGCGACGGCAGAGGTCATCAGGACTGCGGCGGCCACGCCGAGGATGCGCGAAAACTTCATGGACCAGCTCCGGAAAGCGGTGATGCTGAGGTGGGGAGGCGCGGCGGACGCGCCGGGTAGCGGGCGATTATCCCAGTCGCAGCCGGGAGCGGTCAATGAAAGGCTCGGCTGGGCCCGGCTCGTCGCGTAAACTGGCCCGATGTCCAACTATCTCGCTACCGCCAGCTACAAGCTGGCCGCCCACCTTCCGCACCAGCTGCCAGCCGACACCGGTCGCGAGGTCGCCTTCGCCGGGCGCTCCAATGCCGGCAAGTCCAGCGCGCTCAATGCCATCTGCAACCAGCACCGGCTGGCCAAGACCTCCAAAACCCCGGGCCGAACCCAGCAACTGGTGTTTTTCGAGGTCGCGCCCGACCGCTATCTGGTGGATTTGCCCGGCTACGGCTACGCCAAGGTGCCGCTCGGCCTGAAAGCGCACTGGCAGGAATTCATCAACGGCTATTTCCAGCATCGCCAGGCGCTGGCCGGGCTGGTGATCGTGATGGACATCCGCCATCCGCTGCGCGAGTTCGACCTGAAGATGCTCGATTACGCCCGTTCGCGCGGCCTGCCGGCGCATTGCCTGCTGACCAAGGCCGACAAGCTCGGCCGCGGCGCCCAGGGCAATACCCTGCTCGGCGTGCGCAAGGAATTGGGGCCGGTGGCCAGCGTGCAGTTGTTTTCCAGCGAGACCAAGCTCGGCATCGACGAGGCGCGCGCCGTCGTCACCAAGTGGCTGCACGGCTGAGGCCGACGGCGCATGGATGCGCTGGCATCGCTCCTACGAGTCGCGCAGCCGCGGATCCAGGGTTGAGCGGAGCAGGTCGATCGCGGCATTGATCAGCACGATGGCCGCGCCGATCACCAGCACGACGCCAAGCACCAGCGTGTAGTCGCGATTGAGCGCGCCCTGCACGAAATAGCGGCCGACGCCGGGAATGCCGAACACTTGCTCGACCACGGCCGAACCACTGACCACATTGATCAGGGCCGGCGACAGCCAGGCCACGACCGGCAGCAGTCCGGGCTTGAGCGCATGCGCAAACAGCAGTCGCGCCTCCGAAAGGCCGCGGCCGCGCGCCGCCTGGAGGTAATCCGCGCCAAGAACTTCGAGCAGGCTGGCGCGGGTCAGTCGAGCGCAGTAGGCCAGGTTGGGTAGCGACAGGGCGATGATCGGCAGCACCGCGCTGCGCCAGCTGCCGTCCCAGCCGCCGGCGGGCAGCCACTGCAGGGTGACCGCGAACAGCAGGATCAGCAGCGGCGCCACCACGAATTTCGGCATGGCAAGGCCCAGCCCGGCGCCGAACATCAGCAGCCGGTCGGTCCACCGGCCCGCGCGCAACGCCGCCCACGTACCCAGCGGAATGCCCACGGCCAGCGCGAGCAACAGCGCCAGGCCGCCGTTGACCAGCGACACCGGCAGGCTCGCGGCGATCAACTCATTGACGGTGTAGTCGGGATACTGGAACGACGGCCCGAGATTGCCGTGCAGCACATCACCGAGCCAATGCCCGTATTGCGACAGCAAGGGTTGGTCGAAGCGGTACTGCGCATCGATCGCCGCCTGCACTTCCGGCGGGGCGGATTTCTCGGCATCGAACGGACCGCCGGGCGCGGCGCGCAGCAGGAAGAAGCACAGCGTCGCCAGCAGCCACAGGGTCAGCGCGGCTTCGGCGAGTCGCGAGAGCCAGAACGCCAGCGTTGCGGCCGTTGTTCCAGGGGCGTTGTCGAATGCGCGGGTCGGTTCGCTCATGGCGCAGCCCCGGCCAGGCGCAGGAAACGGCTTGGATGATGATCCAGCGCATTCGGTTCGAAGCCTGAAACCTCCGGGCGAACCAGATGCTTCGAAGTATAGAAATAGATTGGCAACACGGCGTGCTGCGAAAGCAACCGCGCCTCCGCCTCGTGCATTCGCAGCGCGCGCATGGCCGGCGTCGGCGCATTGTCGGCCGCGCGCATGAGCGCATCGAAGCCCGGATCGTCGACCCCGCTCCAGTTGGTGACGCTGCCGGACTCGAAGTTGGCGAGGAAATTGCGCGCATCGTTGACATCGGCGATCCAGCCACCGCGGAAGACCTGGGTGATCACGCGTTGCTTGCGATTGCCGACGAAGACCTTCCACTCCTCGTTGCGCAAGGTCACGTGCGCGCCGAGCACTTCGCGCCACATCGCGGCAATGGCCAGGTTCATGCGCCGGTGCGGCGTCGAGGTGTTGTAGCGCAGTTCGATCTCCAGTGGCCTGTCGTCGGAATAGCCGGCGGCCCGATAGCGTTCGCGCGCCAGCCGTTCGCGTTGTGCCTGGGTTGCGCTCGCCCACGGCAGGCTGGCCGGGCGGTAGTCCGCCACGCCCGGCGGCACGACGCCATAGGCCGGCGTCTCGCCCAGTCCGGTGATGTAGCGGGTGAGCTTGTCGCGATCGATCGCCAGCGACAGGGCTTCGCGCAAGGCGAGGTTGCCGCGCAGGGGCGGGCGGGTCAGGTTCAGTCCAAGCCACATCGAGCCCAGGTACGGACTGATGCGCAACTGCGATCCGAACCGCGCGCGCAATTGCGGCAGCGGCTGCGGCGGCACGGTCTCGGTGATGTGCAGGCCGCCCGCCTGGAAGCGCTGGAGTTCGCTGGCGGCATCCTCGGTCACCTGGAAGCGCACGCGGGCAATCGGCGCCCGCTCGCGGAAGCGCGCATTGCGCTCGAGCGTGAGCGACGCCTGCGGAGTCCACTCGGCCAGGCGGTAGGCGCCGTTGCTGACCAGATGGCCCGGCCGCGTGTGCTGCGCGCCGAACTCGCGCAGCGCCGGCAGGTAGACCGGGAACGCGATCGGCAGCAACAGCAGTTGCGGCAGCGCCGCGCTGCGGCTGAGCGCGAAGACCACGGTGCGCGAATCCGGAGCGGACACGCCCAATTGCCTGGGCGCGAGCTTTCCCTGCTGCACCAGCGTTGCATTGCGCACGGCGTCGAAATGCACCGCGAACGGGGCCGCCGTGGCCGGGGTGAACGCGCGCCGGAAGCTGGCCACGATCTGCCCGGCCGTCAGCGCCTCGCCGTTGCTCCAGCGCAGGCCATCGCGCAGGTGGAAGGTCCAGGTGCGGCCATCCGCGGACATCTCCCAGGTCTCGGCCATGCCCGGGATCAGCCGGCCGCGCGCATCCTCGGTCACCAGCCCTTCGTAAAGATCGCGCAGGATGTTGCCGCAGGCGACCTCGGGGCAGCGATGCGCGTCGAGCGTGGAGGGCTCGGGCCCATTGCCGCGCTGCAGCGTGTCAGGAGCCAGCCTTGCCGACTGCGCCGCCGCATCGCCGGCGATTGCCAGCACGGCGCCCAGCAACAGGCGGGTGAGGGCAGGCTTCACGGGCAATGGGTAGACTTGGCGATCGTCATCACTTGCGATTGTAGGGGCTCGCCCCCAGATTGCGGGAACACATTCCGGGGTAGCGCCGTGTCCAGTCCAAGCAGCGTCAAGGCCTCGCCCATCACCGGCCGCCAGGAATTGATCGACTTCCATGCCAGCGGCAGCCGGCCGCGCGAGCAATGGAAGATCGGCACCGAGCACGAAAAATTCGGTTTCCGCCTCGACGACCTGCGACCGCCCACCTATGAAGGGCCGCGCGGCATCGAAGCCATGCTGCGCGGATTGACCCGCTTCGGCTGGCAGCCGGTGGAAGAGCACGGCAAGGTGATCGCGCTGCTGCGCGACGGCGGCTCGATCACGCTCGAGCCGGCCGGCCAGTTCGAATTGTCCGGCGCGATGCTGGAGAACATCCACCAGACCTGTTGCGAGACCACCGCGCACCTGCGCGAGGTCAAGACCGTCGCCGAGGAACTCGGCCTGGGCTTCCTCGGCATGGGCTTCCAGCCCAAGTGGAAGCGCGAGGACATGCCCTGGATGCCCAAGGGCCGCTACCAGATCATGCGCGACTACATGCCCAAGGTCGGCAACCTCGGCCTGGACATGATGACCCGCACCTGCACGGTGCAGGTCAACCTCGATTTCTCCTCCGAAGCCGACATGGTGAAGAAATTCCGCGTGTCGCTGGCGCTGCAGCCGATCGCCACCGCGCTGTTCGCCGACTCGCCGTTCACCGAAGGCAAGCCGAACGGCTACCTCAGCTATCGCTCGCACATCTGGACCGACACCGATCCGGACCGCACCGGCATGCTCGATTTCGTCTTCGAGGAAGGTTTCGGCTTCGAGCGCTACGTCGATTACCTGCTCGACGTGCCGATGTACTTCACCTATCGCGGCGGCGAGTACATCGACTGCGCCGGACTGAGCTTCCGCGATTTCATGGCCGGCAAACTGCCGGTGTTGCCCGGCGCCCTGCCGACCATCACCGACTGGGCCGACCACATGACCACGGCCTTCCCGGAAGTGCGCCTGAAGAAATACCTGGAGATGCGCGGCGCCGACGGCGGTCCGTGGAATCGCCTGTGCGCGCTGCCGGCCTTCTGGGTCGGCCTGCTGTACGACGACGCGGCGCTCGACGCCGCCTGGGACCTGGTCAAGGATTTCTCGATGGCCGAGCGCAATGCCTTGCGCGACGGCGTGCCCAAGCACGCGCTCAAGCTGCCGTTCCGCAACGGCACGGTGCGCGAGCTCGCGCTCGAGGCATTGAAGATCGCCGGGCAGGGGCTCGCGCGGCGCAATCGGCTCAATTCCAGCGGCGCCACCGAAGCGGTGTTCCTGGAACCGTTGATCGAATTCGCGATGGCCAACGAAACACCGGCCGAACGCAAGCTCGCGCTGTTCCATGGGCCGTGGCAGGGTTCGGTCGACCCGGTGTTCCGCGAGTTCGCCTACTGACGCCTGCCTGGCCACGGCGGTGCTGCCTGGCGTCCCGCCGGCATTCCCGCCGCACCGCGTGCTGCACCGCGATATAGTGATCGCCGACGCCATCGACCGGCCTGCCCGGCCATGCCGTCCAAACACGCGATACGGCAGCCAGGGTTGCCGTGCGACCGTCCGGCCGGAGGCCGGGTAGATTCCACTGAGGAGCCCAGCGTCATGAATTTCAAACCACTACTCGCCGCCGCCGCATTCCTTGCCTTGTCGGCCCCCTTCGCTCTTGCGCAGCAGCCGGCGCCAGCCGCGGCCAAACCGGCGGCTGCGGCCAAGCCGGCGGTGCAGAAGGCCGACTTCCTGTTCGTGCAAAGCGCCAAGAGCGTCAGCTTCGACAAGGCGACCAGCAAGATGACCTTGCACGATGTCAGCCCGATCACCCTGTTCTTCACCGATCGCCCGACCCGCGTTGCCGGCAGCATGACCACCGAGGCATTCGTGCCGTTCTGGAGCAAGGGCACCGACAGCTTCCTCTCCGATCCACCCAATGCCGACCTGTCGATCCTGGAGGGCGGACAGCTCAAGCAGGTGGTGGTGGAATTGCAGTCGCCGGCGGTTTCGGGCGACACGCTGACCTACACGGTCAAGGTGATCAAGGGCAGCATGCCGGACAAGGGCAAGGACGTTTCGGTGTTCATCGATGTCATCGGGATGCCGCTGACTCCGGTTTCCTATGCCGGCGTCGCGCGTCGCACCTATCGTCGGGCGGTCATCTATCGCTGAGCATTCCACGCGACGGCAACCGGGCCGGTCATCGCCCGCGTTGCCGTGGCGATGCGCGGATCGGCTTCGCCATGCCACCGGACGTGCCGGACTTGCAGGCATGGATTTAGAGCGAAACTTCAAAAGCTTCGGGTAGGCTTGGCGGCATGAGCACGCCCCTGTCCGAAACCGCCGACGAACCCCTGCGCGACCTCGAGTTCGCGCCCACCGATCGCCTGCTGCGCGAGGACGTCAAGCAGCTCGGCTCCCTGGTCGGCGAAATCCTGGCGGAGCAGGTCGGGACCGGATTTCCTGGCCGAGGTCGAACAGACCCGCCGCGCGGCGATTCGTCGTCGCGAGGCCGGCGCCAAAGTGGACGAACTGGCCGACATCCTGGCCGGCGTTTCCCAGCAGCGCGCCGGCGAACTCGTGCGCGCGTTCGCCACCTATTTCCAGGCCATCAACCTGGCCGAGCGCGTGCATCGCATCCGCCGGCGTCGCGACTACGAGCGCGGCGGTCGCGGACCGCAACCGGGCAGCCTGCGCGCGGTGCTGCAGGCGTTGCGCGCCGAGGGCGTCAGCGTCGAAGAGGTCGTCGCGTTGTTGCCGAGGCTGCGCATCGAGCCGGTATTCACCGCCCATCCGACCGAGGCGGTGCGCCGGGAATTGCTGGAGAAAGAACAGGAAATCATCGGCAGCCTGGTTGCCGACATCGATCGCGGCCGCACGCCGACCGAGCGCCGCGCCGACCGCGAGCGCATGCGCATGGCGCTGACGGCGGGATGGCAGACCGCGGAGGCGCCGGCCGCCCGGCCCAGCGTCGAGGACGAGCTGGAGCATGTCGGTTTCTATCTTTCGGATGTCCTGTATCGCGTGCTGCCGGTGTTCTTCGAAGTGTTCGAAGACGCGTTGGCCGAGAGCCTCGGCCAGGGCATCGCGCTGCCGCCGGTACTGGGATTCGGCTCGTGGGTCGGCGGCGACATGGACGGCAACCCCAATGTCGGCGCGGCGACCATCGCGGCGGCGCTGGCGACGCAACGCGGACTGGTGCTGGCGGCTTATCGCCGCGACCTGGCCCGGCTGTCGAACGTGCTCAGCCAGTCGTCGTCGCGGGTGGCGGTGGACGCCGCGGTGCTGACGCGTATCGGCCAATACGAGCGGCGCCTGCCCGCGGCGGCGGCGCGCCTCAAGCCGCGCAACGCCGACATGCCCTACCGGCACCTGCTGTCGCTGATGACGGCCAGGCTGCAGGCAACGGCGAACGACAAACTGGAAGGCTATGCCGATGCGGCATCGTTCCTTGCCGACATCGACGTGATCGAGGCGAGCTTGCGCGCGCATCGCGGCGAGCATGCCGGCGGTTTCGCCCTGCGCCGGTTGCGACGCCGCGTCGAGGCTTTCGGTTTCCACCTCGCCACGCTCGACTTGCGCCAGGATTCGGCGGTGCACGATTCGGCGCTGGCGGCGATGTTCGCCGACCCCGAGTGGGCGCGACGGCCGGCGGACGAGCGCGCGACGCGTCTACGCGGGTGGCTGCAGGCAGGGGCCGGTATCGCCGCCGCGCCGGCGGCCGGAGCCGAACGGACGCTCGACGTCTTCCGCACCGTCGCGGAACTGCGGCCGCGCTACGGCGACCGCGCCTTCGGTCCCTACATCATCAGCATGAGCCGCAGCGCGGCGGATGCGCTGGCCGTGCTGGTGCTGGCGCGCGCCGGCGGCTGCGTCGATGCCGAGGGCGAGGTGCCTCTGGACGTGGCGCCGCTGTTCGAAACCGTCGCCGACCTGGAATCGGCGCCGGACACCCTGCGCTCGCTGTTCGCCGATCCCGTCTATCGCGCGCACCTTGCCGCGCGCGGCGGTCGCCAGGTGGTGATGCTCGGCTATTCGGACAGCGCCAAGGACGGCGGCATCGTCGCCTCGCGCTGGGCCCTGCAGCAGGCGCAGGTCGCGCTGACCGCGCTCGCGCACGAATCGGGCGTGCACATCACTTTCTTCCATGGCCGCGGCGGCTCGGCCTCGCGCGGCGGCGGCAAGACCGAGCGCGCGGTGATCGCCGCGCCGCGCGGTTCGGTGGACGGCGTGCTGCGCCTGACCGAGCAGGGCGAGGTGATCCATCGCAAGTACGGCATCCGCGCGCTGGCCTTGCGCAATCTCGAGCAGGCCACCGGCGCTGTGTTGCGGGCGACCTTGCGGCCGCGTCCGCCGGAGCCGCGCGAGCCCGCCTGGCGGGCCATCGCAACGGAGCTGGCGGTGCGATTCGCGCGCCAGGCTATCGCGCCCTGGTGCACGAGGATCCGGGATTCCCGGCCTACTTCCGCACGGCGACTCCGATCGACGTGATCGAGCGCCTGTGGCTGGGTTCGCGGCCGAGCCGGCGCACGATCGTCGGTGAGGCCCCGCCGGGCATCGACCGCCTGCGCGCCATTCCCTGGGTGTTCGCCTGGTCGCAGAACCGGGCCGGGCTGACCGCCTGGTATGGCGTCGGCAGCGCGCTGGAGAGTGCGATCGCCAGGCATGGCGTCGAGGCCCTGGCGGAAATGGCGCGCGACTGGCCGTTCTTCGGCACCCTGGTCGACGATGTCGAGATGGTGCTGGCCAAGTCCGACCTGGACATTTTCGAATGCTATTCCAGGCTCGGCGGCGAGCTGCACGATAAGTACTATCCCGGACATCCGCGCCGAGTTCGAACGCACGTGCGAGGCGGTGCTGGCCATCAAGGGCGAGACAGTGCTGCTGGCCCACGATCCGCGGCTGCGCCTGTCGATACGGCTGCGCAACCCCTATGTCGATCCGATCAGCCTGTTGCAGGTCGACCTGCTGACCCGCTGGCGCGCCACCGGCGGCGCCGACGAAGCGCTGTTCCAGGCGCTGGTCGCCACGGTCAACGGCATCGCCGCCGGCGTGCAGAATACCGGGTGATGCCGGGCCGGCTTGACCTGCGTCGCGCGCAACGGAGTTAGAATCCAGCGACTACCGACCGGAGCTCCCGATGAACATCAAGTCTCTCGTCTTCGCGACCTGCCTGATGACTGCCTCGCTTGCGCACGCGCAGAACCTGCAGACCATCAAGCTCCCGCCGTCGGGGCAACTGGAGGCCGCGCAGGTCGATGAGAACGCGGTGGCCCGGCGCAAGCTGGAAATCGAGAACCAGAAGCTGCGTGAGGAGAATGCCGCGCTCAAGCAACGCCTCGAGAACTTCACCAGCCTCGGCGGCAGCGAAGTGCATGCGTATTGCCCCAGCAAGGCCACCAGCCGCAATACCGCCGGCGCGGAAACCAATTGCGCCGCCGGGGGTTATGACTGCGAGCCGGTTACCGGCCTGTGCCAAGACATCGTGCACCACTTCGGCGGATACCTGCGCGCTCGGCTTCACGTGCGGCGTGTCGAACAGTGCGTGCCACGCAGCCAGCGAGACCTGATCCCTGATGCCCGAGGCCGTGATCCCGCGGCCCGCCTAACCGGCGGTCACGTCGCGCAATTCCCAACCGCTGCCGGCCAGCAGGCGCAGGCGGTGCTTGAACACGTTTCCGGGCAGGCTCGGTGCTGGCGACCAGGTCGATGGCCAGGTTGCTTTGACTGCCGCTGACGGTTGCCTCCGGATCGGTGGCGCCAAGGCCGGCATCGACCGCGTCGGGATCTTCCTGCCGACCGCGCCAGCTGCTCGAACAGCTCGCTGCCACGCAGGGCCTGCTGCAATTCGGCGGCCAGGCCGTCCGCACTCTCGCTGTTGAAGGCGAGCGTCGATGTCGCTGCCGCGAGCCTTGGCGGGCTCGGGCAGTCGCAGGTAGTAGCGGGTCTTGGCCAAGGTGCGTCCTTAGTTCGAATACGCGCGCGGCAGCGGGCCCGGCGCCTGCAGGTAGCGATCGAGCAATTCGGTCTGCCGTGAACGCATCGGCATCGACTTGCCGTGCATCCACACGGAACTGGCCAGGCGTGCTCACTTCCAGCGGATCGCCGTCCCACAGCACGAGGTCGGCATTCAATCCGATTTCGATCCGGCCAACCTTGTCGCCGACGCCGAGCGCTTCGGCGGGCACGCGGGTAATCGCCGCCAGTCCCGCTTCCCACGGCAGGCCATTGGCGACCGCATTGCCGGCGCCTTGGCGGATCTTGCGCGAGTTGTGGGTGGCGTCCGGCGACGAGGAACGCCACGCGCACGCCGGCCTTGGCCAGCAACGCGGCATTGTCCAGGCGCGAGCCGAGCTGGTCGAAGCCGGACGGCAGGTCCTGCAGCGGATGGATGAACACCGTGGCGTTGGCGGCCTTCAGTTCGGCCGCCACCTTCCAGGCTTCCGCGCCGCCGGTGATGATCGGATGCAGTCCGTTCTTGCGACTGAACTCGAGCAACTGGCGAATGTCCGCGGCACGATCGACATCGCAGACGATGCGCCCGCCGGCGAGGTATCGCGCGATGGTTTCGCGCCCGGCCGGCGTGAGCAGCGCGTTGGGCGAGGCATACGGCGTCAGTCCGCGCGCTTCGCGGAAGGCCTGGTCGAGCAGCATGTATTGCCCGGCGCGGGAACCGCCGCTGTAGCCGTCGGCGCCCGAGCCGAGGTTGATGAAGAGCAGGCGCGGTCCGATCATGTGCTGCGCGCGGGATCGCCGTCGAGCCGGACGATGCCGCCTTGCCCGGCGATCAGGCTACCGCCTTCGGTGCTGTTGGCGCTCAGCCCGGTGAAGGTCAGGCCGCCCAGCCGCGCCACGGGAATGATCATCGAAGCGGGATTGTAGGCGAGCGTCACGTCGAACTCGGGACGCATCTGCGGCGGGCCCTTGTCGCCCATGCCGAGCGAGCTGTCGACCGTGCTGCTCTCGGCCGAGACTTCCTCCAGTCCGATGCCGGACAAGCCGGCGAACAGTCCGGGCGTCAGCGGCTTGCCGCTTGCTTCGAACACCTGCACGCCCGCGGGCGCCGGCAGGTTGGCGCCGACCGCGCGAATGACGCCGCCCTGCACCAGCACGTCGGCATTCTTGAGCGTGCCGCGGGTGCCGGCGGTGTGCACGGTCGCGTGGCGGATCAGCACGTCCTGCGCCTGGCGCGCGTGCCGGCGACCAATGCCAGTGCGAACAGGAGGCGCTTCATGGCGATACTCCCAGGCCGAGCATGAAGTCCGATTTCGGCTGTCTCGCCTTGTCGTTGCGGTCGTACAGCAGCGCGCCGTCGACGAAGACTTTTTCGGCATGCGCATAGACGCTGAAGGGCGTGCCGTTCCAGAGCACGACGTCGCGCCATCTTGCCCGCCTCGAGCGTGCCGGTCTGGCTGTCGATGCCGAGCGCCTTGGCCGGGTTGGCGGTCAGCCAGCGGATCGCGTGTTCCGGGCTGGCATCCAGGCCGATGCGCTTGGAGTGCGCCATGACCTTGGCGGCCTCCTGGTTCAGTCGCTGGATGCCTTCGGAGGAATCGGAATGCACGATCGCGCAGCCGTTGACCGGCCGGTCGACCAGCGCGACGTTTTCCTCGATGCCGTCCAGCGCTTCCATCTTGAAGCCCCACCAGTCGGCCCAGAGCGCGCCGCAGACGCCTTCGGCGGCGAGCCGGTCGGCGATCTTGTAGGCCTCGACGCCGTGGTGGAAGGCGGCGACCTTGAAGCCGAACTCCTTGGCCAGGTCGAGCATGATCGCCATCTCGTCGGCGCGGTAGCAGTGGATGTGCACGCGGATGTCGCCCTTCATCGCGCCCATCAGGGTTTCCTTGCCCAGGTCGCGGCTCGGCGGATCGCCGGCATCCTTGGCGTCGCTGTCCTTCTTCTTCTTGCCCTCGTCCGAGCCCGACTTGGCCTTGGCCGGCCAGGTACTTGTCCCAGGCGCGCATGTAGCGACTGCGCCTCGATGAAGGCGGCGCGGTAGCCGGCCACGTTGCCCATGCGGGTCATCGGCGAGCGGCCCTTGCCGCCATAGACGCGCTTCGGGTTTTCGCCGCAGGCCATCTTCAGGCCCCAGGGCGCGACCGGGAAATTTCATGGCCTGGTAGGTCACCGCGGGCACGTTCTTGATGGTCACGCCGCGGCCGCCGATCAGGTTGCCCGAGCCGGGCAGGATCTGCATCGAGGTGACGCCGCCGGCGAGCGCGGCTTCGAAACCGGGATCCTGCGGCCAGATCGCATGCTCGGCCCAGACATTGGGGGTGACCGGGTCGGTCATTTCATTGCCGTCTGAGCTGGCGCCGACGCCCGGGCTGGCATAGACGCCCAGGTGCGAGTGCACGTCGATGATGCCGGGGGTGACCCATTTGCCGGTGGCATCGATCACCGTGGCGTTGGCCGGCGCTTCGAGGCCCTTGCCGACGCGCGACGATCCTGCCGTCGCTCATCAGCAGGTCGGCGTCGTCCAGCCGCTCGCCGGTGCCGGTCAGCACGGTGGCATGGCGCAGCAGCACCGGCGCCGAGGCGATCGCCTGGTAGGTGCTCGGATACGGATCGGTATTGCCGGTCGGGCCGGCCGCCGAAGCAGTGGCCGTCAGCGCCGCGAGAGCGGCGACAAGTGCAGGTCGGAACATGGTTATCTCCCCAAGGACTGCCAACCCTAACGGCTGCCTCGCTTGCTGCCAACCCTGACTTTCGGCAGGGTATCGGCGAGAACGTGACAAAATGCACGGAAAAGGAGAAATCGATGAAGGACAAGAACGAAATCGTCAGCAACTGGCTGCCGCGCTACACCGGCCTGGCGCTGGACGGACTTCGGCGAACACATCCTGCTGACCAATTTCGGCGGCTACCTGAACACCTTCGCGCGCCTGACCGGCGCGCCGATCGTCGGCATGGACCGGCCGATGCCGAGCGCCACCGCCGACGGCATCACCATGATCAATTTCGGCATGGGCAGCGCCAACGCCGCGACGATGATGGACCTGCTCAGCGCGCTTGCCGCCCAAGGCGGTGCTGTTCCTGGGCAAGTGCGGCGGCCTGAAGCGCAAGAACCAGATCGGCGACCTGATCCTGCCGATCGCCGCGATCCGCGGCGAAGGAACCTCGAACGACTACATGCCCGCCGGAGGTGCCGGCGCTGCCGGCGTTCGCGATGCAGCGCGTGATCTCGACCATGATCCGCGACCTCGGCCACGACTACTGGACCGGCACGGTGTACACGACCAACCGCCGGGTCTGGGAACACGACGAGGCGTTCAAGGACTATCTGCGCAAGTTGCGCTGCATGGCCATCGACATGGAGACCGCGACCATCTTCGCCGCCGGATTCGCCAATTCGATTCCCTGCGGCGCGCTGCTGCTGGTCTCGGACCAGCCGATGATTCCGGAAGGCGTGAAGACCGAGGCCTCGGACAGGAAGGTGACCGATGAGTTCGTCGAGGCGCACATCACCATCGGCATCGAAGCGCTGAAGTTGATTCGCCGCCACGGAAAGAGCGTCAAGCACCTTCGCTTCGACGAGTAGCAGCGGCTCCAGCGCGGCGACAACGCGCTTACCAGATGAACTGCATCTTCAGCACGTCGGGCTGTTCCTTGCCCGGCGCACGAAGCGCACCGTGCATTCCAGCGTCTGCTTGCTCTCGGTGGAGCGGCCCGGCTCGATGACGATCGGCCCGCGCAGGAGGCTGGAGCCGTCGCCGGCGTCGGCCATGCTGGCCGCCAGCGCCACGTGGTCCAGCGTGTAGGTCTTGTCTTCCAGCTGCGCCTTGGCAAACGCATCGCACGCGTTGGCGGCGAATTCGTTCTTGCTGCCGCTGCCGCCCTGCCCCGCCGCATCCGGCCAGCAGGGCACCTGCTGCAATCAATGCGACGACTTTCATGACGCCTCCCCGGTGGGACCGGTCGGAGGCCGTGGAGCGGACCCGATCGGTCGGTCGCTGTGAACTTAGCGCAATTACTCTAACCGGGCCATCGCTGCGTGTCACATATCAGTAGCGGGGCACGCTCGGATCGATCTCGGCCGCCCAGGCTTCGATGCCGCCCTCGACGTTGTAGAGGTCGTGGAAACCCAGGCCGCGGAAGTGCTCGGCGGCCTGCCGGCTGGAGTTGCCGTGGTGGCAGAGGAAGGCCAGCGGCAGGTCCTTGGGCAGGGCGGCAAGGCGATCGTGGCTGTCTTCGTCCAGCACCTCGTGCGGCTGCGGGAACGGAGCGAGCGCGCGTTCCGGGGCCGAGCGGACGTCGATCACATCGATCGCGCCGGCGATGATCCGGTCGTGCAATTCCTGCACCGTCAGCGACTTCACCGGCGGCGGCGCATTGGGATTGCTGATGGCAAGGCCCGATCCGCGCACGTCGTCGACCCAGTCGATGCTGATGCCGTTGGCGCGCGGGGCGCTGGCCAGATCCAGATGCACCCGGATGCCCTCGACCTCGGCCACGATTTCCTGGCCGGTGACCGGCTTGAGCTGGAATTGCGCGGCGAAGCGCGGATCGACCGACAGGTGCAGGCCGATTCCGGGCTCGCTGTCGGCCATGGCGCGGCGGATCGCGTCGGCGGCGGCCGGACTGATATGCAGGGTCGGCGGCGTGCGATCCGGCGCGGCCACGCCGAGCACCTCGTGCAATTCGCCGGAGTTGAGCATCTGCTCGATGATGTCGCTGCCGCCGATCAGTTCGCCATCGACGTACAACTGCGGAATGGTCGGCCATTGTCCGTATTCCTTGATGCCCTCGCGGATCTCCGGGTCGGCAAGCACGTCCACGCTGGCGTAGCCGGGAACCAGCGCATCGAGGATGCCCACGGCCTTGGCCGAGAAACCGCAGCGCGGCGAGCCGGGATCGCCCTTCATGAACAGCACCACGCGGTGGCTTTGCAACAATTGCGTGATGCGTTCGCGCAGGTCGGGGGTGAGGCTCATGGCGGACTCCTGGATTGACCGTGCCATTTTAGCCGTTGCGGGGATGCACGGTGAACGCCGAGTGTGGCTCGGCGCCGGCCGGCACGAGGGTCCGGATCGCCAGGGACGGATGGCAGGGGCGCGGCCGGTTCGAAATTTGGCTAGAATCGGCAAGCCCAACCATCCGGATGACTGCCATGTCCATTCTCCGCCAATGTCTCGTCCTTGCCATCGTGCATCGCCGCGTCGCCTGCCAGAGCCTGGCCGCCGATCCCGCCGCCGGAAAGTTGCGCACGGAAACAGTCGCGTTGCGCGTGAGCGTGGATGCGCCAGGGCAAAGTGCAGGACATGCTAAGCCAAGCGACCCGACGGTCGCACCCGGGCTCGTCAGCGGCGGCGGGCGCTTCGCCCGCAAGCTGACGTTCACGCCGGCCCGGAAAAACGGCGCGCCGGTGTCCAGTGAAACCACGCTGACACGGTGCTCGCAACTCGAGCCCCGCCCCGACGGCCAGTACGGCCTGCACCTGAAACGCGCGAGCAATGGACCGGGCGTGCTCGAGGTCGGCAAGACGGTGGCGCCGAAATACCAACAGGGCAAGGAGAACGGCGCGCTGGTGGTGGTTGGCGTGTCCTGCTTGCGGATGGCACTCCCGACATGGTACCCTGGCCACCGAGCGGATGGAATTGCGCGTGCCCTCGGCATTTGCCGAGGCGCGCTATTGGATGCGATCAATGTCGCTGCGCGGCAGCAGGTTCGACCTGGACAAGGTCGATGGCGTCGCCATTCCTGAGCGGTCAGCGTGCCTACCGCTTCGGCGGCGGGCCCGACGAAGCCAAAGCCGAGCGACGAGAAGCGTGGGGCCCGTTCCAAGCTGCCGGAGGAAATCGAGGTGCCCTCGCTGAACGCGGTCTCGTCGGTGCCTGGCATCGAACTGGCCAAGGTGGATTACACCGCGCCCGAAGCGGCGCGCCGAGCCCGCCAAGTGAGCTACATGTTCAGGTAGTTGGGCCCGGCGCCGCCTTCCGGCGTGACCCAGTTGATGATCTGGTAGGGATCCTTGATGTCGCAGGTCTTGCAGTGCACGCAATTGGCGGCGTTGATCTGCAGGCGCGGGCCGTCGGCGTCCTTGACGATTTCATAGACGCCGGCCGGGCAGAAGCGCGTGCAGGGATTGGCGTACTCCTCCGCGCAGTTTCGTGATGCAGATGCTGGTGTCGAGCACGTGCAGGTGGATCGGCTGGTCCTCGTCGTGCTCGGTGGCGGCGAAGTAGACGCCGGCCAGGCGATCGCGCGGCGGCAGGGTGCGCTCCACGTAGTCGCGCTTGGGCGCGTTCGGCTTCGGCGAGCTTTCTGCAGCGACGACCAGTCGGCCTTGACCGGCCAGGTCCAGGGCGAACGGCCCGCGGTGATCGGTTTCCCAGCCGGCGTTGACCAGGCCGAACAGCCGGCCCTTCTTGAAGCCGGGCTTGAAGTTGCGCACCTTCTTCAGTTCCGCCATCACCGCCGAGCCGCGCAGGCTGGCGTCCCAGCCCTGCGGCGAGCCGTGTGCGGCGATGTGTTCGGCGGCCATCATGCCGGAGCGGATGGCCTGGTGCGTGCCCTTGATCTTCGGCACGTTGAGCAGTCCGGCGCCGTCGCCGATCAGCATCGCGCCGGGCATCTCGACCTTCGGCAGCGACTGGTAGCCGCCGGTGACGATCGCGCGCGCGCCGGCCGACAGGATGCTGCCGCCTTCGAGCAGGGACTTCACGCTGGGATGGTTCTTCCACTGCTGGAAGGCTTCGTAGGGCTGCGTACATCGGATCGATGTAGTCGAGGCCGGAGACGTAGCCCAGCGCGACCCGGTCCTTGTCCAGGTGGTAGAGGAAGCTGCCGCCATAGGTGCTGCGAATCGGCCGGCCAGCCCATGCGTGTGCACGATCTTTCCCGGTCGACACGCGCCCGGCCGGCAGCTGCCACAGTTCCTTGATGCCGATCGAATAGCTCTGCGGGTCGCATGTCGGCATCGAGCTCGAATTGCGTTGACCAGCTGCTTGGTCAGGTGGCCGCGCGCGCCTTCGCCGAGCACGCGTGATCGCGCGCCTTGATGTCGATGCCCTGCGTATAGGCCGGCCTTGTGCGAGCCGTCCCTGGCCACGCCCATGTCGCCGATGCGCACGCCGCAGACCGCGCCGGCTTCGTCGAACAGCATTTCGGCGGCGGCGAACCCGGGATAGATCTCGACGCCCAGCGCTTCGGCCTGCGGCGCCAGCCAGGCGCACATGGCGCCCAGCGAGACGATGAAGTTGCCGTGGTTGTGCATCTGCGGCGGCACGATCGGCAGCTTGAAGCCGCCGGTCTTGCCCAGGAACCAGAATTCGTCCTGGTCGCCGGCACGCAGATCGGCGGCGGCGTTGTCGCGCCAGCCGGGCAGCAGGTCGTCGAGCGGCCCGGGTTCGATCACCGCGCCGGACAGGATATGCGCGCCGATGGTCGAGGATTTCTCGATCACGCAGACGCTGAGTTCCGGCTTGAGCTGCTTGAGCCGGATCGCGAACGCCAGTCCGGCCGGGCCGGCGCCGACGGTGAGCACGTCGTATTCCATGACATCGCGTTCGCTCATTGCCGCTACTCCCGTTCGATGCGCAATTGTCGCGGTTTGCCGCTGGCGCGGCAATCAAGGACACTCGCGGCAAATGCTCGAGGACATTCCGCTCGCCGGTGCCAGCCTGACTTTCGACCCGCACTGGCTGCCGTCGGCGCAGGCGGACGAGCTGTTCGCTGCGCTCTGCACCGGCATCGATTGGGAGGTGCACCGGATCCGGCTTTTCGGCCGGCTGGTCGACTCGCCGCGGCTGAGCAGCTGGATCGGCGATGCCGGGGCGGGCTACGTCTATTCCGGCACGCGCTTCGAGCCCCGGCCCTGGCCGGCGGCGCTGAGTCTGGTCCGGGAGCGCCTGGAAGCGGTGACCGGAGCGCGATTCAACTCGGTGCTGGCCAATCTGTACCGCGACGGCCGGGATGCGATGGGTTGGCACAGCGATGATGAGCGCGAGCTTGGCCCCCGGCCGGTAATCGCCTCGCTCAGTCTCGGGCGCCAGCCGGCGGTTCGTCCTGAAACATCGCCGCCAGCCGGCGCAGAAGCTGGTGCTGGAGCTGCCGCATGGCAGCCTGTTGCTGATGTCAGGCGAGACCCAGGCCAACTACCGCCACAGCCTGCCGCGGACCGCCAGGCCGGTCGGCCCGCGCATCAACCTGACCTTCCGCTGCATCCAGGCCGTGGCGCCTGGATCAGCGGGCTGGGCTTGGCGCCGGCTGAGCCGGAGTCGAAGTGGTTGCCCTCGACCAGTGCCCAGCCGACGACCTGGTCGGTCAGGCGATCGAGCGAGCGTGAAAACGCCCCGGCGACCGAATCCAGGTTCTCGCCGGCCGACGCTTCCGCTTCCTTGAAATCGCGCGCCGCCACCACTTGCCCATCGCTGGTCCGCACCAGGCGGACATACAGCTCGACTACTGCCTGCGGCTGGCCGGGCTGCGCATACACCGATTCGAAGGAACGCAGGTCCGACAGCAACTGGAACTGGCCGCGCACACCGCCGCCCGATCGCGAGACGGAAAGAATGTTTTCCGCATCCTGGAACTTCTTCAGCAGGGCGCTCTGCATCAGGTCCGGGGCGGTGTCGGACCAGGCGGCATTCTTGTAGACCTGCAGCGCGCCGGGCGCCGGCCGCACGGTGATGCGCTCGGAGTCGAGCTGCTGGCTCGTCACCGGCCGGGCGACCAGCAGCGACCAGCTCGCCTTCGGCCACTCTGGATGGGCGACTGGCGGCGGCGAGCGCTGGCTCGTACATCGAGATCGGCTCGTCGATCCGGCAGGATGCTGCAGCCCGCCAGGGACAGGAGCGCAGCCAGGAAGACGGCCGTGCAGGCCAGCGACATCGAGGGTTTGGCCATGCTTGGCTGGATCGCGATCATTTGGCTTCGAACTCCTTGCTGCTGGTGGCGCCCGCTTCGAATTCCTGGGCGCGGGTCCGGCCCGTGACGTAGCCGCCGGGGTTGCGATCGAGTCGCGAAGTCACCCGGCGCAGGTCGCGAAGCAGTGCGCGCAGGTCGACCAGCGTCGGGCCGATCTGGCCCAGTCCGTTCTGGCTGAAGTTGGCGATCGCCTCGCGGTTATCGGTGATCATCGGTGTTGGTGTTGTTGCTGGCGGCTTCCAGCTGGGCCAGCGTGCGGTCGAGTTTCTTCATCAGCTCGGGCAGGTTCTGCACGACGCTTCGATCGATGCGTGTCCAGGCTGCCCTGGGCCTTGACCAGCGTGGTGTTCATCTGCTCGCTGACCACGCGCAGGTTCTTGATCAGCGCCGCAACGTCTTGCTTCTGGTCGGCGACGGTAGTCGGTGATCTGGTGCGAGGTCATCGAGCGTGCCGGAGATCCTGCCGATGTTCTCGTCGCTGAGGATCAACTGCAGCCGTTCGACGATGTCGTTGGCCGTCTCGGCGATGTTCTGCAGCGCCGATGGCTGGGTGGCGATGATCGGCACCTTGCGATCCTCGGTGGGCATCAGCCGCGGGCTTTCCGGCAGGCCGCCGGTCAGGTTGATCTGCGCCAGGCCGGTCAGTCCGACCAGGGCCAGCTTGGCCTTGGTGTCCACCTTCACCGGCGTATCGGCTTGCAGGCGGATGCGCGCGATCACCCGGCGCGGGTCCTTCGGGTCGAGCGTGAGCTTGCGGACCTCGCCGACGTTGATGCCGTTGTACTGCACGATGCCGCCGACGCCAAGGCCGGTGACCGATTCCTTGAAGTACACGTCGTAGGTGTCCCAGTTGCGGTCCGTGGTGTAGTTGGACGCCCACAGCGAGAACAGTACCGCCAGTACCGCGACGATGATCGTGAACAGTCCGATCAGTACGTGATTGGCTCGGGTTTCCATTACAACTTCTCCTGTGCCGATTGCGCGGCGCGACCACGCGGGCCGTGGAAATATTCCTGCACCCAGGGATGGTCGAATTTCTCGACTTCCGAAAGCGGTGCGTTGACCAGGACGCGGCCGTCGGCCAGCACCGCCACCCGGTTGCAGATGGTGTACAGGGTATCCAGATCATGGGTGATCAGGAACACGGTCAGGCCGAGCGCGCGCTGCAGGGTCAGGATGAGCTGGTCGAAGGCGGCCGCGCTGATCGGGTCCAGGCCGGCCGTGGGCTCGTCCAGGAACAGCAGTGCCGGGTCCAGCGCCAGGGCCCGGGCCAGGGCCGCGCGCTTGCGCATGCCGCCGGACAGCTGCGAGGGAAACTTGTCGTTGGCGTTGTCGGGCAGGCCGGACAGGCGAATCTTGAGAATCGCCAGGTCGTGGATCAGGTCCAGGGGCAGTTCGCGGTGATGCTCCTTGAGCGGCACCATCACGTTCTCGGCCACGGTCAGCGACGAGAACAGCGCGCCGTTCTGGTAGAGCACGCCGCTGTTGCGCTCGATCTTCAGGCGTTCTTCGACGCTGTCGCTCAGCGCGTCCACGCCCAGTACCTCGATCTGGCCGCCCTGCGGCCGGCGCAGTCCGAGTATCGCCGCGCATCAGCACCGACTTGCCGGTGCCGGAGCCGCCGACCACGCCGATGATTTCGCCGGTGTGCACATCCAGGTCCAGGTCCTTGTGCACGACCTGCTCGCCGAACGAATTGGTCAAGCCGCGTACGCGGATGGCGAGCGCCTGGTTCTCGACGGCGTCGCTCACCAATCCATCTCCATGAAGAACATGGCGGCCAGCGCGTCCAGCAGGATCACCAGCGAGATCGTCTGCACCACGCTCGAGGTGGTGCGTTCACCGACCGATTGCGCGGTGCCCTGGGTCTGGAAGCCCTCCAGGCAGCCGATCAGCGCGATCACGATCGCGAACAGCGGCGCCTTGGAAAGGCCGACGAAGAAATGGGTCGCGGTGACGTTCTCGTGCAGGCGGCTGATGAATACTTCCGGCGACAGTCCGAGCTTTCCGGCGCACACCACCAGGCCGCCCAGCAAGCCGGCCATCATCGCCAGGAAAGTCAGCAGCGGCAGCATCACCAGCAAGGCGAACAGTCGCGGCAGCACCAGCAATTCGATCGGATCGAGGCCAAGCGTGCGGATGGCGTCGATCTCCTCGCCGCTCTGCATCGCGCCGATTTGCGCGGTGAAGGCGCTGGCGGTTCGTCCAGCCAGGAGGATGGCGGTGAGCAAGACGCCGAACTCGCGCAGGAAGGCGATGCCGACCAGTTCGACCACGAAGATTTCCGCGCCGAACTCGGCCAGCACCGTTGCGCCGAGGAAGGCGATCACGGCGCCGACCATGAAGCTGAGCAGCAGCACCAGCGGCACCGCGTCCAGGCCGACTTGTTCCATGTGGTGCACGGTCGAGGTCATCCGGACGCGCGACGGATTCAGGACGGTCCTGACCATCGTCTGCAGCGTCAGGCCGCCGAAGGCGACCAGCGCCAGGACTTCCTTGGAATAGTCCTCAACGGAGTAGCCGAGCCGTTCGAGCATCCGCCTGAAGCCGAAATCCTTGGTGACCGGGCGCGGCGGCGTCTCGCAGATTTCCCGCACCGAATCGACCATCGAGCGGTACTTGCTGTTCACCTCCACCGTTGCCAGGCCAAGTCCCACGCGAACGGCGTAGCGTGACAAGCAGCATGGTGCCGGTCGAATCCAGCCGGCTGATGTCGCGGCCATCGATGTCCTTGGCGCGATCGGGCGCGGCCTCGATGAAAGCCAGCAGTTGCTGGGCGTTGTCGAGCGTCCAGTCGCCGGTGGCGCGCAGGATCTGCGGGTCGCTCGGGCTGGGGGCAATGGCGGGGGCGGTGCTCATCTGACCCAGAGCATGCAGGAAACTCCGCCCAAGGTCAGCCCCACTCCCAGCAGGGACCGTCGGGTCAGCGGCTCCTTGAGCCAGATGGCGGCCAGCAGGAGTATGAAAACCGAAGCGGTTTCATTGAGGATCGCCGCCACCGAGGCCTGGGTGAACTTGTAGCCCGCCAGCCACAGGATCATCGCCAGGAACTGGCCTATGAAGGAGGCGAAAATCAGTTTGCGCCACGGCATGCCGATGGTCGGCGGCGCCAGATAAGCCGTTTCACCGCGGATCCAGGCGATCGCCGCCATGCCTGCCAGCGCGCCGAGCATGCGCAGGCCGGTGACCCAGAGCAGGGGCTGGGCTTCGAGCACGCGCTTGACCAGGATGATCGAGACCGCCATCAGCACGATCGCCAGCATGGCGTAGCCGAAGCCGCGGACCGCGTGGGCGGGACGGGCCGCCGCGCCTTTGCGCGGCCAGGCCGCGACCCAGACGCCCAGGCTGACCAGGCCGAAGCCGAAAAACTGCGCTGGCAGCAGGCGCTCGTCGAGGAACAGGAAGCTGAGCACGATCACGAACGGGCTGTAGAAGTTGCCGAGCACGCCCATGCGGCCGGCGCCGAGTTCGTTGAGCGCGCGGAAATACAGGGTGTCGGCGACGCCGATGCCGAGCGCGCCGCTGGCGACGGCGGCAACGATCTGCCACGTGGTGAAGTCTGGAATCGCCAGCCCATGCAGCAGCGGTATGGCCGGCAACAGCATCGCCAGCACCAGCAGGTTCTTGAGGAAGTTCAGCTGCAGCGGAGGCAGCGAGGTGCCCAGCTGCCGGTAAACCATCAGCCCGATCGCCCAGGCCAAGGCGCTGAGCAGCGAGCACAGTTCTCCGAAGCCGGCGAGTCACGGCCATCTCACGCTTGCGCCAGGGGTCCCCATCGACGCCCATTGTCCGGTGGGGCGTGGATTCATGCCATGCTTTTGTCATGAGCACCGAAACCGCACAGGCAGACCCCGACGCGCTTGCGCCTTACCTGGTGCGCGTGGATTTCATCGTCGAGCTGGCGCGCCGGCTGCATATCTGCGGCACTTCGGCGCACCGGCTGGAGGGCGCGGTGGACCAGGTGGCGCGGCGCTTGCGGATCGACGCCGAAGTCTGGTCGAACCCGACCGGCATGATCCTGAGCTTTCCCGACCCCGAGCGTGGGCCGGCCTTCCCGATGACGCGGCTGATCCGACTGGATCCGGGCGAGGAAAACCTGAGCCGGCTGGCCGCTGCCGACGGCATCGCCGAAGACGTGCTGGCCGGGCGCCGCCATATCGCCGACGGGCTGATCGCGATGCGCGCGCTCGACAGGCCGCCCGGGCGTTATGCCAGGCCGGCGACGATCATCAGTTTCGGACTGGCTTCGGCTGCCGTGACTGCCTTGATGCAGCGCACCGGCTGGGCCGACCTGGCCACCGCCGCCGTGCTCGGCACCATGATCGGCGCACTCACCGAATACAGCCGCGGCCGACCGCGCTGGGCCGATGCCAGCGAAGCGGTGGCGGCCTTCCTGGTTACGCTGCTGGCGACGGCCGTGGCCAGTTTCATCGCGCCCTTGTCGCTGCAGGGAGTGATCATTGCCTCGCTGATCGTGCTGATGCCCGGGCTGATGTTGACCACGGCGGTCGCCGAACTTACCAGCCGGCAGTTGGTGTCGGGCACGGCGCGCTTCGCCGGCGCGCTGACCGTGCTGCTCAAGTTGACCTTCGGCGCTCTCGCCGCGTCGCACGTGGCTGGTCTATTTGGCTGGAAGCTGTTGTCGAACAAGGACGCGGCGGTGCTGCCGGAGTGGATGCCGTGGCTGATGTTGTTGGTGGCGTCGTTCTCGTTCGCCGTGCTGTTCAAGGCGGCCCGGCGTGACACGCTGCTGGTGATGGCATCGGTCTGGCTCGGCTATGCGGTACTGCGCCTGGCCGCCCTGTTGCCGGGCGCGGATGCCAGCACCCTGCCCAGCGGGGTCTTTTTTTCGGGCATGGTGGTGACGGCGGTAGCCAATCTTTATGGCCACCGATTCAATCGTCCCAGCGCGCTGATCCGCGTGCCGGGCATCATCCTGCTGGTGCCGGGCGCGCTGGGATTCCGTGGTTTCAATTTCGTGCTGCAGCGCGACGTGATGCTCAGCCTCGACACCGCCTTCGCGGTTATCTCGGCCCTTATCGCACTGGTCGCCGGACTGGTGTTCGGCAACCTGCTGGTATCGCCGCGCCGAAACCTCTGACCGTCAGGAGCGGCTTTAGCCGCGATTGCCCAACTACCTGATCGCGAAATCCGCCAGGCTCTTGCCCTTGGCGATCTCCGCCGCCAGCCAGTTCGGCTGCTGGCCGCGGCCGGCCCAGGTCTGCGTGCCGTTGGCCGGATTGCGAAACTTCGGCGGCACCTTGCTGCCCTTGGCGCTGCTGGCCTTGCGGGTCGATTTCGGCTTGTCGGCCGACGGCTTCATCGCCTTTGCCGGTGCGCCGCCGAATAATTCGGCGATGCTGTAGCCCTCGGTCCTGGCAATCGCCGCCAGTTTCTGTCTGACGGCGGCAATCGGCTTGCGCTTGGCCAGCTGCTTCTTGCGCTGGCTCGCCTGGGCGATCAGGGCTTCGAGTTCCCTGGCCGAGAGGCCGTCGAGTTTGATGGTCATGATCTGGATTCCCGGGCCATGGCCGCCGCGCGGCCGATGCTGGATGTTACCCGCTTTTGCGTGCGCGGCTTCGCGACAGGGCCCGTAGACCACCCCCGGCGTGTCGACAACCCGTCTCCCGGTCCATCTGCTCAGGAAACGGCCTTGATGACCCGTTGAGCTCGCCATTCCCGAGGGTTCATCTTTGACCATCCGCGGAATGCCCGCGAAAAAACCGCTGCGTCTGCAAAGTGCAGCGCCGAGGCGATATCCGCCAAGGGAAGCTGTGTATTCCCCAGGAGCTGCTTGGCAAGCTCGAACCGCGTTTGACTGACCAGTTGATGCAAGCTCGTCCCTTCGGCGGCCAACCGTTTGCGCAGCGTCCGCTCGTGTATGCCGAACAGGAACGCCACGGTCTGGGCAGACGACGTGCCGCTAAGCACCATCTGCTGAAGCGCGCCCCGAACCAGGTCGGCAAAGCTCATCGTGCTCTCGGCACGAGCCTGCTGGAAAGCCGACATGACCTGCTCGCGGCGACTGGGATCTGCCCCGGGGATGGCTTGGTCAAGCCACGACGCAGAAAAAACGATGCCAGATACTTCGGCATCGAATCGAACATTCGGTCCAAAAAGGCGACGATAGGGGCGCGGGTCTCCTGGTCGGCCATGGGAGAACTGGACGTGCGCTGGCTTCCAACCGGCCCCGCAAATCGACTTCAGCATCCTGTACCCGATGGCTATCGCTACGTCGTACAACAACACAGCGCCGGGCGTCCCGTGCCGATAGATGGAATAGCCAAGGAGGACATACGACGCATCCAGATTGATCAGTATCGGAACGGCCCCGCGATCATGCAGGTACAGGTGTAGAAGAAGTGCCCGCAGCGCCTCGCCAATCGTGGCCGAGTTGCGCATCAGGTCGCCGATGGCTCCGAGGCCGTCCAATTCGAAACACTCGCCCACCAGCAGGCCAAAATGGCCGCAGCCCGTTGCCGTGGAGCATTCGGACAGCAAGCGGCCAAGATCCTCGAAGGCGATCCGGTTCTCGGGGTTCCTGAAGGTGTGGATCGGGACGCCGGCCCGGATGAACGGGAGACTCGGAGCGACCCCGAGCCTCCTCAGGACGTCTGGAATTGCAGCGACAGGACCGATCCTGACTTCACCATCGGCTGCGACGGGCAGGCCGCTGCGCCGAGCCGCCTTTCGGCCGGCGACGGGCTTTGCTGACCTAGCCATCCAGCAAGCTCCGCAGTCCCGGCGGGATCAAAAGGTATTGCAGCATTTCGGAGTTGTCCATCGTATTCTGGCGGCCCCGGAGCGCGCCTGTGGAAGGGCCGGATTTGCAAAGTCTAACAGCGTGCGAAGCCCTATCGTTCCCGGCTACAAGCGGACCCAATGCATAGAAGGACACCGGCAAATGATCAGACATTCACTATTTGGCGCGATCCTCGCCATCGCGGTCACCAGCGTGGCTTCGGCCCAGAGTTTCAAGATGACAACCCCGTTGGCGCCGGGCGTCGCCGTGCCCGACAAGGTCGAGTCCTCGATCGGGACCTTGAAGCTGGACTACGGCTACCCATCGGCCGAGACCGTGGACAAGATCTACGACAACCTGGACCGTTCGCGGGCACTCCAAGCGTATTTGCTGGCGATCCCGATCGTGAACCAGGCGGGCATGCGCGACTCAATTCGAAAGTTCGGGCCGGATAACCAGACCGACGTGCTCTGGGAGGGCCTGGTCGATCCGAGGACGGTAGAGCTGACGGCGAACGACAACACGATCTACAACTTCGTGTGGGTCGATACGAGCAAGGGACCGTTGGTCGCCGAGATTCCGCCCAAGGTGCTGGGGCTGGTCAACGACTTTTGGTACAAGTGGGTGGCAGACGTTGGCATCACCGGGGCCGACAAGGGCGAGGGCGGCAAGTACCTCCTGTTGCCACCTGGATTCACCGGCGACATCCCGCCAGGCTACAACGTCATCCGGCCAAGCACTTTGGGCAGCTGGCTCGTATTTCGCGCGTTCGTGGTGGATGGTTCTACGCAACCCGGAGTCGCCTCGGTCAAGAAGAACCTGCGGATCTATCGCTTGGCCGATGCGGCTAACCCGCCGCCCATGAAGTTCGTCAATGCCTCGGGCATCCCGGCGAACTTCGTCGCGCCGGGTGACTATTCGTTCTGGAGCCTGTTGGACAAGGTCATCCAGGAGGAGCCGGCGCAGGGTTCCGATCCCACCACACTGGGTCTGTTCGCCTCGATCGGCATCGTCAAGGGCCAGCCATTCAATCCCGATGAGCGGATGAAGAAGATCCTGACGGACGCGGCGAATATCGGCGCCGTGACTGCGCGCGCCATCGCCTTCAAGATCCGTTCGAAGGAGGCGTATTTCTATCCCGATAGCGCCTGGCGCCTGCCCTTCTTCGGTGGCTACAAGTTCGAGGTGGCGCCCGGCGTCAGCAACCTTGATGGCGCCGCCTTCTACTACTACTTTGCCACCGGGGTCACGCCTGCGATGGAGGAGAAGATGGTGGGCCGGGGATCGCAATACCCCTGGTCAGTGCAGGATGCGAACGGCAATCCCTTCGATGGCGGCAAGACCTACAAGCTGCGCCTGCCGCCGAAGTCCCGGTAAAGGATTTCTGGTCGGTCATCGTCTACGACAACCAGACCCGCTCGATGGTGCAGACCGACCAGGCGGCACCGAGCGTCAGCAGCCAGAACAAGGGTGTCAAGACCAACGCGGACGGATCCGTGGACGTCTACTTCGGACCCAAGGCGCCAAAGGGATTGGAGAACAACTGGGTGCAGACGATTCCCGGGAAAGGCTGGTTCATGATCCTTCGCCTCTACGGTCCGCTGGAGCCATGGTTCGACAAGACATGGCGGCCGGGCGAGATCGAGTTGCAGGACTGACTCTCGACTACGGCGAAAGCTTCGGAGACCCACGGGCGCTGCTTGTGGGTCTCTTCATGCGCGCGGCTTGATGCTCGAGCGGAGGACCAGGGAATTGCCGGTTCGCTCGAGGGAATTCATCGCAGCGCGCCAGTTCGCCCTCCAGGAGGGCTGCGTTCGATTCAAGTCCCTGCCCGTAGCGCCGCAGGTGTCGTGCCGAACCAGCGGCGGCAGGCCCGGCTGAGGGAACGCTGTTCGCTGTAACCGAGCAGGGTGGCCACTTCCGGCAAGGGCGGTCCGCTCTGACCGAGGAACGCGCGCGCCTGGTTCTTGCGGACGCCATCGAGGATATCGACGAAGCGGATTCGCTGTGCATCAAGGCGTCGTTGCAGGGTGCGCTCGTGCATCGTGAGCTGTCGGGCGATATCGGCGAGAGTACAGCCGCCGTTGGCCAGCTGACGAGCGATCAGTTCCTCGATCTGGCAGGCGAGGTCCAGCGGATTTCGTCGGATCAGGTGCGCCACGAAGCGCTCGGCGGCCTCGCGGATCCGCGGGTTGGCGCCATCGACGCGGCGTTGCAGGATCGAATCCGGAAAAACGACGCCGTGGCCCGATTGCCGGCAGTCCACCCTGCAGCCGAAGAAACTTCGATAGCGCGAAGCACTGATGCCCGGCTTGTGTGCGAGCACCACCTGCCAGTCGCTTCCCGCTTCGCCGCTGAGCATTCGCAACGCCTGGATCGCCAGCAGGCAGCACATCTCGACGGTCTGCCGCTGCAGCTTCCCCGCCTCTGGTGGAAGCTCATAGCGCAGCCAGGTGCGCCCTTCCAGGGAACTGGTGTCGAGCCGCAGCGAAGTGCGGGCCACGTGATAGGGCAAATTGCGCACCATCGATGCGAGTGCGGTAGCCACGGTGTCGGCACGACTGGCAACCAATGCGATGGGGCCGAGTACGGAAAAGTCCTGTCGTTGCCCCAGCATCAGGCCGAAGTCTGGAGCGTCGAGTTGGGCTGCCGCGTGTTCGAGCAAGGCCACCGTTCCAGGCATGCTGATCGTGGCTTCGGGTTGGGCCAGCATCTCCCCCGTCATGCCGACGTGGCCGAGCAAGGCCTCGGCATCGCCGCCAAGATCGGTGACGAGTTCGACGAAGCACGTCAGCGCACGGGCGCGTACAAGCGGGAGTGGGGAGTGGTCCACTTGGTCATGATGGTCGGCTCGTCGCGGAATGTCCACGAATTGTCGCCGTATGTCCTAGACCGGCCAGCTCTGCGGGACCACTATCCCAGTCGTCTGGGCCTGCAAATATCCTGATCCAACGAACCTTTTGAGAAAGACGGAGTTCGCATGAACGCAGTCAAGCTGGTTGTCGCATTGGCGGTCTCAGCTGTCGCCTTGGCATCCACTCCGGGGAGCGGCCTCGCACAGCAGATCAATGGCGAGCCGGGCTCTCCCACCGCCACGGTCACTCCCAGCGGAAAACAGCTTCCGCAGCCTGATTTGCCATTCGGTGGGGTGATCAGCCAGAAGGCCTCGGATTCGAAACCCTGGTGGCCGCCACGCGTTGCGCCGCCGAAGGGCGCGCCGAACATCCTGCTGATCATGACCGACGACGAGGGCTTCGGCGCGCCCAGCACCTTTGGCGGCGTGGTGCCGACGCCGACGCTGGATCGGATCGCGAAGTCCGGACTGCGTTACACGAATTTCCATTCCGCAGCGTTGTGTTCGCCGACGCGCGCCGCCTTGATCACCGGGCGCAACCACCACGTGGCCGGCTTCGGCGTGGTGGGCGAAGCCGTGACCGGCTTCCCCGGCTACGACTCGATCATCAGGAAAGAAACGGGCACGATCGGCACCATCCTCAGGGACAACGGCTACGCGACCTCGTGGTTCGGCAAGGATCACAACACGCCGTCCTACCAGTCGACTGCGGCCGGGCCGTTCGACCAGTGGCCGAACGGCATGGGCTTCGAATATTTCTACGGCTTCGTCGGCGGCGACGCCAGCCAGTGGCAGCCAAACCTCTACCGCAACACCACGGCCATTTATCCGTACAACGCCAAGCCCGGATGGAACCTGACCACCGCCATGGCCGACGAGGCCATCCAGTACATGAAGGACATCAAGGCGGTCGCGCCCGACAAGCCGTTCTTCGTCTACTACGTGCCCGGCGGCACCCATGCGCCGCACCATCCGACGCCGGAGTGGATCAAGAAGATCAGCGACATGCATTTGTTCGATGGCGGCTGGAACAAGATGCGCGAGACCATCTTCGCCAACCAGAAGCGACTGGGCATCATGCCCGCGAACGCAAAACTGACCGACTGGCCGACCGGCCAGGCTGAATTCGGCGGCGCCAAGCTTCCGGAGTGGGATTCCCTCGACCTCGTCCAGAAAAAGCTCTTCATCAAGCAGGCCGATGTGTACGGGGCGTACCTGGCCTACACCGACTACGAGATCGGCCGCGTCGTGCAGGCGGTCGAGGACCTGGGCCAGCTCGACAACACGCTGATCATCTACATCAGCGGCGACAACGGCGCGAGCCCGGAAGGCATGCTCGATGGCACGCCGAACGAGTTCACGTTCTTCAATGGCGTTCCGGTGCCGGTCAAGGCGCAGATGCTCTGGTACCCGTTCTGGGGATCCGACAAGACCTTCCCGCACTACGCGGCCGAATGGGCCTGGGCCTTCAACACGCCCTTCAAGTGGACCAAGCAGGTGGCGTCGCACTTCGGCGGGACCGCCCAGGGCGTGGCCATGTCCTGGCCCGGCCACATCCAGGATCCGGGCGGCATCCGTCGCCAGTTCCATCACGTCATCGACATCGTACCGACCATCCTGGAAGCGACCGGGAATTCCGTCGCCCGAGACCATCGACGGCATCGCGCAGCGCCCGATCGAAGGCGTGAGCATGGCCTACACCTGGGACAAGGCGAATGCCAGCGTTCCGACCCGGCATTCCACGCAGTATTTCGAGATGCTGGGCAATCGCGCGATCTACGACAACGGCTGGGTCGCGGCCACGACGCCCGCGACCAGCCCGTGGGCGCCGAGCACCGCACCGCCGCCCGATGTGATCACCGGCTACAAATGGGAGCTCTACAACGTCGCCGAGGATCCCACCCAGTCGACGAACCTGGCAGCGCAGATGCCGGACAAGCTCAAGCAGATGCAGGAGCTGTTCTATTCCGAGGCGGCGAAGTACGACGTGCTGCCGCTCGACAACTCGACGCTCGCGCGCTTCTATTCGCCGCGTCCGAGCTTGACCACGGGACGGACTCTGTTCACCTATAGCGGATCGCTGGTCGGTGTCCCCAACAGCGGTGCGCCGAGCATCCTCAACAAGTCCTACACCATTACCGCCGAAGTCGAGATTCCAAAGGGCGGTGGCGAGGGAATGATCGTCACCGACGGTGGACGCTTTGGTGGTTACGGCTTGTTCCTGAGCCCGCGTTTCAACTGGTGGTCGAACGCGGGCATGTTCCGCAATATCGGATTGGGCGTGCTGGTGTTCGGATTGCTGCTTGCCTGGCACGGCCGCGGCAGGAACTGGTCGCGACTGAAGATGGGCTTGAGCTACATCTTCGTGGCATTGGGCGCGCTGCTCGTGGTCGCGGTGCTCACCACGCGCCTGGTGAATATCGGTGGCGGCAAGGTCGTGTTCATCTACAACCTGCTCGACCTCAAGCGTACGACCTGGTCGGGGCCGGCGTTGAGCGAAGGCAAGCACACGATCGTGTTCGACTACACCCTGGAAAGCCCGGGCCTGGGCAAGGGCGGTACCGGCGTGCTCTCGGTGGACGGCAAGGAGGTCGCCAGGAACTCGCTGGAGCACGGCACACCGATCACCTTCCCGGAGGACGAGACCTTCGATATCGGCGACGACACGCGCTCCGGCGTTGCCATGCTTGAATATCGCTACGACATTCCGTTCAAGTTCAACGGCACGATCGACAAGCTGACTTTCAAGCTCGAGCCGCAGGCTGCCCCGCCACCGGTGGCTGCTCCCGCTGCGGCTCCTGCCGCGGTTCCGGCTCCGGCCGAGCCGCAGCCGGTTCCGGCCCCCGCTGACCCGGCGGCGCCGGCGAAGACGCAGGGGTGAGTGCCCTGGTGAACCGGGCGCTGATGTTTGCCGCGGTCGCCGAAATCGCGACCGGGGCGGCCTTGCTGGCCGTCCCGGCGCTGGTCGGGCAATTGCTGCTGGGCGCGGAGATGGCAGGCGTTGCCCTGACGGTCGCGCGCATGACCGGGATTGCCCTGATCGCATTGGGCGTTGCATGCTGGCCGGGTACGCCGCTGCTTGGCATGTTGGTCTATAGCGCAGGCGCTACGCTTTATCTGGCCTACGTCGGCCTGGTGGGCGGTTCGGGCGGCATCCTGCTTTGGCCGGCCGTCATCCTGCACGCGATCCTGACGGTTCTACTGGCTCGGGCCTCGGCAACCGGCAGGGCGACGAACACGTAGGGCGCCCGGGCGGGTTGCCCGGGCAGTCAGGTGCATCCGCCGCACATCGGCACTCTTGTCGAAATAGGCCGTGTTGCGCTCAGTCCGCCCAGCGGCGCAACACGAGGCTGGCATTGGTGCCGCCAAACCCGAAGCTGTTGGACATCACCGTGCGCAGTTGCGCGTCGCGCGATTGGCGGACGATCGGCAGGCCTTCCGCAGCGGGATCGAGTGTCTCGATGTTGGCCGAGCCGGCGATGAAACCCTGCTCCATCATGATCAGGCAGTAGATCGCCTCGTGCACGCCGGCGGCGCCGAGCGAATGGCCTGACAGCGATTTGGTCGAAGAGAACGGCGGGACGTTGTCGCCGAATACATTGCGCATCGCGCCGAGTTCGGCGAGGTCACCGACCGGCGTGGAAGTGCCGTGCGTGTTGAGGTAATCGATGGGACCGTCCACAGTGGAAAGCGCCTGCAGCATGCAACGTGCAGCGCCCTCGCCGGACGGGGCGACCATGTCGGCGCCGTCGGAGGTGGCGCCGTAGCCGACGATCTCGGCCAGGATGCGCGCGCCGCGGGCCTGCGCATGTTCGAGCGATTCCACCACGACCATGCCGCCGCCGCCGGCGATGACGAAACCATCGCGATCGGCGTCGTAGGCGCGCGAGGCGCGCTCGGGCGTGGCGTTGTATTTCGAGGACAGCGCGCCCATCGCGTCGAACAACACGGATTGGCTAGGGTCGCGGGCTGGTGCGGAGATAGAGATAGCAGAGGCAGTCCGCCCGGGGCACGGCTTCGGTCATTTCCACCATACGGCGTACAATGTCGCGTCCGCATATGCGCTCATGGACGACCACGCGCAGGCCGTGCAATGGCTGCAAACAGCGGCTGACGATGGCTTCCCGTGCTATCCGCTGTTCGCATCGGACAAGCATCTGGATTCGCTTCGATCCGACAAGGACTTCATTGCGATGATGCAGAAGCTTGAACGCGATTGGAGTGAACGGAAAAAGTCGTTCTAGTCGCCAGGGAAAAGCGACTATCGCGAGCTAAACAGCCGAACGGCTGCCAAAAAGCGTCGACTTCGCACCCCACTGGAACACCTCGGCCAGCGGCCGCCCGTAATCTTCGGAACGGAATGAGGCCCGATCCAAACACCTTCGGCGCCGTTGCAGCAGGCGAAACGGACCGCTTACTCCTCGCTCTTCAGCCGCTGCATGCCTTCGATGATCGGATGCCAGCCGTTGACGAGCGAGATCATGAAGCCATCCATCTGGAGGTCCCCCGGGGCGTTGTCGTTGACTGTCGATTTGTAGCCGATGGTCAGGTTGATGTTCCGGGTGATGGTGTAGCCCAGCGTGAATCCGAGACCGAGGTTGTTCAGCGCTTCGCCGCTGACGCCATCGACCGTGGCCTTGCCACCCGTGTACCAGGCGGCATCGAGCGAGCCCCACATCGATTCGGTGAAATCGCGCGTCAGATGCGCATCGATCTGGAACATCGGATCGGTTTCCAGCGTCTGTCCCAGGTAGTCGTCGTTTTCCCCGAACAGCCACACGGCGGGCAGGAACTCCAGCGTTGTGCGTCGACCTGGAACCCAGTCACCGAGCTGCCAGACGATCGGCGCTCCCAGGCGCCCGTACCAGCGGTTCTGGCCAAGATTCAGCGGGCGGCTGCTGTCGTATTCGCCGATCGGAAACGCCAGGTCGGCAAGCAGATCGATCGAAAAGCCCGGCTCGTAGCGCAGGACATCGGGAATCGTCCTTTGCGCCTTCGGACCCACGATGTTGATATTGAACTCAAGCATCGGATCGCCGAAGCCGGTGACCGACTGCTTGGCCGAGCCCAAGCCCAGATCGACCTCGCCCGAGATCCGCCCCATGGGCACCAGGACCGCGACCATCGCCGACCGATCCTGGAAAGCGAAAGTTCGCGCGTAACCGGCTATCGCCAGCGTGGCATCGAAGCTCGCGCCGGGGGTCACCTGATGGGAGGGGTCGAACGGGTTCGTGTTGCCGGTTATCGAGTTGACGATGACCGGGACCGCATTGGCCCCCGACAGTGTCTTCCAGTAGAAACGCGGCGGCACCTGGGCCAGCGCTTGCAGCGGGCAGAGCGCCGCCGCCAGCAGCACCGCAACGGCGACCCACCACATCCGGCTCATCTGCTTCATCGAAACTGCGTCGTGTTTCATGGGATTACCTTTGTTTGGCGTCGTTCTTCGGGTCAGCCAGCATGTCCGCGGGCGGCACGAACTGGCGCTTGTAGATCAGTGGCGGGTAGCCCGGATCGTCCGGAACCCGCTTGGGCAGCTGGTCTTCCATCGTCTCGAATACGGAACGGCTCGGCAGGATGACGTTGTTGGTCCGGGCGTAGTCGTCCCAGAGCGCGATCATGGCCTTGAGCCTGTCGGGTTGCTCGGCTGCCAGGTTCTTGCGTTCTGAGGGATCGGTCGTGACGTTGAACAGTTCCCAGCCGCCGGTGCCGAGCGACTTGTACTCCCAACGGATCTTCCAGTCGCCCTGGCGCAGGGCATGGTTGCCGAACAGTTCCCAGGCCAGGTAGTCGCGTTCTGTCCGCGGCGACTCGGCCTGGCCGGCCAGCACCGGGCCCCAGGACTTGCCCAGAAGCGGCGGCAGCTTGTGTCCACCCAGGCTTTCCGGATAGCTGGCACCAGCCACCTCGAGCAGCGTGGGCATTACGTCGGCCACGTGCATCAGGCCGCGGCCGATGCTGCCCTTGGGCTGCTGGACAACCGGTCCGCTGACGATCAACGCGTTGCGGATGCCGCCCTCGCCGAGCCAGCCCTTGTACTGGCTGAACGGCGTCATCGATACCTGCGCCCACATCGGACCGTAGGCGACATAGGAACCAGGATCGCCCCAGGCGTTGGGATTGGTCTGCGACCAGTTGGCCGCAGCGAACAGGTAGTCGCGCGTACCCGGCGTGCCGGCGATCATCTTGAACAGATCGGTGCCCTCGGCGCCGTTGTCGCCGAACACGATGAAGATGGTGTTGTCGTACTCGCCGATCTCCTTCAGGTGGTCGATGAGGCGTCCGATATGGAAGTCGAGGTTTTCCACCATGCCGGCATACAGCTCCATCTTCCTGCCCAGCACCGCTCGCGTCGCCGGGGCCAGCACGAGCGGGTCGGGCAGGAACCACATGCGCTCGGAGAGCTGCGTCCCGGCAGGAATGATGCCCATCTCGATCTGGCGCTTGAGCCGTTCCTGGCGCACGGCATCCCAGCCCTTGTCGTATTCGCCGACATGGCGGCTGCGCCAATCCTTCGGCAGGTGGTACGGGTCGTGCGGTGCCTGGTGCGAGACATAGGCGAAGAAGGGCTTGCCGTCGCCGCGATTGGCATCGATGAAGCCAATCAGCTTGTCGGTGTAGGTCTCGGTCGCGTAGTAGTTGTCGGGCAGCTTGGTCAGGTAACGGCCGTTCTCGGTGAAGACGGACTTCGGCGACGCGGCCGTGAAGTTGGTCATGTCCCAGTAGCTGCCGGCTCCATCGAGCAGCGAGAAGTCGCGTTCGAATCCGCGCGCCGCCGGGATCTGGTCGGGGGCCTTGCCCAGGTGCCACTTGCCGACCATGTAGGTGTGGTAGCCCGAATCCTTGAGCAACTGCGGCAGCGTGGCGACGCGGTCGTTCAGGTAGCCCTCGTAGCCGAGCACACCGCGCTGGTTGGGCGCCGTCCATTCGTCCATGTTGCCGATGCCGTTCAGGTGGGTGTCGACGCCACTGAGCAACATCGATCGCGTGGGCGAGCAACTGGCATGGGTGTAGAAATTCGTGAAACGCACACCGTCCCGGGCAAGCGAGTCGATATTCGGGGTCTTGATCTCGCTGCCGAACGCGCCGATGTCGGCAGATCCCAGGTCGTCGCCCAGGATGACGACGATGTTAGGGCGGCGTGGCGGGTCGGATGCGATGGCGAGCGCGGGCAGGACCAGCATCGCCATGATGGCGACGATGCAGAATGTCTTCAGCCAAGGACCAGTGCTGGTCGCGGTATGGTTTGAGTGCGGCTGCGCGGCCACCATGTCGACTCTCTCTCTTGTTTGTTACGAATCCAGGCCGAAAGGGGCCGGGTTGGAGCGAGGCGTCAGGCCGGCATCGCAGGCCCGAAATTTTGCGCGACGAAAAGCAGTCTCCGGCCATCCGGCAGATAGGTCTATCGGAATTCCGCAAAGCCCGAGGGAGCAGCTAGACTTCGCGTACGATGAACGAATGCCCCGAATCCGAAGATCTTCCCGCCGTTTCGATCGTCGAGTTCACTGACCCGACGATTGCCGGCCAGGGGTTCGAGCTGGTTGCGCAGGACGCGGTGCAGCTCCAGTCGAGCTCCTTCCAGGCCCGGCGCGTCATCGTGCGCCTCGGCGATGCCAATGTCGTATTCCACTCGACCAACGCCCGCGTGCGCACACGCACCGCCGCCCAGGACGGACTGCTCGGCTACGTGACGTTCGATCCGAAAGCGACGGGGACGGTGAACGGATTGCCGGTGCGCCCGGACCTGTTGCTAGCCGTGGAGCCGAGCGCCGAAGTCAGCTTCGTCACCGACGTGGGCTGGAAGAGCATCAGTTTCCTGCTCCGGCCCGAATACATCGGCGCACACCTGAGCGCCCGGCAGCGCGAGGAAGAATTCCGGATGCCGTGCGGCGTGGAGGCGCTGCAAGCCGACGCCGCCATGGTGCGGCGGTTGTTCGAGTGGGGCAATCGCCTGGTGGACGCGGCGGTATCCGAGCCTGCGAGCTTCAATGACTGCGCCGATCGAAGGGCGGCGGCGCAAGTGGAACTGGTCGAGATCCTCCTCGCGACGCTACGCCATGCCGCGGGCCGCAAACTGGACCGCCGGGAACTGGCGAAGCAGGAGCAGAGCCGCGTCGTGAAGATCGCCGAGGAGTTCGCGCTCTCGCATCTCGACGAGCGTCTCTACGTCTCCGACCTGTGCAAGGTCACGGCGCTCAGCGAGCGTTCCCTGGAATACGCCTTCAAGCAGACGTTGGGCCTCGCACCGTTGGCGTACCTGGCCAGGCTGAGGCTGCATCGCGCGCGGGACGCGCTGCAGTCCGAAAGTCTCGACTCCAGGAGCATCACGGATATCGCGTTGGGCTGGGGCTTCTGGCATTCCGGCGAGTTCTCGCGCGCCTACAAGGAATGCTTCGGCGAGCTGCCGTCGGAGACACGGCGTCACCATCGACTGGAGCAGACGCGCCAGGGCTAGGCTGCTCTACAAAGCCAAAAGCGGCCTGAAATCGTGTCTACGCGTCCCAGCAACGCAGCACGAGGCTGGCGTTGGTGCCGCCGAAGCCGAAGCTGTTCGACATCACCGTGCGCAGTTGCGCATCGCGCGATTGGCGGACGATGCGGCAGGCCTTCCGCGGCCGGGATCGAGTGTTTCGATGTTGGCCGAGCCGGCGATGAAGCCGTGCTCCATCATGATCAGGCAGTAGATCGCCTCGTGCACGCCGGCCGCGCCGAGCGAATGGCCCGGACAGCGACTTGGTCGAGGAGAACGGCGGCACGTTGTCGCCGAACACATTGCGCATCGCGCCGAGTTCGGCGAGGTCGCCGACCGGCGTGGAAGTGCCGTGCGTGTTGAGGTAGTCGATCGGGACCGTCGACCGTGGCCAGCGCCTGGCGCATGCAGCGCGCCGCGCCTTCGCCGGACGGGGCGACCATGTCGGCGCCATCGGAGGTCGCGCCGTAGCCGACGATCTCGGCCAGGATGCGCGCGCCGCGGGCCTGGGCGTGTTCGAGCGATTCGACCACGACCATGCCGCCGCCGCCGGCGATGACGAAACCATCGCGATCGGCGTCGTAGGCGCGCGAGGCGCGTCTCGGGCGTGGCGTTGTACTTGGACGACAGCGCGCCCATCGCATCGAACAGCACGCTCTGGCTCCAGTGCAGTTCTTCGCCGCCACCGGCGAATACCAGGTCCTGCTTGCCGAGCTGGATCTGTTCCATCGCCGCGCCGATGCAATGGGCCGAGGTGGCGCAGGCCGAGGCGATCGAATAGTTCAGGCCGCGGATGCTGAAGGCGGTGGCGAGATTGGCCGACACCGTCGAGCACATGGTGCGCGTGACCATGTAGGGGCCGACCCGGCGCACGCCCTTGGCGCGCAGCAGGTCCGCCGCCTCCACCTGGTTGGCGCAGGAGCCGCCGCCGGAGCCGGCGATCACGCCGGCGCGCGGATTGGAAACCTGCTCGGGACTCAGCCCGGCGTCGGCGATGGCGTCGGCCATGCTGACGTAGGCGAAGGCGGCGGCATCGCCCATGAAGCGGCGTTGCTTGCGATCGATGCGTGCTTCCAGGTCGATCTGCGGCTCACCGCCGACCTGGCTGCGAAAGCCCAGTTCGGCGTATTCGGGGATCGCGCGGATGCCGGGGCGGCGATTCGCGCAGCGATGCGCCGACGCTGGCGCGATCGTTGCCGAGACAGGAGACCAGGCCCAGGCCGGTGATGACGACGCGTTTCATGGCAACCTCAGAGTGAGTCGGTGGAAGTGAACAGGCCTACCCGCAGGTCGGTGGCTGTGTAGATTTCGCGGCCATCCACCAGCATCCTGGCATCGGCGACGGCCAGCACCAGTTTGCGTTCGACGATGCGCTTGATTTCGACTTCGTAGGTGACCAGCTTGGCGGTCGGCAGCACCTGGCCGGCGAACTTCACTTCGCCCACGCCAAGCGCGCGGCCGCGGCCGGGGTTGCGCTTCCAGACCAGGAAGAAACCGACCAGCTGCCACATCGCGTCCAGGCCCAGGCAGCCGGGCATGACCGGGTCGCCCTCGAAATGGCATTTGAAAAACCACAGGTCGGGGTTGATGTCGAGCTCGGCGACGATGCGGCCCTTGCCGGCCGCGCCGCCGTCGTCGCTGATGTGGGTGATGCGATCCATCATCAGCATGTTCGGCAGCGGCAGCTTGCCGTTTTCCGGGCCGAACATTTCGCCACGGGCGCAGGCCAGCAACTGCTCGCGATTGAACGACTCGATCATGGCAACGATCCTTGTTGCCGCCCGGGAAGAGCGGCGCAGCGGCCATTGTTTCCGAATCGTTGTTACAGCGCGACTGCGTTGCCGGCGGTCGCGGGTAATGCGTTGATTGGAATGGACTATCCGACGGCGTATGCAAACGCGCGCAGGCGCGCCGCCGCGCGAGTTTGCGCGAAGCGATCAGCTGAACAGGGCGAACACTTCCTCGCGGCTGAGCTGCCGGTTCTCGCTGTCGCGGCGGCCACGGTACTCGAAGCTGCCCGCGGCCAGGCCGCGCTCGGACACCACCACGCGGTGCGGAATGCCGATCAGCTCGATGTCGGCGAACATGTCGCCCGGGCGCAGGCCGCGGTCGTCGAGGCAGGCCTCGATGCCGCGCGCGTTGAGCTCTTCGTACAGCGCCGTCGCGGCGTCGCTGACCGCGGCATCGTCCTTGGGATTGATGATGCACACGGCGATTTTCCACGGCGTCATCGGCTCCGGCCAGATGATGCCGTTGTCGTCGAAGTTCTGTTCGATCGCGGCGGCGACGATCCGGCTGACGCCGATGCCGTAGCAGCCCATGAACATCACCTGCGCCTTGCCCTCGGCATCGAGCACGGTCGCGCCCATCGCCTCGGCATATTTCTGGCCGAGCTGGAAAACGTGGCCGACCTCGATGCCGCGCGCGATCGACAGCGTGCCCTGGCCGTCCGGCGAGGCGTCGCCGGCGAGCACGGTGCGGATGTCGGCGACCAGCTCCGGCTCGGGCAGATCGCGACCCCAGTTGACGCCGGCCAGGTGGAAGCCTTTTTCGTTGGCGCCGACCACGAAGTCGGCCATCGCCGCGACGCTGCGGTCGGCGATCACGCGGATCGTCTTCAGCGGATTGATCGGGCCGAGGAAACCCGGCTCGGTGCCCATGGTCTCGAGGATCTCCGCTTCGGTGGCCAGCCGGTATTCGGCCAGGCCCGGCAGCTTGGCCAGCTTGATCTCGTTGACCATGTGGTCGCCGCGCACCAGCGCCAGCACGAAGCCGCCCTCGGTCATCATGGCGACCGACTTGACCGTGCGCGCCAGCTCGATGCCGAGCAGCTTGGCGACTTCCTCGCAGGTGCGCTGCCAGGGCGTGGCGACCTTGCGCAGTTCTTCCGCCGGCGCGGGACGCGGCGCGGCGGGCGCGATGGCCTCGGCCATCTCGGTATTGGCGGCGTAGTCGGAGCCGTCGGAAAACGCGATCGCGTCTTCGCCCGAATCGGCCAGCACGTGGAACTCGTGCGAGGCGCTGCCGCCGATGGCGCCGGTGTCGGCGGCGACCGCGCGGAACTTCAGGCCCAGGCGGGTGAAGATGCGCGTGTAGGCCTGGTACATCGCCTCGGTAGGTTTCAGCCATGCGATTCGGTGCTGATGTGGAACGAATAGGCGTCCTTCATCAGGAATTCGCGGGCGCGCATGACGCCGAAGCGCGGCCGGATCTCGTCGCGGAACTTGGTCTGGATCTGGTAGAAATTCAGCGGCAGCTGCTTGTAGCTGCGCAGTTCCTGGCGGGCGAAGTCGGTGATGACTTCCTCGGCGGTCGGGCCGTAGGCGAATTCGGCTTCCTTGCGGTCCTTGATCTTCAGCAGTTGCCCGCCGAATTTTTCCCAGCGGCCGGTCTCTTCCCAGAGCTCGCGCGGCTGGATCGAGGGCATCAGCAACTCGATGGCGCCGGCGCGGTCCATTTCCTCGCGCACGATGCGCTCGACGTTGCGCAGCACGCGCAGGCCCAGCGGCGACCAGGTGTACAGGCCGGAGGCGAGCTTGCGGATCATGCCGGCGCGCAGCATCAGCTGGTGGCTGACGATCTCGGCGTCGCCGGGGATTTCTTTCGAGGTGTTCAGGTGGAAGCGGGACAGGCGCATCGGATGGGCTTCAGGCGGCAAAGAAGACCATTGTAACGGGGACGCGCCGATGTCGCGGGCGCTACTTGGGCGGCGGCGGCTCCGGCTGGGGCCCCGACATCGGGATCACGTTGACATCCTCCCGCAGTTCGACCAACTCGTACTTGCGGCCTGCCGGTGGCTTGTCGGTGAGTTGCAGCACGCCGTTGGCATCGCGCCAGCGGTAGAGCTTGGGCTTGGCGGCCTCCTGTGCCGCCTGCGCCGACTCCACGCGCGCTGCCCTTTGTGCAGCCGTCTCGTAGCCGGGATGGCCGAGCATCCACCAGCCCAGGCCACCGCCCAGTGCCAGACCCGCGATAACCGCATGCGCTACACGCATCCGCCGCCCTCCTCGATCAGGAAGGAGTTCTAACCCGTGCGCCTCGGGCTGGCAAGCTGCCCGGCAGAGGCTACACTGCCGGGATGGAACCCATCGACGGCACCCCGCAACCACGAAACCGGCACATATACCTGCTGCCCAACCTGCTGACGACCTGCGGCCTGTTTTCCGGCTTCTACGCGATCCTGGCCGCCGCCAGCGGGCATTTCGAGCATGCCTGCATCGCGGTGTTCGTCGCCGCACTGTTCGACGGGGTCGATGGCCGGGTCGCGCGCCTGACCGGAACCTCCAGCGAATTCGGCGTGCAGTACGACTCGCTTGCCGACCTGGTCAGCTTCGGCATGGCGCCGGCGCTGGTCATGTACCACTGGGCGCTGGTGGGCATGAAGGCCGACGGCCCGCTGGCGGCCAAGCTCGGCTGGGGCGCGGCGTTCCTCTACGTGGCCTGCGCGGCGCTGCGGCTGGCGCGCTTCAATACCCAGGTCGGGGTCATCGACAAGCGCTGGTTCATTGGCCTCAACAGCCCGTCCTCGGCTGCGGTGATGATGGCCTTCGTCTGGTCGATGAACGAATTCGGCTACAGCGGCGAGAACCTGCGCTATGCCGCCACCGCGTTGACCATCGCCTGCGGCTTGCTGATGGTCAGCCGCATCCGCTACACCAGCTTCAAGGGCGACAAGAAGCACGAGCGCGTGCCGTTCTGGGTGATGCTGCTGATCGTCCTGTTCCTGGTCGCCCTGCTGATCGATACGCCGCGCGTGCTGCTGGTGGTGGCCTCGGCCTACGCCTTGTCGGGACCGGTGTACTGGCTGTGGAACAAGTCTCGGCGCAAGTCCTCGCCGTGATCTGGACCGCCGAACAGCAGCGCTGCTGGGTGCGATGGGCTTCCAGCTGATGACCCGGGTGGCGCCCGGTGAACCGCCGCGCGAGCGATCGGCCAGCCTGCCCGCTGCCGCCCCGGCGGTTGCTCCGGCCGCCGTCGCTGCATCGAATGCAGCCAGTTTTCCCGAACTCCGGCAGGCATTGCGCCGCGCCGCCGGCAATCGCGATATCGAAGGCCTGGTCGAAGACCTCGAACGCCTGCGCCGCGAGCCGTCGCTCAAGCGCGCTTTGTGGGCCAAGCTCAGGACCCTGCGCCGGAGCCAATGAGATGAACGCCCGGGTCGAGAATGCCTCGCAATTTCGGGTCATGCGCCAGGCCGATATCGAGGCCGTGTCGGCGATCGAACAACGCGCCTATGCCTTCGCCTGGACGCCCGGGATCTTTCGCGATTGCCTCCGGGCCGGCCACGAATGCTGGGTGCTCGATTGCCGGGCCGGCATCATCGGCTATGGCGTGCTCAGCTGCGCCGCCGGCGAAGCGCATGTGCTCAATGTCTGCGTCGCGCCCGAGCACCAGGGCCATGGCCACGGCCGGCACGTGCTGCGCCGCCTGATCGACATCGCCCGCTGGCACATGGCCGACCGCGTGTTCCTGGAAGTGCGTCCGACCAATCTGGGCGCCATCGCGCTCTACGACAGCGAAGGCTTCAATGAAATCGGCCGCCGGCCGAACTACTATCCGGCGGTGAAAGGCCGCGAAGACGCCATCGTCATGGCCCGCGAGTTGCTGCCGCCGGAAATGTAGGCCGCTCCGGCGGGCATCAGAGCCGCTGCTGTTGCTCGACCAGGACCTTGAGCTGGTTGTTCCAGTCGATCAGGCGCTGGCGCTCCTGCTCGACGACGGCGGCCGGTGCATTGTTGACGAAGGTCTCGCTGGCCAGCTTGCCCTGGCACTTGCCGATCTCGCCCTGGATGCGCTTGATCTCCTTTTCCAGCCGGGTCTTTTCGGCGGACAGGTCGACCAGGCCCTCGAGCGGCACCAGCAGTTTCAGCTCGCCCACCACGCCGGTGGCGCAGGCGGTGGCGGAACCACCGGCTCCCGTCTCAAGCCAGTCGATCGAATCGACCCTGGCCAGGAACCGGAGCTGCGAATCGAACCTGGCCATCAACGAACGATCGCTGTCCCGGCCATTCTCCAGCAGCAGGGAAATCGACTTGGCCGGCGCAAGATTGAGTTCACTGCGGATGCGCCGCAACTGCGAAACGACCGACTTGAGCCATTCGACATCGGCTTCGGCGCTCGCCGCCTGGCTGTCGAGCTGTCCGGCCTCGGGGTAGCGCTGCGTGCTGATGCTGTTGCCGGTGATGCCGAGCCGGGGCGCGACGTTGTGCCAGATTTCCTCGGTGACGAAGGGAATCAGCGGATGCAGCAGGCGCAACAGTTGCTCGAGCACGTGCAGCAAGGTGTGACGCGTGCTGTCGGCGGCCGCGCTGTCGTCGCCGTGCAGCGCCGGCTTGGTCAGCTCCAGGAACCAGTCGCAGTACTCGTTCCAGGTGAAGTCGTACATCGCCTGCGCCGCCAGGTCGAAGCGGTAGGCGGCGAATTGCGTCTCCACTTCGCGGACCGTGCGCGCGAACCGCGAAAGGATCCAGCGCTCGGCGTCGGTCTTCGGCTGCGGTTCGCCCTGCGCGGAGAAGCCCTCGCAGTTCATCAGGACGAAGCGCGCGGCGTTCCACAACTTGTTGCAGAAATTCTTGTAGCCCTCGGCCCGATTGAGGTCGAACTTGATGTCGCGGCCGTGGGTGGCCAGCGAGGCGAAGGTGAAGCGCAGCGCATCGGCGCCGAAGGCGGGGATGCCGGCCGGGAATTCCTTGATGGTCGCTTTCTCGATCTTCGGCGCGTCGGTCGGCTTCATCAGGCCGGTGGTGCGCTTGCGGATCAGCTCTTCGAGCGAAATGCCGTCGATGATGTCGATCGGATCGAGCACGTTGCCCTTGGACTTGGACATCTTCTGGCCGTGGCTGTCGCGTACCAGGCCGGTGATATAGACGTCCTTGAACGGCACTTCGCCGGTGAAGTGGTCGGTCATCATGATCATCCGGGCGACCCAGAAGAAGATGATGTCGAAGCCGGTGATCAGCACCGAGGTCGGCAGGTAACGGTCGTAGCCGTACTTGGCCATGTCGGCCGGATCGGGCCAGCCGAGCGTGGAATGCGACCACAACGATGAGCTGAACCAGGTCTCGAGCACGTCGCTGTCGCGGGTCAGCGCGACATCGGCGCCCAGGCCCTGCTTGCTGCGGACTTCTTCTTCGGAGCGGCCGACGTGGATGCCGCCTTCGGCGTCGTACCAGGCCGGAATACGGTGCCCCCACCAGAGCTGGCGGCTGATGCACCAGTCCTGGATATTGCCCATCCAGTGCCGGTAGGTGCTGATCCAGTTTTCCGGCACGAAGCGCACGCTGCCGTTCTCGACCAACTCGAGGCCGCGCGCAGCCAGGTCGTCCATCTTCACGAACCACTGGTCGGTGAGGTAGGGCTCGATCACCTGGCCGGTGCGATCGCCGCGCGGCACCTGCAGCTTGTGCTTCTTTTCCTCGACCAGCAGGCCGGCCTCGGTCAGGTCCGCCAGCACGACCTTGCGCGCCGCATACCGGTCGAGTCCGCGATATTTTTCCGGCGCGTTGTCGTTGATCGCCGCATCGGGCGTGAGGATGTTGATCAGCGGCAGCTTGTGGCGCTGGCCGACCGCGTAATCGTTGAAATCGTGCGCCGGCGTGACCTTCACGACGCCGGTGCCGAACTCGCGGTCCACGTAGGCGTCGGCGATGATCGGAATGTCACGCTCGCACAGCGGCAGGCGCACGGTCTTGCCGACCAGGTGGGAATAGCGTTCGTCTTCCGGGTGCACCATCACCGCGGTGTCGCCGAGCATGGTTTCCGGACGCGTGGTCGCCACGACCAGCGAACCGCTGCCGTCGCTGAGCGGATAGGAGATCGACCACAGCTTGCCGTCTTCTTCCTCGCTGACGACTTCCAGGTCGGAAATCGCGGTCTTCAACACCGGATCCCAGTTGACCAGGCGCTGGCCGCGATAGATCAGGCCGTCTTCGTACAGGCGGACGAAAGTCTCGACGACGGCCTTCGACAGGCCCTCGTCCATGGTGAAGCGCTCGCGGGTCCAGTCGCCGGAGGCGCCCATGCGGCGCATCTGCCGGGAGATGGTGTCGCCCGATTCCTGCTTCCACTGCCAGACGCGTTCGATGAATTTGTCGCGGCCGAGTCCGTCGCGGGTCAGGTTTTCCTGGGCGAGGTTGCGCGAGACCACCATCTCGGTGGCGATGCCGGCGTGATCGGTGCCGACCTGCCACAGGGTGTCGAAACCGCGCATGCGGTGGTAGCGGATCAGCGCGTCCTGCAACGTGTGCTGGAAGGCGTGGCCCATGTGCAGGGTGCCGGTGACGTTCGGCGGCGGCAGCATGATGCTGTAGGGGGTGCCGGTGCCGGATGGCTTGAAGCAGCCGGTGGACTCCCAATGGGCGTACCACTTGGTCTCGAAGGTTTGCGGCTCGAAGCTCTTGTCCATGGTGCTCATAAAGACGGAGCGCCCGGCGCGGGGCCGGGCGGTCGTTACGTGGGAAGTGGGGCAAATGCTAGCAAATCAGGGCTTTGGACGCGAATTTCCCGCGCTTCGGAATGGGTAGCAGCTTGAAAGCAGCTTCGCGGCGAGGGCGCGCCGGGTGGCGGGGGTGTTTGCTTGTCGGCAGTAGAGGCTTCCTGCCTCTAATGCCGCGCAGGCCATCCCTGGCCTGCTCGTCGCAAACACCCCCGCCACCCGACACGCCCCCTACTGTTGATCTCAATTTGGTCAGGAGCAAAGCGGAGAACTTCACGTGCTTACAGGAAGCGCTGGGTTAGGTGCACGTTGCCTTCATGTTACTGGCCCAGGCCTTGATGCATTGCACCTGCATTTGCATCAGTCCGCAAGACTCCCCCCGAGCGGACGTGGGGTGGGGGTGAGGGCGACAAGCGGGCCAGGGATGGCCTGCGCGGCATTAGAGGCAGGAAGCCTCTACTGCCGAAAAGCGATAACTCCCACCCCGCGGCCGCGTGCTGGTGATCGAGCTTGGCTCTGGACGTAAGCGCAACCGCTCAAGCAATGTCCGCGAACGCATCCCGGGTCAGGTTTTCCGGCGCGCCATCCGTGCAATGCACCTCGTCCTCGATGCGCACCCCGCCGAACTTCGACAGATGCGCGATCTTCTTCCAGTCGACCGATTTCGCATGCGGGGTCTCTTTCAGCTTGGCCAGCAGCGTGGGGATGAAGTAGATCCCCGGCTCGATCGTCACCACCATGCCCGGGGCCAGCGTGCGGGTCATGCGCAGGAAGGGATGGCCGGGCGGGCGCGGGATCAGGTTGCCGTCGATGTCCGAGAAGCCGGCCACGTCGTGCACCTGCAGTCCGATCGGATGGCCGAGGCCGTGCGGGAAGAAGGTGGACGTGACGCCGGTCTCGAGCATGCTGCCCGGATCCATGTCGACGATTTCCAGTGACTTGAGCACGCTGCCCAGGCGCAGGTGGCATTCGATGTGCAGGTCGCGGTAATCGGTGCCGGCGCGCACCTTGCCCGCCAGCACCTGTTGCTCGCGGTCGACGGCGGTGACCAGGTAGGCGAATTCGGGGTCGCCGTTGCCCCAGGTGCGGGTGATGTCGGACGCGTAGCCGTCGACTTCCGCGCCGGCGTCGATCAGCAGCGCGCGGTGCTCGGAGGGAAGCTCGAAGCTCTTGTACTGGTAGTGCAGCGTCGCGCCGTTTTCATTGAGCGCGACGATGTTGTTGTACGGCACGTCGGAGTCGGTATGTCCGGCCGCGGCCAGGAAGGCCGCATTGATCTGCGCCTCGGAGCCGCGCGCGAGGAAGGCGTGGTGCGCCGCCACGTGCCCGCGCGCGCCATTGCGCTGGGCCAGGCGTTGCAGCGCGAGTTCGTAGGGCGTCTTGAAGGCGCGATGGAAATTCAGGAAATCGATCAGCTGCCTTCGGATTGTTCGGCTCGAAGCCCGGCAACGCCGCGTCGGCCTCGGCGATGATGGCCCGCCGGCCGATGGCTGGCAGGTGCTGCGCGGCCTGCTCCGGCGCGTCGATCACCCGGATGTCGAAATGCTCGACCCATGCGCCTTCCGGCGCGCTGGGCGGCACATGCCAGTAGTCGTCCGGCTGGTAGTACACCAGTATCGGCTTGCTGCCCGGCGTGTAGCTGATCCAGCAGTGCGGATTCCGGGTCAGGGGCAGCCATTGCTTGAACTGCGGGCTGACCTTGAACGGGTAGGGCATGTCGTCGAGGAAGCGCATCTTCTCGATTCCCGCCGCGACCAGGAGATGATCGAAGCCGGCCTTCTGCAAGGCCTGGTCGACGCGCGAGCTGATCGTCGACAGGTGCGCTGGATACAGATTGCGGGACGAGAAAAATGACATGGCTGTGGCTTCGGCGGTGAGGGAGGCAGGGCAATTCTGCCTCATTCGGGGCGGGGTGCATCGTGATTGCGACGCCTGGCCGGCCAGGTCAGACGTGCTCGCTGCCCGGCTCGCCGACCCAGGAGCGCAGGAACAGAAGATCCTGCGGGGCGATGTCGATGAAGCGAAGGCCGGTCCAGACCTGGCCCGGTGCGGCGGCCTGGTCCGACCAGAGCTCGTGGGCGCCGACATCGATCGCATGGCTGGCTGCCGTTGCCGTCGGTCAGCGTGAATCGCAATTGGTAGAGCGCATCGCTGGTCAGTGGCTGGTTGGCGATCAGCAGCATTCCGGTCTCGGACAGATCGCTCAGGGTGGCCGATCACCCGCGTCGGTCATGCAATCGAGCACTTCGATCCGCTGCTCGACCTTGCGACGCTTGGCGCGGCGGTACTCGTTCATGGCGCGCCTCCTTCCGGCTGGTCGGGGATCGCGAACGAGCGCAGCGCGGCCACCACGTTCTCCCAGGCGCGGTCGAGGACGTTGCCCTTTTCGTCCTCGACGATGCCGACCTGTCCCTTCGCCATCAGCCGCGCCAGGCTGGTCAAGTGTGTACTCGGCATTCTTCTGGCCACGCTTGTTGACGAACAGGGCGTCGCCGGTCGCCGTGCTCAGCCAGGACAGACGGCGGCGGACGCGGTCGCCCTCGGGATTGATGACGAACTCGAACCAGGTGCCGACCGGCGCTTGCTTGATCCTCTCCAGCTGCGCCTCCTCGGCCGAGGTCAGCGGTACCATCCGGGCCGCCTTGCCCGGGCAGGTCCTCGCCAAGCCGGGCCTGGGCCTTCAGTCGCATGGTCAGTTCCGTGCGGCTGCCGGCGTCTTCCTTGGCGCTTGGCTGGCCCGGATGCACCAGGCGATGGGCAATCGCGCCGATGTCCTCGCCCTGGTAGCCGACTTTCTCCAGGCCCTGTTCGATCTCGCGCTGCAGGTTCGAGTCGGTATCGAGCGAATCCGGATGATCGCCGGCCGTGTGCTGGGATATCTCGATCAGCCGTTCGGCAACCTGCAGTTGCCGCTTCCAGGCGGGCGAGTCGGCGCCCTGGCGCAGCGCCGTCAAGGCCATCACGTCGGTCCATGCCTGGCTGAGCATCGTGCGGGTGAAGCGGGGCAGCTTCTGGCCCTTGACCAGGGCCTCCACGGCAGCGCGCCGCATGCTCGCGCGCCAGGGTCAGTTTTTCCTTGCCGCGCGCCGCCTCGACATGCCGTCGCTCGGCGACTTCTGCCTTGCGCGACAGGGTTTGCAGGTGGCTGATCAGCTCTTCCAGGACGTTCTTGAAGATGGCGGGATCGCCCCGGTACTCGCGCGATGCGCGATCGATGATCGAATTCATCTGGTTGGCCAGGGTGCCGTCGCTGTCGTCGTCGGCAAGCCAATTCACGCTGGTCTCGGCGATGGTGTCGAGCATCTGCCGCGCCGGGTGTTCCTGGCGGGTGAAGAATGCCGGATCCTCGCAGGGCGACGCGCATCAGCGGCAGCTGCAACTTCGAGAGCAGGGCCGAGGCCGTGCTGCCGGGTTTCACGTCCCTCATCAGGTTGTCGTAGAGCATCCCGATCAGGTCGAGGGCGTCGTTGTGTTGCTCCGCCAGCGCCGGCGCTTCCTCGATCCGGGCGAAATCCGCCGCAGCAGGGCCAGCATGTCCTGCTTGATGTGGCCCATGCTGCGGGCGGCGACCCGGCCCTGGCGGAACACCGGGGCGGCCGGCCGGTCCTGCAGCGATCCTCATCGCCTCCTGTAGTTCGCCGATGCTGACCACGTGCGCCGCTTCGCGACCTTCGCGTGATCGATCCGGGTTGAGTTTGCCCAGCAAGCTGACGCCGGCTGGCGGTCAGTTGGCGCAGCAGCGCGAAGCCCTGGTCGCTGGCCGCGCTGTCGTTGTTGCGTCCCGAGGCCATGGCCAGCAGGAGTTCGGCAACCTGGCGGGCGTCGTCATTCTTCGCCGCGGCCTTGCCTGCCGGTCTCGTTTCGCCGGACCGGTTGTGAAACTCGGCGCGCGCAGTGTGCGAGGTGCCGAAGTCGGCCAGGCTCAGCCCTTGCTCGCGTATTTCCGCCAGACGATGCCGCGGTCGCGGAGCTCTGCTCGCTGCGCCGGGCGCGAATCGGAACATATTGCAGGTGCGGCAGCACGCCGCCCTCGGCGAGGCGGGTGTTGATACTTGTCCACCAGGCCGCCGAATGCGGGCATGACCTGTCGTTCGAATGCGCGATACAGAAGCAGGCGCACCTGTACCTCGAGTCCCAGTCGCTCCGCCGCGCGACGGAACGAACGGCATAACGCCTGTGGACCGACAGGGAGTGTTTCGACATCGAACGCCGGCCGTCCCGCCAGGACGCCGAAGCGCTGGCCGAGCAGGAACAACTGCAGGCTGTGCTGCAGCTCGGCGCGCGAAGCGGCGTCGGTCAGCACGCTGGTCTCCTCGATCTCCAGGTCGTTGACCAGCGCCATCTCATCGCCTGCCCGGTAACGCGTCTGCAGGTGGCCGCGCATGATCTGCGGCTCCTGGAGATACGCCAGTTCGGCCTCCAGTGCATTCATGAAATGCACCGCCACGTCCTTGACGCGAACGTTCGAGCAAATCCCGTGCCTGTTCCCAACGCTCGCGCACATCCTTGTCCATCGCCATCGCGATCTGCTGGTGCAAATGCTGGCCCATGTCCTTGATGGTTGCCGCAAGACAGGGCTCAAGCTCGTCGGAAACGAGCTTGAGCACGGTCGTGAGCAGGTCGCGAACGCGGCGCGGCAGCGGGCGCGATGCCAGGGTGGGCAGCGTTGGCGGCTGGCTTGCGTGCAGCGACATGGACGACCCCCCCGAGCCAGTCTGGAACCCTGATTCTAGGCACACGCATGGCCCCTGCGACCAGCGCTGCGCGCGTCTGCCCTGGGGTGAAGCCGGCGTGCCCGGGCTAGTCGGCATTCCAGCGCAAGCTGAACACGCCGCTGAGACCGGGCGTGTTGTAGCCGCTGACCAGCACGTAGTCCCGATCGGCCAGGTTCTCGATGCGAGCCTCCAGTGTCCAACCGCCCGCCAGCGGCGCCGAAGCCAGCAGATCGACGCGGGCGTAGCCGGCCAGATTCGCCCCGCCAAAGTCCGGGCGGCTGGAGAATGCCGAGGCCTCGCACGCCACCGTTGCGCTGGTTGTCGAAGCGGTAGCCAACCGACAGGTTGATCTTGCGATCCGGGCGGCGCAGCAAACGCTCGCCGCTGCCGACATCGGTGGCGTTCTGCCAGGTGGCGTTGCCGTCGATGGAGAGGCCGCCATGCGCGAGGTGATAGTCCAGTTCGATTCCGTCGATCGCCGCGCGATCCACGTTGATGGCCTGGTAGTCGGCGCCCTCGAATGCGATCAGGTCGCCGATGCGCGTGCGGTAGAGCGACACGCCCAGCTGCTGCGCCGGACTTGGCCGCCAGTCCAGGCCCAGCTCGCTGCTGCTGGATCGTTCAGGCTGCAGGTCGGGATTGCCCTCGAACAGGCCGAAGAATCCGGGGTAGTAGAGCTCATTGAAGTTGGGCGCGCGGAAACCCTGGCCCCAACTGGCGCGCACGCGCACCGATTTGCCCAGCTGCCAGCCCCAGGCGAAGCTGCCGGTGGTCGCGCCGTCGAATTGCTCGTTGTCGTCGCGACGCAGCGAGAGTTCGACCGTTTGCGCCGCCCATTGCCCGCGCCAGGAAGCGAACAGCGCGGCATCTCGGCGGGATTGCTCGAAGCCGGCGAAGCCATCGTCGGAATAACCCTGCTCGCGGCTCCAGTTGATGCCGACATCGAGCGTGCCGGAGGCGTCAAGGGCAATGGTGTTGATCCAGTCCAGCGAATCGCGCTCGCTGCCGAATCGGGAAAGATAGACCGGCGTATCCAGGTCTTCGCTGGTGTGGCCAAGGACCAGGCTATGGGTCCAGCGTTCCGAAAGCGGTCCGCCCAAGGTGACGCCGAAAACCCGGTTCAGCGCCGCGGTGTCGCCCTGGTCGAACTCTATGTCGGCATCGGTGACCAGTCCGCTGAACGAGAGTTTCTGGTCGCCGAGCATCGTTTGCGCGTGCAGGCTCAGGTTGCGGTTGCGGTAACCGTCGTTGTCGGGATCGAAGCCGTAGGCATTTTCATTGGTGGCCGAGAATCCGCGCAGGTCCTCGCCGCCGACGGCGACGCCAACGCTGGAACCGTCGCGACTGGCGCCCAGTCCCGCGCTGAGCCCGGCGCGTCCGTAGCTGCCGGCGCGGGCTTCGAAGAACGCCTTCGACGGATCGCGGGTGAAAATATGGATGACGCCGCCGATGGCATCCGAACCCCACAGCGCCGCGCGCGGACCGCGCACGATCTCGATGCGTTCGATCTGCGCCAGGGGCAGGTGCGCGAAGTCGATCAGCCCCTGGGTGGCGGTATTCACGCGGATGCCGTCCACCAGGATCAGCGTCTGGTTGGAATTGGTTCCGCGCATGAACAAGGTGCTGGCCTGGCCCGGCCCGCCGGTGCGCGCGATGTCGATGCCCGCCTGTCGCGACAGCAGGTCGACCAGATCCGGCGCCTGGCTTTGTTCGATGTCCTCGCGGGTCAGCACGGTCACCGAGGCGAGCACTTCCTCGACCGCCACTTCACTGCGGTTGGCCGTCACCACGACGGGCCCGAGCGCCTTGACGCGTTCAGCCTGGGCATTGCCCGAAAGGGAAAAACAGATTGCCGCCGCGAGGGCAGCCTTGCGATGCAAATGGGTCATGAGTTCTCCTGAAACGCTCACCCGCGTGGGAAATGCGCGTGGCGGAGGAAAACGGGCAGAACGCGGGCGCGGCGAGGCGACGGTCATGCCGCGTCGCCCTCCGCAACGTGCTGTGTTGCCGCGTCGGCTCGATGGCCGGCGCGACTTTGTCCCAGGCCGGTCTCCGGACTCGCCAGTGTCGCCGATCAACCGGCTTCGATCTTTCGCCTTCCCAGGCAATGCCCAGTGGCTTGATGAAAGACTTTCCTGACTTACCGTTGCGGGGGCAGCGCCGGATTCACACCGGCTTCCCGAGCACCTGGGGCAGGGGGATTGTAGCGCCTCGCCCGATCAGTCGGGCAGGAACAGCGATATCACGTCGTTGGTGAATCGCTGCCCAAGCTCGGTCGGCACCAGGCGATCGCCCTGGACCTCGAGCCAGCCAGTCAGCCGGGCGTGCTGCAATTGCTTGTCGATGACCTGGCGATCGAGCCCGGTGCGGGATTCGAAATCGTCCAGGGTGAAGCCCTCGACCAGGCGCAGCGCGTTGAGCATGTAGTCGAAGGGTCGTTGCGCCAGCCCGATCGGATCGTCGCCGCCGATTCGCTCCGCGGACGCGGCGGTCGCGAGATATTCGCGCGGATTCTTCACCTTCCATCGGCGCAGGATGGTGCCATCGGCGCCCGATGAGATCTTGCCGTGCGCGCCCGCGCCGATTCCCAGGTAGTCGCCGAAGCGCCAGTAGTTCAGGTTATGCGCGCATTGCCGGCCGGGCTGCGCATAGGCCGAGACCTCGTATTGGCCGTAGCCCGCCGCCGCCATCGCCTCGATGCAGCGCTCCTGCATGTCCCAGGCGTCGTCCTCGAGCGGAATGCCCTTGGGCGGGCGCGCCGCGAATACCGTGTTCGGCTCCAGCGTGAGCTGGTAATGCGACAGGTGCGTCGGCGAAAGCGCGATCGCGCGCTCGACATCATGCAGCGCCATCGCCAGCGTCTGTTCCGGCAGCGCGTACATCAGGTCGAGGTTGATGTTGGAAAAGCCGGCGTCCTGCGCCAGCTTGACCGCGCGTTCGGCCTCGTCGCTGTCGTGGATGCGGCCCAGTCGCGCAAGGCAGCCATCGTCGAAGCTCTGCACGCCGAAGGACAGGCGATTCACGCCCGCGGCGAGATAGCCTTCGAAGCGGCCATGCTCGGCGGTGCCCGGGTTGCACTCCATGGTGATTTCGGCAGCCCGGCGCGAAGCGCAGCCGCGCCGAAGCGGCGTCAAGGATCTGCGCGATGGCCTCGGCCGGAAACAGGCTGGGCGTGCCGCCGCCAAAAAAGACGCTGTGCACGGGGCGGCCCCAGACCAGCGGCAGGTCCTGCTCGAGATCGGCGATCAGCGCCGCGACGTATTCGGCGACGGGCAGGGCGTCAGGCTGCTTGTGCGAATTGAAATCGCAGTACGGGCATTTGCGCACGCACCAGGGGATGTGGATGTACAGCGACAGCGGGGGTGGGATCAGCACGACGGCTTGCCGTGAAAGCCGCTCCCGCGCGTGCCGTGCCAGCCGGTCATCAGTTCGCGCAGCCGCGCCAGCGCCCGTCCCCGGTGGCTGACCTTGTTCTTCACTTCGGGTGGAAGTTCGGCGGCGCAGGCGTCGAGCGCGGGATCGAAAAAGATCGGGTCGTAGCCGAAGCCGCCGTCGCCGAGCGGCGCTTCAAGGATGCGTCCTTCCCATACGCCTTCAGCGATCAGCGGCTGGGGATCGCCGGCATGCCGGAGCAGCACGATCGTCGAATAGAAGCGTGCCGTGCGTTCGGACTGCGGCACGCCTTCGAGTTCCGCCAACACTTTGCGGATATTGCCCGCGGCATCGCCATGCACTCCCGCGTAGTGCGCGCTGATCAGTCCGGGCGCGCCGTCGAGCGCATCGACGATCAATCCCGAGTCGTCGGCCAGCGCAGGCAGGCCAGTCACGGCGCAGGCATGCCGGGCCTTGATCAATGCATTCTCGACGAAGGTGTGCCCGTCCTCGATCGCGTCGCGGACGCCCAGTTCAGCCTGGCTGACCAGGGTGAACCCGCTTCCGGAAAGCACTTGCTGGATCTCGACCAGCTTGCCGCGGTTGGAGGTCGCCAGGACGATGGTTTTCACTTGCGCGCTTGCGTCATCGGCCGAGCGCGGCCCGCTGCATGGCGATCAATTCGCCGACGCCCTTTTCGGCCAGGGCCATCATGGCGTCCATTTCTTCCCGGCGGAAGGCATGGCCCTCGGCGGTGCCCTGCACTTCGATGAAGCCGCCGCCGTCGTTCATGACCACGTTCATGTCGGTGTCGCAAGCCGAATCCTCGGCGTAGTCCAGGTCAAGGACCGGCTGGCCCTGGTAGACGCCGACGGAAATCGCCGCGATCGCGCCGAGGACCGGATCGCGGGTCAGGTCGCCGCGCTTCCTGAGCAGCGCCACCGCATCGCAGAGGGCCACATAGGCGCCGGTGATCGCCGCGGTGCGGGTGCCGCCATCGGCCTGCAGGACATCGCAATCGAGGGTGATGCTGCGCTCGCCCAGCGCACTGCGGTCGACGCAGGCGCGCAGGGAGCGGCCGATCAGCCGCTGGATTTCCAGCGTGCGCCCGCCCTGCTTGCCGCGGGTGGCCTCGCGGTCCATGCGGGTGTTGGTGGAGCGCGGCAGCATGCCGTATTCGGCGGTGACCCAGCCTTCGCCCTTGCCGCGCAGGAAGCCGGGGACGCGGTTCTCGACGCTGGCCGTGCACAGCACGCGGGTGTCGCCGAAGCTGATCAGCACCGAGCCTTCGGCATGCTTGGTGAACTCGCGTTCGATGCGGACGTCGCGCAACTGGTCGAAGGCGCGGCCGCTGGGCCGGGTGGCGAGGGTCATGGGGATTTCCGACAAATTCTGGTCGGCTAGATTACCATTTGCCTCCAGGCACAGCCGGACTTCGTTCAGATGCCGCCCGCCAACACGAGTAGCCCGCCATGATCCGCAGCATGACCGCCTTCGCCACCTGCGAGCGAGCCGCCACCGGCGGCCAGCTCAGTTGCGAGCTGCGAGCGGTCAATCACCGCTTCCTGGAGCTGTCGGTGCGCGCTCCGGAGGAACTGCGCGGCGTCGAGGCGGCGTTCCGCGAGCGGGTGGCGCAGAAGGTTTCGCGCGGCAAGGTGGACCTGAACTTCCGCCTGCGCTCGGAGCCGGGCGTGCGCGCCGCGCTCTCGGTCAATGACGAGTTGCTCGAGCAGCTGGCGCTGCTGGCCCGTCGCCACCACCCCAAGTTTCCCGACATGAGCATCGATTTCATCGACCTGCTGCGCTACCCGGGCGTGATCGAGGAGGAACAGATCGACCAGGCCGGGCTGCAGGCCGAAGCGATGGCCCTGCTGGACCAGACGCTTGCCGAATTCGTCGCCGCGCGCGAACGCGAGGGCGCCAACCTGGCCGCCGTCATGCGCGAGCGCCTCGATGGCATCGAGCGCATTGCCGGTCAGGTTCGCCAATGGCTGCCGGAGATCCGCGCCGCGTTGCGCGCCAAGCTCGACCTCAAGCTGGCCGACCTGAAGCTGCCGCTGGAGCCGGGCCGGCTCGAGCAGGAAGTGGTGCTGAACCTGCAGAAGATCGATGTCGATGAAGAACTGGACCGGCTGGCCAGCCACGTCGCCGAAGCGCGCCGGGTATTCGGCCTGCCCGAGGCCGTGGGCAGGCGGCTGGACTTCCTGATGCAGGAGTTCAACCGCGAAGCCAACACGCTCGGCTCCAAGTCGGTCGACTCGCGGACCACGCAGGCCGCGGTGGAACTCAAGGTGCTGATCGAACAGCTCCGCGAGCAAGTGCAGAACCTGGAGTAGGCATGCGCGGAACCCTTTTCATCGTCGCGGCGCCATCGGGCGCCGGCAAGTCGAGCATCGTCAATGCGGTGCTCAAGGACACGCCGGGCATCGCCTTGTCCATCTCCTACACCTCGCGCGCCGCGCGACCGGGCGAGCGTCATGCCCAGCACTACCATTTCATCAGCGCCGAGGAATTCCAGCGGATGATCGCCGCCGGCGATTTCTTCGAGCACGCGCTGGTGCACGGCGACTACAAGGGCACCGCGCGGCAATCGGTCGAGCCGCAACTGGCCGCCGGCCTGGATGTGTTGCTGGAGATCGACTGGCAGGGCGCGCGCCAGGTGCGCGCGCAGATGCCGGAAGCCTTGAGCGTGTTCATCCTGCCGCCGTCGCGGCAGGCGCTCGAGTCGCGCATGCGCAGCCGCGGGCAGGACAGCGAAGCGGTCATCGCCCAGCGCCTGGCCGCTGCCCGCGAGGAAATGAGCCACTACGGCGAGTTCGATTTCCTGATCGTCAACGACGATTTCGACACCGCGGTGCGCGAGATGCAATCGATCTTCCTGGCCAGCCGCTTGCGCGGCCAGGTGCAGGCCGAGCGCCACGCGGCCCTGATCGAGGCGCTGCTCCGCTAGGGAATCGCCTCCAGGGCCTGGCCTTCTTCGGGGGGCAGGTTGACCGAGCCGAACAGGACGGGCCAGAGCGCGCCAAAAGCATCCTGCATGAATTTCGACGGTGCGGCCGTCTTGGCTTCCTGCTGGATGAATTGCTGGATCTCGGCGACCTTTTGCGGATTGCCGGCCGCCAGGTCGTTCTTCTCGTAGGGGTCCTGCGCCAGGTTGAACAATTCCGCCTTCGAGGGCAGCGCAACCTGCCAGACCAGCTTCCAGTCGCCCATGAGCGCCGTGGCCTGCTGCGGCTCGATCGAGTAGATGGTCGTCGTGCGGGGCGAAGGCTGGTTGGCGCTGATGGTCGGCCACATGTCCATGCCGTCGAGCGGCTTGCTCCTGGCCAGCGAGCCGCCGGCCAGGTTCACCAGGGTCGGGAACATGTCGACCACGTGCATCGGCTGGTCCACCGTGGTTCCGGGCTTGATGTGCCCCTTCCAGTTGGCAAGCGCGATCACCCGGGTGCCGCCTTCGTACAGCGTGCCCTTGCCGTCGCGCCAGGGACCGTTGTCGGCAGGCAGCACCAGCTTGGAGACATCGACCTCGCCGGCGAACTTGGACGAGCGCACGCCGCCGTTGTCGCTCTGGTAGACGATCAGCGTGTCCTCGAGCATTCCGCGCGCCTTCGAGCGCGGCGACGACCAGTCCCGACCTGGTCGTCGAGCGCGGTGATCATGCCGGCATAGGTGCGACGGGTCGGCTCGGCGATCTGGCTGTTCCTGTCCAGGTACTTCTGCGGCGCCTGGAACGGCGAGTGCGGCGCGGTGAAGGCCAGGTAGAGGAAGAGCGGGGTCTTCTTGTCGTGGCCGTTGATCATCCGGACCGCATCCGCGCCGAGTAGTTCGGTCACGTAGCCTTCTTCCTTCACCGGCTGGTTGTTGCGGAACCAGTCCAGTTCGCCGTGCGCCATGTGGGTGAAGTAATCGATCTCGCCAAGCACGGCGCCGTAGTGATAGTCGAAGCCGCGCTGGCGCGGCCAGAACTTGCGATCGGCGTGGCCCAGGTGCCACTTGCCGACCATCACCGTGCTGTAGCCGGCGTCCTTCAGCGCCTGCGGCAACAGCCATTCGTCGGTGCCGAGGCCGTAGGTGCCGGCCGATGGGATCACCGCGCTCTGCATGCCGGTCCGGAACGGATAGCGACCGGTCATCAGCGCCGCGCGCGTCTGGGTGCACAAGGGCTGCGCGTGGAATTGCTCGAGGCGGACACCGCCGCGGGCGAGCGCGTCGATATTCGGGGTCCGGATGTCGGAACCGTGATAACCGACATCCGCCCAGCCCTGGTCGTCGGCAACGATGTAGACGATGTTCGGGGCCCGGTCCGTGGCTACCGCGGCCGCTGGCGCCAGCGCGCAGAGCCCGAGGAAGAGTGCCGCAAAGGAGCAGGTTCAGCGAACGAGCCGCAATCATCATGGGTGAGCCCATCGGGCTGTTCTGTGGATTGGCGGGCATATTAGCGTCGAGGCCACTAGACTGAACACACGGCGCCTCGCGCCGCCAGGCCGGGCAGGGCGCGCCATTTGAACCCGGCGGCCTCGGGCGCGTATAATGCCCAGTTCCGCGTAACCCATTGATTTTGCGACCCGGCTGAACCCCGCCCGGCGCCCTGGAGACTGTATGGCCCGCATTACCGTTGAAGACTGCCTGTCCGTCGTCGAGAACCGCTTCGAGCTGGTCCTGATGGCCTCCAAGCGCGCCCGCCAGCTGGCGACCGGCGTCGAGCCGACCCTGGACAACAGCGAGCACCAGGACAAGCCCACCGTGATGGCGCTGCGCGAAATCGCCGCCCGCAAGATCGACCAGGGCCTGATCGACGAAGTCGAGAAAATCGAACGCGAGCGCGCCGAGCGCGAAGCCCTGGAATGGGCGGCGGCCGAAGTGGTTGACGACGACCTGGGCAAGGGCGGCGACGACTGATCGCGGCAACTTCGCAACAACAGCAAAACGGCCCCTGAGGGGCCGTTTTCTTTTGCATTGAAGGCATCGGCGGGGGCGGGTAGTCTGGACTCATGTCCTCGTTGACCTCGCCCATCGCCGCTGCGCTCCAGCCCAGCCCGGATCCCTGTCCGGAGGCGGTGCGCGCGCTCGAGCTGAAACTGGCCGAGTACCTGCCCGAAGCGCAGATCATGAAGGTCCAGCGCGCCTATCATGTCGGCGCGCTGGCCCATGCCGGCCAGATCCGCCGCTCGGGCGAGGCCTACATCACCCACCCGGTGGCCGTGGCCGGCATCCTGGCCGAGCTGCGGATGGACGCCGAAACCCTGTGCGCGGCGATCCTGCACGACGCGCTGGAAGACACCCCGCTGCCGCGCAGCGCGATCTCCGAGGAGTTCGGGGAAGCGGTCGCCGAACTGGTCGATGGCGTCACCAAGCTGGACAAGATCCAGTTCCGCGATCGCCAGGAAGCCGATGCCGAAAGCTTCCGCAAGATGATGCTGGCGATGTCGCGCGACCTGCGCGTGATCCTGATCAAGCTGGCCGATCGCCTGCACAACATGCGCACGCTCGATGCGATGAGTCCGGAGTCCCGCCGCCGCATCGCCAGGGAGACGCTGGAGATCTACGCGCCGATCGCGCATCGGCTGGGCATGAACCGGATCAAGGCCGAGCTCCAGGACATGGGTTTCCGGGCCATGTACCCGCTCAGGCACAAGGTGATTTCCAAGCGGATCGCCGGCCAGCCGGTGATGCGCCGCGAGGCGATGGCCACGATCGAGGCGAAGATTTCACAGCGCGTGGCGCAGGAAGGCCTGCCTTTCCGGCTGGTCAGCCGGGTCAAGGCGCCCTGGAGCATTTACCAGAAGATGCTCCAGGAGAACAAAAGCTTCGACCAGGTGATGGATGTGTTCGGTTTCCGGCTGATCGTGGCCAAGCCGATGCAATGCTACCTGGCGCTCGGCGCCGTGCATTCGGTGTTCAAGCCGCTGGATGCGCGCTTCCGCGATTTCATCGCCATTCCCAAGGCCAACGGTTACCAGAGCCTGCACACCGTGTTGTTCGGCACCTACGGCACGCCGGTCGAAGTGCAGATCCGCACCGAGGAAATGGACGTCATCGCCGAGCGCGGCATCGCCGCGCACTGGCTGTACAAGTCCATCGGCCAGGGCGTCAACAGCGCCCAGTCGCGCGCCCAGGACTGGGTGCGCAGCCTGATGGACAGCCAGGAATCGGCCGGCTCCTCGCTGGAGTTCCTGGAAAACGTCAAGGTCGACCTGTTCCCGGACGAGGTCTACCTGTTCACGCCCAAGGGCGACATCCTTTCCCTGCCGCGCAACGCCACTGCGCTCGACTACGGCTATGCGGTGCACACCGATGTCGGCAACCACGCCGTCGCCGCGCGGGTCGACAAGAAGCTGGTGCCGCTGCGCAGCAAGCTGGCCAGCGGCCAGACCGTGGAAATCATCACCGCGCCATCGGCATCGCCGGGGCCGCAGTGGCTGGACTTCGTGGTTTCGAGCAAGGCGCGCACGGCGATCCGGCATTTCCTCAAGCGACTCGAGCACGAGGACGCGGTCGATCTCGGCCACCGCATGCTCGATCGCGCGCTGGAGGCGCGCGAGAGTTCGCTCGATCGCGTCGCCCAGGACCGGATCGAGCAGTTCCTCGCCGAACACCGCTATCGCCGCCTGGAGGAATTGCTCGCCGACATCGCGCTGGGCAATCGCATGCCGGCGCAGGTTGCCCAGGTGCTGGTGCAGGGCGCGACCGAAGTTCCGGCGCATGCCGCGGGCGCCGGCACCGGCGAGCAGATCCTGATCACCGGCACCGAGCGCGGCGTGCTGAGTTTCGCGCGCTGCTGCTATCCGATTCCCGGCGACGAGATCATGGGTTACATCAGCGCCGGCAAGGGCGTGGTGGTGCACCGCGCCGATTGTCCGAACGTCGCCGAATACCGCAAGCATCCCGAGCGCTGCGTGCCGATGGCCTGGGATCGCTACGTGCAGGGCGATTACCGGGTGGCGTTGAAGCTCGATGTGGAAAACAAGCCGGGCGTGCTGGCCCAGGTCGCCGCCGCCGTGGCCGAGTGCGATTCCAATATCGATTCGGTCGAGTACCGCGAGCGCGACCTGCAGATTTCGGTGATGGAATTCGGCATCGAGGTGCGCAATCGCAAGCACCTGGCCGATGTCATCCGCCGGGTCCGCCGCCTGGGCGTGGTGCACGGCGTGGAGCGGATTTAGATTCATCGACTGCCGTAAACTGGCGGTCACAACCATCGAGGCCTCGCCATGTCCCGTCACCCCATCGCAACCGACAAAGCGCCGGCCGCCATCGGCCCCTATTCGCAGGCGGTGCGCAGCGGAAAGACCGTCTTCCTGTCCGGGCAGATTCCGCTGGATCCGGCCACCGGCCAGCTGGTCGAAGGCGATATCGCCGCGCAGTCCCGACGCGTGTTCGACAATCTGCAGGCGGTCTGCCAGGCCGCCGGCGGTTCGCTCGAGGACGTGATGCGGATCGGAATCTACCTGACCGACCTGGGCGATTTCGCGGCCGTCAATGCGGTGATGGCCGAGTATTTCAGCGCACCCTATCCAGCCCGCTCGACCATCGAAGTCGCCGGCTTGCCGCGCGGCGCGCGGGTCGAAGTGGACGCCATCCTCGCGTTCGACTGAGTGGTCCGTCGCGGCAAGCCAGCAAGCCCCGGCCTCGCGCTGGCGACCAGCCGGCGACGCGCCGCTGGGCAGCTTGCCCGGCGTCGGTCCGGCGCTGGCGGAAAAGCTGGCGTCGCGTGGCCTGCTGACCATGCAGGACCTCTGGCTGCACCTGCCGCTTCGCTACGAGGATCGCACCCAGCTGACCGCGATCCGCGACCTCGTGCCGGGCCAGCCGGCGCAGATAGAGGGCCGGGTCGAGGCGGTCGAGCGCGGTTTTCGCTATCGGCCGTTGCTGCGGGTGACCGTGGCGGGCGAATCGCGCGAGACGCTGCTGCTGCGATTCTTCCACTTCAACGGCGCGCAGGCGGCGCAATTCATTCCCGGGACGGCGCGTGCGTTGCTACGGCGAGCCGCGGCCCGGCGGCCACGGCCTGGAAATGGTCCATCCGAGTTACCGGTTCATCGCCGAGAGCGAGACCGGCGCAATTGCGCGAGTCGCTCGATCCGGTCTATCCGGCCATCGAAGGCATGGGCGCCCAGACGATCGCCAAGCTGGTCGCGCGAGGCGCTCAAGCGACTGCCGCCGGCGAGCGAACTGGAACTGCTTCCGGCGGAATCTGTGCGCTTCGCTGGCGCTGCCGGCGCTGCGCGATGCGCTCATCACCGCGCATCGCCCGCCGCCCGACACCGACGTGGCGCTGTTCGCCAGCGGCCGCCATCCGGCCCTGCAGCGGCTCGCGTTCGAGGAAATGCTGGCGCACCACCTGGGCATGCGCCGCCAGCGGATCGCCTTGCGCGCGCATGGAGCGAGCCCGATCGAGGTGCGCGGCGCGTTGGCGGCCAGCCTGCGCAAGGGACTGCCGTATTCGCTGACCGCCGCGCAGCAGCGCGTATTTGCCGAAGTCGCCGCCGACATGAAACAACCGGTGCCGATGCTGCGCCTGGTGCAGGGCGATGTCGGCAGCGGCAAGACCGTGGTGGCGGCGCTGGCGGCGATGCGCGCCGTGGAGGCGGGCAAGCAGGTGGCGTTGATGGCGCCCACCGAACTGCTGGCCGAGCAGCACCTCAATAATTTTCGCGCGCTGGCTCGAGCCGCTGGGCGTGCGCGTGGCCTGGCTGGCCGGCAAGGTTACCGGCAAGGCGCGCGCGGCGGTGCTGGCCGAAATCGCCTCGGGCGCAGGGCAGGTGGTGGTCGGCACCCACGCGCTGATGCAGGAGGGCGTGGCGTTCAAGGACCTGGCGCTGGCGATCGTGGACGAGCAGCACCGCTTCGGCGTGCACCAGCGACTGTCGCTGCGCGACAAGGGCCTGGACGGCGAACGCGTTCCGCACCAGTTGGTGATGACCGCCACGCCGATTCCGCGCACGCTGGCGATGTCGGCCTACGCGGACCTGGACGTATCGGTGATCGACGAAATGCCGCCCGGCCGAACGCCGGTGACGACCGTGGCGCTACCGGGAACGCGCCGCGACGAGGTGGTCGAGCGCATCCGCATGGCCTGCGCGGAGGGCCGCCAGGTGTATTGGGTGTGCACCCTCATCGACGAGGCCGAAGCCGAGGACAAGCCAGGGCAGGGCGCCTTGCGGATCGATGCGCAAGCCGCGCAAAGCACCTTCGAGGCATTGACGCTGGCGCTGCCCGGATTGCGGGTCGGCCTGCTGCACGGGCGGATGAAGCCGGCCGAGAAGCAGTCGGTCATGGCGCGATTCAAGGCCGGCGAATTGCAGTTGCTGGTGGCCACCACGGTGATCGAGGTGGGCGTGGACGTGCCCAACGCCAGCCTGATGGTGATCGAGAACGCCGAGCGCCTGGGCCTGGCGCAGCTGCATCAGCTGCGCGGCCGGGTCGGACGCGGCGCGCAGGCATCGAGTTGCGTGCTGATGTACAAGCCGCCGCTTTCGCAGATGGCCCGGCAGCGGCTCGAGGTCATGCGGCAGACGACCGATGGTTTCGTGATCGCCGAAAAGGATCTGGAACTGCGCGGGCCCGGCGAGTTGCTCGGCACGCGGCAGACCGGACTCGCCGGCTTCCGGATCGCCGACCTGGTGCGCGATGCGCACCTGCTGCCAGCCGTGCAGCGGACGGCCGACCGACTTGCTGGCCGACTCGCCGGAACTCGCCGAGCGGATCGTGCAGCGCTGGATCGGCAGCGCTGCGCGGTTTGCCGGGGCCTGAACCGGATTCGACGCCGCCGCTTGAGCTCGCACGCCCCGCCCGGTGCGACCTACTTGCGAACCCTCATCTCATGCACCTGCTCGCGGGCCAGCGCCAGGCTGAGCTCGCGCATGTGCGTGCCGATGGCGTTGTAGATATCGTCGGCGGCGACCACTCCGATCAGGCCGCCCCTGGCGTTGAGCACCGGCAGCCGGCGCACTCCGCGTTCGCGCATGAGTTCGATCGCAGCGAACAGATCCTGGTCTTCGTTGCAGGTGATCACCGGCTTGGTCATCACGTCGCCCACCGTCAGTGCCTCGACGTTGACGCCCGGGGCGACTACCGCCAGGACGATGTCACGGTCGGTGACCATGCCAATCGGAATGCGTTCGCCGTTCGGCTGGTCGACGACCACGAGCGCGCCGACATGGCGGGTGCGCATCAGTTCCGCGGCTTCGCGCACGGAGGCGCTGGCGCCGATATGGACGACTCGGCGGGTATGGATGTCGGCGATGCGCATGGGATGTTCTCCTAGGAAGTTGCCTGGACGGCCGGTGCCGGCTCGCGCAGGAGCCGCCGCAGGATCTTGCCGATGTTGCTCTTGGGCAGTGGCTCGGTGCGGAATTCGACCAGCTTGGGAATCTTGTAGCCAGTCAGGTTCTCGCGGCAGTGCGCGATGATGCCGGCCTCGGTGAGGGACGGATCCTTCTTTACCACGATGATCTTGACTGCCTCGCCGGAGGCCTGGTCCGGAACGCCGACGGCCGCGACCTCGAGTACGCCGGGATGCATCGCGACCACGTCCTCGATCTCGTTCGGGAAAGACCTTGAAGCCCGAGACGACGATGATGTCCTTCTTGCGGTCGGTAATCCGGCAATAGCCCTTTTCATCCAGGTAGCCGATGTCGCCGGTGCGTAGCCAGCCATCCTCGGTGAAGACCTTGGCCGTCTCGTCCGGGCGGTTCCAGTAGCCCTTCATCACCTGCGGGCCGCGAACGGCGAGTTCGCCGCGCTCGCCGCGCGCCAACTGCGTGCCGTCGTCATCGATCACGCAGACTTCGGTGGAAGGAAGCGGCAGGCCAACCGTGCCTGTCCAGTCTTCGATGCTGAGCAGGTTGGAGGTGACCACCGGTGAGGTTTCGGTGAGCCCGTAGCCTTCCACCAGGGGCGTGCCCGTGGCCTTTTTCCAGCGTTCGGCCACGGCGCGCTGCACGGCCATTCCACCGGCACAGGCCAGCTTGAGCTTGCTAAGGTCGACGGCCTCGAATCCCGGCGCGTTCAGCAATGCGTTGTACAGGGTATTGACCCCGACCATCGCCGTGGGATGGCATTGGTTGAGTGTCTTGAGGAAGTCCGGAATGTCGCGCGGGTTGGTGATCAAGACGATGTGCGCGCCGATCTTCATGAACACCAGGTTCGCGATCAGCGCATAGATGTGGTACAGCGGCAGCGGCAGGACTGCGCACTCGCTGCCCTCGACCAGGTCCCGCGAAATCCAGGTGGACAGCTGCTGCATGTTGGCCACCAGGTTGCCGTGGGTGAGCACGGTGCCCTTGGCCACGCCGGTGGTGCCGCCGGTGTACTGGAGGAAGGCGATGTCCTGGTGGTCGAGCGGGACGTCCTGGAGCGACTGGTCGCGGCCGAGTCTGAGTGCGGTCCTGAACGGGATCGAATCGTCCAGACGCCAGGCCGGGACCATCTTCTTCACATACTTCACGGCCAGGTTGGTAAGCAGCGCCTTGGCCGGAGGAAACAGATCGCCGACCTGGGTGGTGATCACCAGCTTGACCGGGACCCGGTCGATGACCTGCTCGAGCGTGTGGGCAAAGTTCTCCAGCACCACGATCACCGAGGCGCCCGAGTCCTTGAGCTGGTATTCGAGTTCCCTCGGCGTGTACTGCGGATTGACGTTCACCACCACCAGGCCGGCGCGCAACGCGCCGAACAGCGCAACCGGATACTGAAGCAGGTTGGGAAGCATCAGCGCGATCCGGTCGCCCTTGTGCATGGCGGCGACGCGCTGCAGGTAGGCGCCGAAGTCGCGGCTCAGTTCGTCCAGTTCGCGATATCGGATCGAAGCGCCCATGTTGCTGTAGGCGGGGAGTTCGCCGAAGCGCCGGCACGTGGACTCAAGGATTTCCCTGATCGATGCATACGCATCGATGTCGACTTCGGCGTCGACGCCGGGTGGATATTGCCCAAGCCAGAATCTGTCCACGACGATCTGCTCCCGATTCGATCCAGGTCGGCTCGCAGCGGCCGCGAACCTGCCCAGAGACGCGGACGCTCCAGCGTTCCGGGAACACGCATCCAGCGTAGCCACCGCGCCCGCCGGCGGAGTTGACCCAGATCAACGTTGCGGCCCAGGGCTTCGGGGCGCGCGCGCCGCAAAGCTGATCTGCGTCAACTCCCGCGCCCTGCACGCTGGGCAAACTGGAGCCATTACCCGGGCGGGAGGCGGCGTGGACTGGCAGATCATCAACAAGAGCGCGGAAGCGGGGGCGCCGCCGGCCAACCTGGCCGACTATCAGCGCGCGCGCCGGGATTTTTCCTGGGACCAGGCGCGCTCCGAACTCGCCGGCTTGCCGGGCGGTCGTGGCATCAACATCGCCCACGAAGCCGTGGACCGGCACGTGCGCGCGGGCGCGGCGCGCACGTCGCGCTGCGCTGGCTTGCCAGGGAAGGCGATGCGGTCGATTTCAGCTACGCGGATCTGGGCGCCCTGAGCAATCGCTTCGCCAATGCGCTCGAAGCACTGGGCGTGCAGCGCGGCGAACGGGTCTTCACGCTGCTCGGCCGGGTGCCGGCGCTTGTACGTGGCCGCACTGGGCGCCTGGAAGCACGGCGCGGTGTTGTGTCCCCTGTTCGCGGCGTTCGGGCCGGAGCCGATCGCGGCGCGAATGGCGATCGCCGAGCCCACGGTGCTGGTGGTCAGCGGGCGCCTGTTCGAGCGCAAGATACGGCCGATCCTGGACCGCCTGCCCACGTTGCGGCATGTCATCCTGGTCGCGCAACTGGTCAATGCCGGGGCAGATCGTCCACGGGCACGCCTCGCAGCAACCAGCGAAGTCCTCGAGGGCCGCCCGGAGAACCTACCGTCCGGCTGCCGCGCCGTGGAGCATGCAGGCGCTGCTGGATGCGGCGTCCGCCCGAATATGAAATTGCGCCGACCGATCCGGAAACGGTCGCCACCCTGCACTTCACCAGCGGCACCACCGGCCGCCCGAAGGCCGCGATGCACGTGCATGGCGCGGTCGTCGCGCATCGCGCGACCGGCGGTCCAGGCATTGGACCTGCGGCCCGGCGACATCTACTGGTGCACCGCCGATCCGGGCTGGGTCACCGGCACGTCGTACGGAATCATCGGTCCGCTCGCGGTCGGCTGCACGCTGATCACCGACGAGGAGGAGTTCGACGCCGAGCGCTGGTATCGGACGCTGGCCGACAAGCGGGTCAGCGTCTGGTACACCGCGCCGACCGCCATCCGCATGCTGATGAAGGCCGGGCGACGAATTGCCGCGCCGCTTCGACTTGTCGGCGTTGCGCTTCATCGCCAGCGTCGGCGAGCCGCTGAACCCCGAGGCGGTGGTCTGGGGCGCGCGCGTCGCTCGGCCTGCCGATCCATGACAACTGGTGGCAGACCGAGACCGGCGGGATCATGGTCGCCAACTTCGCCAGCATGGCGATCAAGCCCGGTTCCATGGGCCGGCCGCTGCCCGGCATCGAGGCTGCGGTCGCGCTGGTGGATGAACAGGACCTGCGCTTGATCGACAGGCCGGGCCAGCAGGGTGAGCTGGTGCTCAGGGCGGGCTGGCCGTCGATGTTCCGCGGCTATCTCGGTGAGGATGAACGCTACCGGCGTTGCTTCATCGATGGCTGGTATCGCAGCGGCGACCTGGTGCAGCGTGACGCCGACGGCTATTTCTGGTTCGTCGGCCGCAGCGACGACGTGATCAAGTCCGCGGGGCACCTGATCGGTCCGTTCGAGGTCGAGAGCGTGCTGATGGAGCATCCCGCAGTGGCCGAAGCGGCGGTGATCGGCGTGCCCGATCCGATGGCGCTCGAGGTGGTCAAGGCCTTCGTCGCGCTCAAGCAGGGATTCCAGCCGGACGAGGCGCTGCGCAGGGACCTGCTGGCGCACGCGCGCAAGCGGCTGGGCGTGGCGGTGGCGCCGCGCGAAATCGAATTTCGTGCCGACCTGCCCAAGACCCGCTCGGGCAAGATCATGCGCCGGCTGGTCAAGGCGCGCGAACTGGGGCTGCCCGAGGGCGACACTTCCACGCATGGAGGGCGCGGCATGAGCGGCGCTCCGGTCGGCAAGCTGCACCTGACGCGCGAGCACGCCCGCGAGCTGCTGCACGGGATGATCCTGATCCGCCGCTTCGAGGAGAAGTGCGCCGAGCTGTACACGCAGGAGAAGATCCGCGGGTTCCTGCATCTGTACATCGGCGAGGAAGCCAATGCGGTCGGCGTGATGCAGGCGCTGGCTCCCGACGAAGCGATGGTCGCCACCTACCGTGAGCATGGCCATGCGCTCGCTGCGCGGCCTGCCGCCGGGCGAGGTGATGGCCGAGTTGTACGGCAAGGCCAGCGGATCGAGCCGCGGACGCGGCGGCTCGATGCACATCTTCGATGCCGGCCGCCGGTTCTATCGGCGGCAATGCGATCGTCGGCGGCGGCCTGCCGCTGGCGGTCGGCCTGGCGCTGGCGGACAAGATGCTCGGCAGGCATCGCGTCACCTGCTGCTGCTTCGGCGAGGGCGCGGTGGCCGAAGGCGAGTTCCACGAGTCGCTCAACCTGGCGGCGCTGTGGAAGCTGCCGGTGCTGTTCGTCTGCGAGAACAACCAGTACGCGATGGGCACCGCCGTCCAGCGCTCATTGGCGGTGCCGGATATCCACTTGCATGCCGCGAGCTACGGCATTCCCGCGCAGGTCGTGGACGGCATGGACGTGGTGGAGGTGGAAGCGGCGGCCGCGCGCAGGCCGCGGCCGCGATTCGCGCCGGCGGCGGTCCGCAGCTCCTGGAGAGCAAGACCTATCGCTTTTGCGCGCACTCGATGTTCGATGCCGAGCTGTATCGCGACAAGGCCGAGGTCGAGCGCTGGAAATCGCTGTGCCCGATCCGGCGGTTCTCCACCTGGCTGCAGGAGAACTCCTTCCTGCACGAGCAGGACGTCGCCGCCATCGAAGCCGATGTCGCCGCGATCGTGGCGCAGGCCGTTGCCTTCGCCGAAGCTGGCGCCGTGGGAGCCGGTCGAGCAGTTGACCCGCGACGTGACCACGCCGCACCCGGCGCAGTTGGCCTCGCCATGAGCCAGGTTCGCACCCGCACCATCAGCTACCGGGAAGGCGTGCGCGAGGCGCTGCGCGAGGCGCTGCAGCGCGATCCGCGCGTATTCCTGATGGGCGAGGATGTCGGCCGTTACGGCGGCGCCTTCGCCTGTTCCAAGGGACTGCAGGCGGAATTCGGCGAAGAGCGCGTCCGCGATGCGCCGCTGTCCGAATCCGGGTTCACCGGCGCCGGCATCGGCGCGGCGCTCGGCGGGATGCGGCCGATCGTCGAGGTGATGACGGTCAACTTCAGCCTGCTGGCGCTGGACCAGATCGTGAACAACGCCGCGACGCTGCGGCACATGTCCGGCGGCCAGTTCTCGGTGCCGCTGGTGATCCGCATGGCGACCGGCGCCGGCCGCCAACTCGCCGCGCAGCACTCGCACAGCCTGGAGTGCTGGTACGCGCATGTCCCGGGCATTCGCGTGCTGGCGCCCGCCACCGTGGCCGATGCGCGCGGCATGCTCTGGACCGCGCTGCTCGATCCCGACCCGGTGGTGATCTTCGAGCATGCCGCTCTTTACAACGACGAAGGCGAAGTGCCGGTCGAGGGCGATGCTCGCGGTGGATATCGAGCGCGCCGCCGTGCGCCGGCCCGGCGCGGACGTCAGCCTCATCACCTATGGCGGCAGCGTGAAGAAGGCGCTGGAGGCTGCGCCGAAAGCTGGCGCTCGAAGGCATCGAAGCGGAAGTGGTCGACCTGCGCACACTGCGGCCGCTGGACGAGGCGACGATCCTTGCCTCGGTGGCGAAAACGCATCGCGCGGTGATCGTCGACGAAGGCTGGCGCAGCGGCAGCCTGGCCGGCGAGATCGCCGCGCGCATCCAGGGAGCAGCGTTCTACGCGCTCGATGCGCCGGTGGCGCGCGTCTGCAGCGCCGAAGTGCCGCTGCCCTATCCGCGCCATCTCGAACTGGCCGCGACGCCGCAGCCCGAGTCCATCGTCGCGGCCTGCAAGCAGGTGCTGCGCCGATGAGCGAATTCAAGATGCCATCGCTGGGCGCGGACATGGATGCCGGCACTCTGGTCGAGTGGATGAAGCAGCCGGGCGATCAGGTCGAGCGCGGCGAAGTGATTGCCGCGGTCGAGACCCAGAAGGGCGCGATCGAGATCGAGGCTTTCGAGACCGGCATCCTCGACAGGATTCTGGTCGAGGTCGGCCAGAAGGTGCCGGTTGGAACGGCGCTTGCGGTGATCCGCGCCGAAGGCGCCGGGGAACCTGTCGCGCCGGAACCCGCGGAGCCGCCCGTGCCGGTGCCGGCGTCGACGCCATCGCGCATCGCGACGGCTGTGCCGGCGGCGGCGACGGCAGGGGTCGCGGCGCCAGTTGAACAGACTGCAGTCGGGACGCCGCCTGTCGCGCCCGCCGCGGCCTGTCGCCGGGGCCGCCAAAGATACGCCGGCGGCGATGCGCCGCGCGCTCGAACTCGGTCTCGAACTTGCCCGCCTGCAACCGGGCGCCGACGGCGTGATCGGCCTGCGCGAAGTCGAAGCCGCCGTTTCGCCGCCATCGCCGGTTGCGCCGTCGCCTGCGCCGGCGGCACCGGCGCCACGGGAGCGGGAGGCCAAGGGCGGGCTGGACCTCGACGAGATGCGCAAGGCCATCGCTGCGGCGATGTCGCGCTCCATGGCGCGAGATTCCACACTACTTCGTCAGTTCCACCCTCGACCTGTCGCCGATGCTGGATTGGCTGCAGCGCGAGAACGCGCAGCGAAGCGTGCTGCAACGCCTGCACTACTCGGTGCCACTGATCAAGGCGACGGCGCTGGCGCTGAAGGCCACGCCGGCGCTCAACGGCCACTACGGCGAGAGCGGCTTCGACGCCTGCAGCAAGCGTCAACCTGGGCATCGCGGTCGCGATGCGCGGAGGCGGGCTGATCGCGCCGGCGATACTCGATACCGACACGCTGGATCTCGACGCACTGATGGAGCGCCTGAACGATCTGGTCGCCCGCGTTCGCGGCGGCCGCCTGCGCAGCTCCGAGTTGTCGGCGTCCACCGCGACGATTTCCAACCTGGGCGAGGACACCGCCGACACCCTGCAGCCGATCATCTATCCGCCGCAGGTGGCCATCATCGGTTGCGGCCGGATCGCCGAGCGGCCATGGGCGCAGGACGATGCGCTCAGCGCCCGCCGCACCCTGACGGTCACGGTTGGCGGCGACCACCGGGTCAGCGACGGCCGCAGCGCGGCGAACTTCCTGCGCAAACTCGATGACCTGCTGCGACAACCGGAGCGCCTGTGAACGCCGATCCCTTCGAACAGAAAGTGCGGGCGGCCCTGTATGCGATTGCGCCAGACATCGAGGGCGAGCCGCTCGATGCCGACGTTCGCTATCGCGACCAGTTCGAATTCGATTCGATGGACTTCCTGCGCTTCATCATGGAGCTGCATCGGCTGACCGGCGTGGACATTCCGGAGAGCGACTACCCGCGCCTGCAAACGCTGAACGCGGGCATCGCCTACCTGCGTGAACAGGCCGTCCGCGGGGCATGAGCCCGCGCCGCAAGCCCCGCCGCTCATGGGTCTTCAACGGGAAAGCCAGCTGGGGCTTGCGCCAAGGAGGCTCTTCTGGCTACAATAAGGGTCTTTTCCACGATCACGGCGGAGCTTTCGATGAAAGCCGATATCCATCCCAAGTACAACCACGTCGTCTTCCAGGACGTCACCTCCGATTTCATCATCCTGACCCGCTCTACGCTGACCAGCAAAGAGAAGATCAAGTGGGAAGACGGCAATGAATACCCGCTGGTCAAGGTCGAAGTCTCTTCGGCTTCGCACCCGTTCTACACGGGCAAGCAGAAGCTGATGGACACCAGCGGCCGCGTCGACAAGTTCCGCAAGCGCTACGGCGCCGCCAAGCCGGAAGTTGCCAAGGACGAGGCTGCCGAGTAAGCAGCCCGGCCTCCGGCCAGCCCCGATTCATCCCGACAACGGCCGCCTAGCGGCCGTTGTCGTTTCCGGCGCCCACCGGCCTTCGTCCGCGCTTACTTGCCCAATTGCCCTATGCGATACTTGGCATCTGCCCGAAGTGGTTGCCGAGAGGCCGGGCACCGGTCCGCGGCCGCCGCCTGAATCGTCCGCCGAATGTATCCAAGGAGCTTGTCGTGTCCGACAACCAGAGCGTGATCCTCAACGCGGGCGGCAAAAGCGTCGAACTGCCGGTGCACACCGGCACCGTTGGTCCGCCGTGCATCGACATCGGCAAGCTCTACAAGGAGACCGGCAACTTCACCTACGACCCGGGATTCATGTCCACGGCCAGTTGCCGCAGCGCGATCACCTACATCGATGGCGACGCCGGCATCCTGATGTATCGCGGCTACCCGATCGAGCAGCTGGCCAAGCACTCCAATTTCCTGGAAGTCAGCTACCTGCTGATGCATGGCGAGTTGCCGAGCGCCGTGCAGTTCGACGAGTTCGAGCATGAAGTCACCCACCACACGATGATGCACGAGGCGTTCCGCACGTTCCTGTACGGATTCCGCCACGACGCGCACCCGATGGCGATGATGACCGGCATGCTGGGCTCGCTGGCCGCCTTCTATCACGGCGACCTCGACCTGGAAGACCCCGAACAGCGCCGCCTGGCGGGCATCCGCCTGCTGGCCAAGGTGCCGACCATCGCCGCGGCCTGCCATCGCTATTCGATCGGCTGGCCGATCCGCTATCCGCGCAACAACCTCGAGTACGTCGATCGCTTCCTGCACATGATGTTCGAGGTGCCGAGCGAGCCGCTCGCGCTGAAGCCGGTCGTGGCGCGCGCGCTCGACCTGCTGTTCATCCTGCACGCCGATCACGAGCAGAACGCGTCGACCTCGACCGTCCGCCTGGTCGGTTCCACCGGCGCCAATCCCTATGCCTGCGTTGCCGCGGGCGTGGCCGCGCTGTGGGGCCCCGCGCACGGCGGCGCCAATGAGGCGGTGCTCGACATGCTGGCCGGGATCGGTCGGCCGGAAGAAGTCGCCAAGGCCGTGGACCGCGCGAAGGACAAGAACTCGGGCTTCCGCCTGATGGGCTTCGGCCATCGCGTCTACAAGAACTTCGATCCGCGCGCGACGATCATCCGGGAAATGACCCATGAAGTCCTGGCCGCGGTCGGCGTCAACGATCCGTTGCTGGAAGTCGCCCTTCGCCTCGAAGAAGCCGCGCTGAAGGATCGAGTACTTCATCGAGCGCAAGCTCTACCCGAACGTGGATTTCTACTCCGGCATCATCTACAAGGCGCTGGGTATCCCGCGCGAGATGTTCACGGTGATGTTCGCGATCGCCCGCACCGCCGGCTGGGTCTCGCATTGGCTCGAGCAGCAGACCGATCCGGAAAACAAGATCGGCCGGCCGCGCCAGATCTACACCGGCGCCGCCGCTCGCGATTACCAGCCCATGGCCAAGCGCTGATCTCCGAAGGCCGACCCGTTCGAGGGTCGGCCTAGAAGATATCGAACGACTTGGTGTCGTCGGCCTCGCCGACGTCCTGCTGGTTGTAGCCGCCGGAAACGATGCGGTCGTAGTCTTCCTGCTTGAAGTACTCCACCAGCGCGCCCGGGGTGCCATCCGGCACCAGGCCGCCCGAGCTGCGATTGACGCTGACCGTGACGATGCCGGTGGGCGGCGTCGCATCGGTCAGCGGCACGCCCTTCAGCGCTTCGCGCATGTAGTTGATCCAGATCGGCAGCGCGGCTTTGCCGCCGTACTCGCGGTAGCCGAGCGACTCGAAATTGTCCTTGCCCACCCAGACCGTGGTGACCAGGTCGCCGCCGAAGCCGGAGAACCAGGCATCGCGGTGGTCGTTGGTCGAGCCGGTCTTGCCGCCGATGTCGGCGCGCTCGAGCACCTTGGCCGCCGTCGCGGTGCCGCGCAGCACCACATCGCGCATCAGCGACGAAGCCAGGAAGGCGGTTCGCTCATCGATCGCACGCGGCGCCAGCGATTCGGTCGGCGGGCCGACGAAGTTGGGGTCGACGTTGCCGGTGTGGCCGCTGGCCGTCGCAGTCGGCGCGCCGGCGCTGAAATCGAAATCATCGACCACGACCGCCGCCCGCGCTTCGCCAACCAGGCGTTGCGGGCAGGCCCGACAGGCGCGCGGCGGGTGCGAGGAGGCGATGACGACGCCATTGCGGTCGATGACCCTGGCGATGAAGTAGGGGTCCACCAGGAAGCCGCCGTTGGCGAACACGGTGTAGCCGCGCGCAATCGAAATCGGCGTCAGCGAAGCGGAGCCGAGCGCCATCGACAGGTTGGGCGGAAGGCTCTCGAGCTTGAAGCCGAACTGGGTGATGTACTTGCGCGCGAAGTCCACGCCGATGGCATCGAGCAAGCGCACCGAAACCAGGTTGCGCGACTGCACCAGCGCCTCGCGCATGCGCATCGGGCCGGAGAACTTGCCGTCGTCGTTGCCCGGCCGCCAGATATGGCCGACGCGGTCCTGGAAGACCACCGGCGCATCGAGGACGATCGATGCCGGCGTGTAGCCGCGCTCGAAGGCCGCCGAGTACAGGAAGGGCTTGAAGCTCGAGCCCGGTTGCCGCTGGGCCTGGATGGCGCGATTGAATTTGCTGCGCGAGAAGCTGAAACCGCCGACCAGGGCGCGCAATGCCCCGTCCTCGGGCTGCAGCGAGATCAGCGCGGTCTCGGCCTTCGGCACCTGGGCCAATTCGAATTGGCCGGGCTTTTCGCCGGCCGAGACGCGGATGACGTCGCCGCGCTTGAACAGGGCGCCGGGCGCCCGGCCGGTCCATTTGGTCGACTGGGCATCCAGGGTCACCGGTTCCCCGGCCAGCATCAGCGCGGTGGCGCTGCTGCCCGTCACCGAGGTCACCAGGGCCACTGGCATGCCGGCGATGGAAAGATAGCGGCGGAGACCTGAGCGAAGGTCCGTTTCGGAATCCGGCCCGGCGGCGAGATCCAGGTGCGCTTCCGCGCCACGCCAGCCGTGGCGGCGGTCATATTCGACCATGCCGGTGCGCACCGCTTTGGCCGCGGCCAGCTGGTCGGAGCTCTTCACCGTCGTGATCACGCGGTATCCGCTGGTCTCGGACTCGGCGCCGTAGCGCTCCTCCATGGCCCGGCGGACCATTTCGGCCAGATAGGGCGCGTCCAGCTCCACCTTCGGCTCGTGCGGGCTGGCGCGGCTGGGCTCCGCCTGCGCCTGGCGCACCTGTTCGGGCGTGATGAAATCAACCTCGCCCATCCGCTGCAGGACGTAATTGCGGCGCCGGATGTTGCGGCTGGGATTGATGATCGGGTTGCCGCTGGAGGGGTATTTGGGAGTCGCCGCCAGGGCGGCGGCCTCGGCCAGGGTCAGCTGGTCGATGGTCTTGCCGAAGTAGAATTCCGCGGCAGCGGCCACGCCATAGGCCCGGTTGCCGAAGAAAATCTTGTTGAGATAGAGCTCCAGGATCTCGTCCTTGCTCAGCTCGCGCTCCATCTTGAGCGCCAGCAGCATCTCCATCAGCTTGCGGCTGTAGCTGTATTCCGAGCTGAGGTAGAAGTTCTTGGCAACCTGCTGGGTGATGGTGCTGCCGCCCGGCACCCGCTCGTTGCTGGTGGTGGCCAGCAGCCACACCGCGCGGGTGATGCCGCGGAAGTCGAGGCCGCGGTGGTGGTAGAAGCGGGCGTCCTCGATGGCGATGAAGGCCTGTTTCACATGCAGCGGGATCTTGTCGATCTTGACCGGGTAGCGGCGCGTCTCGCCGAACTGCGCGATCAGCTTGCCGTCGCTGGAATAGACGCTCAGCGGCACCTGCAACGCCACGTGGCGAAGCTCCTGCACGTCCGGCAGGCGCGGTGCGATCAGCCAATAGAGGATGCCCAGTGCCAGGAAGCCCAAGCCCAGGGCCAGTGCGCTGAACACGGCCAAGCGGCGCAACCAACGGGTAAAATTCGCCATCCCGGAGCTTCTTTCTCGTTTACTTGGAGCAGGACGGGGAGTATAGATCAGGCAGGCGGGGGACAGGCTGAAGAGGGCCGCCGGCCGGGAAATCCGTCCGAAAACGGTGACTTGGCCATGCAATTCAAGAGAATCTTCCTAAAAGTTGGCGGGGGGCATTGCCATTTAGGAAAATTTCGTTATTAATGTAATGGCGCACGTGTGGCGCGTAAGCGCCTGTGGCAAGGGGAGAAACCGTGGGTCTTTTCGGAAATACCAAGACACCGCTCGTCGGCCTGGACATCAGTTCCACGGCCGTCAAGCTCCTGCAGCTCAGCGAGAGCGGGGGCCGCTACCGCGTGGAACACTACGCCGTCGAGCCGCTCCCGCCCAATGCCGTGGTGGAAAAGAACATCGTCGAAGTCGAGGCCGTGGCCGAGGCTATCCGGCGCGCGGTGGCCCGCTCGGGGACCAAGGCCAAGCACGCCGCGGCGGCCGTATCCGGCTCCTCGGTCATCACCAAGGTCATTCCGATGCAGGGCGGCCTCGATCAGGACGCGCTGGAGGACCAGGTCCAGATGGAGGCCTCCAACTACATCCCGTACCCCATCGAGGAAGTCAGCCTGGACTTCGAGGTGCTCGGCCCGGTGCCGAACAATCCGGAGATGGTCCAGGTCCTGCTGGCGGCCTCGCGCACCGAAAACGTGGACGCCAGGCAGTCGGCGCTCGAACTCGGCGGCATCAGCGCGAAAGTGATCGATGTCGAGGCGTTCGCGATGGAAAACGCCTTCAAGCTGGTCGCCGACCAGCTGTCGGTTCCGCGCGACGCCATCGTGGCGCTGGTCGATATCGGCGCCACCATGACCACGCTCAACGTGCTTCGCGCCCAGCGCAGCATCTATACCCGCGAACAGGTCTTCGGCGGCAAGCAGCTGACCGACGAGATCATGCGCCGCTACGGGCTCAGCTATGACGAGGCCGGCCAGGCAAAGCGCCAGGGCGGGCTTCCGGAAAGCTACGACGTGGAAGTGCTGGAGCCCTTCAAGGAAGCGCTGGTCCAGCAGGTCAGCCGCCTGCTGCAGTTCTTCTATGCCGGCAGCGATTTCAATCGGGTCGACCAGGTTGTGCTCGCTGGTGGCTGCGCCTCCATCGCCGGCATCGCCAATCTGGTCGAAGAGCAGATCGGCGTGCCAACGGTCGTCGCGAATCCACTCGCCAACATGTCGCTCGGTCCGCGCGTGCAGGCCCATGCCCTTGCCCAGGACGCGCCGGCCCTGATGATTGCGTGCGGCCTGGCCCTGAGGAGTTTCGACTGATGGCCAAGATCAATCTATTGCCTTGGCGCGCCGAGCGCCGCAAGCAGCGGCAGCAGGAATTCCTGACCATGCTGGGCGTGGCCGCCGCCGCCGCCGCGCTGGTCAGCCTGCTGATCGTGATGTATTACAACGGCCAGATCGACGGCCAGAACAATCGCAACAAGTACCTGACCGACCAGATCGCCTTGCTCGACAAGCAACTCGTCGAGATCGCCGAGCTGGACAAGAAGAAGGCCGGCTTGCTTCGTCGCAAGCAGGTGATCGAAGAACTGCAGGCCAGCCGCTCGCAGATGGTGCATTTGTTCGATGAGCTTGCCCGCACGATTGCCGATGGCACGCAGATCACTTCGGTCCAGCAGAACGGCGACGGAGATGACCTTGATGGGTCGCGCGCAGTCCAATGCCCGGGTCAGCACCTATATGCGCAACCTGGATACGTCGGGCTGGATGGGTAATCCGGACCTGTCGATCATCGAATTGCGCGGCACCGAGCCAGGGCCTGCCCAACGAGTTCTCGCTCAAGGTGACGCTCAAGAATCCCAACGATCCGGCCACGGCGGCCGCCGCGGCAGCGGCAGCTGCGCAACCGGCAGCGCCGGTCGAGGCGCCCCTGCCCAGCCCGGCAGTGACGACGGAAGTCCCGGCGACGGCGGCACCGGCACCGGCGGGCCAGGCTGCGCCTTCCACGCCGCCCGCCTCCAGCGCACCAGCATCGGCGCCGGCAACGGCGCCAGGCTCGGCACCGACGCCGCCTGAGCAAACAGCGCCGCCGGCGACGGAGGGCAAGTCATGAGCACGAAGATAGATCTGCGCAATCTCGATACAAGCAATCCCGGCTCATGGCCGTTCGCGGTCAAGATCGCTGCCTGTGTGATGACCGGCTTGGTCATCATCGGCTTGTCCTGGTACTTCTTCGTCGCCGACCGGCGCACGGAGCTGGAGGGGCTGGTTGCGCAGGAAGGATCCCTGAAGGCCACGTTCGAGGACAAGCAGGGTCGCGCTGCCAACCTGGAGCCGCTCAAGCAGCAACTCGCGCAGATGGAACTGATGCTGCAACAGATGCTTCGCCAGCTGCCCAGCAAGAACGAGATGCCGGACCTGATCGTGGATGTCTCGCAGACGGCGCTGGCAACGGGCATCAGCAACGAGTTGTTCCAGCCCGGCGCGGAATCGGCCAAGGAGTTCTACGCCGAGAAGCCGATCAACCTGCGCATGGTCGGTACCTATCACCAGTTCGGCGCCTTCGTCAGCGGAGTCGCCTCGCTCCCGCGCGTGGTGATCATGACCATGCACAACATTTCCCTGACGCCGCGTGCCGGCAAGCCTGGGTTGCTGGTATTGCAGGGCACCATCAAGACCTACCGTTACCTCGACGATGCCGAGATGGCGGCTGCGCCGGCTGCAGGGGGAAGCAAGTGATGCCTATCTTTCGACGCGTCGCCGAGGCTCGAGCCGTCCTGCTCCTGGGCATGCTGTGCTGCCTGCTCGCCGCCTGCACCAGCGACACCAAGGAAGTCGAGGCATGGGTGGTCGAGGTGAAGGCGCGCCCGGCGCCGCCGCTCGATCCCTTGCCAGTGATGAAACAATTCGAGACCTTCGAGTATTCGGCTGAGGGCTTGCGCGACCCGTTTGCCATTCCCCTGCCGGACCGCGACTCGGGAAGCGGCCCACGGCCGGATGCGAATCGCCGAAAGGAAGTGCTTGAAGCATTTCCGCTCGACGGCCTGAACATGGTTGGAACGATCGGCAGCGGGCGGCAACCTGATAGGTTTGGTGCTGGCGCCGGATCGGGTTACCTACCGTGTACGGCCCGGCAACTATCTCGGACAGAACGACGGCCGGATCACTGCGGTTTACGAGGATCGCATCGAGATGGTCGAACTGGTACCTGACGGAGCGGGTGGCTGGCTGGAACGGCAAGCCAAGATCGCTCTTGAAGACAATGAATGATTGGGGGATAGCACGATGACCGCAACGAAACAGATCGGCGAGAGCAAGCGCGTACTTCGTGTCTTGCGCAACGGCGCCATGAGCCTGGGCCTGATGATGGTCAGCGCTTATGCACTAGCCGACAACGTGCTGCAGGACGTCCGCTACGCGGCCGCGCCCGGAGGCAAGGTGGACATCACCCTGCAGTTCGCCAGTCCGGTCGGCGATGTCCAGGCCTTCACCACCGACAGCCCGCCCCGGATCGCACTCGACCTGCCGAACACCAGCAACGGCCTGTCCACGCGCCGCGTGGTCATCGGCAGCGGCGCGACCTCCGCCGTATCGGCGGCTGAAGCCGGCGGACGGACACGAGTCGTCGTCGACCTGCTGCGGCCTGCCGGCTACGTGACGCGCAGTTCGGGCAATTTGCTGGTGCTGACGGTCGATGCGGGCGTCGGGGTCCAGACGGTCGCCGGCAACGCTCGCGGCAGATCGAGGACCCGGTCAAGCGCCTGCCAAGCGGCATCAGCGTTTCCAACATCGACTTCCGCCGCGGCGACAACGGCTCGGGCCGGGTCATCGTGCGCTTCGATCGCCAGGGCGCCGCGCCGGACATGCGCAACGACGGCAAGCAGGTCACGATCGACGTGAATAACGCAGTGCTGCCGGAAAACCTGCGGCGCCGCCTGGACGTCACCGATTTCGCGACCCCGGTGGTAAGCGTAGAGCCGCGATCCAATGCCGGTGGCTCCCGCCTGGTGATCAACACCAATGGCGCCTACGACAGCATGGCCTACCAGACCGGCAACGAGTATGTGGTTGAAATCACTCCGAAGCGGGAAGCGGTGATCAAGGGAGCTGGCGCGGTCGGCACCGGTCGACGGCGCCCAGCGCTACGCCGGCAAGCCGGTGACTTTCAACTTCCAGGACGTGCCGGTTCGTACCGTGCTCCAGCTCATCGCGGAGGAATCCAACCTCAATATCGTAGTGGCCGATACGGTGTCCGGCAGCGTTACCCTTCGCCTGATCAACGTGCCGTGGGACCAGGCGCTGGAGATCCTGCTGCGCGCGAAGGGTCTCGACCAGCGCCGCGACGGAAATGTCGTCTGGGTCGCCCACAAGCCGAGCTGGCAGCCTATGAGCTGGCGCAGAACAATGCGCGGATGGCGCTGGAAAATTCGGCGGCAGCTGTTCACCCAATACATCCCGATCAATTACGGCAGCGCCGTTGACATCGTTCAGATTCTGACCAGTGGCGGCGGCGCGTGGCGGCGGCGGTGGCGGTGGCGGGGCGGCGGCCCGCCGGGCGCGGCCTCCTGTCGGCGCGCGGCGCCGCCGGCGCCGATGTCCGTACCAACACCCTGATCCTCGCGGAAACGCGAGTTCGGATCGAAGAAATCAAGAAGCTCCTCCTGGTGCTCGACCGCCCGGTCGATCAGGTCCTGATCGAAGCGCGCGTCGTCATCGCCGACGAAAGCTTCGCCCGGAACCTGGGCGCCCAGATCGGCTTCGAGAACGTCAACAATCCGAGCCCGACCAGCGACAAGACCACGACCACCGGCTTCGACCTCGACCTGAGCACTCGTGGCGGCGGTGGCGCGTTCACCTTGGGCATCCTGGCCCCGAGCTCGAACCTGAGTCTCGAGCTGACCGCCCTGGAAGCGGAGGGTCGCGGCGAAGTGGTGTCCAACCCGCGCGTGATCACCACCAACCAGCGCGAAGCGTCCATCACCCAGGGTGAGGAAATCGGCTACACCACGCCCTCGACCGGAACCGGCGGCGGCCAGGCCATTGCCACGCCCGCGTTCAAGGACGCCTTGCTGGAGCTGAAGGTCACTCCGACCATCACGCAGGACGGCCGGGTCTTCATGAACCTGTTCGTCAAGAAGGATGACGTGAAGGCATTCGTCAACGGCGTGCCGTCCCTGATCAAGCGCTCGGTCACCACCGGCGTGATGGTCGACAGCGGCGACACCGTGGTTATCGGCGGCGTCTACGAATTCAGAAATCGCCAGGACGTCGAGAAGCTGCCGTGGGTCGGCGACCTGCCGGTCTTGGGCAACCTGTTCAAGAAGAAGCTGAGGTCGAACAGCAAGGCCGAACTGCTGGTCTTCGTGACCCCGCGGGTCTTGAAGGTCGCCCAGCGCTGATCGATTCGATGCGCTCAATGTTTCCGGACAGGGCCGCTTTTGCGGCCCTGTGCCGTTCTGGCCAGTGTGCCCATGACGGATAGCGCAGTGAATGCTTTGCGGGAATCCACCTCCAGGCCGGTGACGTGCTCTTCGAGGAGGGCGAGGCGCCGACCACCGCATTCCTGATCGAGGCCGGCGTTGTGGAGGTCTCGGTCAAGGTGCATGGGCTCGCGGATCGTGCTCAGTCGCTTGCAGGCTGGGGACATGCTCGGCGAGATGGCGGTCTTCGACGGCGGACCGCGCACCGCCACTGCGGTCGCGATCGATGATTGCGTTCTGTTCGCCATAGACCGGACCCAGATCAGCGAGCGCCTGTCCAAGACCGATCCAATCATCCGCGCGTTGCTCGAAGGACAGGTGAAGCGCTATCGCGGCGCCATCGAGGCGATCCGGGGCGGTCGGCGCCGCCAGTCCAATGGCCCGGGCAGTTCGGCGGAGATTTCCGGCGCGGACAAGATCCGCCTGGAAACGCATCTGCGGGAAGCGCTTGCCGGGGAGGGACTCGATGTCCGCTACCAGCCGATCCTGCATATCCCCAGCGGGCGAATCGCCGGCTACGAGGCCTTGTTGCGCTGGAACCATCCCGACCGCGGCTCGATCTCCCCGATGGAACTGGTCGGCCTTGCCGAGGAGTCGGCGTTGATCGTTGAGATCGGGGAATACGTGTTCGATACGGCCTGCGCGGCCGTCAAGCGTCTGATCGAGAGCGGCGCAGAACCCAAGCCCTTCATCGCGGTGAATGTGTCGGCGCGGCAGCTGGAGCATCCAGGCCTGATCGAGCGGCTGGTGGCGCGAATCGAAGCCGCCGGCGTTCCCGCAGGGCAGCCTGAAGGTGGAGATAACCGAGAGCCAGGCACTGGACCAGCAACTGGTCGCGGAGGCGATCGAGCTGTGCCATCGCCACGGCATCGCCGTCGCGCTCGATGATTTCGGCACCGGCTACTCGAACCTGGTCCAGATGTACAAGTTGGGCTTCGACACCCTGAAGCTGGACCAGGCGTTCAGCCGCACGATGCTCTTCGATCCGCGCTCGATGGCGATCGTCGAAGCCATCGTGCGCATGGGCAAGGCCCTGAACGCGGACATCGTGGTCGAGGGAGTGGAGACCCCGGAGATGCTCGAAGCCCTGGGTTCGCTCGGCTGCGACTACGCGCAGGGCTACCTGATCGGCCGGCCGCAGACCCTGGATGAACTCATTGCCGGCCAGCCCGGCGGAAGCTGACCGCGCTCCACCGAGGACACCGCTCCGGCAGCTTCGTCAGCATCGGGCGCTCGTGTATGCTCGGCCGGACTACCATCCCGGCGAGACCACCGCATGATTCCGACCGCAGCGCCCACCGTACCGGCCAAGGGCATGCCGCTGCACATCAAGGTGCTGATCGGATTCATGCTCGGCGCGGTCCTGGGACTTGGCGTGCATTTCTACGGGCTCGATCAGACGCCTTTGGTCACCGGCCTGATGACCTACCTGGCCAAGCCATTCGGCCAGATCTTCCTGAACCTGCTCTTCATGCTGGTGATCCCGCTGATGTTTTCGGCGCTGGTGCTGGGAGTGTCGGAATTGGGCGACATCGCCAGCCTCGGCCGGCTTGGCTGGAAGACGCTCAACTACACGGCGGTCGTGACCGGCATCGCGGTCGGCATCGGCCTGCTGATGGTCAACCTGATCCAGCCGGGCCTGCATATGGACCCGGCGCTGGTGAACCAGGCCATGGCCGAATACGCAGGAAAGGCCAGCGAGATCGCCAGCAAGGGCCAGGAGCTGAACTTCATCGAATTGCTGGTCAACATCGTTCCGCACAACGTGTTGGCGGCCGCGATCGACGACAAGCAGAAGTTGGGCGTGGTTTTCTTCGCACTGCTGTTCGGCATCGGCCTGGTGATGACGCCGAGCCCGGCGACCCAGGCGTTCAAGGACGCGCTGCAGGGCCTGTTCGAGATCTGCATGAAGCTGATCGGCATGATCATCAAGCTGGCGCCCTATGCGGTTGCCTGCTTCACCTTCAGCCTGTGCGCCACGCTGGGTTGGGACGTGATCGAGGGCCTGGCCTACTTCGTGGTCACCGTCCTGCTGGCGCTGGGCCTGCATATGTTCGTCGTGCTGCCGCTCTGGGTGAAGTTCATGGGCGGCATGGCGCCGCGGGAGTTCTTTCGCGGCAGCCAGGAGGCGATCCTGACCGCGTTCGCGACCGCGTCTTCCGCAGCCACCCTGCCGGTGACATTGCGCGTGGCCGAGGAGAACCTGCAGTTGCCGCGCAAGGTATCCCGCTTCGTGCTGACCGTGGGCGCCTCGGCCAATCACCATGGCACGGCGCTGTTCGAGGGAATCACGGTGCTCTTCCTGGCCCAGGTTTCCGGCCTGCACCTGCCTATGGTCCAGCAGTTGATGGTGCTCGGCCTGTGCATCCTGGGCGGCATCGGCACCGCCGGGATTCCGTCCGGATCCTTGCCGGTGATCGCGATGATCTGCAGCATCATCGGACTCAAGCCGGAAGGCATCGCCATCATCCTGGGCGTGAACACGTTCCTGGACATGTGCCGGACCTCGTTGAACGTCACAGGCGACCTGGCCACGGCGGTGGTGGTGTCCCACAGGACGCGCGGCGCCCCGGAAGCCGAGCTCGCGATCCCGGATTAGTCGCCTGCTACTACGCCGATAGGGGCGAGAACAACGCGACAGGCGGCCCGGCTTCGGCGAAAATAGGCTGCCCCGGGACGCACGCGCCCGCGGCGCACCCTCCTTCTCGAGCCCTGCCCAATGCCGACGCCCAGCCGCCGCGATCTCGCCAATGCCATCCGTTTTCTTGCCATCGACGCGGTCGAGGCGGCCAAGTCGGGCCACCCGGGCATGCCGATGGGCATGGCCGACATCGCCGAGGTGCTGTGGAACGACTTCCTGCGCCACAACCCGAAGAATCCGAAATGGTTCAACCGCGACCGCTTCGTGCTTTCCAACGGCCACGGCTCGATGCTGCAGTACGCGCTTTTGCATCTGTCCGGTTACGACTTGCCGATCGAGCAGCTAAAGCAGTTCCGGCAGCTGCACTCCAAGACCGCCGGTCACCCTGAGGCCAGCGAAACCCCGGGCGTGGAAACCACGACCGGTCCGCTCGGCCAGGGGCTCGCGAACGCCGTGGGCATGGCGCTGGCGGAGAAATTGCTGGCGCAGCGTTTCAACCGCCCTGAGTTCGAGATCGTCGATCACACCACCTGGGTCTTCCTCGGCGACGGCTGCCTGATGGAAGGCATCTCGCACGAAGTCTGCTCGCTGGCGGGCACCTGGGGACTGGGCAAGCTGATCGCGTTCTGGGACGACAACAAGATCTCGATCGACGGCAACACCGATGGCTGGTTCACCGACGACACGGCGGCTCGATTCGAGGCCTACGGCTGGCAGGTGATCAGGAAGGTCGACGGCCACGACCCGGTCGAGATCGAGCAGGCGATTCGCACCGCACAGGCCGAAACCGGCAAGCCGACGCTGATCTGCTGCCGCACCGTGATCGGTTTCGGCGCACCCAACAAACAGGGCAAGGAATCCGCGCACGGCGCGCCGCTGGGCAAGGATGAAGTCGCCGCCGCGCGGGTCCAGTTGGGCTGGCCGCATGCGCCCTTCGAAATCCCGCAGGAGATTTCCGACGGCTGGCGGGCCGGGAACACCGGCCTGGTCCGCGAAGAGGAATGGAATCGCCAGTTCGACGCCTATGCGCGAACCTATCCGCAGCTGGCGGATGAGCTGGTTCGTCGTTCGCACGGTGAGCTGCCGGAGGATTTCGCCGATGTTGCCGCCGCCTACGCCGCCAAGCTGCAGAACGAAGGACCGGTGGTCGCCTCGCGCAAGGCCTCGCAGATGGCGATCGAAGCCTATGCGCCGCACCTGCCGGAATTGATCGGTGGTTCGGCGGATCTTGCGCACTCCAACCTGACGCTCTGGACCGGCAGCAAGTCGGTGACCTCCGGCGATGCCAACGCCAACTACGTCTACTACGGCGTTCGCGAATTCGGCATGAGCGCGATCAGCAACGGCCTGGCGCTGCACGGCGGCTTCATCCCCTACGACGCCACTTTCCTGGTGTTTTCCGACTACTCGCGCAACGCATTGCGCATGTCGGCGCTGATCCCGGCGCATGCCATCCACGTGTTCACGCACGACTCGATCGGCCTGGGCGAGGACGGCCCGACCCACCAGCCGGTCGAGCACATGGCGTCATTGCGACTGATCCCGAACAACGACGTCTGGCGTCCCTGCGATGCCGTCGAGTCGGCCGTGGCCTGGCAGCATGCGATCGTGCGGCGGAGCGGTCCGACCTGCCTGGTCTTCAGCCGCCAGAATCTGGCGCACCAGGCGCGGACGGCGCAGCAGGTGGCCGATATTTCGCGTGGCGCCTATGTGTTGCGCGATCCCGCGGATGGCGCTTTCGACGTGATCCTGATCGGCACCGGCTCCGAGGTGGAGTTGGCGATGCAGGCGGCGCGCGAGTTGGAGGGCCAGGGGGTGAAGGCGCGCGTGGTCTCGATGCCATCGCCCAATCAATTCGACCGGCAGTCGGTGGAGTGGCGCGAGAGCGTGTTGCCTTCGTCCTGTCGCAGGCGAGTCGCGATCGAAGCCGGCGTCACCGACTACTGGCGGAAATACGTGGGGCTGGACGGCGCGGTCATCGGCATCGACAGCTTCGGCGCCTCGGCTCCGATCGATGCCCTTTACAAGCATTTCGGCATCACCGTGGAGGCGATTGTCGCCGCAGCGACCAAGTAGCGCCGGGGCCTGGCCGCGTCAGCACCCGGTCGCTAGGTCGGGACGGCCGTTCGATTCAGCGCGAGCGCGACCAGGCGGGCATCGAACCACTGGCTGATTCCCTTGGTCGAATGCAGGTCCATCCGTTGCATCGCCGCCTGGTCGGCGGTGCTGCCCTGGACCAGTGCGCCGAGGGCGGTTGCCACTTTGCCGGCGCGCGTGCCGGTCGCCGAGCGGAGCCAACCCAGCGCCCGCACAAGCCGTTGCTCCTCCGCGCTGAAATCGCAGCCGAGCGGGTACTCGGGCAGCAACCCATTGCGGCGAAACGGCAGTAGAGCCGCGTGCAATACCTCCGGGGTATTGCGTGACCAGGTGGCGGGCGGCCTGAAATCGGCGGCCAGCTTGAGGCTGGCGCGCGCCTGTCCTGCCAGCCCGGCCTGGAAGCGCGCGTCGGTTATGGCCAGCATGGCCTTGGCGCATTCCTCGTCGCTGATGCCGAGCAAATCGGCGATGCCGTATTCGGTGATGGCGATATCGCGAAGGTGCCGTGGAATCGTGCAGTGCCCGTAATTCCAGAGAACGTTGGAACTTGCAGAACCAGCCTCGCCGCGGGTCGAACGCAGCATCAGTATCGAGCGACCGTCGCGCAGGGCATGCGCCATCGCCACGAAGTTGTATTGGCCACCGACGCCGGAAACCACGCGGCCGTCGGCCAACGCATCGGATACCGCCGAGCCAAGTGCGGTCATCATCATGCAGGTGTTGAGGAAGCGGGCATCGCGGCGCTGCAGTCGCTCGAGGGCCTCGTTGCTGCCGTAGAGTTCGTTGATCTGCGAGATCCGGGTCATGCCCAATCCGCGCGCCTGCCCGGCGGGCAAGTCGCGAAGCCAATGGTAGAGGTCGCGCGAACCCAGGTAGAAGCTCCCGTCGAGCCAGTGCCCCTCTGTTTCCAGCTTGTTCCGGTCCTCGGGCGTTGCCGTCCCGGCATTGATCCGGCGCATCGCATCGATGTCATCGATCACCCGGCGCTTGAGGATCCCCGCCTGGTGCAGGCGCATGAAGCCATCGTTGACCATCTCGCTGGCGCCATGCAGGCCGAGTTCGAATGGCGCGGTGCCGCCAATCTTCCGCACCAGCGGCCTGGCGGCGAGTCCCGGGGATAGCGCCTCGAGAATTTCCAGGTAATCGGCATTGCGCGAATGCCGCAGGATCAGCGCGTGGCAGAGCGCATCGGACAGCGAGCCGATCCCGATCTGCAGCATGCCGCCATCCTTGACCAGGGTGCTGGCATACAGGCCGATCGCGAAATCGGTGTCGCTGACGGCCTGCCGCGGCACGGCGAACAGCTTCGGCGTCGGCCCGGGAAGATCGAGCACGACATCGAAAAAAGCGGGTTCGACCGCAGCTGTTCCGCCGATGAACGGCAAGTGCTCGTCCACTTCCGCCATCACGATCGGCCGGGGCTGCACGCGCGCGGCGATGGCGTCCAGCAGGTCGAAGCTGATGTCCGGGTTGCAGCTCAGGCTCAGCCGCGAGCCAGCCGCCTCGCGCGCCACCTTTTCACGATCACGTTGATGCCGCGCTCCGCCAGCGCCCGCGCCACATGCGTGTAATCGAGCGAGGAGTAACTGCGCTGCGCCTGGGACGAGCCGAGCATGGAGCCCGATTGGAGGTAGAACTCCTCCACCCATATGTTTGGCGGCAAGGCGTTCTTCTTCTGCGCCACCGTGTAGTCGAGGCGCGGAAAGTCTTCGCCGAAATGCCTGGCGACGAAGGGATCGAGGAACCGTCTTTCCAGCGGCGAGCCAGCCTCGGGTGGATCCAGCGACAGCGCGGTGAGTATCTCGAGTGACAGGTCAGGGTTGGCGGCAACCCGACGATAGATCGCATTCAGCAGCCGGTGAGGCTTGCCCAGGCCCAGTGGCGCCGCGACGACCAGGTGTCCATGCGTACGCGCGATCAATTCGTCAACGGCGGCTTCAAGAACGTGCGACGCCTGCAGTCGTGTCGGGTCGGTAGTGTCGTCGGGCATCATGCGGACAGTATCGCACCCGGTCCGGCCGCCCGTTCCACGGTGATCGCCTCGCCAGCCCGGGCCTACAGCTTGTCCAGCGGAATCTTCAGGTAGCGCACGCCATTGCTTTCCGGCGCCGGGAACTCACCCGCGCTGATATTCACCTGCACCGAAGGGATGATCAGCGCCGGCATTGCCAGTGTTGCGTCGCGTGCCTTGCGGAGCGCGACGAAATCAGCCTTCGCCACGCCGTCGCGCAGGTGGATGTTGCCGGCCTTCTCCGCGCCGATGGTGGTCTCGGAAGCCACCGCCCTTCCGTTCAGTCCGTAGTCGTGGCAGACGAACACGCGGGTCTCGTCCGGCAACGAATACAGGCGCTGGATCAATGCATACAGGTGGCTGCATCGCCCCGGAAAGTCGCAACGCGCGGTGCCGCCATCGGGCATGAACAGCGAATCGCCGACGAACAGCGCATCGCCGATCCGATAGCTGACGCTGTCGTTGGTGCGCCCCGGCGTGGCGATGACTTCGCCCTTGATGGCGCCAAGCATGAAAGTCTCGCCATCGGTGAACAGCTTGTCGAACTGCGAGCCGTCGACCCGGAGTTGCCTGGCGAAGGTCTAAGATCGAGCCGAAGGTCTGTTGCACGGCGCAGATCCCTTCGCCGATGCCCAGTTGCGCGGTCGGTACTTTGGCGCGCAGCCAGGCGCCTGCGGAGATGTGGTCGGCATGTGCATGGGTTTCCAGAATCCAGCGCAAGGCGCAACTTGCGGGTCTCGATGGCCTGGAAGACGGCTTGCACGGATGCCGTGGAAGTGCGGCCGGACTTGGCGTCGAAATCCAGAACCGGGTCGATGACCAGGGCCTTCCCGGTCTCCGGGTCAGCCACCAGATAGGTCCAGGTCTCGCTGTCGGCGTGGAAGAACGGTGTTACCTCGGGGATCTGGGCAGGGTTATAAATCTCTAACGCCTCATTAATAAGGTATTGCTAAATTAGTAAAAACGAATATACTTGCTCCAAGTCCAATCCAGCGCCAACGAAGCCATGAGCAAACGCCAATCAACCGCAGCGGAAGACCCGATGGCCGAGATGCAACAGCACGCCCGACCAACCCCGTGCCTGCTCAAGGCCATGGGCAATGAGCAGCGGCTGAGCAATACGCTGAACGAAGTACAGGAACAGGGCCCAACCAATCGCTCTGGTCACCAGGCGTACTGTAACGTACGTCGGAGTGAGACAGGCCGCTGCCTGACACAGCGGATGGCCATTTGACGACGACGCCCCCAAACCATGAGGACGAGACACACCATAATAATCGGCGACGCACGCCACATGAGGGAAGTGGCCGACGAGTCGGTCCACCTCGTGGTCACCTCTCCCCCTTACTGGCAGATCAAGGACTACGGCTCCGAGTACCAGATCGGTTTCGACCACACCTACCAGCAGTACATCAACAACCTCAACCTCGTCTGGAAAGAGTGCATTCGCGTGCTCCATCCCGGCTGCCGCCTGTGCATCAACATCGGCGACCAGTTTGCCCGGGCCGTTGATTACGGACGGTACAAGATCATCCCCATCCGCGAAGAGATCATCAAGTTCTGCGAGGTGATCGGCTTCGATTACATGGGCGCCATCATCTGGCAGAAGGCGACCACCTGCAACACCACGGGCGGTGCCACGGTCATGGGCTCGTATCCTTTCCCGCGGAATGGCGTGATCAAGCTCGACTATGAGTTCATCCTGCTCTTCAGAAAGCAAGGGGAGTCGCCGAAGAGCACCCCTGAAGCGAGAGAGGCATCCCGGTTGACCCGCGAGGAGTGGAACCAATACTTCTACGGCCACTGGAATTTCCCGGGGGGACGGCAGGACCGGCACCAGGCCGTGTTCCCGGAAGAGCTGCCCCGCCGCCTTATCAAGATGTTCAGTTTCCCGGGTGAGACCGTGCTCGACCCGTTCCTGGGAAGCGGCACTACCTCTCTCGCCGCGAAGAATCTCGACCGTAACTCCATCGGCTACGAGATCAGCCCGGTGTCCCTGCCCGTGATCCAACAGAAGCTCGGTATGGACGGGCTGCTTACGGACGCTGACTTTACCGTGTTACGCCAGGAGAAGACCCGTTTCGACCCATCCCGTGAGATCGCGAAGCTTCCCTACATCTTCGCTGACCCGGTCGGGATGCAACGCCGGAAGAAAGGGCGCAGGGAAACGGTCACACAGAACGATGCGAGGGCTCCCGACCCCGCCGAACTGCTCACGGTAAAGAAGGTGGTCTCGCCTGAACTCGTCCTGTTGAGCAACGGCGCCACGGTCCGGCTTCTCGGCATCCGGACGGCCGCGTCGACACTGCACGAGGCGGTGGAACTCATCAAAGACCTCACCGCCAAACAGAAGGTATTCCTCCGCTTCGACGGCACCCGCCACGATGAGGAGGGTCACCCGCTCTGTTACCTCTACCTGAAGAACAGAACCTTCGTGAACGCACGCCTGGTCAAACGCCGGCTCGTTGACGTTGACGTCGAGCGTGACTACCGGCATAAGGCGCGCTTCCTTGCCTACGCCCTCGGCCGCTAGCGCCGGAATGGAGGCCCGAGGTATCCTGCGATGAAAAACCCGGAACCCACCCGTAGGAGTGGCAGGAGCGAATCAGCACTGGTGAAGCTCCGGGAAAGTGAAGTCAAGTATCGAACGCTGTTCGACAATGCCAATGACGGAATCTTCCTCATGAAAGGGAATATCGTCATAGATTGCAACCGAAAGTTGCTGGAGATTTTCGGCTGCACGCGGGAACAGATTATCGGCCGGACTCTCTATAGATTTTCTCCACCCATCCAGCCTGACGGAAACATTTCAAAAGAGAAGGCCATCGAAAAGGGAAAGGCGGCTATCCCGGCGAGCCCCAGTTCTTCGAGTGGCGTCACCGCCGGCTGGACGGCACGCCCTTCGATGCGGAAGTGAGTTTGAACCATATAGAGATCGGCAAAGATACCCGTGTCCTCCAGGCGATGGTCCGGGACGTAAGCGAGCGAAAAGAGGCCGAAAGCAGACTGCGCATCAGCGAGGAGAAATATCGCAGCATTTTCGAGAACGCTATTGAAGGTATTTTCCGAGCACACCGGAGGGCACATCCTGACGGCGAATCCCGCCCTCGCGCGCATGCACGGGTACGATTCTCCCCGGGACCTGACCAACGCCTTCACCGACATGGCAAGGCAACTTATGTCAACCCACGGGACCGCGAGACCTTCAAGAGGCTCCTCGCCGACAAGGGTGCCATCGAGGGCTTTGAGGCTGAGGTCCGCCGAAAAGACGGCGGGAAACTGTGGGTGTCCATAAACGCGCACTTGGTCAGGGATGAAGGCGGCGGCATACTGCACTACGAAGGCACCATGGAAAACATCACCGAGCGGAAGAAGGCGGAGGAGGAACTGAGGGTCAAATCCATCAACCTCGAGGAGGTGAACGCCGCCCTGAGGGTGCTACTCAAACAGAGGGAGCAGGACAAGAACGAAATGGAAGAGAGGATGGCAAGCAATGTGGAGAGCTCGTCCTGCCTTACGTGGAGAGGCTGAAACTAAGAAGACTGGACGAGGAGCAGAGAACGTACCTGGACATCCTCGAGACGAATTTGAAGAACATGGTCTCGCCGTTTCTCCAGAAGATGACGGCTGTCTACGCGCATTTCACGCCGACGGAGGTCCTCGTCGCCAACTTCATCCGGGAGGGCAAGATCATCAAGGAGATTGCACGGATATGCGGGGTGTCGGAGAACGCCGTCAACAGGCACAGGCAAAACATCAGGAACAAGCTGGGGCTAAACAAACAAAAGGTCAGTTTGAGGACGTATCTGATGACGCCTTTCCTGATGCGGAAAACCTGCCAGTTGAACCGCGGGGTTGTCATTCCTGGCCTGCCTCCCGTGTCATCCTTTGTCACGCCTGCGGTCACCTCGCGGCCATTCTCATCGATCTTTATTCTCACAAGAACTGACATTCGTTTACGCCTGTCGAGTACGAGTCTGAACTGTTCACCTACGCGACGCCCGCGGGTATCGTAAAGGCGTACGTCCTTGGGTTTCCCGCAGCAGTCATGACGATCTTTTTTTGGACCCCACGCGCGGCCTCCACACGGGTAATCGATACTTCATAACCAGTGCTCAGCCGTCTCCGTCCGGCGCAACGTTTCTATTGATCTCTGAGCCTCGACGACCACATGCTCTTCCCCCCACTGATACACCGTGCTTTACGGACGTCAACGCCTTCCCGCTCCAGCAAATTGAGACACACGCTGAACGAGTAGACAATAACATGGCCGTTACGTATTGCTCACGACCGGGTAGCGCCGCGGCGAGTCAGTCTCGTAGCCGGGAGGCAGAGTAGACGGTGCAGGCCCCGCTTGCCGCCCCAGTTCAGGTGGTTGGACGACACCGGGCCGCTCGTAATCTCGAGATTGACCACCCTGCCGCGAAGCGCGACATCCCGCAGTGTGACGACGGGGGGCGCCGTCGGCATGACCAGCAGCGTGCTGCCGGGGTGTAGTTCATCGAAATACCGCGCAGCGGATTCCTCGAATCCGGCTCCGTCTTGTCGAGATCGTGCGTGAACTGGTAGGCTAGCTGTGCATCCGCCGCGACGGTGACGATGAGGTATAGAAGTTCAATCCCGCCACCCGGTGCATCGGAGCGATCGCCCGGTCCAGCATGTCGCCGCCGACCACGAGGTCCTTGACGTCCCCGCGATAGACCAGGTGAACGATGTTGTCTCCCTCGATCACGGGATAGTGCTTCCTGCGTCTTCAGCCACGCCGTCACCATCGCGTTCGGGTCGGTCGAACGCTCGACATCAGCGACCCATCGCGCGAAGTCTGAGCCCGGATGCACGCCGGCGGGACTGGCGGCGTGGTTGGCGGTGCGGGTTGCTGGCACGATGTCGATGGCCGCGATCTCCTCGTAGGAGTCACGCGCGTAGATCCGCCCGTTGGCAAACGACGGGGGCGTCCATACCAGCCGGGTAAAGACGCTTGCCCCTGCCTTCTCCGTGTAGCCTTCTGCCGACGCTTGGGCTACTGATCAGGCTGTCCTTGGTCATCACCACGAGATGGCCGTCCACGACGATGGGGAAGCCGTCGCCGGGTGTGCGCGAGCGCCACTTGAACGCGCCGGTCTGTGCGTCCACGCAGCTCAGGAACGCGCCGCAGTACCCGAAAACGAGTCCATTGTGCGTGACCGGTGTCGCGTAGCTCAACTTGCAGGTCGCGGCGTCCACCAGACGCCACCAGGGGAGTGGCGCCGGTGCGCAAGAGGATCCAGATTCGTCCGGGCCATACGTGAGGAGGGACGGATTCGACCCGATACGGCACGGGATCGACGATCCGCGAGAATCCCCGTCGGCCACGCTCGGACCGCCAGGCCTCGCGCCCGGTCCGCGGATCGAGCAGCCAGCAGAAGTCGTGCTCCCACCGACGACGACGGCGTCCCTCCCCCGCGACGGGTGCCAGCATGGGGTATGGAGCTGGCTATGCCGCAGGCCGACTGCCAGACGGTTGCGCCCGTGCGCTCGTCGAATGCCGTGACGGCATTGTTCGATGCGCCGCCGTTCAGCACGATCACCATGTCGCCGGCGATCAGCGGTGAAGTCGTGAAGCCCCAGTGCGGTTCCGAGGCGCCGAGCTCCTTGACGAGGTCGCGCCTCCACAGGCGTGCTGCCGTTCTCGAGGCGCACGGCCACCAGCGTCCCATGCGGGCCCAGTCCGGAGGCCACCCCGTCACCGATTGCCGGCGTGGAACACGCGCTGCAGCCGATCCGTCGCGCCCGGGAATGCTGCACCGACTGCGACGCGCCATTCATTGCGCCCGCTGTCCGCGTCGAGGGCCACGAGGAAGTCGCGCGTCCCGTCGGAGAACATCGTGACCGCATGCCCCTGGGCGACGGCGATGCCCGAGTAGCCCGCGCCGAGCGAACGCTTCCACGGATGTGCAGTTCGAGTGGCCCGGCGAGGATGTTCCCTGCCGTGACCGCCTTGCCGTCGAAGGCGGTGCCGCGCCAGCGCGGCCAGTCGGTAGAGGCGCCCTGGGTGGCAACGTTCGAGGAGACCAGCATCGCCGCGGCGAGCGCGAGCGCGGAGGAGGCCAGGCGGGGAACACGAGGCATGCCCAAGGCTAGCGACGACGGGAGCCGGCGGCTTGGAGATTCGGCGCAGCGGCGTGCACCGCCGCTCGTCACTGCATGCGTCGCCCTCCAAGGTCGCGGGTCGGATCATCGATGCGGCCGCGAGGCCCAGGGCTCAGGGCTCAGGGCTCAGGGCTCAGGGCTCAGGGCTCAGGGCCATAAGGGCAACGGGCGGAGAGCGAGGAGGGGGGAGAGGGGGAGGCCGATGGGCAGCAACGATTCGTCGGCGTTACTCGATCAGGCTTACAGCCGGCGGTCGTGGCATGGAACGAACCTGAAAGAACTGATTCGCGGGCTCACACTCGCGGAAGCGGCGTGGAGACCGAAGGGCGGCCGGCACAACATCTGGAAGATCGCCGTGCACGCCGCTGATCCTGGAGGTACGCGGTCTGGCGGCGACTGACCGGCAGCAAGCGCGGCTCGTTCCCGCTGGCCGGGTCGAACTGGTTCACGCGGCCTGAAGTGATGACCTAACAGGCCTGGCGGCGTGATGTCGCGCTGCTCGCTCGAAGCAGATGCACAAGCTCCTTCGGGACGCCGGTGGCGGCGTTCCCCACCCGCGAGACTCGATACCCGCGCACCGGGCAGCCCGTTTACATTTGCCGATTTGATCAGGGGTGCTGGCAGCGCACGACCTGTATCACGCGGGTCAGATAGCTGTTGAGCGGCTGCGCTCAACCACTTATACCACTTCGAAACCCTCCAACCTGGGCGCTGTGATTTGTGAGGGTTGGCAGTTCGACAGCGTCAAAATCCCAAGCGTGCGCACTTCACGCATCAGCGCTCGCGCCAGTGAGCGCGGCCGCGTGAATTCGAAGCGGCTGGACGGCCTCGGTGTCAGTCCCGCCAGACCATCCACAGGTCCTGCTCCCTCGCGAACGCGTAGCGAAGGCGCAGGTTCAGATCGACGCGGTCGGTCGTCGAGTTGTACTGGACGAACGCGTTCGCCGAGGCACGAGCGTTCAAGGCGGTGCGAATGCGAAAGCGCGCGAGCTGTATGTTGGCGTGCTGGTGCCGCGTGTCGAACCGCAGCAGGCTGAGCTGATAATCGCCGCCAAGCTCGAGATAGCGCGAGACGTTCCAGGTCGGCGTCAGGATCGCCCGCGTGCGCGTGCCATCGAAATAGGTGCCGCTCCGAAAATCAACGTCGGCCCGGAAAGTCGTGCTCGGTCTGCATGGTCGTTCTGACCTGGAGGTCCGCGAAGTCGTACACGCCCGCCGGAATCGTGACCTCGCCGCCAATCGAGAACGGCGCGAGGACGTTCTCGTGGTAGATTTCTGGCTCGACCCATCCACCGCCGCCGGCTTTGGTGTCCCACTGCACCCAGACGGCATGATCGATTCCAGCGCCCCGTCGGAGTTGCGGAACGTGTTGAAGGCCAGTGCCCCAGAAGACACGCGCTTGAAGGTGCGATTCCTGTCCGTGAAGATGTAGTAAATGCCGCTCACGTTTGCGGTGTTGAAATCCTGGCGCAGGCATGAATCCGAGTTCCGGCCGGTACTCGTCCCGCGCGCGTGTACTGCAAGGTGTAGGACAGGCCGCGTCCCGTGCGTCGCTGCCACCGCGCATCGACAAGGCTGCGCTCCGCCAGCGCGGGCGTCTCCAGTTCGCGGTCGTCGAACGCGGCGGCCCACTTCAGATCGAGGTAGTTGTCGCCGAAGGGTCGCAGCGTTGTGTCGGCGCCGAGCGCGACGTTCTGGTGGTCGCCGCCACTGTAGGACGTGACCATCAGCCCCGCCGTGGACCAGCGGTTGAGGACGGGATGGCGAAGGCGGAGCACGCCGGAGTCTTCTCGGGGCGCTCGTCGATCGCGA
>CAVSCB010000009.1:0-361857 GCA_963726305.1 uncultured Gammaproteobacteria bacterium
GCTGCACGTGTACTGTGACCCCTTCGACGATTTGGTAGCTGCTTGCTCCGCTTCTTGCGCCTGAGCGCTGAGGGCAAACGCGGCCGACAGTCTGATTGCGGCACAGGCCAAGGAGCAAAGCATCCCTCTAAACAGCGAGTCACTGCGATCTTTCCTTTTCGAACGGCTCAGGCGCCAATCCGTCTCCGCCAGCGCTTTGCGCGTGGACACTTCCGGGTAGTCGGCCGCCAGGTTGCGGATCGCGTCGCGGGAGGCGGGATCGGCGATGCGGCCGAAGCGCGACAGCTGCGGCATGACGCGTGTCGGTCGCAGTTGCCGAAGTCGCCAACCACGTTGAGCAGCGCGGGCACGGCCCTCGCATCGCCGATAGGGCCCAGCGCCCATGCGGCTGCGGCCCGCCAGCAAGGCGTCAGATCGTTGTGCAGAAAAAGAATGCCCGGACCGAGCGGATCTGGCGAACCGCTCGGCGAATTCGTTCGGCGACTTCAGCGCGGCGATCAGCGTGTCGGTCGCACGAGCATCACCCAACATGCCGGACATGCCCCAGATAGAAACACACCCAGTGCCGGGCCGGCAGTTTCTGCACCACGGGAATGCCCTTGTCGAAAACCCGCGGGATCTCGTTCGTCAGCGCCGCATACTTCGCAAAAGCAGCCTGAACGCGCGGCACATACTGGCGGTCGCGGCAAGCCAGCGAGAGCACCTGAGCCGCGCGGTTGGCGATGTCCGGGGTTCCGGCCCACGCGCCGTGTATGCGGCCCAGAGCGGCTTCGACCTCTTTATCGCGCGCCGCCTGCGCATCGCCGAGCACGGCAAGACAGGTTTCGCTCACGCGGGCCTCAGCTCCTTGGCGCCGGAGGACCCGCCCGATCACGGTCTCGCAGTCGTCGTTCTCCAGAAAGAGCGCGCGGTCGGGGTCGGTCGGCACGCACCGGATGAGCTGCGGAACCAGCGTTGCCGCGTTCGTGGAGCCCATCGTGTCCAACGCCTCGACGATCCGGAGGTGCACCGGCGAGGCATGGCAAGCCATCAGCGCCGAATGGTCGCCATACCAGCTCGTGAACTTCGGATAATCCTTGAGCCCGGCGAAAGTCGCGATCAGGGCGGCTTCCGCCTCCGGCGTGGCAATCTGCCCCAGCGCTTCAGCGACGGCCTCGGCCGGAAAGAGGTTGCCGGCATCCGGGTCGGCGTGACGCTCAGCGTCTCGGCCAGCAACGGCACGGAGGCCACATCCTTCAGGCGGCCGAGGGCGCGCGCCACCTCCTGCACCGTGCGCGGGTTGACCGGATCGGTCGCCACGAACTTGGCGTGTCGCCATGATGCGTCTTGCGCCAATCGACATACGCCGAATCGTCACGCATCCGCGTCAGCGTCTCGCGCAAGGCGGCATGCGCGGCCTCGCTCTTGCCGACATGCCCAAGCGCCACCGCCGCGCGTCGGACCACATCCCGGTCGCCACTCGCCAGCCGCCCCACCAGTCCGCCTCATCCGGTCCCAGTCGTGCCGCGGAACCACGTTAGCCAGTCGCCTGCCTCCACGTGCCCGGTGAGGTTCTCCAAAGCGATCGCGGCGGCTTCCCGGACCACGGGATCAGGATCGGCCGCGACGCCCAGCAGCGGGGCGACAGACTCGCGCGTGCCGCAGGCGCCAGCGCGAAAGCCGCCGCGACGCGCACTTCGCGGACGCTGTCGGCCAGCCGCAGCGCCAGCGCAGGCGCGGCTGCAGGAGTGCGCCAGAGCGCGAGCCGCTGGGCGGCCGAAGCCCGCACGGCGGGCTCGCCACTCTGCAACCGGACGATCACTTCGCCCACAGACACGCTGAGCCGATTGAGACCTGCGACTTCACGGAACCGGTCGAACTGCAATTCGGTCAGCCCCGTGACCGCGGCATTGTTGCCGCGGAACCGGTGCGGGTCGCCCGCCTCCGTGAGCCGGAGCGGCGACACGCGCGTGGCCAACGGCACGCCGCGTGTGACCGGCGGGGAGCGTCTGGCGGACCGCATGGCAGCCCACGCAGCCGCGGCTTTCGCCCGGACGCACAAAAATCCATGACATTTCGTTGAGCTCGGAACGCCCTTCCGCATCGACCGCCTGAAACGCGATCGCCGTGTCGGCCGGGACCTCGACCGCGAACGAGCCGTCCGGCGCGAGCGGCACGGTCCCCAGCTCGACCGTCTCGTTACCCGCATGCACGATGTACGAATGCGAGGACCGACCGTCAGCCCGCGGCCCATCAGCACACGCACCGCGCGCACATGCGGCCACCCGGCTGTCGTGTTGCGCGTCAGGCGCGCGTCCTGGCAGTAGAGCACGCCGGTCGACCGCCGGTCATCCATGCGCGACGCCAGCAGCGAGGCCGGTCGCGCGGGCCGAGATAGACCGGGGAGTGCAGCGGACCGTTGGTCGACGCATAGACCTGCACCATCTTGCCGTGCCCCTGGTCGGGCTCGACAATCCCGATTATCTCAAAGCCGGCCGGAGCGCTGCTCGGACCTTCTGTTTCTTGCGCTTGATGAAGGAGCTGAGCCGCCCGCCGTGCAGAGCAGCCGCCCGTCCGGCAATGCCGCGACATCGCCTGCCGCCAAGGGCAGGTTGACGAGATCGCGCTGCGCGCAGCCGGGCCGTCCCACCGCAATGCCCGAGCCGGTCAGATACGCGACGCGCCCGTCGGGCATCGGCGCGGGGCTGCCGCAGTTGAACGCGCGCAGACGGTTGCCATACCCGGACCGAGATCGAGGCCGAATTCCGTGTATCCCTCCGTGCCGTCCGGGTGGACCGCATGCAGCAGGAGCAATTGGTGGTGCTGCCGCCCCTTCGCGGTTACGGTCCTTGCTGACCCGCAACGGCCAGGCTGACTCAGCCACAAGGTCACCGGGCCTGCTTCCTGGCCGGCTTCTCGGTCGGCGCAACGCAGCCGCTCCATGTGTTCGGTCAAGGTCGATGAGGTTGTCGTCGACGATGACGATGCGTGGCAAGGTCGGATCGAGCATCGCTGACCAACTGGTGATCGCCATCGGCGCGCGCACCTCGGCGCCGTCGCCGCCGAAGAAGGCCAGCGGGCGAAGCCGAACAGCGTGGTCAGGGTGGTCATGATGATCGGTCGCAGGCGCGACTCGGCCGCCTCGGCAGATCGCCTCGCGCTTGGCCACGCCCTCCTCGCGCAACTGGTTGACCTTGTCGATCAGCACGATGGCGTTCTTGACCACGATGCCGACCAGCAGGATCAGGCCGATGAACACCACCACCGAAATCGGCGAGCCGACCAGCCACAGCGCCAGCACCGCGCCGACCATCGCCAGCGGCACGGTGAACATGATCACGAACGGATGCAGCAGCGACTCGAACTGCGAGGCCATCACCAGGTAGACCAGGAACATCGCCAGGCCGAAGGCGAACATCAGCGAGCTGCATCGAGCTGTCGAGTTCCTCGCTCTGGCCGCCGAAGCGCACGCGCATGTCGGCGCCCAGCGGGTTCTCGGCCAGCAGCGCTGCACTTCGCTCGACGGCGGTCCCAGGTCGACGTCGCGCAGGTTGGCCGAGACGATCGCCACGCGCGTCTGGTCGGCGCGGTGGATCTCGCTCGGGCCGACCGTTTCGACCACGTCGGCGACGGCATCCAGGGTCACCGGCCGCTCGCTCTGCGGGATTGACGATGATGCTTGCGGATGTCGGCGACCGAGGCGCGGTCTTCCTCGCTGCGCGCGCACCAGCACGTCGATCTTGCGGTCGCGGAAACTGTAGCGGGTGGCCACTTCGCCGCGCACCTGGCGCACCACCTGGTCGGCGATCTGCCGCGAGGTCAGGCCCAGCGCGGCGGCGCGCTCCTGGTCGAAGCGGATCTGGACCTCGGGATAGCCCTGCTCCACCGATGGACTTCACGTCGGCGAAATGCGGCGAGCCCTGCATCAGCTCGCGCCAGCTTGCCGGCCGGCGCGCTTGCAGCGCGACCAGATCGCTGGCCGCGCAATCTCGATTTCCAGCGGCGTCGAGAAACTGAACAGCTGCGGGCGGCCGAACTTCACCTGCGACGTCCGGGATACTGCGCCATGGTCTTGCGCATGCGCTCGGTCACGGCGGCCTCGGTCTGCGCGGCTGTAGTGCTCGCCGAGCACGACGCTGAGCTTGGCGACGTTCTCGCCGGACTCGGTCGGGTTGGCGTCCAGGCGCGTACCGGTGCCGCTGACGCCATACAGCGCCTCGATATCGGCGTCGCCGTGCGTGCGCCTTCTGCACCGCGCGCACCAGCGCATCGGTCTCGCGCAACTGCGTGCCCGGCGGCAGCTTGGCGGTCATCTCGAAACGATCCTGCGCCAGCTGCGGGATCAGGTCGGTGCCCAGGGTCGATGCGACCAGCATCGCGAGCGACGAAGGCGGCGCCGCGCTGCCCAGGATCAGCCAGGGGCGGTCGAGCGCCTTGGGCAGGATGCGCTGGTAGACGCCGCCGCCCGTTCGTAGGGCCGAGCACCACGAATTCGCCGGTCGCTGGCCAGCGACGAGCGCCCGACGGTACTGGCGAGCAGCGCGGCCGACCGAGCACGAACAGCCAGCTCAACCAGTAGGTGCGAATCGACTGCGCAACACGGTCACGCCGCGGCCGGCGCCGGCCGCAGCGCGGCCCAGCTTGCCGCGAGGTCGGCTGCCACTCCGGATGCGGCGCCTCCGGCTGGAACGCCAGCGGCGCCTTGGCCTTGATCGAGGACAGCATCGGGATCAGGGTCAGCGACACGACCAGCGAAATCATCAGCGCGATCGACACCGTCAGCGCCTGGTCCTTGAACAGCTGGCCGGCCACGCCCTCGCACGAACACCAGCGGGAAGAACACGGCCACCGTGGTCAGCGTCGACGCGACCACCGCCATGCTCACTTCGCGCGTGCCGGTGATGGCCGCCTGCAGGATGCCGAGTCCGCGCTCGCGCGCCTTGGCGATGCTCTCCAGCACGACGATCGAGTCGTCGACCACCATGCCGGTGGCCAGCGCCAGGCCGGCCAGCGACATCACGTTCAGGCTCAGCCCGAGCTGGCCCATGAAGAAGAACGTGGCGATGATCGACACCGGCAGCGACAGCGCCGATGACGAAGGTGCTCCAGCCGTCGCGCAGGAAGAAGAAGATGATCAGGATCGACGAGCAGGCCGCCGATCAGGGCTTCGAACTTGCACCTCCGACAGCGCGTTCTCGGATGAACATCGGACTGGTCCTCGATGGTCTGCACCGGGATGCCGTCGATGCTCGTAGTCGCCCGGGCGTCGTCGGCCGGCTTGCCGCCGGGCTTGCCGGCTTGCCGGCCCTCTCCAGGCTGCGCAGCGCCTTGCGCACCGCGTCGGCGACCGCCACGGTGTTGGCGTCGCCTTCCTTGTAGATCGCCATCTCCACCGCTTCGCGGCCGCTCGAAGCGGATCACCGCCTCGCGCTCCTTGTAGCTCTGCGCGACCGTGGCGACATCGCGCAGGCGCACCGGCACGCCGTCTGAGCGAGGTGACCAGCAGGTCGCGCATCTGCTCGAGGTTGGCGAACTGGTTGACCGTGCGCACCAGGTAGCGCTCGCTGCCCTCCTCGATGCGGCCGCCGGAGATGTTGACGTTCTCCTGCCGCAGGCGGTCGATCACCAGTGCTCGACCGGCAGGTTGAGCTGCGCGAGGCGGTCTGCGTCGATCAGCACCTGCACTTCGTCCTCCAGGCCGCCGGCGACCTTGACCGCGGCCACGCCGTCGACCGGCTCCAGGCGCTTCTTCAGCTCGTCGTCGGCATAACGACGCAGGCGCATCAGCTCGGCCTGTTCATCGCCCTGCGGTCTTGGCCGGCGCGGTCAGCACCAGGCGCATGATCGGCTCGGTGGACGGATTGAAGCGCAGCAGCACGGGCGCCTTGGCCTCCAGCGGCAGGCGCAGCACCTCGAGCTTGTCGCGCACCTCCAGGCTGGCCTGGTCCATGTCGGTGCCCCAGGCGAACTCGAGCACCACGTCGCTCTGGCCGGTGCGCGAGATGGAGTGCAGCTTGCGCAGGTTCTTCACCACGCCGACCGCTTCCTCGACCGGCTCGCTGATCAGGGTCTCGATCTCCGCCGGCGCGGCGCCGGTGTACTCGGTGCGCACCGTCAGCGTCGGATAGCTCAGGTCGGGCAGCAGGTTGACCTTGAGGTCGCGCAGGGCGATCAGGCCGAACAGCACGAAGGTCAGGGTCACCATCGCCACCGTCACCCGGCGGCGGGTGGCGAACTCGACGAGGTTCATTTGGCCGCGGGTCTCGAGCGACGTCCTTGTCGGCGACCGAAGCGGCGCTGCTGATGACCTGGACTTCGGTGCCGTCGCGCACGGCGACCTTGCCGGCGGTGATCACCAGGTCGCCTTCCTTCACGCCGGCAACGATTTCGGCCAGTCTCGCCGTTGCGTGAGCCGAGCTTGACCGGAACCGCGATGCGCCTTGCTGCCGCGCACCACGAACAGGGCCGGCTCGCCTTCATCCTCGAGCAGGGCCACGCGCGGCACGGTCAGCGCGTCGTCGCGCTGGTCGTAGACCACCTCGATGCGGCCGAACATGCCGGACTGCAGTTCATTGGAGCGTTGTCGAATGCGCAGACCACGCGGAACGTGCCGCTGCCGGAATCCATCACCGGGCTGATCCGCGTCGACCTTGCCCTCGAAAACCCTGCCGGGCACCGCGTCCACCACCATGCGCAGCGGCAGGCCCGGCCTTGAGCGGTGCGCAGCTCCCGCTCCGGCGCGTTCAGCACGCCCGCGAGGATGCGAGTTGTTGACGATGCGGAACACCGGCGCATTGAGCGTGGATCAGGTTGCCCGGCTTGACCATGCGCTGGGCGATCACGCCGCTGATGGGCGCCGTGATGTTGGTGTAGCAGAGCTCCAGCTTGGCCAGTTCATAGCTGGCGCGCGCGGACTCGAGGTCGAAGCGGATCTGGTCGATGGCCTCGACGCTGACCAGCTTCTGCGGCGGCCAGCTCCTGCGAGCGGCGGAAATTGTTCTCGAGCTTGCGCACGATGGCTCGGCTGCTTCTGCGCCTCGAGGCGAACCCGGTCGCCGATCGATCCGGCGAGCACCTGCCCTGCCTTGACCTGGTCGCCTTCCTCGGCAAGCAGCTGCACCATGCACGCCGGAGGTCTTGGCCACGACCTGCGCTTCGCCGGGCGCATCCAGATTGGCGGTGCCGGAATAGCTGGCCGAGATCGGATGGCGCGCGGCCTTGGCGACCTCGACCGGAACCGCCTCGACCTTGGGCTCGGCTTGCCGTCCTTGCCGAGTTTGACCGCCTCGCCAGCCTTGCTTGTCCTTGTCCGCCGGCGTCGCCGCCGCCTTCGCATCCGCTGAGCGACAGGCTTGCGACGACCAGGGCACCGCGCCGAGGCGCAGCCAGATGGAGGATCGTCGGGAGGACTGGGTCGCGCTCATCGGGGCTCGCTTCGGCTGGGTGTGTTAGTTGAATAGAACAGTAACGTATCGACGCCCGCCGCCGTATGTGCCGAAAGTCTGTATGGAGCTTGTAGGCCCGCCGCGTCTCCGCCATGTGAGCACCCCCCTGTCTGAGCGGGGGTCGGCCACGCTATAATTTCGCGTTGCTTGCCTGTGTCGTCCATTTCGCCGGAACCTACTGATGAAACGAGCCCTGTTGATCGCCTCCTGCTTTGCCTTGGCCAGCATTGCGGCCCCCGCCTTCGCCAAGGGCGATCCCGCCAAGGGCAAGACGCTGGCCTACACCTGCACCGGCTGCCATGGCATCGCCGAGTACAAGAACGCCTATCCAAGCTATCGGGTGCCGAAGATCGGCGGCCAGAACGAGCAATACATCATTGCCGCGCTGACCGGCTACCGGAAGCACGAGCGCAACCACCCGACCATGCAGGCCCAGGCGCAGAGCTTCTCCGATGGAGACATCGCGAATATCGCGGCCTATCTGTCCAGCCTGAAGAACACGAAGTGATGGAACACATGAGCATGACTTTGCGCACCGCTACCCTCTTCCTCGCCCTGTCCTTCAGCGCCGCGGCCTTCGCCGCTCCGCATGGCAATGCCGCCGCCGGCAAAGCCAAGGCGCAGCAAGTCTGCTCCGCCTGCCATGGCGCCGACGGCAACAAGACGCTCGACAACACCTATCCGAAACTTGCCGGCCAATATCCGGACTACCTGTCCAAGGCCCTGCACGATTACAAGTCGGGCACGCGAAAGAACCCGATCATGGCCGGCCAGGCGCAAGGCCTGAGCGACCAGGAGATTGCCGACCTCGCCGCCTACTTCGGCTCGCTCCAAGCGCAGATCCACGACCTCAGCGGGCACGCCCGCTAAGCGACCCGGCACTCAGGAATGCCGCGCGAGCGGCTTGCGGCACTGCGCCTCGTAGAGCGAGCGCGTCTTGCGCCAGACGTCCTGCGTCTTGGCGCCAACGATCTGCTCCCACCATGCCTGGCATTGCCGGTCCTCTTCGGGGTTCAATGTGTCGGATCGTCCAACGGACCGACATAGCCGTAGCCGTTGGTCAGGACTCCGCAGCCACCACTGAACGCCAGCAGGGCAATGCGTGCACACGACCTTCGAGTCCGGGCTGTCCGGGGATGGAGATCGAGACTTCCTTCGTGGTCTCTTCGACCAGCTTGGTCAGCAATTCGGTGACCATGTCCTGGTGGCGGCGTCCAGTACTGGTCGAAGCGCGGTGCTTTCGAAAGGCAGCGCCCGGTTCCGGTAGAAGTATTTCCTCGCATCGTCCATGTGCGGGATCTGATAGCTGAAGACCCGCGTATCGCCGAACTGGTTGTCGAGTTGTTCGAGCAGGTCCTCGGGTTCGCAGCCGGCCATCCGGCTCGTAGAGCTGCATCGGGCCTTCGGCCGCGATGGGCGTTGCCTGTGCCGAAGCGGCGCGGCGGCGCTTGCATTCGGGGTCGATGGCGTCGGCGCCGGCGTCTCGCTCGGCTTGGTCCTTCGACGCCGAAGGTCTTGCCGGTCTGGCCGAGCGCGATCAGGCTTCGAGTGGCCACGGCCGGCAGATGCCGCGGCGGCTGGTCGGTGAAATCGAGCAGCAGCACGACGTCTTCGTCGCCTGCGATTTTCTCGGCCGCCAGCATCAACACCAGCCAGCGCGAAGCCATCAGATGCAGCAGCACGATCCCAAGCAGAAGCAATGCGCGCCAGAACAGACCCGGGCTGGCTTTCCGCGCAGCCGCGAGCGACCGGGGCCGCCAGGGTGGCTTGCAAGGAGGCCCATGGCTCCCCGACGCTTCACTCATCGATAACTTTCGCCAGGCCGATAGCTGAGGCTTAGTCCCCGAGCGGCGGGAAAAGTTCAGCGCGGCATGTAGGGCGCCTCGCCGGTGGCGTGATCGGTCGCATCGCGAACGGCGGTGATCTCCGGAATTCGCTCCATCATGGTCTTCTCGATGCCCTGCTTCAGGGTGACGTCGACCATGCCGCAGCCATGGCAGCCGCCGCCGAAACGAAGCAGCACCACGCCTTCGGCAGTGATCTCCTCCAGCGACACCTGGCCCTTGTGCGCGGCCAGCATCGGGTTGATCTCCGAGTCCAGCAGGTACTGCACGCGCTCGGTCACGGAGGCGTCCTGCTTCGGCGCGTCGCCCTTGATCTTCGGCGCGCGAATGGTCAGCTGTCCGCCGGTCGCCTGGGTCACGATAATCGACTTCCGCGCCTTCCAGGAAGCGCACGCTCGGCCGCATCGACGAACAGGGTGAAGCCTTCGCAATCGAGCGACCACTCGTCGCCGAGCAGATCGCCGCTCTCGCAGAACTCCAGGCGCGCATCGGCGCGCGGCGTGCCCGGGATGCACGGCGGAAACGCGGATGCCGACGGCATCGCCGCCTTGGGTCTGCAGCAGGTGGCGGAAATAGTTCTGGGCGGATTCGGACAGATTGATCATGGGAGTATTCTACGCGGGTCCAACTGCCGTCCTCAATGAAGGAACCACCATGCCCGTGCTTAGCTGAACTCGCCTCCCGCCACTGCCTGCCCTGACGCGGCGCGGGCATCGGCTGTCCGCCGAACGGAGCCCAGGCGCTGCCTGGGCGCCCTGCCCGGCTGGCAACTTGCCGAAGACGGCCAGGCGCATCCGGAAGACATTCAGCTTCGACGACTATTACCGGACCATGGCCTTCGTGAACGCACTGGCCTTCATCGCCCACCGGGAAGACCACCACCCGGACCTTGGCGTGCATTACAACCGGGTGCGAAGTGCGTTTCTCCACGCATGACGTCGGCGGCTTGAGCGAGAACGACTTCATCTGCGCCGCGAAGGTGGAAGCGCTGCTGAAGTAGGCGGCCGCTTCGGCATCCTGCCTCGCGCGGCACTCGCACATCCATGTGCTTCGCGGCTCAGGCCAAGCGGTCGAGAACCGCGCGCAGGTCGTCCGCCAACGGCGCGCTGATCAGGTAGGGATGCTTGCCCTGCTCGAGTTCGAAGCTCATCGAGGACGCGTGCAGGAACAGCCGCTTCAGAGCCGGCCTGCTCCGCCAGTCGCTTGTTCGCCTCCCGGTCGCCGTACTTTTCGTCGCCGGCAACCGGGTGGCCGAGATGCGCGGCATGCACGCGGATCTGGTGGGTGCGGCCGGTTTCGATGTGCACTTCGCAGAAGCTGTGGCCGCCGCGGCGCTCGATCAGCTTGAAGTGGCTGGTGGAGGGCTTGCCGTGCGGGTCGACCCTGACCATCCGCTCGCCGCCCTGCAGCACCGATCGAAGCAGGGGCGCCTCGACCGTCATCGTGCCCTGCGGCATGCGGCCGACCAGCAGGGTCAGGTAACGCTTGTTCGGCGCTTCCTCGTCTTCGCCTTCGCGCATCAGGGCCTGCAACTCGAGCAGGGCCGAACGTTTCTTGGCGATGACCAGGACACCGGAGGTGTCTCGGTCGAGCCGGTGCACGAGTTCCAGCGGCTCTCCCGGGCGCAGGGCCCGCAATCCCTCGATCACGCCGAAGCTGACGCCGCTGCCGCCATGCGCCGCGATGCCACTGGGCTTGTTCAGCGCGAGCAGGGCCTTGTCTTCGAAGATGATGCTGGCGGCCAGGCGCTCGAGCATGGACTTGGGCGGCGTCCGGGGCTCGCCGCTGTCCTCGAGCCGGACTGGCGGAATTCTTATCTCATCACCGCCTGAGATACGCGAATCCGGCTTGGCCCGCTTGCCGTTGATGCGGACCTGGCCGCTGCGAACCAACTTGTAGATGAGGCTGCGCGGGGCACCCTTGAGCTGCCCGAGCAGGAAATTATCCAGCCGCTGGCCGTCCCGATCCTCCGGCACGCGCACCTGTTTCACGCCGCCTGAGACTTCCGTTGCCGCCATGGGACTCCACTGATACACTCGATTTGCGAGATAACGTCATGATTTCTCTCATCCGCCGGCCGAAAGCTTGCTGATGAAGGATCCCGACAGGCCGCTACCACACCCCACGGGGGTGACCATGTTAGCCGGTCTCGAAGGCAGACGGATATCGCCTCGTGCTTACAACACGTGCCATACCGGAAGACGCTCGGCGTCGACCGGGCCCCTTAATTGAAACAAACAATCAAGCGCTCCCGCGGGTGGCATACCCCGGTTTTCGTAGCGCTGGAAGTTCCTGCCAACCTGAATGCGCGTGCGCTTCAGGCGATTTTTTCAGGGCGCGGACCCCCGGCGTTCCTCGCGGTTGAGCGCGTGAGGAAACCACCATGAAGCGTATGTTGATCAACGCCACTCAGGCAGAAGAGTTGCGCGTAGCTATTGTCGATGGCCAGACCCTTTACGACATCGATATCGAACAACCCTCGAAAGAGCAGAAGAAATCCAACATCTATAAAGGCCGGATAGTCCGGCTCGAACCTTCCCTCGAAGCCGCTTTCGTCGATTACGGCGGCGAGCGCCACGGCTTCCTGCCGCTGAAGGAAATCTCCCGCGACTATTTCGTTCCCGGCGTCGACCCGAACAAGGCCGGCATGAAGGAACTCCTGCGCGAAGGCCAGGAAGTGGTCGTCCAGGTCGACAAGGAAGAGCGCGGCAACAAGGGCGCCGCCCTGACCACGTTCATCTCCCTGGCCGGCCGCTACATGGTGCTGATGCCGAACAGCCCGACCGCCGGCGGCGTCTCGCGCCGGATCGAAGGCGACGACCGCGCCGCCCTGAAGGAAGCGCTCGACGCGCTGAACATCCCCGACGACATGGGCGTGATCATCCGCACCGCCGGCGTCGGCCGCGATGCCGAAGAGCTGCAATGGGACCTCGACTACCTGCTGCACGTGTGGAAGTCGATCACCGACGCCGCGCTGTCCAAGCCGGCCTGCTTCCTGATCTACCAGGAATCGCGCCTGATCATCCGCGCCCTGCGCGACTACCTGCGCGCCGACGTCGGCGAGATCCTGGTCGACACCGACGTGATGTACGAGCAGGCCCGCGACTTCATGCAGTCGGTGATGCCGCAGAACCTGCGCAAGCTGAAGATGTACAAGGACGACATCCCGCTGTTCAACCGCTTCCAGATCGAGTCGCAGATCGAGAACGCGTACGAGCGGCAGATCCGCCTGCCCTCCGGCGGCTCGATCGTGGTCGACCAGACCGAGGCGCTGACCGCCATCGACGTCAACTCCTCGCGCGCCACCAAGGGCAGCGACATCGAAGAGACCGCGTACAACACCAACCTCGAGGCGGCCGAAGAAGTGGCGCGCCAGATGCGCCTGCGCGATCTCGGCGGCCTGGTGGTGATCGACTTCATCGACATGGGTTCCGGCAAGCACCAGCGCGCCGTCGAAGACCGCCTGCAGCAGGCGCTGCGGCAGGATCGCGCCCGCGTCCAGATCGGCAAGATCTCGCGCTTCGGCCTGCTGGAGCTGTCGCGCCAGCGCCTGCGCCCGAGCCTGGGCGAATCCAGCCAGATCATCTGCCCGCGTTGCGACGGCCATGGCCGCATGCGCAGCGTCGAATCGCTGTCGCTGTCGATCATCCGCCTGGCGGAGGAACACGCGATGAAGGAGAACACCAGCCAGGTGCTGGTGCAGGCTCCGCCGGAAATCGCCAACTACCTGCTCAACGAAAAGCGCCGCGCACTGGTCGAGATCGAGATGCGCCACGACTCGCCGATCATCATCGTCGCCGACGACCAGCTGGAAACGCCGCACTTCAACGTCAGCCGCTTGCGCGAGGGCGAAGTTGGAGACGAAGTTTCCAAGCCGAGCTACCACCGCACTTCGCCGCGCAAGCTCGAAGTGCACTCGCTGACCCGGGCGCACATCAACGTGCCCGTGCTTCCGGCGGTCACCAACGTCTCGCCGTCCCAGCCAGCTCCAACCCGCGAGTTGCGCGAGGACGCAGAGCCGGTCGTCGAGGCGCCGCGTGCGGCACGAGCCGCCCCAGCTCCAACTGTGGCCAAGAAGGGCTTCTGGGCCTGGCTGAAGTCGCTGTTCGCTGCCAGCCCGGCGGCTGCAGAGCCCGCGCCGCAACGTGCGGAGCGCGGTGAGCGCAGCGATCGTGGTGACCGGGGCGATCGAGGCGATCGCAACTCCTCCCGCGGCGGCGACCAGCGCCGTGGCCGCGGTGGCCAGCAACAGGGCACGCGCAGCACCCAGGGCAGCAGCCGGCAGCCGGCGCAAGCCCAGGGCGGCAGGCAGCCAAACCCGCCGAAGCAGGAGCAATCGGCCGCCAAGCCGCAGCGCAACGAGCCGAGGCCGGAGCGTGGTGAGTCGAAGCCGGAGCGCAGCGAAGAACAGAAACTGCTCGACGAGCAGCGCAAGCTCGAGCAGCAGCGCAAGGAAGCCGAGCGCCGCGAAAACCAGCGCCAGGAAAACATCAAGCGCGAGACCGAACGTCGCGCCGCTCGCGAGGCGAGACTGGCTGCACAGCCAGCCGACGGAAGCGGTAGCGTCGCCGCCGAGGGCGTCGAGGCAAGTGGCATAGCCGCCGAAGCGGGCGAACTCCAGGCCGCCGAGGGAATCGCCACCGACGGTGCCCCGACGGCGCCCGGTGCCGAGCCAGCCGCTGGCGAAGGCGGTCGCCGCCGTCGCGGTCGTCGCGGTGGCCGTCGTCGTCGTCGCCAGGAAGGCGGCCCGGCTGGCGAGGCGGAATCCTCCAGCAGCTCGCAGTCCGAAATCGATTTCGAAGATGAAGAAGATGGCGAGGAATTCGAAGCCGCAGACAGCGGTGTCGTGGCAACCGGCGGCATGCCGGCGCCTGTCCGCGCACCCGTGGTGGCATCGAGCCTGCCGGTGACCTCGGCTGAATCGGAATTCGACGACCTGCCAGCGGACCTGCCTGCATCAGCACCAGCACCAGTAGCTGCAGCAGCAGCCGTGCCTGAGCCAGTCAAGGTCGAGATGGCTTCGCTGCCGGAACAACCCGTGTTGGCTCCGTTGAGCTCGCCCTCGGTCACCAGCTCGTACGCATTGCCTGCGGAGCCAGCAGCCATTCCGCCGCCAGTAGTTTCGGTGACCGTACAGCCGATGCTGAGTTCAATGGTCGTGGAGCCGGTTGTCGTAAGCATGCCGGCACCCGCCATGCCGGCCCCACCCATGCCAGCTCCAGCCATGCCGGCCGTCGTCATCGAGACCGCAATCGTGCCGCCTGCAGAAATCGTGACCGCGGAAATCGAAGCCGTCCCGGCGGCGATCGAGGTTGCTCTCGAAGAAAAGGCGCCACCGGCGAATGACGCGGAAGGCGAAGTTCACAAGGCGCCTATCGCCTGATCGGCGATTGCCAGGCCTCCACCGGAAAGGCACCCTCGGGTGCCTTTCTTTTTTTAGCAGGCCGCCACCGAAGGTTCGGTGACGCCGTGCTGCGCGGCCATGCGCGCCAGGGCCACTATGTCCCTGATGCCAAGCTTTTCAAACAAACGATACTTGTGCGTAGCGACTGTCTTGCCGCTCAGGCTGAGCTTGCGCGCAATGTCCTCGGCGCGTAGCCCCTGGCAAAAAAGCAGCGAGATCTCCATCTCGCGACGCGACAGGATGTCGAAGGGCGACTGGCGCTTGGCGCCGAGCGCCAGTTGCTGGGCAATCTCGTTGCCGAGGAATCGCTTGCCGCGCGCAACCTCACGTATGGCGCGCAGCAACTCGGACGATTCGCAGTCCTTGCTCAGGTACCCGGCGGCGCCGGCATCAAGCAATCGTTGCGGCATCGGCCCGTCCACCTGCACGGAGACGATGATGACCTTCGGTCCCACCTGCCCCCGCACCAGTCGCTCGGTAACATCGAGTCCGCTGACGCCCGGCATGTGCAGATCGCAGAGAACGACGTCCGGCTTGAGCTTGCGGATCAGCGGTAAGGCTTCGTCGCCGCTGCTCGCCTCGCCGATGACTTCCATATCCACCTGGGGTTCCAGGATCATCCGGTAGCCGGCCCGCATCAAACCGTGGTCGTCGAGCAGAAAGACACGAATCATGAGACCGCCCCCTGTTTTCCCTGCATCCACACTACGAGCCATCGCCGGGAGCGGCAAGCAGCATTGGCTGAAACCCGTGTAGGAAAATCCCTACCCACGCGCCCTGCCCCGCCACGTCCCCGCGTTTAGAGGCTAAAATGCGCGCTCTGGAGAGATGGCCGAGTGGTTTAAGGCAGCAGTCTTGAAAACTGCCGTCGGTGTGAGCCGACCGTGGGTTCGAATCCCACTCTCTCCGCCATCCCCCGTCCTCGTACCCGCCTGCGGCACTCGAGCAAGACCAGACATGTCGCCAGCCTTTCGACCAGCAGCTCCGAGCGATGTCGACGCGGCCGTGCCGCTGATCTACAGCTCCGGGCCCGATGCCTTCGACTTCGTGTTCGACAATCCAGGCCGTGCGAGCGCGCAGGACTTCCTGCGCCTGGCCTTCCTGGATGGCGCCGGCGAGTTCGGCTACCGGAACCATGTGGTGGCTACCGACAACGGATCGGTGGTCGGCATTGGCGCTGGCTGGGGTGCTGGGCGAAACCTTGAGTTCACCCTGGCGGCCGCGCGCCAGATTCTCCAGTGCTACGGCCTGGCGGCGGCTGGCGTCATCGTCCGCGGACTGCGTACGGAGGCCGTGATCCAGCCCCCGGCAAAGGGCTGCCTGTACATCGCCCACCTCGGCGTCGGCGGTTCCCACCAGAGCAAGGGCATTGGTTCGGCGCTCATCGAATACCTGATCGAGACGAACGGCGGCGAGCGCACGAGGGCATCGCTCGATGTCGCCCTGACCAATCCGCGCGGGCAGGCCCTGTACGAGCGCCTCGGCTTCAGCGTCGTCAGGGAGCGGCGATCAACCCTTGGAAACTCCCGCGGATTCGTCCCGGGCATGCGCTACATGGAACTGGACATTCCGAAGGTCAGGAACTGAGCTTCCGGGCGAATAAACTGTGATAGATTTCACGGTAGCGGCCTGATCATTGGAGTTGCATGGTATCTGGCCGCGAGCCACCAGCCCATCCATCCGTCCGGGAGAGCCGCCATGAGTGAACCGAACCAGCCGTCCCTTCGCCTGATCGCCGTCGCGATCTCCGCCGCCCTGCTCGCTTCCGGAGCCGCGCAGGCCGCGACCCGCGTCGATCTGCACGGCCAGAATGTCGGCCAGATCAACCAACAGTACAAAGTGGCCAGCGCCGCTGTCGGCGCCCCCGTACGCGCCGCGGATCGCCATGCGGAAATGCTTGGCCTGGACCCGGAATCCCGCCTGGTGGTACTTACCGCCGCGAAGGATCCCGACGGCACCCACCATTACCGCTATCAGCAGACCTTCCGTGGGATCCCCATATGGGGCGAACAGGTCATCGTCAGCGAGAAGATCAATGGTGAGGTGAAGAACCTGTTTGGCCGTCGAATCGACAATCTCGCCAGCGAATTGCCCCAGGGAGCGCTGTCGGTCGACAGGGCCCGCGCGCTTTCGATCGCCAAGGCAGCGACCCTGGGTGCCCGTGCCGGCAGCATGCGCACCGAACGCGAGAGTGCGCGCCAGATGATCTACGTAGGCGATGACGGCCGCGCGCACATGAGCTACGTGGTGTCGTTCTTCGCGGACACCGCCAGCGGAGGCAGCCCGACCCGTCCGTTCGTGATTCTCGATGCGGGGACTGGCAAGATTCTGAAGAAGTGGGAAGGCCTGGCGCATTCGCTGATCGGTACCGGTCCGGGCGGCAATATCAAGACTGGACAATACGAATACGGTACGACCTACGGTTACAACGACGTTGCCGTCAGCGGCAGCACCTGCACGATGGACAACACCAACGTCAAGACGATAAACCTCAACAAGGGCACCACGGAGACCGCAGCCTGGGCCTACACCTGCCCGCGCAACACGGTGATGGCCATCAACGGCGCCTACGCGCCACTCAACGACGCGCACTATTTCGGCAAGGTCGTCTACGACATGTACGGCGCCTACCTCGGCGTCGCGCCGCTGACCTTTCAGCTGAAGATGCGCGTGCACTATTCCGTGAACTACGAGAATGCGTTCTGGGACGGCTCGGCGATGACCTTCGGCGACGGCGCCTCGACGTTCTATCCGCTGGTCAGCCTGGATGTTTCGGCGCACGAGGTATCGCATGGCTACACAGAGCAGAATTCCAACCTGACCTACTCCGGCCAGTCCGGCGGCATCAACGAGGCGTATTCCGACATGGCCGGCGAAGCGGCCGAGTTCTACATGCGCGGCAGCAACGACTTCAAGGTCGGCGCGGAAATCTTCAAGGGCTGCCGGCGCCCTGCGCTACATGTACAACCCACCCCTCGACGGCCGCTCGATCGACAACGCCGCCAACTACACCAGCGGGCTGGACGTGCACTATTCCTCGGGCGTCTACAACAAGGCGTTCTACCTGCTGGCGACCACGGCCGGCTGGACCACGCCGATGGCGTTCAAGGTCTTCGGGCGCGCCAACGATCTGTACTGGACCGCCAGCAGCAACTTCAACCAGGCCGCTTGCGGTGTCCAGACCGCCGCGACCGATCTTGGCTACAACGCGGCAGCCGTGACCGCCGCGTTCACGGCGGTAGGCGTCACCTGCGGCGCCGTTGGCGGTGCACAGTCCCGGCGGCGTGCTCAGCAATGGCGTAGCCGCGACCGGACTGTTCGGAGACCAGGGCACCTACGTCAAGTACACCATGGTGGTGCCTGCCGGCGCCTCTGGATTGAAGTTCGTGATGTCCGGCGGCACCGGCGATGCGGATATGTACGTGCGTTTCGGCAGCGAGCCCACCGACACGACCTACGATTGCCGTCCCTACACCGGCGGCAATGCCGAGACCTGCACGATGGCGACCACGCAGGCCGGCACCTACTACATCAACCTCAAGGGCTATGCGGCCTACTCGGGCGTCAGCCTGACCGGCAGCTACAACACCGGGGTCAACGCGCCGCCGACTGCTAATTTCACCTACACGACCAACGGCCTGACCGCGACCTTCACCGACACCTCCACGGACAGCGACGGCACCATTGCATCGCGCTCCTGGAACTTCGGCGATGGCGGCACGTCCACGGCGACCAGCCCGAGTCACACCTACGCCACGGGCGGAACCTATTCGGTCTCGGAGACGGTGACGGACAATGGTGGCGCCAGCAACACCAAGACCACGTCGGTAACCGTCACGGCACCGACCACGACCACCTACCCCAACAACACCGTCACGCCGATCCCTGACAAATCCACGATCACCAGCACGATCAATGTGTCCGGCCGTTCTGGCAATGCGTCCTCGACCAGCCAGGTCGCTGTCAACATCACGCACCCGCGACGCGGCGACATCGGACTCGCGCTGATTGCGCCGGATGGGACCGCGTATGCGCTCAAGGGCACGAGCAAATCCGACACCGCCGCAAACGTCATCACTACCTACACCGTCAACCTGTCGAGCGAAGCACTCAACGGCGCATGGAAGCTCAAGGTGCAGGACAAGTTCGCGGGAAACACCGGCACCCTGCAGAACTGGAGCATCACTTTCTGATCGCGGTCTCGCCATCAACGAGAAGGCCGCCCCAGGGCGGCCTTCTTTTTTAACCTGACGCGACTAGTCACTCACGGGCAAATGCCGCCGCCGCTTCCTTCTCGAGGTCCAGATACTGCAGGTTCTCGACCGACACTGTCACCACGTCAATCGTGCCGTTGAGAAAGGTTCCAGGCGATTTGTACTGTGAACTCACCGCGTCGCCACTGTCGTATCCCACGCAGAGCCCGTCACCGGATAGCGTGAACTTGCCTGCCTGCGTCCGCATCGGCCCCTGTGCGACCATCTTGTCGTCGACATACAGCTTCATCGAACCGAGGTTTTCGTGATTCTCGCCAGCACCAGTGCGCGAGAACTCCATGCCCACCGTGTGCTTGCCCGGCGTTAGCGCGCCGGAAACAAAGTCCTGCTCGGGCGCGATACCGAGGAAGTTGTACACGTAGTGAAGCTTGTTGTCCTTGATGAACAGGGAGTGGCCGCCGAAGCGCGAGCCATGGGCGAAGATCACACCCGAGGAATTGGCCGTGATCTCGACGTTGGCCACGATCTTGTAGGAGCGTCCTCGTACGTTTACGGCGACGCCCTCAGGCACCGCCACCGTATCCGGATAGTAGTGGTAGCGGCTGCGTGCCGGTTCTTCCGACGGGCGTGGCAGCGACAGCTGCACCAGCGCGGAACGATCGTCGATCGGAAGCACGTTGTTTAGCTTCGCCTCCTCGAACCAAGCCTTCTCCAGTTCCTTCACCTTTTCCGGATACTGGGCCGCCAGGTCCGTGGATTCGGAACGGTCGGTCTCGGTGTTGTACAACTGCCACTTGTCCTGGTCGAACTTGCCGACGCCGGTCAACGGCGCGTGCACTGCCGTAGCCAGCCAGCCGTTCTCCCACATGCCGCGGGTGCCGAGCATGGAGTAGTACTGGCGCTTCTTCTGCGTTGGCGCCGTGGCGGAATCAAAGGTGTAGCGCATGGAAACGCCGGACAGTGGATATTGCTTCACGCCCCGGTATTCCTTGGGCATCTCCAGCCCGATGATCTCGAGGATGGTCGGGACGATATCGGTGGAATGGTGATACTGATTGCGTATTTCGCCGCGGGCCTTGATGCCCTTGAGCCAGGAAATCACCAGCGGATCGCTGGTGCCGCCCGAGTATTGCGCGTAGCGCTTGAACATCTGGAACGGCGTCGAGAACGCGGCCGCCCAGCCGGTCGGGAAATGTTCGTAGGTGTCCGGTCCTCCGAGGACCTTGATGTACTTCATGTTCTCGGCGAGGCTGTCCGGCCAGCCATTGAAGAACTTGTTCTCGTTCACGGAGCCGTTCGGAGTACCTTCGCCCGAAGCGCCGTTGTCAGCCGCGTAGAGGACCAGCGTGTTCTCCAACTGGCCGGATTTTTCGAGGTAATCGATCATGCGACCGACCTGGGCGTCGGTGTATTCCGAGAATCCTGCATACACTTCCGCCATGTGCGAGAAAAGCGCTTTCTCGTCGGCGTTGAGCGACTCCCACGGACGCACCATGTCGGCCGGATTGGCCTGGTCTGCCGGCATCGGATTCAGCGGCGTGAGCTTGGTGCCCTTCGGCAGGATGCCCTTGTCGATCATCCGGGCCAGGACCCAGACGCGATAGGCCTCATAGCCATCGTCGAACTTGCCCTTGTAACGGTCGATGTAGTCCTGGGGCGCCTGGTGCGGCGCGTGGTTGGCGCCGGGATTGAACCACATGTACCAGGGACGCGATGGATTCGACGCCTGCTGGTCGCGAATCATATGGATCGCCTGGTCCGCCAGGTCCTTGGACAGGTGATAACCCTGTTCCGGGCTGTAGGGCGCATCGATGAAATGATTGTCCTCGACCAGGTCCGGGTACCACTGGTTGGTCTCGCCACCCAGGAAGCCGTAGTAGCGATCAAAGCCCATCTGCAAGGGCCACAGCTGGCGGCTCGCGCCCGGAGCAACTTCCTGTTCGGCGACGTTGTGGTTCTTGCCCACCCAGAAGGTGCTGTAGCCATTGTCCTGCAGGAGATGGCCCAGGGTCACGGCCTGGTCGGGCATGCGACCGCTGGCGCCGGGGAAGCCGTTGGCCCCCTCGGTGATCGCTGCCATACCGTTCAAGTGGTGATTGCGCCCGGTCAGCAGCGTCGACCGGCTTGGAGAGCAAAGCGCCGTGGTATGCCACTGCGTGTAGGTCAGGCCATTGGCCGCCAACTTGTCCAGCGTCGGCATGCTGATCCGCCCACCGTAAGGCGACCAGGCCGCAAGACCGGTATCGTCGTACAGGATGAACAGAACGTTCGGCGCCCCCTTGGGGGCCGCCCTTGGAATGAAGGGGGCCCAGTCAGGCGTTGAATCGCGGACATCGAGTTTGATCACGCCCTTGAACGGCGGCGGCGGAACCGGCTGCACCTCCTGGGCAACTGTCGCGAGCGCGAACAGGCCGGTCAGCAGAATGCCCAGTGAGACAATGGTTTTCGTTGGATTCATCGCGGAAGCCCCCAGGTCGACCCTATTCCCTCCCGCGATTTCTCACGGGCTGCCAGCCGGCTGTTCCGGCGGGCTTCCGCCTGTTTACCACAAAAATAGTAAGGCGCTTTGACGTCGATCAAACTTTCACATCGGGTGACGGGCGCAAGCCGGCCCGCCGGACTTCACTGCACTGCAGCCGGTTGGCCTCGATCACCGGCGGCAGTTTCTCGGCCAGGAAATCGATGAACACGCGCACCGCCGGCAGCAGCCCCCGGCGTGACGGGAACACCGCATGACAGATTCCCTGTGGCAGCTTCCAGTCGGGCACGACCACCTCGAGTTCGCCGCTGCGAACCGAATCGGCGCAGATCGACTCCGGAAGCAGGGCGATGCCCAGGCCGGCCCGAGCGGCGGCGATCAGCACCTGGAAATCATGGGTCATCAGGCACGGCTGGATATCGACCTGCTGGATGGAATTGTCGGGCCCATGCAAGGTCCATCGCTGCCGCGCCTCGTCCTCGCTCATGCTCAGCGTAGTGTGCGCACCCAGGTCCGTCGGTCCGGCCGGACGTCCGCGGCGCTTGAGATAAGCCGGGCTGGCGACCAGCAGTTCGTTGAACTGGCCGAAGCTGCGCGCCACCAGTTCGCCATCGTCATCGAGCTTGCTGCGCACGCGCAGGGCGACGTCATAGCCCTCCGGGATGATGTCGACACGACGATTGCTCACGTGCAGTTGCACCCGCACCAGCGGATGCGCCGCAAGGAACTCCGGCAACAACTTTGCAAGCAGGTCCTGCGCCAACGAAACCGGCGCACTGACCTTGATCACGCCGCGCGGCTCGGCGCTGACGCGATCCACCGCCTCGCGCGCGGCCTGCGCCTCGGCGAGCATGCTCTGCGCATGGCGATAGACGCTCTGGCCGATATCGGTGACGGCGAACTTGCGGGTCGAGCGCTGCAGCAGGCGGACGCCAAGGTCGGCCTCCAGTTGGGTGACGCGCCGGCTCAGGCGCGACTTCGGGATTCCCAACGCCCGCTCCGCCGCCGCGTAACCGCCGTGCTCGACGACGATGGCGAAGAACTGCAGGTCGTTGAGATCCGGCGCGCTCATGAGATGCGGTCGATGCCGCCCATGTAGGGACGCAGCACCTCCGGCACCGTGATGGAGCCGTCCTCGTTCTGGTAGTTCTCCATTACCGCGACCAGCGCGCGGCCGACGGCGACGCCGGAGCCGTTCAGGGTGTGCACGGGCTCGGGCTTGCCGGTGGCCGGGTTGCGCCAGCGCGCCTGCATGCGTCGCGCCTGGAAATCCTTCGCAGTTGGAGATCGAGCTGATCTCGCGATAGGTGTTCTGGCCCGGCAGCCAGACTTCGAGATCGTGGGTCTTGCTCGAGCCGAAAGCCCATGTCGCCCGCGCACAGCAGCAGGCGGCGATACGGCAGGCCGAGCTTCTCGAGCACGGCCTCGGCATTCGCGGTCATCCGCTCGTGCATCGTCGTAGCTTTCGTGCGGGCGCGCGATCGCGACCAGCTCGACCTTCTCGAACTGGTGCTGGCGGATCATGCCGCGCACGTCCTTGCCGTAGCTGCCGGCCTCGGACGCGGAAGCACAGCGTGTGCGCGGTCAGCAGCATCGGCAGCTGCGCGTCCTCGAGGATCTCGTCGCGCACCAGGTTGGTCAGCGACACTTCGGCGGTCGGGATCAGGTAGCGCTTGGTCTCGCCGACTGTGCGTGCTGAACAGGTCTTCCTCGAACTTCGGCAACTGGCCGGTGCCCTGCATGCTGTCGGCGTTGACCAGCAGCGGCACGTTGCATTCGGCGTAGCCGTGCTCGCCGGTGTGCAGGTCGAGCATGAATTGCGCCAGCGCGCGATGCAGCCGCGCCAGCTGACCGCGCATCACGGTGAAGCGCGAGCCGGAAAGCTTCGCGCCGGCCTCGCCGTCGAGCCAGCCGTGGCGCTCGCCGAGTTCGACATGGTCCTTGACCGGGAAGTCGAAAGCGCGCGGCGTGCCCACGGCGCTTGAGCTCGAGGTTGCTGCGATTCGTCGCCGGCCCGGCGGCACCGACTCGTGCGGGAGGTTGGGAATGCCCAGCGCGATCGCGTCGAGCTGCGCTCGCGAACTGCGTCCAGCCGCGATCTCCGATGCCTTCAACTCATCGGCCAGTCCGGCGACTTCGGCCATCAGCGCCGAGACGTCCTCGCCCTTGCCCTTGGCCTGGCCGATCGCCTTGGAGCGGATATTGCGAAGGTTCTGCAGCTCCTGCGTGCGGCCCTGCAGCTGCTTGCGCTCGGCCTCCAGCGACTTCCAGGGCGGTGACATCCAGGTCAAAGCCGCGCGTGGCCTTGAGGCGTGCGGCGGTATCGGCCAGTTGGCCGCGCAGGAGGGCGGGATCGAGCATCGGGGCATTCCAGAAATGAAACGGGATGCCGAATTATCACCGCGTCCCGCCATCTGCCGCAACGAAAAGCCGCTCAGCGAACCCGACGTCCCAGCCACCAGGCCATGGCGATGCCGGCAAGCATCCAGCCCAGCACCTGCTCCAGAAGGCTGCCCATGGTGAAATCGAGCGGAAACCGGTACCAGTTCCAGTAGGGCACGCTCAAGGCAAGCCATGAGAACAGTCCGAGCGCCGTGGCTATGAACACCCGCTTGGCGAAGCCGAAGGCGCCCAGCGCCAGCACGAACGCCACGATCAGTCCCGAGAGCGTGTCGGATATGTATTGCCTGATCAGGTTCGGAACCATGTCCAGGCCATCCCGTCCCACCGGCTGATAGACGATGAAGGCGTTGGGATTGGCCTTGGCCTTTTGCGAGTAGGCGGCCGCTGCGGCCGGGTCGGACATTTTCTCCGGCGACAGGCCCGGAATCATGTAGACGCCCTCTTCGGGAAGGTTATCGCGCAAGGCCGTCAGCACTGGATCCTCCGTGCCGGCCACCCGCATGCCCATCTCGCCGATTGGCAACACCATGTGTGCGATGGCGGCCCACACGAAGAACACCAGGCCGCCGATCAAACCCGCCATCAGTACGCGCATGTGGCTCCCCCCCGGGCAGTCACCGCGCAGGCTAGCCCTGTGCAGGCATGGACGCAAGCCGCTGCTAGCCGCGCAGGAAATCCCCGAGGCGCGCGCCGAGCCAGACCAGTGCGAAGCCGCCGAACAAGGTCAGGCCAAGGTACGCGACCAGGGCGCCACCGCGACCGGTGCGGCTGTAGAGCAGGCACTCGAGCATCAGCGCCGAATACGTGGTCAGCGCGCCAAGCACGCCAACGATCAGGAAGGCACGCCAGTACAGCGCCGAGGGTCCGCGGTTCTCCAGCCAGGCGAACAGGAACCCGGCGGCCAGCGAGCCGATCAGGTTGACGGCGAGCGTTCCCCAGGGAATGCCGTTGCCAACATTGCGGACGACCCAGCCGCCGATCAGGTGCCGCGCCGCGGCGCCCAGGGCGCCACCGGCCATGACCAGTCCCAGCAGGCTCCAGTTCACGTCGATTTCCTGGTCCGGGCGCGGGCCGCGCGCAATTGATCGAGCTTTTCCTTGAGCTTGATTTCCAGGCCGCGCTCCACCGGCTGGTAGTAGATCCGCTCACCCATCGCATCGGGAAAACCAGTCTGGCCGAGGGCGACGCCGCCTTCGACATCATGGTCGTACTGGTATCCGGTGCCGTAGCCGAGCTCCTTCATCAGGCGTGGTCGGCGCGTTGCGCAGATGCATCGGCACCTCCTGCGTGCCCAATTCCCGCACGTCGCGCTTGGCGCTGTTGAAAGCGACGTAGGCCGCGTTCGACTTGGCGCAGGTGGCCAGGTAGATAACCAGCTGCGCCAGCGCCAACTCGCCCTCCGGGCTGCCGAGGCGTTCGAACGCATCCCAGGCCTCGAGCGCCATCTGCAGCGCGCGCGGATCGGCCAGGCCGACATCCTCGACCGCCATCCGGGTCATCCGCCGGGCCAGGTAGCCGGGATCGCAGCCGCCGTCGAGCATCCGCGTCAGCCAGTACAGCGCGGCATCGGGATTGGAGCTGCGCACCGATTTGTGCAGCGCGGAGATCTGGTCGTAGAACTGCTCGCCCTGTTTGTCGAAACGCCGGGTGCGATCGGCGAGCACCTGCGCCAGCGTCGATTCGCGTGATCTCGCCGCCCTCGTCCGCGCCAGCTCGGCGGCGATCTCCAGCAGGGTCAGGCCACGCCGGACATCGCCGTCGGCGGCCTGGGCGATCAGGGCGAGGTTGTCGGGGGAGATTCGCAGTTGCAGCGCGCCCAGGCCGCGCTCGGAGTCCTCCAGCGCGCGGCGCATGGATTCGACGATGTCGGACTGCGCCACCGATTCCATGCACATGCACGCGGCAGCGCGAAAGCAGCGCCGAGTTCAGCTCGAAGCTCGGGTTTTCCGTGGTCGCGCCGACGAACAGGATCGAGCCGCGCTCGATATGCGGAAGGAAGGCGTCCTGCTGCGTCTTGTTGAAGCGGTGCACCTCGTCGACGAACAGCACGGTCCGACGGCCCTGCTCGAACTGGCTCTGCGCCTCGGCGAGCACCAGGCGAACTTCGGGCAGCCCGGACAGCACCGCGGATATCGCCCGGAACTCGCGCATCCGAATACTTGGCAAGCAGCAGCGCCAGCGTGGTCTTGCCGCAGCCCGGCGGTCCCCACAGGATCATCGAATGCACGTGACCGGATTCGACCGCCCGGCGCAGCGCGCGAGCCGGGCGCCAGCAGGCGTCGCTGGCCGACCATCTCGTCGAGCGTCGCCGGCCGCATGCGCTCGGCCAGTGGCTTCAGCGCGCTCGGCGGCTGGAACAACGAAGCGGTGTCGGACTTGGCTTTGCGCACCAGCCAATTCTAGCGTGTAGGAGCGACTCAGTTGCGCAGGGGCGTCACGGTCGCGGCCGGGCTGACGTCGCCGACCACGTCGGTACCAGCCGGCGGGGTGAACTTGAAGGTGCCGGCAGGAAAGCTCGGGTTGCGCCGCCAGGCGCTGAAGCCGATCACCGTGCGCTGGCCGAGGGCATCGTTGAGCTCCATGCGCACCAGGCCGCGGGCGCTGAAGCCCAGCTTCGCCTTCTGGAACGGCGCGTCCTCGGCCTTCTTCGGCAGCAACACCAGCCACGACAGCCCGTTGCTGGTGCCGCCCTCGCTGACTTTGTACTGGCGGTCGAGCTCGCTCGGATCGATCAGCACGGACAGCGGGCTGCCCTGCTCCTCGAAACTCTGGTTGCGCACCGTCACCTGCTCGAGGTCCGGATCGTAAACCCAGATGTGGTTGCCATCGGCGACGATCAGTTGCGGCGCGGGCTTCTGGTATTCCCAGCGAAACTGCCGCGGAGCCGACAGCTTGACGCTGCCGGAACTGGACTCGGATGGACGGCCGTTGGGATCGAAGACGCGCTGATCGAAGCGCGCATCGAGTCCGGTCAGGCCCTTGGTGAAGGCCGTCAGCTGTTCGCGCGCATTGGCAAACACGCTGGTGCTCAGCAGCAGCGCGCACAGGGCGACGGCGATACGGATGGAGTGCTTCATTCGGGGCTCTTCGGAAGGGGCAGCGAAAGTTTGCCGCAGGCCGGATGAACGCCAGCCCGACAGGCTCAGTTGCGAGGGGGCGGCGGCGCCAGCACGCTGCGGTCGCCGTTGTGTTCCGGCGGCGAGACGATGCCGGCCGCCTCCATCGCCTCGATCAGGCGCGCGGCGCGGTTGTAGCCGATCTTCAGGCGGCGCTGCACGCCGGAAATCGAGGCGCGCCGGGTTTCGGTCACGATCCTCACGGCCTCGTCGTACAGCGGGTCCGATTCGTCGCCACTGCCTGCCGCCGGACTCCGGCAGGCCGGTCGGCGCCGACCACCACGCCGTCGCCCAGGTCTGCACTTCCTCGAGCACGCCGTCGACGTAATCGGGCGCGCCGCCGTGCTGCTTCAGATGCTCGACCACGCGATGCACTTCCTCGTCGCTGACGAAGGCGCCGTGCACGCGCTCGGGCATGGCCGTGCCGGGCGGCAGGTACAGCATGTCGCCATGGCCCAGCAGGGTTTCCGCGCCGGACTGGTCGAGGATGGTGCGCGAATCGATCTTGCTCGACACCTGGAAGGCGATGCGGGTCGGGAATGTTGGCCTTGATCAGGCCGGTGATCACGTCCACCGACGGCCGCTGCGTGGCGAGGATCAGGTGGATGCCGGCGGCGCGCGCTTTCTGCGCCAGGCGCGCGATCAGCTCCTCCACCTTCTTGCCGACGATCATCATCATGTCGGCGAACTCGTCGATGAACACGACGATGTAGGGCAACGGCTTCGAGCGGCCGCGGCGCTTCGCCCGAGCGTCGGGATTGGCGGCATGAACAGCGGGTCCATCAGCGGCTGGCCGGCGTCCTTGGCGTCCTTGCACCTTGCGGTTGAAGCCGGCCAGGTTGCGCACGCCGACCGCGCCCATCAGCTTGTAGCGCCGCTCCATCTCGGCCACGCACCAGCGCAGCCGTTGGCGGCTTCCTTCATGTCGGTGACCACCGGCGCCAGCAGGTGCGGAATGCCCTGGTAGACCGACAGCTCGAGCATCTTCGGATCGACCATCAGCATGCGCACTTCCTTGGCGCTGGCCTTGTACAGCAGGCTCAGCACCATCGCGTTGACCGCCACCGACTTGCCGGAGCCGGTGGTGCCGGCCACCAGCAGGTGCGGCATCGCGCCAGGTCGGCGACCACCGGGCGGCCGCCGATGTCCTTGCCCAGCGCCAGCGTCAGCGGGCTGGCGCGACTTGTCGTATTCCTTCGAGCGCAGCAATCTCGGACAGGTAGATCATCTCGCGCTGGCTGTTGGGGATCTCCAGGCCGACCACCGATTTGCCCGGGATCACATCGACCACGCGCACGCGACCTTACCGACAGGCCGCGGGCGATGTCCTTGTCGAGCGATGGAAATCTGGCTGCCCTTGACGCCGGGCGCCGGCTCCATCTCGAAGCGGGTGATCACCGGGCCGGGATAGGCGCCGACCACCTGGGCCTCGATGCGGAAATCCTTGAGCTTGAACTCGATCTGCCGCGACAGCGTTTCCAGCGTCTCTTCGCGAATAGCCCTTGGCCTGCGGCTTGGGGTCATCCAGCAGCGACAGCGGCGGCAACGGCATTTCGCCACCGGCGTTGAACAGCGGGATCTGCTGTTCGCGCTGCGGCGCGTTCGCTTTTCTCGATCACGGTCTTGGCCGGCGGTTCGATCCGCATCGGCTCGCGCTTGGCGCGCTTCTCGGTATCGACCTTGCGCACTTCTTCGCGCTCCTCGCGCAAGGTACGCGTGCGCTGCCATTCGGCCGCTTCCTGCTTCTTCTCGGAGAACCGGGCGACGCCGTGTCAACACCAGTGCGCCAATCCAGTCCATCAGGGCGAACCAGCTCATGCCGGTGGCCAGCGTCACCGAGAGCATGAAGACGGTGAACAGGAACAGGTTGCCGCCCATGCCGCCGAAAACACTGTGCATCGATCGCCCGGTCAGTGGCCGAGGATGCCACCGGACTCCGCCGGCAGGTTGGGCGACGCGCCGCCAAGCAGGTGCAGGAGGCCGCTGGCGCTGACCAGGAAGCCGACAATGCCGATCAGCCGCAAGGCCGGCCCGAAATCGACGCGGCCATCACCATCCGAGTCCAGACCGAACAAGGCGATCCAGGCGATGCCGCCGAGCACGAAAGGCACCGAGTAGGCGACGAAGCCGAAAAACCAGAAAGCCAGGTCGGCCATGTACGCCCCGACCAGTCCGCCGATATTGTGCAAGGCGCCGGCCACGCTTCCGGTGCGGGACCAACCCGGGTCGTCGGTCGAATAGCTGGCCAGGCTGGCGAGCAGGTAGAGCAAGAGCGGCGCGATCGCCACCAGCGCCAGTTCACGCCAAAGCTTCTGCCGACGGTCGTCGCCTGTACGGGGGGATTTTTCCGAAGTTCGAGCCACCGGGGGAATCAGCCTCAGGTCAAGGAGTCGACAGCGTCATTGCTTGCGGAGTTATACCGTAAAACCCGACCACCTTCACAGTCCGGAACGTCAGGCGCTCGCCGCCCAAGCACCGGCCCGCGACCGATTGCCGCCTTGATTTAGCGCCCCGCGAACCCCAAGCTTAGGCTACGCGAACAGCGTCCGGCCACGCCGCCCTTTCCCAACAAAAGCCCCTCAGATAATGACCGTTCCCAAGCATGCCCAGTTGCTGATCCTCGGTTCCGGCCCCGCCGGCTACTCCGCCGCCGTCTACGCGGCCCGCGCCAACCTGAAGCCGGTATTGGTCACCGGACTGCAGCAAGGCGGCCAGTTGATGACCACCACCGAAGTGGACAACTGGCCTGGCGACGCGCATGGCCTGATGGGCCCCGCGCTCATGGAGCGCATGCAGGCGCATGCCGAGCGCTTCGAGACCGAGATCATCTTCGACCACATCCACTCCGCGGACCTGTCGCGCCGGCCGTTCCGGCTCAAGGGCGACATCGGGCGAATACACCTCCGACGCACTGATCATCACCACCGGCGCCAGCGCCAAGTACCTGGGCATCCCTTCGGAACAGAAGTTCATGGGCAAGGGCGTTTCCGCCTGCGCCACCTGCGACGGCTTTTTCTTCCGCGACCAGGACGTGGCCGTGATCGGCGGCGGCAATACCGCCGTCGAGGAAGCGCTGTACCTGTCGAACATCGCGCGCAAGGTCTACCTGGTGCATCGTCGCGACAAGCTGCGCGCCGAGAAGATCCTGCAGGACAAGTTGTTCGCGCGCGCCGCGGCCGGCAAGGTCGAGCTGATCTGGAACCATGCCGTCGATGAAGTCCTCGGCGATGACTCCGGGGTCACCGGCATGCGCATCCGCGGCATCGACGACGAGAAGCTGCGCGAAATCGCGGTGCAGGGATTCTTCGTGGCGATCGGGCACACGCCGAACACGTCCCTGTTCGAAGGCCAACTGGCGATGCGCAACGGCTACATCACCATCAAGTCCGGCCTGGATGGCAACGCAACGGCGACTTCGGTCCCCGGTGTATTCGCCGCCGGGGACGTCGCCGACCAGGTTTACCGCCAGGCAATCACCTCCGCCGGCTTCGGCTGCATGGCCGCGCTCGACGCCGAGAAATTCCTCGACATGGAACATTAGGCGGCGCGAGCTGCCGATGTCGCTGCGCCTGATCCCATCGCTGGAACAACTGCCTGCCGACCAGTGGGACGCCCTGCACGACGGCAGCAATCCGTTCGTCAGCCACGCCTTCCTGCTCGGCCTGGAGCAGCACAACTGCCTGAAGCCGCGCTGGGGCTGGCTGCCGCAGCATGCGGCCCTGTTCGAGCACGACAGGCTGGTTGCCGCGGCGCCTGCTTATCTGAAGGGTAACTCGCACGGCGAGTTCGTCTTCGACCATGCCTGGGCGCACGCCTATTCGCAGCATGGACTGGACTACTACCCCAAGTGGCTGGTCGCCGTGCCCTACTCGCCCGTCACCGGGCCGCGGTTGCTGGCACGCGATGACACACGCCGCGGTGCGCTGCTGGACGCCATGCTCGATCGGGTCCGGCACGACCGCCTGTCATCCCTGCACGTGAATTTCCTGCCCGAGCGCGAACTCGGCGCCTTCGACGATCGCTGGCTCGCGCGTGGCGACGTCCAGTTCCAGTGGCGCAACTGGGGCGGCTGGACGGACTTCGAACAATTCCTCGCCGCCTTTTCGAGCAAGAAGCGCAAGAACCTTCGCGCGGAGCGGGAGCAGGTCCGGCGCGCCGGAGTCACCTTCCGGGTGGTCCATGGCGATGAGGCCAGCGATGACGACCTGGTCGCCATGCACGGGTTCTATTGCATGACCCAGACCGACAAGGGCAACCAGCCGGCGCTGACCCTGGGCTTCATCCGCCATCTGGCGGCGCACCTGCCGCGACAGATGCTGCTGGTGCTCGCGCAGCGAGCAGGCGAGACAATCGCAGGCGCCCTGTACCTGCGAGGCAGCGACACGCTTTACGGCCGCTACTGGGGCGCCAGCGAAACGGTGCCCGGGCTGCATTTCGAGACCTGTTACTACCAGGGCATCGAATACTGCCTGCGCGAAGGCCTGCACGCCTTCGAACCCGGCGCGCAGGGCGAGCACAAGATTGCCCGCGGCTTCCTGCCGGAGATCACCCACAGCCGGCACTTCATCGCCGATTCGCGGTTTGCCGAAGCGTTGCGCCCCTGGTGCGAGGAGGAACGAAGCTCGGTCCTGCGCTATCGTGAGGCTGTCCTCCAGCACAGTCCCTTCCGTGAGCCGCCTGCCGATCTCCCTGCTCGGTCCTGACCCGAACGCGCCCTTCCCGCCGGTGCAGCGCGCCTTGCGCGAGCCCGACGGACTGCTCGCGGCTGGCGGAGACCTCAGTCCGACCCGGCTGTTGAACGCCTACCGGCATGGCATCTTCCCGTGGTTCGGCGAAGGCCAGCCCATCCTGTGGTGGAGTCCGGATCCGCGAATGGTGTTCGAGACGGCGAGCTTCGAGCTGCCGTCGCGGTTTCGTCGCCAGCTCAGGAAGTCGACCTGGACGCTTCGCGCCGACACCGCGTTCGCCAGGTCATCACCGCCTGCGCCTCCACGCCCCGGCCGGGACAGGACGGCACCTGGATTACCGCCGACATGGTCGCGGCCTATATCGAACTGCATCGCCTGGGCCATGCGCACAGCATCGAGGTCTTCGCCGGGCAGACCTTGGTCGGTGGGATCTATGGCGTGGCCGTCGGCAGGATGTTCTTCGGCGAGAGCATGTTCAGCGCGCAATCCGGCGGATCCAAGCTGGCGCTGGCCGGGCTTGTCCGCCTGCTGGACCAGTGGGGCTGGCCGCTGATCGACGCCCAGCTCGAAAACCCGCATCTTGTTTCCCTGGGGGCGCAACGCCTGCCGCGCGAGCAGTTCATGGCCCGGGTCGAGGCGCTCGTCGCCATGACCGGACGACCCGGCTCCTGGGCGCCTTGCGTCGAAGACTGGCCTGCGGCGGGCTTCGGCAAGCCCTTGGATTAACGAAATTTTTGCTTGGAAGCCGGGCCTGTGGCATCATTGTCCACTTATGTGGTCGACCACATCCTGAAGCGAAGCATGTCCAAAGACGATTCCATCGAATTCGAAGGCACGATCCTCGAAACCCTGCCCAATACGGTGTTCCGGGTGAAGCTCGAGAACGGCCATGTTGTCACCGCCCATATCTCGGGCCGCATGCGCAAGAACTACATCCGCATCCTCACCGGCGACAAGGTCAAGATCGAGATGACGCCCTACGACCTGACCAAGGGCCGCATCACCTACCGCATGAAGTAACGCGCGCTCAGGCGCGTCGCGGGAACCATAAGAAAACGGCGGCCATTGGCCGCCGTTTTTCATTTAGCCCACGGTGGCCGTCTAGTCGACGGTCGCCGGCAACAGTTTCTCCGGCTCCGGCCGCGCCTCGACCACCAACTCGCCGTCGCTGACATCGACCACGACACGGCCTCCGGCAACCAACTTGCCGAACAGCAGTTCGTCGGCCAGCGGACGCTTGACCTTGTCCTGCAGCAGGCGCGACATCGGCCGCGCACCCATCTGCGGATCGAAGCCATGCTCGGCCAGCCACTGCCGGGCCGCGGGCGTCGCCGAAAGGCTGACGTGCTTGTCGTGCAACTGGCTTTCCAGCTCGATCAGGAACTTGTCGACCACGCGCAGGATGTGCTCGAAGCCCAGGCCCTGGAACTGGATGATCGCGTCCAGGCGGTTGCGGAACTCCGGCGTGAAACCCTTGCGGATCACCTCCATCGCATCGGTCGAATGGTTCTGCTCGACGAAGCCCATGGTCCGGCGCGCCGCCTGCTGGGCGCCGGCATTGGTGGTCATCACCACGATCACGTTCGGAAATTCGCCTCGCGGCCGTTGGTGTCGGTCAGCACGCCGTGGTCCATGATCTGCAGCAGGATGTTGAACACATCCGGATGCGCCTTCTCGATCTCATCGAGCAACAGCACGCAGTGCGGCGTCTTGACGATCTTCTCGGTCAACAGGCCGCCCTGGTCGAAGCCGACGTAGCCGGGAGGCGCGCCGATCAGGCGGCTGACCGAATGCGATTCCATGTACTCGGACATGTCGAAGCGGACCAGCTCGATGCCCAACTGCATCGCCAGTTGCTTGGTGACTTCGGTCTTGCCCACGCCGGTCGGACCGGCGAACAGGAAATTGCCGATCGGCTTGTCCGGGTTGGCCAGGCCCGAGCGCGCCAGCTTGATCGCCGAGACCAGGGTCTCGATCGCCGGATCCTGGCCGAAAATGACCATCTTCAGGTTGCGCTCGAGGTTGCGCAGCACGTCCTTGTCGGAAGCGGAAACCTGCTTGGTCGGGATGCGCGCCATCTTGGCCACGATCAGTTCGACCTCCTCCACGTCGATCGAGGTCCTTGCGATCGGCGGCCAGGCGTCAGGCGCTGGCGGGCGCCGGCCTCGTCGATCACGTCGATGGCCTTGTCGGGCAGCAGGCGGTCGCTGATGTGCTTGACCGACAGGTCCACCGCGGCCTGGATCGCCTCCGAGCTGTAATCGACTTCGTGGTGCGCCTCGTAGCGCGAAATCAGCCCGTGCAGGATCGCCACGGCTTCGGCGATCGAAGGTTCGACCACGTCGATCTTCTGGAACCGGCGGGCCAGCGCGCGGTCCTTCTCGAACACGCCGCGGTATTCCTGGAACGTGGTCGAGCCGATGCAGCGCAGCTCGCCGATTCTGCAGGACCGGCTTGATCAGGTTGGACGCGTCCATGGTGCCGCCCGACGCCGAGCCGGCGCCGATGATGGTGTGGATCTCGTCGATGAACAGGATCGCGCGCGGCTCCTTCTTCATCTGCGCGAGCACGGCCTTGAGCCGCTTCTCGAAATCGCCGCGGTACTTGGTGCCGGCGACCAGCGCGCCCAGGTCGAGCGAATAGATGATGGCGTCGCTCAGCACTTCGGGCACCCGGCCTTCGACGATGCGCCAGGCCAGGCCTTCGGCCAGCGCGGTCTTGCCGACGCCGGACTCGCCGACGTACAGCGGGTTGTTCTTGCGCCGGCGGCACAGCACCTGGATGGTGCGCTCGACTTCGTCCTCGCGGCCGACCAGCGGGTCGATCTTGCCCTCGCGGGCGAGTTCGTTGAGGTTGCTGGCGAACTCCTGCAGCGGATTGCCCTTGGGCTCCTCGCCGTTCTCGGACTCGGCCTTGGGCTCGCCCGGCTGGGTCTTGGCCTCGGCTCGTCGCCGACCTTGGCGATGCCGTGCGAGAGATAGTTGACCACGTCGAGGCGGCTGATGTCCTGCTGCTGCAGGAGGTAAACGGCATGTGAATCCTTCTCGCCGAAGATGGCGACCAGCACGTTGGCGCCGGTGACTTCCTTCTTGCCCGGACGACTGCACGTGGTAGACCGCGCGCTGCAGCACGCGCTGGAATCCGAGCGTGGGCTGGGTGTCGCGCACGTCGTCGGCCGGCAGCACCGGCACGCTGTCGTTGATGACCTGGCGCAGGCCGTCTGCCAGCTTGGCCTGGTTGGATCCGCAGGCCTTGAGCACGGCGATGGCGGCGGGGTTTTCGAGCAGCGCCAGCAGCAGGTGCTCCACGGTCATGAATTCATGGCGGGCTTCCCGCGCCTGCTTGTAGCACTGGCCGATGGAGTATTCGAGATCCTTGCTGAACATTTCGGTCTCCAAAAGGTTTCCCCATCTATGGGGTCAAACCTGCCTGATTTCCAGCCTAGGCTTTTTCCATGCTGCACAACAGTGGATGTTGATGCATAGCGGGAAAACTCGTTCACCTGGGACACTTTCGATTCAGCCACTTCCCGCGTGTAGACGCCGCAAACGCCTTTGCCGCGGGTGTGGACGTGGAGCATGACCTGGGTCGCCTTTTCCGGTTCATGGCGAAGAAGACCTGCAGCACCTCCACCACGAAATCCATCGGCGTGAAATCATCGTTAAGCAGCACGACCTGGTAGAGCGGTGGCCGCAGAACCTCGGGTTTCGAGGTCTCCACCATCGTGCCATGTTCGTACTCGTGTTCGCTGTCGGGTTTCTTGGCCATGGCGCGAGTATAAATCGGGCCGGCCGGGACAGGATGCAAGACCGGACCGGCCCTCGATGGACGAAAGCCGGATTTCACACCAAAATGACGTTCGGGGCCGGGCTGGCGCCACTGACAGCAAGGATGGTTCCCGATTGAATTACCGCCGCGGCCAGTTCTGGCAACCCGACGTGACCGTGGCCACCATCGTGGTTCGCGACGGACAATTGCTGATGGTGGAGGAGGCCGTGCAGGGGCTGCAGGTGCTCAACCAGCCCGCCGGGCACCTGGAACCGGATGAATCGCTGCTGGCCGCCGCCCGTGCGCGAAACCCTGGAGGAGACCGGCTGGCACGTTCGCCTGACCGCCTTTGTCGGCGCCTACCAATGGAAGGCGCCGGCGGAAAGCGACGGATCAGGCGGCCGGCACTACCTGCGCATGGCCTTCGCCGCCGAACCGCGTCGAGCACGAGGCCGACCGGGCGCTCGACGAGGGCATCGTCCAGGCCCTCTGGATGACGCCGGCGGAGCTTCAGGCCGACAGCGCAGCGTCACCGCAGCCCCCTGGTCTGGCGGGTCGTCGAGGACTTCCTTGCCGGCCGCCGCTTCCCGCTGGACGCCGCTGGCGCACCTGCCGTGAGCATCGCCGCGCGTCATCGTCGGAGTCTCCGGCGGCGTCGATTCCTCGGTGGCCGCCCTGCTGCTCAAGCAGCAGGGCGAGGACATCGCCGGCCTGTTCATGCAGAACTGGGAAGAGGACGGCTGCCGGCGACTGCCGGGCCGAGGAGGATCGCGCGCGATGCGCTCGCCGTGTGCGGCAAGCTGGGAATCCCTTTCTACGCGCGCAATTTCGCCGAGGAGTACTGGGGCGGCGTGTTCGAGCACTTCCTGGCCGAGTATCGCGCCGGACGCACCCCCAATCCGGACGTGCTGTGCAACCGCGAGATCAAGTTCAGGACCTTCCTCGATGATGCGCGGGACCTCGGCGCCGAGAGGATCGCCACCGGGCACTACGCGCGGATCGCCTGGCGCGCGGGACGCTGGCGCCTGCTGCGCGGCGTCGATCCCGACAAGGACCAGAGCTACTTCCTGCATCAGCTCGGCCAGGAGCCGCTGGCCGCGACCCTGTTCCCGATCGGCCAACTGCCCAAGCCCGAGGTGCGGCGACTGGCCGCCGAGGCGGGCCTGGCGACCGCCCAGAAGAAGGATTCCACCGGCATCTGCTTCATCGGCGAGCGCGATTTCCGCGGGTTCCTCGCGCGGTACCTGCCGGCGCGAGCCGGGCGAGATCCGCAGCGTCGACGGCACAACGCGTCGGCGAGCACAGCGGCGTCTTCTACTACACCCTCGGCCAGCGCGACGGCCTGGGCATCGGCGGCGTCAAGGGCCGCCCGGAGGCGCCCTGGTTCGTCGTCGGCAAGGATGTCGGCACGCAACATCCTGATCGTCGACCAGGGCATCGACAGCCCATGGCTGCTGTCGCGGCGAACTGGTGCAGCGAACCGGCGCACTGGGTGGCCGGCGCGCCGCCCGGCGACCCGCTTCGATGCACGGCCAAGACCCGCTACCGCCAGCGTGACGAAGCCTGCACGGTGAGCGTCGGCGAGGACGGCGGCGTGAGCGTCCGCTTCAGGCGGCGCAGCGCGCGGTGACGCCCGGCCAGTCGGTGGTGTTCTACCAGGCGACGAATGCCTGGGCGGAGCGGTGATACTGCGCACCGATGCCCGCCTCGAGCGGCAACAGGGAAACATGGCGGCATGAAAGATCGCGTCCTCGCCCTGGCCGGCCTGCTCCAGGCGATCAGGCTCGTCCAGCAGATGGCCAACAACGGCCAGGCCGAAACCCGGCCGCTGGCCGCCTGCATCAACAGCCTGTTGCGCTTCGATGCCGAGTCGACCGGAAGCCATGTTCGGCGGCGCGCCGAACTCGAGCCCGGCCTGCGCCGGGTCATCGCCCGACTCGATGGCAGCGGCCGGGATACCGGCCCAGACCCGGATCGCCATGAATGTCCTGCACCTCGAACGGCGATTCATCGCCCCGGCCGGCGACGCGTCGAAGGCGTGCGCAAGGGCACTCGAGGAAATCGACCGGCAACGCGAGCACTGGGGACCGACCCATCCCACGGTGCTCGGACGCCTGGGCGAGCTGTACGGCGACAGATCAGCCCGCTCAGGCCGCGGGTGCTGGTGCAGGGCAACCGCGTCTACCTGAGCCAGCCAGGCGTGGTGGCGAAGTCCGCGCGGCCCTGCTGGCCGCGCTGCGCTCGGCCGTCCTGTGGCGGCAGATGGGCGGCGGCTACTGGGACCTGCTGTTCTCGCGCCGGCGCCATGGTCGGAACTGCCAGCCACGCTCCTGATTGCAGCCATAATAGTGGGCTTCGCGACGTGTTCGATCCGTCTGGAATGCCATGCCATCTCGCCACTCCGGAGACACCAATGACCGATTCCTTCGCCACCCGCGACACTCTGACCGTCAACGGCACCGCCTACACCATCTGCAGCCTGGCCAAGCTCGGCGAGCGATTCAACCTGGCGCGGCTGCCGTTTTCGATGAAGATCCTGCTGGAGAACCTGCTGCGCTGCGAAGACGGCGTCACGGTGACCGCAAGGCAGATCGAAGCGGTCGCCAACTGGGATACCAAGCGCCGAGCCGGACACCGAGATCGCCTTCATGCCGGCGCGGGTGGTGCTGCAGGATTTCACCGGCGTGCCCTGCGTGGTCGACCTGGCGGCCATGCGCGATGCACGTGAGCAAGCTCGGCGGCTCGGCGAACCGGATCAACCCGCTGGTCCCGGCCGAACTGGTGATCGACCACTCGGTGCAGGTCGATACGTTCGGCAAGGCCCGATGCGCTGGACGTCAACGTCAAGATCGAGTTCGCGCGCAACAGCGAGCGCTACAGCCTTCCTGCGCTGGGGCCAGAAGGCGTTCAACAACTTCAAGGTGGTGCCGCCGCAACACCGGCATCGTCCACCAGGTCAACCTGGAGAACCTCGCCCGCGTGGTGATGGCCGCGGAGAAGGACGGCGAGTGGCAGGTAGCTTCCCGGACACCGTGTTCGGCACCGACTCGCACACCACGATGATCAACGGCCTCGGCGTGCTGGGCTGGGGCGTCGGCGGCATCGAGGCGGAGGCGGCGATGCTCGGCCAGCCGAGTTCGATGCTGATTCCCGCAAGTGGTCGGCTTCAAGCTGACCGGCAAGCTGCCGGAGGGCGCGACCGCCACCGACCTGGTGCTGACCGTGACCCAGATGCTGCGCAAGCACGGCGTGGTCGGCAAGTTCGTCGAGTTCTTCGGCGCCGGCCTCGAACCACCTGCCGCTGGCCGATCGCGCCACCATCGCCAACATGGCGCCGGAGTACGGCGCCACCTGCGGCATCTTCCCGATCGATGGCGAGTCGACTGAACTACCTGCGCCTGTCCGGGCGCAGCGAGGACGCAGATCGCGCTGGTCGAGGCTTATGCCAAGGCGCAGGGCCTGTGGCGCGACGCGACGGTGGAACGCCGACTACAGCGCCACCCTGGAACTGGACATGGGCACGGTCAAGCCGTCGCTGGCGGGCCCCAAGCGCCCGCAGGATCGCGTGCTGCTGTCGGACATGAAGGCGAACTTCGGCGCCAACGTGAACGCGCTGACGGCCGGCCGCAAGACCAAGAACGGCCGAAGTGCGCGCAAGTTCGAAGACGAAGGCGGCGCCACCGCCGTCGGCCAGAGGTCCGTCCATGCACGGCTCGACGCGGTGAAACGGAATGGCGAGTGAAGGACGGCGCGGTGGTGATCGCCGCGATCACCTCGTGCACCAACACCTCCAATCCGGCGGTGATGCTGGGCGCGGGCCTGGTGGCCCGCAACGCGGTGGCGCGCGGGCTCAAGGTCAAGCCCTGGGTCAAGACCTCGCTGGCCCCGGGCTCGCTGGTGGTCACCGATTACCTGAAGAAGGCCGGCGTGATCGGACGACCTCGAGCAGCTCGGCTTCTATCGTCGTCGGCTACGGCTGCACGACCTGCATCGGCAATTCCGGGCCGCTGCCGGCGGAAGTCGTCCAAGGCGATCGCCGACGGCGACCTGGTCGTGGCATCCGGTGCTTTCGGGCAACCGCAACTTCGAGGGCCGCGTGCATCCGGAGGTGAAGATGAACTATCTGGCCTCGCCGCCGCTGGTGCGTGGCCTATGCGCTGGCCGGAACGGTCGACATCGACCTGACCAGCCGAGCCGCTCGGCACCGGCAGCGACGGCAAGCCGGTCTACCTGCGCGACATCTGGCCGAGCAACCAGGAGATCGGCGACACCATCGCGCGCACGATCGGCCCGGAGCATGTTCAAGCCGCAACTACGCCAACGTGTTCGCCGGCGACAGCGCGCTGGAACGCGGATGGCCTCGCCGGACGGCGCGCTCTACCAGTGGGACGAGGCGTCGACCTACATCAAGAACCCGCCCTACTTCGAGGGCATGACGATGGACGTGGGCAGCATCGAGGACATCCACGGCGCGCGCGCACTCGGCGTGTTCGGCGACTCGATCACCACCGACCACATCTCGCCCGCCGGCAACATCAAGGCGAGTTCGCCCGCCGGCGCGTTCCTGCAGGGCCGCGGCGTCACCAAGGTCGACTTCAACTCCTACGGCTGCGCGGCGCGGCAACGACGACGTGATGGTGCGCGGCACCTTCGCCAACATCCGCATCAAGAACCTGATGCTGGGCGGCGAGGAAGGCGGCAACACGATCCACTATCCCAGCGGCGACAAGCTGGCGATCTACGACGCGGCGCAGCGCTACAAGGCCGACAAGGTCCCGCTGGTGGTCTGGCGGGCAAGGAATACGGGACCGGCTCCTCGCGTGACTGGGCCGCCAAGGGCACGATGCTGCTGGGGGTCAAGGCGGTGATCGCCGAGAGCTTTCGAGCGCATCCATCGCTCCAACCTGGTCGGCATGGGCGTGCTGCCGCTGCAGTTCATGGCCGGCGAGAACGCGCAGACCCTCGGCCTCAAGGGCGATGAAGTCATTCGACCATCGCCGGCCTGGCGGACGGCGCCAGCAAGGTGGCCGAGGTGGTGGCCAGCAGCCCCGCCGGCGAAAGGTGCTTCAAGGCGCAAGGTGCTGCTGCTGACGCCCAAGGAAGTGGAGTACATCCGCCACGGCGGCTCCTGCAGTACGTGCTGCGCCAGCTGGCCAAGCCGCGCAAAGCCGCCTGATCCGGCTCGGCCCGCGGGGCGGCTTCGGCGCAATCTATTGCCGCGCCCGGGCTGCCTCCACGACCGCGTCCACTGCGCGGATATAGCAAAGCCAGTCGCCGTCCTCGAGGCGCCAGCCCGACTCGACCTGCAGGCGCTCGCCACGCTCGGGCAGGAAGTGGCCGCCGATCACCGTGAGCGTCGACCGTCACGGTGGCGCGCGCTCCGTGCAACACGATTTCAGGGCTCCGAGGATCAACTCGATGCGACTCCGAGCTCAGCATCTGCCCGGCGAGCACGTAGCGCGGAACGATTGCCGGTCGACCCCTCCCGCCCGCCGTCGAAGTCTCGCGCTGATGCGCTCGACAAATCGCCCGGACGATGGGCCTCGGCCGCCTGCCTGCATGGCCGCCAGCGTCGGCACGCAGGCGCTGCTCGGGCGGCTCCCGTCTGCAGCGAAGCCCGCGAGCAGCGCGGCCAGGAGCGCGACCAGCAGTGCGGCCGCAGCGCCCGATCGCGCCTTGCCACCTATGGGGTCGTATGCTCCAATCGAGCGGATTACCCGCTGCCGCAGGCCTTTGCTGCGCTGCCGCATACGGGACCAAGGGGCAGACACGGACATCGAGGAACAGCATGGGCACCGAGAAGATCCCTGGCTGGCAGACTTATCCCAAGGGTACCCCGGCGGAGGTCAACCTCGAGGAATTTGCGTCGCATGTCTGCGATGCTGGAAGAGTCGTGCGACCAGTTCCGCGACAAGCCCGGCCTTCAGCAACATGGGCAAGACGCTCACCTACGAGCGAGATCGACCGTCTCAGCGCCGCCTTCGCGGGCCTAGCTGCTGGAACGAGCTCAAGCTCAAGAAGGGCGACCGGGTCGCGATGATGATGCCCAACGTCCTGCAATACCCGATCGCGCATGTTCGGCGTCCTGCGCGCCGGCCTGACCGTGGTGAACACCAACCCGATGTACACCGCCGCGCGAGCTCAAGCACCAGCTCAAGGATGCCGGGCGCCTGCGGCCATCGTGGTGATCGACAACTTTCGCCACATGCTGGCAGGAAGTGCTTCGCGGACACCGCCGATCAAGCAGCGTGATCACCACCGCATCGGCGACATGCTCGGGTTTCCCCAAGGCCCTGGTGGTCAACTTCGTGGTCCGCCACGTCAAGAAAGCTGGTTCCCGATTTCGACATGCCCGGCGCGGTGCGCTTCAACGAGGCACTCGAGCGCGGCGCGAGAACAGCGCCTGCCCAAGGTCGACATCCGCCCCGAGGACATCGCCTTCCTGCAGTACACCGGCGGCACCACCGGCGTGGCCAAGGGCGCGATGCTGACCCACCGCAACCTGGTGGCCAACATGCAGCAGGCCTCGGCCTGGATCGGCACGGACTGCGATCCGCGAGGGCAAAGAGATCATGATCACCGCCTTGCCGCTCTACCACATCTTCGCGCTGACCTCGAATTGCCTGGTCTTCATGAAGTTCGGCGGCCTCAACGTGCTGATCACCAATCCGCGCGACATGCCGGGCTTCGTCAAGGAAATGCCCGCAGCAACTTCACCGGCGATCACCGGCGTGAACACCCTGTTCAACGGCCTGCTGAACACGCCCGGCTTCGACCAGGTGGACTTCTAGCACGGCTGCACCTGGCGCTCGGCGGCGGCATGGCCGTGCAGCGCGCGGTGGCCGAGCGCTGGAAGAAGGTCACCGGCTGTTCGCTGGTCGAGGCCTATGGCATGACCGAAACGCGCCCGCCGTGCTGCATGAATCCGTCAGCATCCTCGGCGGCGATTACAACGGCATCGATCGGCCTGCCGATTCCGTCGACCGAACTGTGCCTCAAGGACGACGACGGCAAGCATCGCTCGGCGTCGGACGAGGTCGGCGAAATCTGCATCCGGGTCCGCAGGTCATGGCCGGCTACTGGCAGCGTCCGGAAGAGACCGCCAAGGTGGTCGATGCGCGAAGGCTGGCTGCACACCGGCGACATCGGCCGAGATGGACGACAAGGGATTCTTCTACATCGTCGACCGCAAGAAGGACATGATCCTGGTGTCGGGCTTCAACGTGTATCCGAACGAGATCGAGGACGTGATCGCCACTGATGCCGGGCGTGCTGGAAGTCGCCGCGGTCGGCGTGCCGGACGACAAATCCGGCGAAGCGGTCAAGGTGGTCGTCGTCAAGCAAGGATCCGGCGCTGACCGCCGACGAGATCAGGGCGCTACTGCCGAGACGAACTCACCGGCTACAAGCTGCCGCGCTCATCGAGTTCCGCGACAGAACTGCCGAAGACCAACGTCGGCAAGATCCTGCGTCGCGAACTGCGCGACAGTCCCAAGCCCGCCGGCTGAATTTTCCGCGGATCCACGCGGCGACCGCTGGCCTGCCGCGCAGGCCGGGAAGTTCTCAGCCTGCCGATTCCGGCCGCATGTACGGGAACAGCAGCACGTCGCGGATCGATGCCGAGTCGGTCAGCAGCATCACCAGCCGATCGATGCCGACGCCCAGCCCGCCGGTCGGCGGCAGGCCGACTTCCAGGGCGCGGATGTAGTCGGCGTCGAAGTGCATCGCCTCGTCGTCGCCGCCCTCCTTCGCCTCGACCTGCGCGGCGAAGCGCGCCGCCTGGTCCTCGGCATCGTTGAGCTCGGAAAAGCCGTTGGCGATTTCCTGGCCGCCGATGAACAGCTCGAAGCGATCGGTCAGCTCCGGATCGGCGTCGTTGGCGCGGGCCAGCGGACTGACTTCGACCGGATGGTCGGTGATGAAGGTCGGCTGGATCAGGGTGTGCTCGACGGTCTTCTCGAAGATTTCCAGCAACAGCTTGCCCCAGCCGTAGCTCGGCTTGAAGCGGATGCCCAGCCGCTGGCAGTGGCCGCGCATCGCCTCCAGGTCGCGCAGTTGGCTGCGCTCGATCTCCGGGATTGTGCTCGAGCACCGCGTCGGTCATCGACCAGCGCCGGAAGGCCGGGCCGACATCGATCGGCTGGCCTTCCCAGGTCAGCGCGGTCGTCCCGAGGACACTTGGTCGCGATATCGCGAATCATGCCCTCGGTCAGGTCCATGACTTCGTCGTAGGTCGCATAGGCCTCGTACAGCTCGAGCATGGTGAACTCGGGGTTGTGCCGCGTGGACACGCCCTCGTTGCGGAAATTGCGGTTGATCTCGTAGACGCGCTCGAGCCCGCCGACCGTCAGGCGCTTGAGGTAGAGCTCCGGCGCCACCCGCAGGTACAGGTCGAGGTCGAGCGCGTTGTGGTGGGTCACGAACGGCTTCGCCGCGGCGCCGCCCGGGATGTAATGCATCATCGGCGTTTCGACTTCCAGGAAGCGCCGGGCATCGAGCCAGCCGCGCATCGCCGAGATGATCCTGCGAGCGCTTGATGAAGACCTCGCGCGCCTCCGGATTGACGATCAGGTCGACATAGCGCTGCCGATAGCGCTGTTCGACGTCCGACAGGCCATGCCACTTGTCCGGCAGCGGCCGCAGCGACTTGGTCAGCAGGCGCAGCGTGCCGGCCTTGACCGACAGCTCGCCGGTGCGGGTGCGGGTGAGCGTGCCGACGGCGCCGACGATGTCGCCCACGTCCCAGCCCTTGAAGGCCTCGTAGCTTTCGCCCAGGTCGCTGGCCGACAGGTACAAGCTGGATGCGCCCGGTCATGTCCTGCAACTGGGCGAAACTGGCCTTGCCCATGACCCGCTTGGCCATCAGGCGGCCGGCGATCTGCACCTTGCGTCCGGTGCCCTCGCAGCGCTTCCGCCGTCCATCTTGTCCTTGTCGGCGAACTCCTGCTGCAGGTCCTGCGGCGTAGTCGCCGCGCTTGAAATCATTCGGAAAGGCGATGCCCTGCTCGCGCAATGCCTTCAGCTTGGCGCGACGTTCGGCAATCAGCTGGTTTTCGTCGTGCGGCACTTGATCGTTCATGCAATTGGCCAACATGGATTGGGGCTGTCGGATTCGCGGGAGCGGCCTCAGGCGGCATCGAGTCGCTTCGAGCCTGCGGCCAGGCCTGATTTCAGGCTGGCCTCGACGAACTCGTCGAGATCGCCATCCAGCACTTTCTGAGTATCGGTGCGTTCGATGCCGGTGCGCAAATCCTTGATGCGGCTCTGGTCGAGCACGTAGTTGCGGATCTGGCTGCCCCAGCCGATATCGGACTTGGTGGCTTCCAGCGCATTCTTCTCGACGTTGCGCTTCTGCACTTCCAGTTCGTACAGCTTGGCCTTGAGCATCTTCATCGCGGTGTCGCGGTTGCTGATGCTGGCTGCGGCCGGTCTGGCAGGCGACCACGGTATTGGTCGGAATATGGGTGATGCGGACCGCGGACTCGGTCTTGTTGACGTGCTGGCCGCCGGCGCCGGAGGAGCGATAGACGTCGGTGCGCAGGTCGGCGGGATTGATGTCGATCTCGATGTTGTCGTCGATCTCGGGGCTGACGAACACCGAGGTGAACGAGGTATGCCGGCGGTTGTCGGAATCGAACGGCGATTTGCGCACCAGGCGGTGCACGCCGATTTCGGTCTTCAGCCAGCCGTAGGCGTAATCGCCCTCGACCCGGAAGGTGGCGCTCTTGATGCCGGCCACGTCGCCGCCGCTGACTTCCATCAGCTCGGTCTTCCAGCCGCGGCTCTCGCACCAGCGCAGGTACATGCGCAGCAGCATCTCGGCCCAGTCCTGGGCTTCGGTGCCGCCGGCGCCGGCCTGGATGTCGACGAAGCAGTTGGAGGCGTCGAGCTCGCCGGAGAACATGCGCTGGAACTCGAGCTTCTCGACCCGGGCCGCGATCTTTTCGACATCCTCGATCACCGCCTTGGCGGTGCTCTCGTCATTGTCCGCCTCGGCCATGTCCAGCAGTTCGGCCGCCTCGACCAGGCCATCGGTATTGGAGCGGATCTCGGAGACGGTCTTTTCCAGCAGCGAACGTTCCTTGCCCAGCGCCTGGGCGCGGTCCGGGTCGTTCCAGATGGCCGGGTTTTCCAGCTCGCGGGTTACTTCTTCGAGGCGTTCGACCTTGGAATCGAAGTCAAAGATACCCCCTGAGCGAATCGAGTCGGCTCTTGAGGTCGGCGATGCGCACGCGGTCGAGGTTGAGTTCCATAGATCCAACGAAGTGAAGATCAAGGCCGCGATTATACCTTTTGCATCAACTCGAGGCAGGTTTTGCATTGGCCGGCGCAGACGCGAATACTTATCCTGTACCGACAGCCAGGCGGCACCCCTGGCCGGGAGGCGAGCCATGGAATTCGATTACGTGATTGTCGGCGCCGGCTCGGCCGGCTGCGTCCTCGCCGCCCGGCTCAGCGAGGACCCTTCGGTCTCGGTCGCCCTTCTCGAGTCCGGCGGTACCGACCAGAGCGTGCTGATCCATGCGCCGGCGGCCGTGATCGCGATGGTGCCGACCAGGCTGAACAACTACGCCTACAAAACGGTGCCGCAGCCCGGCCTCAATGGACGGCGGGGCTACCAGCCGCGAGGCAAGACGCTGGGTGGCTCGAGCTCCATCAATGCGATGCTCTACGTACGCGGCCACCGCTGGGACTATGACCATTGGGCCTCGCTCGGCAATAGCGGCTGGTCGTACGACGAGGTACTGCCCTACTTCAAGCGATCCGAGCACAACGAGAACTTTCACGACGCCTACCACGGCAAGGGCGGCCCGCTGAATGTCACCTATCCGCGCCATTCCAGCCCGATCAACCAGATGTTCCTCGATGCAGCGGCGCTGAACGGCGTGCCCCTGAATCCCGACTGCAATGGCGCCGAGCAGGCGGGCGCGTTTCTCTACCAGGTGACCCACAAGGACGGCGAGCGCTGCAGCGCCGCCAAGGCCTACCTGACACCAAACCTTTCGCGCCCGAACCTGACTGTCATGACCGGAGCCTCGGCCGCCCGCGTCCTGTTCGACGGCCAGCGCGCCATGGGGGTCGAGCTTCGCCAGGATGGCGAATTGAAGACGGTGCGGGCCAGGCGTGAAGTCATTCTCGCCTCCGGTGCGTTCGGCTCGCCGCAACTGCTGTTGCTGTCGGGAATCGGCCCCGCGGACGAACTCCGCGCCCTCGGCATCCCGGTGATCCAGCACCTGCCAGGCGTCGGCAAGAACCTGCAGGACCATATCGACTATGTGCAGGCATGGCGGCGCGCGCAACGATGCCAGGACCTTCGGCCTGTCGCTCCGGGGCGTGGCCAGGTTCGCCGGAGCGGCGCTCGAGTGGCGCAGGAAGCGCTCGGGCATGGTCACCAGCACCTACGCCGAGGCCGGCGCCTTCTTCCGCTCCGCGGCCCGAAGCGACGGTGCCCGACTTGCAACTGGTGTTCGTGCTCGCCATCGTCGACGACCATGCCCGCAAGCTGCATCTGGGCCACGGAATCTCCTGCCACGTGGATGTGTTGCGGCCATACAGCCGCGGCGAAGTGACGCCTCCGGAGCCGCGATGCCCGCGAAGCGCCGCTGATCGACCCGCGTTTCCTCGACGACGAGCGCGACCTGCAATTGCTGGTCAAGGGTGCGCAGGCGCAGATGCGCATCATCGGCTCGGAGCCGTTCGATGGCGTCCGGGGCAAGATGGTCTATCCGGTTCGAAATGGACGATCCGGCAGGCATCGCCGCCGAATCCGCGCCCGCGCCGACACCCAGTACCACCCGGTCGGAACCTGCAAGATGGGTCCGGGAACGATCCGATGGCGGTGGTGGACGCGCGGCTGTGCGTGCGCCACGTCGCAGGGGCTGCGGGTGATCGACGCGTCGATCATGCCGACGCTGCTCGGCGGCAACACCAACGCGCCGACCATGATGATCGCCGAGAAGGCCGCGGACCTGATCAAGTCCACGCACTGAATCCGAACACGCCGACTGGAATCCGATGATGAGGACGAGCTTCTACCCGACATTCGCCGCAGCCGTATTGCTGATCGCAGCGTGCGGCAAGGACACGGGAGTCGGCGGTGCAACGAGCGACGCCATGCCGGCCACGCAGGCGGCCAACGCAAAGCTCGCCCAGGAGCTGGATTTCAACGACCGGAGGGACTTCGAGGATGCCAGGCGCGGTTTCATCGCCAAGCCCAGCGGAAAGATCATGGGCGCCGACGGCAAGGTGCTCATCGACTTCGACGCCTTCGATTTCGTCAAAGGGCCCGCACCGGCGACCGTCAATCCGAGCCTGTGGCGCCACGCGATCCTCAACGCGGGGATCGGATTGTTCAAGGTCACCGAGGGCATCTACCAGTTGCGCGGATTCGATATCGGGCAACATGACGCTGATCGAGGGCAAGAGCGGCTGGATCGTCGTCGATACGCTCACCAGCCGCGAAAGCGCCGCCGCCGCGCTGGCTTTTGCGCGCAAGCAGCTCGGCGACAGGCCGGTCTCGGCGATCGTTTTCACGCACAGCCACATCGACCACTTCGGCGGCGCGCTCGGCGTCATCTCCGCCGCAGGAAGCGGTCGCCCGCAAGCTGCCCGTGATCGCGCCCGAGGGTTTCCTGGAGGAGGCGACCAGCGAGAACGTGATGGTCGGAACGGCGATGGGCCGGCGCTCGGGCTACCAGTTCGGCAAGGACCTGGAACGCTCCGCCAAGGGCATGGTCGACACCGGCCTGGGCAAGGCCACGGCCTATGGCAGCTTCGGGATTCTCCAGCCAACCCTGCTCATTTCCCAGCCAACGCAGGCGGTGGTGCTCGATGGCGTCGCATTCCTGTTCCACAACGTGCCGGGCGCCGAGGCGCCGGCCGAGCTGACCTTCTCGATTCCCGACAAGAAGGCCTACTGCGGCGCCGAGATCCTCGCGCAGACCATGCACAACCTGCTGCCGGTTCGCGGCGCCAAGGTTCGCAACTCGCTGCGCTGGTCCGAATACCTCGACCAGGCGCTGCGAACAGAGCGCCGACGCCGACGTCTACTTCGCGCAGCACAACTGGCCGATCTGGGGACAGGCGCGCATCGCGGAATTCATCACGGATGCATCGCGATGTCTACAAGTACACGCACGACCAGACCGTCCGGCTGATCAACGCCGGCATGACTCCGCGCGAGATAGCCGCGACGGTGAAGCTGCCGAAGTCGCTGGCCTCCTATTTCGGAACCCGCGGTTACTACGGCGATCTGCGTCACAACGTCAAGGCGGTCTACCAGTTCTATATCGGCGCCTACGACGGCAACCCGGCGAACCTGAATCCGCTGCCCCCACAGGACTCCGCGAAGCGCTACCTCGAACTGATGGGCGGCGCGGGCAAAGCCGTGGCCGCTGCGCAGCGTGCATTCGACAAGGGCGAGTACCAGTGGGCGGCGGAACTGCTCAACCAGGTCGTCTTCGGCCAGCCCGACCACGCCGGAGCCAGGCAACTGCTTGCCCGGACCTACGAACAGCTGGCCTACGAGGCCGAAGCCGCGACCTGGCGGAACAGTTACCTGACGGCTGCCGCCGAACTCCGGAAAGGCCCGCCGGAACACGGCATCGACAGAGCCAGCTTCATCGACATGCTTGCGCAGACCCCGACCGAGCGCTTCCTCGAAGCGATGGAGGCCGGACTCGACGGCCCGGCGGCCGAAGGCAAGGACCTCAAGGTCAACCTGGTGCTGACCGACACCGGTGAATCCTTCGTGCTGTGGATCGAGAACGCCGTGCTGCACCACAGGCGTTCCGCGCCGGCCGCCGACGCCAACGCGACGCTGTCGTTGACCAAGGGCATTTTCGTCAAGATGATGGCCGGCACGGCTGGCGTGAAGGACACCTTGCTCAGCGACGATCTGCAAGTGAGTGGTAGCCGCATCGACCTGGTGCGCTTCTTCATGTTGATCGACAAGGCGCCCGGCAACTTCGCCATCGTCACGCCATAGAACTGCAGGGGAGTCCATGAACGACAAGGTCATCGAGAGGATCCTCTACATCACCGGCTTCGCCACCATGCTGCCGGCGCTGCAGTTCGTCCTGCCAACGCTGGTGCTGCGGCTGCTGGGCATGACCGTATCGGAAGAAACCGGCCTGTTCTTCGCGCAGCAGTGGGGACTGCTGGTGTTCTGCATCGGCGGCCTGCTGGTCTACGCGGCGCGCCATCCCGTGCACCGCGTCCCGGTCCTGGTGGCCGCCACCCTGGAAAAGGCAGGGCTGGTCGTGACCATTGCGATGAATTGGGACAACCCGGAATTTCGCGGCCTGCACCTCGCCGCGGTGTTCGATGGCGTGTGCGTGGCTCTGTATTCGGCCTACCTGATGCGCCGCAAGGACTGAGGCGGCGTCAGGCCGCGATCAGGCCAAGCAACCGGGCGCGGCCCACGGCGTGCTTGCGATTGGCGGCCGAGAGCTTCGAGAACAGATTCTTCAAATGCCACTTTACGGTCTCGTCGCTGATTTCCATGGCGCGGGCGATCAGCTTGTTGGACATGCCATCGCTGAGCAGGCTGAGGATCTTCGCCTCCTTGGGAGTCAGCAGGCCGCTGGCGACCGGGGTCACGCGCACCGGGAACGCGGTGGCGTCGTCCTGTGTCTCCCGCAGTACCCCGCTCGCTCGCGGCGGTGATTCCAGCTCGGCCGCCATCCGCACGGCGAGCGGATGCGTGTCGGCGAGCAGGCGCTGGTTGCCACCAATCGCCGCCAGGCCCAGCGCTTCGGAAAGCAGGGGCAATGCGCCAGCGCTGCCTTTCTGCCAGCCAACGACCGCCCGCAGAACCTTCACCGTCAGCGCATCCCGGCCACGATGCGTCTGCGCAGCCAGCGCATCGGCAGCGATCAGCGCTCGCTCGGCGGCGTCGAGCTCCCCGCGGCCCAACGCGGCATAGCTCCTGGCGATGGCGACGGCCAGCCGGTATTGCGCCTGGAACGGTAGCAAGTCGTGCTCGCCGAAACGCGATTCCAGGAACTCCAGGCGATGAATCAGGTGGCCGACCGTTTCATTGCGCGCTTGCAGGGAATGGATGCGAACCTGTTCGGCCAGGCAATGCATGGTCAACCGCGGCAAGCGCCTGGACTCCGCTACCGCATGGAGGTTGTCGAGCACGTCCAGCGCGCGCCGCTCGTCGCCCTCGCCCATCGCGGCATACGCCAGCGTGCGATAGGCACACAGGATGACATCGGGAAAACCTACCCGCTCGATGACATCCAGGCGATAGGCGAGCAGCGCCTGCGCGGCCGCCGGCTGGTCGCGTTCGAGCAGTGCGGCTGCGAGCACGGCGGCATAGAGTCCGGCGACCGTACCCCTACGGCCGGTCGATCTCTCGGCCTCGATCAGCGCCGGCCTCAGCGCGGCCTCGGCCCGATACGCGTTGCCATCCCATATATGGCTTATCCCGATCAGCGTCCGGTTCAGGGCCAGCGCCAAGGTCAGCGAATCCGAGTCGGACAGCTCAGGCAGCTTCGAGCACAGTTGCCGCGCGCGTTCGGTGTCCCCCGCCTGGATTGCGAGCACGGCCATCAGGTTCGCATGGGCCACCTCGAACAGTGGTTCGTCCGTCACCGCTGGCAGAGCCGAGGCGCGGGCGAGAACCTCCGGAAGCAGTCCGATGCGATCGGAATAGGTGGCGGCGCCGCCGGCCACCCGGGTGGCGATCATGACCAGTCGCGGAGTCGCCGAAGGGTTGGCGAGCGCCCTCTGGGCGATCGCGAGCGCCTCTTCGTTGCGATCACTCAGCGCCATGATCCAGGCGGCGATCAGATGCAACTCGGGATCGCCCGCCACGGTCCATGCAGGAATCCGATCCAGCCAGGCCCGCGCTTCAGCGAGCTTGCCCTGGGTCCCCAGCGTCCACAGCGCGCGCATGGCGTGCGACTGCGCCGCCGGCTCGTCCCTGGCCGCGAGTGCATGGCAGGCCGCTTCATGGAAGCGCTCCTGCCGCGCAAACCAGTAGAACGCACGGCAGTGGAATATTTCCTGTTCGGACAAGGGAAGCTTCTCGAACCGGCTCAGGAGGAAGTCGCGCGCTAGCGGATGCAGGCGCACCCAGTCCTGCTGCTCGGCCACCATGAGTATTGGCGTGTCCTGCATCAACTGGTCGAGGTAGGCGGCCGCCATCGGGCTGCCCGTGACTGCCTCGCACAATTCAACGCTCATGCGCTCGAGGATCGAGATCCGGGTCAGGAAGTCGGCGACCGGAACTGGCAGGCAGGACACCAGCGATTCCATGAAGTAGCTTTCGATGTCGCCGCGGCGACCGGACAAGGATCGAATGGCCGCGGACAGGTCGGGCGAGCGTTCGATGGTGGCCGCTGCGAGCTGCAGGCCGATCGGCCAGCCTTCGGTGGCGTCATGCAACCTTGCGCAGTCATCGAGGCTGATCCGGGGCCCGAACCGGCCTTCGAGTATCGCCGTCGATTCCTCGAGCCGAAGCCGCAGGTCGTCGACGTCGACCGCGGCCAGATTGCCCTTGGCGAACATCTCATGGGTCGGCAAGGCCAGCGCAACCCTCGAACCGAGCACGACGTGCAGGTTCGGAGGTGCGTTGAGGATCAGGTAGGCCAGCAACTGCCTGATGGTCGCCTCGGGCAGACGCTCCGTGTCGTCCAGCATGATCACGGTCTCGGCCCCCAGGCCGGCAATCTCGGAAAGCACGGCCGTCAGGGCATCGATTTCCCGATCGGCCTGGGCGGCATGGCGTGCGGCCAGGACGTCGAAGCTGGAACGGCCCGTCGCGCCCCGGACGGCATGGAGCAAGGCCCGGGTGAACCGGGCCGGCTCGTCCTGCGCATCAGCGCTGAGCCAGGCGACGAAGGCGCCCTGCTCCAGCCAGGCACGTCGCCACTGCAACATGAGGGTGGTCTTGCCAAAGCCCTTCGGCGCCACCACCGAGATCGCAGTCCGGTCCCGAAGGGCCGACCAGAGCCCGGTCAGCCGATCCCGTTGCAGCGCAGTGCGCGGCAGCCTCGGCGAGGTGGTCTTGAGGATGAGTTCGGATTCGGACATGTCTGGGGGGGGTGACCTGCCCGAGGGCTGGACATTAGCCTAACCGAACCGGGGCGGGCGGTGTTTGCCCGGACTTCGCGCCGTGCCGGCGCTGGCGAGAAAGTACCCAGTCCCCGGCATTTTTTTGTGCCCTGTTTCGCGTGACGCCAGCTCAGTCAGTGGCATAATTTTCGACGGGCCCGTATGGACGGGCCTACCCCCCCTTGCTGGGGGGGATGGGATTAGAACCTTTCCAGGCACAAATTCCGCACACTACGCGACTGTAATTCCCGTCCGCCCGCCCCGGCGTCGGCCAACCAGATCAACAAGAAGAGGCAAGCAAATGAACGGACGCACCGCGAACACCGGCCTGAACAACGCACGCAAGTCCCGCGCCTTCAAGCTCTCCGCCACCACCAGCGCCGTCCGCGCCGCGCTGGCTGTCTCGGCCACGATGCTGGCCCTGGCTGGCAGCGGCGTTGCCTATGCCGGCAACTGTTCTGTCTCGGCACTCAATACGGTGTCGTGCAACGGGGTGTTCACCGACACCATCATCGGCTTCGTGCCGACCGATGACCTGACCCTGGTCGTTGGCGATACCGCCCCGACCAGCGTGACGCCGGGCTTCGGCGATGACGGCATCGTCGCCATCTGGGACAACGTCACCGTCATCAGTTACGCGGACATCACCACCGAGGCCGCCGATGGAATCTACGCGGCCAGCGATTACACGGTCAGCGTCACCAACCACGGCAATATAACCACCGACGCGACGCTGGATTCCACGGCGAACGCCATCGACGCGATTGCCTTTGGCGACGTAACCGTCGTCAATGACGGCAGCATCCTGGCCTACAGCAATTACGGCGACCAGAACGTCACTGCGGTTTCGGCGGTCTCCCTGTATGGCATCACCTCGGTGGACAACCAGGAAGGCGGCGACATCCTCGCCAGCGCGTATAGCGGCGACGCCTACGGCGTTGCGGCTTTCGGGAAATACGGCGCCACCGTCTCCAATGAAGGATCGATCGCGGCCTCCTCGTTCGGCGGGGACGCCACGGGCGTCACAGCCGCTGTCGAAGTACGGCGATGCAACCGTGACCAATGCCGGTCACATCGAAGCCTATTCGCTGGATGGCAATACCACGGGCGCGTACGCGTACTCGAAGTACGCCAGCGCGATCATCGACAATTCCGGCGAGATCCAGACCGGCTCGGTCTATGGCGACACGACCGGTGTCTATGCCAGTGCCGTCTATGGCACCGCCAGCGTGACCAACTCGGGCAGCATCGAGGCGTCTTCGATTTTTGGCGGCGCGGTCGGCGCCCAAGCCACCACCGCCTACGGTATCGCCGAAATCATCAATTCCGAGACCGGAACCATCCAGGCGACCAGCAACTACTACGCCATCGGCGCCTACGTCAGCGGTGGTGAGGTCGGCAGGATCACCAACTACGGCTCGATCGCCGCCGACGCGCATTCCGAATATGGCTATGCCTACGCCTACGGCACCATCGCCGCCGGCGGACTGGCGGTAAATCTCAACTATGGCTCGATCTCGGCCGAAGCGACCGTCGACAATGGCGGCATCGCCATCGCGACCGGCGCGCTCAGTTTCGGAAACGCGGCCACGATCGTGAACGAGGGCAGCATCGAGGCGACCGCCCAGGCCGGATACGGCATCGCGGTCGCCTACGGCGCGAGCGCGTACGGCCAGTTCAACGGCGTCTACAACTATGGCGATATCCAGGCCACGGCCAGCACCTACGCGGAGGGCGCCTTTGCCTATGGCGTCAACTCCTACGCGATCAGCGGCTCGACCGTCTACAACTCCGGGACCGGCACCATCGGGGCGTCGGCCACCGTGGAAACAGGCGTGGCTCTGGCGATCGGCATCCAGAACTTCGCCTACCTCTACGGCGCCTACGTGACCAACGACGGCAGCGTGACCGCTACCGCCACCGCCGGCGATGGCTATGCCTTTGCCACCGGCGTATCGAACACCGCCTATTACTTCGGCGTGGGCACCACCACCAACAACGGCGACATCAGCGCGACGGCCAGCGTCACGGCCGACGAAGGCTATGGCGTTGCAGAGGCGATCGGCGTCTACAACTACGCGTTCCTGTACGACTCCTCGGTCGTGAACAACGGTTCGATCTCGGCCACCGCCAATGCGGGCGGAACCTACGACCGCGAAACCGGAAATTGCGTCGGCTACTGCGACCAGGTATCCGCGATCGGCGTCTGGTCCCAGAGCTACCTCGGTTACTACTCTACCGCCTCGGTCGAGAACGGTGCCGAAGGTGATATCAGCGCCACCGCCACCGTCTACACCGGATATGCCCAGGCCTTCGGCGCGGTGGCCATCTCGGGACAGTACGCGGGCCGTTGTACGGCGCCTCCTATATCAACAACGAGGGATCGATCTCGGCCAGCGCCACCGGCCAATATGCCTTCATCGAGTCCACTGGCGCCGCAGCGGCCAATTTCTATGGCAGCTCGACCATCGTCAATAGCGGGGATATCAGCGCCACCTCCCGCATCGATGGCGTTGGCTTCGCCTATGCCACGGGCGTCAGCGCGACCACCTCTGGAGTCAAGTACTACGCCGATACGGGTGTCGCCTCGATTTCCAACTATGGTGATATCTCGGGCACTTCCTCGATTGACCGGGGCTATTCCTACGCCACCGGCGCTCAGATTGCGGGCAAGTATTCGTCGGTCTACAACGCCGCCGACGCGGTCATTTCCGCAACCGCCTCGGCCGATACCTGGGGCCTGGTCGGCGCCACTGGCGTCCAAGCCTATGGCAAGTACTCAACCGACGTGGTCAATCACGGAACCATCGAAGCGTCCGCCATCTCCCATGGCACGACCGATATCTATACCTACGTTTCCCTGGCCGGCGCGGTCGGCGTGTACCAGAGCACGGGTATCCTCAAGTACAACGACGCCAGTCTGAGCAACTACGGCGACATCAACGCCACGGCAATCTCCTATGACGCGGACTCATTGTTCGCCGGCAGCGCCGGCGCGACGGGCATAGTCCAGCGGCCGGCCGATGATGGCACCGTCAACAATTTCGGCAACATCACTGCCTACGCGCATGCTGACGTGGGCCTTGCCTCGGCCGACGGCATATTCCAGGTGAGTGGCGGGATCGGTTCCATCAACAACTACGCCGGCGCGACGATCACTGCTGTAGCGGTCAGCGCCACCCTCGACGGCGACGTGGACGGCTACGGCGGCCGCGCAGTCGTGGATGGAACGCGAATGACCGCCTTCAGCGCCTACCAGTACAACGGCGGCGAGATTTCGCAAGCGCCTACGTCGCCCCCGGCAGCGAGGCCGCCGAAAAGCCCGCCCTCGCCCTTGCCTACGGCACCTACATGCACGCGCGCAGCACCTATCCGCACGATCCTGCGTACCTGGCCGATTACATAAACACGGTCGAATTGCTCAACACCGGCAGTATCGAAGCCTATGCCGGCGCCGACATGGGCGTGGCTTCGGCCTACGGCGCGTTCTTGTTGGGCAGCTTTTACTCACAGCACCACCAACTCGGGCCACATCCTTGCGGAAGCCGACGCCGATGAGGGCTTTGCCTTCGCGGTGGGCAGCTACAACTTCGCTTCGGTGAGTGAATATCTGGGCTGCGACTACTACGGTTGCCACTACGCCGTGAGGGCCGGTGAATCCGTGCTCGACAACCAGGAAGGCGGAGAGATCATCGCTTATGCCAGCGCCGACGCTGGCGTGGCTGATGCCTACGGGTCGGTGGTGCTTGCACCCTTCGCCGCCACCACCACGAACGCAGGTTCGATCAGTGCCTATGCCAGTGCCGAAGGCGGGCTGGCGTATGCGACCGGCAGCCTGACCAGAAGCTTCTACGCCCTGCCTGAACTGCATAACAGCGGCAGTATCTACGCCGGGGCCTATGGCGAAGTTGCAGTGGCGACCGGCGCCTACGTGATCGGAACCTACGGCACCGTCGTCAACAACGAAGATGGCGGTGAAATCACCGCCGCGGCCTACGGTGATGACGCCTCGGCCACCGCCGTGGCGATGTATTCCTACGGCTACAACTCGCTGACCAACTCCGGCGAGATCACCGCCTTGGGCGATGGTTCGCGGGTCGCGGTTTACTCCAGCGCCTACGCGGTGGCCACCCTGATCAACCACGGCACCATCAACGGCTCGATCCAGACCGGCAATTACAACGATTACCTCTACAACGACGGCACCTGGAATGCGATCCAGGCTTCGTACTTCGGTGCGGGCGACGACTTCATCTACAACGAAGTCGGCGGCAACATCCACATGACCAACGCCGCGATCTACCTGGGCACCTACAGCGAGTACGGCAACAGCTTCGTCAATGCCGGAACCGTCACCGTTTCGGGCGACAACCTGATCGACATGGGCGGCAACCCGGATGAAACGCTGATTCCGTCGCTGAACCCGAACCCGTTCTATAACTACGGTATGATCGACTTCGTGGACGGCCATTGGGACGACACGCTGACGATCGTGGGTGATTTTGCCGGCGACGGCGACATCAACGTGGACGTGAGCGCGATCCACGAAGCCAGCGACCTGCTGTACATCGACGGCTCGGTGGTCGATGGCACGACCACGATCAACCCGGATGGTGCACGACACGCCGACCAGCGAGTTCACCGAGATTCCGATGGTGTACGTGTCGGGTATCTCCGGTGCGAGCAACTTCGCGCTGGGCGATGTGGACATGGACCAGCTGCACACGTTCCTGACCTTCGACTTCAGCCTGATCAGCGACGTGGACGCGACCAACGCGACCGACGACGTGTACTCGCTGGGCATCGACGTGACCGGCCTGAGCGACCCGGGCGTGCTGGCGGCCTCGGTGGTGCCGGGCGTGCAGAGCCTGGCCAATGCCCAGGTGGGCACCTGGCGTCAGCGGATGGGCGTGATCAACAAGTTCCAGGACAGCACCTTCGCGATGTGGGCGCGCTGGTTCCAGAACGAGGGTGAGATCAGTCCCGACCACACGGCCGGCAACTTCGGCAACGGCGGCAACTTCAGCTTCGACCAGAAGAACTCGGGCTTCGAAGTGGGCGCGGACTTCAGCGTCAACGAGCAGTTCAGCTTCGGTGCGATGGTCGGCCAGGCCGACGCGGACCAGGATCTGAACAGCCCGGGAACCGGCTCGACCAAGATCGAGTCCGACACCTACGGCGTGTACGGCACCTGGATCTCGAACGGGTTCTACGTGGACGGTTCGTACCGCTGGATGAACTTCACGGCCAAGACCAACTCGGCCGCGGGTGCGTTCGAGGTCGAGGGCGATGCCGAGACCTTCAACATCGAGGCCGGTTACGCCTGGACGCTGGAAGGCGGCCTGCAGATCGAGCCGCAGGCGCAGTACACGCAGACCAACGTGAGCAACGTCGACAGCGTGACGCTGGGCCAGACCACCTTCCAGGCCGATGACGGCAATTCGGAAGTGGGCCGGTTGGGCGTGGCGTTCCGCAAGGGCTTTGGCGATGCCGACAACGGCACGCTGTGGACCCCGTATGCGACCTTGAGCGCGGTGTGGGAGATGGACGGCGAGAATGCGTATGCCATCAACGGCAGCAATTTCGTGGGCCAGACCAGCACCGACGGCACCAGCACGTTGCTGGAAGTGGGCCTGACGGCGCAGACGGGCAACCTGTCGGTGTTCGGCGGGATCAACTGGCAGGACGGCGGGGCGCTGGAAGGCTGGCTGGGTGGTCAGTTGGGCATCCGTTACACGTTTGGCCATGCGGCCCCGGCGCCTGCGCCGGCCCCGGTGGCGCCGGCCAAGACCTGCGCGGACCTGGATGACGATGGCGACGGCGTGAACAACTGCAACGACAAGTGCCCGGGCTCGGCGGCGGGTCAAGCCATCGGACCGGACGGTTGCCCGGTGCCGCTGACGATCGACCTGAAGGGCGTGAACTTCGACTTCGACAAGGACACGCTGCGTCCTGACGCGGTGGCGATCCTGGACGAGGCGATCTCGATCCTGGGCAAGTACCCGGAGCTGAAGGTGGAAGTGGCCGGCCATACCGACTCGATCGGTACGGAGGTTTACAACCAGGGTCTGTCCGAGCGTCGTGCCCGCACGGTGTATGACTACCTGTCCTCGCACGGCATCGGTGCCGAGCGTCTGGTCGGACCGGTGGGCTACGGCGAGAGCAAGCCGATCGCGCCGAACACCAACGAAGATGGTTCCGACAACCCGGAAGGCCGGGCCAAGAACCGTCGCACCGAGCTGAACGTCCAGAACTAAGCCATCGCGGCAATCAATCAGACTCTAGAGGATCCAACCATGTCGTTCACTCCGAAACTCCTGGCCGCTGCCGTAGCGATGGCCTTTGCCGGCGCCGCATCCGCCGCCAGCATCGACAACCCCGCGGTCGGTCGCGCGCTTGGCCTGCTGCAAACCAACGGCGCCGCTGTTCGCGCGTCGGCGAACGACCGTTTCGTCTCGCGCGACGTGATCGTCGACGCGGACGGCACCGAGCATGTCCGTTTCGACCGCACCTACGCCGGCCTGCCGGTGATCGGCGGCGACATCGTGGTGCATTCGCGCAATGGCCAGCTGAAGTCCACCTCGCTGACCCAACGCGCTGCCCTGAACGTGAGCACGCGCGCCAGCATCAAGGCTGACGATGCGATCGTCAGTGCCGGCGCCCGGTTCGGCAGCGACTTCATCGGAACGCCGACCTCACGCCTGGTCGTCTATGCGCTGGGCGCCAAGCCGAGCCTTGCCCATGAAGTCGTGTTCTCGGGTACCCGCGCCGACCAGACGCCCACCGAAATGCACTACTTCATCAGCGCAACGGATGGTCGACTGTTGAACCAGTGGGACGCGATCGAGACCGCGTCAGCGGCGGGAACCGCCAAGACCTTGTACTCGGGCAACGTCACCATAACGACCAATAGCGTGACCGGCGGCTACGAGTTGCTCGACCCGTCGCGCGGCAAGAGCAAGACCATCAATGGAGCCACGGGCAGGACCTCGGGCCTGATCTACAAGGACACCGACAACGTCTGGGGCAACAACGCGACTTCCGACCTCGCCACGACAGCCGTCGATGCCCAGTTCGGCGTCGCCACCACCTGGGACTTCTACAAGAACTCCCTGGGACGCAACGGCATCGCCAACACCGGCAGGGGCTCGTACAACCGCGTGCACTTCGGCACCAAGTACAACAACGCCTTCTGGAGCGACTGCTGCTTCTGCATGACCTACGGCGACGGCGATGGCGTCACGCTTGGGCCGCTGGTCTCGATGGACATCACCGGCCACGAGATGAGCCATGGCGTCACCAGCCGCACGGCGAACCTGGTTTACTCCGGAGAGTCTGGCGGCCTGAACGAGGCCACCTCCGACATCATGGGCACCATGGTCGAGTTCTACGCGAACAATGCCTCCGATACGCCGGACTACATGATCGGCGAGGAAATCTTCATCGCCAATGTTTCCGGCAGTGCAGACCAACGTGCGCTTCGCTACATGTACGATCCGATCAAGGACAACGTGTCGCCTAACTGCTACTACCCCGAAATCGGCACGATCGACGTGCACTACTCTTCCGGCGTCGCCAATCTGTTCTTCTACCTGCTGGCCGAAGGCTCCGGCGCAAAGACCTACAGCGGAGTGGATCACACGCCGACCACTTGCAACGGCTCGACCTTGACCGGCATTGGCCGCACCAAGGCGCAGAAGATCTGGTATCGCGCGCTGACTGTCTACATGACCAGCAGTACCGACTATGCCGGTGCCCGCACCGCGACGATGAACGCGGCAAACGACCTGTATGGTTCTGCCGACCGAGCTGCCGTGGCTGCGGCGTGGAGCGCTGTCGACGTCAACTGATCCCGGCGGTACGCAAGATTGAAACGGCCCGCGCAAGCGGGCCGTTTTTCATTGCCGCAAGCTAGCGACACGCCGGTCAGGCCGACTGCCACTGCCTGACCAGCAACTGCACGTCCCGGCGGCCGCGAAAGTCATCGGGCTCCAGCTGGTAGGCCGCGTGGATACGCGCCGGCGGAGGCTCCCCGCTCCACCCTCCGAAATGAATCGCCGAAAGCGCCGGCCCGCCAACCTCGGCCTGCAATCGGAATTTCAGATGGCGCTCGGACAGGACGCGCCACTCCAGGACGGAAAAAACATTGTCGAACAAGGGTTCGGCAAAGCCCTGCCCCCACGGGCCCGCCATGAGCAGGCTCTCGGCGGTCTCGCGAGTGAATTCATCTGCCGACAATGGGCCATCGCTCAGCAGTTCGGAGCTCAGTTGCTCCGGCGTCAATGTCACGAGCGCATGGGCTGTGAACAACTGGCGAAACGACTCGAGATTTGCAGCCGGCAGGCTGAGCCCGGCCGCCATGGCATGACCGCCGAAACGCTCGATCAATCCAGGATGCCGGGCGTCCACGGCCGCGATCGCGTCCCGGATATGGAAGCCGGGAATGGAGCGCGCGGAGCCACGCAGCAAATCACTCCCGGGCGCGGCCGGCGCAAACGCGACGGTCGGCCGGTGCGCCTTGTCCTTGATGCGCGACGCCACCAGTCCGATCACGCCCGGATGCCAGCGCTCGTCGAACAGGCACAGGGCCGCCGATGCCAATTGCGGATCGTCGGGCAGCTCGATCATCAGTGCTTCGGCATCGAGGATCATCTTCTGTTGCAGGTCGCGCCGCTCGGCGTTGATCCTGTCCAGCACCGATGCCAGTTCGCGCGCCTGGGAGGCTGAGTCGCAAAGCAGGCACTCGATGCCCAGGGCCATGTCCTCGAGCCGGCCCGCGGCGTTGAGTCGGGGCCCGATCGCAAATCCAATGTCGCCTGCAGTGAGCTTCTCGAGGCTCCGGCCCGCGGCTTCGGCCAGCGCGCGCACGCCGGGCTGGCACTGGCCCTGGCGCATGCGACGAATGCCCGCCGAGACCAGCAGCCGGTTGTTGTGATCGAGTGCGACCAGATCGGCGACGGTTCCGATCGCCACGAGGTCGAGCAGCGATGCCAGGTCCGGCTCGGCGCCGACGAAGGCGCCGGCCTCGCGCAAGTGACGACGCAGGGCCAGCAGCAGGTAGAACATCACGCCGACCCCGGCCAGGGCCTTGCTCGGAAACGCATCGTCATCGAGGTTGGGATTGACGATCACATCGGCCGCAGGCAACTGCACGCCAGGCAAATGATGGTCGGTGATCAATACCTGCCAACCCCTCGCCTTCGCCGCGGCGACGCCGGCATGACAGGCGATGCCGCTGTCGACGGTGACCAGCAGGTCGGGCTCGAGCGCCACCATGTCGTCCACGAGCGCCGGCGACAATCCGTAGCCATGGGTGATCCGGTGCGGCACCTGGTAACTGACCCGCGTGGCGCCGAGCATGCGCAGGCCGCGCACCGCGACCGCCGTGCCGGTGGCGCCGTCGCAATCGAAGTCGCCAACGATCACGATGTGGCGGTTGTCCCGGATGCACGCAGCCAGCAGGCGCACCGCTGCGTCGATATTGCTCAGGGTTTCAGGCGGGTGCAGCCGGGCGAGCTTGAGCTCGGCGTCTTCCGGTCGCAACACGCCACGCGCCGCATAGATTCGCTGCAGCAAGGCCGGTACGTCCTTCGGCCACGGCCCGTGCTCGGGCACCGGCCTGCGCGTCAGTCGTGCTTGCGTGCATCAGGCGTCCAGCCGGTCGATCGGCCGCCGCCACAAGCGCCAGCGCTGCCCGGCGCGGATGCGCAAGGCCAGGCCGTCCGCGAAATCAAGCAGCAACTCGCCGTGGCCACGATCCAGGCCGGCGAGCGCGGGCCCAAGGTGACTGCGCTCGAACACCGACCAGTCGCGCTGCCGCCGCAGGTCGATCAAGCCGCCGCCCGTCTCGTTGCGTGCCAGCGATACACCGGCGCGCGTAGCCAAGGCGAGCAACTCGTCATCCTCGCTGATCACGCTGGCCACCTTGCACGTGACCGATTCCGGCAGGACGCCGCCGCCCCAGAACCACAGCGAGTTGACCGGCACCAATCCGGCGGCCGCTCGCTCGACGTTGCGTGGATGATTGTGCAGCGTGACCTGGGCTTCGTTTAGCAACAATCGCCAGCGCCTTCCCTCCGGTCCCTCGGGCAAGTGCGCGAGCAAGTCCTCGCCAAGGCCCTCGGCAGGCGGAGTGAACTCCGGCAACTGGCAGTCCTTCGGCAACTGCAGGTACCAGCGCTCTGGCGCCGTCGCCGAAATCGGCAAGCCCGCATCGTCGAAAATGGGACGGAGCGGCTCAAGAAAGGCATCGGCTTCAGCCGCGGTCAGGCCCAGATTGCCCCAGGCCATCAGCCGCGCCCCGCCAAGGTCGGGGCGTACATAGACCGGGTCGGCGCGAAGCCATGCATTGCCCGAGGCATCGCCGCCGGCATCGGCCTGCCGCGTTATCGCCGCCATCGGCCATCCACGCGGCTGCAAATCGAAATAGCGCAGAAGCTGGGCCCGCTCGCCGACGGCCAGGCCGTCCTGTCGGTCGGCCCGCCCAAGCAGCGTCGCAATCGGCCGGGAAATCGCCTGACCGGAGAATCGACGTCGCTCAGGCAAAAGCAGGATCAGCTGGCTGTCTGCGCTGGGCAAGGCTCAGCCGACGTAGCGAACCGCGATGATGTCGTACTCGCGCTGGCCGCGCGGGAGCCTCGATAGTGATGGTGTCGCCTTCATGCTTGCCGATCAGCGCGCGCGCGATCGGCGAGGAAATCGAGATCATGCCCTGCTTGATGTCGGACTCCAGGTCGCCGACGATCTGGTAGGTCACCTCGTCGCCCGTTTCCGATTCCGCCAGCTCGATCGTCGCGCCGAACACCACGCGCGTGCCGGCGTTGAGCTGGCCACATCGATCAACTGCGCATGCGACAGCGCGTACTCGAGTTCGCTGGATGCGGCCTTCGATGAAGCCCTGCTGCTCGCGCGCCGCGTGGTATTCGGCGTTCTCCTTCAGATCGCCGTGCGCGCGCGCCTCGGCGATGGCGTGGATGACCGCGGGCCGCTTCACGCGACTTGAGATGCTCGAGCTCATCGCGCAGCCGCCGGGCGCCTGTCGTGGTGAGCGGTGCGATCATCCGTGCAGATTCCTTGTGCAGTTCCTGCAGCGACCAGACCCGGGGATGATTCCGGCTGTCGATGGACTGGATCAGGGCACGGGCGCCGGGGATCGTGGTGGAATACGTTACCCGATGCTGCAGCGCCTCGCGACGGATCGAGAACGAGTCGGCGATGGCCGCCTTGCCTTCGGTGGTGTTGACGATGTAGACGATCTCGCCGTTCTTGATCAGGTCGACGATGTGCGGCCGCCCTTCGATGACCTTGTTGATCTGCTCGCAGGCGATGCCGTGCTCGCCCAGGTAGGCCGAGGTGCCGGTGGTGGCGACCAGGCTGAGAACCCGCGCTCGATCAGCAATACGCGCCACATCGCAGCACGCGCGGCTTGTCCGCGTCGCGCACCGACACGAAGGCCTTGCCGACGCGGAGGCGCCTTGATGCTCGCGGCCTCCTCGGCCCGGCCGAACGCGTCCTCGAAGGTGCGGCCGACGCCCATCACTTCGCCGGTCGAACGCATCTCCGGTCCGAGGATCGGATCGACGCCCTGGAATTTCGCGAACGGGAAGATCGCTTCCTTGACCGAGATAATAGCCCGGGACGATTTCCCGGGTCGCGCCCTGCTGCGCCAGCGACTGGCCGACCATGCAGCGCGCGGCGATCTTGGCCAGCGGCACGCCGATCGCCTTGGAGACGAAGGGCACCGTGCGCGAGGCGCGCGGATTGACCTCGAGCACGAAGATCGTCTCGCCCTGGATCGCGAACTGGGTGTTCATCAGGCCGATCACTTTCAGCTCGCGCGCCATCTGGGTCACCTGCACGCGCAGGCGATCCTGGATTTCGGCGCTCAGCGTGTACGGCGGCAGCGAGCAGGACGAATCGCCCGAATGCACGCCGGCTTCCTCGATGTGCTCCATGATGCCGCCGATCAGCACATTGCCTTCGCATGTCGGCGATGACGTCGACATCCACTTCCACGGCATTGTCGAGGAAGCGGTCGAGCAGCACCGGCGAATCGTTGGAAACCTGCACGGCCTCGCGGATGTAGCGCGACAGGTCTTCGTCGGAATAGCACGATCTCCATGGCGCGACCGCCGAGCACGTAGCTCGGCCGCACGACCAGCGGATAGCCGATCTCGCGCGCCATGGGCCAGCGCCTGCTCCGCGGTTGCGCGCGGTGCGGTTCGGCGGCTGCAGCAGGCCCAGCTTCTCGACCAGCTGCTGGAAGCGCTCGCGGTCCTCGGCCAGGTCGATCGAGTCGGGCGACGTGCCGATGATCGGCGCGCCGGCCGCTTCCAGCGCGCGCGCCAGCTTCAGCGGGGTTTGTCCGCCGTACTGCACGATCACGCCAACCGGCTTCTCGACGCTCGACGATCTCCAGCACGTCTTCGAGCGTCAGCGGCTCGAAGTACAGGCGATCGGAAGTATCGAAATCGGTGGATACCGTCTCCGGGATTGCAGTTGACCATGATGGTCTCATAGCCATCCTCGCGCAGCGCCAGCGCCGCATGCACGCAGCAATAGTCGAACTCGATGCCCTGGCCGATGCGGTTGGGGCCGCCGCCGAGCACCATGATCTTCTTGCGAGCGGTCGGCGCGGCCTCGCATTCGTCCTCGTAGGTCGAATACAGGTAGGCCGTGTCGGTGGCGAATTCGGCCGCGCAGGAATCGACGCGCTTGTAGACCGGGCGGACGCCGAAGGCATGCCGCAGCTTGCGGATCGCCGACTCGTCGGTGCCGCACAAGCTGCGCCAGGCGGGCATCGGAAAAGCCCTTGCGCTTGAGCTGGCGCATGCGCGTTGCATCGAGCGCCGCCAGGCCGTCGCGATTCGACTTCGCTTCTCCATCGCGACCAGTTCCTCGATCTGGTCGAGGAACCACGGATCGATGAAGCTCAGCTTGAACACGTCGTCCACGCTCATGCCGGCGCGGAACGCCTCGGCGACCTGGAACAGGCGTTCCGGACCCGGGCTCCTTGCAGATCGCGACGAATCCTGAGCAGGCCGTCTTCGCCCTGCTGCCGCGTAGCCGGTCGGGTCGAGCCCGACGCGGCCGATCTCCAGGCCGCGCAAGGCCTTCTGCAGCGACTCCTGGAAGGTGCGGCCCATCGCCATGACTTCGCCGACCGATTTCATCTGCGTGGTCAGGCGGGCGTCGGCGGCCGGGAATTTCTCGAAGGCGAAGCGCGGAATCTTGGTGACCACGTAATCGATGGTCGGCTCGAACGAGGCCGGCGTCTTGCCGCCGGTGATCTCGTTGCGCAATTCGTCCAGCGTGTAGCCGACCGCCAGCTTGGCCGCGACCTTGGCGATCGGGAAGCCCGTGGCCTTCGATGCCAGCGCCGAGGAACGCGACACGCGCGGATTCATCTCGATCACCACCACGCGGCCATCCTGCGCGTTGATGCCGAACTGCACGTTGGAGCCGCCGGTATCGACGCCGATCTTGCGCAGCACCTTGATCGACGCGTCGCGCAGGCGCTGGTATTCCTTGTCGGTCAGGGTCTGCGCCGGCGCGACGGTGATCGAGTCGCCGGTGTGCACGCCCATCGGATCGAGGTTCTCGATCGAGCAGACGATGATGCAGTTGTCGGCGGTGTCGCGCACCACCTCCATCTCGAATTCCTTCCAGCCGAGCACCGATTCCTCGATCAGCACTTCGTCGGTCGGCGACAGATCGAGGCCGCGCGTGGTGATCTCGATCGAATTCCTCGCGGTTGTAGGCGATGCCGCCGCCGGAGCCGCCCAGGGTGAAGCTGGGCCGGATGATGGTCGGATAGCCGACCCGGCTCTGGATATCCAGCGCCTGTTCCAGCGAGCGCGCGATCTCGGCCTTCGGGCAATCCAGCCCGATGTCCGCCATCGCGATGCGGAACAATTCGCGGTCCTCGGCCATGCGGATGGCTTCGCGCGAGGCGCCGATCAGTTCGACGCCGTACTTGTCCAGCGTGCCGTCGTCGGCGAGGTCGAGCGCGCAATTCAACGCGGTCTGGCCGCCCATGGTCGGCAGCAACGCGTCCGGCTTTTCCTTGGCGATGATGCGTTCGACGGTCGCCGGGTTGATCGGCTCGATGTAGACCGCATCGGCCATGTCCGGGTCGGTCATGATCGTGGCCGGATTGGAGTTGACCAGGACCACCCGGTAGCCCTCCTCGCGCAGCGCCTTGCAGGCCTGCGCGCCGGAATAGTCGAACTCGCAGGCCTGGCCGATCACGATCGGGCCGGCGCCGATGATCAGGATGGTCTTGATGTCGGTGCGTTTTGGCATGTCAGCGTGCCTCCATCATCGCGATGAACCGGTCGAACAGACCGGAGACATCGTGTGGTCCGGGACTGGCTTCCGGATGACCCTGGAAGCTGAAGGCCGGCGCGTCGGAGAGCGCGATGCCCTGGTTGGATCCGTCGAACAGCGAACGATGCGTCACCCGCACGTTCGGCGGCAACGTCGGTTCATCGACCGCGAATCCGTGGTTCTGCGAAGTGATCATCACCCGGCCCGAATCGAGGTCGATCACCGGATGGTTGGCGCCGTGATGGCCGAACTTCATTTTCAGCGTATTGGCGCCGGACGCCAGCGCGAGCAACTGGTGGCCGAGGCAGATGCCGAAGATCGGAATCCTTGCCTTGATCAACTCCGCGATCGCGGCGATCGCATAATCGCAGGGCGCCGGATCGCCCGGGCCATTGGACAGGAACACGCCGTCGGGCTTGTAGCGCCAGCACCTCGGCCGCGCTGGTCTGCGCCGGCACCACGGTGACCTTGCAGCCGCGCTCGGCAAGCATGCGCAGGATGTTGCGTTTCACGCCGTAGTCGAAGGCCACCACGTGGAAGCGGGCGTCGGCGGCGATGAACTTGTTGCTGTCCAGGTCGAGTTGGCCTTCGGTCCAGACATAGCTTTCCCGGGTGCAGACTTCCTTCGCCAGGTCCATGCCCTTCAGGCCTGGAAACTTCCGTGCAGCCTCGATGGCCTGGTCGGCATCGATCACGCCGGCCATCAGCGCGCCGTTCTGCGAACCGCGGTCACGCAGCAGGCGGGTCAGCTTTCGGGTATCGATGTCGGAAATCGCGACCACGCCGCGCGCCTTCAGCCACTCGGGCAGCGCAATCTGGCTGCGCCAGCTGCTGGGACGACGCGGCACGTCGCGCACGATCAGTCCGGCGGCAAAGACCTGGCCGGACTCGTCGTCCTGGCTGGTGCAGCCGGTGTTGCCGATATGCGGCGTAGGTCAGGGTCACCAGCTGACGGGCGTAGGAGGGATCGGTGAGGATCTCCTGATAGCCGGTGATGGCGGTGTTGAACACCACCTCACCGACCGACAAGCCGGGTGCGCCTGCGGAAATGCCCTCGAATACGGTTCCGTCTTCGAGCGCAAGAATGGCGGTTTGGGTCACGATGCTCGCCTTGTGTGGGTGAACCACCTCGGTCCGCCGGGCTGCGGCAGACCGCGAACCGGGCGAAGGCCGGGTTCGAGATTGAAAAAGGGGTTCAGGCGAGCGGGAATTTTAGCCGGGTGGAAGCCAAAAAGAAACGCCCGGCCGAAGCCGGGCGTTTGCGTTGAGGCGAGGACCGATTACTGGCCGAGGCTGGGGCGATAGATGGAAACCTGGTCCTGGGCGCGGATGCGCTGGTCGGTCGTGAAGGTGTCCATGCACGAATCGTAGGTGTAATCCATGAAGTTGGTGATCGGATCCAGGCCCGGGGACGCGCAGGTGTCCCGGCCAACCGGGCAACCAAAGGCCGAGCTGGCCTCCGCCGGCGTATCGGCGACATAGTCGCCCGGATCGGCGCAGCCGCCCTGGAAGGTGTGGTACAGGCCCAGGTAGTGACCAACTTCGTGGGTGCCCGTGTCGCCGTTGTTGTAATTGGTGGCCGAACCACCCGGCAACGACTGGTTGAGCACCACGACGCCATGCATGTAGCTCGACTCGGCGTAGTAGGACGGGAAGGTCGCGTAGCCAAGCAGGCCGCTGCCGAGGCCGCAGGAGTAGAAATTCAGGGTATGGGCCGGATCCACGGCCAGCGCGCGCTTCATGCTGCGCTCGACGGAGGACTTGGCGCAGCCGTTGTACCAGGTGGTGTTCGCGGTGCGGGTCGTGCCGCGGTGGCTGAACTGGAAGCCAGAGCCCGCATAAGCGGCGTTGAGCACGGCCAACTGGTTGGCAAGCTGGGTATCGGTCACGTTACCGGCGCCGGTGGCGGTGGTGATGACCTGGAACTGGACCGGGATGATCTTGTCCACGACCACCGCGCCCTGCAGCAGGGAAGATTTCCCGCTCAGGCGGAATTCACGGATCTTCTGTTCGATGGCATCGCGCTGGGCAGGCGACGGGTCGTTCACGCCGCAGCGCAACACGCTGTGGCTGTGGCCGGTGATCGAGTCGACGTAGCTGACTTTCGGGCTATCGCTCGCGCGGCCGGTGTCGTCCTTCGCTGCGTAGGCCTGGGTCGCCATGCCCAAGGCAATGGCCGCGACAAGAAACTTGTATGAATTCATGTTGGATCCCCAATTTTGAGCGAAGAATTGCCGCCACGAGCGACGGACCCCCGCACTGTGACCAATCTCCGGTTAAACATCATTCTGCACTGCACCATTTCATTTAAATCAATTAGTTGCACGATTAATCATAGAACAATAAATAACCAGCCCGACAGGGTCGAGAGTCCGGGTTTCAACGCAGGTTCGATCGGGGAATCGAGCGGCCCGAATCCGGACCGCTAGCCCAGAATCAGCGCGGACAACTGCCAATTTCCGGGGCTGCGGCCGTTCAGCCGCGCCGCCGCCTCCAGCGCGCCAAGCGTGAAGACATCGCGATCCGCAGCCCGATGCGTCAATTCCAGGCATTCCCCCGGACCGGACAACATGACCACGTGTTCGCCCACGACCTCGCCCTCGCGCACTGAGTGGATGGCTGGGTCGGCCCCGGAGCCCTCCCGCACCGCGTTGGCGAGCGTCAGAGCGGTCCCCGACGGCGCATCGCGTTTGTGCACGTGATGGGTCTCGGTGATCTCCACCTGCCACTGGCGCAAGACGCTGGCTGCGCGCCGCACCAGGTCTTCGAGGACAACCACGCCCAGGCTGAAGTTCGATGCCCACAAGACCGGGATGTTCCGGCCTGCCTCGGACAGCAGCGCGCGCTGGCGCTGATCCAGCCCGGTGGTTCCGCTCACCAGAGCCGCGCCCCGCCGGAGGCACTCGGCCAGGATTGCGTCGAATCCGCCGGGCAGGCTGAAATCGATGGCCACATCGAAGGCCGGGCAGCGGGACAGTTCTGCCGCGGCGAACACCGGGACCGGGGGCCCTTCGACCGCCGAAGCCGAACGCGACACTGCTGCGACGATTTCAAAGCGCGCATCCGCGCGGGCGAGTCGAAGCAATGCCTTGCCCATTCGGCCAGTCGACCCATGGACAAGCAATCTGATCGGAGCTGGATTCATCCGATCACGCTAGCGGCGAAGGAGCGAGGGCGCAAGCGCCGGCCTGGCGCCAGAACATCAGCGAAGGGCATCGATGGCCTGTTGCAACAGTTCTTCGCTGGCCGCAGCGACAACACGGCCGTCCGAGCCGAATCCCAGCCGCCCGCCCCGCCAATCCGTGATTCTTCCTCCCGCCCCTTCGATCACCGGCACCAGCGGGAGGTAGTCATAGGGCTTCAGGCCGGCCTCGACCACCAGGTCGCAATGTCCCGAGGCAAGCAAGGCATAGCCATAGCAGTCGCCACCGAAACGGCGCATGGCCGCTTTCCGGCTCAGCGATTCGAACCGTTGCAATTCATCGCCTTCGAACATGTCGGGTGAAGTGCAATAGCAGCGCGATTGCGCGAGCTTGCGGCAATCACTGGTGCGTACCTGCTCGCCATTGCACACAGTGGGCTCGCCGGCCACGCCAACCCAGCGCTCGCGCAAGGCCGGGAAGTCAACGATGCCAAGCATCGGATCCGCGCCTCGCAGCAACGCGATCAAGGTGCCGAACAGCGGCATTCCGGTGATGAAACTCCGGGTGCCGTCGATTGGATCAAGCACCCAGGTGAAATCGCGGCCGACCTGCTCGGCGAATTCTTCCCCGAACACGCCATGCCCGGGAAACCGTTCGGAGATCATCCGACGCATTTCGCTCTCTATCATCCGGTCGGCGATGGTCACCGGGCTGCGATCGGCCTTGGTTTCCACGGGAACGGATTGCCGGAAATAGCGCATGGCGATCGGTCGTGCCGCGTCGGCGAGTTCCTGCGCGAACGCCAGCATCACGGCTGTTTCCGTCGAATCAAGACCGCTCATCCCCGCCCTTTCATGCATTGTCATCGCCCCGCGCCGGCGACTGGCCGCCACCCATCATTTCAGTGCCGACCCGCGTTGACAACCCGCGCGAAGTCGCTGACCCTGAGCCAACTGCCAAGGCGAAGCGCGGCATGACCGATTCCCGCACCATCGAACAGATAGCCCGCCTGCCCTGCTGGCAAGGCCCGGTCGGGATCGAGCCGCTGATCGGCGGAATGACCAATCGCAATTACGTGGTCACCGATGCCAACGCCGGGCGCTTCGTGGTGCGGGTCGGAAGCGATATCCCGGAGCACGGCGTGATGCGCTTCAACGAACTGGCCGCGGCGCGCGCCGCGCATGCCGCCGGCATATCGCCAGAAGTGGTGTTTGCCGTCGAAGGCATGCTGGTCAGCCGTTTCATCCAGAGTCACACGCTGACGCCCGAGGACGTGCGCGAGCCACGCCGCCTCGCTTCGATCGTCGACCTGATCCGCCGCTGCCACTACGATGTCCCGCGCCACTTCCGCGGCCCGGCCCTCGCCTTCTGGGTATTCCACATCATCCGCAACTACCTCGCCCTGCTCGACGGCGAGTCAGGCAAATCCCTGTCTTCCGAACTACCGCGCCTTCGCGCGATGGCCGAAACGCTGGAAGCGGCGGTCGGCCCGATCACCCTGGTGATCGGCCACAACGATCTGCTCGCCGCGAACTTCCTCGACGACGGCAAGCGCCTGTGGCTTGTCGACTGGGACTATGCCGGCTTCAACAGCCCGCTGTTCGACCTTGCCAACCTGGCGTCCAACAATGGTTTCGACGATGCGATGGACGAGCGACTGCTGCAGCAATATTTCGGGAAGTCCGTCGGATGCGGCGCTGCCAGCGCGCGTTCGCCGCCATGAAGTGCGCCTCGCTGCTGCGCGAGACGCTCTGGGGCTGGCGTCTCCGAACTTCGTTCGAGCATCGATTTCGACTATCCGCGCCTATACGCGCGACTACCTGCAGCGACTCGAGCACGTCGCATGGTTCGACGAATTCCGACGCATGGCATGAATTTTCCGACCCAGGCCCGCGCGGTCATCATCGGCGGCGGCATCGTCGGCTGCTCGACGGCCTACCACCTGGCCAAGCTGGGCTGGACCGACACGGTGCTGCTCGAGCGGCACAAGCTCACCTCGGGCTCCACGTTCCACGCCGCCGGGCTGGTCGGCCAGCTGCGCACCAGCGCCAACATCACCCAGCTGCTCGGCCACTCCGTCGAGCTGTACCGGACGCTCGAGGCCGAGACCGGCCAGGCCACCGGCTGGAAGATGAACGGCGGCCTGCGCCTCGCCTGCAACGCGGAGCGCTGGACCGAGGTCAAGCGCCAGGCGACCACGGCGCGCTCGTTCGGGCTGGAGATGCACCTGCTGTCGCCGAAGGAGGCGCAGGACGCTGTGGCCGCTGATGGAGGTCGACGACGTCGTCGGCGCGGCGTTCCTGCCCACCGACGGCCAGGCCAACCCGACCGACATCACGCTGGCGCTGGCCAAGGGCGCGCGCATGCAGGGCGTGCGCATCGTCGAGGACAGCGAGGTCGTCGGCATCGAGGTCGCGCGACGGACGCGTGACCGCCGTGGTGACCACGGCACGGCCGCATCGACTGCGAGAAGCGTGGTGATCTGCGCCGGCCAGTGGACGCGCGAGGTCGGGCGCATGGCCGGCGTGAACGTGCCGCTGGTCGTCGGTGGAGCACCAGTACATCATCACCGAGCCGATCGCAGGCGTCACCCGCGACCTGCCGACGCTGCGCGATCCCGACCGGCTCACGTACTACAAGGAGGAGGTCGGCGGCCTGGTGATGGGCGGCTACGAGCCGAACCCGATCCCCTGGGCGGTCGACGGCTTCCCGGAGGACTTCAAGTTCCAGCTGCTGCGACCGGACTGGGACCATTTCGCGCCGATCATGGAGCTGGCGCTCGGCCGCGTGCCGGCGCTGGCCGACGCCGGCATCAAGCAGACTGATCAACGGCCCGGAGAGCTTCACGCCCGACGGCAACTTCATCCTCGGCGAGGCGCCGGAAGTGCGGGACTTCTTCGTCGGCGCCGGCTTCAACGCCTTCGGCATCGCCTCGGGCGGCGGCGCGGGCAAGGCGCTGGCCGAATGGGTCGTCGGCGGCGAAGCCGCCGTACGACCTGTGGGCGGTCGACATCCGCCGCTTCGGCCGCACCGCACCCCGACACCGACTGGGTGCGCACGCGCACGCTGGAGGCGTACGCCAAGCACTACACGATGGCCTGGCCGTTCGAGGAGCACGACAGCGGCCGGCCGCTGCGCCGCTCGCCGCTGTACGACCGGCTGAAGGCGCAGGGCGCCGTGTTCGGCGAGAAGCTCGGCTGGGAGCGGCCGAACTGGTTCGCGCGCCGAGGGCGAGCCGAGGTCCGACATCTACACCTAGGGCCGGCCGAACTGGTTCGAGGCCGTCGGCCGCGAGCACCGCGCCGACGCGCGAGGCGGCGTCGCGCTGTTCGACCAGACCTCGTTCGCCAAGTTCAGGCTGACGGGCCGCGATGCGGACGCGCCGCGCTCGACTGGATCTGCGCCAACGACGTCGACAAGCCGCCGGGCAGCCTCACCTACACCCAGATGCTCAACGCCCACGGCGGCATCCAGTGCGACCTCACGGTGGCGCGCCTGGCCGAGGACGAGTTCTACCTCGTCACCGGCACCGGCTTCGCGACCCACGACTTCGACTGGATCACGCGACAAATTCCCGCCGGGCCTCGACGCGCGATTGCTCGACGTGACCTCGGCGAACTCGCGTGCTGGCGCTGATGGGACCGCGGCTCGCGGCAGGTCCTGCAGAAGCTCACTGCCGACGGACGTCGGCGAATAGCGCGTTCCCGTTCGGCCAGGCGCGCCGGCTGTCGATCGCGGGCGCGCCGGTGCTGGCGCTGCGCGTCACCTACGTCGGCGAGCTCGGCTGGGAGCTGCACGTCCCGGTCGAGTTCGCCGCGACGGTCTACGACGCGCTGATGGCGGCCGGCGCCGCATCGGCCTCGTCAATGCCGGCTACCGCGCCATCGAGACGCTGCGCCTGGAGAAGGGCTATCGCGCCTGGGGCTCCGACATCGGCCCCGACCACACGCCGCTCGAGGCGGGCCTCGGCTGGGCGGTGAAGCTGAAGGGCGGCAAGCCCTTCCTGGGTCGCGAGGCGTCTCGAGCAGCAAAGACGGCAGCCGCTGAAGAAGAGCCTGTGCACCTTCACCGTCGACGATCCCGACGTCGTGCTGCTCGGTCGCGAGACGATCTACCGCAACGGCGAGCGCGTCGGCTGGCTCTCCAGCGGCGGCTTCGGCCACGGCGATCGGCAAGGCGATCGGCATGGGCTACGTGCGCTGCGCCCAGGGAGTCGATCGCGACTACCTGCTGGCCGGCGACTACTGGCTGGAAGTCGCCACCGAGCGCGTGCCGTGCACACCTGCACCTGGCGCCCTTGTACGACCCGTCGATGACCCGCGTCAAAGCCTGAGCCGCGCTGCGGCCCCGGCCCGAGCCGCTCAGGAAGTCATCCGGTCCCAGAACGATTTGACGCCGTCGAGGAAGCCGCTGGATCGCGGCGAATGCCGCGCGCCCTCCTCGCCTTCGAAGGTCGCCTCGAATTCCTTGCAGCAGCTCGCGCTGCCTCGCGGTCAGGTTGACCGGCGTTTCGACCACCACCCGGCACAGCAGGTCGCCGATGCGAGTGGCTGCGCACCGATTTCACGCCCTTGCCGCGCAAGCGGAACAGCTTGCCGGTCTGCGTTTCCACCGGCACCTTGATCAGCGCTTCGCCCTGCAGCGTCGGCACGACGATGTCGGCGCCGAGCGCCGCCTGCGAAAAGCGGATCGGCACTTCGCAATACAGGTCGTCGCCGTCGCGCTGGAAGATCTCGTGCTCGCGCACGTGCACTTCGACGTACAGATCGCCGGCCGGCGCGCCGCCCGGGCCGGCTTCGCCTTCGCCCTGCAGGCGGATGCGATCGCCGTTGTCGACGCCGGCCGGAATCTTCACCTGCAGGGTTTTCTCGCTCTGCACGCGGCCGTTGCCGCGGCAGGACTTGCACGGCTTGGCGATGGTCTGGCCGCGCCCGCCGCAGGTCGGGCAGGGCTGCTGCACGGAGAAGATCCCGCGCTGCATGCGCACCTGGCCGCGGCCGGCGCAGGTCTTGCAGGTCTCGACCTTGCCGTCCTCCGAGCCCGAGCCATTGCAGGGCTCGCAGGCGACGCAGGGTCGGAATGTCGATCTGCTTCTCGACGCCGAACACGGCTTCTTCGAGGTCGAGCTCCATCACGTAGCGCAGGTCGGCGCCACGCCGCGGACCCTGCTGGCGCGCCGCCGCCGAAGATGTCGCCGAAGATGTCGCCGAAGATGTCGTTGACGTCGCCGAAGCCCGGCCCGCCGCCGCCACCGCCCATGCCATGCTCGAACGCGGCATGGCCGTGCTGGTCGTAGGCGCGGCGCTTGGCCGGATCGGCTCAGCACTTCGTAGGCTTCCTTGGCCTCCTTGAACTGCTGCCTCGGAGGCCTTGTCGCCGGCTTCGTTGCGGTCGGGATGGTGCTTCATCGCCAGGCGGCGATAGGCCTTCTTCAGCTCTTCCTCGGTCGCCGTGCGGGCAACGCCCAGGGTCTCGTAGTAGTCACGCTTGCTCATGCGAATCCCGTTCCGGATACACCGATTGCTACAGCAAACCGCCCGCGTTAACCGGCATCGCCGGTTCAACGCGGGCAGTAGATCCGCCAGCCCGCAGGGCTGGTGGATAACTATTACTTCTGGTCGCCTTCCTTGACCTCGGTGAACTCGGCATCGACCACGTCCTCGGCCTGCGCGCCGCCTGGACCGGCTCCGCCCGCTTCGCCGCCGGCCCGGGCCGGCCGACGCCGCCGCATACAGCGACTGCGCCGCCTGCTGCAGGGCATTGGTCTTGGCTTCGATCTGGGCCTTGTCGTCGCCCTTCATCGCGGTTTCCAGATCGGCCAGCGCGGATTCGATCGCCGCCCAGCTGCTCGCCCGGCACCTTGGCGCCGTGCTCCTTGATCGCCGTGCGGGTGGCGTGGATCAGGCCGTCGGCCGTATTGCGCGCGGTCGACCAGCTCGTGGAACTTCTTGTCTTCCTCGCGATTGGCCTCGGCGTCGCGCACCATCTGCTGGATCTCTTCCTCGCGACAGGCCGGAACCGGCCTTGATCTCGATCCGCTGTTCCTTGCCGGTCTTCTTGTCCTTGGCCGAGACGTGCAGGATGCCGTTGGCGTCGATGTCGAAGCCGACTTCGACCTGCGGCATGCCGCGCGGCGCGGCGTCGATGCCGGCCAGGTCGAACTTGGCCAGCGACTTGTTGTAGCGGGCCTGCTCGCGCTCGCCCTGCAGCACGTGCACGGTGACCGCGGTCTGGTTGTCTTCGGCGGTCGAGAAGGTCTGCGAGGCCTTGGTCGGGATGGTGGTGTTCTTCTCGATGATCTTGGTGAACACGCCGCCCAGCGTCTCGATGCCCAGCGACAGCGGGGTCACGTCGAGCAGCAGCACGTCCTTGACGGTGCCGGCCAGCACGCCGCCCTGCATCGGCCGCGCCGATGGCGACCGCTTCGTCCGGGTTGACGTCCTTGCGCGGCTCCTTGCCGAAGAACTCGGCCACCGCCGCCTGCACCTTCGGCATGCGGGTCTGGCCGCCGACCAGGATCACTTCGGTGATGTCGCTGGCCTTGAGGCCGGCGTCGTTCATGCGCGATGCGGCACGGCTCGATGGTCTTCTTGACCAGGTCGTCCACCAGCGCCTCGAGCTTGGCCCGGGTCAGCTTGATGTTCAGGTGCTTCGGACCCGACGCGTCGGCGGTCACGTACGGCAGGTTGACGTCGGTCTGCTGCGAGCTGGACAGCTCGATCTTGGCGCGCTCGGCCGCGTCCTTCAGGCGCTGCAGGGCCAGCGGATCGTTGCGCAGGTCGATGCCCTGCTCCTTCTGGAATTCCTCGACCAGGAAATCGATGACGCGCTTGTCGAAGTCTTCGCCGCCGAGGAAGGTGTCGCCGTTGGTGGCCAGCACTTCGAACTGCTTCTCGCCGTCGATCTCGGCGATCTCGATGATCGACACGTCGAAGGTGCCGCCGCCGAGGTCGTACACGGCGATCTTGCGGTCGCCGCCTTTCTTGTCCAGGCCATAGGCCAGCGCGGCCGCGGTCGGCTCGTTGATGATGCGCTTGACGTCGAGGCCGGCGATGCGGCCGGCGTCCTTGGTGGCCTGGCGCTGGCTGTCGTTGAAGTAGGCCGGCACGGTGATCACCGCTTCGGTGACCGGCTTCGCCCAGGTAGGCTTCGGCGGTCTTCTTCATCTTCTCCAGCACCCGCGCGGAGATTTCCTGCGGCGCCATCTTCTTGCCGTCGCTGGTCTGCACCCAGGCGTCGCCGTTTTCATGCGGCGACGATGCCGTAGGGGACCAGGTCGAGGTCTTTCTTGACTTCCGCGTCGGTGAACTTGCGGCCGATCAGGCGCTTCACCGCATAGAAGGTGTTCTTGGGGTTGGTCACGCCCTGGCGCTTGGCCGAGGCGCCGACGATGACTTCGCCGTCCTTGGTGAAGGCGACGATCGAAGGCGTGGTGCGGTCGCCTTCCGAGTTTTCGATGACCTTGGCGACGCCGCCTTCCATGACGGCGACGCAGCTGTTGGTGGTGCCGAGGTCGATGCCGATGATCTTGCCCATGTTCCTCGTCTCCTGTTTTCCAGGGCGGCCGGCTGAGGCCGTGCCGCGATAAATGTCTGAAAACTATCTGGTGGCCTTCACGCTGATTTCAAGTCGCGCATGGTCAAGTCAATCTCGTGCCGGGCGACCACGACCAGCGCCGGGCGCAGCAGGCGGTCGTTCAGCAGGTAGCCCTTCTGGAACACCTGCACGACGGTGCCCGGCGCGGCGCCGCCTGCTCGGACCTGGCTGATGGCCTGATGCTGGTCCGGATTGAACACTTCGCCCGATCGGGTCGATCACGGTCAGGCCGTTGTCGCCGGCGACCTTCAGCAACTGCTTCATGGTCAGGTCGAGCCCGTCGCGCAGGGCGGCGGCGTCTGTCCGCCGCGGCATTCAGACCGGCGTCGAGGCTGTCGAGCACCGGCAACAGCTCGGACAGCAGGCGTTCGTTGGCGAACTTGCGCGCCATGTCGACGTCGCGGGCCAGGCGCTTGCGCTGGTTGTCGAGCTCGGCGCGCTCGCGCAGGTGTTTCATCCTTGCAGCGCGACTACGGTGGCGCGCAAGCTGGTCGAGCTTCGCCGAGCAGGCGCCTCGATGTCGTTTACCGGGGCCGCGTTGGCCCATTCGGTCCTGTTCCAGACGCCGGATTTGTCGTTCTGCATTGGAGTTCCCTGTCCGCTCCGTCCGCGGAGCCTGCCGCACTTATGGGGCCAGCGGCTCGGGATTCAAGGCCTGGCCGAGCAGGTCGGCGGTGGCCTGCACGATCGGGATCACCCGGTCGTAGGCCATCCGGGTCGGCCCGATCACGCCCAGCACGCCCAGCACCTGGCCGTGGCTGGTGTAGGGCGCGGTGATGACGGTGCAGGCGTCCAGCGGCGCCAGGCCGCTTTCCTCGCCGATGAAGACCCGGACGCCGGGCGCCTTGGTGCAGCGCTCGAGCAGGGCCAGGATCTCGCGCTTGCGGGAGAACGCCTCGAACAGCTCGCGCAGGCGATCCATGTCCGACATGCCCTGCAGCGCCCATCAGGCGGGTCTGGCCGCGACAGCAGCATGTCCTCGCCGGCTGGTGTCGCAGCGCCTGCTCGGAGATGTCCACCGCCGCCGACAGCACCCGTTCCATTTCGGAGCGGGTGTCGCGCAGTTCGCGCACCAGGCGTCGTCCGGATATCCGCCAGCGGCCGTCCGGCGAAGTGCGCGTTCAGGTAATTGGCGGTCTGCTCCAGCTCGCCCGCCGAATACGGACGCCGCGTGCTGATGATCCGGTTCTGCACTTCGTTGTCGGTGAACACCAGGATGACCAGCATGCGGTTGCCGTCCAGCGGCACGAAATCGATCATGCCGGAAGGCGAACTGCGCCCGCTGCGGCACCGTCACCACGCCGACGAACTGGCTCATCGCCGACAGCAGCTCGCGAGGCATTGGCGAGCAGCGCCTGGGTGCCGGCGCCGACGGGCATCTGGCTGCGCAGGCGTGCGATCTCCGGCTCCCGCAAGCGGCTGCATCTGCAGCAGCGAGTCGACGAACACGCGATAGCCCTGCGCGGTCGGCACGCGGCCGGCGGAGGTATGCGGCGCCGACAGCAGGCCGATTTCCTCGAGGTCGGCCATGATGTTGCGGATCGTCGCCGGGCTGACGTCCAGGCCCGACTGTCTGGCCAGCGTGCGGCTGCCGACCGGTTCGCCGTCGCGGATATGCTGGGCGATCAGGGTGCGCAGCAGGCTGCGGGCGCGCGGGTCGAGGGTCGGGCTCATGGGTCATAGATAAGGCCGGAGCCGCGCGGAACGCAAGTCCGCCGTGCGCCCGAGCCTGCGTGGCATCCCCGGACAGCGGCCTCGCGGCGTCTTCTGAACGAATCGGCATCGGTTTCAGGCAAAATTGCGCCACGCCATGCTCAGCCACCTCACCCTCAAGGATTTCGCCGTCGTCAGCGCCGCCGAACTCGCGTTCGACCGCGGCATGACTGTCGTCTCCGGCGAAACCGGCGCCGGCAAGTCGCTTATGGTCGACGCGCTGCTGTCGCTGACCGGCGCCCGCGCCGACGCCGGCGATGGTCCGCCATGGCGCCGAGCGCGCCGAACTGGCCGCCGAATTCGACCTCGCGCGATGCCGCCGAGGCTCGCGCCTGGCTGGCGCGAAAACGAACTCGACGAAGGCGGCGATTGCCAGCTGCGCCGGGTGATCCGCGCCGATGGCGGCTCGCGCGCCTGGATCAACGGGCGTCCGGCGACCCTGGCGCAACTGTCGGAGCTTGGCGGGCAGCTGGTCGAGATCCACGGCCAGCATGAGCACCAGGCCCTGCTCGAGCGCGGCCACCAGCTCGAGCTGCTCGACGCCTTCGGCCAGCACGAGCCCGTGCTGCGCCGAAGTCGCCGGCACACGCGCCGGCGCTGGACCGGAATCGAGCGCGAGCTGGCCGAGCTCGTCGCCGGACCGGCGATGTCGGCGAGCGACGTCGCCTACCTGCAGCACCAGATCGCAGAACTGATGCGCGAGGCGCTGGACGCCGAGCGACATCGACGAGATGCTGGCAGCGCACCGCCGCCAGTCGAACGCGGCCGAACCTGCTCAGCGGCTACGACACGGCCCTGCGCCAGGCTCTCCGGCGACGACGGCTATCTCCGATCGCGCGAAGCCTGCGCCAGCTGACCGGCGAGCTGTCCCGCCACGTCGAGAGCGAATCCGCGCCTGGGCGAGGTCGCGGCCCTGTTCGAATCGCGCCGAGATCCAGCTGGACGAGGCCGCCAACCTGCTCGAGCGCCTGCGCGACGACCTCGACCTCGACCCGGCCCGGCTGGAGCAGCTGGACAGCCGACTGGCCCGCCTGCACGATCTGGCCCGCAAGCACCGCGTGCCGATGCCAGCAATTGGCGTGCGCCGGCGGCGATGCGCTGCGCGACGAACTCGAACGGCCTGCGCGGGCGAGGCGAACGCAGCCTGCGCCTGGTTCGCGACGCGGGATGCCGCCGTGGCCGCACTGGAGCCACGCCGCCGCCGCGGCTATCCAGCCGCGCGCCGGCTCGCCGCCGGCAAGCTGGCGAGCGCCGGTCTGCGCGCCTGATGGGCGAGCTGGGCATGGCCGGCGGCGTGTTCGCCATCGAGCTGCCGCCGATCGAAGACGCGGCAAGCCGACCGCGCTTGGGCGCCGAGCGCTGCGAGTTCCTGGTCTCGGCCAACCCCGGGCAGCCGCCGCGGCCGCTGCGCAAGGTCGCCTCGGGCGGCGAACTGGCCCGGATCAGCCTGGCGATCGAAGTGGCGGCCCTGGGCCTGGACGCGTGCCGACCATGGTCTTCGACGAAGTGGACAGCCGGCATCGGCGGCGCCGTCGCCGAAGTCGTCGGCCAGAAACTGCGCGCGCTCGGGCGCGGAGCGCCAGGTGCTGTGCGTGACCCACCTGCCCCAGGTCGCCGCCCAGGGCCACCACCATTTCCAGGTCAGCAAGGCCGTGTCCGGCAGCAGCACGCACAGCGCGGTGAGCCGGCTGGACGAGAAGGCGCGCATCGAGGAACTGGCCCGCATGCTGGGCGGCGTCGAGATCACCCGCGAAACCCGGGCCAATGCGCGGCAGATGCTCTAGGCCCGGTCGCCCAATCCTGACCGGCTATTTCTTCTTTCTTCGGGCGCACGTACAGCACCAGGCTGTGTTCCTCGATCACGTAGCCGTGCTTGTCGGCGATCTGCTTCTGCAGGGGCTCGATTTCCGGGCTGGTGAATTCGATCACCTTGCCCGACTCCACGTCGACCATGTGGTCGTGGTGCTGGCCATGGTCCATCTCGTAAACCGCCTGCCCGCCTTCGAAATTGTGCTTGAGCACCAGGCCGGCGGCCTCGAACTGGGTCAGGACCCGGTAAACCGTGGCCAGGCCGATGTCCTCGCCGCTGTTCACCAACTGGCGGTAGATGTCCTCGGCGCTCAGGTGGCGCAGCGCCGGCAGTTTCCAGCAGCTCCAGGATGCGGGTGCGCGGATGGGTCACCTTCAGGTCCGACCTTGCGCAGATCCCCGGATTCCATGGATATCGCCTCCGATTGCAACTAATTCGGCCGGCGCCGGTCGGTGCTTGGTATATTATCCCTCGCCTCCCTACCTGTGACCATGCTCCCGATGCGCAAGGCCCTTATCCCGCTTCTCGCCGCCGTCCTCATGTCCGGCTGCATGTTCGTCCATCGCCAGCCCGTCTTCCAGGGCAATTTGCTGGACAAGGGCAACGTCGAGCAGTTGAAGCCCGGCATGACCCAGGCACAGGTGATCGCACTGCTCGGGAACGCCGCCGCTGGCCGACCCCTTCCACACCGCGCGCTGGGACTACGTGGCCACCGAGCGCCGCGGGCACGGTGACACCGAGATCAAGGACCTCACCCTGTAGTTCGAGGGCGACACGCTGGCCAAGATGGAAGGCAGCTATTTCCCCGAGCAGGATGCAGCTTTGCTCCTGGAACTGCGCAAATTCGGGTTCTACAACTCGCCCCGGGACAAGAAGAAGGGCCGCGGCAACTAAGTCGCTTGCGGGGGCTTCGTCCGTACCTGGCTGTCGTCTCACCGTTTTTTCGGCGCGGATTCGAAAGCCCGGTCGCGACGACCCTGCTTCGGGTCGACCAGCAAGGGACGCAGGACTTCCAGCCGGTCGCCGTCGCGCAGCACGGTTGATGGCTGCACCGGACGGCTGAATACGGCCAGGCGGGCCGGGTCGATCTCGACGCCCTCCGCCAAGCGGTCGATGCCGGACCTCTCGAGCGCCTGGGCTACCGTTGCGCCGCCCGCCAGTTCGACGCGCACCGACCAATAGCGTTCCGGCAATGCGTAGACCACCTCGACGCGGATGACCGCGCTAGTCGTCACTGCGGTCGGCTTCCCGGCAGAAGTCATCCACCATCCGGTCGGCCAGGCCCTGGAAGCCAATGGACATCGCGGAGCCGATCAGCTTGCTCGCGACCTCGAAATCCATGCTCAGGCTGACCTTGCACGCGTCCTCGGCGAGGGAATGGAAGATCCACTGGCCCTTGAGCTCGCGGAAGGGCCCCTTGTCCAGCTTCAGGTCGATGCGGGTCGGCGCCAGCAGCGTATTCCGGGTGGTGAAGCTGACGCTCATGCCGGCGACGCGCACATCGAGCTGGGCCAGCATGTGTTCATCGGACTGCTCGAGCACGGCGGTCGACTCGCACCATGAGAAGCGCCTGGGATAGGCAGCCACGTCGTTGACCAGCCCGAACATGCGGGCCGCCGAGTGATGCACCAGCGCGTGTCTGTGAATGCTTGCCATCTTCGTGGTTCAGCTCGATTCCCCGCGCAGCCGCACATCGGCGACAATGGCCGCAAGGAAACCCAATGTCCAAGATCAAAGAAGCCAAGAATAGCAAAGCCGGAACCGGCAAGAGCACGCAGGGCAAGACCATCTCGCTCAACCGGAGCGCGCGCCACGACTTCCACCTCGAGGACCGCTACGAGGCGGGCTTGTCCCTGCAGGGCTGGGAGCTGAAAGCCATTCGTGCCGGCCGGATCGGCATCGGCGAGAGCTATGCGCTGGTCAAGAACGGGGAGATCTTCCTGTTCGGCGCGCAGATCACGCCGTTGATCCAGGCCTCCAGCGCACGTGATCGCCGACGATCGCCGCACGCGGAAACTGCTGATGCACCGGCACGAGATCGACAAACTGGTCGGCAAGATCGAGCGCGACGGCTACACGCTGATCCCGACGGCGATGTACTGGAGCGGCAACAAGGTGAAGCTGGAGCTGGCGCTGGCCAAGGGCAAGAAGGACCACGACAAGCGGGCCAGCGAGAAGGATCGGGACTGGCAGCGCGAGAAGCAGCGCACCATGCGCTCGCACAACAAGAACGCTTGATCGTTGATCGTAGCGGGCGGGTGACGGCGTTCATTTTTAGTCGCCGCCCGATACCGGCTTGGTAAAAATGAACGCCGTCACCCGCCCCCATCAACGCTGTGGGCGGATGAAGGGCGCAACGCTCGCTGAATGTGGGTTTCGGGCGGCTTGTGGCGATTGCGGTGCGGCCCCATACTGGGCGTGTTGGAAGATTTCACGCTTTCCCATCTTGCCGGGGGTGTCCTGGCTTCGACGGGGGTCGCAAGATCGACTGGCGCATGCCGAGGGGGCGACTTTCCTCGTTAATCCAGTAGCAAAATTTAGTTGCCAACGACGACAACTACGCTCTCGCCGCTTAAGGCGTAAGCCCCGAACCCACTTGTGCCCGTGCTCGTGGATGTAAGGTCATTATCACGGAACAGCTTCCGGCGGCGACCCGCCAACTGGAAGTGAACTTAGCGGGTGTGTCAGACGGTGTGCCTCGCACGTTGTGTTGCCGGCTGACGAGAACGAACAACGAGCTAAGCATGTAGTGCCGGAGATGGAGTGCTCTCGGACGGGGGTTCAACTCCCCCCACCTCCACCATTTCACCGCTCCAAAGCAGTACAAAGAAGGCCGGAATCCCCAATAAAAAGGGTTCCGGCCTTTTTCTTGCGCGAGCCAGTCCAACGCGATGCATGGCGCCAAAAGCCCCGGGCAGCCCGGGGCTATCGAGAAGCAGCCAGGGCCTGCTCCAGGTCCGCGATGATGTCTTCGATGTCCTCGATGCCCACGCATAGGCGAATCATGTCGGGCGTGACCCCGGCGGACTGCAGTTCCTGTGCCGAGAGCTGGCGATGCGTCGTCGAGGCGGGATGTGCCGCCAGCGACTTGACGTCGCCGATGTTCACCAGGCGCACGAACAGGTTCAGTGCGTCGTAGAACTTCACCGCCGCATCGAACCCTCCCTTGATGCCGAAGGTCATCAGCGCCGACGGCCTGCCCTTGGCATATTTTTGCGCGAGCTCGAAATAGGGAGATTCAGGCAGACCGGCGAAACTGACCCACTCCACTCCCGGGTGCCCCTTGAGGTAATTGGCCACCGCAATCGCGTTGTCGCAATGCCGCTCCATTCGCAACGGCAGGGTTTGCATTCCCTGCAGGATCAGGAAGGCATTCATCGGGCTGATGGCGGAGCCGGAATTGCGCAGGGGCACGGTGCGGGCACGCGCGATGTAGGCGGCCGGGCCCATGGCTTCGGTATAGACAACGCCGTGATAGGCCGCTTCGGGCTCGGTGAGCATATGAAAGCGCTTCGGGTAATCCGCCCACGGAAACTTCCCGCTGTCCACGATCACTCCGCCAAGGGAATTTCCGTGGCCGCCCATGTACTTGGTCAGCGAGTTCACCACGATGTCGGCGCCGTACCTGATCGGCTTGATCAAGGCTGGGGTTGCCACCGTGTTGTCCACGATCAGCGGCACGCCATGCTTGTGGGCCATGGTGGCCAGGGCTTCGATATCGACGACATTGCCGGCCGGGTTGCCGATCGACTCGCAGAAAACCGCCGAGGTCTTGTCATCGATCAAGCGCCTCCAGGCTGGCCGCTGTGTCGTCCGCGGCAAAACGGCATTCGATGCCCAGGCGCGGCAGCATGTGCTTGAACAAGGTGTAGGTGCCGCCGTAGAGCAAGGGCACGGACACGATGTTGTTGCCCTGCTCGGCGATATTGAGAATGGAATAATTGACCGCCGCACTGCCGGCGCTCAGGGCCAGCGCTGCGATGCCTTCCTCCAATTGCGCGCAGCGTTGCTCCAGCACATCCGTAGTCGGGTTCATGATGCGCGTGTAGATGTTCCCGGGCACCGCCAGGTTGAACAGGTCGGCGCCATGCTGGGCACTGTCGAACTCGAAAGCCACCGTCTGGTAAATCGGCACCGCAACGGCTTTGGTGGTTGGATCGGACTTGAATCCAGCGTGGATGGCCAGTGTTTGGTCTTTCATGACTAGGCTCCTGCAATGAAAATTTGTTGGAAACGGATTCTGTTCAGAGGTTCAGTGGGTTGTCCGGGTTCACGCCCGGCATGTATTGCTTGCCGCGTTCCAGGTTGGTCAGGCGATAGATCAGTCCCAGCCAATTGTTGAAGATGGCCTTGGCGGTATCGCCCCAGGTGTTGTCGAGCATGGGTTCGAGCTCGGACTCCGGAAAATTCCGCACCGGCTCTCCGCGAGCGGCAGTGGCAGCGGCCTCCTCGACAAAACGCCGGGCGATTGCCTGCGGCCTCTGCGGGCAGATAATTCTCGGGAAAAGGCGGAGGCGCGTCCAACTCACCACCGAGGAAGCGAAGCACTTCCCGCTTGTATTCCTTGAGCAGGCTGTTGGCGTCATATTCCGGGTGCCCCTGGAAATAGACCACGCGAAAGCCGTCGGGGCTGACCGCCATGTGCACGCCGCCTTCCGCGCTTTCCGCCAGAACCGTCAGGCCCGCATCCTGCAACTGCACCCGGGATATGTCGTTGTGGCGCGAATGGGGTGCGTCAAAGCGGGTGTTGATGTCCCGCAGCAAAGGGTGCTCGGGCGCCATTACGCGGTGGCTGTAGACGCCCCACTTCTTCGAAGCCAGGGGTTGCCGGTCGATGCCGTGCTGGTACTTCAGCAAAGCGTGGGTGGCAAGGCAGGAGCACAAGGTGGAAGCAACGTTGTGCTCGGACCAGCGCACCACGTCCATCAGCGGCTCCCAGAAAGCTTCCTGCTCCAGGGCTGGATTGGCGACGTTTGCCCCGGTGATTATCAAGCCATCCAGGCCCTGGCGCTTCAGGTCCTCGAAGTCGCAGTAGAACTCGTCGATATATGCCTGGGCCTGCGCACCCCTGTTCAATCCCGGCAGGGAAAATGGGTACACGTAGAATTGCGCAATCCGATTGCAGTTGCCCACCAGGCGGATGAATTGCCGCTCCGTCGCCTCCAGGGCGGCGTCGGGCATCATGTTGAGAAAACCGATGTGCAGCTCGCGGATATCCTGGTGCAGCGCCCGGTCCAGTGAAAGCACTTCGTGGCCCAGCTCGCGGAGCTTGGAAAAAGTCGGCAGTCTCAGGTGTTCGACCAGTGGCATTTATTTAGCTTACCGCTGTTCCCATCGCAATTTCGTGTCTCACGAAAGTTTAACGATGGGCGAGCTTGCTGACACCAACCAGCATCGTCATCAGGGAACGATAGGCGCCAGCAGCAACTGCTGGATACCGGCGGGTGTCGTCGGAGCGAGCTCCAGTGAACCCTTGACCCTGCCGTGGGCGCAACGCCAGGTGAAGTCACCCGTAAGCGCGCCGGTCGCTGTGACGGGAGCATCCGTCGCACACTCTCCGACCTGGGCCTTCAGCTTCGCGAGTTCCCGCGACCAGAGTTCGGCATCGCGGTCGAGCAGGAAATTCATCGCAAGTTGCTCGCCGGCGACGGCAACGTTGCCCGCCTTGTATATCCCGCCTGCTGCACGATAGGCCGTTTGCAGATACTCGCTGACAACCGGCTTTCTCTCCTTCCCGAGAAGCCCGGCCTTGTCGAGCGCGATGGCCGCATCCCACACGGCGACGGAAGGACCGCCATAGGTGCGATTGGTGAATGCGAAAATGGCCATCCCGCGATCGGGCAGGAGCATTACGTGCGAACCATATCCCGGGTAGCCGCCGCTGTGGCTGAGCGTGAACCCGAGATCGTCATCCATCGCGGCATTCATTCCCATGCCGTAGGTGATCGCCTGGCGACTGGCAGCGGCGCCGGTGTGGGCCGGGCGATTGCGGAAGCGCGGGAAATTCGATCCCTGCGCGAGTTCACGCACGGTCGCGCGGCGCACGGGCCCGTTGTCCGCACCGTCACGCGGCGGCCAGGCCGACAGAAGGAACGCAACCCACTTCGCATAGTCGTTTGCGCTCGTCTGCAGTCCGCCCATCGCGCCGAATACGCCGGGACCCAGCGTCGGCTCGAGGCGCCAGGCATTCTCTTCCCATCGATAGCCGAGCGCCCGCTTGTCACGCGGCGCGGCCTCGGCCACGAAACCGGCGGAATCCATGCCGAGGGGCCGTAGCAAGGTGCGGGTGATGGTCTCCGGGTAGGGCTGCCTCGAGACATTCGTGATGATCCGCCCGAGCAGGGCATAGCCGAGATTGGAGTACTCGTAGCGCATTCCAGGCACGCTGGTGAACGGCACGCCTGCGCTCAGGTAGCGGGTGAATTCGGCCTCCGGCATCGGCGTCTGGCGATCGCCCCAAGGGTCGTCGGTGACGAATCCGGCATCGTGGTTCAACAGGTCGCGCACGCGGATCTGCGGCGAGTCGTCGGTCGGATACTTCCAGTTGCGCAATTCCGGGACGTACTCGGCAGCGGGCGCATCGAGGCGAACGATTCCCTGGTCGCGCAGCGACAGGATGGTCAGCGCGGTGAATGCCTTGGTCATCGACGCGACGCGGAATACCGTGTCATCAGTGACAGGCCGCTTGGACTCCGTGTCCTGCACGCCGAACGTTCCAACGTGGACGAGCCTGCCGTCGGCGACGATGCCGTACACGAGCCCGGGAATGTGCGCATCGAGCCTGAACTGGTCGAATATCTTGTCGATGCTGGCGTATTCATCACGGGAACCAGCTGCATCCGCGTCCGCCTGCGCTTTGGCAGTCGCCGAAACGCAAAGAACAAGGAGAAGCGCGAACATCCTGCCCAAGCGACTCATGTGCTACTCCAGGTTCTATTGCTTCGATTTCGCGCCTGCAGCCACTTCGCCAATTCATCGCGCGCATTGGCATACCCTGCCTCGATCAGGCGATCGAAGGCTTTCACGTTCATCATGCTGAAACGGTGCACCTCCGGATGCAGCAGCAGGTCGGCGCGGGCGCCCAGGTCGCGAACGCGCGCCATGGTGCCGATCTCGGTCGACTTGAGCATCAGCGTGGCCAGCCCCGGAATCCGGATCCTCGACGAACGTCCAGTCAACTTGGCCAGCAACAGGGCCCAGACCGAGGGAACCTCGTCATAGTCGATCCGGTAGGCCTTGCGCGTGGTCAGGTCGACGGCGATGATCCGCCCGACCAGCTTGCTCTGCATGATGTCCACCGGCAGGCTGTTCAACACCGCGCCATCGACGGCCAGCTGACCTTCGTGCACCACCGGCGGAAGCACGCCGGGCAGCGCGGCGCTGGCGCGCACGGCCTTCCAGATCGGGCCGCGCTCATGGATGTTGAGCGCGCCGGTCGAGAGGTTGCTCGACACGCAGAAGAAAGGAATCGGCAGGTCCTCGATCTCGCCTTCGAGATGCTGCTGCGAAAGCTTCACCATCCTGCGCGCCGCTCAACAGCGAAACCATCGGAATGGTGTAGTCGGAGAACGGCTTGCCCTCGACAAAGGCGCGGCGGGCCACGCCGATGGCGTGCTCGGGCGTCCAGTCATGGGCAACCGCGGCGGCCATGATGGCGCCGATGCTCGAGCCGCCCACCCAATCCATCGGAATGCCCGCCTCGACCATGGCGCGATAGACGCCCAGGTGCGCGAAGCCGCGCGCGGCGCCGGCGCCCAGCACCAGGCCGTTGGCGCGACCCGAAATGATGCGCACCACCCGCTGCAGGTCGTCCGGGCGATCGGCGCGGACATGCAGATGGAAATCCAGCCGGCGTGGCTCGAGCCAGGCCATCGTGCCGCGGATCGGGCTGCGCTGCCTCCGGCTGCAAGCAGCACCAGCGCCTGATGCGATCCCGTCTGCAACTGCTCGTCGCCCGCCAGCTGCGATTCCCAGCTCGCCGCGCGGGATCGCTGCCGGCCTCGCCGACCAACAGCACCAGATCGGCCTGGCGCAAACAGAAACGGGACCAGGGCGTCGCCGACTGGTCGCAGTGGTAGACCAGGAAGCGGCAGGCGGACTCCTGCTCGCTGCAGCCAGTGCTTGAGCTCCTCGTCCAATGCCTGCGTGGCGTCGAGCGCCGGCCCGGGCGCGCCGACCGCTGCCAGGCCTTCCCTATGCACGTCGAGCACCCGGCCCTCGCCGGCCAATCCGTCCACCAGCGCCGCGACAGAAGGAATCGATCCGCAGCGAGCGATCCAGCGCCATGATCGCGATGGTCTTGAGCGGCCGGCTGCCGGCGGCGCGCGACCGAAATATTCTGCCGCAGGCGATCGGCGACGCTGGCGGCCAGCTTCAGTATCAACGCCGGGTTGCGGCCGGACATCCGCTCGAACGCGGCGCGATCCACCCGCACCAGCAGGCTGTCGCGGATAGCACGCACGCCCGCGCTGCGGCCATGGCCGGTCAGCAAGCCGACTTCGCCGACGCTCTCGCCGGCCACCACTTCGCCAAGCAGCGCGGCGCGCCTGCGCGGCGTCCGCATCGTCGGCGACGCGCCAGACCTGCAGCCGGCCGCGAATCAGGAAGTACAGCGAATCGCCGGGATCGCCCTGGCGGAACAGCCAGCCGCCGCCCGGAAGTTCGACGGTCTCAGTGTGTCCAGCCATTCCTTCTCGCCGGCAAGGCTGAGCCCGAAATAATGCTCGAGCAAACCGATGGTGGCCGGGTCCACGCCGCCCACCCGGTGCATCGGCCAAGGCGCGCTCGCCAGTCATGACTTCCTCCCCGGGCCGCGCGGCTGCTGCTGCAATCCCTCGAGGATGGGCGCGATCGACGCCAGCAACCCGGTCAGCGCGCAAGTCTCGTCTTCGGCCTGAACGGCTGTCCGTCCATGCGGTTGAGCAGCTGCGCCACGGCGAACACATTGCCGTCGCGATCGTTCATCGGCACGCACAGGATGGTGCGCGTGCGAAAGCCGGGCTGCTTGTCCACATCGTGATTGAAGCGCGGGTCGGCGTAGGCGTCGGCGATGCGTTCGGCTTCGCCGCTGGCCGCGACCGCACCGGCGATGCCGGTGCCGATCGGGATGCGCACCTCCTTGCGGCTCCGGCAGGTCCTCGGCGATCGCGCAGCAGCAACGTGTCGTGGCGCGTCGACCAGGAACAGCGATGCGCGCTCGGCGTTGAGCAGCTGGCCGAGCTTGCGCGTGAACGCGAACAGCGCCTGCTCGAGCATGCACTGGAAGGCTTCGTCGTTGGCCAGCGCGGTCGCCTCCAGGAAGCGCTGCGACTCGTCGGTGAGCTCCTGCAGCAGGTCGTCGAAAGCCGGTCTCGTCGAGGCGTCGCACCTCGGCCGCGATGTCCTGCTTCTGCCGGTTCTCGGCCAGCGTGCGCATCATCAGCTGGTTGTTGGCGATGACGGCGTCGGTGAACGTCGACAGGCGGCCGTCCTCGAGATGCACGATGCGGTCGGCGATGTCGAGGATGCGGTTGTCGTGGGTGACCAGCAGGATGGTGCGTGCCCTGCTCCTTGGCCAGCACCTTGATGCGGTCGACCACCTCGCGGCCGGACTGCTTGTCGAGCGAGGCCGTGGGCTCGTCGGCCAGCAGGATCGAGGGCTCCGCCGCCAGCGCGCGCGCGATGGCCACGCGCTGGCGCTGGCCGCCCGACAGCTGCTCGCCCTTGTAGTTGAGCGCGCTCGCCGAGGCCGACGGCCTCGCAGCATCGTCGATCGCGCTTGTTGCGCTGCTCGGCGCCGCGTGTAGCGACCGGTCACGCGCAGGCCGAGCTCCACGTTCTGCACCGCGCGTCAGCGCGCCGAGCAGGTTGTGCTGCTGGAAGATGAAGCCGATCTGCCGGCGGACGTTCTCCAGCGCCGCCGGGCCGCGCCCGCGCAGCTCCTCGCCGAGGATCTGCACGCTGCCCTGCTGCGCCGAGCGCAGCGCGCCGACCAGGGTCAGCATGCGTGGTCTTGCCGGAGCCCGACGGGCCGGTGACGATGACGATCTCGCCCTGCGGGATCTCGCGTGCTGACGTCGAACAGGATCTGCTTGCGCAGCGCGCCCTTGCCGAAGGAGTGGTTGAGGTTGCGGATCGACGATGGCGGCGACGGCGTTCATCAGAACACGTCCGCCGGGTCGAGCCGGCGCACCTTGCGCACGGCGAGCAGGCCGGAGATCGCGCACATCGCCAGCGTCATCAGCGAACACGGTGAGCGCGCGCTCGGGGTGATGTGCAGCGGCAGGTGGGTGGCCTCGGCGGCCGCGCCGTAGAGGAAGTGCGACGAGCGACCAGGCCGGGCACGTAGCCGAGGACGCCCAGGATGCCGGCCTGCTGCACGACGATGCCGGACACGAAGCGGTTCGGGTAGCCCATCGCCCGCAGCGTGGCGTACTCGCTCAGGTGCTCGGAGACGTCGGCGAAGAGGATCTGGTAGACGATGATGGCGCCGACCACGAAGCCCATGATCGCGCCGAACGCGAAGATGTAGCCGATCGGCGTGGCGCGATTCCAGTAGTCGATCTCGCGCGGCGACGAAGTCGGCCTTGGTCATCACCAGCACGTCCTTCGGCAGCAGTCGCTCAGCTGGTCGCGCGTCGGCGTCGGCGTCGGCACCGGGCTTGAGCTTGATCAGGCCGAGCTGGATGTCGTTGCGCGAGCGGTCGGGGAACAGGCGCAGCCAGTTGTCGTCGCTGGTGATCATGTTGCCGTCGATGCCGAACGAGGGGCCCATCTCGAACAGGCCGACCACGCGGATCTCGCGGTCGTTGACCTCGGTGACCAGCGGCTTGGCCGGCGTCGAATGCTGCCGCCACCGGGCCGAACTCCGGGCGCGATGCGCGCGTCGAACAGCAGCACGTCCTGCCTGCGCAAGCAGCGCGCGGCTCTCGTCGAAGCCCGCGGTCATCGAGCAGCTGTCGTCCTCGGGATCGAATGCCGAGCATGGTGATGCTGCGGCGCTCGTTGGTCCAGGGGTTCTTCCAGACCGCCGGGCGCGATGTAGACGGCGCTCACGCGCTGCCACCTGCGCGAGGCCGCCCGGCCTGGTACAGGCGCCGGATCGAGAACGGCTGCGGGCGCACGATGAAGACGCTGTCGGGCTGAACAGCGCGATGTCGTAGTCGAAGCGCTCGTGGTAGCGCACGGCGCTGTCGAACAGCGCGGAGCGGAAGCCCAGCTGCATCATGATCAGCAGCACGGCGAAGCCGATGCCCGCCAGCGCCACCACCAGGCGCAGCGGTCTGTGGCGCAGCTGCAGCCAGCCGAGGGGGATATTCATGCGACCAGGCACGGCTACCGATGAGGACTTCGACCTGCAGGTTGGTCGAGGCCGCCGGCGCCGGGGTCGTCGAGGCAGGACCTCGACCTCGACGATGCGCGCGTCCTTGCGCGCGGCCGGGTCGGTGCCGGTGGCGTCCTGCTTGCGGACCTCGTGGCGGACGCGGTCGACGATGCCGGCCAGCGGCGCGCCAGCGCCGGGCTGGTGACGGTGGCCTTCTGGCCGACGCGGACGCGGCCGATGTCGGTCTCGTAGACCTCGGCGATGGCGTACATGCGGTCGACCCTGCCGAGCTCGATGATTCCCTGCGGGCCGATCATCTCGCCCGGGCGCGCATGGACCGACAGTATCCGGCCCGCGACCGGCGCCTTGATGTAGGCGCGCTGCAGGGCGGAATTCGCAGCTTTCAATCGGGCCGCGGCCACCGCGACGCCGGCCTCGGTGGCGCTGGCGGAGGCACGTGCTGCCTGGCACGAGGCCCGCGCGGCATCGGCATCGGCCTTTGCCCGCTCTGCGTCCTCGGGTGAGGTGAGCTTGCGCTGCCAGCAAGTCCTGCCTGACGCTTCGATACAAGTGCGGCGACGTCCGCCTGCACGCAGGTTGCGGTGGCGGCATCCCTGGAGGCGATGGCGAGCCTGCGCTGGTACTCGACATCGGCGCGCGCCTCTTCGACCTGCGCCTTCTTCAATCCCGCGGATTCGGTCACGGCCAACAACTGGCCGGCCTTGACGTTGTCGCCCCGATCCACGAACAGGTTTCCGAGCACCGTGCCCCCGGTCGATTCGGGCGTCGGCGCCGCAGTGATCATCAGCGTTCCGTGCCAGGGCTCCAGCCGCCCCAGCGCGGAGACTTGCGCCTGCGCTGAGGCAAGTGACGGAAGGACACAACAGCCGATCGCGAACATTGCAGCAATTGAGGGGAAAACGCCCCTGCCCGCAGCCAAACGTGCGCGGCTACGAATCCTGATAAGCATCGATGGACCCCAAGGCAATAGTCATACCGTGACGCCGGAGCTTAACCCTCAGCCAGTCATCGGCACAATGCGGACAGGTACGGCGCAAGGCTGCAGACTCGCCGTCGCCGGGAATATCGCCCGGATTCCCGTGACGCAGTGCAATATCAGGGAGCGCCTTCGCTGCTCGGGGGAGTCACATCGAACTTGATCGCCGCCAGTTGTCCGGTGCCCGTCCAATCCTGTGCAGGAACGGCGTCCAGCGCGGATCCTGGCGGATATTGGCGAACTCCGGCTGCAGCATGATGTCGGACAAACCACCGTCCTGATAGGCCGCGGCCTTGTCCAGCCACTCGAAGGCGCGATCGACCTCGCCACGGTAGGCGAGCACATAAGCGATGTTGTAGGCCGATTCCTTTTCGTACTTTGCGATCAGTTCGGCGAGCGCCGCATCCGATTCGGCATGCCGACCCATTGCGTGGTAGACCATCGGCAGGCCGATCGCGCGCCATACTTCGGATGGCTCCGACTGCATCGAGGCCAGGGCCGCCTTGTAATCGCCCTCGAGCAGTTGCGCCGCACCGATGTTGAACTGCGCGCCGATGTAACCCGGACTCAGTGCCAACGCGGTGCGCCAGCGGGCAATCGCCTCATCCAGCCGGCCGCCAAAGGCCAGGTCGATGCCAAGGTTGTACTGGGCCCTCGAACTCACCGGATCACGGGCTATCACGAATTCGTCGAAGGCGATGGCAAGGTCCGTCCTGCCGATACTCTGGGCCAACCTGGCGGCATTGAGCAGGGTGCCGATGTCTTCCGGCGACTGTGCGAGCGCGCGTTGCAGGTAGGCCGCCGCCGCGGACAGGTCACCGTCGTAGTTCATCGATATCCAGGCCAGGAGCGCCAGCGCCGGCGCAAAATCCGGATCGATCGCCAGGGCCTTGTCCACCGCCTGTCGTGCCAGCGGCAACGCTTCGCCGAGGGGACGCAGGCCGCTACCACCCTGGTTGGTGTAGACGGACGCCAGCGCCACCCATGCAGGTGCGTAGCCCGGATCGATCTCGAGTGCTTTCTTGTAAAGCGTGATCGACTGTGCGTAACCCTCGGCCGTGCTCTGGCGATAGAGTTGCCGCGCCTGCAGGAACAGGGGATACGCCCTGGGATCGGCCTTCGGCGCCTTCGGAGCCGCGCCGAGCAGCTTGATCTTCAGTTGCGTCACCACGGCTTCGGAAATTTCGTCCTGCACCCCGAACACATCGTCGAGCGTGCGGTCGTAGGTCTCCGACCACAGGTGCGAACTGTCGGCGGCGCGGATCAGCTGCGCGGTGATTCGAATCCGGTTGCCGGATTTGCGCACGGAGCCTTCCAGCACGTAGGTGACACGCAACTGGTCGGCGATGGTGGCGACGTCCACTTCCCTGCCCTTGAACGAGAACGACGAGGTGCGCGCGATGACCCTCAGCTCGGGGATCTTCGCCAGCAGATTGAGCAATTCCTCGGCGATGCCGTCGGACATGTACTCCTGGTCCTTGCCCGGCGACATGTCGGCAAAGGGGAGAACCGCGATGGACTGTTCACCGGAGCTGGCGGCTTCCGCTCCGGCCCGACTCGCTTCCTGGACGATGCTGGCAACCGTCGCGAGTTCCGCCGCCTGCCGATGCGGCGAGAGTACGAAGCGTTCGACGAGCGCATAGCCGAGCGCCAATGCGGCGATTGCAACCAGGGCCATTGCTGCCGTCTGGAGGACTATCCGGCGATTGGAACCATCGATGAAAGGCAACGTTGCACGGCTTCGGGACCAGGATGTGTCCAAGCCTAGCAAGGAAAGCGCGGGTGGCCTACCTCGGGCGGCTGCGAGCCAATGCCCGCGACCGGTGGCAGGAACTCTTCAGACCGCTCCTGTGCGAATATCGGCCTACCGGACTGTCAGGGGACAGTCCGTGGCTTGGCCCGACCACAGCACCCTCGACCGCAGCACCAGGGAGAACACCATGAAATCCACGGACACACTCGCATTGCTGGTTTTGATCACCGCGTTCGGCGCGATTCCATCCAGCGCGATGGCGCAGACCGTGAATGCCACCGCGACCGACACCGACACCGAAACCCTTACCAGGACGGGAACCGGGACCGGCACCCGGACTGGCGACACGGCGAGAACTGCGGATTCCGGCAGCACCGAAGGGCTGACCCGGACCGGCACTGGAACAGGAACCAGGACCGGCGATGCCGTGCAGTCATCGGACTCCGGCAGCACCGAGGGTCTTACCCGCACCGGCACCGGCACGGGAACCCGGACCGAGGCTTCGATGATGGCCGCTTCGCCGTGGACGCTCGAGGCCCAGCAAGGCTCGGTTACGGGCCCTGGCTCGAACACGATCACGCTGCTCCTCCCGGCCGATCCCAATGCAGCCGCCGACGCGACCGCGACCTACACGGTCACTCTCAGCTCGTCCGACAGCGCGTGCACCGTGCCGGCCTCGGTGGAGCTGACCTGGATGGCCGCAACCGGCGGCAGTTCCAAGTTCATCGTCGAATGCGCCGCGGTTGACTCCGCCCGGAACGTGACGATCACGGGCGGAACCGCAACGGCCAGTTTCGATTTGTTGGCCAAGTAGGCCCGGCGTACCCGGACAGCGGAATACCGTGGACTGATTGCCCGGCAATCAGTCCAGCGGGACCGGCGCGCCTGCCTTGACCACGCCTTTTACCTGGCGCATGCACTCGATTTCCTTCAGGGGATCGCAGGCAAGCGCGACCAGATCGGCCGCCTTGCCCGAAGCGATCGATCCCAGTTCGGACTCCTTCCCGAGCAAGCGCGCAGAGTCGATCGTGGCCGACTGGATCGCCTGCATGGGGGTCAGCCCATAGCGAACCATGTAGGCGAACTGGCGGGCATTGTCGCCATGCGGGTAAACGCCGGCATCGGTGCCGAACGCGATGCGCACGCCAGCCCTTGCAGCAAGCACGAATCCAGCACGCTGGGTCTCGGTGGTCTCGCGGTTCTTGCGCAGGATCTCCTCGGGCCAGCCATCGCGCGCGCCGATCTCATTGATGTAGTCGCCGTTGTAGATGTCCGCCACCAGCCATGTGCCGTGGGATTTCATCAGCGCGACACCGTCGGCATCCAGGTAGGACGCGTGTTCGACGGAACGGACGCCGGCGCGGATGGCGCGCTTGATGCCTTCCGCGCCATGCGCGTGCGCGGTGACGAACACGCCGTGCTGGGCAGCCTCGTCGACCGCGGCGTGGATTTCCGCCTCGCTGTACTCCGAAGCGCCGGGCTCGGTGCCGGCCGCCAATACCGCGCCAGTGGCGATCACCTTGATCCAGTTGGCGCCGCCCGCAATCAGCTCGCGCACGCGTTGCCGGACTCTCAGCCTCTGAATCGGCGACGCCTCGGCGCATTTCCGCCGGCACCACGACATCCGGCGCCAGCCCGGTGACTTCGCCGCCGCCCTGGCTGACAGTGATGTACGCGCCGGCGACGAACATCCTCGGCCCGGGCACGATGCCGGCATTGATCGCGTCGCGAAGGGCCACATCGGTAAACGCACGGTAGGCGCCAACGTCGCGCACTGTGGTGAATCCCGCCCGCAAGGTCGCCCGCGCGTTCTTTACGCCACCCAGGACGTCCTGCGCCGCTGAGCTGAGCAGCGGCGCCGCGACGTTGTTGGACTGGATGTCGCCGATCAGATGGGTATGCATGTCCATCAGCCCCGGCAGCACGATATAGGCGCTCCAGTCGATTTCGCGCACGCCCGCTTCGGTACTGCTGGCCGCGAATGGTTCGACCCTGACGACTCTGCCGTTCTCGATCCGTATTGCCTGGTCCTCGAGCACCCTGCCCTTGTCCACATCCACCATGCGGCCGGCATGGATGCGGACCGTGTCGGCCGAGACCGGCGCCGCGACTGCCAGCATGCCCGCAATACAGGCGACCGAACCAATCAGAACTCGCATCGAACCCGCTCCCATTTTCGTTATGCTGCCTGCATCGAATTCGATCAACACAGGCAGCGAATCCATGAATCGATTTCTGGCCGACACTCGTTTTTCTCGCGCTGGGGAGCACCGCCGCAGCCGAGGGCCCGCGCGCCCGTGATCTCGGCGTCCCGTTCGAGGGCAAGCCAGGGCCACTCAACGCGATCACCGACGTCGACGGCGTCACCGTCGGTCAGGTTACCCTGATCGAGGACCTGAGTAACGGCCACAAGGTCCGCACCGGCGTCACTGCGATCCTGCCGCGTGGGCGGGACACGCTTGGACACCCCCTCGTTCGCGCGGCTGGTTCCCGCTCAACGGCAACGGCGAGATGACTGGCACCGCCTGGCTGGACGAGTCCGGCCAGCTCGAGGGCCCGATCATGCTGACCAATACCCACAGCGTCGGCGTGGTCCGCGACGCCGTGATCGCCTGGCGCGTCCGCCAGGGCGCGCCGACGCCAGCGGCTACTGGTGGTCGCTGCCGGTGGTGGCCGAGACCTGGGACGGGCACCTCAACGACATCAACGGCTTCCACGTCCATGCCGAGGACGCCGCGCAGCGCGCTGGACCAGGCCCGTGGCGGGCCGGTCGCCGAGGGCAATGTCGGCGGCGGCACCGGCATGATCTGCCACGAATTCAAGTGCGGCATCGGCACCGCCTCGCGCCGGATCAGCGAGGCGGGCAATGACTACACGGTCGGCGTGCTGGTCCAGGCCAACTACGGACTTCGCGACAGCCTGCGCATCGCCGGCGTTCCGGTCGGGCAGGAGCTGCGCAACGACCGCATCTACAGCGAGCCCGACCCTGAAGCCGATGAAACCGGCTCGATCATCATCGTCGTCGCCACCGACGCGCCGCTGCTGCCGCATCAACTCAAGCGCGTCGCCAGGCGGGCCGGCATGGGCCTGGCGCGCATGGGCAGCTATTCCGGCAACGGTTCCGGCGACATCTTCATCGCATTCTCGACCGCCAACACGCGCCGCTCTCAAGGGCAAGCCGCTTGGGCCAGGCCGACTTCATCGGCAACGACGACATCGACTCCGTTGTTCGAGGCAACCGTGCAGGCGACCGAGGAAGCCATCGTCAACGCGATGGTGGCAGCGCGCGACATGACAGGGCGAGGACGGGCATTACGCCAAGGCGCTGCCGCACGACGCACTGGTCGGCCTGCTCAAGAAGTACAACCGTTATTCCGGCCAGCCCTGATCGCCGCATTCAATACTTCAGGAACCGGTCGTACCAGACCAGGCTGCGTTCGAGCCGGTCGCGCAGGTAACTGGGCACCACCATCGCGTGGTGCTCGTCGGGATACAGCACCAGCTGCGTCGGCACATTCAGCGAACGCAATGCCTGGTACATCTGCTCGGAGCCATGGCAGGGCACGTTGAAGTCCAGCAGCGCGCAGTAGAACTGGGTCGGCGTCTTGATCCGATCGGCATGCAGGAACGGGTAACTGAGCCGCTCGTAGGCATCGAAATTGTTCCAGGGCGTGCCAAGTTCCAATTCGTATTCGCGGATGTATTCGTCGTCGCCGTAGCTGCCGAACATGTTGGAACTGCCGGCGCCGCTGATGGCGGCCTTGAAGCGCGAATCCTTCGCGATCACGTAGTTGGTCAGGATGCCGCCGTAGCTGCGACCGCCGATGCCCGAGCCGCTGCGGGTCGGCGATGCCCATCGCCACCACATGGTCGACGGCCGCCAGTACATCCTGCAGGTCCTTGTTGCCCCAGTCGGCGTAGATCGCCCGGGAGAAATCGAATCCGCGCCCGGAACTTCCGCGCGGGTTCGGCGCGAACCACGACGTAGCCCTGGGCGGCGTAATACTGCCACTCGACCATGAATTCATGGCTGAACTGATAGACCGGACCGCCATGGATGCGCAGGATGGTCGGGTAGCGCTTGCCCGGCTGGTAGTCGAGCGGCTTGACCAGCAGGCCCTCGATCTCGGTGCCGTCCGCGCTCTTGAAGCGGATGGTCTCGGCCGGCGCCAGGCGCCGATCCTTGAGGAATTCGTTGTGGGCGGTCAGCGGCGCGAAGGCCATCGCGCTTCCGCCGCCGAGATTTCGTAGGGCTGCAGATCGGTGCCGCCCAGCACGACCACTCGACCACCGGCCGACACATCCAGGTCGAAGTCGAAGCGATCGCCCTTGCTGACGTCTTCCACGCGGCCGCTGGCCAGGTCGATGCGCGACAGGTGGGTGACCTGCGCTTTGCTCGACCAGGGCATAGATGCTCTTGCCGTCCGGCGCCCAGTGCGGCTTGAAGAAACAGCGATCGATCGGCGCCGGAATCGACGGCCTTGCCGCTGGCGACATCGACCACCGCCAGTTGCCACGGCGCGTAGTAGATCCACTTGTCCTCGCCGCTTTGCAGGTAGGCGATGCTCCGGCTGTCCGGACTCCAGGCCGGCCGCGTTTCCCAATACGGGTCGAGGTCGGAGCCGGGAAAGGTCGTCAGCTGGCGCTCCTTCGCGCCGGCCTTCGCCTCGATCAGGTAGATATCGAAGTTCAGGTGGCGATCGGGATCGTCGCCGCGCTTGGTGACGTAGGCGATCTGGCGACCGTCCGGCGACCACGCCGGCAGTTGCTCGTCGTGCTGGCCGGGCGTGAGCAGCTCTGCCTTGGCGCTGGCGATATCGAACAGGTACAGGTGCTTGCGATGCGTTCCGAGGTAGCCCTGCTCATCGTTCTTGAACTGGTAGCGCTCGGTGACGATCGGTGGCGGGTTCTTGGGCTTGGCGACGCCGGGCGGCGCTCGGGGTCGGGCGCGATCACCGCCAGCCGCAGGCCGTCGGGCGACCAGACGAAATCCTCCGCCCCGCCCGGGAAATCGCTGAGCTTGCGGGCCTCGCCGCCAGCCGCCGGCATGATCCAGACCTGGGTCGTCGCCTCTTCGCCGCCGCGATCCGACAGGAAAGCCAGCTGCCTGCCGTCGGGCGACCATTGCGGCCGCCACTCGCTGCTTGTCCGGCGGTGTCGGTCAGCCGCACCCGATCGCTGCCGTCGTAGCGCACGCGCCACAGGTCGGACTGCGAGAGGTCGGCCTTGCGTATTCACGGTGCTGACGCTGTAGACGATCGCCTCGCCGTCGGGCGAGAACTGCGGCTCGAGCACATCGGCCAGGCGCGAAAGGTCATCGAGCCCGAACCCGGGCCGGGGAGCTTCCGCGCTGGCCGGCAGGCTGGCGGCGACGGCGAGCATCAGGGCCAATGTCTTCATGGGGACGGGGCTCCCGTCGGCTTCCGCCAGCGCAAGATAGGCATCGCTCGCGCGCTTCAGGTACTCGAGCGTTTCCCGTTTCTCGCCTTCATCGTTGAAGTCGGTGCGCAGCTTCATTGCGCCGATGGCGCGATCGAGCCATCGGCGAAATAGGCGGCATCGGACTGCTACGGATGTCGGGCCGCGCGGGCGATTTCAGATAGACCGGATTGGTGCTCGCATACGGATACAGGTCGAGCACCTGCGGATCGGCGCCATCGTTCCAGGCGCGCAACAGCAACCAGCCGCCGCGATCCGAGTTCCAGCTCGCCTTCGACATCGAATGTGCGCCGGTCGCCCGACAGCGTGAAACGACTTCACCACCTTGCCGTTCTGCACCAGCTCGAGATGATCGACCGGCACCATCGAGCGCAGGGCGACACTGAACTTGTGCTTGCCGGGAGCGTGAACTCGACCGTGTCACCGGGCTTCCTGCCATCGAGCAGCAATCCCAGCAGCGGCGCATTGCTGACGAAGCCGTGGCCCGACTTCAAGGCGGCGAAGGCGGCGTCGATGTCGCGGCTGCCGCCGGTGTCCAGGAACACCCGGTTCATGCCCGACCGGCCCGCGGAGCGAGGCGTAATTGGCCATCGCATCGGTGCCGGCCGCCGCCGGCAGGTGGAAGCCGAGGTTGAGCAGCCGGTACCAGACTTCCGCCGTCGCCTTGTGATCGGCGAACGAGACCACTTCCAGGTAATCGACCTTGCCGTTGATCACGTCGGCCGGCAGCTGGTGGGTCAGCGAGGCTTCCTTCTCCGGCACGATCGGCCAGTCGAACGGATGCACGTAGCCGACCAGCCCGTCCTGCGCGTGGGCCAGATCGGCGATCACGCCGTTGTGCGGATACGGGACTGGCCATCGGCGTGTGCCGGTAGCTGGCGAAATCCGGCGTCAGGAAATGATCGTTCATCCGCAGCAGCGCCAGGTGGCCCCAGAAGCTGGTGTGGTATTCCTGGCCGTGCATGACGGTCACGAAGCGGTTGCTGGCCGGGTCGGCGTCGGTGCGGAAATAGGCGATGTCGGGAATGCGCTGCTCCTTGTTGACGATCAGGTTGTAGACCAGGTCCAGGTCCTCGGCGCGCGCCTGCCGCGCCAGGTTCGCCGGCGTGTTGCGGTAGTGCCCTCCGTAGTTCATGTGCACGTGCAGGTCGGCGCTGATCCACTGGCCGAATTCGGCCGGCAAGCGCCCGCGCCTCGAGTTGCACCTGCTGCGCGGGTCATCTTCGCCTTCGCCAACGCGTCACGCAGTCTCTGCCAGATGGCGTGCGCGAAGCCGTGCTGCACCGTGACCTCGACATTGCCCGGCGGAAGCTCCAGCAGGCAGGGCGGCGCGCAGTGGAAATAGTGCGTCTCGCTCGACTGCACGCGCGCGGTCGAAGCCGTCGTCGGCCTGCATCCAGGCGCTGTCCGGCGCATAGGCGCGGCCATCGCTGGCGACCACGCCAACCCGGGCCGGAGTCGCGCTGGCCGGTTCTCATCGACGACATCCAGGACCAGCTGCCCGCGCGGCGCGCGGTACTTGCGCCTGGCCGCCGTCATCGTCCGGCTGGCGCCGCCAATCACGTCCATCAGCACCAGTTCGGTGTTGCCGTGCGCGTTGCCGATGTAAGCGATGCGGCGGCCATCGGGCGACCAGCGCGCATTGCGCCGGTCGGAATCGCCGAAGGTCAGCGGCAGCGGCGCGGCGCCGTCGGTGGTGCTCAGCCAAAGCTGATGCGCACTGCTGGCCGCGATAGCTGCTGTAGAGCAGGCGCTTGCCGTCGGGCGCAATCTCCGGACGCGTGCTCCAGGACGTTTCCTCGCTGAGGATTCGCGTGCGTTTGCCCGGATCGCTGACCGGAACCGACCAGACATCGCCGGTGCCCCAGGCGATCTCGCGGATTGCTGACGAAAAAGAGGCGTTGCGCCGTCCGGCGACCAGGACGGATTCACCGCATGGTCGAAAGCCGAATAGTAGTAGCGATCGATCGCGCTCTTGCGCTCGCCCAGCAGCGGGCGCGCGTCATGCAGGCCGCCGGCATCGATGTCGGCCACGAACAGGTTGAAGTGGCCGGTGCCCTCGGTCGACACCCAGGCCAGCTGTCTTGCCATCCGGCGAGAGCCGCGGCTCGACGTTGACCGCGCCCGCCGCCGTGAGCGCCTGTTCGCGTCCGCTCGCCAGGTCGAGCCGCCACAATTCTCCGGAGCTTGCCGTCGTAGCGCGCGAACACCACGCTGCGGCCGTCGCGGGCGACATCGGGCTGGTAGTCGTAGGCGGCCTTCGCGTGGGTCAGCTCGCGTGGCCTGGTCGCCGTCCAGGCGCTGCAGCCACAGCGAGCCGGCCATGCTGTAGACGAGGCTGGCGCCGTCCGGCGTGAAGCTGAGCGACGACGGGCCCGTGGTGAGTTGCGGCAGGTACAGCTCGCGCCAGTAGTAGCTGTGCGGAAGATCGATCTGCTTGAGCACCGCCTCCCTTCCCGCACCGCTCGCCGCCGCAGCTGCCGGCCGACGGCCAGCAGCAGCGGCCATGCCCACGCGCATTGCCGTGCTCATGCCGTACTGCCCGCCAGGCACTGCTCGAGACTGAGCCGGACCATCGCGACGGCTTCATCGACCTCTGCCTCGGTCACGCACAGCGGCGGCATGAAGCGCACGGTGCTGACGCCGCAGGAAAGCAGCAGCAGGCCGTTGTGGTAGGCGCGGGTGATCAATGCGTCGCACAACTTGCGCGCCGGCGCCTTGTCCGGACCGGGTTCGATCAGTTCCATGCCGATCATCAGGCCCTTGCCGCGGACCTCGCCGATGCAGGGAAAGTCCCTCGCCAGTCGCTCGAGCGCCGCCATGAAATAGGGCCCGGTCCTGGCCGCATCGTCGACGTACTGCTGCGACGACCAGGTCGAGCGTGGCGTTGGCGGCGGCGCAGGTGATCGGGTTGCCGCCGTAGGTGTTGCCGTGCGCGCCGCGACGCCATTGCTCCATCAGCCGCTTCTTCGCCACCACCGCGCCGATCGGCAAGCCCGAGCCGAGGCCCTTGGCCACGGTCATGATGTCCGGCTTCACGCCCCAGTGCTCGCAGGCGAACATCTTGCCGGTGCGGCCGACGCCGGACTGCACTTCGTCGAAGATCAGCAGGATGCCGTGCTCGTCGCACAAGCTCGCGCAGGCCGGCCAGGAAACCATCGGGCGGCACCACGTAGCCGCCCTCGCCCTGGATCGGCTCGACCAGGATGGCGGCGACTTCGGAGGCCGGCACGTTGCGCTCGAACAGCATGCGGATGTAGTCGAGCACCGCCTTGCCCTGGTCGCTGCCGGCGAACAGCGGCCGGTACGGATTGGGATACGGAACATGAGTGACGCCCGGCATGGTCGGCGCGAAGCCCTTCTGCTGCGTGTACTTGCTGGAGGTGAACGACAGCGAGCCCATGGTGCGGCCGTGGAAGCCGCCAAGGAATCCGATGAAGCGCGGCCGGCCGGTGACGTAGCGCGCCAGCTTGATCGCGCCTTCGACTGCTTCGGTGCCCGACTGGCAGATGAAGCTGAGCACCGGCTCGCCCATCGGCGCGTGTTGCGCGAGGCGCTCGCCGAGGCCGACCATGCCCTCGTGCCAGTAGTCGCTGGAGATATGCAGGAATTCGCCGGCCGCCTCCCGCACCGCCTGCCACCACCTGCGGATGCGCGTGGCCGGTGGCGCATACGGCGATGCCGGCCATGAAGTCCAGGAAACGGTTGCCGTCCACGTCCCAGACCTCGCAACCGCGACCATGCGACATCACGAACGGATAGTCGCGCGGATAGGAAGGCGAGATCACGGCCGCGTCGCGGGCGATCATCGCCCTGCCCTTTGGGCCGGGAAGTTCGGTTTTGATATGCGGATTGTTCACGGGTGGCTCCTGGAATCTGGTTTCGATCATTCGGTGGCAACAGGGTCAGACTGGAATGCGCACCGGCTGCCGGTGCGCCTGTTCGGTTCGTTCGTTGAGCGCGCGCAGCGCCTGCAACTCGACCTCGCTCGGCGCCGGCACCGAGGCGATTTCATCCGCCAGGCTCAGCGGCCAGCCGACCGCCGCCTGGGCTTGCGCCGGGGTGATTCCCTCGAACAGGGCGGTCAGTTGCAACTCGTCGGTTTCCGGGTGCGGCGTGAGGATTCCGAAATCGCTGATCACCGCGCGCGGGCCGCGGCCGCGCGCCGCGCTTCGGCCGCGCGCGCCGTGTCCGGAAAGGAAACCGGCGCTGGTGCGGAAGTCGAGCGACTCGACGAAGCTGCGCGGCGAGGCCTTGAGCATCACGAAGGTCTGCCGGGCATGCGCCGCGATCTCCGGCGCGCCGCCGGCGCCGGGAAGCCGGGTGTCCGGCGAGTCGTACCGGCCGATCACGGTGCTGTTGAGGTTGCCGAAGCGATCGATCTGCGCCGCGCCAAGGAAACCGACATCCACGCGCCCCGCCTGCAGGTAATAGCTGAATACCTCCGGCAGGGACACCACGAAGGAAGCGGTCTCGGCGAGTTCGCCATCGCCGATGGAAAGCGGCAGCACGTCGGGCCGGGTTCCGATCGTGCCCGATTCATAGATCAGCACGATATCGGGCGCATGGGTCAGCCGCGCCAGGTTGCAGGCGGCACTGGGCAGGCCGATGCCAACGAAGCACACGCAGCCATCGGCGAGCATCCGCGCCGCCGCGACCGTCATCATTTCCTCGCGCGTGGCCGGCGCTCACGCCGTTTCCTCGAGACCGAGCAGGAAGTCCCGGTGGCTGGCCGACTCCAGCACGTGTCGCTTCATCCAGTCCCTGAATTCCCCGCGCTCACGGGCAATCGCATCCCAGCGCTTGTAAAAGGCATTGTCGCGCGCATAGAAGCCATGGGCATACGAGGGATAAGCGCCGCCGGGACAATGCACGACCGCCGCGACCACCCAATGCGGGAGCACGATGCCATTCATTGCCGGCGGCAACTGCTCGACGATCTCTTCCACGGTCACCAGCAAGGTGGTTGCAGCCAGCGCGGCTTCCCGCTGGGCGCCAACGATGCCTTGCAGCGAGACGTTGCCGCTGCGATCCGCGCGCTGGGCATGCAGGATGGTGACGTCGGGATTGAGCGCCGGCACCGCGGCCAGCCGCTCGCCGGTGAAGGGACAGGCCACGCTGCGGATCGCCGGGTTGTGCGCCGGCAGATCGGTATCGATGTATCCACGCAACATGCCGAACGGCAGCCGCGAGGCGCCGGCGCAGTAGGCGGCCGCCATTCCCGCATGGCTGTGCTCGTCGAGTTCGATCGGGCACGGCCAGGAATTCTCGACGGCGTCGCGCAAACGGTGCAGCGAACCCACGCCGGGATTCCCGCCCCACGAAAACGTGAGCTTGCGGGCGCAGCCCATGCCGATCATCTGGTCGTAGACCAGGTCCGGCGTCATCCGGATCAGATGCAGGTCACGCCTGCCCTGGCGGATGATCTCGTGTCCGGCGGCGAACGGAATCAGGTGCGTGAAGCCTTCCAGCGCCACGCTGGCGCCATCCACGACATGACGCTCGATCGCCTCTGCCAGTGAAAGCGATTGCCTCGCGCTCACTCGACCACCGTTCGCGACTGTTCGCGAAGATACATCGCCAGGTAATAGAACGAGGCGATCGCCTTGCCGGTCGAACCCGATCCCTTCCAGCCGCCGAAAGGCTGGAAGCCCGGCCACGCGCCGGTGGTGGCGCCCTGCGGCCGATTGGCGTAGGTCACGCCGGCTTCGATGTTCTCGAAGAAATATTCGATGTCCTCATCGTTTCCGTAGCAGCCGGCGGTGAGGCCGAGCGGGGAGTCATTGGCCAGGCGCATCGCTTCCTCGCGATTCGCGACCCGGCACAGCATGACGATGGGGAGGAACATTTCCTCGCGGAACAAGGGATGCGTGGCCGGCGCCTCGGCCAGGGTCGGCGCGACGAAGAAACCATGCGCCAGCTCGCCCGATTGCAGGCGTTCGCCGCCGGCGAGAATCCGGCCGCCGTCCTGCGCGAGCCGCTGGCTGTACTGCTCGTAATTGCGCAAGGCGCTGCTGGTGGTGACCGGCCCCATCCAGTTCTCCTGCAGGCCCGGATCGCCGATCCGCAGCGCCGCTATCTTCTGCTGCAACTTCGCGCCCAGTTCATCGGCGACGCTGGCATCGACGTACACGCGCGACAGCGCCGAGCATTTCTGGCCGCTCAGGCCGAACGCCGAGCGCACGATGCCCATGGCGGCGCGTTCGAGATCGGCATTGGCGGTGACGATGCAGGCGTTCTTGCCGCCCATCTCGGCGATGCACGGACGCGGATAGGCACCATTGGCCAGGCTGCGATAGATCCGCATGCCGACGTCGAAGGAGCCGGTGAAGGTGACGCCCGCGGTATCCGGATGCTGGATCAGGGTTTCGCCAGCCTCGCTGCCGCTGCCGCTCAGGTAATTGAAGACGCCCGCCGGGAAACCGGCATCGCGTATGCAGTCGGCCAGCATGCGGCCGGACCAGGGCGTGTCCGTGGCGCTCTTGAACACGACGGTGTTGCCGGTGACCAAGGCCGCCGCCACCGGTCCGCCGGCCAGCGCGAACGGGAAATTGAACGGCGCGATCACGACCCATGCGCCGTATGGCCGCATGATGCTGCGGTTGCGCGAGCGGAAATCCGGCAGCGGATCATCGGGAAGTGCATGCTCGAATCCATTCTGCCGCTCGAAATCCTCCGCATACAGGTTGAAGAAATCAGCGGTCTCCTGCACCTCGCCCAGCGCTTCCATGCGGTTCTTGCCCACCTCCAGCGTCAGCGCCGCGGCAATGTGGAAAACACGTTCCTCGATCAATTGCGCGACCCGCTTGAGCAGGCGCACGCGCTCCGCCATCGGGGTCGCGCGCCAGGCCGGAAACGCGGCCTGCGCAGCCTCCATGGCAAGCGTCGCTTGCGCTGCGCTCGCCACCGGGAAATGTCCCAGCAGGCAGCGCTGGTCGATCGGACTCTTGCGCGCATCGGTCCTGGCGCCTGCCACTTCCTTGCCGCCGATATGCAGCGAATGGGTCGCGCCCAGCGCCGCCTTGGTCTCGGCCATCGCGGCATCGAAACGGGTATGGGTATCGGCTGGCGGATTGAACATCGTCGCGTAGGTCAGTTTGAAGCCCATGTCATCCGCCCCTGTTGGAAGAAGGAAAATGTTTTGCGAGCAGCCGGTCGAGCAGGTCCAGCGCCGACGACAGTTCCGATTCCTCGATAACCAGCGGCGGCGCCAGCAGGATAAGGTTTCCGCGGGTGGCGAACGAGACGCCTTCGGCGAGCGCCTCGGTGACCAGGGCCTTGAGCGCAGGATCGGTCTGCGGCCAGGGCGCCAGCGGCTCGCGGGTGATCCGGTTGCGGACCAGTTCGAGCACGGCGAACAACCCGTGCCCGCCGCGCACTTCGCCGATCACCGGATGCCGTGACTGCAGCTTGCGCAGTTCCGCCATCAGCGACGCGCCCATCGCGCGCGAGCGGACGATCAGGCCTTCGTCCTCGTAGGCGCTCAGGGCTCCCAGTCCGGCGGCGCAGGCCAGCGGGTGGCCGCAGTAAGTCAGCCCCGTGTAGAGCATCTGGTGCTCGATGCGCGCAGCCACCTCTGCGCTGATGATCACGGCGCCCAGGGGCACCGCAGCGCCGGTGAGTCCCTTGGCCAGCGTCATCAGGTCCGGCCTCGCGGCTTCGCCCTGGCGTTGCCAGGCGAACCACTCGCCGCAACGGCCGAACGCGCTCATCACCTCATCGGCGATCAGCCAGACGCCGCGTTGCGCCGTATGCCGGCGCAATGCCGGCCAGTAACTGTCGGGCGCGACGATGCCGTTGCTGCCGGCGTTGGTCTCCATGATCACCGCCGCGACCTGCCCGGCCCCGAAATCATCGATGCGCCTGGCAACCGCGCCCGCGGCGAGTTCGCCGCATTCGTTCTCATCCCGGCTGCCGAACGGGCAACGGTATGCATAGGGCGGCGGCACGTGACTTACTCCGAGCGCCTCAGCGCTCGATCCGCTGCTGGTTCGCGAGTCCCCGGACAAGGCTTGCGCCAGCCGCGTTGCGCCATGGTAGGAGCGATCCCGCGCGATTATCTTTCCCTCGGGCTTGCCGGCCGCCATGCGCGCGATCTTCACCGCGTGTTCGTTGGCATCGGCGCCGCCGTTGGTGAAGAAAACCCTTCCGCCGGTGAAGCCGGACAGCGCCAGCAGGCGCTCGGCCAATTCGGCTCGGGGCTGCGCACCCCAGGCGTTGGTGACGAAGCACAGCTTGCCGGCTTGCTCCTGGATGGCCGCGACCAGTCGCGGATGCTGGTGTCCCAGGTTGCTGCACTCGGCCAGGCTGCTCATGTCCAGCAGGGTGCGCCCATCCTCGAGCCACAGCTTGGCGCCCTGCCCGCCGACCACCGTCGGCGCATTCCATTCGGACTGCACGCACCAGCTATGCAACACGACATCTCGTTCGGACATCACGATCTTTGGCTCCCCGAATGTGCGCTTTGCGCACACATGTCCGTATTGCGCACAATCGTACAAACGACTAAGCTCCCGCGTCAACAAGGGCGGCGTCATGCGAGGGCACGGCGAATCCATTTCAAGGCAAGGCTGATCGAATGGCGAAGCTGCAGGACACAGGCAACACGGACGCGTTCGAGGAAAGCCGAGACTACGTGCAGTCGCTGGCTCGTGGACTTTCCGCGCTGCGCGCCTTCGACTCCGACCACACGCACCTGAGCCTGGCCGAGATAGCGAACCGCGCGCAGCTTTCGCGCGCGGTGGCGCGGCGCCTGGTGCTGACGCTTGAGCACCTGGGCTATGTCCGCCAGGTCGGCCGCACCTTCGCGCTGAGTCCGCGCGTCCTCGAATTCGGTTTCGGCTACCTGGGCACGCTCAATATTTCCGATCTCGCCCAACCCCTGCTCGAAGACCTGGCTCGCCGAATCGACCAGAGCTGTTCCATGGCGGTGCTCGATGGCCAGTCCGTCATCTACGTGCTGCGCGTGCCCGGTCGGCGGGTGATGACAGTGTCGCTGGGCATCGGCGCGCGGCTTCCCGCGGCGGCCACCTCGATGGGTCGCGTCCTGCTGGCCGGGCTGCCAGAGGCCCACCTCGCCACCTGGCTGGCCGATTGCCAGCCGATCCGGCACACCCGGCACACGCTGACGGACAAGAAGAAGCTCGGCCAGATGATCGAGCAGGTGCGGATGGAGCGCTTCGCCTACGTGGAACAGGAACTGGAGCTGGGCTTGTGCTCGCTGGCGGTACCGGTTCGCAACGCCGAAGGCAGGGTCGCCGTCGCCATCAATACCAGCATGCCCTATCACCCGGACGTGGCCCGCAAGGCCCGGACGGTATTGCTGCCGGCGCTGCAACGAACCGCGGAAGCGGTCGAAGCGTGCCTGGTTCGCAACCCGTTGCCGGCGGTTTCGTTATGAGTGGCCGACCGGTATTCCTGTGCGACGGCCTGCGCACTCCCTTTGGCAAGTATCGCGGCGGCCTGTCCGGCATCCGCACCGACGATCTGGCCGCGCTGACGATCCGCCAACTGTTGCAGCGGCATCCCTCTGCTGGACCCGCAGGCCATCGATGAAGTCATCCTCGGCTGCGCCAACCAGGCCGGCGAGGACAATCGAAATGTCGCGCGCATGGCGGCCCTGCTTGCCGGCCTGCCCGTCTGCGTACCGGCGCTCACCGTCAACCGCCTGTGCGCCTCGGGACTCGAGGCCGTTGGCCTGGCCGCGCGCGCCATCGCGCTAGGCGATGCCGATCTGATCATCGCCGGCGGCGTGGAAAGCATGTCGCGCGCGCCCTACGTCATGGGCAAGGCGACGCAGCCATTCGCGCGCGAACAGCAACTCGAAGACACCACGCTCGGCTGGCGAATGATCAACCCGGCCATGGCCGCGGCCCATGGCGTCGATTCGATGAGCCAGACCGCGGAAAATCTTGCCCGTGAATTCGACATCGGTCGCGAAGACCAGGACGCGTTCGCCCTGCGCTCGCAACAACGCGCCGCGCGCGCCCAGGCCGCCGGCAGATGGACGCCGGAGTTGGCCCTGGTCGATGGCCTGTCCATGGACGAGCAGCCGCGTCCGGACGTGAGCATGGCTCGCCTGCAGTCGTTGGCGCCGCTGCTCGGACCCGGCACGAGCATCACCGCGGGCAATGCGTCAGGCATCAACGACGGCGCCTGCGCCCTGATACTTGCATCGGAGGCTGCGGTCTCGCGCTGGAATCTGCGGCCGCGCGCGCGGGTGCTGGGCATGGCTTCGGCGGGAGTGGAACCGCGCACCATGGGGATTGGTCCGGTCCCCGCGATCCGCAAGTTGCTTGGGCGACTGCAGTTGTCGCTTGCCGACTTCGACCGGATCGAGATCAATGAAGCCTTCGCAGCGCAGGTGTTGGCCGTGACGCGCTCTCTGGGCCTTCCCGACGACGCCCTGCATGTCAACGCCAACGGCGGCGCGATCGCGCTCGGGCATCCACTCGGCGCCAGCGGCGCCAGACTGGCATTGACCGCCATGCATGAACTGGAGACGGGCCAGGCCGGAAGCGCATTGATTTCGATGTGCGTTGGCGTCGGCCAGGGTGTTGCACTGGCGCTCGACGCGGCGCGCTAGGCGAGGCCTTCCCGGGAAGAACCCCGCTGGCGACGACGATGATCGTCGTGCATCACGCGCGACGGCGAGCCAGTCGCGGCCAGGCCCACGCCAGCAACAACCACGCGGGCAGCAACAAGGTTGCGTGCCAGAGCGCGGTCAGCTGCGGATGCACGGACAGATCGAGCAGCATCGCTCCCTGCATCGAGAGATAGGCGACGCTGACCAGCAGCAGTTCGAATGGCCGCGAAGTGCCGAAAAGCGCGCCAAGGCAAAGACCCCAACTGCTGATCGAGAAAGCGACCGACAACGCCGCCAGCGCCGCGACCGGATGGGTCGCCAGCAGGCGCAGCATGCCAGGCAGGGTCAAGGCGAGCAGCAAAGCCACTCCAACCACGAGACGCACCGCCAGCAATCGTCCAAGGATGTTCGGCGCGGCGAAGACCAGTCCGCCGGTGCCGTGCTCGCGTTCCTGGAGAATGCCGCGGGCAAGGATATCCAGCGGCAGTATCCAGGCCAGCAACATGCCCACCTGGAACGAGCGCGCATCGCCGAAGCTCTGCAGGCCGAACGCCACCAGCGCGGCCAGCCACCACCAGAACCGGCGCCCGCGCAGGGAGAGCTTGAGTTCGGCCACGGCGAGGACACCGAACGCTCCTCGCGACAGCGGCTCCAGCAGGCGGTCGAGCCAGCGCAGGCGGGATCCGGCCTGCGAGCGGGCCTTCGTCGCCGTGGACCCGCGCGCCGCCGCCCAGTCCAGCAAGGGCGCGGCAAGCAGGACGCCGACGATGGCGAACGCCAGCCACAAGGCGCGACCCAGCAAGTCCATCGGACGCACCGACCACGATTTCCATTCGAACATCAGCGGTCCGCCTTCCCTGGCGGGAGAGCCGACATTGAAGCCGAATTCCTGCGGCTTGCCGGTTTGCTGTTCGCGCACGCGATGCAGGTCGCGCGCGATCAGCACCATGCCATTCTGATCGCTGACCCATCCGGTTCGCATCATGGTGTAGTCGGGCGATTCCAGTTGCGCCAGGGGAACCGACAGCGTCAGCACCCACAGGATGAAGAACAGCACGTTGCCCGCGGTGCGTCGCAGCCACGGCAGCAAGTCGAACCAGACGGCGAGCATCGAGGTGACCGCCAGCCCCGGCAGGTTCAGGATCAGGAACGGCTTGACCAGTTCCACCAGGTCGATGCTGCGATCCTCCGCGTGGATCCATTGCGCCGCCAGGCCGACGCCAAGCGAGACCATCGCGATCAGCAGGAACACCGCCATGTGGCTCGCCCATTTCGCCAGCAGGTAGCCGCCGCGCGTCATCGGCGTCGCCACCAGCAGTTGCCAGACGCGGGTGTCGATGTCGCGCACCAGCGTGCCGCGCACCACGTAGAACCCGCACAGGCTGAGCAGCGTGCTGAATACCGTCGCCAGCACCATGCCCACCCAAGCGCTCGAATAGAAGCCGCGTTCGCCGCCATGGGCGGCCACGATCAGGTAGGAGGCGTCGGGCCGCGGAAAGCACCACCACGCGGCGATCATCATCCCGACCAGCACGACCCAGAAACGCGGGCTGCGCGTGCGTTCGCGCAGGTCGGCGACCAGGATGGCGAGGAAACGCCGGAGCGCGGCCATCTCAGTGCTGCCTCGCGTCCGCGCCGAGCAGCCAGGTGTAGGCGTCTTCCAGCCCCGGGGCGACGGCCTGGGCGTCCGGATGCGGCGGCGCGCTGTTGACCACGCGCACACGGATGCCATCCGGGCGACGCAAGGAAGCACAGACGACGAATTTCGCGCGCACGTCGGCCAGTTGTTCCGGCGCCAGCGTCCACTCCCAGACGTGGCCGTTGGCCCGTGCGATCAATGCTTCGGGCGTACCGTGGAAACGCAGTCGACCGGCGGCCATCACCGCGAGCGTCGTCGCGCTCGCCTCCACGTCGGAGACGATGTGCGTGGACAGGATCACCAGGCGTTGGCCGGCCAGGTCGGTCAGCAGATGACGGAAGCGCATGCGTTCTTCCGGATCCAGTCCAACGGTCGGCTCGTCGACGATCAACAGCGCCGGATCGTTCAAGAGCGCTTGCGCGATCCCGACGCGCTGGCGCATGCCTCCGGAAAATTCGCCCAGGCGACGATCCGCCATGTCGTTCAGACCGACCACATTCAGGCTGCTTTCGACCCGGTCGCCGGCAAGTTTTCCGGACAGCCCTTTCACCGCTGCCAGGAAGGAAAGGAACTCGCGTGCGGTCAGCGCCTGGTAGACGCCAAAATCCTGCGGCAGGTAACCCAGCGCGGCGCGCACGGTGTTGGGTTGCCTGGCGATGTCCGTGCCGTTCCAGGTGACCGTGCCGGCCGTCGGTTGGGCCAGGGTCGCCAGTATCCGCATGAGCGTCGACTTGCCGGCGCCGTTGGGCCCAAGCAGGCCCAGGATGCCCGGCCCGAGCTTGAGGTTCAGATCGGAGACTGCCGCGTGCCCGCCCGGATATCGGTAGCTGACCGAATCGACTGAAAGTTCGCAACGCGCCATGCCCTACCCCGGTCAAGGGCGCTCCGCGATGCGCTGAGCCCGTCCCCATAGGTAGTACTATACTTCACTACCACACCTAATCACATAGGCCGGAAGACATGGGGGCATGCGCGGCCGATGGACCCGCCGCCGCAAAGCGCGGCTCGCCCGCGGGCTGCCCAAGTCGATCCGCTGAGTCGGTACGGACCGGCAGTTCCCCCCGCCAATCCTCGCTTCGCCCTTTCCAGGACTCGATCCAGGCCGGCAGCTCGGCAGCAGGCATCGGCTGGGCGATGAAGAAGCCCTGCGCCATGTCACAGCCCGCGGCGCGCACCAGCTCCCAGTCCTCGCGATCCTCCACGCCTTCGGCTACCACTTGCATGCCGAGTTGCCTGCCCAGGCCAAGGCTGGCGTCGAACATCGCCCTGGCGGTCTCGTCCAGCCGGGCGCCGTGGACGAAGCTGCGATCGATCTTCAGCTCATCGAAGCAGATATCGCCCAGTTGGGTCAGCGAGGAGTGGCCGGTGCCGAAGTCGTCGATCGACAGCCGGAACCGTTTAAGACGCAGCCGGGTGAGGATGTCGAGCGGAACACGCTGGTCCATCAGCAGCAGGCTCTCGGTAACCTCCAGCACGATCTCCTGTGGCGCGACGCCGGCGGCTGCGGCCTGGCCCGAAGCGAAATCTGCAAAGAAGACCGATGAAAGATTGCCCATCGACACGTTGACCGCCATGGACAACGGCAAGCCAGCCTGGTGCCAGGCGCTGGCCTGCCCGATTGCTTCGCTCAGCACCAGATGCGTCAGTTCGTCTATCAGTCCATTTGCCTCGGCCAGTCCGATGAACTGGCCGGGCATCACCATCCCGTCCGCCGGGTGCATCCAGCGCACGAGCGCCTCGACGCCAACGACTTCACCGGTCGCAACGACGACCTTTGGCTGGTAGTGGTTGAGCAACTGGCCGCCGGCGATGGCGGCGCGCAATTGGTCTGCCGTGTAGTGCCTGTCGGCCGTCTCATGGGCGCCCTCGGATGGCAGCCATCTGTCCACCATCCGCGATAGCGCATCCCGCGAAACCGGTTTATTGAGGTGGCCCAGCACCGTGATCGCATGCGCCTGGACGAGCTTCTCCGCCATTTGCAGCACCCGTTCGTCTTCGCCGCTGACCAGGATGAGGCTGCCCTTGTAGTCATGCTCCACCAGATTGCGGACAAACTCGATCCCATCCATTTCCGGCATGTTGAGATCGAGCAGGATCAGGTCGGGCGAGTCGCCGGGAACGTCCACGCGCTCCAATGCCAGGGTTCCGCTATCGCAGGTGACGACAGAAGCGAAGCCGAGGCCTGACAGCATGTGGGCCAGCAGCTTGTGCATGAACGGCTCGTCATCGAGCACCAGGATCCTGATCGTGGACTTGTTCACGTCCGCGCTCGTCGGGTCAGCGTTTAAGGGCGTCGAGAAATGAATTCACTGCATCGAGTTCCTTCTCGAAGATCGGCAGCAACGCCGTGAGCGCCTCCACCTGGCCGGCCCGGCCGGCCGTTTCCATCTGCGCGCACAAGTCGCCCAACGCCAGTGCTCCGACGGCGCGCGCGGACGATTTGAGCTTGTGCGCCTGCTCGCTGGCCTGCCCCGCCTGCTGGTTTGCGCAGGCGGCGCTCAGCTCAGGGGCGGTCTTGGCCGTGCTGACCCGGAAGTCATGGAGAAATTCAAGGACCACCGAAGGATCGCTGCCGACCAGTCGCTCGAGAACGCTCACGTCGACCGCCCGCTTCGCCGCAACCCGGCGAAGCGGAGTTGCGCCTGTCGATGCGCTGGCTCCCGAGATCGGCAGCCAGTTCAACAACGCCGCCTTCAACTCAGCCAACTGCAGGGGTTTGGTCAGGTAATCATCCATGCCGACCCGCCGGCAATGCTCGGCTTCACCGGCAACATCGCCGCGGTCAGGGCGATGATTGGAATGCGCTGCGGAGACTCTTCCAGCGACCGGATCGCCGCGGTCAGGCTGTAACCATCCATTACCGGCATGTGCAGGTCGCTCAACAACAGCGCATAGCTTCCTGCCTGCCATTGCTCCAGCGCCAGGCGACCGTTGGCGACCACATCGGCCACATGGCCGAGCGATGCGAGCTGCTGCAGGATCAATTTCTGGTTGAGCTCGCTGTCCTCGGCGACCAGGATCAGGCGATGCTCGCGTAGCGCCTCGTTGCGCAATCGCAATTTCAACGCCGACTCGCGCTCGTCGGCCTGCTGCGCCTCGACGGACTGCGCCGGCGGCGAATCGGCCATTCCGGGCACGGACGGGGCCGATAGCGCCAACAGCGCATCGATTTTCTCGTATAGCTCCTGGTAGCGCAGCGGCTTGGCGATGTAGCCATCGCAGCCGGCTATCTGGCTGTTTTCCTCGTCGGCCTTCATCGCCATCGCGGTCAGCGCGATGACGGGAATCGCGGAGGTGGCCGGATCGCGTTTCAGCAGCGCGTGGCGGCCAGGCCGTCCATGCCGGGCAACTGGATGTCCATCAGGATCAGGTCGGGCTGCTCGGCGCGCGCCTGCAACAATCCGGCCTCGGCGTCCACCGCGCAAAGCACCGAATGCCCGGCATTGCGCAGCAGCAGGCTGGCCAGCTTCATGTTCGCCGGGTTGTCCTCGATGACAAGGATTCTGGCCATTGGCTGGCTTCTCAGTGGACCAACAAGGCGCGCCGCACTTCGGCGACGAAACCGGCGCGATCGAAACCGGCCTTCTGCACGATATTGATCGGCCTGCCCGGGTTGCCGTTGAGCACCGCCCGATCGAGCGACGTAACTTGCTTGGCGGTGACCACCAGGATCGGAATGCGGGCGGTGTCGGAGTGCAGCTGGAGCGCTTCGACGACATCGAAGCCGTTCACTTCCGGCATCATCAGGTCGAGCACGATCAGGTCCGGGCGCAGGCGGTGCGCCAGGGCGATCGCTTCGCGTGCCGCCGTAGGCGCGCACCACGGCGTAGGCCGGTGCAGGCAGGAACGCGGCGATCACTTCGACCGCCTTCGGGTCGTCGTCCACGACCAGGACCGTGTGGACTGCGCCCCTGCCCTTGGATGCAGGCCCATGTCCGCGAGCGACGCCTTCAGTTGCGCGCGTCGGACCGGCTTCTGCAGCACAGCGGCGGCGCCGCGAGTAAGCGCCATGTTGCTGTCGGCCGAGCCGGCGATGATGACCACCGGCACGCGGGCCAGCGCGCTGTTTTCGCGAATCGCGCAGCAGGAATTCCCAGCCGTCGATGCCCGGCAACTGGATGTCCAGCGTGATCAGGCTCAGCGGCTGCCGCGGCGACCATCGCCAGGGCGGCCTCGGCGCTTGCGGCGCGCAGGACGGTGAAGCCCTCGGCTTCGAGCAGCAGCCGGACCAATTCGGCCGCCGGCTCGTCGTCCTCGACCACCAGCGCGGTGCGCTCCACGGCGATGGCCGGCCGCATTGCGCGTCGCGGGCGAGCCGCGCGGCTGCGGCCGGGCCCAGGGCATGCAGCGGCAGCCAGACGGCGAAGCGCGCGCCCTCGCCCTCCGGCGCTGGCGACGGCCACGCGTGCCGCCATGCAGCTCGGCCAGCTGCTTGACCATCGCCAGGCCGAGGCCGGTGCCCTCGAACTTGCGCGCCAGGCTGCTGTCGATCTGGCTGAAGGCCTGGAACAGCTTCGCCATGTCCGGCTTCGAGATGCCGATGCCGGTGTCGCTGACGCAGATCTCGAGAAACTCGTCGAACTCGCTGTCGGCCAGCGGAAAGCCGTGCACCGGCCAGGAGCCGGCCAGACTGGCCGACGGCTGCCGCGCGGAACCGGCGCGCGCGCAGCGTCACGCGGCCGCCGTTGGCGCTGAACTTGACCGCGTTGGACAGCAGGTTGTAGACGATCTGCTTGGTCTTGCGCACGTCCAGCTGCGACAGTCGCCCAGGTTCGTCGCCGGATTTCGAGGTCGAGGTGGATGCGCTGGGCCGCCGCCTTCTCCTTGACGATCGACAGGCTGTTCGAGAGCAGGCTGTGCAGGTCGACCGGCTCCAGTTCGAGCGCCATCATGCCGGCCTCGACCTTGGACAGGTCGAGGATGTCGTTGATCAGCGAGAGCAGGTGCTGGCCGCTGGTGAAGATGTCGCCGATGTACTCGTGCTGGGTGTCGCTCATCTCGCCGATCAGGCCGTCCTTGAGCGCCTCGGAGAAGCCGATGATCGCGTTCAGCGGCGTGCGCAGCTCGTGCGACATGGTGGCGAGGAACTCCGGATTTCATGCGGCTGGCGTGCTCGAGCTCGATGTTCTTCTCCTGCAGGGTGCGCTCGAAGCGCTTGCGCTCGGTCACGTCGCGCGCCGCCGCGAACACGCCCTGCAGCTTGCGGTCGCGGTCGTGGAAGGTCGTGGCGTTGTAGGACACCACGGTTTCGTCGCCGTTCTGCGCGCGCACGGTGAGCTCGTAGTTGGTGACCTTGTTCTCCGTAAGCACGCGCTTGATCGCCGCGTCGGCCCGCGTCGGGATCGGTGAAGAAGTTCCTGCAGGGCGCGCCGATCAGCTCGTCGCGCGTGCGCCCGGTGAGCGCGACCATCTGCTGGTTGACGTCGGAGATGATGCCCTGCGGATCGGTGGTCATCAGCGCGTCGATGTTGGACTCGATCAGCGAGCGCGTATAGAACTGCTGGTCGCGCAGCCGCTGGTCGAGCAGCGCCTGGGTCGCCTCGACCTGCTTGCGCGCCGTGTTGTCGGTGCCGATCAGCAGGTAGCCGATGATGGCTTCCTGCGCGTCGCGCAGCGCCGTGACCGAGACGATGGCCGGGAAGCGGCTGCCGTCCTTGCGGATGTAGGTCAGCTCGTAGATGTCCTCGATGCCGCGCGAGGCCTTGAACACCAGCGCCTCGAAGCCCGGGGTGATCGGCGTGTCCAGTTCGAGGCTGAGGCGTTGGCGCGCGCGATCACTTCCTGCGGGTCGGAGATGTCGGCCGGCGTGATCTTGTTCATCACCTCGGCGGCGGTGTAGCCCAGCATCCGCTCGGCGCCGACGTTGAAGATCTGGATCACGCCCTTGGCGTCGGTGGCGATGCTGGAGAAGTTGGCGCTGTTGAAGATCGCGCTCTGCAGGGCGCCGGCCTTGAGCAGCGCCTCCTCGGCCTGCTTGCGCGCGGTGTTGTCGGTGCCGATCAGCAGGTAGCCGATGATGGCTTCCTGCGCGTCGCGCAGCGCCGTGACCGAGACGATGGCCGGGAAGCGGCTGCCGTCCTTGCGGATGTAGGTCAGCTCGTAGATGTCCTCGATGCCGCGCGAGGCCTTGAACACCAGCGCCTCGAAGCCCGGGCGTGATCGGCGTGCCCAGCTCGACGCTCAGCGCCGTGGCGCGCGCGATCACTTCCTGCGGATCGGAAATGTCGGCCGGCGTGATCTTGTTCATCACCTCGGCGGCAGTGTAGCCCAGCATCCGCTCGGCGCCGACGTTGAAGATCTGGATGACGCCCTTGGCGTCGGTGGCGATGCTGGAGAAGTTGGCGCTGTTGAAGATCGCGCTCTGCAGCGCGCCCGTCTTCAGCAGCGCCTCTTCCGCGCTCTTTGCGCACGGAAATGTCGCGCAGGATAGCGGTGAAATAGCGTTGGCCACCCAGCCACATCTCACTGACCGCCATCTCCATGGGGAAGGACGTGCCGTCCTTGCGCCGACCGAGAACCTCGCGTCCCAGCCCGCTCGCGCGCGCCTCGTCGCTCGCGCGATAGTATTCGAGCGACCCATTCAACTTGCCGCGGTCGAGTTCGGGTATCAGCAGGCTGACGCTCTGACCCACCAATTGCGCGGCGTCGCTGCCAAACATCTTCTCGGTGGCCGGGTTGATCTTCTCGATGATGCCGCCGTCGGCCTTGAAGGTGATGATCCCGTCGGCCACGGTGCCGAGAATCGTCTGCACCAGCGCCGAGGTATCGCGCAGTTCCTGCTGCACCGCGTATTCGACGGTGACATCGCGGAACACCAGCACGGCGCCAACGACCTGGCCCGCGCGATCGCGCATCGGCGCACAACTGTCGGCGATGTCGGACTCGGCGCCGTCGCGGGCGATCAGTACCGTGTGATTGGCCAGGCCCTGGACCGTGCCATGGGCCAGCGCGTCCGCAACCGGGATCGTGGCGGCCTTCCGGGTTTCCTTGTTGACTATGTTGAATATCTCATCCACCGGCCGTCCGCAGGCATCCGACTGAGTCCAGCCGGTAAGCTTCTCGGCGATGGGATTGAGCAGGATCACGCAGGCATCGGCATCGGTGGCTATCACGCCGTCGCCGATGGAGTTGAGGGTCACCGCAAGCTTTTCTTCCCGGTCCTGCAGATCGTCATAGGCGTGCTTGAGCTTGGCGTTGCTTTCGCCTTGCAGCCTCAAGGACTCCTGCGTCTCGGAGTGAATCATGTTCTGCAGCTTCTGCTGTGCTTGCAGGTAGATGATATAGACGAGCGAAACGCAGAACACCAATACGAACAGGCTGGCAACGACTATTACCGCGAGCAGGCTGCGCATATTGGATTTCAGCGCCGCATCATGTTCCGCCAGCGCAGCTTTCTGGAGATCGATGAATCCATCGATCTGGACGCGAATCGAATCCATCAGGCGCTTGCCCTTGCCGTTGCCCACCGCCTCCTGTACGCCGGCAGTGTCCTGATTTCGACGCAATTCGATGACGCGCGACATTTCCGCCATCTTGGCCGCGATCAGCGGGCCTGCCGCATCCAGGCGGGCTTTGGCGATGGGATCCGCGTCGCGCTCGCGCAAGGCGGCCAGGCGCAGGGAATGGCGGGGAGCGCTTCCAGGTAGAGAGCCGAGGAAAGTCTCATCGCCGGTGATCAGGTAGCCGCGCTGCACCGGTTTCCGCGTCGATCATCGCCGCCAGCAGGTCGTTGGCGCGGTCGATGGACACGAAGGAGTACTTTCTAAGGTTGGCGGCGGTTTCGACTTTCCCGAAGTACCAGAAGGAGGCCGCTACCTGCAGCAGTACGAGTACGACCGCCACCGTGATCGAAGCGACAATCCTGGGATTGGATCATGGATTTCATGACCGATCCGACAGCCCAAAGGACCGGGAAGCTCCGGCAGAGCCATCACAAGGTTTGAGATTGGACATGAATGCTTCCGCGCGAACGATCACACACCGGCTGCGGACTCGGACACGAATTTCGAGCGTCGCTGCCGTGGGGCAGGCTCACGGACTACCACTCCCGCCGGGACGCTGGGTTGCGCTGGCTGGTGGCAAGAAGGAGATGAGCCTGTGAAACTAGCACAGCCGGGAGGTCGGCGCGTCGCTTTTCAACGACAGGAATTGCGCCCGGCAGATGTCCGCAGAACCCTCGGGCTTTGAGGAAGGTCATTTCTTCGAATCGGCATCGTCGTCCATTTTTGCTTTGGCGGCGTCGGCAGCTGCTTGCGCCGCATCGACAGTCTGCTGCGTTTCTTCCTTGATCTGGGCGCTGGCTTCGTGTCCGGCAGCGGCAGCCTCGCTGCCAGCCTGGGTCGCGGCAGTCGTCGCTGCATCGGCGGTCGCCTCGGCGGCGTTGGCGATTGCGCTTCCTGCATCGCTCATGGCATTGCCCGCCTGGGCGGACGCGGAGTCGGCAGCCGGAGCCGCCGCATCTGCGCGAGCCTTCGCTGCATCCGCCTGGGCCTGGTCCTGCTGTGCGCTGTCGCAGGCGGCCAGTGGGGCGAGTAGCGCGAAGGCGAGGAGAAATTTGATCGAGCTGCTCATGGTGCATCCTTGATGTCGGGGAAATGATCGACACACCCTGCGCGGTTCACGATCAGCGGATGACAACCATCTTCCCACCATAGGACCAGCGAGCTGAATGCGGGCTGTTCGACCGTCCTGGGCGCGACCGGGCACGTTCCGGCGCGCTAGACTCAAGGGCAACTCAAGCGTGAATATCGAGCCGCCACCATCGCGCAGTTCATACCAGAGGTTGCCGCCCATGGCCCGCGCATGCTGCTTGGCCGAGGCCAGGCCGAGCCCGGTGGCGCTTTCGCCCTCGGTTGGCTCGGACGACAGCCGGACGAAGCGCTGGAACAGCTTCTCCTGATCTTCCTCGCTGATACCCGGGCCACGATCCATGACCAGGATCCGGCCATGCTTTCCGTGCGCCAGGGCAGCTGATCTCGACGTAGCTGCCACGCGGGGAATACTTGATCGCATTCGATACCAGGTTCTGAAGCACATGGGAGACGCCGGCGCGCAGCCCGGAAACGACGACGGTTTCGTGTTCGAGCAGGTCGAGGGCGATGTCCTTGGCGGAAGCGCTGCGCCCAAGCAGATCCACCACTTCGCGCAGCATCTGCCGTACCGGCAGCGGCTCGATCACAACGCCATGCGCTTGGTGTTCTTGTTGCTCAAGGAACGTCTGCAGGAACAACATGCCCGAATCGGCCGAACTGCGGATCGACTCGAGCAGGCGTTGCTGGCTGGCGGAGGCTTCAGCCGAGGTGCCCATGAGCTCGGCGGCGAAGATGATGTTGGCGAAATAGTTGCGCAGGTCATGGGCGACCAGCTCGGCCATCTCCTGCTTCTCCCGGGCGGTATTGCGCAGCGCATCCGAGCATCGCTTCAGCTCGACGTGGGTCGCCACCCGCGCCAGCAGTTCCTTGCCGACGAATGGCTTGGCGATGTAATCGCTGGCGCCGGCGGCGAAGGCGCGAACCAGGTTTTCCCGGTCGTTGTCGGCGGTGAGGAATATGACCGGCAGATCCCTGGTCGCGGCATCCTCGCGCAGGTGCCTGAGCACTTCGAAGCCGTCCTTGCCCGGCATCTTCATGTCCAGCAGGACAAGATCGGGGTTGCTGCTGCGCGCCAGGTCAAGACCCTCGTCCCCGCTCAGCGCCGGAATTACCCGGTATCCGGAATGACTGAGCAAGGCGGTGACCATGCGCACGTTGGCATGCTGGTCATCCACCACCAGTACCGTGGGTTGCGACTTTCCCGGAGTGTGCTCGCCATCAGCCGTAGCGAGGCTGACAGGCGAGGAGTTTCCGCCGACTTGATTCATCCGCAATCTCTGGTTGTGCCTCTGCGCCAACCAGTCTGCGCCTTATTTCGGCCCCGGACCGGCAAGTTGCGTCGCCGCGGCGATCTGGTTCAGCTTCAGCGCCCGCTGAATCCAGTTCGGGTGTTTCATCCAGTGAGACTGGCAAGTGCTTGAATCCACTGGCCCGAAAATTCCCGGTTGTTTTTTATCTTCGATGGTACCTATATTGATACCCATGACCGACCTGACCGCTCGCCAGCAAGCCATCCTCGATTTCGTCGCCGCCCAGGTCGAGGCGCAGGGCCTGCCGCCCACGCTGGCGGAGATCGCCGCGGCCTTCGGCTTCAACCAGACCCGCGGCGCGCACAAGCACCTGCTGGCGCTGGAAGCCAAGGGCCACCTGACCCTGCTGCCGGGCAAGGCGCGCGGCATCCGCCTGCAGGGCCGCAACCGGATGCGGCCATCCAAGCCGGCGCTGTTGCTGCCGATCCTCGGCCGGGTCGCCGCCGGCGCGCCGATCGGCGCCGATGCCGATATCGAGCGCCACCTGCTGCTCGATCGCGCGATGTTTTTCCCCACGCCCGATTACCTGCTCAAGGTGAAGGGCGATTCGATGATCGACGACGGCATCTTCGACGGCGACCTGATCGCGGTGCATCGCACCAACGTGGCCGAGAACGGCCAGATCGTGGTGGCGCGCATCGACGGCGAAATCACCGTCAAGCGTTTCAAGCGCAGCCAGGACAAGATCACCCTGCTGCCGCGCAATCCCGACTACGCGCCGATCGTGGTCGCCCCCGATGCCGATTTCGCGATCGAGGGTTTGTATTGCGGCCTGGTCAGGAGCGCCTGAGCATGAGCGCCCTGCTTGCCGCCGTCCGCGATGTCGATGCTCCCATGCGCGTCGATTCCCTGCTGCGCGATCCGCGCCTGTGGCGTGGCCAGGGCGCGCCAGTACAGCCACTGTCGAATCGCCCGACTGGTTACGCCGAACTTGACGCCAGCTTGCCTGCTGGCGGCTGGCCAGATGCGGCCCTGGTCGAAGTGCTGTTCTCCGCCGATGGCATCGGTGAGTTGTCCTTGCTGCTGCCAACGCTTGCCGCGCTGTCGTCGCAGGACAAACCGATCGTGGTGATCGCACCGCCCTATCGCGCCTATGCGCCTGCCTGGCAACGCGCCGGCGTGCGCCTGTCGCAGCTGCATATGATCGAAGCCAACGGCAAGGACGCGCTGTGGGCGATGGAACAGGCCCTGCGCGCCGGCTGCTGCGGCGCCGTGATTGGCTGGCCGCTGCGTGCCGATGACAATGCGCTGCGGCGCCTGCAGGTCGCCGCGGAAACCGGGCAGACCCTGGGCTTCGCCTTCCGGCCGATGAGCGCGCAGGACAATCCTTCGCCGGCGCCATTGCGCTTGACCATTCGCGGAACGCACGGCGATCCGGAACTGCGCGTGCTCAAATGTCGCGGCGCGTTGCCACCGGCGCGGCCGATTCCCTTCCATCCCTACTCGCGACACTGATGCGGGCGACGCGGTCATGCTCTGGGCCTGCATATTGCTGCCGCAATTGGCGCTCGACGGCGTCATTCGACGCACAGCGCAAGCACGAGCAAGCACCGCTCGCGCTGATCACCGGGCCGGCGCAACGCCGCGTCCTGCTCGATGCCAATGCCGCCGCGCGCGCAGCCGGCCTCTACCCGGGCCAAGCCCTGCTCGCCGCGCAAGCCTTGCTGCAGGACTTCCACGCCGTCGATCACGATCCGCGCGAGGATGAGCGCCTGCGCCGTTTCCTGGCCGCCTGGGCCTATCGCTACAGCTCGATGGTCAGCCTGGAAGGCGATGACGCCATCGTGCTGGAAGTGGAACGCAGCCTCGGCCTGTTCGGGCCCTGGCCGCGGCTGGAGCGCCTGCTGCGCGACGACCTGCGCGAACTGGGTTTCCAGCATCGCATCGCGATGGCGCCGACTCCGCTCGGCGCCTGCGTGCTTGCCGCCGCGCAGGACGGCCTGGCGCTCACCGAACCGCCCCATCTCCGGCATTCGCTGGGGCGCACGCCGATAGCGCTGGCCCGGATAGCGGACGAACAGGTGACGGCGCTGGCGGCGATGGGCCTGCGCCAGCTGCGGCAACTGTTCGCCTTGCCGCGCGCCGGGTTGGCGCGGCGCTTCGGTCCGGGCCTGCTGGAACATCTGGACCGCATGACCGGCGATCGCCCCGACCCGCGCGAGCTTTACCAGCCGCCGGATGTTTTCGACGAGCGCATCGAACTCAATTACGAAGTCTCCCACCACCCCGCCCTGCTGTTTCCGATCCGGCGCCTGGTCAACGATCTCGCCGCCTATCTGGCGGGGCGCGATGGCGGCGTGCAGCGCTTCGTGATCGCGCTGGAGCACGAACCGGATTCCGCCACCGGCGATCCCGACGCAGTGCGCAATCGCGCCGCGGGGAAACTGCCGGATACCGAGGTAGTGGTCGGCCTGCTCGCCGCCGAGCGCGACCCGGCGCGATTGTTCGACCTGGCGCGCTCGCGGCTGGAACACACCTCGATTCCGGCGCCGGTGCGCGCCCTGCGCCTGGTCGCTCGCGAGCTGCCGCCGTTCGTGCCCGCCGGGCGCGATCTTTTCGACGACCGGCCGGCGCAGGCGCTGCCATGGGAGGCGCTGCGCGAACGCCTGCGCGCGCGACTCGGCGAGGATGCGTTGTACCAGCTGGCCAGTCATCCGGATCCACGCCCCGAGCAGTCGCAGCGGCGCAGCGTGCAGTTGATCCGGGAACCGGGCCCGCTACTGCTGCCGCCCCGCCCGACCTGGCTGCTGCCGCGCCCGATGCCGTTGCGCGATCACTCGCTGAAGGTGTTGGCCGGGCCCGAGCGCATCGAGTCGGGCTGGTGGGACGGCGGCGACGTGCGCCGCGACTATTACGTGGTGCAGACCTCGCTCGGCCAGCGCGCCTGGGCCTTCCTGCCGGCCGGCGTCAGCGACGGCGCATGGATGTTGCACGGCTGGTTCGCGTAATGGCTGCCGATGCAAATGGAGCTGCGAGTGTCGCCGTGAGCGGGTATGCCGAACTGCACTGCCTGAGCCATTTCAGTTTCGGCCGCGGCGCGTCGAGCGCCCGCGAATTGTTCGAACGCGCGAAACGCAACGGCTATCGCGCGCTGGCCATCACCGACGAATGCACGCTGGCCGGCATCGTCCGCGCCCTGGAAGCGTCGCGCGAATTCGGCGTCAAACTGATCGTCGGCACCGAGGTCACCCTCGACGATGGCCTCAAGCTGGTGTTGCTGGCCGAGGACCAACTCGGCTACAGCAACATCAGCCAACTGATCACCGTCGGGCGTCGCCGCAGCAAGAAAGGCACTTACCACCTTACCCGCGCCGATCTCGCCAACGGCTTGCCCGGCGCACTGGCCTTGTGGATTCCATCGAGCACGCCGGATCCGGAAGCAAGGCCGAATGGCTGCACGCCCTGTTCGGCGAACGCGCCTGGCTGGCGGTGGAACTGCACCGCGGCGCCGATGACGGTGCGCGCCTGCAATCGCTGACGGCACTGGGGAAACAACTCGGCCTGCCCTTGCTCGCCGCCGGCGACGTGCACATGCATGCAACGCCGCCGGCGCATCGTGCAGGACACGCTCACCGCCATCCGCCACCGCGTCACCATCGGCGAGGCCGGCGCCTGGCTGTTTCCGAACGGCGAGCGCCACCTGCGCACGCGCACCGCGCTGCTCGGCGATCTATCCGAAGGAACTGCTCGAACAATCGCTGCGCATCGCCGAGCGCTGCACGCTTCGATCTCGGCCAGCTGAAGTACCAGTATCCGCGCGAGCTGGTGCCGGAAGGCCACACGCCATCGAGCTGGCTGCGCGAGCTGACCATGCAAGGCGCGCGCTGGCGCTGGCCGCAAGGCGCGCCGGGGAAAGTGCACAAGCAGATCGAGCACGAACTGGCGCTGGTTGCCGAACTCGGCTACGAGCCGTTTTTCCTGACCGTGCACGACATCGTCCGCTTCGCCCGCTCGCGCGGCATCCTCTGCCAGGGCCGCGGCTCGGCGGCCAACTCGGCGGTGTGTTTCGCGCTCGGCATCACCGAGGTCGATCCGGTGCGGATGAACATGCTGTTCGAGCGCTTCATATCGCAAGGAGCGCAACGAGCCGCCGGACATCGACGTCGATTTCGAGCACGAGCGGCGCGAGGAAGTCATCCAGTACCTGTACGGGAAATACGGCCGCGAGCGCGCCGCGCTGGCCGCCACGGTGATCTGCTACCGGGGCAAGAGCGCCGTGCGCGACGCCGCCAGGGCGCTCGGCCTGCCCGGCGACCAGATCGACCAGCTGAGCCGCGTCGTTCTCCTGGTGGAACGGCGAGGACGAGCTGGACGAGCGCCTGCGCGAGCGCGGCTTCGATCCCGACAGCCCGGTGCTGCGCCGCGTGCTCATGGTCACCCGCGAACTGCTCGACGCGCCGCGGCACCTGTCGCAGCACACCGGCGGCTTCGTCATCTCCGAGCAACCGCTGCATCACCTGGTGCCGGTGGAGAACGCGGCCATGCCCGAGCGCACCATCATCCAGTGGGACAAGGACGACCTGGAAACGCTCGGCCTGCTCAAGGTCGATTGCCTGGCGCTCGGCATGCTGACCTGCGTGAGCAAATGCCTGGAGCTGTTGCGCCGCCATCGCGGCCGCGACCTCACGCCGGCGACGATTCCCGCCGACGACGCCGCGACCTTCGCCATGATCCAGCGCGCCGACACCGTCGGCGTGTTCCAGATCGAGTCGCGCGCGCAGATGTCGATGCTGCCGCGGATGAAGCCGGCCAATTACTACGACCTGGTCATCGAAGTCGCGCTGGTCCGACCCGGGCCGATCCAGGGAAAGATGGTGCATCCGTTCCTGCGCCGGCGACAGAAGCTGGAGCCGGTCGACTATCCCTCGGAGGAATTGAAGGCGGTGTTCGAACGCACGCTCGGCGTGCCCCTGTTCCAGGAACAGGTGATGCAGCTGGCGATCGTCGCGGCCGGCTTCACGCCCGGCGAAGCCGACCAGTTGCGCCGTTCGATGGCGGCGTGGAAGCGGCGCGGCGGGCTGGAGTACTTTCGCGAGCGCGTGCTCGGCGGCATGGCCGAGCGCGGCTACTCCACCGAATTCGCCGAGCAGGTGTTCGAACAGATCAAGGGCTTCGGCAGCTACGGCTTTCCCGAATCGCACGCGGCCAGTTTTGCGCTGATCACCTACGTCAGCTGCTGGCTGAAATGCCACGAGCCGGCGGCGTTCACCTGCGCGCTGCTCAATTCGCAGCCGCTGGGTTTCTATTCGCCCAACCAGCTGGTGCAGGATGCGCGCCGGCATGGCATCGAGGTGCGCCCGGTGGACGTCCGCTACAGCGATTGGGATTGCGCGCTGGAGGGTGCGCTGCGATCCGGCTGGGACTGCGCCAGATCGGCGGCTTCCGTGAAGACATCGCCGAAGTGCATTTCGCTCGCGCGCAGGCAACGCGCCTTTGTCGATGTCGAAGACCTGTGCGCCCGGGCCGGACTCGACGCCCGGCACCAGGCCCTGCTCGCCGACGCCGGCGCGCTGAAAGGCCTGGTCGGCCATCGCCATCGCGCGCGCTGGGCCGTGGAAGGCGTGGAGAAACAGCTGCCGCTGTTCGGCGCCAACAGCGTGCGCGACGATCCGGTCTCGTTGCCGGTACCCAGCGCAGGCGACGACACCCTTGCCGATTACGCCAGCATCGGGCTCACGCTGGGCCGGCATCCGCTGTCCTTGCTGCGCAGGCAACTCAGCGCGCAGCGTTGCCGCCGCTCGCGCGACCTGCTGCCGCTGGCGCACGGCACGCCGGTGCGCATGGCCGGCCTGGTGACGATGCGACAGCGACCGGAAACCGCCAGCGGCGCCACCTTCGTCACGCTGGAGGATGAAGACGGCATGGTCAATGTCGTGGTCTGGCGCGATGTCGGCGAGCGGCAGCGGCGCGTGTTGCTCGAGGCGCGGCTGCTGGCGGTGGACGGACGACTGGAATCGGCCGACGGCGTGCAGCACCTGATCGCCGGCCGGCTGCTGGATTTCACTCCAATGCTCGGCTCGCTCGCGACGCAGTCGCGGGATTTTCGCTGAACGGGGGCCTGAACGGCGAGGCATGACTTTAGTCACCCTGCCCAATGCCGCTTGCGACGCCGCATGACCGCCCCGATAAAATAGGCTCAATGCAACGAACCTGCCGGACCTTGCTATGGGTATCCACCCTCGCGCTCACTTTGCGCGACGCAGGCCCATGCGCGCGTGATCTACCGCTGCGTGAGCGGCGGCACCGTCAGCCTTGCCACGGCTCCGGAGCCTGGCTCCAAGTGCACCGCGCAGACAATCGACGACAACGCCGCGAAGCTGCCCAACCTGTGGGGAATCAACGGCACCCAGAAGGGCACGCTGTACGAGCGCCAGCAGGACGGCAAGACCGTCTACAGCACTCGCAACCTGCCCGGCTCCACGCCCGTACTGGCCTTCTCGGTAACGCCACCGCCCGGTGCGCCAGCCCATGCGGGCCTCGGCCACGTTGGCAAGCCAAGAACCTCGGTGCACTCGGAGCTGTTCAAGGCGGCCGCCAAGGCCAACAGGATCGACGATGCCTGGCTGCGGGCAATCGCCCATGCCGAAAGCGACTTCCAGGCCGATGCGGTTTCCCCGAAAGGCGCGCAGGGAATCATGCAGATGCTGCCCGCGACGTCGGTCGAGTATCGGGTCAAGGATCCCTTTTCGGCGGCGCAGTCGATCCAGGGCGGCGCGAGGTACCTGAGCGCGCTGTTGCATCGCTACAAGGGCGATCGTCGACTGGCGGCCGCGGCCTATAACGCCGGCATCGGCACGGTCACCCGCTACGGCGGCATTCCCCCGTATGCCGAAACGCTCGCCTATGTGGACAAGGTGGACGCGCTGTACGCGCTGTACAGCGTCGCGCTGTCCCCGGTCGGCGGCAACCAGCGCAAGAGGCTGTAGCAACCGCGCGAAAGACGGCGTTCTCAATCGATGAGACGACTCGCGCTTACAAGGAAGGCCCTTCGCACCGGCCTTCCTCCATGGACGAATTCTTCCGACCTTGCCGCTGCTCGATGGTGCCGCGGCCGCGCCCGTCGGAGCGGGCGACAGCCAACAGCTGAGCCAGCGCCTCCAGGCGAAATACGCCGATCGCATCACCGGCTCGGTGCTGGTTCCCGGCCGCGCCGGAAGCTATTCGCCACTGCCCCGCGACTTGCCCGCCGCCCTGGCCGAGGCGCTGAAAACACGCGGCATCGATCAACTCTACAGCCACCAATCCGAAGCCTGGCACGCCGTGCGCGAAGGCAAGCACGTGGTGGTCGTGACGCCGACCGCCTCCGGGAAAAGTCTTTGCTACACGCTGCCGGTGGTCGCCGGCGCGATGAGCCGGCAGGCCAAGGCGCTGTATCCTGTTCCCGACCAAGGCGCTGGCGCAGGACCAGGTGGCGGAGCTGCTGGAACTCAACCGCGCCGGCAAGCTCGGCCTGAAGGCCTTCACCTTCGACGGCGACACGCCCGGCGATGCCCGCCAGGCGATCCGCCTGCACGGCGACATCGTGGTCAGCAATCCCGACATGCTGCACCAGGCGATCCTGCCGCATCACACCAAGTGGGCGCAGTTCTTCGAGAACCTGCAGCTACGTGGTGATCGACGAGATCCACACTTACCGCGGCGTGTTCGGTTCGCACGTGGCCAACGTCCTGCGCCGGCTCAGGCGCATCTGCGCAGTTCTACGGCGCCAATCCGCAATTCATCCTTTGCTCGGCCACCATCGGCAACCCGCAGGCGCACGCCGAGATGCTGATCGGGCAGGAGGTGACGGCGATCACCGAAAGCGGCGCGCCGACCGGCGACAAGCATGTGCTCCTGTGGAATCCGCCGGTGGTCAATCCCGACCTCGGCCTGCGCGCCTCGGCGCGCTCGCAGAGCAATCGCATCGCCCGACTGGCGATCCGCGCCGGACTCAAGACGCTGGTCTTCGCGCAATCGCGAACGATGGTCGAAGTGCTGACCAAGTACCTCAAGGATGTCTTCGACCACGATCCGCGCAAGCCCGCGCGCATCCGGGCCTATCGCGGCGGCTACCTGCCGACCGAGCGCCGCGATGCCGAGAAGGCGATGCGCGACGGTCGCATCGACGGCATCGTCAGCACTTCCGCGCTCGAACTGGGCGTGGACATCGGCAGCCTCGACGTGGTCGTCCTCAACGGCTACCCCGGCTCGGTCGCGGCCACCTGGCAACGGCTCGGCCGCGCCGGCCGGCGGCAGAAGCCTTCGCTCGGCGTGCTGGTGGCCAGCAGCCAGCCGCTCGACCAGTACCTGATTCGTCATCCGGAGTTTTTCTCCGATGCCAGTCCAGAGCATGCCCGCATCCATCCGGACCAGCCGCTGATCCTGCTCGACCATATCCGTTGCGCGGCGTTCGAGCTTGCCTTCATGCGCGGCGAGCGCTTCGGCGCGGTCGATGCCGAACCGTACCTCGAAGTGCTCGGCGAGAGCGATGTCCTTCATCAGCGAGAACGGCCGCTGGGAGTGGATCGCCGACAGCTATCCGGCCAACGCCGTATCGCTGCGTTCGGTGGCCGACGGAAATTTCGTCGTGGTCGACCGCACGCGAAGGACGCCAGACCATCATCGCTGAAGTGGATTATTCGGCGGCGGCCCTGACCCTTTACGAAGGCGCCATCCACATGATCCAGGCCGCGCCCTACCAGGTGGAAAAACTCGACTGGGAAGGCCGCAAGGCCTTCGTCACCCGCACCCGAGTCGACTACTACACCGATGCCATCGACTACACGAAGCTGAAGGTGCTGGAGAAGTTCGACGGCGCGATCGCTGGCGCTGGCAGCGCCCAGCATGGCGAAGTGCACGTGGTACGCCGGGTATCGGGCTACAAGAAGATCCGCTACTACACCCACGAGAACATCGGCTACGGCCCGGTGAACCTGCCCGACCAGGAACTGCACACCACCGCGGCCTGGTGGCAATTGCCGCAGCAGGCACTTGAGCAGGAGTTCAGGTCGAGACAGGATGCGCTCGATGGATTCCTCGGCGCTGCCTACGCCTTGCACGTAGTGGCGACGGTGGCGGTGATGGCCGAAGCACGCGACCTGCAGAAGGCGGTCGGTAGCGGCGATGGCGCCTGGTTCGCCGTTGCCGACTCGCATGGTCGCGGCCAGATTCGCGTGGACGATGGCAGCCTTTCCGCGCCGGAGGCGGCCAGCGTATTCACTCCTACCGTGTTCCTCTACGACAACTTTCCCGGTGGCGTCGGCCTGAGCGAGCCCTTGTGGCGCCGCCAGGCGGAACTGCTCGCGCGGGCGCGCGAACTGGTGGCGGCCTGCGATTGCCGCGCCGGTTGTCCGGCCTGCGTTGGGCCGGTGCTGGCCGCCGACGAGTCGAAAACCGATTCGCCCAGGATGTTGGCCGCGCGCGTGCTCGAACTGCTGACCCCTCCGTGAGCGTGCTTGCAGCGCAACTCGCCAGCCTCAGGAAACAGGCAGGGGCTGGCGCGAGTCCGGCGAGAGCAACGCTGGCGGATACGACAACGGCGCTACCGCGCACTCCGGTGCCGGAAGAATTGCGACGCCTGCTCGGCATCCGCCGTCGGCTGCAGAGCGCGTCTGGTCGCACCCGACCGCGACTTGCCGGGAATCGAAATCGCGCCAGGTCTTCTCTTCATTGAGAAGCATTACCCTTGGCCCGACGTCCCCATCGATATCAACGCGGCGTTCGCAAAGCTTCGGAACGATTCGCACGACAGGACCTGCTGCACTTCGACACCGAAACCACCGGCCTTGCCGGGGGCACCGGCACGCGGGCCTTCATGATCGGCGCCTCCGACTGGAACGAGCAACGCCTGCGCGTGCGCCAGCTTTACTCTCACGACGATGGCCGCCGAGCAGGCGATGCTCGAGGCCTTCGCGAAGTTGGCTGCAGCCCGAAACCGTATCTGGTCAGCTACAACGGAAGCTGTTACGACTCACCGCTGCTCGCCACGCGGTATCGACTGGCGCGCCTGCGCAACCCGATGGCGGGCCTGCGCGCATCTCGATTTGCTGTTTCCGGTTCGACGTCGCTTCCGGGGCGTCTGGGAAAACTGCCGGCTGGCCACCGTGGAGCGACAGTGGCTGGGCGTGCTGCGCGAGGACGACCTGCCCGGCTCGGAAGCGCCGCGCGCCTGGCTGGACTACCTGCGCGGCGGCTGTGCCCGCGACCTGCGCCGGGTCATCGAGCACAATGACCAGGACCTGCGCAGCCTGGGTGCGTTGCTGTTGCGCCTGGCGCAAACCGAAGCGCTAGTACTGGAACATCGCCCCCACCGCAGCGCAGCGCCGACTGCATGACCTGGTCGAGTGCGCCGATCCACTTGCACAAATCCAGCCAGGGCTGCCAATGCGGCACCAGCACGAAGCCAATCTGTTGGAGCAGCAGGAAGCCGAGCAGTACCGGGTATGGGCGCCGGATCCGTCCCAACCTCCGGTCGTCGAGCAACAGCAACAGCACGATCAGCTCACTGAAAAAAAAGCCGCAATGCACGGATGCCTCGAAGGAGTCGATTCCAGGAACGCCCATCCCCAGGATCCGCGAAACCGCCGGCAGCAGCACCAGCACGACAGTGGACGCCATGTACCTGGCGTGCAACTGGATATTTCGCCGATGCCTGATCGCCAGGCCGACCGCGATGCCAAAATAGATCACCGTGCTCAGGTCGATGAATGCCAACTGTGGCCCGAAGGCGCGCTGGAAGGGATTGGCTCCGCCCAGCATGGAGTGCATCACCAGCAGTCCCGACGCTACGAACAACGGCGCGAGGACGAACGCCGATTTTCCAATCCTGCGGTGCAGCGGCCGGTTACCCTGGCGAATCAACCAGGCCTGCGCCACCAGCAACAGCATCCACGCCAGCGCTGTGATCCCATGGAAATGCCGCACCACATCGGTTTGTCCCAGCACGGAAAAATAGGAGGGAAAAAAGCCGATGACCGCGAGCAGCAGTGCCAGCGAGAAATAGACATGCGCGCGCTTGTACAAGGCGAAGTCTCCCCAGGGCGGGCCAAGGAATCGGAATCGATCGACCAGGAAATCAGTGCTTGATCTGCTGCCGGGTCGCCATGCGATACATCAGCCAAGCCAGCGCGACCAGCATGGCCAGTCCGAGCCAGCCACCGAAATGCAGCGCGGCCGGCAAAGCCAGCACATCGGCGCGACCGGCGAGCACGATCGGGATCGCGATGAAGATGCCCATCAGCGCCTCGCCGGTGATCAGGCCGGCCGCGAACAGCGTGCCCTTCTGGTGGATGCGCTCGCGCCCCGCTTCGTCGAGGCCGGGACCGAAGTGGCGCTCGACCAGGTGGGCCAGCAGTCCGCCGAAGAAGATCGGAACCGACAGGTCCATCGGCAGATAGATTCCCACGGCGCAGGCGAGCACCGGCGTCCGGAATTTCGCGCCGCGCGCCTTGAGGATCTCATCGAGCACGATGATCGCCGCGCCGATCACGGCGCCAATGCCGATCATGGTCCAGGGCAGCTGGCCGCCGAAAATCCCCTTCGCCACCGATGCCATCAGGTTCGCCTGCGGCGCCAGCAACGGCGTCGGGTGCGCGGCGCTCGGCACGCCGATTCCATAGGCCTTGGCCAGCAGGTTGAGCACGGGCGCCATCACCAGCGCGCTCGATACCGCGCCGATGGCCAGCATCACCTGCTGCTTCCACGGCGTCGCGCCAAGCAGGTGACCGCACTTGAGATCCTGCAGGTTGTCGCCGCCGATGCAGGCCGCGCAACAGACCACGGCGCCGATCATGATCGCCGCGACCGCGCCGATATGCGAATCGCGACCGAGCATGATCACCAGCATGAGGGCCGCGAACAGGATGGTGCAGATGGTCAGCCCGGAGACCGGATTGTTGGACGAGCCGACGATGCCGGCCATGTAGGCCGATACCGAAACGAACAGAAAGCCGGCGACGATCATGATCACCGTCATCGGGATGCTCACGAACCAGTTGGCCACGATGGTCTGGTACAGGGCCAGCAAAGGCAGGGTGAACAGCACCAGCCCGATCAGGATGTAGTTCATCGGCACATCGCGCTCGCTCGCCGGCGGACGGATGCCCGTGTTCGAGTTACGCGCCGCCAATCCGCTGCGCACGCCCGAGAACAGCGACTTGCGCATCGAGATCAGGGTCCACACGCCGCCGATCAGCATCGCGCCGACGCCGAGATAGCGGATTTGCGCCGACCAGATGGCAAAGGCTGCATCGGTCGCGCTGGAGGCGGCCACGGTCGCCGCGAGCGCCGGCTCGCCGGCCAGGAAGAATGCGCTGTAGATCGGGATCGCGAAGTTCCAGGCGATCACGCCGCCGGCCAGCATCACGATGCCGATATTGAGCCCGACGATGTAGCCGATGCCGAACAGGGCCGGCGAGAGATTGGTGCCGAAATATCCGAGGCCCTTGCCGATCCATCCGGAAATCGCCGCCGTGTCCGGAATCAGCTGCAGGCCGCTGGCCGCCGCAAGTTTCATCAGGCCGCCGATGGTGGCCGAACCGGCCAGCAGCTTGGCGCCCTGCGCGGGATTCTCGCCGGTGCGCAGCACCTCGGCCGCAGCCTTGCCTTCGGGAAACGCCAGGCCCTGGTCGACGATCATCGAACGCCGCAGGGGAACCGAAAACAGCACGCCAAGCAGGCCGCCGAGGCCGGCGATGGCCAGCACCCATGAGTAGCGGAAGTCCTGCCAGTAACCGAGGATGATCAACGCCGGAATGGTGAAGATCACGCCCGTGGCGATCGAGGATCCGGCGGAGGCGCCGGTCGAAACGATGTTGTTCTCGAGGATGTGTCCGCCGCCGAACAGGCGCAACACGGCCATGGACACCACGGCCGCCGGAATCGCGGAGGCGATGGTCAACCCGGCGAACAGGCCAAGGTAGGTGTTGGCGGCGGCAAGGATGACCGCCAGGATGATCGAGAGGGCGACGGCCCGGAACGTGAGTTCGGGCGGCGCGGTGGCGCCCATGGCTTGCGCGGATTCGACTTGGCTCATGGACTCCCCCAGTGGATGAACTGGGGGTGATCATAAGCGCTGGCGGGTCAATCCACGTAGATGGTCTTGATATTCATGAACTCGTGGATGCCGTGCTCGGCCAGTTCCCGGCCGAAGCCCGAGGCCTTGGTGCCGCCAAACGGCAGCCGCACGTCGCTGCGGACGATGGCATTGACGAAGCAGGCGCCGGCGCTGATCTGGCGCGCCACCGCCTCGCCTCGGGCCTTGTCCTCGGACCAGACGCTGGCGCCCAGGCCGAAGCTGGTGTCGTTGGCGACCCGAACCGCCTCGGCATCATCCTTCACCCGGATGATGCTCGCGACTGGACCGAAGAGCTCTTCGCTGTAGGCAGCCATCCCCGGAACGACGTTGTCCAGGATCGACGCCGGATAGTGGCTGGCGCCCTGCCCCGGCGACGCAACCGATCAGCGGCTTGGCGCCGGCCGCGATGCTGGCGACCACCTGGCCATGCAATTCGTCGCGCAGGTCCGGGCGCACCATCGGCGCCAGCGTGGTCGCCGCATCGTTCGGATCGCCCACCTGCAGCTTGCCGGCCGCTTCGACGAAGCGCCGCACGAACTCGTCGGCGATGCCCTGGGTGACGATGAAGCGCTTGGCGGCGATGCAGGTCTGCCCCGCATTGCCGAAACGCGAACTGATCGCCATCGGAATGGTCTTGTCGAGGTCGGCGTCGTCGAGCACCACGAACGGATCGCTGCCGCCCAGCTCGAGCACGCATTTCTTGAGGTTCCTGCCGGCGGTGGCGGCGACCGAACGTCCGGCGCGTTCGCTGCCGGTCAGGGTGACGGCCTGCACGCGCGGATCGGCGATGACCTTGGCGGCCATGTCGTTGTCGATGTGCAGCACGCCGAATACGCCATCAGGAAGGCCGGCCCTTTCGAGCATCTCGGCGATCACGTCGGCGCAGCGCGGCACGTTGGTCGCATGCTTGAGCAAGGCGACGTTGCCGGCCATCAAGGCCGGCGCCAGGAAGCGGAACACCTGCCAGATCGGGAAGTTCCACGGCATCACCGCGAACACGCAGCCGATCGGCTCGTAGGAAACATAACTGCGCGTGGCTTCCGTCGGCACCGGCTGGTCGTGCAGGTACTTGGCCGCATTGCGCGCGTAGTACTCGCAGGCGCCGGCGCATTTCTCGATTTCGCCCAGGGCCTCGCGCTTGAGCTTGCCCATCTCGGCCGACATGATGCCGGCGATGCGCTCGCGGTGCTCGCGCAATTGGCCGGCGGTGCGCTCCAGGTATTCCGCGCGCTGCTCGAGGCTCAGCGCCGACCACGGGCCGAACGCCGCCCGCGATTTCGCAAGGACCTGCTCGACCTTCGCCTGGTCGACATAGTCGTAGCGATAGTCGACCTGACCAGTCCACGGATTGGTGATTTCAACGCTCATGGGAAACTCCTTTGCTCAGCCCTGTTGCAGGGCCATCTGCATGTCCAGCTGGCGACGCTTTTCCTCGCGGGCCATCAACCACCAGGCGACGAGGCCGGCGATCGACACCGCAAGGATCATCAGCGTCGCAAGCGCATTGATCTTCGGGCTCAAGCCCAGGCGCACCGAGGAAAAGACCTTCATCGGCAAGGTCGTCGAGGACGGGCCGGACACGAAGCTGGCGACCACCAGGTCGTCGATGGACAAGGTGAACGCGAGCAGCCAGCCGGAAACGAGCGCCGGCATGATGATCGGCAGCGTGATCAGGAAGAACACCTTGACCCGGTTGGCGCCAAGGTCCATGGCCGCCTCCTCGATCGACTTGTCCAGTTCGCTCAGGCGCGAGGAAACCACCACGGTCACGAAGGCCATGCAGAAGGTCACGTGCGCGATCCAGATGGTGGTCATGCCGCGATCCATGCCGATCGAGACGAACAGCAGCAGGATCGACAGGCCGGTGATCACTTCGGGCATCACCAGCGGCGCCGTGATCAGGCCGCCAAACAAGGTCTTGCCGCGGAACGAGCGCATGCGGGTCATGACCATCGAGGCGATGGTCGCCAGCACCACCGAGGCGGTCGCCGTGAAGAACGCGATGCGGATGCTGACCCAGGCCGCCTTCATGATGCCCTCGTCCTTGAACAGCTCCCGTACCACTTGAGCGAGAACCCCGCCCAGACGGTGACCAGCTTCGATTCATTGAAGGAGTAGACGATCAGGCTGAGGATCGGCGCGTACAGGAACACGAAGCCGAGGATCAGCATGGTCTTGAGCAGGGGCGATGTCCCGGAGCGCTGGCTCATGTCAGCTTGCTCTCCAGTTCCTTGGACTCGTAGTGATGGAAGATCATGATCGGCGCCAGCAGCAGGATCAGCATCACCGTCGCCACCGCCGAAGCCACCGGCCAATCGCGGTTATTGAAGAACTCGTCCCACAGGACCTTGCCGATCATCAGGGTGTCGGGGCCGCCGAGCAGCGCGGGGATGACGAATTCGCCGACCACGGGGATCATCACCAGCATCGAGCCGGCGATGATGCCCGAGCGCGACAGCGGCAGGGTGATCTTCAGGAATACTTTCCAGGGCCTCGCGCCGAGATCGTAGGCCGCCTCGAGCAACCGGCCGTCGAGCTTGACCAGGTTGGTGTACAGCGGCAGCACCATGAACGGCAGGTAGGCATAGACGATGCCGATATAGACCGCCACGTTGGTGTGCAGGATCTGCAGCGGCTCGTCGATCACGCCCAGCCAGATCAGGAAATTGTTCAGCAGGCCGTTGTTCTTGAGGATGCCGATCCAGGCATAGATGCGGATCAGGAACGAAGTCCACGACGGCAGGATGACCAGCATCAGGGCGATGTTGCGGGTGGACACCGGCATCCGCGCGATCGCATAGGCGATCGGATAGCCGATCAGCAGGCACAGGAAGGTCGAGATGACCGCGATCTTGAGCGAGCTCAGGTAGGCGCTGTAGTAAAGGCTGTCGGTAAGCAGGAACAGGTAATTGCTGATGTTCAGCGTGACCGTCAGGTCCTTGCCGGTCCAGCCGACCAGGTCGGAATACGGCGGCATGGCGATCAGCGAATGGCTGAACGATATCTTCAGCGCGATCGCGAACGGGATCGCGAAGAACAGCAGCATCCACAGGTACGGCGGCGCGATAACCAGCCATCGCGACCCCGGCATCCAGCGGCGCAGCAGCTTCTTCATACCGTGAGCACCACGCCCGCGGTCTCGCCCCAACTGAGCCAGACCGAATCGTTCCAGGTGAACCGCTCGGAGGCCCAGCGCTGGGTGTTGACGAAATTGGCCATGATCTTGAAGCCGCTGGGCAAGCGCACGTGATAGACCGAGTGACTGCCGAAATAGGCGATGTCCTCGATGATGCCCCTGGCCTTGTTGTGCTTGCCGTCGGGCTCCTCCTTGCTGAGCGCCACCTTCTCCGGGCGCAGCGAAAACGCGACTTCCTGCCCCTCGAAACCGGTAACGCCGTGGCCGACGTAGATAAGCGACTCCAGCGCCGGCGAACGGATGGTGACGTTGTCCTTGTTGTCGTCCTCGATCTTGCCCTCGAACAGGTTCACCGAACCGATGAACTCGGCGGTGAACCGGTTGCTCGGCTGCTCGTAGATTTCGTCCGGCGTGCCGACCTGGAGGATTCGGCCGGAATCCATGACCGCGATGCGATGGGCCATGGTCATCGCCTCTTCCTGGTCATGGGTGACCATGACGCAGGTGACGCCGAGGTTCTCGATGATGTTGACCAGTTCCAGCTGCATCTGCGAGCGCAGCTTCTTGTCGAGCGCTCCCATCGGCTCGTCGAGCAGCAGCAATTTGGGCCTCGTGGCCACCGAACGCGCCAGCGCGACGCGCTGTTGCTGGCCGCCGGAAAGCTGGTGCGGCTTGCGCTTGGCGAACCGGGTCATCTGCACCAGCGCCAGCAACTCCTCGACCCGCTTGGCGATATCCGCCTTCGGCATGCCCTTCTGCTTCGGACCGAAGGCGACGTTCTGCTCCACGGTCATGTGCGGGAACAGCGCATAGGACTGGAACATCATGTTGACCGGCCTGGTCGTAGGGCGGGATATCGTTCATGACCTGGCCGTCCAGGATGATCTTGCCCTTGGTCGGCTTTTCGAAACCGGCGAGCATTCGCAGCAGGGTCGACTTGCCGCAACCAGAAGCGCCCAGCAGGGCGAAAATCTCGCCCTTGCGGATCGTCAGGCTGACTTCGGCGACGGCCGGAAAACCGTCGAACTCCTTCCTGACGTCTTCGATGCGCAGGTAGTCCTCGCCGATCGGACGTTCGCTCTTGCTGGCGCTGCGGGCCGCCGCGGCGGATTGGGGGTGGTTGGCTGCGCCATTTTGTCGTCCGTGTCGGTCGTGGAGCCGGGGCGGGCCTGGGCCCGCCCCGGATACGTCATTTACCGGTCTTGAGCTTGGTCCAGATCCGCGTGTACAGGCGATCGGTATCCGGCGGCAGGACGGCGAAGGTGAACAGCTTCTTCTTCGCTTCCGGTGTCGGATAGACGCCGGGGTTGTCGAGGATCGCCTTGTCCACCAGCGGCGTGGAAGCCTTGTTGGCGTTGGCATAGGCGACGTAGTTGCTGATGCCGGCCATCACTTCGGGACGCATGATGTAGTTCAGGAACAGGTGCGCGTTGTTCGGATGCTTCGCGTCCTTCGGGATCGCGATCATGTCGAACCACATCGGAGCGCCTTCCTTCGGGATGTTGTACTTGATCACGATGCCGTTCTTGGCTTCCTCGGCGCGGGTCTTGGCCTGGAAGATATCGCCCGACCAACCGACCGACAGGCAGATGTCGCCATTGGCCAGTTCGTTGATGTACTCCGAGGAATTGAACTCGGTGATGTACGGACGGATCGAGGTGAGCAGCGCCTCGCCCTTGCGGATGACCGCCTCGTCGAAGCTGTTGGGATCCTCGCCAAGGTAGTTGAGCGCGATCGGCAGCATCTCTCCGGGCGTGTCGAGCACGGCGACGCCGCAGCCCTTGAGCTTGGAGATGTTCTCCGGCTTGAACACCAGGTCCCAGCTGTCCACCGGTGCGTTGGGGCCCAGCGCCTTCAGCACCTTGGCCTCGTTGTAGCCGATGCCGGTGGTGCCCCAGAGCCAGTTGATGGCATGGGCGTTGTCCGGATCGAGCTTGGCGATCACCGCCATGATCTCGGGGTCCAGGTTGACCGTAGTTGCTCAGCTTGGACTTGTCCAGCGGCTGGAACACGCCGGCCTGCACCTGGCGCGCCAGGTACTGCAGGGAAGGCACGACCAGGTCGTAGCCGGTATTGCCGGAGACCATCTTGGCCTCGAGCAATTCATTGCTGTCGAACACGTCGTAGGTGACCTTGATGCCGGTCTCCTTCTCGAAATTGGCGATGGTGTCTTCGCCGATGTAATCGGACCAGTTGTAGATGTTGAGGACTTTCTCCTCCTCATTCGCGGCCGGCGCGGTCGCGGCGGTCGGGCTGGCGGCGGGTGCGGCCGGAGCCGCGGGTTCCTTGCCACAGCCGGCCAGCATCAGCCCGGCCAGGATGCATGTGAGTGTACGAAGCTTCATGACTTGCCCTCCGTGATACATCTGAAAAAAACCAACCCGAGACCAACATATACATCCAGCCCGGCCATGAAACAAGTCAGGCGGCGGCGCCGCCCATTCCGAGCGCCGCAGCCGTCTGGTCGAGCGATTTCCAGGCCTTCTCGAACATCTCGTCGATCTGCTCGCGGGTGATGATCAGCGGCGGCGAGAGCAGCATCGCGTCGTTGGTGGCGCGCAGGATCAGGCCGTTGCGCCAGCGCGAAGTCGCGGCACATCTGGCCGACCGCGCCGCGGTCCGGGAAGTACTCGCGGCTGGGCTTGCGCGGCACCAGTTCCAGGGCCCCGACCATGCCCGACGACGCGCGCCTCGCCGACCAGCGGATGCTCGCCCAGCTCCTTCCAGCGCTCGGCCAGGTAGGGGCCGGTGTTGTGGCTGGATGTTCTCGACGATCTTCTCTTCCTGCGAGGATCCGGATGTTCTCCAGCGCCACGGCCGCGCAGACCGGATGGCCCGAATAGGTGTAGCCGTGCGCCAGCTCGCCGCCCTTCTCCGTCAGCACCTTGGAGATGCGGTCGTTGAACATGACCGCGCCCAGCGGGATGTAGCCGGAGGTGATGCCCTTGGCCAGGGTCATGATGTCCGGCTGGATGCCGAAATACTCGGAGCCGAACCAATGCCCGGTGCGGCCGAAGCCGCAGATGACCTCGTCGGCGACCAGCAGCACGTCGTACTTGCGGCAGATGCGCTCGATCTCCGGCCAGTAGTTCATCGGCGGAATGAACACGCCGGCGGCGCCCTGGATCGGCTCGCCGATGAAGGCGGCGACGCGATCGGGGCCGAGCTCGAGGATCTTGTCCTCCAGCTCGCGGGCGCGCTGCAGGCCGAATTCCTCCTGGCTCAGGTCGCCGCCTTCGCCGAACCAGTAAGGCTGGTTGATGTGGACGATGTTCGGGATCGGCAGGCCGCCCATGCGCGTGCATGCCCTTCATGCCGCCCAGGCTGGCGCCGGCCACGGTGGAGCCGTGGTAGCCGTTCCAGCGGCCGATGAAAATGTTCTTCTGCGGCTTGTCCTGGACCGCCCAGAAATGCCGGACCATGCGCAGGATGGTGTCGTTGGCCTCGGATCCGGAGTTGCTGAAGAAAACATGGTTCAGGTCGCCGGGCGTCAGCTCGGCCAGCTTGGCGGCCAGGCGCACGGTCGGCTCGGTGGTGCAGGAAAAGAAGCTGTTGTAGTAGGCCAGTTCGGTCATCTGCTTCGACGCGACCTCGCCCAGTTCCTTGCGGCCGTAGCCGATGTTCACGCACCACAGGCCGGCGAAGGCATCCAGCATCTTGTTGCCTTCGGAATCCCAGACGTAGACGCCCTCGCCCCTGGTCAGGATGCGCGTGCCTTTCTTGGCCAGCGCGGCGTTGTCGTTGAACGGGTGCAGGTGGTGGGCGGCATCGAGCTGCTGCAGGGTATGGGTGTCGAGGTGGTCCATGGCTGAGCTCCGGATTGCTTCTGATTAGACGTTCAGCAGCAGGAACTCGCGTTCCCATGAACTGATGACGCGGAAAAAGGTCTGGTATTCCTTGCGCTTGACCGCGATGTAGGCCTCGACGAAGCGTCCGCCGATCAGATTCGTGCAGCGGCTTGCAGTCGCTGAGCAGGTCCAGCGATTCCTCCAGCGAGCGCGGCAGCCCGTAGCCCAGGTCCTGGGCGCTGCCGGTCAGCGGCTCGGTCGGCAGCAGTTTTTCCTTGATGCCCAGGTAGCCGCAGGCCAGCGTCGCCGCCATCGCCAGGTAGGGATTGGCAGTCGGAGCCGGCGAAGCGGCTTTCCACGCGCGTGTTCTCGGCCGAGTCCATCGGCACCCGCAGGCCGCAGGTGCGGTTGTCGTAGCCCCATTGCACGTTGATCGGCGCCACTTCGCCCAATGCCAGGCGCCGGTAGGAATTGACGTTGGGGGCGAAGAACGGCATCGCCATCGGCACGTATTTCTGCAGGCCGCCCAGGTAGTGCTCGAACAGCTTGCTGTGCTGCGCCGGCCTTGCGGCCGGCAAACACGTTCTTGCCGGTCTTGGCGTCGATCATGCTCTGATGGATGTGCATCGAGCTGCCGGGCTCGTTTTCCATCGGCTTGGCCAGGAAGGTGGCGTAGATGCCGTGGCGAAGCGCCGCCTCGCGCATGGTGCGCTTGAACAGGAACACCTGGTCGGCGCGCGACATCGGATCGGCGTGCTGGAAGTTGACCTCCAGCTGGGCCGCGCCCGATTCATGGATCAGGGTGTCGACGTCGAGCTCCATCGCCTCGGCGTAGTCGTACATCAGGTCCAGGATCGGATCGAATTCGTTGACCGCGTCGATCGAATAGGACTGCCGCGCGGTTTCCGGGCGGCCGGAGCGGCCCGGCGGCGGCTGCAGCGGGAAATCGGGGTCGGTGTTCTTCTGGACCAGGAAGAATTCGAGTTCCGGCGCCACGATCGGCTTCAGGCCGATTTCGTCGTACAGCCCCAGCACGCGCCGGAGCACGCTGCGCGGCGCCAGTTCGTGCGGCTTGCCGTCGCGGGTGAAGCAATCGTGGATGATCTGCGCGGTCGGGTCGGAAGCCCACGGCACCATGCACACGGCCTCGGGATCCGGCCGCAGGAACATGTCCGAGTCGGACGGCGCGACCAGTTCGTAATACTCGTCCGGATAGTCGCCGGTGACGGTGGTGACGAAAATGCCCTCGGGCAGGCGCGTTCCGTAGTCGTGCTTGAACTTGGCTGCCGGAATGATCTTGCCGCGCGCGTTGCCGGTCATGTCGGGCACCAGGCACTCGACTTCGGTGATGCGGCGGTCCTTGAGCCAGCGCAGCAGCGAGCTCTCCTCGGTCTGCCGGGGTCTTGCGATCTTCACCGGCGCTCTTCTTCTTGGCCATGATTATGCTCGTTGCGCCGCGCGAGCCATGCAGGCTGCGGCAAAAGCCTGGAATATTCCCAGGTAGAACGGATTTTCGGTGACCTTCCATTCCGGATGCCATTGCACCGCAAGCAGGAAGGTCTCGTTTGAATCCAGGCGCACGCCCTCGACCAGGCCGTCGTGCGCGACCGCCTCGACCACCAGACCGGGCCGACCTGGTTGATGCCCTGGCCGTGCAGCGAATTGACCATCGCGCGTCGGTGCGCCGGCGATGCGGGCCAGCGATGCCGCTCAGGTCAACGCTATGGCCGGGCCCATATTGTTCATCCAGGGGCGCCGACAGGTCTTCGCGATGGTCGGCCAGTTCGGGTACGTCGTGCACCTTCTGGTGCAGGCTGCCGCCGAGGGCGACGTTCACTTCCTGCATGCCGCGGCAGACCGCCAGCACCGGCACCCGCATCTGCGATCGCGAGCGGAACCATCGACAGCGTGGTCGCGTCGCGCCCGGGATCGTGCAGGTTGCCCTCGTAGCTGGGCTCGGAGGAGTAATGGTGCGGCTCGATATTGCTGTAGCGAGCCGGTCAGGAACAGCCCGTCCAGTTGCCCAGCAACTCGCGCAGCGGCAAGCGCCGGCGACATCGACGGAATCAGCAGCGGGATGGCGCCGGCGCCGTCGATGATCCGCGCGGACGTACTTCTCGCCGACCGCCTGGATAGCGGTGGGGGCCGATGAGTTTGCTATCAGCGGGGAGTCCCACGAGAGGCGCGCGCGACATAAACTGCCCGATTGCGAGTGAGCTCCAACCCTACCCCAGCCGTTTGATTTTATCAACGGTCGTGCGGAAACCCGAACGCCCGGCAAGCTTGCTGCAGTGCCGCATAAGCCACAGTTGTGGCCTGTAAGCCGGTTCCCCGGCGCAGGCCCGGGCAGATGGACGCTCGCCTCATGTTGAGTATTTTTTACACCCCAGACCACCTCTGCTAGTATCCGGCTACATTCCGCGGATGCCTTGCCATGACCCACAACCTCTTGCCCGACGACGACGCAGCAGAGCTGCAGCAGATCGCCGGCTGCGAAATGATCGACCTGCTGCTGCCCGACATGAACGGCCTGCTGCGCGGCAAGCGCATCACCCGCGACGCGCTGGAAAAGGTCTACGCCAACGGCGTCTGCCTGCCGATGTCGCTGATCGCCACCGACATCACCGGCAACACGGTTGAGGAAACCGGCCTGGGCTATGACATCGGCGACGAGGACCGGATCTGCCGTCCGGTTCCGGGCACGCTGCGCCCGATCTCCTGGCAGGAGCGGCCGATGGCCGCAATGCTGCTGAGCATGGAAGGCCCCAACGGCGGCATGTTCTCCGCCAATCCGCGCGAAGTACTCAAGCAGCGTCGTGCAAACGTTTCACCGACAAGGGCCTGACCCCGGTGGTGGCGGTGGAACTGGAGTTCTATCTGCTCGACAGCGAACTGACCGTCGACGGTCGTCCGCAGACCTCGATCAATCCGGCGACCGGCGTGCGCAACAACACCACCCAGGTCTATTACATGGAGGACCTGAACGACTACCAGGAATTCACCGACGCGGTCGCCGATGCCTGCCGCGCGCAGCAGATCCCGGCCGACACCGCCGTGGCCGAATACGCGCCCGGGCCAGTTCGAGATCAACCTCAAGCATCGCAACGACGCGGTGCTGGCCTGCGACGACGCGATCTTCCTCAAGCGCGCGATCAAGGCGATCGCGGAGAACCAGGGCATGATCGCCAGCTTCATGGCCAAGCCGTTCGTCGACCAGGCCGGCAGCGGCACCCACATCCATGTCAGCGTGCTGGACAAGGATGGCAACAACATCTTCGCCTGCACCCCGGATGCGCCCAGCGACACCCTGCGCCACGGCGTCGCCGGGCTGCAGCAGGTCTCGAAGGACTGCATGCTGATGTTCGCGCCGCATGCCAACAGCTATCGCCGGTTCGTGCTGAACGCCTTCGTGCCGCTGAACGACTGCTGGGGCTTCAACAACCGGACGGTGGCGATGCGCATTCCGCACAGCGATCCGGAAAATATCCGAATCGAGCACCGCATCGCCGGCGCCGACGCCAATCCCTACCTGGTCACCGCCGCGGTGCTGGCCGGCATCCTGCACGGCCTCGAGACCAAGGGCGACCCGGGCCCGCCGATCGTCGGCAACGCCTACGAGCAGACCGAGCCGCGCACGCTGTTCTGGCGCGACACGATCAACGATTTCATGGCCAGCGATTTCGTCGAAGTCGGCGTTCGGCGCCGAGTTCCAGCATGTGTTCGGCCAGCAGAAGCTGAAGGAAATGCGCAGCTTCTACACCGAAGTCACCACGCTCGAATACGACTGGTACCTGCGCCAGGTCTGACGCCATGACCGGGCCCAAACCGCACGTGGATTCGCTTTATGCGGCGACGGCCGGGCCGTTCCCGGCGCAGCCCCGCCTCGAGGGGCCGATACACGCGGATGTGTGCATCCTCGGCGCCGGCACTGACCGGACTGTCCGCGGCGATCGAACTGGCCGAGGCCGGCTTGCGCGGTGATCGTGCTCGAAAGCCAGCGCGTGGGCTGGGGCGCCTCCGGGCGCAGCGGCGGCCAGGCGATCTTCGGCTTCGGCTGCGACCAGTCCAAGATCGCCTCGCAGATCGGCATGGACGATTCGCGCAAGCTGTTCGACTGGTCGCTCGAAGGCATGCGCATGATCCATGAGCGCTGCGCCCGCCACGACATCGACTGCGACTGGCGACCCGGCCATGCCCATGTGCCGATCAAGCAGCGGCAAGTCGTCGAACTGCAAGGCGTGGCAGCGCGACCTGGCCGACAACTACGGCTACCAGCTCGAGTGGTGGGAGCGCGAGCAATTGCGCGAGCAACTCGCCAGCGAGCGCTACCTGGGCGCCCTCGTACGACCCGCACGGCGGCCACCTGCATCCCCTCGAAATACACGCAGGGACTGGCGCGCGCGGCGCTGGGCCTTGGCGTGCGGATCTACGAGGACTCAGCGGTCACCGAACTGGTGCGTGGCGAGCAAGCCGGTGCTGCGGACGAGACAGGGCGAAGTGTCCTGCGATTTCGCCGTGCTTGCCGGCAACGCCTACGTGCAGGGCATCGCGCCGGAGCTGGACGCCAGGATCATGCCGGTCGGCACCTACATCGGCGCCACCGAAGTGCTCGGACGCCGAGCGCGCGAAAGCGCTCATCCGCAACGACATGGCGGTCGCCGACGTCAATTGGGCGCTGGACTATTTCCGCCTGAGCAGCGATCACCGGCTGCTGTTCGGTGGCCGCGCCAGCTATTCCACGCTGCCGCCCCCGGATCTGCGCGGAACCATGTTGCGGCGGATGGCGCGGGTTTTCCCGCAGCTGTCGGGGGTCAAACTGGACTATGTCTGGGGCGGCTACGTGGACATCAGCATGAACCGCGCGCCGCATTGGGGCCGGCTTGGAGGCAATGTCTATTTCGCCCAGGGTTTCTCGGGCCACGGAATCGCCGCCACCGGACTTGCCGGGCGCGTGATCGGCGAAGCCATTCGCGGACAGGCTGGGCGCCTGGATGCCTTCTCCCGGATCAGCCATCAGCCGTTTCCCGGCGGCCGCATATTCCGCACCCCGATGCTGGTGGCCGCGATGGCGTGGTTCAAGTTGCGCGACGCCCTGTTCTGACCGGCCCTGCGTTTTCTCGCCTCAAGAAAAAGCCCCGCGATGCGGGGCTTTTCCTTCCTGCAATCGCAGCGACCGGGTCAGTCGCCCATCTGCTTCTGCAGGTGCTCCCAACGCTCCTGCGCGTCGAGCGTGCGCTCGGCGGTCAGGCGGGCTTCCATTCGCTCCAGGCCGATCTCGTCGCCGGTGTCCACGCAGTATCCGTAGCTGCCGTCGTCGATTCGCTTGAGCGTGCTGTCGATCTTGTTGATCAACTTGCGGTAGCGGTCGCGGGTGCGCAGCTCGAGCGAATTCTCGGTTTCGCGGGTGGCCCGCTCGGCTTCGTCGCCGACGTCGCGCACTTCTTCCTTGAGATTCTCGATCGTCTGCTTGGATTCCTCGATCAGGTCGTTCTTCCACTGCAGCAGGCGCTGGCGGAAATACTCGAGCTGGTTCGGGCCCATGTACTCTTCGTCCGGGCTGGGCTTGTAGCCGGGCGGGAGCACCACGGCCTTGCGGGCAACGGCGAGCTTGACCCGATCCGGCCTGCGGCTTGGTGGGCTTGACGTAGCCGGCGCGGACGCCGATCTCGCGCTTTGGCGGCTCTGGCTTGACCACGACCGGCGCAGGCGGCCTTGGCGGCCTGCTTGGCGGCTGCCTTGCCGGCGACCTGGCTGGCGCGGGCGCCGGCACGGCGACGGCGGCTGGCTTGGGCAACGGGCTTGGCCGCCTTGGCGGCGAGGCGCAACCTTGGCGGCGGGGGCTGGCTTGGCAGCCGGTGGCGACGGCTTGGCGACCGGCTTGGCTGCTGGCTTGACGGGGGCTTGGCGGCCGGCTTGACGACGGCCTTGACCGCCGGCTTGGCCGCCGGTTTCGCAGCTGCCTTCTTGCCGGCTTGGCAGCAGGTTAGTGGCTGGTTTGGCGTTGGGCTTGGCAACGGGCTTGGCAACTTTCTTCGCAGGCTTGGCCGGCGCTTTCTTGGCAACTGTCTTGATAGGTTTCTTCGCTGGTTTGGCCGGAGCCTTTTTGGCTGCAGCTTTCTTGATGGGCTTGGGCGCCGGCTTGGCCTTGCCCTTGACGGGCTTGGCGGCAGGCTTCGGGGCAGGTTTGCCCTTCGCGTGCTTTTTGGCGGGCGCGACGGGCTTCTTGGCGGGCGCTTTCTGGGCGACCGGCTTGGCAGCTTTCTTGACGGGTTTCTTGGTGGCCACTCGGCGGATTCCTCTCTTTCCTTGAGACACAAAAGGCGGCGTGTTATAGCCTAGTCCTCAGCAAGCGGCAACCTTATCCTCATCGCCATGGCCGCGCAAATGATTAAATCTCTCGTGCTCTGGCTGCTTCGCGGCTACAAGCTGTTGATAAGTCCACTATTGGGGCAGCGCTGCCGTTTCTACCCGAGTTGCTCGTCCTACACGATCGAGGCAATCGAACGGTTCGGCGTCCTGCGCGGGGGCTGGCTGGGTGCGCGACGGCTCGCCCGTTGCCACCCGTTCAATCCCGGTGGGCACGACCCGGTGCCTGAACGGCTCCCAGCTTGCGGCGGCGATTCCTGCAGCCATCCCATGACTGACCGCACGAGCCGCTACCCAGCCGCCCGCGATCCGGCGCCGATCAAAATCGGCCTGGCTTCAGCCTGCCTGCTCCTCGTTTTGGTGTTGGCGCCCGGTCCGGCCCGCCCGGCCACCCCTGGGCGACGGCAAACCTGGCGCGGCTGACGCTGCCCGAGAGTGTCCCGCAGGGCGGCCTGATCAGAGGCAGGTTGCCGGTCGGGAGCACGCTCGAGCTGCTGCCGCCACCGGCGTCGGCAACCCCAGGGCAGCCCGCTATCGTGGTCCGAGGTCGCCGGTGATGGCGGGTTCGTCGATCGGTGTCGGGCGCGACGATGCCGGCCCGATCCGCCTGGCCGCGACGCTTCCGGACCAGAGCCGCGTTTCCCTGACCGATGCCCGTGATCCCGCGCAAGTGGCAGATCGAACGCATCGAGGGGGTGCCTGAGTCGACCGTCAACCCGCCGCCTGCAATCGCCGCGCGAATCGAGCGGGAACAGGCGCGAAGTGTCCCTGGCACGCCAGCGCGACGACGATCGCGACGATTTCGAATCGAGCTTCACGTGGCCGCTGAAGGGACGGGTGAGCGGCGTGTACGGCAGCCAGCGCATCTACAACGGCACTCCCAAATCCCCGCACTCCGGCCTCGACGTCGCCGCGGCCAAGGGCACGCCGGTCCATGCGCCGGCCGGCGGCATCATTTCGTTCGCCAACCCCGATCTGTACCTGACCGGAGGCACCGTGCTGGTCGATCACGGCCATGGACTGAGCTCGAGCTTCCTGCACCTGAGCCGTATCGATGTTCGGGTCGGCGAACGGGTGGAACATGGCCAGGTGATCGGCCTGGTCGGCGCCACCGGACGCGCCACCGGTCCGCACATGCATTGGGGACTGAACTGGTTCGGCGTGCGCGTCGATCCCCAGTTGCTGGTCGAGCCCGTCAAGGCTCCTGGCGGTGCCTTGAGCAGACGCAGCACCATCACGATGATCGCAAGCGGCGCCCAGCACCAGCACGCCCCACAGCAGCCAGGCCCTCCGGTTTTCCGGGGTGAAGGCGCTCAGCGCGGCTTCGCCACCTGCCATCTGCATCGCGCCGAGGCTGGCCGGAGCGGGTTGCCAGGCGGCGCCGAATTTGGCCCGCACCTGCCCCACCAGCGCCTCCAGCGGAAACTCGCCACGACGCGTCGTGGAACTGCCCGCGGCGATCACGTAAGGCGCCTTGCCGCGAGTAAGCAGCAACCAGCTTTCAGGCCGATAGGAAAATTGCAGTGTCGGGATCCGGGCCAGGTCGATGTTCGGCTCAATCCGCCATTCCTGGCGCCGGGTCACGTCGAATGTCCATCGCCTCGTTGTCGAGCTCCACGCCTGCACCGCGCAAGCGAAACGCGTTCAATTGGCCGACGTAGGACCAGTTTCTGTCGCCCGGGTCGCGCACGCTGACACTGAAATTCGCCACGGCATTGTCGTCGCCCAGGACGATGTTCAAGCGCTCCACCGGAACGCGCGCGGGCAATCGGTACATGTACGCGCGCCCATCGCGACGAACGAAATCGGCGGCGACAGGCTTCGCTTCAGGTCCTCGCGACGCCGCGGCGGAATTCAACAGCAGGCGCACCGATCTCAGCGGAATGCGGCCAGCCGCGCCCAGCGAATGAAGTCGCAGGTAGGTCGCCGATACCGGCGGAAACTCGAGACGGCGCCGCACCAGCATCTGCCCGTCATGGCGCAACTGGGCCACAGTGGCGCGAACCGACGACCGTCCGCCAGTTCTGCAGGTCGTCGCTGGCGTCGACGCTCACCTGCGCGCTGAAGTCGGCCGCGTCGAAGGCCAATTCGAGCTCGATTGCCTCGACTTCACGGCCGCTGGCCCGCGACATCGATCAACAGGTCCTGCACGCCGTCCTGCTCGGCATGGCTCAAGGTCGCGTCGAGATTCAGGTTGCCCGCGCCTGATCGAGTGACGTGAAGGCGCAGATCCGTCGGCAGGTCGGCGCGCGAGGGCGGCAAGGCGAACCAGGGCGCATCCTGCCAGGCCGATCGGCGGTTGACGGTAACCGGCAGGCATCGGTCCAAACGGCAACGCTTCGCCATCGGCGTTGAACGCCGCCAGGTCGGCCAGGTCGATCCGGGTGACCTGCCGGTAGACCGACTCATCAAGGCTCAAGGCGAAGACGCCCTCGCAGTCCACTGGCTTCCCGGGCAGGCCGGGCGGCATGGCCCGCTCGCCCGGGCAGTCTCCAAGAACCGGCCATTGCCGTGCGAAGTCGTCGGGTCCGCCGGCCTGGGCGCCCGACGCCAACAGCAGCGCCGCCAGCATGGTCGCAGCCCTCATCCGCCCTCTCCCGATTCCGCCAGCTTCGGCGGCGATGGCGCCACGTAGCCGACACCAACCAATAACAGGCCGACCGCCAGGAACGAAACGATGCCGGTCATGTTTCCGAGGTAGCTCCAGTCGACGGCGACCAACTTCACCAGCACGACCGCCATCAATACGACTCCGCCGATCCATACCTGGCGATCGAGCCGCCGCGAACCAAGCACCAGCGCGCCCACGCCGGACAGGCTCCATGCGACCGTCAGGCTGGCCTGGCTGAAGCCCGAATCGAGAATGTCGGGCGTCCACGGCTCGCCATGCCCGTGGTGAACCGCGCGCAGGGTCGCCATGGTCACGAAGGCAAAGGCCAGCAGCGGCCAGCCACGGCGCAGCGGCCTGAGCGGCGCGATCGACCCGAAGAGACCGAACAGCAGGAAGGCCAATCCGACCAGCGCAAGTTCCAGCGGATTGAGCACCGGCAGATAGGCCAGCGGCGCCGAATCACCTGCCAGGAACAGGCCCAAGGCAAGCGCCATTGCCAGCATGGGAATCGCCAGCCCGAACCAGCCCAGTCGATAGCTTTCGAATTGCCCGGCGCGGGGCCAGGCGAAGAACTCCGTGCGCCGCCACAAGCCCAGCGACAGCAGCGCGAGCGGCGCCGCCAGCGCGAGGAACTCCCAGCCCTGCGCAAATTCCTGGTTGCTCGTGTAATCCCTGAGCTGCAGGGTGACCGCAAGCGCGATCGTCCACAGGGCGGCAAGATGCGCCAGCGAAACGCTGCGCGCGGGCTGGCCGCTTGCACTGCGCAATGCCCATGCCAGCGCGAGCAGATAGACCGCCCAGGGCAGCAAGGTCGGGAGCGCCAGCGCGGCGCCGAATTCGCCATCGGCGGCGGGCGCCAGCATCAGTCCGAGCACTGCCGAAATCGCGATCAGCCAATTGAGTCTCGGCCAGGGCAGATGCTCTCGAAGGAATACCGCCATCGCAACCGATACCGCCAGATACAACGCGGCGAAGCGCCACTCGCCGATGCCCAGGGATGCCAGGTCGAATTGGCCCATGCCCCCTGCCAGCCACCAGAAAGCGCCCCAGGCGAACAGCAACTGCGGCAAGGCAAAACGCGGGCGATGGCGGTCGTGGATCAAGGCCAGGGCAAATCCGGAGAACGACAGGATGGCGGCGCCAAGCCATGCCGCGTTCAGCAGCAGCATCCGGTCGGAACCGGGCACGTGCGTCGCGTTGACCAGGCTCAGGCAATACGCGCCGGCGGCGAGAAATTGCAGGGCCAATCCGCACAGCCATGGAAAATTGCGGTTCTGGCGCAAGCCCAGCCAGGCCGCGCCCGCGCCCTCGAGCGCCCAGATGCTGGCGGTCGTGCTGGCGCTGAAGGCAAGCGGAACGGCCAGGGTCGCAAAGCCCAGGGCCAGCGCGCCGTAGGCCTCCGTCAGCAGGCGCTCGCCGCGGCGCCTGCGCAGCCAGAACACGAGCGCTGCGTAGATCAGCGCCACCACCAGCGCGCTGAAGGCCAGGCCGAGGCGATCACTCTTCAGCATTCCCGCCTGCAGCGGGAAAGCCACCAGCGGCGTACCGAACACCAGGGTGCCGTCGACCCAGGGGCGCCGGTGCTCGGACTGCCGGATCACGTACAACAACCCGATGACGATGTAGAAGAGGAAGAACAGGATCAGGAACGGCTCGACGCTCGGAAAACAATTCAGGCCGGTAGTACTTGCTTCCCCAGGCCGTGCCGACGCCGAAGGTGAAGGCGAAGCCGATGAGGTTCAGCAGGCGCCAACTCTGCCGCCACGATATGGCGAAAACGGCGGCGTTGAGGATCGCGTAATAAGTGAACAGGCCGACATGGTTGGCGCTGCCGGTGGAAATCAAGACCGGCGCCAGGTAGCCACCGAGGAATCCGAGCACGGCCAGCGCCATGTTCCGCTGCAGCAAGGCCAGTGCGGCCGAGCCCGCGACGATCACCACGATCAGCGCAAAGGCCAGGCCCGGCGGCAACAGCGCATACAGCCGGATAGGCAGCGAACACCGTCAGCAGGAGCACGCCCAGCGCGCCGCCCTGCACGCTCAGGCCGAAGGCCGGGCGGAAGTCGCGCTCGCGCCAGCCAAGGCCGAGCCCGAGAATTCGGCGGCAGCGGCGATCAGGCCATGCGCAATTCGATCGACAAGGTGAAATAGCCCTGCGCCGGCGGCGTATTTCAGCGCGGCGGCGACGCCAAAAAGGAGCACGAGCACGCCGATCTTGACCGGCACATTGCCTTCGGTGAACCAGCACTTCGACTTCGCCGCCAGCTTTTGCTCCCAGCCGGGGGCGGCCGGTGCGGAGACAGCGGACGCGGTTCCGGTGGCGCGTGCCGGCGCGGCGCGCGACGACGGGCGGTACGGGCTGAACCGACGGCGACTGTCGGTGTGACCGGTAGGCGGCGCGGGGGAGAAGCGGAGCCGCTGCGGCCGCGGATTGCGCGGGGGAATTGCCGGCGACGCGATGCCGGATTGCCGGACGATCGCCCCTTGCGCGATGCAGGGCCGCCGCAACCGGCTCTTGCTCGACGCCAATTCACGGCGCAGCACATCGACTTCGCGCCGAAGCTGGTCAGCGCCACAGCAGGAAGACATGAAGAAACCGGCGACCGCGCCGAGGAAATTCCTGTCCTCGGCCACCGCGACGCCGACCAGCGCCCCGAAGACGCTCAGCACCCAGTTCATGCACACCCCGTCGGAGACTTCCGCCCGCAGTCTGCCGGATGCCCGCCCCAAGACAACGCAGCCGAAGTTCACGCGAGCCTGGCCTCAGGGCGTGGAGCTGTAACCCCCGAGAACGCCCTTGGTCGCCACGGCCACCGCATTGTGCGGGTGCAGGCTCTCGTGGTGCGAGGCGCGGATCCGGAAGTCGTTGATCCGCTCGTCCGCATCGAGCGCGAGTCTGCATGCGCCGCGCCGCGTCTTCGCAGAACATCAGGTTCTGGCCGTTGAGCCGCGCGAAGGCCTGCTCGTCCTCGCGCTTGACCGCGGTCTGCACCGGCGTCTTCAGCGCGTCCTCGATCCGATCGATGATTTCGATGAACGGCAGGTTCTGGAACGAAGGCGCCAGCCGCGCCTCGACTTCGGCGGTGCTGCGCTGGCTGTGCGGCGTGGCGATGATGCCCTGCTCGCTGCCCAGCCAACGCAGCACCGCGCTCGTAGTCGAGCGCGTCGTCCGCGGCGAAGTCGTTGGGAACGTTTCCTGGATCAGTTGCCGCGCCAGCGCCGCCGAGCACGGGCAGGTGCTCGAGTACGCAGCCTGCACGCCGAGCTCCAGCGAGAAATGGCCGCGGTCGAGCATCGCCGGAACGCTGCACCGGATAGGATTTCCAGCCGGTGTTGTCGCTGACCAGCGCCGGCCGCCGAACCAGGTAGTCGAAGTGGATCTCGCACCATGGCGCGATCGGAAAGATCGCGCATGCGATTCCAGGAAGTCCTTGAGCAGGCGGCGCAGGCTGCAGGGCGAAAGCGGCTTCCGCGCCCAGCGCCTTGTCGACATGCAGGTACAGGCGCGACATGTGGATGCCGCGCACGTCGGGCGCGGTTCAGGTTGACGAAGGCGTTCGACCCTGCGCGCCACTGGTGAGGAGCGCGCCTCGTCGTTCGCCAGGCTGATCGGCAGCTCGATCTCGCCCATGCCGACCCAGTCCAGCTTGCCGGCGACGCCAGGCCTGGCTTCATTGGCGATGTCGGGCATCACGCGCGCCAGGTTTTCAATGATCGGAGGAGACATGGGCAGTTCCATGGGTCGGGAGTAGGCGAACAGATAGGTGGGGGCATGTGCAGGGTACGTCAACCCGGCCGGAGCAATCGCTCGGCTGGCGCAACAGGGCGTTTCACGGACTTCGGGCGGCGCGCCAGGCCCGCCACAGGCTCATCGGGGGGCGCTGCTGGCGCAAGGCCCCCGCCGGCGGCAAGACGCGCCAGCTGCGCCTGGTCGAACCGATGCCGGCTGCGCCGGAGCAGAGCGGCGCCTGGCACCGCCTGGGGCATGGCGGCGGCCAGTTCCCTCGCCCCAGTCGCGCAGGAGGGCATCGGCCTGCCCTGCTTCCAATTGCTCGGCTCCGATGCCGTGACGGGCGAACAGGTGCATCGGTATCCGGGCCCGGTCCTCCGCCGCGAGGCCGCGCGGCAGTCGCTGCAGCAGCCAGTGCACCGCAAGGCTGCGCGCCGCTTCTGCCGACGGCGCCCGCGCCAAAGACAGCGGACTCCACGGCGAGCACGGCCATTGCCGTCGGAACCAGCGAGCCCACGGCCTGCGCGGTGTCTTCCGAGCGAAGGTCGCCGGCGTCACGATCCAGCAATGCGCGGCCGAGCGCCGACCAGGGCGCATCGATGCCGGCCAGGGCGGCGGTGAGCGGGATGCGCGCTGGCGGCCTTGGCCGAGGCCGACCAGTTCTTCGGCCCACCAGCCGGTCTTCGCTCCGATACGCGGGGATCGCTCAACTCGAACATCGATTCGCGCAGTTCATGCAGCAAGGCGCCCCAGGCCCGGAACCGCAGCTTCCGCTGCCGCCGGGCAGAACACTTCCGCGAATGCATCTCCGGCTCGCGCTGCTGCCACTTGCCGACGAAGTGCGCAAGCGCGTGTTCGTTTCCCGAATCCATCTCAGCGACTCAGGGTCCCGGGCCCGATCATGTCGAGCGGAATTTCGGCGACCGCGTCCGGGCTTCCAGTCATGCGGGTCTTCGTGCGCCTCGCGATAGCCCCAGAGCGCGGCCACCGACTTGCATGCCGGCGTTGCGCGCCGCGACGATGTCGCGCTCGTCGTCGCCGACATAGACGCAGTCGCTCGGCGTGCACGCCCAGCGCCTCGCAGGCGTGCAACAACTGGTCCGGGTCGGGCTTCTTCTTCGGCAGGGTGTCGCCGCCGAGCAGGATGGCGCTGCGCTCCGACCAGCCCATGCTGGCGACCACGCCAACCGCGAGATAGATGCGGCTTGTTGGTCACGATGCCCCAGCGCGAGCCGGCCGCCTCGATGGCATCGAGCACTTCGGCGACGCCATCGAAGGCGTGCTGTGCCTCGCCACCGCTTCGGCATATACGTCCAGGAACGGCTGCAGCAGCAATTCGCGCTGGTCCGGGTCGCGTTCCGGAAAGGCCACGCGCAGCATCGCGCGCCCGCCCTTCGACACCACCGGCCGGATCGACGCCAGTCGGCAACGGCGTCGCGCCCTCGCGCGCCACGATGACAGTTCAGGGCATTGAGCAGGTCGACCGCGCTGTCGACCAGGGTGCCGTCGAGGTCGAACAGGACCAGCGGCGCGATGCCTCGACCGGACTCACGCCTTCACCGCGCAGGCCAGGTAGTTGATCTCGGTGCGCTGGTTGACCCAGGCCTTGCGCCGGATCGGGTCGTAGGCCAGCCCGCTGACATCCTCGAGCTGAAGTCCGGCCTCGCGCAGCCAGCCGGCGAGTTCGGAGGGCCGGATGAAGCTGCGGTAGTCGTGCGTTCCCTTGGGCACCAGGCCGGCCACGTATTCGGCGCCGACGATGGCGACCGCGAACGCCAGCGGCGTGCGGTTGAGCGTGGAAACGAACAGCTTGCCGCCGGGCTTGAGCAGCTCCGCGCAGGCCTTGAGGATGGACGCCGGGATCGGGCACGTGCTCGAGCAATTCCATGCAGGTGACCAGCGTCGAAGCGCCAGGCATCTCTTCGGCGATCGACTCGACCGACTGCAGCCGGTAGTCGACGGTGAGCCCGGACTCGAGCAGGTGCAGCTTGCGCGATATCGACCAGTTCCGGCGACAGGTCGAGCGCGACGACCTGCGCGCCCTCCCGTGCCAGCGCCTCGCTGAGCAGGCCGGCGCCGCAGCCGACGTCGAGCGACGCGCGCGCCGCGCAGCGCGGGCGCGCCCGGCGATGTAGCCCAGTCGCGCCGGGATTCAGTTCGTGCAGCGGCCGCTGCGGCCCGTTCGGGATCCCACCAGCGGTTGGCCAGCGCGCCGAACTTGGCGATCTCCGCGGCGTGGACGTTGGTCGTGGCTCATGCACGGACTCCTGACCGAGGCGATGCGCTGGCGCCACTGCCCGACGCGCGCCAGCAACGAAGGTAATCGATATCGACCAGCTTGCCCTCGGCCAGCTTGCGCCGGCCGGCGATCCAGACGTCGCTGACCTGCTGGCGCCCGGTGGCATAGACCAGCTGCGAGATCGGGTGGTACATCGGCTGGGTTTCGAGCGCGTCCATGCGCACGCAGATCAGGTCGGCCTGCTTGCCCGGCTCGATCGAGCCGATCCGGTCGCCCAGGCCCAGGGCCTTGGCGCCGTCGTAGCGTCGCGGCCCTGCAGGGTCCGATGCGGCGTCCCAGGCGCGTGGCGTCGGCGGCCACGCCCTTGGCCAGCAGCGCGGCGGTACGCATCTCGTCGAACATGTCCAGGTCGTTGTTGCTGGCGCAGCCGTCGGTGCCGATGGCGACGTTGACGCCGGCGCGACGCAGCTTCTCGACCGGGCAGAAACCCGAAGCGAGCTTGAGGTTCGACTGCGGGCAATGCACGACCGAGACGCCGCGCTCGGCGCACTGGGCGATCTCGGCATCGGTCAGCTGGGTCATGTGCACGGCGATCAAGCGTTCGTTGACCAGGCCCAGGCGGTCCATCCGCGCCAGCGGCCGCTGCCCGTGCTGCTTCAGCGAATCCTCGATCTCCTGCGCGGTCTCGTGCACGTGGCAGTGCACCGGCAGGTCGAGCTGCTCGGCGAGCATGCGGATGCGCTCGAAGCTGGCGTCGCTGACACGGTGTAAGGCGCATGCGGCGCGAAGCTGCAAGCTGACCAGCGGGTCGCGGCGGTAGTTGTCGTGGACTTCCAGCGCCTTGTCGAAGTACTCGGCGGGGCTGGCCGCCCAGGCCGAGGGAAACTCGATGAACGGCAGGCCGACCACGGCGCGGAAGCCCAGGCGCCTGTAGGTCGCCGCCTGCACGTCGGGGAAGAAGTAGTTCTCGTTGCAGCAGGTGGTGCCGCCGCGCAGCATCTCGGCGACCGCCAGCTCGACGCCATCGGCGATGAAGTCCGGGCTCCATCACGGCGGCCTCGATCGGCCAGATGTGCTCCTGCAGCCACGGCATCAGCGGCAAGGTCGTCGGCCACGCCGCGCATCAGGGTCATCGGATTGTGCGTATGCGCGTTGACCAGGCCGGGCAGCAGGATCGACTCGGGCCGGCTCACCGTCTCCTCGGCGCAGAAGCGCGCGCGCGCCTCGGCGCGCGGCAGCAGCGTCGACGATGCGGCCGCCGTCGACGACCACGGCGTGGTCGTCCAGGACCACGCCGTGCGGCATCGACCGGCACCACCCAGCCGGCTTCGATCAGCAGGTCGCAGGGCTGCCGTGGCCGCTTCGGTCATGGGCGACCGGTTACTTGACGCGGCCGACGTACTCGCCGGTGCGGGTGTCGACCTTGATGATCTCGTCCTGGCCGACGAACAGCGGCACGCGCACCACGGCGCCGGTCTCCAGCTTGGCCGGCTTGCCGCCGCCGCCCGAGGTGTCGCCGCGCACGCCCGGATCGGTCTCGACGATCTTCAGCTCGACGAAATTCGGCGCCTGCACCGCGATCGGCGTGCCGTTCCAGAGGGTGACCACGCAGGGCTCCTCGCCCTTCAGCCACTTGCCGCTGTCGCCGACGCCGGCCTCGTCGGCCTGCACCTGCTCGAAGGTTTCGGTGCTGCATGAAGTGCCAGTACTCGCCGTCGGCATACAGGAACTGCATGTCGGTATCCATCACGTCGGCCGCTTCCAGGGAATCGGTGGCCTTCATGGTCATTTCCACGACGCGGCCCGACTTGATGTAGCGGTACTTGATGCGGGTGAAGGCCTGGCCTTTGCCCGGCTTGACGTATTCGGTCTCGGTGATCACGCACGGGTCGTTGTTGACCAGGATCTTCAAGCCGTTCTTGACGTCGTTCATGCCATAGCTGGCCATCGGTAAACTCCATGAAAACAAAGCCACCGGAATCAGCGGCTACAATAGGGATTCAGACGGGTGCGCACGGCCCCGTGAGCCTCCCATGATACCCGCACAGCCCCTCCCTCCCCAAGTCGCCCGCTGGAGGCAGACGCATGACCGCGCGCGTGCACTGCATTCCGGGCTCATGGCCGTCTGCCGGGCTATCTGGTGCCACGGCTGGTGCGCGGATCGCCGGGTTCCGAGAGCAAGAGCCCCCTGTGATGGCATTCGCACTATCGCTTCTGGTATCGTCTGAAGCTCCCGTTCGCAAGTCTATTGAAGAATAAGGAGTGCCATAGATGGCACAGCAGGATGCTGTTATCCGCCTGCTCCTGGTCGAGGATCAGCTGGAAGACGCCGAGCATCTGATCAGCATGCTGCGCAATGGCGGCATGGCGATTCGTCCCCAGCGACCGGAGTCCCTGGAGGATCTCGACAACCAGCTCTCGCAGCCAGAGCATCGACATGGTCCTGGCGCGGATCGATGCGCAAGTACATTTCGTTCAAGCCAGGTTGCCAAGCTGGTCGAGGCCACCGGCAAGGACATCCCCGTGCTGGCCGCCGCCAGCCTGCTGGACGAGGCGACCGTACTGGCCGGCATCACCGCCGGCGCCCGCGACGTGGCGCTGCGCTCACGACCGGAGCACGTGCAGTTCGTGGTCCGCAACGAGTTCCAGGCCTTGCTCAGCCGGCGCGTGGCGCGCCACCTCGAGGCCGCACTGCGCGAAAGCGAGCGCCGCTGCGACGCGCTGATCGCATCCTCGCGCGATCCGATCGCCTACGTCCACCAGGGCATGCACATCCGCGCCAACGATGCCTATCTGGAAATGTTCGGCTTCGAGGATCTTCGATGACATCGAAGGACTGTCGGTGCTCGACCTGATCGCGCCCGACGCACGCCGACGACTTCAAGCAGGTGCTCAAGCGGATCGACAAGGGCGAATCGCCGCCGCGGCAAATGGCCATCTGCGCCCAGCGCGCCGATGGCAAGTTCCTTCGACGCCGTACATGGAGTTCACCTCCGCCACCTACGAAGGCGAGCCCTGCCTGCAGATCGTGTTCCGGCAGCAGACCGTCGATGCCGAGATGGTCAAGGAACTGGATACGCTGCGGCAGCGCGATCCGCGTCACCGAACTGCTCAACCGCCAGTACTTCATGACCGAGGTCGAGGCGGCGGTCGCGACCGCGGCGGACGGCAAGGGCACGCAGTCGCTGCTGCTGGTCGAGCCGGACGGCTACGAGAACCGCCTCGGCGCAGTCGGCCTGGCGCAGGCCGACGACCTGCTCAAGCTGATCGCCACCGCCTGCTGACGTCGGTCATACGGCGAACGTCGCCGGTGGCCCGTTTCAGCGACCACTCCTTCGCGGTGCTCGCCCTCGAGCACGACCACAGGCAGACCCAGGAACTTGCCGAGAGCATCCGGGCCGCGTTCGACGGCCATATCCTGGAACTCGGGCAAGCAGTCCCTGTCGTTGACAGTCAGCATCGGCGGCGTCCAGATCGGCGAGAAGATCGCCAGCGTTCCGCAGATCCTCGCCAAGGCCAGCCAGTGCCTGCAGTCGGCCGAAGGCGTTGGCGGCAATCGCATCGAGATTTTCGACCCGGCCGCCCGCGACCGCGCCGAGGAAGACCTGATCCAGGCCTGGGTGCAGCGCATCCGGGAAGCCCTGCGCGAGGACCAGTTCGTACTCAATTTCCAGCCCATGATCAGCCTTGCCGGCGATCCGAACGAGCACTACGAAGTGCTGGTGCGCATGCAGGGCCCGGCCGGCGAGTCCGTTTCACCGGACCAGTTCATGCCCATCGCCGAAGAGCACGGCTTGCTGGTCGAGCTCGACCGCTGGGTGATCGGCCGCACCATCATGCTGCTGGCCGAGCGCAGGAAGGCGGGCAAGGAGACCACGCTGTTCGTCAAGGTCGCGCCCTCCTCGCTGGTGGAAGGCGACCTGCACAACTTCATCGGCTCGCAGCTCAAGGCGCACTCCGTCTCCGGCGCCGCACCTGGTCCTGCAGTTGCCGGAGTCCAAGATCTACACGCACCTGCGGGCGCTGCAGGCGTTCCAGAAGATCGTGGCGCAGCTTCGGTTGCCGGATATGCCTGGAGCAGTTCGGCACCAGCCTGAATTCCTTCCAGATGCTCAGCCATTTCGACCCGGCCATCCTCAAGATCGACCGCAGCTTCATCATCGACCTGGCCAAGAACACCGACAACCAGAAGAAGGTCCGCGAATTCGTGGCCAGGCGCCGCAAACTCGGCAAGCAGACCGTCGCCGAGTTCGTCTCCGACGCGAGCAGCATGACCATCCTGTTCTCGATCGGCGTCGACCTGGTCCAGGGCAATTTCCTGGCGCCGCCCGGCCCGGCGATGAATTACGACTTCAGCTGAGTCAGCGCATGGTCGCCTGGCTTTCGCGCAGGCGCTGGATACGCACTTCCAGCGGCGGATGGCTCATGAACAGGCCGCGCAGGCCGTGGGCGATGCCGCCGGAAATGCCGAACGCCCGTCACCTGAACCCGGCAGCGTGTTCTCGCCGTAGGTCTGCCCAGGCGCTGCAGTGCGGCGATCATCTTCTCCCTGCCGGCCAAGTGCGGCGCCACCGGCATCGGCGCGGAATTCGCGCTGGCGGCTGAACCACATGGCGATGATCTGGGCAAGCATGCCGAACACCATGTCGAGCACGAACACGATGATGTAGTAGAAGAAGCTCGGTCCGTCGCTGTCGCGATTGCCGCTGACCATCGTGTCGATCGCGCGGCCGACGACGCGCGAGAGGAAGATCACGAAGGTGTTCATCACGCCCTGGATCAGGGTCATGGTCACCATGTCGCCGTTGGCGACGTGGCTGATCTCGTGGCCGAGCACGGCTTCGGCTTCGTCGCGGGTCATGGCGCGGAGCAAGCCGGTGGAAACGGCGACCAGGGAATTGTTGCGGCTGGGTCCGGTGGCGAAGGCGTTGATCTCCGGAGCATCGTAAATGCCCACTTCAGGCATCTTGATGCCGGCCGCCTGGGCCTGGCGGCGCACCACCTCCACCAGCCAGCGCTCGGTCTCCGACTTGGGTTGCTCGATCAGGACCATGCCGGTGGCTCGCTTGGCCATCCACTTGGAAATCATCAGGGAGATGAAGGCGCCGCCGAATCCGAAGATCGCCGCCATCAGCAGCAGCTGGCCATTCTGGCCAAGCGCGATGCCGAATACGGTCTGCAGCACGCTCAGCACGAGGCCGAGCAGCACCATCACCGCCAGGTTGGTCGCCACCAGTAACGCCATTCGCTTGAACATGGACACTCCTTTGAGCCGCACCTTCGGCCTGTCAGGTTTTACTATGTGTCGAGTCGCGTGAATTTCAAGTCCAGAAGCCAGCCCATGCCACCCATCGCCACCCGTTTGCCCGTCCGTCGCGGCCGCTTTGCGCCCTCGCCCACCGGGCCATTGCATATGGGCTCCCTGACCGCGGCGCTGGGCAGCTGGCTGATGGCCAGGCACGTCGGCGGCGAGTGGCTCGTGCGCATCGAGGACCTGGACCCGCCGCGGGAGATTCCCGGCATGGCTCGGCAGCAGATCCAGGCCTTGTCCGCCTTCGGCTTCGTCCCCGACGCGCCGGTGGTCTGGCAGAGCGAACGCTCCGGACATTATGCGCAGGCGCTGGGACGGCTGACCGACGCCGGACTGGCATTCGAATGCCGCTGCAGCCGCAGCGACCTGGCCGGGTCGGGTGGCATCCACCGGAGCTGCGTGCGCAATCCCTCCGGGCTCCAGGCTGCCTGGCGGCTGCGGGTTCCTGCAGGGCCGATCGGCTTCCAGGACGCCATTCGCGGCCGCTTCGAGCAATCCGTTGCCGAACAGGTCGGCGACTTCGTTCTCAAGCGTGCGGACGGCTTGTGGGCCTACCAGCTTGCCGTGGTGGTAGACGATGCCGTGCAGGAAATCACCGACGTCGTTCGTGGCGCCGACCTGCTCGACTCCACGCCGCGACAGATACTGCTCCAGCGGATGCTCGGCTACCCGACGCCTGCTTATGCGCACCTGCCGGTGATCCGCATGTCGGATGGGGTCAAGCTGAGCAAGTCGCTGTCCAGCAGCGCGGTCGAGCCGGGCGACCCGCTGCCTGCCCTGCGCACTGCCTACGGCTGGCTGGGCCAGGATGAAGGCGAAACCGATGGCAGCGCCGACCCACGGGAATTCCTCGATCGAGCCCTGGCCGCCTTCCAGCCTGGGCGAATCCCGGCGAACGACCGGATCCTGCCGTTCGATTGACCGTTCCGAGCGCCGATCCGTGGCCGCGTTCACAAACCTTGATGCCCGGATTCTTGCAAGCTGTAGCCAGACCGGCGATGCTCGGAAAATTAGCGGTTCAGATCAGCTTGCGTCTTTTGCTTGTCCGGGGTGTGCATGTCTCAGGTACGCATCATCAAGAAGTATCCGAATCGTCGACTGTACGATATGGAAATATCGAGCTACGTCACTTTGGAAGACGTGCGCCAGTTGATTGTCGAAGGCGAGAGCTTCGAGGTCCGCGATGCCCGGACCGGCAAGGACCTGACCCGCGCCGTCCTGCTGCAGATCCTCGCCGAACACGAAGACATCGGCCTGCCGATCTTCTCGACCCAGCTGTTGACCACGGTGATCCGCTTCTACGGCGATTCGCTGCAGGGAATCATCGGCAATTACCTGGAGCGCAGCATCCAGGTCTTCAGCGAACAGCAACAGCAGCTGCGCGGGCAAATCGGCAACCTGGTGGTGCAGGCGCCGCGGTCCCTGCTCAACCAGCTGGCGGAGCGCAACATGGAAATCTGGAAGGGCTTGCAGCAGGGCATCAAGAGCGGCTTGTCCTCCACGATCGACAAGCCCGACGAGGAACCAAAAGCCCGATCCAGGCCCCGCAAGCGCGCGGCCCGCCAGTGACCGGCCGCATCGCGCTGGTTACCGGCGGCATTGGCGGCATCGGCACCCGGATCTGCCAAAGCCTCGCCGGCTCCGGTCATCGGGTGATCGCCTGCGACCTTCCGGCGCCGGAAGATCGCCTGGCCCGCTTCTCAGCCAGCATGGCCGGCGCGGACGTGCACTTCGAGGCCGCCGATGTCAGCCGACTCGACGAGTGCGAGAAGCTGGTGCAGCGGGTCCAGGAGAAATTCGGCCCGGTGAGCGTGCTGGTCAACGGCGCGGGAATCACCCGGGACGTCAGCCTGCGCAAGATGAGCAGCGAGCAATGGCATGAAGTCATGCGCGTCAACCTCGACAGCGTGTTCAACCTGTGTCGGCTGCTCGCCGACGGCATGTGCGAACGCGGCTTCGGCCGGATCGTGAACATCAGCTCGATCATCGGCCAGACCGGTGCATTCGGACAGAGCAATTACGCGGCCGCCAAGGCCGGCATGCATGGCTTCACCATGGCCCTGGCGCGCGAACTGGCCAGCAAGGGAGTTACCGTAAACAGTGTCAGCCCCGGCTACATCGACACGGCGATGACGGCCGCCATTCCCGGGGAATTGCGCAGGCAGATGATTTCCGCGATTCCCGTGGGCCGGATCGGCACGGCCGAGGACGTAGCCCACGCGATCGCCTTCCTGTGCGCCGAGCAGTCGAGCTACCTCACCGGGATCAACCTGCCGGTGAACGGTGGCTTGTTCATAAGTTTCTGAGCTCCGGGCTACAGCTCGCGCACGACCCTGAAACCCAGGCGCGCGGTGGTGGTGTAAGGATCCATCGGCTGCCTCGAAGCGGACCTTGCCTGATCGAGCGAACTTCCCCACGAGGCGCCGCGCACGACTCGCTGCGTACAACCCGGGTTTACCCAGGCCGTGCCATCGATTGGCGCGCGCTGGTAGCTTTCGTGCCAGCAATCGAGCGTCCATTCCAACACATTTCCGATCATGTCGAAGGTACCGAATCGCTCGTCTGGAAAATTGCGAACTGGCGCCGGGCCCCAGAAGGCGTCGCGATAGCCCGGAATCGGATTTCCCCAACTCCGGCCCGAGCGCGACAGGTCGCCGTCCCCGGGAAGATTGCCGACCACGCGCCGCGGCGGCGCATCGCCCCAGGGATAGATGGAGCTCGTACCTGCCCGCAGCACATATTCGAATTCAGCCTCGCTCGGCAGGCGGTAGTGCTGGCCCGTGCGGTCCGAGAGCCAGCGCGCGTAGGCCTGGGCATCCTTGAAGCTGACATGCACCACCGGTAACGCCGGGGAGGCGATCCGACCGACATGGTCGCGCCGCCAATCGACACCCTCGTGCTCGCTGAAGACACCACCTTTCTCGTCGTACACGACCGAATGACCGGCTCGCGTGGCCCAACTTCGATAGCGGGTGGCATCCACGAACCGTTTGAAGTCGGCGACGGTGATTTCATTCCTTGCAATCGCGAATCCACGCTTGAAGGTGACTTCATGCTTCGGCAACTCATTTTCCTGATGCTGCGAATCGTTGTCGGACGAACCCATGAGGAACCGGCCATACGGAATGACCACCATCTCCGGAGCCGATCCGCCGGCCGTGAGCTTCTCGACGAATACCTGCCCCGGCTTGAACGGTCCGTAGTGGCGGGCGAGGTGGATGCGCTCGCGCAACGCATCGACGCCGCCCTGTTGCGCGGCGATCCTGCTCGCGCGCGCCAGGGCGGCATCGGCCTGGTCCAGTTGCAAGCTATCGACCGCCGCGTTGCCCTTGGCCAGCGCGGCATCCGTTCGCGACTGTCGCAATTCCACGATCCGCATCCCGGTGACGCGAGCATCGACGCTTCCGGGCAGCAGGCGTTCGGACTCCAGGAGGATTCGCTCGGCGGCCTGGAAGTCCTCCAAGCGTGCGGCCTTCAGGGCGCTCTGGAGGAGTTCGCGATTCCAGTGGTTCAAGCCGGCGACCGCAGGGTCAAAATCGGCAAGGCTCTTCTGCGCGAGCCTGAAAAAATCCGCCGCGCTCGCGCCCTCCGGCGAGGTGATCCTGCCGGCCTTGGCCGCGGCGTTCGCCTTGGCCACCCATTGCTCGGCGGCCCGCGCGTTGACCAGGTGCTTCTGGAAAGCCGGAAGGTCCGGATGGCCGGGCAACAGCTCGCGCGCAATCAGATCGATCCGCTCGGCATCGGCCAGACTGCCCTCGCGCATTGCGATCCGGCCGCGCTCCAGCAGCGCATCGAGCGCCGACTGGACCCCGACCTGGGCCTTCGCATCGTCAGGCTCGACGGCCAGCACAGCCAGGTAGAGCTCAAGCGCGCCGGGGCCGGGGCTGCTGCCCCGCTCCAGCTGTCCGCGTTCCAGAGCAGCATCGGCCTGCCGCAGGGTTTCGGCCGCCTGCGCCGGATCGATATCGGGCACCCGCGATTGCCATTCCGGCGCAACAGGCCCTACCTTGGGCGCGGCTGCGGGCGCGGAACTTTCCACGACCTTGGCCGGCGCTGTTGGCGCTGGCGCCGACGGTGGCCGGCTGCAGCAGGTCAGCGTCGCAGCCAGGCCGATGCCGATCAACAAGTGTCGCGTGCGAGCCATGGAAAGGGACCTTGGGCCCACAGTCGGGCACGGGCGAATCGAACTTAGGCTACCCTGCCCTCTTTTGGCAATCAAACCGGATGAATCTGTTGATCGAACATGCCGAGGTCCTGGCCGAGCGCCTGGAAGCGTGGAAGGGCCAGCCGCTGGTCGCAATGGACACCGAGTTCATCAGGGAGCGCACCTACTACCCGCAGTTGGCCTTGGTGCAACTGGCCATTCCGGGCCAGGTCCTGCTGGTCGATCCGACTGCCGCGGGAATGGCCCGGGTGCTGGCGCCCGTTCCTCGACGATCCATCGATCACCAAGCTGATGCATAGCGCCAGCGAGGACCTGCAGGCGCTGCTGCGCGGTTGCGCGGTCGTGCCCGCGCCGGTCTTCGACACCCAGGTGGCCGCGGCGATGGCGGGACTCGGCGCCGGACTGAGCTATCTGAAACTGGTCGAGCAGATCACCGGGATCACCCTGGAGAAAGGCGAGACACGATCGGACTGGCTACGCCGACCGCTCAGCGATTCTCAGCTCAAGTACGCCGCCGACGACGTACTGCACCTGCATGCGGTGCATGAAGTGCTGGAAAGGAAATTGCGCGAGCTGGGTCGCCTGTCGTGGCTGCAAGCCGACAGCGAACGCGCCATCGCCAATGCGCGCAACGAAGGCGACGATCCGCTGCCGCACCTCGCGGTGCGCAGCGCGCAGACACTGGACCGGGCCGGGCAAGCCCGGCTTCGCCGCCTGCTGTGCTGGCGCGATGCCGAGGCGCGCCGTTCGGATCGTCCCAAGAGCTGGGTGCTGGACAATGAATTGGCGGTGCAGCTGAGCCGTCGGCCATTCGAGGACTTCCATCGTTTCAGCGCCATGCTCGACGCCAATCCCAAGGCGCCACGCAAGGCGCGGCGCGAATTGTGGGATCTGCTGGGACCTCCCCTCAGCGACGAGGAGATGGCGCTGCCCCTGAATCGGAGCGGGGAAAACCTGGACAAGCAAAGGCTCAAGGCGCTGCAGGAGGCGGTCGCCAAGCTCGCCCTGGAGCTCAATGTGCCCGACGGCCTGCTCTGCGCCCGCAAGCATCTGGAGCTGCTGCTGGAGGGCCGCGGCTGGCCCGCGGCCCTGGAAGGCTGGCGCAGGACGCTGCTGGAACCCGTGCTGACGCCGATTCTGGCCGGCTGACGGCATCCTGCCTCCGCCGGCACTCGGGCATCCATGCCCTCGGGTTGACAACTCGGCATCGCATCGGTTCCACTCGGGTCATGACCTGCCGCGTAACGACCACTACCACGATTAGCACCAGCCCGGTGCGGTCGGTCGTGCGCGAATAGGTTTCGCAGACAAACGGCCCCGCACCTCTACGAGGATGCGGCTGCCGCGCATCCCGCCGAGCCCGGGGCCTCCCACGGAGGCAACATGCAAGTGCTCGAAAGCAAACATGCGAAAACCAGTGCAAGCCAGCAATCTGGAACTTCCCGGCCGATGAACGACGCCTGGATCGCGCACAAGTTCGGCGGCACATCGCTGGCTGACGCCAACTGCCTGCGGCAGGTTGCGTCGATCCTCCGGGCCCGGCCCGAACGCCACCAGGCAATCGTGGTTTCGGCGATGCGCGGGGTCACCGATGCATTGCTGGCGCTGGCGCTTTCGGCCTCCCGCGCGGAGCCAGGCTGGAGCGACGTGCTCGCTGCCTTGCGCGCCCGGCATGTCAATGCAGCACGCGAATTGCTCGGCGACAATGCCGGGGCGACCGAGCGATGGCTTGACCAGCAGTTCTCCGAACTGGGCAACCTGCTGAACGCGCTTTCGGTGCTCGGCTCGCCCGGCCGCGAGGCGCTCGAGCGCATCCAGGGCCTGGGCGAATTGTATTCTGCGCGGCTGCTTTCACAGCACCTGCAAGACCTTGGCGAGCCAACGGGGTGCCTGGATGCACGCGAAGTGCTGGTCGTGCGCAACGGCGACCTGGGCGTCACCGTGGACTGGGCGCAAAGCGCGCTGCTACTGGCCGCCTGGCGAAAGAACAATCCGCAGCCACGCGTCGTGATCACCGGCTTCATCGCCCGCGATGAGGAAGGCCGGGCGACGATTCTCGGCCGCAACGGCAGCGATTTCTCCGGCGCCATTTTCGCGGCGCTGTTCGATGCCAGCGAACTGCATATCTGGACCGATGTGGACGGCGTGCTTTCGGCCGATCCACGCCTGGTGCCGGAAGCGGTCCCGCTGGCGACGCTCTCGTACCACGAAGCATTCGAACTGGCCTACTTCGGGGCCAAGGTCATCCATCCGCAGACCATGACTCCGGCTTTGTCGCGGAATCTCCCGGTAATCATCCGCAATACTTTCCATCCGGAATTCGCCGGAACGCGCATCACCAAGGAAAGCGATCTGTCCGGACCGGTAAAGGGCCTGACGCTTTGTCCCGACCTTGCACTGCTCAATGTCGAGGGCGCCGCGATGATCGGCGTCCCCGGCACGGCGCAACGGGTGTTCGATGCGCTGCGCAGGGCGGATGTGTCGGTGGTGATGATCTCGCAGGGATCCTCCGAGCAATCGATCTGCTGCGTAGTGCGCGAAGCCGAGGCCGGGCGCGCCGAGCGCGCCTTGCACGATGCCTTCGAGCCCGAACTCCAGCGGGGCCAGATCCAGGGCATCACGCTGACGCCGGACATGTGCGTGCTTGCCGCCGTCGGCGACGGCATGGCCGGTACGCCCGGCGTGGCGGCCAGGCTGTTCGGCGCGCTGGCCCGGGCGCAGGTGAATATCTGTGCGATCGCCCAGGGCGCCTCGGAGCGGAATATTTCGGTGGCCATCGCCAGCCGCGACGCCACCCGCGCGCTGCGCGCCGCGCACGCCAGCTTCTGGCTCTCGCCGCAGACGATTTCGATCGGCGTGATCGGCTCGGGAAAGGTGGGCGTTGCGCTGCTCGGACAATTGCACGAGGCCATTCCGCGCCTGCGCCGCGAGGCCAAGCTTGACCTCAGGGTGCGCGCCCTGGCCAACAGCCGGCACATGTGGCTGGACGAACTGGGCGCGGACGCCAGCGACTGGCAGAAGAAGCTGCAGCAATCGAGCCAGGAATGCGACCTGGACCAGTTCGCCGCGCATGTGCGCACCGAACACCTGCCGCACGCGATCATCATCGACTGCAGCGCCAGCGATGCAGTCGCGGCGCACTACGCCGATTGGCTTTCGCGCGGCATCCACGTGGTGACGCCGAACAAGCAGGCCGGGGCCGGACCGCTCGAGCGCTACCAGGCGATCCGCGAGGCCAGCCGGCATTCGGGCGCCCGCTTCCGTTACGAGGCCACGGTCGGCGCCGGCCTGCCGGTGATCCAGACCCTGCGCGACCTGATCGACACCGGCGACACCCTGCAGGCGGTCGAGGGGATTTTCTCGGGAACGCTGGCCTGGCTGTTCAATCGCTTCGACGGCAGCCAGCCATTCTCCTCGCTGGTGCTCGAGGCCCTTGCGCTGGGCTACACCGAGCCCGATCCGCGCGACGATCTGTCCGGCACGGATGTCGCCCGCAAGCTGGTCATCCTCGCCCGCGAAGCCGGGCTGCGACTCTCGCTGGATGACGTGCAGGTTGAAAGCCTGGTGCCGCCATCACTTGCCGACCTGGGTCGCGAAGAGTTTCTCGCGCGCCTTTCCGAAGCCGATGGGGAGATGAAGTCCCGGTTCCTCAAGGCGCATGCCCAGGGCAAGGTCCTGCGCTATGTCGCGCGACTGGACAGCGCGGGGAATGCCAGTGTCGGCCTGGTCGAGGTCGCGAGCGACCACGCCTTTGCACACCTGCGCCTGACCGACAATATCGTGCAGTTCAGCAGCCGCCGCTATGCGGAGAACCCGCTGGTCGTGCAAGGCCCGGGCGCCGGCCCGGATGTCACTGCCGCAGGTGTTTTCGCCGACCTGCTGCGCGTCTCCGCGGCGCTGGGGGCGCGTGTATGAGTCGCGACCAGGCCAGTGCATTCGCGCCAGCCAGCGTGGGCAACGTCGGCGTCGGTTTCGACATCCTCGGCCACAGCCTGGATGGGGCTGGCGATCGCGCCACGGTTCGCCGGATCGCCGAGCCGATCGTGCGAATCGCCGCGATCCGCGGCACCACCATCGATCTTCCCTACGAGGCCGAGCGCAATACCGCGGGCGCTTCGCTGATCGCGCTGCGCAAGCACCTGGGTCTATCGTTCGGACTCGAACTGGAACTGGACAAAGGCATCGCGCTCGGCTCGGGCATGGGTGGCTCGGCCGCCTCTTGCGTGGCGGCGCTGGTGGCCGCCAATGCGCTGCTCGAGCAGCCCCTGTCCCGCGAGCAGTTGTATCCGTTCGCGCTGGCCGGCGAAGCAGTCGCCAGCGGAGGACTGCACGGCGACAACGTCGGCCCGATGCTGCTGGGCGGCCTGGTCCTGGCGACGCGCGACCGCCTCGTGCCGATCCCGGCGCCTGCCGCGTGGCACTGCGCGCTCGTCCATCCGGAAGCCATCCTGGAAACACGGCGTGCGCGCGAGGCGCTGAAGGGCCACTACGCGCTGGTCGATTTCGTGGGCCAGAGCGCGAACCTCGCGCTGGTGTTGGCCGGCTGTTTCAGGAGCGATGCCTCGCTGGTTCGCGAAGGCCTGAAGGACCTGCTGGTGGAGCCGCGCCGCGCGCCGCTGATCAAGGGGTTTGCCGAGGTGAAGCAGGCAGCGCTTGCGGCTGGCGCGATGGGCGCCAGCATCTCCGGCGCCGGACCCAGCGTGTTCGCCTGGTTCGAGGATCGCGACACGGCGCTGATTGCCGCCGAGGCGATGCGTGGCGGCTTTGCCGAGGCGGGCTTCGAGAGCACTGCCTTCGTGTCGCCGATTGCCGGGCCGGCAGCGAAGCTGCTGCCATGAACTTCGTCAGCACGCGCGGCCAGACGCCCGCCACGGGCCTTGGCGCGGCCATCGCCGCCGGGATTGGCGCCCGATGGTGGACTGTACGTGCCGGAGTCGCTGCCCAAATTTGCGATCGACGACTTCTCGGGCTGCCACACGCTCGATCAGGTCGGCGCCCGCCTCCTCGCTCCGTTCTTTTCCGGCGACGCCCTCGCCGCGTCGCTGGCGGAGATTTGCGCGGAAGCCTTCAACTTCCCGGTTCCGCTCAAGCCCTTGCCGGTGGCCGACACCTTCGTCCTCGAGCTTTTCCACGGGCCTACCGCCGCGTTCAAGGATGTCGGCGCGCGCTTCCTGGCGGCTTGCATGAGGCGCCTGCGCGCGCAGGAGGCGAAGCCGCTGACGATCCTGGTCGCCACTTCCGGCGATACCGGCGCGGCGGTCGCGGCGGCCTTCCATCGCCTGCCGGGGCTTCGCGTGGTGATCCTGTATCCCGATGGGCGCGTCTCGCCGCGCCAGGCGCACCAGTTGGGCTGTTTCGGCGACAACGTGACTGCGCTGCGCGTGGCTGGCAGCTTCGACGACTGCCAGGCGATGGTGAAACAGGCGTTGAGCGACGGTTCGCTGCAGTCCAGGCTACCGATGAGTTCGGCCAACAGCATCAGCCTCGGCCGGCTGCTGCCGCAGATGACCTACTACGCGCTGGCGGCGCTGCAACACTGGCGCGCGCACGAACAACCACTCAACTTCGCCATTCCAACCGGGAATCTCGGCAATGCGATGGGAGCGGCGCTGACCCGTGCCACCGGACTGCCAGTCGGTCGAATCGCCCTGGCCACCAACGCCAACCACGTGCTGCCGGACTTCTTCGCCGGCGAGCGAATATCGCCCTGCGGCCAGCATCGCCACCCTGGCCAACGCGATGGACGTCGGCGCGCCGAGCAACTTCGAGCGATTGCGCTGGCTGTACCCGGATGAGGGACAACTGCGAGCCAGCTTCAGCGCGCAGTCCATCGCCGACGACGAGATTCGCCGAACGATTTCCGAGGGCCGCGCGCGCTATGGCGAGGTCTTTTGTCCGCATACCGCCACCGCGGTCCGGGCACTTGAGCTCCTGCGCGAACGAGGCGAGAACGGCCCGTGGACCATCGTCGCCACGGCCCACCCCGCCAAGTTCGAGTCGATCGTCGAGCCGCTGGTCGGCGAACCGGTCGCGGTGCCGCCCGGCCCTGGCCGCGCTCCTGTCACGACCATCCATGGCCGAACCGATGTCGGCGGAATACCCTGCATTCCGCGACCGACTGGCCGAAATGGACGGTGGATAAACGGGTTTTTGCCAGCCCCGGCCGCGCGCTGTATCATCCACCTACCCTGTGGGGGGGTAGCTCAGCTGGGAGAGCGCATCGTTCGCATCGATGAGGTCGTGGGTTCGATCCCCATCCTCTCCACCAACAAATTGATGAAGCAGTCCAGGCCGAAACTTCCGAAGCAACCCGGGGTTTCGGCTTTTTTCTTGGCGTCACGCCAGCTCTCATCGATCGCAATCCCGATGCGCACACTGTTCGCCAATGCTCATTATCGTTGCAGGCCGCTGTGTATAATTCGCCGGATATCAAGAACATACGCTGGCCGTTCCGGAGCCCAATGAAGCGCGGGTTGATCGCAAGCACCCTGTTGGCACTGATGATCCTGCCCGGCGTGGTCACTGCCGCGCCGGCCGCCGCCGACGGTAAATCCCTGTACTCCACCTGCGCGGCCTGCCATGGTTCGCGCGGCGAAGGAAACCGGGCGTTGGGCGCACCAAACATCGCCGGCATGGACGCGTGGTACCTGAAAGCCCAACTGGACAACTTCGCCTCGGGCAACCGCGGCGCCAAGGCCGGCGACAGCTACGGCGCCCAGATGCGCGCCGGATCGGCGGCGGTGAACACCGCGGCCAATCGCCCGGCACTGGCCGCCTACATCAGCAAGCTGCCAAGAGTCGCGGTCGCCGCGAAAGCGCCGGCCAAGGCGAACCTGGCCAATGGCGCGACCAACTTCAATGCGTTGTGCAGCGCATGCCATTCGGCCAGCGGGGCGGGTAATCAATCGCTTGGCGCGCCGCGCCTGGCCGGCGCGGACAGCGTCTATCTCGGCGCCAGTTCGGCAATTTCCGCGCCGGGCTGCGTGGCTATGGTCCGAACGACAAGTACGGCAAGCAGATGGCTGCGATCAGCAAGATGCTTGATCCCAAGGCCGAGCCGGACGTGCTGGCCTACATCCAGACCCTGAAACCCTGAAGCGTGCTCAGGCTTTTCTGCACCGGATTGGCCCTGGCCCTCATGGTCTTCATGGCCAGCGCATCCACCGACGCACGTCAAAGCCCGGCAGGCATCGAGCTCTCCAGTTTCTGCCCACCGAGCTTCGCGAAGGTCGGGAATGCCTGCCGCCTGCAATCGCAGTATCTCCAGTACGCCTCCCTGCAGAGCGCCGGCGTGGGCGGGTTGAAGACCGGCCTTCCCAAGTTCCGTGACGGGTTCAGCCCCCAGCAGATCGACTTGGGGCGTTACCTGTTCTTCGACCCGGCGCTTTCCGCCGACAATTCGACTTCGTGCGCCAGCTGCCATGTCCCCGAGCTCGGATTTTCCGACGGCCTGGCCCGCAGCAAGGGCATCGGCAACCAGGAAGCCGCGCGCAACGCGCCGAGCCTTTGGAATGTTGCATTCCTGAACCGGTTTTTCTGGGATGGTCGGGCCGCCACCCTGGAAGCGCAGATGCAGGGCCCCCTGTATGACGCCCACGAAATGGGCAATACCCGCGAGGCGATGCTGCGCAAGATCGAGCGCACTGCCCGAATACCGACGACTGTTCGCCATTGCCTATCCGGACTCGAAATCAGGACTTCGGCTGGAGCACATCTACAGCGCATTGACCGCCTTCGAGACATCGCTGGTATCGCTGAACAGCCGCTACGATCTTTATGCGCAAGGGTTCCACGAGGCGCTCACCCCGAAGGAAGTTCGAGGGACATGAATGTGTTCCGCTCCTTTGTCGCGCGCTGCTCCGAATGCCATACGCCGCCGCTGTTCACCAACCAGCAGATCGCGGTGATCGGAACGCCCGAACCGAAAGGCCGCGCATTCGACGCCGGCGCCGGGAAAACCAGCAACGAGCCCACATTGCGCGGCGGCTTCAAGGTGCCCAGCCTGCGCAACGTGGCCTTGACGGCGCCTTACGAGCATTCCGGGCAATTCCAGACGCTGCGCTCCGCCGTGGAGTTCTACAACCTGGGCCGTGGCCACGCGGTGCCCAAGGGTGAGAAACTCACCCTGCATTGGCACATCTGGGAGCCGAACCTCAGCGCCGCCGAAATCGATCGCGTGGTCGATTTCCTCGGAGCGCTCACCGACGAATCATTCCGGCCGGAAAGGCCTCGGATGCTTCCCTCCGGGCTCAAGCCATCGCCCCTGGCAGCCACCAACAATTCCAAGAAACCATCCATGAAGGACTCCCCGTGAAGAAGATTCTTATTGGCCTGCTGATCGGCGCCGCCGTTGCGGGCACCGGCGTGTATTTCCTGAAATCCGGCGGCGGCTCATCGGCGCCGGGCCCCGGGTCCACGGCGGAGAGCACCCTCGCCAATGCCAGCAAGGGCAAGAAGGATGCCGGCGGTTCGCTGCGAAACGTGGCGATGACGGGCAATGTGCTGACCGTGAAAAGCGGCGAGTCCATCCAGGCGGTCGTGAGCCAGGCCAAGCCCGGCGACACCATCCAGGTCATGCCCGGCACGTACAAGGAAACTGTCTACATCGACAAGGACAACATCGCCATCGTCGGCGTCATCGAGGACGGCGAGTGGCCGGTGATGGAGGGCGAGCGCAAGCTTAATGACGCGATCCTTTACTCGGGCAGCGGCATCCGCATCGAGAACATGAAGATCATGCATTACAAGGGCAACGCCATCATGGGCCAGGCCGGCAACAACTTCGTCATCCGGCACAACTGGATCGTCGATACCGGCGTCTATGGCATCTTCCCGGAATTCGGCCAGAACGGACTGATCGAGTACAACGTGGTGAGCGGCATCGAGGACGCGGCGATCTACGTCGGCATGTGCGACAACATCCAGGTTTCCAACAACGAGGTGTTTGCCAGCGTAGCCGGCATCGAAATCGAGAACAGCCGGCATGCCATCGTCGAAAACAACATGGTCTACGACAACGCGGGCGGCATCCTGACCTTCATCACGCCTGGCCTGCCGATCAAGACCACCTTCGACGTGATCATCCGCAACAACTTCATCGTCAACAACAACCACAAGAACTTCGGCGCACCCGGCTCGATCGTTTCCGGCGTACCCAGCGGCACCGGCGTGATCGTCATGGCCGCCGACGACGTGCAGATCGAGAACAACATCATCCGCGACAACAAGAACGCCGGCATCATCATCGCCGACCACCAGTCGTTCGCCAACATCACCATCGACCCGGAAGCGGATCCCAGCCCGGATCGTGTTTCCATCTACAAGAACTTCTTCGGCAACAATGGCTACGAGCCGATCGGCGACGTGAAGGCGCTGATGGCGTTGAACCTGACCAGCAAAGGGCCGGATGTGCTCGCCGTCGGCAAGGGCAGCGGCAGTTGCATCAGCCAGAAGGCCAGCGTGAAAACCCTGAACCTGCGCGACTGGCCCGAGTGCCAGAAGACCACCAGCACCGACGTGACCAGCTACCTGCTCGACAAGCCGGTGCCTGCACGCGTCGAGGGCCAGGCGGAAATCGCCGAGGTCGGGAAGCGGCTGTATTCAGGCGTCTGCGCCGGCTGTCACGCCTACAATGTCCGCATGATCGGTCCGCCGACCCAGATCATCCAGGTGCTGTACGCCGACAATCCGCAAGGCATCGCCGACTACGTCGCCAACCCGGTCAAGAAGCGCGAGGATTTCCCGGCGATGCCGCCACAAGGCCACCTGAATCCTGAACACCGCCTGGCCGTCGCGAAGTACATGCTGGGCGTGAAGAACTGATCGCTCGCCAACCACGCATTTCCTGGCGCCCGGGCCTTCCCGGGCGCTCTGGTTGCCGCGGTGCGTGCTGCGCTCGTCAACCGGCGAATCGTGCCGACCATCACGCTTCCTGTCCGCCACGCTGCTGATTGCTTCAGTCCGGCTGGACAGAGAGCACCGGACCAAATACCTTAGATTTACTCCCCCCCGAGTGACGGCGCGCATCGATGATGCCGTGGCCACGACATTAATCCCCCCGCAAATTCGATATCTGACCGGGCCAATACATGACTGACAAGTCGGCATCGGGCAGCTTATGCGTCCTGATAACAAACACCAGTTTTTCCCAGCGGACCGGGTCGGAGCTTTACGTCCGTGACCTGGCACTGGCCCTGCAACGACTCGGACATGCTCCGGTGGTGTACAGCCCCAGGCTGGGACCGCTGGCGGCCGAGCTTCGGGCGCGCGCAATTCCCGTGGTGGACGATCTGCAGTCCCTGGGCCGGGCGCCGGACCTGATCCACGGCCAGCACCATCTCGAGACGATGACTGCCCTGGCGATGTTTCCCGGCACGCCGGCGCTCTACGCCTGCCACGGCTGCCTGCCTTGGCAGGAAGCGGCGCCCGTGCACCCTCGCATCCTGCATTACCTGGCCGTGAACGATGCCGTCAGGGACCGATTGGTGTTCGAAGCCGGCGTGAGCCCGGACAAGATCACGATCGCGCTGAATTTCGTCGATCTGGAACAGTTCCGTCCCAGGCCCGCGCTGCCAGCCAGGCCGGCGAAGGCGCTCATCTTCAGCAATTACGCCAGCGAAGCGAACTACGTTGGAATCATCCGCGAGCGCTGCGAACTCAGGGGCATCCGGCTGGACGTGGCGGGCTACGCCAGCGGCAGTCACTGCGCGACGCCGGGATTGCTGCTGGGCGACTATGACCTTGTCTTCGCCCGCGGCCGGTCCGCCATCGAAAGCCTCGCCATCGGGACAGCAGTGATCTGCTGCGACCATGAGGGCATGGGCGAAATGGTCACGCCGCAGAACCTGGACCACTTGCGCCGCAACAACTTCGGCCTGCGCGTGCTGGATCGTCCGCTTCGCGCCGACCAGTTGGACGAGCAGATCGACCGTTACGATCCGGAGTCGGCCAGCAAGGCCAGCGCGCTGATCAGGGCAAGCGCGGGTCTCGACCTGGCCAGCGCGCACATCGTCGAGTGCTACCGGATGGTGCTCGACCAGTGGCACGCCAGCGAAACTCGCCGCAATGAGCCCGACGGCCCCGCCCTCGCCCGCTATCTTCGCCAGACATCGATGCTCGCAAGTCGATTGGAGAAGGATGCGTACGACTGGCGCCATGGCCATGCCCAACTGACTGCTCAGCAAGCGCATGAACAAGGCTTGGCCGCGCAAGTGCGACAGGAGTGCGAAGTCCTCCGCGCCGATGCAGCCCAGGCGCGCGCGGAGTCCATGCTGCTCGCAACCGAAGCTGATTCTCTACGCGCCCAATCGCGAGACCTGCACGCAGGGATGCAGGTCATGCAGGAGGCGAAACTTCTGCTGGAAAAGGAAGCAGGCGAGCTTCGCGACGAGGTGGCGGCGCTTGGCGAACTGGCGGCATCGCTCGACAAACGCGCCACATCGCTTGGCGAAGAGGCCAATGCACTGCATGGGGACAATGCGGACTTGCGCCAGTCGGTAGCCCGCTGGCAAGCCGAGCACGCACTTGCCACGGGGCAGTGCGAATCGTTGGCACTCGAGTTGAAGCAGGTTCGCAGTGAAGCTGCCCTGTCCAGGACCGCCACCGAGGCCGACCATGCCTTGCAGGCCGCGCAATGGGTGCGCTCGCAGGAGGAATCGGATGCAACACATGCGCAGGAAGTCCGCGTCCACGAGGCCGAGATTGCGCGGCTCGACGCCGCCCTGCAAAGGCTGCAATCGACGCTGACCTGGCGCTTGCACGATCGGCTGTTCGGGTTTTCCCCGCTGCGCGTCGTCTACCAGGCCTTGCTTTCCCGTCGGTTGGGGGTCGCAAACAAAAAATCCGATCCGGTCGCCGGAATCGCCGCTACGGCCCCCGATTCCAGCGTCGAACCAGCGCAGGCGAAGCTGGCATGCGTCGTGATGGGGCTCGGAAATCCCGCCTCGCTGGTCGATGCGGTCCTATCGTTGCAGTCGCAGGATCTTCCGGTCGAGATCGTCGTGGTCAACTCGGGCGGTGGCCATCCGGTGGAGCGACTGCGCGCGGCCGGCATCGAGGTCAAGATCGTGCATCGCCCCGACCTGCTGTACCCGGGCGCCGTGCGCAATCTCGGAATTGCGGCGACCACCGCCCCATTCATTTCCTTTCTCGCGGCCGACTGCCGGGCCGAGCCTGGCTGGGTCCGGGCCCGGCTCGAACGGCACTTGGCCGGGCTGCCTGCTGTGTCCAGCTCGGTTACGCCGGCACGGCCGCGAAACCTGTGGTCATGGGTTTCCTACCTCAACCTGTTTGCCCTGCGCATGCCGGGCGTACCGACCGAGGCCGCACTCCACTATGGCGTGAGCTACCAGCGCGAACTCTTCGAGCGCTTCGGTCTGTTCAATGAAAGCCTGCGCTCGGGCGAGGATTCGGAGTTCAACCGGCGCCTTGAGGGCATTCCGTTCGAATGGACGCCAGAGGTACGCTCGGCGCACCTGCACCCGACCACGCTGGCCAGCCTGTTGCGCGACCAGTATGGACGCGGCGCGCGCATTGCCGCGGCCTGGGAACGGTTGTCCGGCCGACCCTCGCGTCGCCTGGTTGCGGCAAGCGCATTCCGCCGGGTGCCGGCACTGTTGCGCTCCGCCTGGCGAGCGGCCGAGCCAGGCCAGCGGCCCTACATAGCAATGGCCACTGCGCTGATGCCACCCGCGATCGCGGCCTACTCGCTTGGGGCGCTGAAAGGCGCTGCGCCCATCCAGAATCCGGGGCTGAAGGCCGCGCCAAGACCCCGCTTGCTGGCCTTGCTCACTTTCCACAACGAGATGCGCTACCTGCCCGATTACTTCCTGAATATCGCACCGCATGTGGATGGCATCATCGCGCTCGATGATGGCTCCGACGATGGCTCCGGCGAGTTCGTCGAGTCACAGGCCGCGGTCATGGAGTTGATCCGGCTGCCTCGCCGACAACCGCACATCTGGGATGAGCCACGCAATCGCCGCCTGCTGGTTGAAGCGGCCCTGCGCCACGGCGCCGACTGGCTGGTGGTGGTGGACGCCGACGAGCGGGTCGAACTTGATTTCAGAATGCGTGCCGATGCGGAAATGCTCCAGGCGGAGGCGGATGGCACGCTGGTGCTGACCGCGGTGATGCGCGAGTTGTGGAACCACGCGGATCATTTCCGATGTGACGGAATCTGGGACGGAAAACGGCCCGCACGGCTGTTCAAGGCAAGGCAGGACCATCAGTTCGACGATCGCTCCCTGCATGGGCACTGGGCGCCGCTGAACAGCCTGACCGAGAGCACCTGTCGCGAGGCCGACCTGATCATCTATCACTTGCGAATGTTGACCGAGTTCGAGCGCCGCGAGCGCCAGGCCAAGTACCAGAGACTGGACCCGGAACGGCAATTCCAGGCGATAGGCTATGACTATCTCACCGACACGTCCGAGCTTCGACTGCAGCGGCTTGCGAGCCGACGCGAGTATCGACCTCTGCACGCCGCCTAGGATTGCACCGCTGCCTCGGGCATCGGTTCGTATTCCCGCCCATCGGGAATCTTCGCGACCTGCAGCTCCGATTCATCCGTCAGGTAATCGTAGCCGACTGCCTGGAACTGCAGTTCCGGGTCGAGCAGCAGGTACCGGTCGCGACGCGCCCGCCTGTCCCCGGGATCGATCATCCGCAAGTGATAGATGATCAGATCCACCTGGCGAAAACCGCGCGGCGTCGCGCTGTTGATCGGCGCCCAGTGCCCATGCAGGGAACGTTGGTCGAATTGCGCGTCGGCACGCAAACGGAACAGCCGCGCCTGCCGCTTGTGATCCCATAGGCCATCGACGCGATACTGGTCGGGAGCATTCCAGAGCTCGCGGAAAACCAGTGCGAACGCCTGGATCCCGGACTCTTCCGTCCCGGCGATAAGCGCCTCGGCCCGCTCACGGAAACCACGCTCGATTCGTTCATCGGCGTCCTGGGCCAACACCCATTCGGCGCCGTGGCGGCCGGCTGCCTCGATCAAGAGTCGCCGGTTGCCCGGCTCGTCCCAGCAATGCGGCGTGCGCGCGGGCAGCCGGATCAGTTCGAGCGTAGATGGTTGCGCGGCGATGAATTCAGCCGACCCGTCCGTGATCCGTCATCCAACGCGATCACGCCATCCACCTGCGAGGAAATATTGGCGAAATAGCCAGGAAGAAAACGCATCTCGTCGTGACAAGCCAGCAGGGCCAGCAGGCGGGTCGCGCCCGGCAGGCGCGGGTTCTGGTCAAGGTTCATGGTTCGAGGTTCACGGAGAAAGCCGCCGGATCAATCGGGCGGCTGGTTGTACCACTGCGCGGGAGCGTCGGCATTGGCGTCTGCGCGCAGTTGGATGCGCTGGGCTTCGAATGCGGCCTGCCATGGCGCACTGCTCCCTTGCCACTCATGCCCGGGAGGACCAGGAACATCCTCGATGCTGACGCTGCGCACGCCGGTGGGAAGTCGGCTGTCGCTTGGCACGTTCACCAGCAACAACTCGATCTGTGCCCGTGGCCATTGCGCCTGCAAGGCTGAGTGCATTGCATGAATGTCAGCACCGGGAGCCGGGCCCTGGAGGTTCGCATCGTAGCGGTGGCGCACGAAAAGGATGCGATTGCCCGGCTGGTCGGTCGCCAGAAGGCGTTGCAGGCGAGCCGAATGTTTCTCCTTTGCAGAGCCGATGTGCGCCTCCCAGTCGGGCGCCACCACCGACACCTCGGCACCGTCCACCGGCACCCGCACCCGCGGAAATTCGTGAAACAACTCGATGCCGAATTCGACGCTCCGGATAGCCTTCAGGCGACCGTCTTCGAGAACCTCCTCGAGGCGGGACGGCGCATAGATTCGTTCGGGGTCGGGATCGGCGAGGTATCGCGCCAACCCGGAAATCGGCGACAGCCACCAGTCGAACGGATAGGCGATTCCGATGCCCGAGAATCGCCGCACCTGATGGGTGACCCGGCAACTCAAGCCCAGCGGCACGACGTGGCTGAATGGAACATCATCAACGACTGGCGCCGGGTTCTGACCGGCGCGCCAGCGTCCCCACCAGCCCCACCAGTGCGTGTTCGATGGCGCCTGAAACATCATTACTGCCCTCGAAACCGCATGCGCGTACTGATGCAAATGGTAGCGCAGTGCGCCTGGCCTGCGGTGCGCTTGTGGTTCAGCGACTGGACGCTCCGGAAGGACCAAGGCTGTCCGGGTGATGGCCCGGGGCAATGGCATGCGCGAATTGCCAATGTCTTGACGCCGCATCGGCGATAATCGCCACGATGAATCCCGCCGCAGGCCTTGCCCGGTGCGATTGGCATCGCCGCCGCAACGGAGTTCGCAATGGATCCGATCGTCCTGGCCCGCAGTTCAGTTCGCCGCCAACATCTCGTTTCATATCCTTTTCCCGACCATCACCATCGCCATGGGCTGGTTCCTGCTGTTCTTCAAGCTGCGTTTCCGGGCCACCGGGGACGACAAGTGGATGCAGGCCTACGGGTTCTGGGTAAAGGTGTTCGCGCTGAGTTTCGCGCTTGGCGTGGTCAGCGGCGTCACCATGAGTTTCCAGTTCGGCACCAACTGGCCGGGCTACATGAACACGGTTGGCAACATCGCCGGGCCGCTGCTTGCCTATGAAGTCCTCAGCGCATTCTTCCTGGAGGCGACCTTCCTTGGCGTCATGCTGTTCGGCCGCGATCGCGTCTCCGAAAGGGTGCATACGCTGGCCACCTTCCTTGTGGCTGCCGGCACGACTTTGTCGGCCTTCTGGATCCTGTCGCTCAATTCCTGGATGCAGACACCGGCCGGCTTCGAAATGATCGATGGCAAGGCGCATGTACTCGACTGGATGGCGGTGATCTTCAATCCGTCCCTGCCTTACCGGCTGACGCACATGCTGCTGGCTTCCGGCCTCACCGCCAGCTTCCTGGTCGCGGGAATCTCGGCCTACCAGTGGCTGCGCGGCGATCGCGCGCCGGCGGTGATGGCCGCGATGCGGGCCGGGGTGTTCGTGGCGGCGAGCCTGATTCCGATCCAGATCTTCATCGGCGACCTGCATGGCCTCAACACGCTGCAGTACCAACCGGCCAAGATCGCCGCCGTCGAGGGCCTCTGGGAAACCGAGCGCGGCGCCCCGCTGGTGCTGTTCGCACTGCCCAACGAGAAGACGAAGCAAAATGATTACCCGATTGCCATTCCAAAACTCGCCAGCCTGGTGCTCACCCATTCGACGGATGGCGAGATCCGCGGCTTGAACGAATTCGCCGGCAAGCATCCGCCGGTGGCTCCCGTGTTCTGGGCCTTCAGGATCATGGTTGGCACCGGGCTGTTGATGCTTGCGATCTCCTGGCTCGCCGCGTGGAACCTGCGCCGACACGGCGAGCCGGGCGTCCTCGTGGCGCGCGGCCTGGTACTCATGTCGTTCGCCGGCTGGCTGGCGACCCTCGCGGGCTGGTATGTCACCGAGATCGGCCGCCAGCCCTATCTCGTCCATGGGCTGCTGCTTACCCGCGACGCTGCTTCAAGCACCCCTGCGCCGATGGTCGGGCTTTCGCTCGGCATGTACCTGTCGCTCTATGCGGTCCTGCTGGTCAGCTACGTCAGCGTGGTATTCCACCTGGCCCGCAAGCGGGGACGATTGCCCCATGGAAAGATCGACAAGGAGATTCCGGCATGAACCATTGGCTGCCGCTGGTATTCGTCTTCCTGATGGCCCTGTCCATGCTGATCTACGTCGTGCTCGACGGCTACGACCTGGGCGTCGGCATCCTGATGCGTCGGGCCAACGATGCGCAGAAGGATGAGATGGTGTCCTCGATCGGCCCGTTCTGGGACGCCAACGAGACCTGGCTGGTGCTCGGCGTGGGCATCCTGCTGGTGGCGTTTCCAGCGGCGCACGGCGTGATCCTGGGTGGACTGTACCTTCCCGTCGCGCTGATGCTGGCCGGATTGATCCTGCGTGGCGTCGCCTTCGACTTCCGGGTCAAGGCGCATGACGACCATCGGGTCTGGTGGAATCGGGCCTTCTATTCCGGATCGCTGCTGGCTGCCCTGTCGCAGGGCTTCATGTTGGGAATCTACCTGCTCGGGTTTCAATATGGGCCCGGGAGCCTGGCCTTTGCCGGACTGATCGCGCTCTCCCTGGTCGCCGGTTACAGCCTGCTCGGCGCCACCTGGCTGATCCTCAAGACCGAAAACGACCTGATGCAGCTTGCCGTCGGCTGGGCGCGGACGAGCCTGTGGTTGACCGGCGTGGGCATCGTTGCCGTTTCAGTGGCGACGCCGCTGGCAAGCAGTCGCATCTTCGACAAATGGTTCAGCCTGCCCGACCTGCTCTGGCTGGCGCCGATTCCACTGCTGACCCTGGCCGTGTTCATACTTTGCGATCGCGCCTTGAAGCGGCTGCGCACCGACCCGACGCAGCGTCACTGGGTACCGTTTTCCTGCGCGGTGTCACTGTTCGTGCTGTCCTTCATCGGCCTGGCCTACAGCCTGTTTCCCTACCTGGTGGTCGATCGCATCACCTATCTGGACGCGGCGACCGCGCCGGAATCCATGCGCTTCATGCTGGTCGGGATCGTCATCACACTTCCGGCGATCCTGGGCTACACGGCCTATTCCTACCGGGTTTTCTGGGGCAAGGCCCGGGAGCTCAGTTACTGAAGCCGAGTCGCCTTCGCGCGGCACTCAATAGAACATCCGCTCTAATTTGAGGGTTGACAGACGTTTTGGCGGCGGTTTAGTGTCGGTCCATGCCTTCGCAAACCGCCAGCCACCAAGCACTGAACGCCCGGGTCCTCCCGGTCGCTTCGATTGCCGTGGCTCGCTCGCTGCCGCTGGCAACCCTCGTACTTACGCTCGTAGTCGTACTTCTTATTACCGGAGGTGCGGGCTGAGGGCGTTCGTCTAGACAGATAAAACCAGACGAAATACCAAAGACCCCGCACCCAGGAATGGATGCGGGGTTTTTTGTTGCCCGGCTCGCCAAAGCGAACCATGCAAATGAATCCCGAAAATACCACTGCTCCCGAAACCGCCCGCGAACGCGTACGGGTGTTCGACACGACCCTGCGCGACGGCGAACAGGCACCCGGCTATTCGATGAGCCGCGCCCAGAAGCGTCGCATCGCCCAGGCCCTGGCCGAGCTCGGCGTGGACATCATCGAGGCCGGCTTCGCCGCCGCCTCCGATGAGGACTTCGCCTCGGTCCATGCCATCGCCGGCGAGCTGCGCGGCCCGACCATCTGCGCCCTCGCCCGCTGCCAGATGGGCGACATCGAGGCCGCGGCGCGGGCCCTGGAGCCGGCCCAGCGCGGACGCATCCACGTTTTCATCGCCACCAGCCCGCTGCACCGCGAGCACAAGCTGGGCATGAGCAAGCAGCAGGTGATCGACGCCGCCATCGCCGGCGTGCGCCGCGCCCGGCAGCTGTGCGACGACGTCGAATTCTCCGCCGAAGACGCCATGCGCACCGAGCCGGAATACCTGGCCGAGGTGATGGCTGCGGTGATCGAGGCCGGCGCGCAGACCTTCAACGTTCCCGACACCGTCGGCTACACCACGCCGGCGGAGATGGCCGAACGCATCGCCTACCTGCGCCAGAACGTGCGCGACGTGGAGCGCGCGATCATCAGCGTGCACTGCCACAACGACCTGGGCATGGCCGTCGCCAACAGCCTGGCTGCGGTCGGCGCGGGCGCGCGGCAGGTGGAGTGCACCCTGACCGGCATCGGCGAACGCGCCGGCAATGCGGCGCTGGAAGAAGTGGTGATGGCGCTGAGGACCCGCAGCGAGCTGTATCGGGTGGACACCGGCATCGCCACCCAGCGCCTGTATCCGACCGCGCGCCTGCTGACCAACCTGCTGGGCATGCCGCTGCCGCGCAACAAGGCGGTGGTCGGCGAAAACGCCTTCGCCCACGAGGCCGGCATCCACCAGCACGGCATGCTCAAGCACCGCGGCACCTACGAAATCATGCGTCCCGAAGACGTGGGCTTTGCCCGCTCGCAACTGGTGCTGGGCAAGCACAGCGGACGCCATGCGATGCGCGAGCGGCTGGCGATCCTGGGTCATGAGCCCGACGAGGCGCAACTGGACGAGATCTTCACCCGCTTCAAGACCCTGGCCGACAAGAAGCGCGAAGTCTTCGACAACGACCTGGAAGCGCTGGCGCTGGGTCGCGATCCCGAGGCGCTGGGCCCATGGCGGATCGCGCAACTGCATACCTCCAGCCACGTCGGCGGCATGGCCTCGGCTTCGGTGAAGCTGTCGCACGAAGATGGCCGCGCCGCCAGCGAAGCCTCGATCGGCGACGGCCCCGTGCACGCCGTCCTGCGCGCCATCGAACGCGCCACCGGCCAGCCCTTGCAGACCAGCGACTTCCAGGTCCGCTCGCTGAGCCTGGGCGGCGACGCCCAGGGCCAGGCCACGCTGATCGTCCAGCACGAGGGCCGCGAGGTGCGCGGCAACGGCATCTCCACCGACATCGTCGAAGCCGCGGCCCTGGCCGCGCTCGAAGTGGTCAATCGCATCGAACGCATGCTGCCGCACCCCGCGCAGCGCGCCGCCACCAATTCCTGACGGAGTCCCTGATATGAAAGCCCCGCAACTTCTCTGGCACAACGGCCGCATCAAACCCTGGAACGAGGCCAGCGTGCACGTCGGCGCGCACGCGCTGCACTACGGCTCCTCGGTCTTCGAAGGCGAGCGCGTCTATGCCACGCCGAAAGGTCCGCAGTACTTCCGCCTGGCCGAGCACACCGAGCGGCTGTTCAATTCGGCGCGCATCTACGACCTGAACATTCCCTACAGCCAGGACCAGATCAACCGCGCCTGCGAGGAAGTGATCCGCGCGACAGGACTGGCCAGCGCCTACGTGCGCCCGATCGCCTACCGCTCCGGCTTCACCTTCAGCCTGGCGCCTTCGGCCGACGTTGCCGTGGACGTCGCCATCATCGCCATCGAATGGGGCAGCATGCACGGCGCCGCGGCGCTGGAGAACGGCGTCGATGTCTGCGTGAGTTCGTGGACGCGCGCCGCGCCCAACACCTACCCGACCGGCGCGAAAGCCGGCGGCAACTACCTGTCCAGCCAGCTGATCGCGCAGGAAGCGGTGCGCGGCGGCTTCGTCGAAGGCATCGCATTGGCGCCTGGCGGACTGCTGAGCGAAGGCGCCGGCGAGAACATCTTCATCGTCTCCAAGGGCCGCATCTACACGCCGAGCGCCGGCGCCAGCATCCTGTGCGGCATCACCCGCGACACCGTGTTCAAGCTGGCCGAACAGCTGGGCTACCCGGTGATCGAACAGTCGCTGCCGCGCGAGATGCTGTACTTCGCCGACGAAGTCTTCATGACCGGCACCGCGGCGGAAATCACTCCGGTGCGCTCGGTCGATCGCAAGACGGTCGGCACCGGCATGCCGGGCCCGATCACCAAGGCGCTGCAGAAGGCGTTCTTCGGACTGTTCGATGGCAGCACCGCCGACCAATGGGGATGGCTGACGCCGGTCGCCGCTGAAGCGGAAGCGGCCACCGATTCCGCCGACGACGCCGAGAAGGAGGCCGCGTGATGAGCACGAAAGCCCGCACCCTGCTGGACAAACTCTGGGACGCGCACCAGGTCGTGGCCGAAACCGCGGCCACGCCCGGCATCCTGTACATCGACCTGCACCTGATCCACGAAGTGACCACGCCGCAGGCGTTCGCCGAACTGCGCCAGCGCGGACTGTCGGTGCGCCGCCCGGAACGCGTGCTGGCCACGCTGGACCATTCCACCCCGACCACGCCGACCGACGCGCAAGGACAACATGTCTACGCCAGCGCGGAGGCGGCCGCGCAGGTCGAGCAACTGGAAACCAACTGCATGCAGTTCGGCATCCGCCTGCATGGCTGGAGCAGCCAGCATCGCGGCATCGTGCATGTGATCGGCCCCGAGCTTGGCGCCACCCAACCCGGGATGACCATCGTCTGCGGCGACAGCCACACTTCCACCCATGGCGCCTTCGGCGCGCTCGCCTTCGGCATCGGCACCACCGAGGTCGGCCACGTGCTGGCGACGCAATGCCTGCTCCAGCGCAAGCCGAAGAATTTCGCGATCACCGTCGATGGCAAGCTGGCGCCCGGCGTCACCGCGAAGGACCTGGCGCTGCACCTGATCGGCAAGATCGGCGTGAACGGCGGCACCGGCCACGTGCTGGAGTATCGCGGCAGCGCCATCGAGGCGCTGGACATGGAACAGCGCATGACCCTGTGCAACATGTCCATCGAAGCCGGCGCCCGCGCCGGACTGATTGCGCCGGACGAAACCACCTTCGCCTATCTGAAAGGCCGTCCGCAGGCGCCCAAGGGCGAAGCCTGGGATCACGCGGTGGCCGCTTGGCGCGCGCTGGCCAGCGACAGCGGCGCGCGCTTCGACCGCGAACTGCGTTTCGATGCCGCCGACGTGCGCCCGACCATCAGCTACGGCACCCATCCGGGCATGGTCACCACCCTGCACGCGCCGGTCCCGGCCGCCAAGGATCTGCAGGAGCGCCGCGCCCTGGAATACATGCATGTCGAAGCCGGCAGGCCGATGACGGGCATGGCCGTGGACATCGTCTTCCTGGGCAGTTGCACCAACTCGCGGATCAGCGACCTGCGCGCCGCCGCGGACCTGCTGCGCGGTCGCAAGATCGCAAGCTCCGTGCGCATGCTGGTGGTGCCGGGCTCCGTGGCGGTGCAGCGCGAAGCCGAGCACGAGGGCCTGGACCAGGTGTTCCGCGCCGCCGGCGCCGAATGGCGCGAGCCGGGCTGCTCGATGTGCATCGGCATGAACGGCGACATCGCCAGGCCCGGGCAACTGGTGGTCAGCACCAGCAACCGCAACTTCGAAGGCCGGCAGGGTCCCGGCGCGCGCACCGTGCTGGCCAGCCCGCTGGTCGCCGCCGCCTGCGCGCTGGCCGGACGCATCGCCGACCCCCGCGAATTCGCCATGACCGGAACGGAGCAGGCCGCATGAAACCGCTGACCACCATCCGCTCGCGCACCGCAGTGCTGGCGCACGAGAACATCGACACCGACCGCATCATCCCGGCGCGCTTCCTGACCACCACCGAGCGCGAAGGCCTGGGCCGCTATGCCTTCCACGACTGGCGCTATCGCGCCGATGGCAGCCTGGATCCCGCCTTCGCGCTGAACAAGCCCAATGCCAGGGGCTGCGAAATCCTGGTCGCGGGCCGCAACTTCGGCTGCGGCTCCTCGCGCGAGCACGCGCCCTGGGCGCTGCTGGATTACGGCTTCCGCGCGGTGCTCTCTTCCGAGATCGCCGACATCTTCCGCAGCAACGCGCTGCGCAACGGCCTGCTGGCCGTGGTCTTGAGCGAAGCCGAGCACAAGTACCTGCTCAAGCATCCGGGAATCGAGCTGGCGATCGACGTTGCCGCGGGCACCATCGAGCTGCCCGACGGCGGCCGCTTCCGTTTCGAGATCGATGAGTTCGCCCGGCATTGCCTGCTGCAAGGCGTGGACCAGCTCGGCTTCCTGCAGCGGCACGCCGCGCAGATCGATGCCTTCGAAGCAAACCGCGAGGCGCGCGGATGAAGGCGAGCATCATCCTGCTGCCCGGCGACGGCATCGGCCCGGAGGTCACTTCGGCCGCGGTCGAAGTCCTGCGCGCGATTGCATCGAGGTACGGCCACGAATTCGATTTCAACGAACACGCGATCGGTGGCTGCGCGATCGACGCCACGGGCGAGGCCCTGCCGGCCGCGACGCAGGCTGCCTGCCTCAAGGCCGATGCGATCCTGCTCGGCGCCGTCGGCGGCCCGAAGTGGTCTGACCCGAAAGCCAAGGCGCGTCCCGAACAGGGCCTGCTGCAATTGCGCGCGGCGCTGGGCGTGTTTGCCAACCTGCGGCCGGTGCGCGTGCATCCGCGCGCGGCGCAGCTGTCGCCGGTGAAAGCCGATCGTCTGGCCGGGGTGGACCTGCTGTTCGTGCGCGAGCTGACCGGCGGCAGCTATTTCGGCAAGCGCACCCGCGATGCCGACAGCGCCAGCGACGAATGCAGGTACACGGTGAACGAGATCGAACGTGTCCTGCGCCGCGGCTTCGAGCTGGCGCGCGGCCGTCGCGGACGCCTGACCTCGATCGACAAGGCCAATGTGCTGGAAACCTCGCGGCTGTGGCGCGAGACCGCGCAGCGCATCGCCACCGAATATCCCGACGTGACGCTGGAGCACCAGTTGGTCGATTCGATGGCGATGCTGCTGATCAGCCGCCCCGCCGACTACGACGTGCTGGTCACCGAAAACCTGTTCGGCGACATCCTGACCGACGAAGCGGCGGTGCTGGCCGGCTCGCTCGGCTTGCTGCCCTCGGCATCGCTGGGCGAAGGCAGGCGCGGACTGTACGAGCCGATCCACGGCTCGGCGCCGGACATCGCCGGCAAAGGCTTCGCCAACCCGCTCGGCAGCATCCTGAGCGCGGCGCTGCTGCTGCGCCACTCGCTGGGCCTGGACACCGAAGCGCGCGCCATCGAAGCGGCCGTGGACGCCGTGCTCGACGGCAGCGAGCTGACCCGTGACCTGGGCGGCCAGGCTTCCACGCAACAAATCACCGCGGCCGTGCTGGCCGCCCTCCCCGCCGCCACGTCGGCAGCGGATACCCCCAACGCCGCCTGCGTCGCGGCCTGAAACGGAATTCACATGCGCAGTGACGCCATCAAGACACGGACCCGACCACGCCCCCGCACGCGCCATGCTGCGCGCCACCGGGCTGGACGACGCGGATATCGCCAAGCCCTTCGTGGCCGTGGTGCACACCTGGTCGAATATCTCGCCGTGCAACCTGAACTTGCGCGAGCTGGCGCAGGCGGCATGCGAAGGCGTGCGCGCCGCCGGTGGAACGCCGATCGAATTCAACACCATCGCCGTCACCGATGGCATCGCCATGGGCACGTCCGGCATGCGCGCCTCGCTGGTCTCGCGCGAGGTGATCGCCGATTCGATCGAACTGGCGGTCAACGGCCATTGCCTGGATGCGGTGGTGGTGCTGTGCGGCTGCGACAAGACCATTCCCGCCGCCGCAATGGCGCTGGCGCGGATGAACATTCCCGGCGTCGCGCTGTACGGCGGCAGCATCGCCCACGGCACGCGCGCGGGCTGCCCGATCACCATCCAGGATGTCTTCGAGGCGGTCGGCGCCCATGGCGCCGGCAAGATCGACGATGCGCAACTGACCGACGTCGAGAAGCGCGCCTGCCCCGGCGCCGGCGCCTGCGGCGGCCAGTTCACCGCCAACACCATGGCGATGGTGCTGACTTCGCTGGGTCTGTCGCCGATGGGCCTGAACGATATTCCCGCGACCGACCCGGCCAAGCTCGATGCCGCGCGTCGTTGCGGCGAGCTGGCGATGCAGTGCCTGCGCGCCGACCTGAAACCGCGCGACCTGCTGACCCCGACCGCGTTCCGCAACGCGGCGCGAATGGTCGCGGCCACGGCCGGATCGACCAACGCCGTGCTGCACCTGCTGGCGATTGCGCACGAAGCCGGCGTCGACCTGCAGCTGGAGGACTTCGAGCAGGCGTCGCGGCACACGCCGGTGATCGCCGATCTGAAACCGGGCGGCCGCTTCACCGCCGTCGAACTGACTGCTGCCGGAGGCACCGCCGCTGTCGCCAATGAACTGCGCATTGCCGGCATGATCGACGACTCCCCCACCGTCACCGGCCGCGGCTTGTTCGAGGAGATCGACGGTGCTCCGGCGGCACCCGAAGGCCAGCAGGTGGTGCACAGCGTCGCGCATCCGCTGAAGCCGCGCGGCGGCTATTCGATCCTGTACGGCAACCTCGCGCCCGAAGGCTGCGTGCTCAAGCTGGCCGGCCATGGCCGCCTGCATCACGAAGGCCCGGCGCGCGTTTTCGAAAGCGAGGAAGCCGCCTTCGCCGCCGTGCAATCGAATGCGATCAAGGCCGGTGACGTGCTGGTGATCCGCAACGAAGGCCCGGCCGGCGGCCCCGGCATGCGCGAGATGCTGGCCGTCACCGCCGCGCTGGTCGGCCGCGGACTGGGCAACGACGTCGCGCTGATCACCGACGGCCGTTTCAGCGGCGCCACCCATGGCTTCATGGTCGGCCACATCGCGCCGGAAGCGGCGCGCGGCGGACCGATCGCGCTGCTGCGCGAAGGCGACCGCGTCGACGATCGACGTCGACACGCGCCGCCTGGAAACCGAGTGCGGACCTCGAGTCGCGCCGCGCCCAATGGCGCGCGGCCGCGCCCACCGTCACTCGCGGCGCGCTGGCGAAATACGCGCGGCTGGTCGGCTCGGCCTCGAAAGGCGCGGTGACCGATGGCGCCTAGGCACGACCCATCTCCCGCCATACCGGTGCAAGCCGGCTGGCAGCAATCCATTCAATTCGAACCCCTACTTACTGGAGCAAACGCAATGACCACCACCGCAACCACCGACGCACTGAAGGGTTCCCGCATCGCCATCCTCGGCTACGGCAGCCAGGGCCGCGCCCACGCGCTCAACCTGCATGACTCCGGACTCGATGTCGTAGTCGGCGTGCGCAAGGGCGGCCCGAGCTGGGACAAGGCGCAGGCCGACGGCCTGCGCGTCGCCGAGCCGGCCGACGCGGTCAAGGAAGCCGACCTGGTCGCGGTGCTGACGCCCGACATGGTCCAGCCCGCGCTGTACAACGAGGCGATCGCGCCCAATCTCAAGGCGAACGCGGCGCTGCTGTTCGCGCACGGCTTCAACGTGCACTTCGGGCAGATCCAGCCGCGCAAGGACATCGACGTGATCCTGGTCGCGCCGAAAGGCCCGGGCGCGCTGGTGCGTCGCGAATACGAAAAGGGCCACGGCGTGCCCTGCCTGTACGCGATCCATCAGGACGCCAGTGGCCAGGCCCGCGACAAGGTGCTTGCCTATGCGGCCGGCATCGGCGGCGCCCGCGCGATGCTGATCGAAACGACCTTCGCGGAAGAGACCGAGACCGATCTGTTCGGCGAACAGGCGGTGCTCTGCGGCGGCGCCACCGAGCTGGTGCTGCAGGGTTTCGAGACCCTGGTCGAAGCCGGCTACAAGCCGGAGGTCGCCTACTACGAATGCCTGCACGAACTGAAGCTGATCGTCGACCTGCTGCACGAGGGCGGCCTGGCCAAGATGCACCAGTTCGTCTCGCGAGACCGCGCAATACGGCGACCTCACCCGCGGCCCGCGGGTCATCAACGACGAAACCCGCAGCCGCATGCGCGAAGTACTCGCCGAGATCCAGGACGGCCGCTTCGCCAAGGAATGGGTCGCCGAGTACCAGGCCGGCAACGGCTCGTACCGCGCGATGAAGGAACGCGACCTGGCGCATCCGATCGAGCAGATCGGCGCGACCTTGCGCGCACGCATGCCGTGGTTGGCACCCGCAGGAGGTTGATATGGATGGCTCCAGAGAACAATCGACGATGATCCGGACCGGCGCGCAATGGCTGCTGCAGGCACTTGAGGCGGAAGGCTGCGATGTGATGTTCGGTTACCCGGGCGGCGCGATCATGCCGATCTACGACGCCCTGGTGGACAGCCCGATCAAGCACATCCTGGTGCGCCACGAACAGGGCGCGGCGCTGGCGGCCGATGGCTACGCACGCGCCTCGGGCAAGGTCGGCGTCTGCCTGGCCACCTCGGGCCCGGGCGCGACCAACCTGCTCACCGGTATCGCCAACGCCTTCCTCGACTCGGTGCCGATGGTTGCCATCACCGGCCAGGTGCCGACCAACGTGATGGGCACCGATGCCTTCCAGGAAGTCGACATGTTCGGCATGAGCCTGCCGGTGGTCAAGCACAGCTACATCGTGCGCCATGCCGAGGACGTCTATGCCACCGTGCGCGAGGCGTTTGCGATTGCGCGATCCGGCCGTCCGGGGCCGGTGCTGATCGATCTTCCCAAGGACGTCGCCATTGCTTCTGCGGCTGCCCGCCAGCCTCGCTTCAAGTCTGCGGCGGCGACGGACAGCGAGCCGGAAGCGCTGATGCAGGCCCGCGCATTGATCGCCAGATCCGAGCGTCCGCTGCTGTATGTCGGTGGCGGCGTGAGCATGGCCAATGCCGAAGCTTCGTTGCGCTCGCTGATGCGCTCGACCGGCTTGCCCGCCGTGTGGACGCTCAAGGGCGTGGGCGCGGTCGACCCGGATGCCCCATTCAGCCTGGGCATGCTTGGAATGCACGGCAATCCGGCCGCCAATCATGCCGTGCAGGAGTGCGACCTGCTGATCGTTGCCGGCGCTCGCTTCGACGATCGCGCCACCGGCAAGCTCGCCACGTTCGCGCCCAAGGCGAAAGTCCTGCACCTGGATATCGACGCCGCCGAGATCGGCAAGCTGCGCCGCGCCGATGTCAGCCTGAGCGGAAAGCTCAGTCGAGCAGTTGCCCGCCCTGGCCCAGCCACTGAGCATCTCTGCCTGGCAGCAACGCTGTCGCGAAATGAAAGCGCAGTACGCCGAACGCTACGATGCTCCGGGCGACGGCGTGTATGCCCCCGCCTTGCTCAAGCAACTTTCCGAAGCGGGCGGCAATCGACTGATCGTTGCCAGCGATGTCGGCCAGCACCAGATGTGGGTTGCCCAGCACTGGCGCGTTTCGCGCACGGCGGCGCACCTGTCCAGCGGCGGCCTGGGCACGATGGGCTTCGGATTGCCGGCGGCCATCGGCGCCCAGCTGGCCAAGCCCGATGCGTGCGTGATCTGCGTCAGCGGCGATGGCTCGATCATGATGAACATCCAGGAACTGGCCACGCTCAAGCGCTACGGCATTCCGGTCAAGATCGTGCTGCTCGACAACTCCTGCCTGGGCATGGTCAGGCAATGGCAGGAACTGTTCTTCGCCGAACGCTACAGCGAAGTCGACCTGTCGGACAATCCGGATTTCGCGGTGCTCGCCCGCGCCTTCGGCATCCCGGCGTTCACCGTCGAGCGCCGCGACGAAGTGCCCGGGGCGATAGAGCGCCTGTTGAACGAACCCGGCCCGCTGCTCTGCCACGTCAAGATCGACCCGCGCGCCAATGTCTGGCCGCTGGTTCCGCCGGGCAAGTCCAACGGCCAGATGATGGGCTGCGCTGCATGAGCCGATGTTTCGAAATCGATCTCGACCATGCCGAGGGCGCGTTGTTGCGCGTGCTCGGCACGGTCGAACGGCGCGGTTTCGCGCTGATCGAGATGACGGCCGAAAAGCCGGATGCGGAGACCTATTCGATCCGGCTGCAAGTGGAGGGCGAACGCGATCCGCAGGTGCTGTGCCGGCAGCTCGAGCGCCTGGTCGATGTACGTGCGGTGCGTTTGCTGCCGCTGCCGCCGGAAGAACCGCCGCCACCTGGCTTCAAGGCAACCTGGCTGTAATCGCGCTGGGGAAAAGTGCAACGGAGCGCCTGCCGACTGCGTCAATGTGCATTGAAGCAATCTTGCTTGCCCGCTCCGGAAATGCACCGTGAAGCCTGTCGCCATCTATTCCGCCGATCCAGCGAACGGCTGGCTGCCTTGGGGAATGCTCGCTCCCTTCCTTTGCATAGTCTTCGTCGCGGCACCCCTGATCGGGGTCTCCAGCGTGCTGGAGCAACTTCAACTTCTCGATCCCGGGGGCGATCCCATTGGGCTGAAGGGCCTCCAGGCGTTCCTGCTCTTCCCGTTCGCCCTGATCGGACTGGTGGTGTTTTCCTGGGTTCGATTCGTCGAGAAGCGTTCGCTGGCAACAATAGGCCTCGGCGGATCCGGCCGCGCGCGCCCCTTCCTGCGTGGCCATGCAATTGGCATGGCGACCAGTTTCGCGCTCGTTTCCGGAATCTGGATCGCCGGCGGCCTCCATTCGATCGGATACGGTCCAGCCCTGGGTTCGCCCAGTGCGCTGGCCGGAATCGGCTTGTTGCTGGCGTGTTTCGTCATTCAGGCGAGCGCCGAGGAGATCCTGTTCCGCGGGTGGCTGCTCTCCGTGGTCGCCCGGAAATTCAATATCTCGATCGCCGTCATCCTGACCTCGATCGTTTTTTCCCTGCTTCACTACGGCCCGCACCAGCATTGGCTAACAACAATCAATACCTTCCTGTTTTCAGTATTCGCCTGCGCGTGGGCGCTGGCTGCCGGAAACATCTGGGGCGTCATGGGCTGGCATGCAGGTTGGAACTGGCTGCTGGCCACCGGCTTCGAACTGCCGGTCACGGGAATAGACGCAGGGCTGCCGGCGCTTCTGGTCAGGCTGGCCGCCACGGGCCCCGATTACTTGACGGGAGGCAGCCAGGGGCCGGAGGGCAGTCTGGTTTGCACTCTGTTCTTCGCCATCGCGACAGCCGTCGTCGCCTGGCGTAGTCGAGGGCTTCACAAGGAGGCTCCACGCGCCATTCCACATTGAAATGAAACAGTCTTGCCGCCTCAGGGCCTCCCGTTCCATACTCCATGCGACGCGACAGTTGGCCTAACAATCCGCGAATTGAAGATGGACTGACGGAACCTCGGAGGACTGCCATTGCTTCTGCTTCGATCCGCGATACGCAGCATGGCGGCGCTCGCAGCCTTTGCATTCGCAGTATTTTCGCTTGCCGGCCTGGCGTCACCGGCTCAAGCCCAGGACATCGAGCCACGCGCCTATTCCAATGCGCCGGTCGGCGTCAATTTCCTGATCGCGGGCTATGTCTTCACCCGGGGTGGATTGTCGACCGATCCTGCGGTCCCGGTCACCGATGCCAAGCTCAACACGTCGAACGCCGTCCTTGCCTACGCCAGGGCGCTCGATCTCTGGGGAAAGTCCGGCAAGTTCGACGCAATCGTGCCGTATACCCGGCTGTTCGGTACGGCCAATTTCCAGGGCGAACCGGTTGAGCGGGCGGTCACTGGTCTTGCCCGGCCCGCGTTCCGGCTTTCAGTGAATCTGTACGGCGCCCCGGCGCTGCGGCTGCGGGAATTCGCCGGCTGGAAGCAGGACCTGATCGTCGGCGCCAGCCTGCAGGTGTCGCCGCCCTGGAACCAATACGACGCCAGCAGGATCGTCAACATCGGCACCGAGCGCTGGTCCATCAAGCCGGAGATCGGCATTTCGAAGGCCGTCGGGCCGTGGACGCTGGAGATGCAGGCGGCGGCTACCTTCTTCACCGACAACGAAAATTTCTACGGCGGCAAGACGCGATCGCAGGATCCGCTCTACTCACTGCAAGGGCACGTGATCTATGGCTTCCGCTCGGGAAAATGGATTTCGCTCGATGGCACGTACTTCGCTGGCGGCCGCACGACGGTCGATGACGTCCTGAGCAACGATCTGCAGCAGAACTGGCGGCTTGGCGCGACGCTGGCGATTCCGGTGAACCGGCTGAATTCGATCAAGTTCTACGCCAGCAGCGGCGTGTCTGCGCGCACCGGCAACAACTACGATGCGCTCGGCGTGGCGTGGCAATATCGCTGGGGAGGAGGATTCTGATGGGTTCTCACAGAATTGGCGACGCGCAGACAACGTACACCGCGGACGAGGCGCTTGCCCGGCTGAAGGAGGGCAATGAGCGTTTCGTCAGCGGCCATGCGAAGTTCCCGACGGTGCAGAAGGAAGTCCTGGCGGAACTGGCCAGGGGCCAACATCCCTTCGCCACGATTCTCGGCTGCAGCGACAGCCGGGTTCCGCCGGAACTCGTGTTCGATGCCGCGTTCGGCGAGTTTTCGTCATACGCGTGGCGGGAAACGTGCTCGGCCCCGCGTCGAGGGGACGATGCAATACGCCGGTACACACCTGCACACGCCGCTGTTCATCATGCTCGGGCACGAGGGATGCGGGGCCATAGAGGCTGCGGTCGCCGAGAAGTTCCAGGGCGTCATTTCCATAGCCGAATCGAATTGTTGCTGAAGAACATCCTTCCCGGCTGGAACCACTTGACCGGAGCCTGCCCCCAGCGGAGCTGCTCAGCGCGGCGGTCGAGGCGAACGTGCGCTGGACCATGCAGGCAGCTGCTCGAAACGCCGGAGGCGAAGGCGCTCCGCGCGGGGGACCGAATGAAGATCGTCGGCGCCATGTATGACATCCACACCGGGCGCGTGCGGTTCCTGGAGTAGGCGCGGTGCCGGGCGTGCGCAATCCAGATCCAGCCTGTGGCGCGAAGTCCGCATCGCGCGATCCAGCCAATCCACGAGCGCGGCACGCGCCGCCAGGTTGTGCACCGGCAGGACCAGCACATCCCCCGGCCTGGACCAGGCCACGATTTCCTTCGCGGCCTCCACTTCAGGAAGGACCGTGCGCAAAGCCGTCTCGGGCAATCCCTGGCGACGCAGTTCAGCGTGCAGCAACAGCGGTACTTCGCCTGGCGTGCGTCCACGCAGATAGCCTTCGAGATCCTTCAGCACCACCAGGTCCGGCTTCGCCGCGGCGGCGGCGCGCGCCAGCTCGATGACGGCTGCATCCTCGCGATTGCCAGCCTGGCCAAGCAACAGCCCCATTCGGCCGCCGCCTGCTTGACGCACGCGACTGGCGACTTCGAGCAGGCCGGCAAGGCCTTCGGGGTTGTGCGCGTAGTCGAGGAAGACACTGGCGCCTGCAATGTTCCAGCGCTCGAGGCGGCCTGGATTGTCCTGGCGCCGGCTGCCGAACTCGGCGAGCACGGAGGCGATGGCGTCCGCCTCGACGCCGGCCAGCGCCGCGAGCAACGCGGCGCCGGCGATATTGGCGATGTTGTAGCGCGCCGATCCGGCCATGGTCAGCGGCATCGTGGCCACGTTTCCAAGGCAGTGCCTGGCGCCGCGCAAGATACAGCCACAACTCGCCGTCGGCCACGCCGCAGGTGGCGCCGCCGCGCAGGCGATGCCCGCGCATCAGCGCTTGCGTGTCATCGAGCGAGAACCAGGCCAACGGGCAACTCAAGGATGAGGACTTCGACACCAGCAGCGCATCGTCGGCATTGAGCACGAGCGCGCCGTCGGCGCCAATGGCCCGGGCCAGCACCAGCTTGGCATCGGCAAGACCGGACAGATCATGCACGCCATACTCACCGAAATGATCGGGGCTGACGTTGGTGACGATGGCGGCGTTGGCATGATGGACCGCCAGGCCGCGGCGCAGGATGCCGCCCCGCGCGGTTTCCAGCACCGCCGCCTGCACCCGTGCGTCGCGCAATACCTGGCGCGCGCCGGAGGGCCCGGAATAATCACCGCTCTCGACCTGCTCGCCGGCGATGAATATGCCGTCCGTGCAGTTGAATCCGGACTGAAGTCCCGCGGCGTCGAACATGGCCGCCAACAGCCGCACCGTGGTGGTCTTGCCATTGGAGCCGGTGACCAGCACGGTTGGAATATCGTGCAGGCCGGTCCAGTCGACGTCGGCCAGGCTCGCGGGCAAGGCGTCGAGCGGCCAGGTGCGACTGCCCTCGCCCGCCCCGATCGACACGGCGTCGTCATCGTAGAAGGCCGGCAATCCGTGCTGGGCGGCGATGGCGAGCAAGGTCATGACGTCGCGGTCGCGCTTCCGCGGCGGCGAACTTGCGCAGGGTGTGCAGGGCCGAGTCGAAATCCCAGGTGGCCGGATGCGCGGGCGCCTGCGGCAATGGCAGGCCCAGCGTCTTGCAGGCCACGCCCTGCCAGGCCCACTCGTTGATTTCAGTCGCCGTGAGCAACTGGTCGAGCGGCGCCGTGAACGCCAGCGACGCGCCCGATTCATAACGGTCGGCCACGACCGAAGCATCGGGCCACTCCAGGGCGTGCAGCATTTCGCGTATGCGCGCTTCCCATTCGCTGCATTGCGACCCGGAGGCGGCGCTCACCTCGAGCACCGCGCCGCAATCGCTGAAATACAGGTTGGGTCCGGTCAGGCGCCTGGAGCTGTCGAAATAGCCGGGCGCGGAGTCGCTCAGTCGTCCTCCTCGCGACCCATGCGCACGCCGCGTTCGTCGCGCACCAGGCCTTCAAGCTCGGACGCGGTTTCCTCGGCGGTGACAAAAGTCGGCTCGACCACGGGCGCATCGGGCTTGCGTACCGGAGCGGCGCCTTCGGGGCGGAACTTGATCACCTGTTTCCACGAGCGGGTAAGCGCGTCGGCGAAGATGAGCACCAGGTCGCCGGCCAGGCCCATGCGCAATGCGGCATCGATGGCTTCCTGCTCGTCGGGAATGATGCTGATCTGGTCGTCGCGCACGCCTTGCGCCTGCAGGGTGCGCGCGAGGATCAACGGCACCTCGTCGCCATCGCGGCCGCGCAGGCCGTCGTCGCGCCGGCAGATATAGTGGTCGAAGCGTCCGGCCACGGCTTCGGCGATCGCGCGGATGTCCTCGTCGCGGCGGTCGCCGGGTCCGGCCATCACGATGATGCGGCGGCCCTGCACGTCCAGCCGCTGCGCGAGGTCGGCCATGACTCCGACGGCATGGGCATTGTGGCCGTAATCGAAGATCACCTTGAACGGATGCTCGTCGAATACGTTCATCCGGCCCGGGGCCTGGAAGAAGGTGCTGCCGAAGGTGCGCAGGCCCTGCCGGATGGCATCGAGCTTGATGCCCAACGAGAATGCCATCGCCGTGGCGAACATCGCGTTCTGCACGTTGTGCAGCGCGCGCCCTTCCAACGTGGCCGGCACCAGGTGCGTCCACAACAACGGGATATGGCTGCCCTTGTCGTACAGGGTGATCATCTGGCCGTTGATGCCCGCCTCCAGCGCGCAGGCACGGCCGCCGGCGCGGATGTGCTCGCGGACCAGCGTGTGTTGCGGGTTCATGGTGACGTAGCAGATGTTCTTGGCTTCGGTGTACGCGGCCATCTTGAGCACCAGCGGATCGTCGGCGTTGAGCACCGCGCAGTCGCGGGCGACCTCGACGATGATCCGCTTGACCTCGGCCAGTTGCTCCAGGGTGTCGATGCCCTTCATGCCCAGGTGGTCGGCGGCGATGTTCAGCACCGCGCCCACGTCGACGAATGGCACGCCCATGCCGGCACGCAGCAGGCCGCCGCGCGCGGTTTCCAGGATCGCCATGTCGATCTGCGGATCGCCCAGCACCATGCGCGTGGCGATCGGGCCGGTCATGTCGCCTTCCACCGTGCGCTGGCCGTCGATGTAGACGCCGTCGGTGGTGGTCAGGCCCGGCGTGTAGCCGGCCATCTTGGTGATATGCGCGAGCATGCGCGCCGTGGTCGTCTTGCCGTTGGTGCCGGTAACCGCGGCGATCGGCACGCGCGAGGGCGAGCCCGGCGGGAACAGCATGTCGATCACCGGGCCGGCGACATCGCGCGGCGTGCCTTCGCTGGGCGAGACGTGCATGCGGAATCCGGGCGCGGCGTTGACCTCGCAGATGCCGCCGCCATGGCTCTGGTAGCTCTCGGCGATATTGTCGCTGAGGAAATCCACGCCGCCGACGTCCAGGCCGATCGCCTTGATGGCGCGCACCGCCATGTCACGGTTGTCGGGATGGATGATATCGGTGACATCGGTCGCGGTGCCGCCGGTGGACAGGTTGGCGGTGGAGCGCAAGTAGACGATCTCTTCGGCCTTGGGCACCGAATCCTTGTCGTAGCCGACGCGGCCAAGCATCATTTCCGCCTGCGCATCGAGTTCGAGCCGGGTCAGGACTTTTTCGTGGCCGACGCCGCGGCGCGGATCCTGGTTCACGACTTCGATCAACTCGCTGACCGTGCTCGCGCCGTCGCCGACGACGTGGCCCGGCGTGCGCCGGGTCGCGGCGACCAGTTCGCCATTGACCACCAGCAAGCGGTGGTCATCGCCGGTCACGAAGGTCTCCACGATCACCGAACGCGAGATCTCGCGGGCAACCTTGAAGCCGGCGACCACTTCCTCGTCGTTCATCAGGCGGATCGAGATGCCGCGGCCGTGGTTGCCGTTGTAGGGCTTGGTCACCACCGGGAAGCCGATCCGGCGCGCCGAGCGCTTGGCCTGCTCCTCGGTTTGCACCAGTTCCTGCCTGGGCACCGGCAAGCCGAGCGAGGCGAGGATCTTGTTGGTCTCTTCCTTGTCGCTGGCCAGTTCGACCGCGATATGCGAGGTCTTGCCGGTGATCGTCGCCTGGATGCGCTGCTGGTACTTGCCGTAGCCCAACTGCACGAGCGACTGCGCATTGAGCCGCAACCACGGAATGCCGCGCTCTTCGGCGGCGTGCACCAGCGAGGCCGTGGACGGGCCCAGCGCGCGCCGCTGCGCATAGCGGATGAACTCGTCGCGCGCGGTCGGCCAATTCCAGTCGTCCGATATGATCCGCGGCGTCTGCAGTTCCGCGGGCAGCAGCGAGGTCAGCAGCCGCATCGCCAGTTCGCCAGCCTCGATGCCCTCTTCGCGTTGCGCGTATTCGTAGACCACCGAGTACACGCCAGGCTTGCCGGTGCCGCGGGTCTTGCCGAAGGTGACCTGCTCGCCGGCGACATTCTGCAATTCGATGGCGACGTGTTCGAGCACGTGGCCAAGCCAGGTGCCCTCGTCCTCGCGCAGGCGGCGCAGGAAGCCGCCGGGCTCGCCATAGGAGCAGCCATGTTCGGCCAGGCCGGGCAGCGCCTGCAGTAGTCCGTCGATGAAGGCGCTGCCGAGCCGGGCGGATGGCCACTGCTCGAGTTCGCCGAGGTCGAGTTCCAGCCTGATCACGGGGAAATGGGCGTAAAGCGACGGGCCCACGTAGACGGAACGGTCAAGGATGCGCATGTTCTCTACCTCTTGCTGGTGCGGGACGCCAGTTCCTGCGGCGCGGTTGTCGGGCTAATTCCTGGGGCGTGCCAATCTACCGGCGGAAGCATCGCGAAGGCTGAGGTCGAATCGGGTTCCCGCCACCAACAGGTGCAGGCCAATGCCGAGCATACACACCGGCTGCCCTTCCTCGACCATGTCCATCGAGGAAAACTCGATGCCGCTGGCGTCGAGCAGGGTGATGCCGCCGCTGCCTTCGACTTCGATGATGTTGTCGGGGCCGATGAACGCGGCCGTGTCCTCGTCCAGGCCGATGCCGACCGCGAACGGGTTGTAGGCCAGCGCCGTGAGCAGCCGGCCGATGCGGTCGCGCTGGCGGAAGTGCTGGTCGATGATGACCCGGTTGGTCAGCCCCAGCCCGGGCGCAAGGCGCACGCTTCCGGCGACGGGCGAGGCGCCGTCCTCGCCGAAGGCGATCATGTGTTCACTGATGAAGCTGGCGCCGGCACTGGTGCCGGCAACGTGCACGCCCTCGGCATTGCGAATCCGGATCAGCTTCGCCACCGGCGTGCCGCCCAGGATCGTGGACAGGCTCAACTGGTTGCCGCCGGTGAAAAAGACGCCGTTCGCCTCGGCGATCCGCGCCAGCTTTTCGGCGTCGCCGCACTCGGCCCGGGAATCGAAATCGACGCTGGTGACCCGGCCTGCTCCCAGCCCGGTGAAAATGCGTTCATAGCGGGCGCCGGTGTCGGCCAGGCGGCTGGCAGTCGGCAGGACCACGATATCGGCATCCGCTCCGCCGCACAGGTCAACGAATCGCTGCAGTATCTGCGGATTGTTTACTTTCTCTTCCCCGCCGCCGATCGGAATGATCCAGCCGCGGGTGCCGCCTTCCGGGATCTGGCTCGGACACATTATCCGTGTCCCCGTGATGCAACGCACAACCGCAAGCACCGCCCCGCATCAAATCCTGAACTCATTGCCTGGTCCACCGAAAACAATGGCCAAGTATCCCACACCCGCCAACCCACTTGCCGGCACCAGGCCGCAAATTCAGGGGTTCAGCGGCTGCAATCGCGGGTCCAGGGCCACTCTTTCGTCGAACACGAAGCAACGCCCCGAATAGGCTTCGGCGCCGACCTGCTCGAAGTAGCCCAGGATGCCGCCCTCGAGTTGCAGGACGTTTTCGTAGCCGGCCTGGTCCATCCACAGGGCGGCCTTTTCGCAGCGGATCCCGCCGGTGCAAAAGCTGACCACGGTCTTTCCCCGCAATTGCCCGCGATGGAATTCCAGCGCCTGCGGCAGCTCGGTGAAGCGGTCGATCGGCAGGGTCAAGGCCCCTTCGAAAGTCCCGAATGCGACTTCCTGCCGGTTGCGGGTGTCCAGCAGGACCAGCTCCCGCCCTTCATCGTCCCTGCCCTGGCGCAGCCAGTCGCGAAGCCTGGCCGGAGTGAGCGACTTCGCCCGGCCCTCGCCCGGCGCAAGTTCGTCCATGCGAAACGTGATGATCTCGCGCTTGAGCTTGACCCGCAGTCGCCGGAACGGAATCGCGTCGCTGCCGCTGAACTTGACCTCCATCCCGGCGAAGCGCGCGTCTTCGCCGAACCTGGCGAGGAACTCGTGGATCGAGGCGTGGGCGCCGGCAAGGAACAGGTTGGTGCCTTCGGGCGCCACCAGCACCGTACCCTTCAGCTCAAGCGCCTCGCACAATTCACGCACGCGGGCAACGACGAGCGCGGGCTCGTCGATGCGCACGAAGCGATAGGCGGCAATGTTGAGTATCGGTGCCATGTCCGGGCGAATCGTCCTGCCGGATCCCTTGCCGATTCAGGCCGGGCCGATGAAATCCCGCTTGCCGATGTCAACGCCGTTGTGGCGCAGGATGGCGTAGGCCATGCTCAGGTGGAAATACAGGTTGGGGATCGAATAGCCGACCAGGTAGGGCAAGCCCTTGAACTCCATGGTCCGCGGCCCGGCCTGGATGGTGATGTCGCGATCCTCGGCGCCGGCGAAACTCGATTCCGGAACGCTTCGGACGAACTCCAGAACCCTGGCGATGCGCGCCTTCAACTCCGGAAACGTGGTCTCGCACATCCTCGAACTTCGGGTTCTCGATGCCGGCCAGGCGGGCCATCGGCGCCCTTGCCGAAATCGCAGGCGATCTGGATCTGGCGGATCAGGGGAAACATGTCGGGCGCCAGTCGGGATGCGAGCAGGACGGCCGGGTCGATCTTCCTGGCCTCGGCGGAGGCGACTGCCTTGTCGAGGATGCCGTCGAGAGCGCTCATGGCGCGGATGGAAGTCGTGCTGGCCGTGCCGTAAAGGGTGATTTGCATGCGTCGCTCCGGGCGGTTGGGGACGCCATTATACGCGAGGCCCCGTAGCGCACGGGTCCCGCCGGCAACGCGCCCGGCGTATGCTCTAGCGGCCTGACCGACCCGGATCAGCGCAGAACTCCCGGCCGGCCGCGACCCCATGAAAAAACACTTCCTGACCTTTGGCGATTCCTGGAACTACCGCAAGGCGCTGGTCAGGATCGAGGCTGAAGTCGCCTCGATGGATTTCTTCGACAGCTACACGATATCCAACGAAACGAAGATTCCGGAATTCATCGACTTCCATCGGCAGTTCTTCGACGAGAACAAGACCGGATTCGGCTTCTGGATATGGAAACCCTACCTGGTCGGACAGGCGCTCGAGGCCATGGCCGAGGGCGACATCCTCCTGTACTGCGACAGCGGCTGCCAGTTCAATGTCAACGAGCGGTCGCTCAAACGCTTGCAGGAATACTTCGACATGCTGGCCGCCTCCGACCACGCGACGTTGTCCTTCGAACTCATCCACAAGGAGCGCGACTGGACGAAACGGGACTGCTTCGGGCAGCTTGGCGCGCAGGTCGACGACAGTCGCCAACTGGTCGGCGGAATCTTCCTGATCAGGAAATGCCAGGCGGCAGTCGACCTCATCGCGCGGCTCAACCAGCTGATCGCCAGCAGGCAGTATTCCCTCTTCGACAACAGTCCGTCGGCAACGCCAAACGAAGAGTCGTTCGTCGAGCACCGGAACGACCAGTCCATTTTCTCGCTGATGCGCAAGCAGGCCGGCAGCCTGATCATCCCGGACGAGACCTGGTTCAAGAACTGGGACGATGGGGCCGACTTTCCCATCCATGCGCGACGCTTTCGGTAGCGCGGCGGATCGCCTCGGCGAAGCTCAGGCCTGGTAGCCGAAGGTTTCGAAATCCTCGCGGAACAACTGGAAAACGATGTCCTTCATTTCATCGGTGTAGGTGCGGCTTTCGGATCGTGTCGCATTGACCCGCAGATTCCTGAACTCGAAGCGATGATCGATGCCGCGCTGGCGGCAGATCGCGTTCAAGTCCTCGACTACCTTCATCATGTCGTCTTCGAAGGTCTCCATCCTGCCCACGAAGCTCAAGCGGGCGTGGCTGGAGGCCAGGAAGTTCTTTTGCAGCAACGGCGACAGCCCTTCCTGCTGCCAGTTGGTCTGGTTCTGGACGGTCCAGTGCGTCGGGCAGCCTTGCCTGATCCACTGCTCGAAGGTGAATGACCGATAGGGCTCGATGCTCCAGTGGTACTGGTACCAGCTCGCCAACCTGGAATACGGATTCCTCACGAAGGCGAAGTTGTACTTGTCCGCCAGGTCGTACTTGGCCTCCAGCACCGACAAGCGCTGGTGGTTTTCATAGATGACGAACCGCTCGGTCGGCTCGGCGGAATCCTCGTCACGCTCCCCACCGAGATCGAGGATCTCCAGGACCGACTTGGACGCGCACTTGGGAACGGAGACGAAGCACCCGATCTTCGACGGCATGGCCTTTCGATCATTCATGGCGTCGACTCAGCCTTCAAGGCTTTGCCGGAGGCTGCGGTAGAAGCCGTCTATCCTCTCGGATAGCGCCACCTGTCCGGCTGCAACGACGGGCTGGTCATAATAGGACCAGTACAACTCGAAATCGCGGTTCAGTTCGCGAACCAGATCCAGCGACTGCTCGACTCCCAGCGCGCCCACGTCGACGAAGGCCTTGTCGTTGAACTCCTCCGACACCCTGGAACCGCCCCAGTAGATCGGCACCACGTCCGATACCAGCGCGTCGACCAGTTTCTCGGTCACATACCCGGCATATTCGGAATTCTCGAAGGCCATCGCGAACCGGTAGTCCCGGGTCTTCTCGATCTTGCCGGCGCGGTCGACGACGATTCCGGTGTTGTTGAAGACCGGCCCGAACGAATCGACCACCTCGATTCCGCCCAGGCGCCGGAAATACTCGTTCCGGAATGGAGACAGGTCATTGCCCTGGACGAACGTGCAGAATTTCCTGCCGGGGAATTCGGCTCGAAGCTGTGCCTTGGTCTTTCTCCTGATCACCGTGCTGAAGTCGGTGATGCCCTTGACGACGCAATCAAGCATGTACAGGGGCGCGCGGAAGTGATTTGCATGGTCGTTGTAGTCGAAGCTGTAGACCATGTCGAAACAGTCGATGATCCGCTGGCCGTCCAGTTGCGGAAGCGGATCATCCACGCGGTACCAGTTCTCGCCGGTCCAGTAGATTCGCTTGCCGGCCTGCTTTTCCTTCCAGGAAAAGCCGAAGCACGACGCGATCAGGACATCGGCGTGGCCATCGACGATTTCGAAGTCGATGCCGAGTTCGCCGAGGATCGACACCAGGAAATTCTTCCGGTCGTCCCATCCCGGCCAGAAATCGGAGAACGCGATCTTCATCGACGGTGAGCCTCGACGATCTGGCCGAGGGTGTCTTCCAGCGAGACCGTGACGTCCCATTGCGGAAAATGGGCTTTCATTTTCGAAAGATTGCTGATGTAGCAGATGTGGTCACCGACGCGATTCTCGTCGACGTAGCTGTAGCGCTGGGCCTTGCCGGAAATCCCCTCGACCAGTGCGAACGCCTCCAGGATCGAACAGGAGTTTTTCCTGCCTCCGCCCAGGTTGTAGACCTCGCCGGATCGGGGCGCGGCGATGAACGCGGCGATGAACCTGGCGACATCGAGGCTGTGGATGTTGTCGCGAACCTGCTTTCCCTTGTAGCCGAAAACCCTGTATTCCCGCTCCTCGAGATTGCATTTCACCAGATAGCTCAGGAATCCATGCAGCTCCACTCCGGCATGGTTGGGGCCGGTCAGGCAGCCCCCTCTGAGGCAGCAGGTCGGCATGCCGAAATATCTCCCGTACTCCTGAACCATGACGTCGGCTGCAACCTTGGACGCCCCGAAGAGCGAATGCTTCGAGGCATCGATGGAGAAATCCTCGGGTATTCCGTCGAAATAGTCCGGATCGGCGAAGTCCCAGCGAGTTTCAAGCTCCTTCAGCGCGATGGTGTTGGGCCGGTCGCCATAGACCTTGTTGGTCGACATATGGACGAAGGGACTTTCGGGACATGAGCGTCTCGCCGCCTCCAGTAGATTCAGCGTGCCGACTGCATTGGTATCGAAGTCATCGAACGGAATGGCGGCTGCGCGATCATGCGATGGCTGTGCGGCCGCGTGCACGATCGCATCCGGCTTGATCCGCTCGACCAGTCCCAGGATGCCGTTCCTGTCGCGCACGTCCATCTCGTGATGCTGGAAATCCCCAAGCTCGGCCTCCAGCCGATGCTGGTTCCACCTCGTGGTTCCCTGCGGCCCGAAAAACACTTCTCGCTGGTTGTTGTCCAGCCCGTGGATCGTCCAGCCGAGCTGCGCAAAATACCTGCAGACTTCCGAGCCGATGAGCCCGGACGAACCGGTGACCAGAAGTTTCATCGCGGTCCTCACCGAAGCTTGAACAGGTGGTGGTGGGTCGGATTGATGGCGTTGTCCTGCACGATGGGATCACGGTACTTCGGTTCCATCGCCACCAGCCCATAGCCATGCCGCGCGATGATGTCGGAAAAATCCCGTCCGTCGTTGTTCTCCAGGCGTCGTCCGCCGTGGTCGCAGGCGTTGGGGACCAGCATCAGGTACTCCACTTGGTGACGCGCCAGCAGGGAAACCCACCATTCGATGGCCGGCAGGTGACACTCGGTGAAACTGTGGATGTTGATCGCCAGGTTGACCTTCCGGCTGGCGAGCGCCGCCTCGACCTCGTCCAGCGGGACCACCGTCGACCGGTCCTGCAGCCCGCGAAAGCGCAGGTAATACTCGGACAGGAAGGTGGAGACGGGCACGGCGTCGGTGCACAGGTATTGGCCGATGTTGGGCAGCCCGGCCAGCATCCGGTGCGCCAGCCGGCCGTATCCCGCGCCGATGTCGAGCACGGTGAAGCCTGGCCTGGACGACAGGCCGAGATGCTTTTCCAGGAAATAGATCTCGATGATCGAGTCGAGCAGGTCCCGCGACACGCGCCTGCCGCCGATCTCGAAGGTGCAGGCCCCGAACAGGCCGTCCTCGTCCAGGCGGTCGATCAGCCCGAGATGGTCGATGGATTCGATGTAATAGGCCGCCAGCGCGTAGGCGCCAGCCGTCATGTTGTCGCCCCGGAGTTGCCAGACATAGGCGTTGTCGCCCCGGAACTGCAGGATTTCCTCGGCGGTGACGTAGGAGTCGGTCCAGTGCAAGGGAGCGGTGGCGTCGGTGCTCACCTTGGCGTACCTGGCCTTCAGCTGTTCGAGGCGCGGATTGCCCGGTTTCAGGTACTCGATGGCTGCCTCCGGGATCAGCAAGGACATAGGGGGGCCATTTCGCCGGATTTTGACCCTGGAATGGCGCTCCCGGGTATCTGCTTGCTCATGCCCTTGGTATCCTTGTCAGTTGTCGCTTGGCCCCGTAGCTCAGCTGGATAGAGCGGATTCCTCCTAAGAATCAGGTCGCCCGTTCGAATCGGGCCGGGGTCGCCAACTTGCCAACCACCCAATTGCCCGAATCCTGATCCACTACCGCTGCGAATCGGCTACAGACCTTGTCACATAAGGGTTTCGGTGTAAACGCCGCGCCCTGCCGACGAGCCTGACGATTCTCGCGAAACGTCTCGCCTTCCTTCTTGCCTTACCGGAGTTCCCGATGACCCACCCCGTACTGACCGCGCTCGGCCTGACCGACAACCGAATCCGGCACCTACCTCGGTCGCGGCGAGTGGTCGACCACCAACGATGCCGGCGTGATCGAGCCGGTCAACCCGAGCAACGGCGAGATCCTGGGCCGGGTGCACGCCTCCAGCGCAGGCCGACTACGACACTGATCATGGACGCGCGCCCAGGCCGCCTTCAAGATCTGGCGCACCACGCCTGCGCCGCAAGCGCGGCGAAGCCATCCGCCTGTGCGCCGACGCCCTGCGCAAGCACAAGGACGCGCTCGGCTCGCTGGTCGCGCTGGAGATGGGCAAGATCAAGCCCGAGGGCGACGGCGAAGTGCAGGAGATGATCGACATCGGCGATTTCGCCGTCGGCCTGTCGCGCCAGCTGTACGGCCTGACCATGCATTCCGAGCGCCCCGGCCACCGCATGTACGAGCAGTGGCACCCGCTGGGCATCGTCGGCATCATCAGCGCCTTCAATTTCCCGGTCGCGGTCTGGGCCTGGAACGCCTTCCTCGCCGGCGTCTGCGGCGACATCTGCATCTGGAAGCCCTCGCCGAAGACCCCGCTGTCGGCGATCGCCTCGATGAAGATCTGCAACGAAGCGCTGCGCGCCGGCGGCTTCCCGGACATCTTCTTCCTGTTCAACGACGCCGGCACCGAGCTGGCGCAGAGCTTCGTCGACGACAAGCGCATCCCGCTGATCAGCTTCACCGGCTCGACCCATGTCGGCCGGCTGGTCGGCGAGCGCGTGGCGCAGCGCCTGGGCCGTCGCTGCTGGAACTCGGCGGCAACAACGCCATCATCGTCGACGAAACCGCCGACCTGAAGCTGGCGATCCCGGCGATCGTGTTCGGCGCGGTCGGCACCGCCGGCCAGCGCTGCACCACCACGCGCCGCCTGTTCGTGCACGAGAACGATCTTCGACGAGCGTGCTCGAGACCCTGGTCACGGCCTACAAGCAGGTCGAGACGCAAGATCGGCGACCCGACCTGCCGACCACGCTGATGGGCCCGCTCAACAGCCAGGCCGCGGTGCAGCAGTTCCTCGGCGCCATCGCCAAGGCCACGCGCCGCCGGCGGCACCGTGCGCACCGGCGGCAGCGACGATCGACGGGCAAGGGCAACTTCGTGCTGCCGACCATCATCACCGGCCTGGAGAACTCCGACGCGGTCGTGCAGACCGAAACCTTCGCGCCGATCCTGTACGTGATGCCGTTCAAGACGCTCGACGAGGCCATCGAGATGCAGAACGCCGTGCCGCAGGGCCTGTCCTCGTCGATCTTCACCAACAACCTGCGCGCGGCCGAGCACTTCCTGTCGGCGGCCGGCTCCGACTGCGGCATCGCCAACGTCAACATCGGCACCTCCGGCGCCGAGATCGGCGGCGCCTTCGGCGGCGAGAAGGAAACCGGCGGCGGCCGCGAATCGGGCTCCGATGCGTGGAAGGTCTACATGCGCCGGCAGACCAACACCATCAACTACTCCGACGCGCTGCCGCTGGCGCAGGGCATCAAGTTCGACCTCTAGACGACAGGAGAGCCACCGGCATGAACGCCAGCCCCAAGCAGACCAATAACCTTGCCATCATCAGCCTGATCTCCGGGATCCTCGGCTGGACCGTGCTGCCGTGGCTCGGCAGCATCGTCGCGATCGTCACCGGGCACATGGCCCGGGCCGAGATCGCGCGCAACCAGGAAACAATGGAAGGCGACGGGCTGGCCGTCGGCGGACTGGTGCTCGGCTGGTCCATGCTCGTGCTCAGCTTCATCGGCCTGATGCTGGTCATCCTGTTCTTCGGCGGCATCGCGGTACTGCTCGGCTGGCTGCGGTCTGTCCGGCCACTTGAACTAAGGCGGCTCCGTGTACTCACTGGCCCGGCATTTCCTGTTCCGCCTCGACGCGGAACAGGCCCATGGATCTGGGTCTGCAGGCCATCGAGGCCGCCTACCGCAGCGGCCTCAATCCGCTTCTGGCCACGCGCCCCGCCCCGCTGAAGACCAAGGCGTTCGGCATCGAGTTCGCCAACCCGGTCGGCTGCGCCGCCGGGACTGGACAAGAACGGCGAGCACATCGACGCCCTGATGGCGCTTGGCTTCGGCTTCGTCGAGATCGGCACCACCACGCCGCGCCCGCAGGCCGGGCAATCCGAAGCCGCGCATGTTCCGGATCCCCGAGCACAACGCCGTGATCAACCGGCTGGGCTTCAACAACGCCGGCGTCGACGCCCTGGTGCACAACGTCGAGAAGGCCAGGCGCAACGGCATCCTCGGGATAAACATCGGCAAGAACAAGGACACGCCCAACGAGCAGGCGGCCGAGGACTACATCTATTGCATGGAGCGGGTGTTACGCCCTGGCCGACTACATCACGGTGAATATCTCCTCGCCGAACACCACCGGGTCTGCGCGACCTGCAGGAAGAGGAAACGCTGCGTCGCTTCATCGGCGAGCTGCGCGAAGTCCAGGAGGAGCTCGGCGGCAGTCAACGGACACCGGACGCCGATGCTGCTCAAGATCTCGCCGGACCTGAGCGACGAAGAACTCGACGGCATGGCCAGCGTGCTCAACGCGGCGCGGATCGATGGCGTGATCGTCAGCAACACCACCATCGACCATGCGCGATACTGAAGTCGCATCGCCTGGCCGCCGAGGCCGGCGGCCTGTCCGGCCAGCCGCTGCTATGCGAAATCCACCACCGTGCTTGCGCAAGCTGCGCCTGCGCCTGGACGACTCGATCCCGCTGATCGGCGTCGGCGGCATCCTCAGCGGCGCCGATGCCGCCGGCAAGATCGCGGCCGGCGCCAAGCTGGTGCAGTTCTATACCGGCATGATCTACCGCGGTCCCGAGTTGATCGGCGAGTGCGTCAGCGCCATCCGCCATCGCCGCGAGGGCGTGGAGTGAGCCCAGGCTACCAACTGGCCGAAAACGTTTCGCTGGCCGGCCGCAACACCTTCCACCTGCAAGTCAGCGCCGCGATGATGGCCGATGTCACGCGCGCCGAGTCGCTGTCCGAGCTGTTCGACTTCGCCATGCTTCGCGACGGACCGGTGCTGGTGCTCGGCGAAGGCAGCAACCTGCTGTTCGCCGACGATTTCCCCGGCGTGGTGATCTGCCTGACGATGGCCGGCGCGCGCATCCTTGAAGACGATGGCGGCCACGCGCTGGTGCGCGCGGAAGCCGGCCTGTCCTGGAACGACCTGGTCACCTGGACGCTGGGCAAGGGCCTGTCGGGACTCGAGAACATGGCGCTGATTCCCGGCACCGTCGGCGCCTGCCCGATCCAGAATATCGGCGCCTACGGCGTCGAGGTCGGCGAGTTCATCGAGACGGTGGAGGCCTTCCATCGCGGCACCGCACCAGATCAAGCGGGTGAGCCGCGTCGATTGCGAGTTCGGCTATCGCGACAGCCGGTTCAAGGCCGAGACGGACCAATGGGTGATCACGGCCGTGGAGTTCCGCCTGCCAAGGCAGCGCGAGCTCAAGCTCGACTACGCCGGCGTGCGCGAGGAACTCGCCGCGATGGGCGTGGACGCGCCGCGCGCCATGCCATGTCGCCGAGGCGATCAGCCGGATCCGGACGCGCAAGCTGCCCAATCCGGCGCTGCTGGGCAATGCCGGCAGTTTCTTCAAGAACCCGATGGTGTCGGCCGATGCAGGCCGAAGCGATGAAGGCGCGCTATCCGGGGCTGCCGGTCTTCCCCGCCGACGCGCCGGAACGGCGCAAGATTTCCGCGGCCTGGCTGATCGAGAGCGCGCGGCTGGAAGGGCTATCGCGAAGGCGACGCCGGCATTGCCGCCCAGCACGCGCTGGTGCTGGTCAACCATGGCAAGGCCACGGGCGCCCAGTTGCTGTCGCTCGCGCACCGGGTCGCCGACTCCGTGCAGGAGAAATTTGCCGTGGCGCTCGAGCCCGAGCCGCGCCTGATCGGCGCGCGCTGGAAGGGACCTTGAGCGGCATCCAGCCCTTCGAACGGACGGACCAGGTTCGGCGCGCGGTCATGTTCATGGCCGCCAGCACCTTCTTCTTCGGCAGCATGGCGGTTTGTATCCGCCTGGCGTCGACTGAACTGCACCCTTTCGAGATCGCGTTCTTCCGCAATCTATTCGGCTTCCTGTTCACCCTCCCCCTGCTCTACCGTCACGGCTGGGGAATTCTGCGGACCGACAAGCTGTCGCTGTATTTCCTCCGCTGCTGCATTGGCATCGTGTCCATGCTCGCCGGCTTCTGGGCCATCGTCCACCTGCCGTTGGCCCAGGCCGTCGCGCTGTCGTACTCGACGCCGATCTTCGTGACCATCGGCGCGGTGCTGGTGCTCGGCGAAGTCGTTCGCGCGCGCCGCTGGACGGCGGTGATCGTCGGCTTCATCGGCGTACTGGTGCTGATGCATCCGGGCACCGACAGCTTCAGCTTCGCCAGCCTGGTCGCCGTGCTGGCGGCGGTCATGAGCGCCAGCGTGGCGATCAGCATCAAGTTCCTTTCGCGGACCGAAAAGGCCGACGCCATCGTCATCTACACGACGATGATCTGGGTGCCGCTGTCGCTGGTTCCCGCCCTGTTCTACTGGACCACGCCGACCGGCATCACCTGGCTCTGGGTGGGACTGTCGGGCTTGCTCGGGACCACGGCGCACATGTGCTGGACGCGGGCGCTGGCACTGGCGGATGCCTCCCTGTTGACGCCGATCAGCTTCCTGCAGGTGATCGTCGTCGGCGTCTTCGCCTACTTCCTGTTCGGCGAGACCGTCGATCGCTGGACCGTCGCTGGTGCGGCGATAATCTTCGGATCCAACGTCTACATCGCCCAGCGCGAGGCCAGGCTGGCGCGGCGCACGGTCACCGACCCGGACATCAATCCGGAGACACGGCAGCTTTGACGTTTCAGGGCGGCGCGCGCCGGGCCACCAGTTGGTGGAGCGCAACCACCCAGGCAGTGCCGGCCGCCCATCCGCCAACGATGTCCGACGGATAGTGCACGCCCAGGTATATCCGCGAAAACCCGACCAGCAAAACGAACAGCGCGCTGGCCCAAAGCACCGGCCAGCGCCAGCGCGTAGGCCAGGCCAGGAAGCACAAGGCGACGGCGAGCGTGGCCGAGCCCATGGCGTGTCCACTCGGGAAGCTGAAGCTGGTCTCCGGCGCCACCGAGAGCCACAACTGCGGCCGGAGCCGCGAGAATTGCTGCTTGGCCGCGATGTTCAGCAACAGGGAACCCAGCACCGCCAGTCCGAAGAACAGACTGTCGCGATGCCGGCGGCGCCAGGCCAGCCAGGCGAACAGCCCGATGTCGAGCGGAATCACGCCCCACGAGTAGCCCAGTTTCGAGACCAGCATGAAGAAGCCGTCCATCGCCGGACTCGCGAGCCGATGTGCCGCTGCCAGCATTGGCGCATCGAAGAAAAAAACTTCGCTCTCGCGCAAGTCTTCCGCCAGCGCCGCAAGAATCCAGAGCGGCAGCAGCACACCCGCAAACAGGATCAGGATTCGCCAGCCATGCCGGCGAAGAAAGCGCATGCCATAGTCGGCGCTACTGGCCGAAACCGACCTAGTCCCCCGCTCGCCCTATGCCTCCCGGCGGGCATAGGTCCGCGCGACATAGTCGTCGATGACCGCGACGAATTCCTGCGCGATGTTCTCGCCGCGCAGGGTCATCGCCTTGTGCCCGTCGATGAACACCGGAGCGCTTGGCGCCTCGCCCGTGCCCGGAAGCGAGATGCCGATGTTGGCATGGCGCGATTCGCCCGGGCCGTTGACCACGCAGCCCATCACGGCAAGGGTCAGGTGCTCGGCGCCGGGATTGCTGACTTTCCACATCGGCATCTTCGCCCGCACATGTTCCTGCACGGTCTGCGCCAGTTCCTGGAAAAATTCGGAAGTGGTGCGGCCGCATCCCGGGCACGCGGTCACCAGCGGAGTGAACGCGCGCAGGCCGATGGTCTGCAGCAATTCCTGGGCGACGATGACTTCCTGGGTCCGCGACGCGCCCGGCTCGGGCGTAAGCGAAATGCGGATGGTGTCGCCGATGCCTTCCTGCAACAGCACCGCGAGCGCCGCCGTCGAGGCGACGATGCCCTTGCTGCCCATTCCCGCTTCGGTCAGTCCCAGGTGCAAGGGAAAATCGCAGCGCTGCGCGAGGTCGCGATAGACCGCGATCAATTCCTGCACGCCGCTGACCTTTGCCGAGAGGATGATCTGGTCGCGTCCCAGGCCGATCTCGACGGCGCGTTCGGCCGAATCCAGCGCCGAGCGCACCAAGGCTTCGCGCAACACGCGGGTGGCATCCCATGGCTCGGCGCGCAGATGGTTCTCGTCCATCAGGCGCGTGGCCAGTGACTGGTCCAGCGAGCCCCAGTTGACCCCGATGCGTACGGGCTTGCCGTACTTGAGCGCCAACTCGATGATCGCGCCGAACTGGCTGTCGCGCTTTTTTCCGAAGCCGACGTTGCCCGGATTGATCCGGTACTTCGCCAGGGCTTCCGCGCAAGCCGGTTCGGCCGACAGCAGCTGATGGCCGTTGTAATGGAAGTCGCCGATGATCGGCACTTCGATGCCCATCATCAACAGTTTTTCGACGATGCGCGGCACGGCCGCGGCGGATTCGGGGTTGTTGACCGTCACCCGGACCAGTTCGGAACCAGCCCGCCAGAGTTCGGATACCTGCTTCACGGTCCCGGCGACATCGGCCGTGTCGGTATTGGTCATCGACTGGACGACGATCGGATGACCCGAGCCAACCAGGATCTTGCCGATTCGCACGGTGCCGGTGGCGCGCCTCGGGTGGGAAGTCGCCTGGCTCATTGCCCCGCTCCGCCCTCGACTTCGGCGATCAGGTCGGCCCGCAAGGGCCGCAGCAGGGCGTAATCGCCGGCGTTGAGCATGACATCGACGCCAGCCAGGATCTCCTCGATGCCAGCGGCGCTGGATGCCTTGGCAACAGCCTCGTCGCGAACGACCTCGATGCGCTTGGCGCCGCAATCCATGCCGGCCGGAGCCAGGAAATGAAGCTCGCCGGCTCCTTCAAGCGACTCGATCTCGACCGCACGAATTGGCTCCGCGGCAAAACCCTGATCGTCATACAGACGCAGGCCCACGGCGCTGGCCCGGCGGGAAATCAACTCGATGCCAGCCGACAGGCTGCCATCGGCTTCGTAGCGCAGCCAGCGAATCAGGCCGAGCATCCATTCCGGATATTCATCGGCATCGGACAGGGTCAGGCCGACCAACTCGCCGACCCGGGCGCGTATCTGGTCTGCATGATCCCATGCCAGGCGATAGCCACCCAGGCTCTGGTCGAGCACCCGGGCTTCATGCACCGGGACCCGCGACGCTTCAGTGCTGGAATCGACCCAGGATGCGCGATCGACCGACATCGCGATGTGCTGCATCGCATGGCGCATGAACGATTCGAAGTCGCGTTGCCCGGCCAGGTAGAAGTGCAGGCTGCTCAGGCCGAAAACGGAACGCAAGCGATGGCTCGCCGGCAGTCGCCGGTGCGAACGCGCCGCAGCCAGGCCGAAGGATCGCTTGAGCCGGCGCAACACTTCCACCGACATCTGGATCGGATGGCCGCGCATCGGGCGGAACTCGGAAAAGCCGTCGCGTTGCCTGGCCAGCGCAGCGTCGACTTCATCGCAGAACGGCGCCATGTCGAGCCATTGCGAATGCACCTCGCCCGAAATTCCTGGACCGGGTCCGTGGTCGGCATCCTCGGGCACCATCGGCGCATTGACCTTCGGGGTCGACCGGAACAGCGCGCAACGGTCGGCGAAGCCAGCGGTGGCCAGCCAGAGCGCATCCTGTTCGGTCTGGCTGAAGGCGAGCGGGTGCGTGATGGCCATCAGCAGCGCCTGCAGGTAGAGCGAACGCGCCTCAACCCAATCACCGACGACCGGATCCTCGATGTGCTTGGTCTCCAACTGGTGATCGACGGCGAAGCGGTGCACGCGATGCAGTCCTTGCCACACGCCGGCGTGCGGAGCGCGATAGACCCGCCACGCCACCGCCAGTGCCTGGCTGTAATGCCAGGACGAACGCGCCAATGCCGTCGCCACGCTGTTGCCACGGAACAGGGGAATCTTGCCGGCAGGCGCGCAGAACTCCACCACCGCCTGTCGATAGCCATGCGCCAGCGCGAGATGGAAGGCTTCGACCTGCTGCGCCGCGGTCGCCTTGGCCGCCGCCAGCGGCAGCGCGCTGCCGGCATATTGGCGCTTGAGCAGTCCTATCGATTCCGCAACGACCAGGCGCAACTGCTCCAGGATCGCCAGCCGCTGCGAACCATCCAGGCGCTGCGCGGACAGGCTGTCCAGGGCCCACGCCAGGCTTTGCTGGGTTGCCGCGGCATTTGCCCGCGGCAGAGCAGCCACCCATTGCGTGGTCTTCCTGGGGTCCGCGGGAAAGGTCGCCATGCCCAGGCCCACGGGCTCGGGCATCCCCTCGCCGAGAAGTCGATAGCTTGGACCCACGCGAACGCTCCGGAGTTGCGACATTGCCGAGAGTTTACGCGAGACCACGGCGTGGCGGCCAACGCCGCGCCGGACACTCCCGGGCCGCGCTGGTAGCATTCGCGCATGTCCGAACTAGTCCGCGAGCGCCCGATCCTGAAACCCGCGCAGCTGAACGCGCTCGCGCGCGACCTGCTGGAGGGCTCCTTCGCGCAGGTCTGGGTGCAGGGCGAGATCAGCAATTTTTCCCGGCCCGGCTCGGGGCATGTGTACTTCACCTTGAAGGATGAACGTGCCCAGGTGCGCTGCGCGCTGTTCAAGCAGAAGGCGACCTACCTGCGCTTCACGCCGCGCGATGGCCTGCAGGTCCTGGTCCGCGGCCGGCTGACCGTCTATGAAGCGCGCGGAGACTACCAACTGGTGCTCGAGCACATGGAGGAAGCCGGTGAAGGCGCGCTTCGCCAGGCGTTCGAGGCGCTGAAGGCCCGGCTGGCGGCGGAGGGACTGTTCGCGCCCGAGCGGAAGCGACCGCTACCCCGTTTCATACGGCGCCTGGGCCTGATCACTTCGCCGCGCGGCGCGGCGGTGCAGGACGTGCTCAGCGTGCTGTCGCGGCGATTTCCGCTGCTCGAAGTCGAGGTATTGCCGGTAGCCGTGCAGGGCCAGGGCGCCGCGGCCGAGATTCGCGAGATGCTGGCCAAGGCGGCCAACTGCGGCCGCTACGACGCCCTGCTGATCACGCGCGGCGGCGGCTCCCTCGAGGATCTATGGGCATTCAACGACGAGGCGCTGGCCCGCGCGATCGTGGCATCCCCGGTGCCCGTGGTCTCGGCGGTGGGCCACGAGATCGATTTCAGCCTGGCCGATTTCGCTGCCGACCTGCGCGCGCCGACGCCCTCGGCGGCCGCCGAATTGCTGGTCCCGGAACGTTTCGAATTGCTTGCGCACCTGGCGCAATTGCGCCGCCGCCTGGATTCGGCCATCGGCCGCCAGCACACCGCGCTGGCGCAGCGAAACGACCAGGCCGGCCTGCGGCTGCAGGCGCTTCGTCCGCAACTCCGGCTGGAGCGCGGCGGCCATCGGCTTGCGCTCCTGCGCGCGCAGCTCGATGCGGCCCTGCTGGTCAATCTGAATTCCCGGGTGCAGGCGCTTCGCCGCTGCGCACAGGGACTGGAGCGCCTGCATCCGCGCGAACGCCTGGCCACGCAACGACATCGTGCTGCCCTGCTGGAGCTTCGCCTGCGCTCGACGATCCGAAGCAGGATCGAGCAGGGCGTGCTGAACCTGCAGGGCCTGGCGCGCGCGCTGCATTCGGTCAGTCCGTTCGCGACGCTCTCGCGCGGCTACGCGATCATTCGCGACCCGGTCTCCGGTGCGGTGCTGCGCCGCTCCAACGACGCGCGGGTCGGCCAGGAACTGGATGCGCAACTGGCCGAAGGCGCGCTTCGGATGACGGTCACCCGCCTCGAGAGCTGAAAGCGGACTGCGCTCAACCCCGTTTGCGGACCCGGGACGTTCAACTTCCCGAACCCCAACGGAGCACCGCCATGCGCTTGTCACCACTTTGCCTCGCCGTTTCGCTGAGCCTGCTCGGCGCCTGCAACCAGCAATCCACCCGCGTCGAGCCCAGTGCCGAAACCGGGGACTCTGCGGCAGCGTCCGCAGTCGTGGCTTTCGAGGCAGCCGATGCCGCGAAGGCCGAAGGAAAGGTCCGACCCGCAGCCGTGAACGCTGCCCCGCGCGAGGTCAGCGCCCAGCAGCACAGCGCGCTGGCGATGGGCGGGGCAGTGGCTGCCAGTTCGCCGCCGCCACCGCCTTCGAAGCTTGCTTTCCAGGCACCGACTGCGGTCCCGCCCTCGAACACCGAGCACTATGACGGGCACGAGGACAACCCGATCCAGCGGGTCGCCGAATCCCCCGTCAGCACTTTTTCCATCGACGTCGACACCGGCAGTTACAGCAACGTGCGACGCATGCTGCTGGCCGGGCAACGGCCCCCGGCCGATGCCGTGCGCGCCGAGGAGATGATCAACTATTTCGACTATGGCTACCCGGCGCCCGGCAACCGCGACGTCCCGTTCCGGGTCAGCACCGAAATCGCGAGCGCGCCGTGGAACGCCAGGCACCAGTTGCTGCAGATCGGCATCCAGGGCTATCGCGTGTCGCGTGCAGAAATCCCCGCATCCAACATCGTGTTCCTGATCGACACTTCCGGCTCGATGCAGGACCCGGACAAGTTGCCCTTGCTCAAGCTCAGCTTCCGGGAACTGGTCAAGCAATTGCGGCCGCAGGATCGGGTGTCGCTGGTCGTCTATGCCGGCAGCGCGGGACTGGTCCTGCCGCCGACGCCGGGCAATGAACAGGAACGGATCCTGGCCGCGCTCGACCAGCTCGAGGCAGGCGGCTCGACCAACGGCGGCGAAGGCCTGCAATTGGCCTACGCGATGGCGCGACAGGCGTTTATCCGCGATGGCGTCAATCGCGTCGTGCTGGCCACCGATGGCGATTTCAATGTCGGCACCTTCGACCAGAAGGCGCTGGAGACGATGATCGGCGACCAGCGCAAATCGGGCATCGCCCTGACCACGCTCGGTTTCGGAACCGGCAACTACAACGATGCCATGGCTGAGCAATTGGCCGATATCGGCAACGGCAACCATGCCTACATCGATTCGCTCAACGAAGGCCGCCAGGTGCTGGTCGAGGAAATGGCGTCGACCATGCTCACCATTGCCCAGGACGTGAAGATCCAGCTCGAATTCAACCCGGCCGTGGTCGCCGAGTACCGCCTGATCGGCTATGAAAACCGCGCGCTTCGCCGCGAGGATTTCAACAACGACACGGATCGACGCCGGCGAGATCGGCGCCGGCCACGACGTGACCGCGCTGTACGAGATCACCCTGGTCGATTCCGGCGGCGAGAGCGTGGATCCGCTTCGCTATGGCAAGCCGGTTGCAGCGCGAAGCGCGGCGTCGGATGAACTCGGCTGGCTGCGCCTGCGCTACAAGCAGCCAGGCAGCGACAGCAGCCGACTGATCGAGAGTGCGTTGACGCGCGGACAGATCAGGTCGGTCGCCAGTCCGCGACTGCGCTGGTCCGCGGCCGTCGCCGCCTATGCCGACCTGCTGCGCGGCGGCAGCAATGTCGGCGCCTTCGACTGGAACCAGGTGCGCGCGTTGGCGGCCAGCGCCGGCGGCGACGATCGCTGGGGCTATCGCGCCGAGTTCCTCGACCTGGTCGGCCGCGCCCGCGCGGTGACCGGGGGCGACAAGCCGGTCGCCATCAGCGAATGAATCCCCGCTATGCGTGAACGTAAAAACTTCGTACGCTCCGTCCCATGGTGGCGGAGCTTACGGATGAGGAATTGATGGTGGCCTACGCCTCCGGCGATGCGGCTGCCTTCGAAACGCTGTATTCCCGCCACCGCGGCCCGCTGTTCCGGTTCATGCTGCACCAGGTCCGCGAGCACGGCACCGCCGAGGAGTTGTACCAGGATGTCTGGCAGCGGGTGATCACCGCCCGCGAACGCTACCGGCCCGAGGCCAAATTCAGCACCTGGCTATTCCAGATCGCGCACAATCGGCTTACCGACCACTGGCGCGCGCAGCAGCACCGGCCGGCGGCGCCGGCGGATGCGGTCGAGCGGGCCGAACGCGAGGCCGATCCACAGACGCCGGAACGGCAGCTGTCCGCCTTCGAGGAGCGTCGCCGCCTGCAGTTGGCTTTGCAGGAATTGCCCGCAGATCAGCGGGAGGTGGTGTTGTTGCGCCTGGAACAGGAGCTTTCGCTGGAGCAGATTGGCGAGATTACCGGCGTGGGGCGCGAGACCGTCAAATCGCGACTTCGCTATGCGCTCGACAAGCTGCGGCTCAGGCTGAACCCATGAACAAGCAGATTCCAACGACCGAGGCACTCGATGAGCAGGAGCGCGAACTGGCGCGCGTCCTGCGCGCCCTGCCGGGCGGCGAACCGCCGGCCGCGCTGGACGCGCGCATCCTGAAGGCCGCCGGGAACGCCGCGGCCGCGTCGCGGCGGCCGCGGACCCGCTGGATTGCCTCCGCCGGCGCACTCTGGGGGATTGGCGGTGCGGCGGCAGCCGTTCTCGCCCTTGGCGTGAGTTTGCAGCTGATGTACCCGGCGCAGCATTCGATGCGCCCCGAGTCCGCGCCCGCCGCGAGGATGGAGGACAAGGCCGAGGATTCCACCGTATCGGTCGAGTTGAAGGACCAGCAAGCGAGCGAGCCCGGCAATGCGCCTGCCGCATCGCCAGCACTCAAGAGCGCCACCCCTGCGCCTGCTGCGCAAGCCTATTCGGCCGCGCCGAGCGCAGCACCACCGCCAGCGCCGATGACGGCCGACTTGCCGGAACCGTTCGCCAGCGAGCACCTGGACGAGCACGTCACCAGCAGCGCCGATCTGGGGGCCAGCGCCGACGAGCGCCTGCCATGCGCCCGCGGTCGCCGGCCGCTCCGACGGCGCTCGTCCAACGCGGTGCAGGCTGCGCCGGCAGCAAAGGCGGCCGCTGAATCGCAGATGGCGCAGCGCGCCGCCGCCAGCGACGCCGCGGCAGACCGGCGGCTTGGCCATGAAGTCCGAAGCCGGGCCCATGAAGCCGGCGACCTGGCTTGCGCACATACGGAAACTGCAGGCGGAAAATCGCTCCGCGGAAGCGAAGGCAAGCCTGCTCGAATTCCACAAGCGCTACCCGGGATTCGTCATCCCCTCGGACCTTGCTCCGCTGATGCGCGAATGAGCCTGGTCACGCTGGCATCCGCGTCCCGCTTCACGCTGGAAACAAAGAAGAGCCGATTCCTCGCCCAGGCGACTCGCGATCGACTCCGCCGAGCAGGCGCTTGCCTGGCTGCGCGAAATCGCCGATCCGGATGCGACGCACAATTGCTGGGCCTATCGCTTCGGCACCGCCTATCGATTTTCCGATGACGCCGAACCGGGCGGCACGGCCGGGCGGCCGATCCTCGCAGCGATCGACAACCAGGGCTTCGATCGCGTGATGGTGGTGGTCACCCGCTGGTACGGGGGAATCAACCTTGGCGCAGGCGGCCTGGCCCGGGCCTACGGCGGCATCGGCGGCCGAATGCCTGCGCACCGCCGAACGACGCGAATTGCTGGTCACTCGTCGAGGCGCACCTGAGCTGCGATTTCGCGCTCGCCAACTCCGTGCACTCCCTCCTGCCTGCCTATAGCGCGCCAGAAACTCGCCGAATCGTTCGACGAACAGGGGCTGCGCTTGCGTTTGCGCCTGCCCGCCTCCATGTTTGCAAGCTTGGCGGAGCGCCTTCGCGACCTGAGTCGCGGTGCGGCCATCCTGGAAATGATAGAGGCCGCAGGCGAATGAGCAGTTCCAACGAGACGCCGCGGCAACGCCTGATGTCCCTGCGCGGGCTGTTGCCTTTCCTGCGACCGCACCGCGCGCTGCTCGCCGCGCTGGCTTGCCGGCGCTGGCCATCTCCTCGAGCGCCACGCTGTTCTTCCCGGTGGCGTTCAAGCACATGATCGACCAGGGCTTCGCCCGCGGCACGTCGGTCGACCGATGGTTCATCCTGCTGTTCGTGGTCGCGGTGGTGCTGGCGCTGGCGACCGCGACGCGTTTCTATTTCGTCTCCCTGCTCGGCGAGCGGGTCATCGCCGACCTGCGGCAGACCCTGTACGGGCACCTGCTCTCGCTCGACCAGAGCTTCTTCGAGCGTACCCGCAGCGGCGAACTGCTTTCCCGGCTCTCGGCCGATGCCGAACTGTTGCGCAGCGTGGTCGGCTCGAGCCATGTCGATCGCGCTGCGCAGCGGCATCACGGTGATCGGCAGCGCCGTGATGCTGGCGATCACCAGCCCGCGCCTGGCCGGCCTGGCTCTGATCGGCATTCCCTTGATCGTGCTGCCGATCGCGCTGTCGGGCCGACGCGTGCGCGGCGCCGCCAAGAACAGCCAGGACCGCGTGGCCGACGCCAACGCCCGCGCCGGCGAAACCTTCAATGCAATGCACACGGTGCAAAGCTATGCGCGCGAGCCGTTCGAGCGCGAGCGCTTTTCGACCGCGGTGCAGCGTGCATTGGCGGCGGCGCGCAAGCGCATCCGGATGCAGGCATTGCTGACCGCCACGGTCATCGTGCTGGTCTTCGGCGCCATCACCGCCGTGCTCTGGGTCGGCGCGCAGGATGTCATCGCCGGAACCATGAGCGCCGGCATGCTCGGACAGTTCGTGCTGTACGCGATGATCGGCGCCGGCTCGGTCGGTTCGCTTACCGAAGTGTGGAGCGAGGTCCAGCGCGCCAGCGGCGGCATGGAGCGCATCAACGAGTTGCTGGGCGAGGTCTCGCAACTGCCGGTTCCCGCCCATCCCGCTCACTGCTCAAGAAGCCTTTGCGCGGCGAGCTGCGGCTCGAGCACGTGGACTTCAATTATCCGACGCCGCCCCGATGCAGCCGCCCTGGAGGACTTCAGCCTGCCACGTCGCGCCGGGCGAGACCGTGGCGCTGGTCGGCCCCTCGGGCGCCGGCAAGACCACCGTATTCCAGCTGCTGCTGCGCTTCCACGACCCGAGATCTGGCGCCGTGCTGCTGGACGACGTCGACATCAGGCAACTGGATCCCGGCGAACTGCGCAGCGCGATCGCGCTGGTGCCGCAGGACCCGGTGATCTTCGGCACCACGGCGCGGGAAAACCTTCGCTACGGAAAGCTCGATGCCACCGATGCGCAGATCGAGGCGGCCGCGCGCAGCGCCGAGGCGCATGAATTCCATCAGCCAGTTGCCCGGCGGCTACGACAGCGAGCTCGGCGAGCGCGGCGCGCGCCTGTCGGGCGGCCAGCAGCAGCGCCTGGCGATCGCCCGTGCGCCTGTTGAAGGACGCGCCGATCCTGTTGCTGGACGAAGCGACCTCGGCACTGGATGCGCAAAGCGAACGCGCCGTCCAGCAGGCGCTGGAGCGACTGATGGAAGGCCGCACCACGCTGGTCATCGCCCATCGGCTGGCCACGGTGCTCAAGGCGGACCGGATCATCGTGATGGACAAGGGGCGCATCGTCGCGCAGGGCACGCATGCGGAGCTGGTGGCGCAGAACGGGCTGTATGCGGAACTCGCCCGATTGCAGTTCGACCACTAGTCTTCGACGAAGCGAACGCGCCGGGTGATCGAGCAGGTCAATTCGTAGCTGATGGTGCCTGCCGCGGCGGCCACCTCTTCCACCGGCAATTCAGGGCCCCACAGCGTCACGGGGTCACCGACGCTGGCCTGCGGCATCGAGCGCAGGTCGAGGGTCATCAGGTCCATCGACACCCGGCCGATGACCGGCACGCGCACGCCATTCACCAGCACCGGCGTTCCCGGCGGCGCGCGGCGCGGGTAACCATCGCCGTAACCGATCGCGGCCACGCCCACGTCCATGTCTTCCGGGCACTCGGAGATTGCCGAGTAGCCGATCCGCTCGCCCTTCCTGACGCGATTGATCGCGATCAGGCGGGTAGACAGAGTCATCGCGGGCTTGAGCCCGAAGTCGGCGCCGGTCTTGCCCTCCACCACCGACAGGCCGTACAGCGCGCCGCCTGCGCGAACCCAGTCGCGGTGCGCGTCGGGCCAGCCCAGGATCGCGGCGGAGTTGGACAGCGAGGCAGCCCCGGGCAGCGCATTCGTTGCCCCGGCGAACGCGCCGAGCTGCCCCCGCGTCTGCGCGCCGGAAAAATCGTCGGAGCTGGCGAAATGGGTCATCAGGGTGATGTCGTCATCGACATTGGCCAGCGCCCTGAGCCGCGCATGCGCCTGCCCGGCGAGTTCCGGAGCAAAACCCAGCCGGTGCATGCCGGTATCGAGCTTCAGCCAGACCCGGACCGGCTCGGCCTCGCGGTCGGCCTCGAGCATCGCCAGCTGCGCTTCATGGTGGACGACGGTGTCGACGGCGAGCCGTCGAAGCTGCGGCAGGTCGGACGGCTCGTCGAACCCGGACAGGAGCACGATGCGTTGCGACAGCCCGGCGGCGCGCAAGCGCTCGGCATCAGACAGCGCCGCGACCCCAAACGCGTCGGCGCCTGCCAGCGCGCGCGCCACGCGTTCCAATCCATGCCCGTAGCCATCGGCCTTGACCACCGCCATGACCCGCGAGCCCGGCGCAAGCGCGCGCACCTGGCGCCAGGTTGTGGCGCAGCGCATCGATATGGATGGTGGCGGTGGTGGCGCGTGACATGACGCTAGTCTAGCGGAATCGCAGCAGCGGCTACTCGAAGGAGCCGACGCTGTCGCGGGCCAGGTTGTCGAAACGGGTGTACTCGCCGAAGAACTTGAGCTTGCACACGCCGGTCGGGCCGTTACGCTGCTTGCCGATGATCACCTCGGCCAGGCCCTTGTCGGCCGATTCCTTGTTGTAGTACTCGTCGCGGTAGATGAACACGATGATGTCGGCGTCCTGCTCGATGGCGCCTGACTCGCGCAGGTCGGCCATGACCGGGCGCTTGTCGGTGCGCGCTTCCAGGCCGCGATTGAGCTGCGACAAGGCGATCACCGGCACGTTGAGTTCCTTGGCCAGCGCCTTGAGCGAGCGCGAGATCTCGGAAATTTCCGTCGCGCGATTCTCGCCGGTGCCGGGCACCGTCATCAATTGCAGGTAGTCGATCACGATCAGGCCGAGATCGTGCTCGCGCTTGATCCGGCGCGCCTTCGAGCGCAATACGTCAGGCGACAGCGCCGGCGTATCGTCGATGAATATCTTCACGTCGGACAGCATCTTGATCGCCATGTTCACCCGCGACCAATCCTCGTCTTCCAGTTGTCCGGTGCGCAGGCGGGTGGCGTTGATGCGGCCGATCGAGGAGATCAGGCGGAAGGCCAACTGCGAGGCGGACATTTCCATCGAGTAGACGGCGACGGCCTTCTTGGTCTTGAGCGCGGCGTATTCGGCCATGTTCAGGGCCAGGGTCGTGTTGTGCACGCAGACATCGTTGGCGATGAAGTTGTGGGTATCGGGAACGGTCAGGTCATACACCTGCTGTTGCCCGGTCGCGATGATCGACTCGACGCGATCCCAGACCACGTCGCTGGCGGCCAACGCCGCCAACTTGGCGTCCTGCAGGACCATGGCGATCCGGGCCAGCCGGTCGCGGGACAGGGCGCGCTTGCCGACGTGGCTGTTGGTCTCGTTGTGTCCGGTGCGACGGGCCAGCTCAGCCCAGGACATCTCGCCTTTCGCAGCCGCAACCAGCTTCCACACTTCCACTGGAACATGATCGACGTTGCTGTGCGCGCGACGGTCGCGCAATGCGCCGATTACCGCATCGGTGGCGGATTGCTTGCCGAAAATGCCGATCTCCGCGATCAGGGACCGGAGCGAGTCGGCGTCGGTGATGTCGAGCTGCCAGGACACTCTGCGCGTCTCACGATATTTCACCCAGCGCTGCCGCAACTTGGCGACGACGCCAAACCGAAGCAACAGGTGTTGGACCTGGCGCGCCAGGCGCTCGGAAACACTCGCGTAACCGATCTGGGCCTGTCCCGAAGCCAACACAGTCGCCCAGCCATCGGTCGCCAACAACCGCCCGAGGAAATGGGCGAGTTGTTCGCGCGGCAGTCGGAACACCGGCGCGGGTACGCATTTGCCATGCGCGTCCTTGCCCATGAGCCCGAGCTCGCGTAGCCAAAGCGTCAATGGATTTGGCGCGTTGTGCCGCGCGGACCCGATGCCGTCAGCCGCCAGGCCCGCGGGCGTCACGGCGAGCACGCTGCACAGGCGTCCGAATGCGTCGTGATCGGGCACCGTCTTGCCCTTGCGCCAGTGGGAGAGGCTGGCTGGACTGACGTCGACCGCCTGCGCCACGCTCAGGGCTGTCCGACCCTGGGCCGCAATTCGCGCGTCGAGCGCATTCGCGAAGTTATCCCGTCGCGCAGCCACCCTGTCGGCGTCAGCCGTGACTCGCCACGAAGAAGCAAAGCGCGGTCGCGTTTCGCTCGGGTTGGCGATCACGCCGCCGAACGCTTCCACGGCGGCGATGAAATCGGCAACGATCACTGGATTGGTGTTGGTAAATTTGGGTTGGTTGCCGGTCAGTCCGCCGTCGCCAATCAGATAGGCAAGAAGCGTCAACTCGCACTCGCGCATCGGCTGGTCGCCGAACACCGGCAGGCGCCGGGGCACCGCCACGTAATCGCCGACCCTGATGTCCAGCAGCGGCTTCCAGCCATCCAGCGTCAGGAACGGGTGCGGCGCGGTGGTCTGGACCCGGCGGCCCAGGCGCGTGGTGACTTCGAAGGTCGGCTTGATGCCGTCATCGATGAAGTCCGAGGGCCTGGCGCGCGCGAGTCGATAGTCGTCGCTCAACGTACCGATGCTGCCATCCCGCGCCTTGCATATCTGCTCGATGGTGGCGATGGAGCCATCATCAAGGACGATCTCCGCATCGGCGCTCAGGCATTTCCCCATCGCCGGCCTGGCTGCCAGGATGATCAGGTCCGAAGGCTGCAGGCCCGCGGTCATTTCGTCGAAATCGTGGAAGCCGGTCGGCAGGCCGGTGACGCTGCCCTGGTTCTCGTAACGCTCCTGCAGCAGCTGGAACGCGTCCTTCATCGCCTCGCGCAGGGGCACGAAATCGGCGCGGCCGCGACGGCCCTGCTCGGCGATCCGGAACACCTTCATTTCCGCGGCGGAAAGCACTTCCTGGCTGTCGCGACCTTCGGGCTGGAAGCCGTCGTTGACGATTTCGGTGCCGGCCTCGATCAGTTGGCGCATCACCGATTTTTCGCGGACGATTTCCGCATAGGCGCGGATATTGGCGGCCGAGGGCGTGGTGCTGGCCAACTCGATCAGGTAGCTGATTCCGCCGATCTGCTCGGAAAGATTATTCGCCTCGAACCACTCGCCCAAGGTCACCGCGTCGAACGGACGGCTCTTTTCCGACAGCTCCCGAATGCCGCGATAGATAAGGCGGTGGTCGCGCCGATAGAAGTCCTGCTCGGTGAGGAAGTCGCCGACCCGGTCCAGCGAGTCCGGCGCCAGCATCAGGCCGCCGATTACCGCCTGTTCTGCTTCGACCGACTGCGGAGGCACGCGCAAGGCGTCGAGCTTGCTGTCGGTACGGAATGATTCGGGGCGTGCGGCCATGGACGATATTTATTCCTGCAGTGCAATATGGAACCGGCGCGATGGATGGATCGCCTCGCCGGCCGGATGAAGTATTGAATTGCGAGAACAGGAACCAGCCGGATCTCAACCCCGAATCCATCCTAGTCCTTCCCAACCAGAACCGTTGCAGATAAGTCTGTGGATAACCCGGAACTGTCTCACGAGACTGAGATACGGCCGCTTGACGGCGCCGTCGGTCCGTGAGCTGGAATTCGGGCCCGGCTGGGGCAATACGACCATCGCCCTGGCGCGCATCGGCTGCCGGGTGATGGCGATCGACATCAAGCGCAACTTCATCGAATTCATCAAGGAAATGGCCGCGCGCAGGCGGCCCTTCGATGACCGGCCAACGGATGTCAGATCAACTGGCAGAAGGGCGGCGCCTGCGCTTGCTTGCAGACATCGGGTCGGACCCCGGCCTTCCTCCAATAATCCATGAGCCCGAGTTTCTCCGCCACCGCCGGGAAGCCCGGATCCGCCAGGGCTCCACGCATGCTCCGATACCAGAATATCGACGCCCCGGGGTAATCCCCGCGCGTCGCCAACCGGGTCGCAAGCTCGAATGCCGCATGGTCTGCGCCGAGCCCTGCCAGCAAAAACGTGACGCCTTCGTCCTGCTGGTCGCGGGGCAGCGCGACCAGCGCCTGCACGGCGCGTGCCTTGGCGCCGGGATCCGCCGACGCCATTGCGCGATCTCCGGCCAGGAACGCAGCGCGCACCTCCGCCGACTGGGCTGAGCCAGGGTCGAGCAGAACGCCCGTGTCACCCGTCATGGTCGCCCCGTACGCCGCGATTCGTCTGGCGAAGCGGGCGTCGGGGGCAAGTCCCACCGCCGCATCGTAGTACCGCCTTGCCTCCTCGGGCTTGCCCGCGGCGACCAGCGCATCGGCCAGCGTAAGCGGCGTGTACACATACAGTGCCAGCATGTCGTTGGCCCGGCGCAACTGGTCGAGTGCGTCCCCGATCCGACCGACGTTCGCCAGCATCCACCCGTACTGATGGTGCTCGCACCCACAATCCAGGCGGCGCGCCTCGACGGCGCGTTTCAAAAGGGTTTCCCGGCCCAGCCAGTCGTGCGAATCGACCAGCAGAGACTTGATATACAGCGCCTCACTGTTCTTGGGGTCGATGGCGATGGCGCGGTCTGCGGCCTGGCGCCCGTTGGAGCGCGCTTCCTTGGCGGATTCAGGAGTTGCCGCGGCCCCGGCAACTTTCCAGTAGGCACCGGCGACCGCCGCCCATCCCCAGGAGAAATCCGGAACGGCGGCAACGACCCGTTGCGCGGGAACCAGCGATTTATGCCCTTCCCCCAGATAGGGATCCCAGTAGCCTTGGCAGAACTGCATGTAATCGCGCAGGACCGCGTCGGGCAGCGGCTTGGCGTAGGTGGAGGCCCCGAAAAGGCCGCAGCGAACGACATTGCCGGCATCGATGGCGATGTGGCGGGGGACCTTCGTTGACTCGTTGCCGTCGTAATTGAAGTTGTTGGTCCACAGGGTCGCGCCGGACCGCTCGTTGCTCAGGCGGGTGATGACGCGGATCGTCTCTCCGTCCCTCTGGACCGTGCCGCCCAGGGCATAGGCAGGCGCCGAACCCGACGGCGGAGCGGCGGCATTGGAGACGCCGACCACGCCATCGGCGTTGAACGCCGCCGTGATCTCCGCATCCACGGTATCGCCGGTCGTCGTCGGCAGGTCCGCGGACAGCATCCGGAATCCGGCCAGCCGCACCATCATGCCGTGCGGCGCCGCGGGCTGCGGGCGCAGCCACCAAGCCCCTGCAGCCGCCGCCAGCAGGAGCGCACCGGCGGCCGCCACCGCCAGCTTGCGCGGCGAGAGTAGGGCCGGGTTGCGGAAAGCGGGCGCCGCCGCGCGTCGATCAACTGCGCGGTTTTCCGGGATGCTGCCGGTAGCCGGCGACACATGAACCGGAGCGGCGGGAACGGTGTCCGGCGTGACCGTCGTCGCGAGCATGGCGTCGATGCGCTGCACCAATTCCGCGCCGCTTTGCAGGCGCGCTTCCGGCTGCTTGGCGAGCAAGTCATCCAGCAGCGGCTGCAGGTGCGCCAGCGCCGGTGGCAGTCGCGGGATGGCGGCGGTGATGTGCTGGGTGCCGATCGACCAGGCGTCATGGCCCGAGTACGGCGGATCGCCCGTAAGCAACTGCCACAGCACCACTCCCAGGCTGTACAGGTCACTGCGTCCGTCCACCTTGTCACCGCGCAACTGTTCCGGGCTCATGTACAGCGGCGTGCCGACGCTGGTGCCTTCGGCGGTCAGTACCGAGGCGCCCTGCAGACGGGCAATGCCGAAGTCCGTCAGCACAGCCCCGCCGTGTTCACCGCGAAGGATATTGTCAGGCTTGATATCGCGGTGCACGACGCCGCGGCCATGCGCATAGTCGAGCGCGCCGGCGATGTCGCGCACGATCCGCAGCGCCTCCCGCGGCGGCAGTTTCTCCCCCGCCAGCGGCGCCACCGTGCCGCCAGGCTGGTACTCCATCGCGATGTACGCCAAGTCGCCGTGCAGGCCGAAGTCGTGGATCGGCACGATGTGCGGATGGCGCAGGCTGGCGGCGATGCGCGCCTCGCGCAGGAAGCGCTCGTGCGCGGTCGCATCATCCTGCGACGTGGTGGCAAGCACCTTGAGCGCGATCTCTCGGCCCAAAGATTCCTGCCGCGCGAGGTAAACCGTGGCCATGCCGCCGCGCCCGAGCGGCCGAAGGATGGTGTAACCAGGAAATTCGACCATGACGCAGGCCCTAGGCGCGTGGCGCCGGTGCGCCCTTGCGGGTGCATTCAAGGAATCGGCAGTAGGGACGCAGACGCTTCAATGGCAGTCCGACCCTTTGCAGCCGCGCCGGACAACCCGGCCCGTTCTGGCTGGAATCATAGCGGAGCACCGGCCCGGGAGTCGTGCCCCCAAAAAAAACGGCCGCCCGGAGGTGGCCTTCCTGATTCATCGGTTGCAGGGGCGCGACTCAGGCTTCCGGCGCGACGATGACCTTGACCTTGGTCTCGACGTCGGCGTGCAGGTGCACGGTGACTTCGAATTCGCCGGTGCGACGGATCGCGCCTTCGCTCATGATCACTTCCGACTTTTCCAGCTTGTGGCCGGCGGCGGTGAAGGCTTCGGCGATGTCGCGCGCGCCCACCGAGCCGAACAGCTTGCCTTCCGTCGATGCATTGGCGTTGATGGTGACTTCGGCGCCTTCCAGGCCAGCCAGGCGAGCCTGGGCGGCGGCGAGGACGGCATCGGCCTTGGCTTCGTATTCGGCGCGCTTGGCTTCGAATGCGGCAACGTTGGCGGCGGTCGCCGGAACGGCCTTGCCGTAGGGAACCAGGAAGTTGCGGCCGTAGCCCGGCTTCACGTCGACCTTGTCGCCGAGGCCGCCGAGGTTGACGACTTTTTGCAGGAGGATCAGTTTCATTTTTGCAGCTCCGTTACGTTAGCGGGACGCGAGGTCCCGCAACTGTGGCTGTCCGTAAGGACGTAAGAACTCAGACGTTGTGGTTGTCCGTGTACGGGATCAACGCCAGGAAGCGGGCGCGCTTGATGGCGGTCTGCAACTGGCGCTGGTACTTGGCCTTGGTGCCGGTGATGCGGCTCGGCACGATCTTGCCGTTCTCGCTCAGGTACTGGCGCAGGGTGCCCAGGTCCTTGTAGTCGATCTCGGTGATGCCTTCGGCGGTGAATTTGCAGAACTTGCGGCGACGGAAAAATTTGGACATGGTCGTATTCCTCGGGATCAGGCTGCGTCGACGGCGTCAATGCCGCCATCCATCGAATCGTCATCGCGACGACGGCGGTCACCCTTCTCATCCTTGCTCTTGAGGATCAGGGACGGCTCGAGGTCGGCGGACGGACGCGACAGCACGATGTGGCGCAGCACGGCGTCGTTGAAACGGAAGCTGTCGCCGAGTTCGGTAAGGACCTTGGCGCCGCACTCGATGTTCATGAGCACGTAGTGGGCCTTGACCAGGTTTTCGATCGGATACGCCAGCTGGCGGCGGCCCCAATCTTCCAGACGGTGGATCTTGCCGTTGTCGCCTTCGATCAGCGCCTTGTAGCGCTCGATCATGGCCGGCACTTGCTCGCTCTGGTCCGGGTGGACCATGAACACGACTTCATAGTGACGCATGGGTTGTTTCCTTGACTTGTGGATGCGGCCTTGCGGCCTGGCAGCCCCCGGCCGGTGGCCGTGGAGCAAGTAATCCCGGGGCGTGAGCACTCGGGAGCCGGGCATTATGCCAGAAAAGTCAGGGATTTGGCAGTCAGGCGGCCCGATCGCTGGTGGTGAAGCTCTCGCCGCAGCCGCATTCGGCCGCCATCCGGGGGTTCCGGAACACGAATTGCTGGTTCAGGCCGGTCTTCACGAAGTCGATCTCGGTGCCCTCGACCTGCGCCAGGCTTTCGGCATCGACCCGTACGGTCACCCCGTCCTGCTCGAACACGGCGTCGTCCGCCCGGCCCTCGGTGGCGATATCGACCACGTAGGCCCAGCCCGAGCAGCCGCTTTTCCTGACGCCGAAGCGCAGCCCGAGGGCGCCAGGCGTCGCCGCCATGAACTGGCGGACGCGATCTACGGCGGCGGGGGTGAGGGTAACGGCCATGGTCAGGCTCCTTGCTTGGTCGACAGTATAGCCGCGCTGGGTGAACGGCTCGCCTGCGGGTATCCTATTCGTCTCGTATTTGGGCCGTCAGGGCCGGGGATTCAAGGCATGGCAGTGGTCAGTGTTCAGCAGGCGCTCGCCGGCAAGGTCGCCGCGGGCAGCGAAGTCACGGTCCGTGGCTGGGTCCGCACCCGCCGCGATTCGAAGGCCGGGCTGTCGTTCGTCAACGTCAGCGACGGCTCCTGCTTCGCCCCGATCCAGGTGGTGGCGCCGGCCACCCTGGAAAATTACGAAACCGAAATCAAGCGCCTCACCGCCGGCTGCTCGGTGATCGCCACCGGCACGTTGGTCGCCTCGCAGGGCCAGGGCCAGAGCTTCGAGATCCAGGCCTCCTCGATCGAAGTCGTCGGCTGGGTCGAGGATCCGGAAACCTACCCGATCCAGCCCAAGGCGCATTCGCTGGAATTCCTGCGCGAAGTCGCCCACCTGCGTCCGCGCACCAACCTGTTCGGCGCGGTCACCCGCATCCGCCACATGCATGGCGATGGCCGTCCACCGCTTCTTCCACGAACACGGCTTCTTCTGGGTCAACACGCCGATCATCTCGACCTCGGACGCCGAGGGCGCGGGACAGATGTTCCGCATCTCGACCCTGGACATGATGAACCTGCCGCGCGACAGCCACGGCGCGGTGGATTTCAGCAAGGACTTCTTCGGCAAGGAAGCGTTCCTGACCGTCTCCGGCCAGCTCAACGTCGAGGCGTTCTGCCTGGCGCTGTCGAAGGTCTACACCTTCGGCCCGACCTTCCGCGCCGAGAACTCCAACACCACGCGCCACCTGGCCGAGTTCTGGATGATCGAGCCGGAGATCGCCTTCGCCGACCTCAACGACGACGCCAACCTGGCCGAGCGCTTCCTCAAATACATCTTCAAGGCGGTGCTGGACGAGCGCGCCGACGACCTGGCGTTCCTCGCCGAGCGCGTCGAGAAAACCGCGATCAGCAAGCTCGAGCATTTCATCGCCGCGCCGTTCGAACGCATCGAATACACGGATGCCGTGACCTTGCTGCAGAAGTCCGGGCAGAAATTCGATTATCCCGGTCGAATGGGGCCTGGACCTGCAGACCGAGCACGAGCGCTGGCTGACCGAAGTGCATGTCGGCCGCCCGGTGGTGGTGGTGAACTATCCGGAGCAGATCAAGGCGTTCTACATGCGCCTGAACGACGACGAACGCACCGTCGCCGCCATGGACGTGCTGGCGCCCGGCATCGGCGAGATCATCGGCGGCAGCCAGCGCGAGGAGCGGCTGGACGTGCTCGATGCGCGCATGGGCCAGTTCGGACTCGACCCGGCGCACTACGAGTGGTATCGCGATTTCCGCCGCTATGGCACCGTGCCGCATTGCGGCTTCGGCCTCGGCTTCGAGCGGCTGGTGGTCTATGTCTGCGGGCTGTCCAATATCCGCGACGCCATTCCCTACCCGCGCGCGCCCGGCCTGGCCACGTTCTGATCCATGGCTCAGGCGCTGCTGTTTCTCTTCCTCGGCCTGGCCGGCTCCGCGGGGCCGGCGCATTTCGGCATGCGCGTGCTGTCGCACCGGCAACATCTCGACCGGGGCCTGGCCTTCGCGCCGGGCACGGCGGACGGCGGGCTGGCCTACAGCTGGTGGCTGATGTGCTTCGGCCAGCGGAAACTGGCCGACGCCGCCTTGCGTCAATTCGGCAATATCGCCGGCATCATGGGCTGGATCACGCTGGTTGGCGTGATCGGCAGCGCCGTCTGCATAGTCGCCACGACAGGATTTTGAAATGAGTGACAAGAACGAGATGTACGAAGGCTACGACATGCCCGACTACGAGCGCGAGGAATGGTGGCTGGCCGCGCCCGAGCACTTGCTGGTCTGGGCCCGTCTGCGCGTGCTCAACAGCGGCGTGGCCCATGTCTTCGACAGCCAGGGCGATACCCTGACCTACGAGAGCGACGACATTGCCCGCGCAGCGCTGATGGACGCCGACTTCCGCTCGCTCGAGGGCATGGACGACGATGACGCGGAAGTGATCGGCCTGCTGCTCGAGGAACTGCAGCCGCCGCATGGCGACAGCGATGAAGAGTTGTTGCCGCAAATGATCCGCACCCTGGGTCCGCGGCACTAAGGTGTACCTGCCGGCTCATTTTGCCGAGGGCGACCTGGCGCTGCTCGATGCGCTTGCGATGCAGTATCCGTTCGCCACGCTGATCACCATGAGCGAAGGCGAGCCGTTCGTTTCGCATGTTCCCGTTCTGTACCGGCGCGACGAGTCCGGGATCTGCGTGCAGGGCCACTGGTCCCGCGCCAATCCGCAGTGGCGGCATGGCGGGCAGGCCAAGCTGGTCCTGCAGGGCCCGCATGCCTACATCTCGCCGTCCTGGTACCCGGACAAGGAAACGGCAGCGCGGGTACCGACCTGGAACTATGCGGTGGCGCATTTGAGCGGACCGCTGGAGATCGTCGAGGACGAAGCCGGCCTTGCATCGATAGTCTCCGCGCTCTCGGATCGCCATGAGGACGAAATGGGCAGCGATTGGCGGTTCGACATCGAGCGCAAGGAATTGCGCAGCCAACTGCGCGGAATCGTCGGCTTCACGATGAAGCCCGAGCACGTCGAGCTCAAGTTCAAGCTCAGCCAGAATCATCCCGAGGCCAATATCCGTGGCGCGGCCGGGCAACTCTCGCGCCGCGGCGATTCCGGTCTGGCCGTCGCCGGCCTGATGCTGGATCAACTTGCGAAACGCGCCACGAAGGAAACCCCATGAAGCTCGATCCTTGCAGACAAGCACGCCCTGGTTTGCGGCGCCTCCGAAGGCATCGGCCGCGCCTCGGCCATTGCCCTGGCCGAACTCGGCGCCAGCGTCACGGTGCTGGCCAGGCGACAGGACAAGCTCGACGAACTGGTCGCGGCCCTGCCCTGCCCGGATCTGTCGCAGGTGCATGGCGCACTGGCTGCCGACGTGTCGGATGGCCCGGCGTTGCGCGCGAAACTCGAAACGCTCTGCGGCGCAAACCCCGTGCACATCCTGGTCAACAACACCGCCGGCCCTGCCGGCGGTCCCGCGCACAGCGCCGATGCTAGCCGTCTACCTGGCGGTCTTCCAGCAACACCTGATCGCCAACCAGATCCTGTTGCAGGCGGTGCTGCCCGGCATGCGAGCCGCGTCCTGGGGCCGCATCGTCAATATCATCTCGACCTCGGTGAAGGAACCGATCGCCAACCTCGGCGTGTCCAACACGATCCGGGGCGCCGTCGCCAGTTGGGCCAAGACGCTGGCATCGGAACTCGGCGGCTTCGGCATCACCGTCAACAACGTGCTGCCCGGCTACACGCGTACCCAGCGGCTGGAACAGATATTGCGCGAGCGGGCCGAAGCCAGCGGCAAGCCGGCGGAGGATATCGCCAACGCGATGCTGGCGACCGTGCCGGCGGGACGTTTCGCGGAAGCCGGGGAGATCGCCGCGGCGGTCGCCTTCCTGTGCTCGCCGCAGGCCGGCTACATCAACGGCATCAATCTGCCGGTCGATGGCGGCCGGACGCGCTCCCTGTAAACAGCGGCGCGTTCGCCCTGTGCGAAGGGGTGGGCTGCGGGTTACGCTTGCACCATGATCAGGCTGTCCAACACCATCAACGGCAAGGCCAGCGCGCCGGCTGGCGAACGCTGGCTGGACGTGTTCGAGCCGGCGACAGGTTTGAAATTCGCCGAATGCCCGTCCAGTGATGGACCCGACATCGACAGCGCCGTTGCCTCTGCGCGCGCCGCCTTCCCGGCCTGGGCAGCGCTACCGGCCAGCGAGCGCGGCCGCTGGCTGAACCGCCTCGCCGATGCGCTGGAAGGACGCCTGGAACAATTCGCCCAAGCCGAATCTCGCGATGCCGGCAAGCCGCTGGCGTTGGCGCGCGACATCGAGATCCCGCGCGCCGTAAGCAACCTGCGTTTCTTTGCCGCGGCCGCCAGCCAGTTCGCCAGCGAATCGCACCAGGGCGAAGCCGGGCTGAACATCACGCTGCGGCAACCACTGGGCGTGGTCGGCTGCATCAGCCCGTGGAATCTTCCGCTCTACCTGTTCACCTGGAAGATCGCACCGGCATTGGCGGCGGGGAACTGCGTGATCGGCAAGCCGAGCGAAGTCACCCCGCTGAGTGCATGGATGCTGGGCGAACTCGCCATGGAAATCGGCTTCCCGCCCGGCGTACTGAATATCGTCCACGGCCTGGGCGGCGAAGTCGGCAAGGCGCTGGTCGAGCACCCGGGCGTGAAGGCAATCAGTTTCACCGGCAGCACGGCCGTCGGTCGCGGCATCGCCGCGTTCTGCGCCAGCCACCTGAAGAAAATCTTCGCTGGAACTGGGCGGCAAGAATCCGACGCTGGTGTTCGCCGACGCGCCGCGAGACAGGCTGCTCGACACCATCGTTCGCTCGGCCTTCCAGAATTCCGGACAGATCTGCCTGTGCGGCTCGCGACTGCTGATCGAACGCCGCTACTACGACGAGTTCCGTGACGCCTTCGTTGCGCGCTGCAGGCAAATTCAGGTCGGCGACCCAAGCGTGGCGGGAACCACGATGGGTCCGGTCGTCTCGAAGGCGCACTTCGACAAGGTGATGGGCTACGTCGAGCTGGCGCGCGCCGAAGGCGGCCGCGTGCTTTGCGGCGGCAATGCCGTCCAGCCTCCGGGACGCTGCGAGGCAGGCTGGTTCATCGCGCCGACGGTAGTCGAGGCGTTGGGACCGCAATCGCGAACCAACACCGAGGAGATCTTCGGACCGCTGGTGACCCTGCAGCCCTTCGACGACGAGGAAGAGGCGCTGGCCCTGGCCAATGCCTCCTCGTACGGCCTGGCAGCCAGCCTGTGGACCAACGACCTGCGCCGCGCGCATCGCCTGGCGGCCGGCATCGATGTCGGCATCGTCTGGATCAACACCTGGCTGGAGCGCGACCTGCGCACGCCCTTCGGCGGCATGAAGCAATCGGGCCTGGGCCGCGAGGGCGGCCTGGAGGCGATGCGCTTCTTCACCGAAGCAAGAACGTCTGCATAAACCTTGGATAGGCAATGAGCGAATTGAACGAACTGCTCGAACGAAACAGGGCCTGGGCGACCCGGGTGCGCGCGGAGGATCCGGATTTCTTCAAGCGGCTGTCCACGCAGCAGGCGCCGAAGTATCTCTGGATCGGCTGCTCGGACTCGCGCGTTCCCGCCAACCAGATCATGGGCCTGGCGCCGGGCGAGGTGTTCGTCCACCGCAACGTCGCCAACCTGGTGGTGCATACGGATCTCAACTGCCTGAGCACCATCCAGTTCGCCGTGGACCTCCTGAAGGTCGAGCACATCCTGGTGGTCGGCCATTACGGCTGCAGCGGCGTGCACGCCAGCATGACCGGCACCCGGGTCGGGCTGGCCGACAACTGGCTGCGACATGTCGGCGATGTTGCGCAGAAGCATGCGCACCTGCTCGATGACGCGCGAGCTGGAGTCGCTGCGGCACGCGCGCCTGTGCGAGCTGAACGTGATCGAGCAGACGATGAATGTCTGCCAGACCACCATCGTCGAGGATGCCTGGTCGCGCGGCCAGGCGCTGACGGTGCACGGCTGGGTGTACAGCCTGCACGATGGTCGCGTACGCCAACTCGGCATGGAGGCCTCGTCGCGCGAAGCGGTCCCGACCGCCTATGCAGCAGCGTTGGCACGGCTCGCCAGGCCGCAGGAGCTGAAATGAATTCGGTCCATTCGCACCGGCAAGGCCCCGAAGGCAGTCGGCCATTACCCGCACGCGCGCCGGGTGGGCTCGCTGCTTTTCCTTTCGGGGATCGGACCGCGCGATGCCGGCGACGACAGCATCCCGGGCAATGTGATGGATGCCGATGGCAAGCTGCTTGCCTACGACATCGTGGCCCAGTGCCATTCGGTGTTCGCGAACGTGCGCTCGGTGCTGGAGGCCAGCGGCGCGCAATGGAGCGACCTGGTCGACGTCACCGTGTTCCTCACCGACATGGGCGCCGATTTCCGCGCCTACAACGCGGTCTGGGCGGAATACTTTCCCGACGCGGCGAACGCGCCCTGCCGCACCACGCTTGGCATCACCGCGCTGCCCACGCCGATCGCCATCGAACTGAAGTGCCTGGCCGTGCTACCCGAGGACAATTGACATGCTCACTCCCGCGTTCAACCTTCAGGCCTGGATCGATGAGCACCGGCATCTGCTGAAGCCGCCGGTCGGCAACAAGTGCATCGTCGACGGCGATTTCTTCGTGATGATCGTCGGCGGGCCGAACCAGCGCACCGACTATCACTGGGAGGAAGGCCCGGAGTTCTTCTACCAGCTCGAGGGCGAGATGGTCCTCCGGATCCAGGAGAACGGTTCCGCGCGCGACATTCCGATCAAGGCCGGCGAGATGTTCTACCTGCCGGCGCGGGTGCCGCATTCGCCGCAGCGCGGAGCCAACTCGGTCGGCCTGGTGATCGAACGCAAGCGGCTGGCGCACGAGAAGGACGGCCTGCTGTGGTTCTGCGAGCGCTGCAACCACTTGCTGTACGAGGAATATTTCCAGCTGGTGGATATCGAGAACGATTTTCCCGCCGTGTTCGAACACTTCTACAGCTCCGAGCAGCGGCGCACCTGCGAGGCCTGCGGCCACCTGAATCCGCGCCCGGCCCGCTTCGAGACCGCCGTCGAACGCGACCCCACCTGAGACGGCCAACGTGGCCGCCCGCGTGGATTGGAACTGATGGAAACCAGGCATGTGGATGTCCTGGTGGTCGGCGCCGGCATTTCGGGGATAGGCGCGGGATACCACCTTCAAGACCGATGTCCCGGCAAATCCTTCGAGATACTGGAGGCACGCGAAAACCTGGGCGGCACCTGGGATCTGTTCCGGTATCCGGGCATCCGATCGGACTCGGACATGTTCACCTTCGGCTACGCCTTCAAGCCATGGAACAATCCCAAGGCCATTTCCGACGGCGAATCGATCCGGAACTACCTCAAGGAGGCCGCGCGGGAATTCCGCATCGACGAGCACATCCGTTATCGGCACCGGGTGCGCAAAGCCTCCTGGTCCTCCGAGGATGCGCTATGGACGGTCGAGGTCGAGCGTGGGCCGGACCGGGAACCCGTCCATTACACCTGTCGCTTCCTGTACCTGTGCGCTGGCTACTTCAACTACGCCCATGGCTACACGCCCGACTTTCCCGGCCTCGAACGATTCGAGGGGCGCATCGTCCACCCGCAGCAGTGGACCGACGATATCGACTACGCGGGCAAGCGCGTGGTGGTGATCGGCAGCGGCGCGACGGCGGTCACGCTGGTCCCGGTGCTTTCGGCGAAGGCCGCACACGTCACGATGCTGCAGCGTTCGCCAACCTATATGGCCAACCGCCCGGCCGAGGACGGGCTCGCGAATGTCCTGCGTCGCGTGCTGCCGGACAAGCTGGCGTATTCCATCAGCCGGTTGAAGTTCATCCTGTTGCAGATGTTCGCCTTCAAGCTGGCGCGCACCTGGCCGTGGCTCCTGAAACGCTACCTGATGTGGATGCTGCGCAGGGACCTGGGTCCCGACTACGACATCGCCACGCATTTCACGCCCCGTTACGATCCCTGGGACGAACGACTGTGCGTCGTCCCGGACGGGGACTTCTTCAAGGCGGTCAGGAGCGGCAAGGCCTCGGTCGTCACCGACCACATATCGGGCTTTACCGAAAAGGGAATCTCGCTGCAATCGGGGGCTGAACTGGAGGCCGACCTGATCGTCACGGCAACCGGCCTCGACCTGCAGATGCTGGGCGGCATCGAGCTGACGATGGACGGCGCCCGCATCGATATTTCCAGGCACGTGCACTACAAGGGAATGATGTTTACCGGAATCCCGAACCTGGCCTCCTGCTTCGGCTACACGACCGCTTCGTGGACCTTGAAGGCGGACCTGGCCAGCGAGTTCCTGTGCCGGCTCCTGCGGCACATGGATGCAATGGGCGCGCGTCAATGCACGCCTGCGCCCGCCGATCCCGGGATGGAAGTTGAAGCCGTTCGTCGACTTCTCCTCTGGCTACTTCATTCGGGCCGCCGACCGGCTCCCAAAACAGGGCTCCACGCGACCATGGAAGCTGCACCAGAATTACCTGCTCGACATCGCCACGCTGAGATTCGGCCGCATCGATGATGGAACGATGACGTTTTCCTGAGCTCGAGCGAGCTACCTTTTTCACCAAGCTGGCCGTGGCGCTTTTCTTCCTGGTCCATCTCGGCTTCCTGGTGCGGGCCATCCTCCGCCCCCGCAGGGAGCCCGCCTCGCGCATGGCCTGGCTGGTGGTGATCGTGGCGCTTCCCGTGGCCGGGATCGTCGCCTATATCCTGCTCGGCGAGACCAGCATCGGGCGCAAGCGCGTGGCGCGCGTCCGCGAAGTGCTGGCGCGGATGCCTGATCCCGACCTCGCCCAAGGCGCCGACCAGGCGCACTCGCGACCGGAATCGCCGCAACCCTACGACCACCTCTTCCAGGCAGGGCGTTCCGTCAACGGTTTCAGCCCCGTGGCGGGTAATTCGGCGCGCCTGATGCCGGACTCGAACGGGACCATCGCCTGCATCGTCGAGGACATCGATGCAGCGAAGGAACACGTGCACATTTCCTTCTACATCTGGCTGCCGGACAACAACGGGTGCAGCGTGGCGGAGGCGCTGATTCGCGCCGCCGGGCGCGGCATACACTGCCGGGTGATGGCCGACGCGCTGGGCTCGCGCACGATGATGGCCTCGCGCCACTGGCGGGCCATGCAGGAGGCAGGCGTGCACGTCGCCTCGGCCCTGCCGATCGGCCATCTGCTCCTGCGTCCGTTGCTCGGGCGAATCGACCTGCGCAACCATCGCAAGATCGTGGTGATCGACAATCGAATCACCTACTGCGGCAGCCAGAACTGCGCCGATCCGGAATTCCGGATCAAGGCCAGGTTCGCCCCTTGGGTCGATGCCATGATCCGGTTCGAAGGCCCGATCGCCCGACAGAACCAGCACCTTTTCGCCAGCGACTGGATGGCCCAGGTCAGCGAGGACATCTCGGACCTGTTGCTGCAACCGCTGCCTCCGGGCCAGCCGGGCCTGACCGCGCAGGTGATCGGCACCGGCCCGACGGTGCGCTACACGGCCATGCCCGAGGTGTTCGAGACGCTCATGCACGCCGCCCGGCGGGAATTGCGGATAACCACGCCCTACTACGTTCCCAATGAGGCGCTGCAGGCCGCCCTGTGCGCATGCGCCCGGCGCGGCGTGGCCACCACGGTCATCTTCCCGGCGCGCAACGACTCCTGGATCGTGGGCGCGGCCAGCCGAAGCTATTACGGCGAACTGCTGGAAGCGGGCGTGCGCATCTTCGAATACGAGGGCGGACTGCTGCACACCAAGTCGCTGACGCTGGACGGCGAAGTGACCCTGATCGGATCGGCCAACCTGGACCGGCGCAGCTTCGAGCTCAACTACGAAAACAACATACTGCTCGTGGACCGGGCCTTGACCACCGATGTGAGCAGACGTCAGGACGCCTACCTGGCCCAGTCGGTTCCGGTGACCCGGGAAATGCTCGCCCAATGGCCATTGACCCGCCAACTCTGGAACAATGCCATCGCCATGCTCGGCCCGGTGCTGTGACACTGGAGCCAGCGGCCCAAGTCCTTGAAGTACCTGCCGCACCCTCGCTCGGAGCACCGGTCAGATGAATGCCGCCAACGCCACCCAAGCCGTAAGCGCCGCGCTGCCCTACGTGATCACCCTCAGGGAGATCTACTGGGGAGTGTCCCTGGTGGCGTTGACCATGGCGATCCACGGTTTCGGCGTCCTGGCCATGCTGCGTATATCCGGCCCGCTCGCGGAGCGGGCCGAGGGCAGGCGCAGCGTAGTCTGGGACGTCGTCGTCCTGGTGCTCTCGGTGTGGATCCTGACCCTGGTCCACCTTTTCGAGGTTTCCGTCTGGGCGGCGTTTTTTTCCTGGAAGCATGCCTTCGTCAACTACAGCACCAGCTATTACTTTGCCTTGAATGAATTCACGACGCTGGGAAGCGATTTCCACTTGCCGGTGGATCTGCGCTTGCTGGAGGGATGCATCGCCACGGCGGGACTGCTGACCTTCGCCTGGTCCACCGGCGCCATGATGCCGATGCTTCAGGGGTTCCAGCAGCGGCTGCTCAAGCGCCTGCACCATGACAAGGCAGTCGAGCGCGCCGGCTCGGGTTCCCCGGAGCGCCTTGGCAGTTGAGCTGCGGTAAACTGGGCGCATGCTCAAGATCGACACCCACGCCCACTACCTGCCCCGCGACTGGCCGGACCTGGCGGCGAAATACGGCGACAACCGCTTCCCGGTGATCCACCACGGCGAGGACGGCCGCCATCGCATCTACAAGGACGGCAAGTTCTTCCGCGAGATCTGGCCGAAGACCTGGGACGCCGACGTGCGCATCGCCGACTACGCGCGCTTCGGCGTGCAGGTGCAGGTGGTCAGCACGGTGCCGGTGATGTTCTGCTACAGGTCCAAGCCGCAGCATGCGCTGGAACTGCACCAGTCCCTCAACGACGACATGGCGGCGACCTGCCGCGCCCATCGCCGCCACTACGCCGGCATCGCCACCGTGCCGCTGCAGTCGCCGCGCCTGGCGGTGCAGGAGCTGGAGCGCTGCATGGACCAGCTCGACCTGCAGGGCGTGCAGATCGGCTCGCACATCAACGACTGGAACCTCGACGCGGATGAGCTGACGCCATTCTTCGAGGCCGCCCAGGACCTCGAGCGCAGCGATCCTGATCCATCCCTGGGACATGATGGGCACCGACTCGATGCCCAAGTACTGGATGCCGTGGCTGGTCGGCATGCCGGCCGAGCAATCGCGCGCGGCGTGCGCGCTGATCTTCGGCGGCGTGCTGGAGCGCTTCCCGCGCCTGAAGATCTGCTTCGCGCACGGCGGCGGCAGTTTCCCGTACACGATCGGCCGCATCGAACATGGTTTCAACATGCGTCCGGACCTGGTGGCGGTGGACAATCCGCGCAATCCGCGCGAGTACTTCGGCAGGCTGTATTTCGATTCCTGCGTGCACGATCCGCGCGCGCTGCGTTACCTGATCGACACCGTCGGCATCGACACAGGTCATGCTCGGCACCGACTATCCGTTCCCGCTCGGCGAACAGGAGCCGGGCAGCGGCATCGCCGCGCTCGGGCTTGACGAGGCGGGACAGGCGCGCCTGTATCACGGCACGGCGCTCGAGTGGCTTGGCTTGAACAAGGCGCGATTCGACTGACATGGCAGCCACTCCCGATCCAGGCCAAACAGCGGCGGGCGATGCAGACGAAGCGGCGCGGGCACAGGGCCTCGATGCCGCCGATCCGCTGCGCGGACTTTCGCGACGAATTCCATATCCCGCATGCACGACGGCGAGCCGCAGCATTACTTCTGCGGAAATTCGCTCGGCCTGCAGCCGAAGGCCGTTCGCGGCGCGCTGGTCGGACGAGCTGGACGACTGGGCGCGCCTGGGCGTGGAAGCGCATTTCCTCGGCAAGCATCCCTGGATGCCGTACCACGAGTTCGTCCGCGAATCGATGGCCGCCTGCGTCGGCGCGCTTGCGCTCGGAAGTCGTGGCGATGAATTCGCTATCGGTCAACCTGCACCTGATGATGGTCAGCTTCTACCGGCCGACGCGCGACGCGCCACGCGATCCTGATCGAAGCCGGCGCGTTCCCGTCCGACCGCTACGCGGTCGAGTCGCAGATCCGCTTTCACGGCTTCGATCCGGCGACGCTCGCTGATCGAACTGGAGCCCGACGAGCCCGACGGCACCGATCTCGCATGGCGGCGATCGAGCGTGCGCTCGCCGAGCACGGCCAGCGACATCGCGCTGGTGCTCTGGCCCGGCGTGCAATACCGCAGCGGCCAGGCCTTCGACCTGAAGGAAGTCGCCCGGCTGGCGCATGCGCAGGGCTGCGTGGTCGGCTTCGACCTGGCCCACGCCGCCGGCAACCTCGCCACTGGACCTGCACGACAGCGACGCCGATTTCGCCGCCTGGTGCAGCTACAAGTACCTCAACTCCGGGCCGGGCGCGGTGGCCGGCTGCTTTCGTCCATGAGCGCCACGCACGCTCGCGAACGGCCGCGCTTCGCCGGCTGGTGGGGCCACGACAAGGCGACGCGCTTCCGGATGGGGCCGGAGTTCGTGCCCACGCCCGGCGCCGATGGCTGGCAGCTGAGCAATCCGCCGATCCTGGCGCTGGCGCCGCTGCGGGTGTCGCTGGAAATCTTCCAGCGCGCCGGCATGACAGCGCTGCGCGCCAAATCGGAACGGCTCACCGGCTACCTCGAAGCGCCTGATCCGCGAGCGCCTGGACGACACGCTGCACATCGTCACGCCCGCGCAGAGCGCGAGCGCCGCGGCTGCCAGCTTTCGCTGCGCGTGATCGCCGGACGCGAGCGCGGCCGCGCGCTGTTCGAACACCTGGCCGGGCGCGGCATCATCGGCGACTGGCGCGAGCCAGACGTCATCCGCATTTCGCCGACGCCGCTCTACAACCGTTTCACCGACGTCCTGCGCTTCGTGCAGGCCGTCGAAGCATGGCGCCAGGCCTGATGAACCCGACCAAGGGGCAGTAACCATCACCGGCGCCGGACTGGCCGGCGCCTTGCTGGCGACGTTGCTGGCGCGCCAGGGCTGGTCGGTGCAGGTGTTCGAGAAACGCCCGGACCCGCGGCTGCGGGCCTACGAGGGCGGCCGGTCGATCAACCTGGCGCTGGCCGAGCGCGGCCTGCATGCGCTGCGCCAGGCGGGCCTGCAGGACACGGTGATGGCGCAGGCGGTGATGATGCGCGGGCGGATGGTGCACGCCGCCGACGGCGCGACGCAGCTGCTGCGCTACGGCAAGGACGATTCCGAAGTGATCTGGTCGGTGCATCGCGGCCGGCTGAACATCAGCCTGCTCGATGCGGCCGAGGCGGCCGGCGCGCGGATCCGCTTCGACGCGCGCCTGGACAGCGGTGGACTTCGATGCCCGTCGCCTGCGCCTGGTCAACGACCACGACCGCAGCAGCGAGGAGCTCGAGTTCGCCGTCCTGATCGGCGCCGACGGCGCCGGCTCCAGCGCTGCGCGCGCGCGATGAAGCCAGGATGCCACTCGGCGAACGCTTCGAGCCGCTCGGCCATGGCTACAAGGAACTGGAGATTCCGCCCGGCAGCCGACGGTGGCTTCCGGCTGGAACCGAATGCGCTGCATATCTGGCCGCGTGGCGGCTACATGTGCATCGCGCTGCCCAATACCGAGCAGACTTTCACCGTCACCCTGTTCCTGCCGAGCGAGGGCGAGCCGAGTTTCGCCTCCATTGCCGACCTCGGCGCTGCCCGCGCGCTGTATCAGCGCGATTTCGCCGATGCCCTGGCGCTGATTCCGGATTTCGATGCCGACTGGACCGACAATCCCACCGGCAGCCTCGGCACGCTGTACCTGGATCAGCTGGCACCTGGACGGCCGCGCCGTGCTGATCGGCGACGCCGCGCATGCGATGGTGCCCTTCCACGGCCAGGGCATGAATTGCGCGTTCGAGGACTGCGTGGCCCTGGCGCGCCATATCGGGCAGGCGGACGACTGGAGCGGCGCCTTCGCCGCCTTCGAGGCCGAGCGCCGGCCGAATGCGGTGGCCATCCAGGAGATGGCGCTGGAGAATTACATCGAGATGCGCGACCAGGTCGACGACGCCGATTTCCTGCGCCAGCGGCAGCTGGAGCGGATGCTCGCCGACCGCCATCCGGGCCGTTTCGTGCCGCGCTACTCGATGGTCAGCTTCCTGCGCGTGCCTTACGCCACCGCGCAGGCGCGTGGAAGGATCCAGAGGCAGATCCTGGTCGAATGCTGCGCCGGCCTCGGCTCGGTCGAGCAGGTCGATCTGGCGGCGGCCGATGCCCTCGTGCAGGAGCGGCTGACCCTGCTGGAGCAGGACTGAGGTGGCGGCAAGCTTCCTCTGGTACGACCTGGAAACCTTCGGCCGCGATCCACGCCGCACCCGCATCGCGCAATTCGCCGCCATCCGGACCGACGAGGCGCTGAATCCGATCGGCGATCCGATTTCGCTGTTCTGCCAGCCAGCCAACGACCTGCTGCCCTCGCCCGAAGCGACCCTGATCACCGGCATCACGCCGCAGCAGGCCTTGCGCGACGGCCTGCCCGAGGCGGAATTCTTCGCCCGCGTGCACGAGCAACTCGTCGCAGCCGGACACCTGCGCCGTCGGCTACAACTCGATCCGCTTCGACGACGAGTTCATCCGCTTCGGCTTGTATCGCAACTTCTACGACGCCTACGAGCGCGAATGGCGCAACGGCAATTCGCGCTGGGACCTGCTCGACGTGATGCGGCTGATGCATGCCCTGCGTCCGGATGGCATGCAGTGGCCGCTGCGCGAGGACGGCGCTGCCGAGCTTCAAGCTCGAACACCTGGCCGAGGCCAACGGCACCCGCGCAGGCGCGGCTCACGAGGCGCTCTCCGACGTGCGCGCGCTGATCGGACTGGCCCGCAAGCTGCGGCAGGCCCAGCCACAACTGTGGGACTACGCACTGCGGCTGCGCGACAAGCGCCATGCCGGGAGCCTGCTGGACACGGTGGCACAGACGCCGGTGCTGCACATCTCGGGCGATGTATCCTGCCGCGCGCCACTGCGCCGCGCTGGTGCATCCCGCTCGCCCGGCATCCGCGCATCGAATCGCGGGTGATCGCCTGCGACCTCGACGTGGATCCCGCCCGTTGTTGTCGCTGTCCGCGGAGGAAATCGCCGACCGTCTCTACACCCCCGCCGCGACCTGCCGGAGGGGAGCAACGGGTTCCGCTGAAGGAAATCCACAGCAACAAGTGCCCCGTGCTGCTGCCGCTGGCGCACCTGCGCGAGGCCGACCTGGAACGGCTTGGCATAGACCTGTCCGCTTGCCTGGAAACCGCGGAACGACTGCGCTCCGCGCCCGGCCTGGCCGAGAAGGTCCGCCGGGTATTCGCCAGCGAGAATCATCGCGAGCCGGCCGATCCCGACGCGGCGCTTTACGACGGCTTCGTCGCCGACAGCGACAAGCGCGCCTTCGTGAAGGTGCGAAGCAGCAAGCCGTCCGCGTTGGGCGGGCTCGAGCCTCGGAGCTGAAGGACCCGCGTTATCCGGAGCTGCTGTTCCGCTATCGCGCCCGCAACTGGCCGCAAACGCTGGGCAACGACGAGCAGTTGCGCTGGGACGATTACCGCCGGCGGCGGCTTGGCAGCGACAGCGGCCTGTCGGAGTACCATTTCGCTTCCTACTACGATTCGATCGCCGCGCTGCGTTCGATCCACGGCCCGGGCCCGGCGCATCCCCTGCTCGACGCGCTCGAGGCCTGGGGCCGCGAGATCCAGTCCAGCCTCTAGCGGCACGATCAACGGAGCCAGCCCATGGCCACGCCCTACTTCACCGAAAAGACCTTCAAATTCCTGCGCGCACTGGCCCGCAACAACTCGCGCGAGTGGTTCCATGAGCACAAGGCCGAGTACGACGCCCACCTGCGTGGACCGTTCCTGCAGTTGATCACCGACCTGCAACCGGACCTGCCTGGAATCAGCGAGCATTACCGCGCCGATCCCCGTGGCGTCGGCGGATCGCTGTTCCGCATCCATCGCGATACCCGTTTCTCCAACGACAAGACGCCATACAAGACCTGGTCCGGCGCGCGCTTCGCCCATGTCCGCCACAAGCAGGTCGACGCGCCGTCGTTCTACCTGCACATCCAGCCGGGCAATTGCTTCGTCGGCGCCGGCCTGTGGCATCCCGAGCCGGACTCGCAACGCAGGATCCGCCAGTTCATCTTCGACAATCCCGGCTCCTGGAAGGCCGCGGTGCAAACGCCTGCCTTCAAACGCAAGTTCAGCATGGACGGCGAGTCGCTGGTGCGGCCGCCGCGCGGGTTTCCCGCGGACCATGAACTGATCGAGGACATCAAGCGCAAGAATTTCGTGGCGATGGCGCCGCTGGAGGATGCGACGGTGCTTGGGCCGGCACTGCGAAAAGCGGTGGCTGCCCAATTCACGTCGCTGGCGCCGCTGGTGGATTATCTGTGCGCCGCGCTGGACCTGGAGTTCTAGCGAAATCCCGGTGGCCGCCCGGGCATCCGGCCGGAAATGAAGCAAAAGAAAAGGGACGCCGCGAGGGCGTCCCTTTGTCTTTTTGCAACCAGCGTGGAACTTACTTCTTGCGCTGGCAGGTGTACATCTTCACGTTGTCCACGAACCAGCCCGTGCTACCGCCCGCGCAATCGGTTCCCATGTCGAAACGCAATTGCACCTTGGAGCCCTCAGGCGCGTAGGGAGCCAGGTTGATGATCGACTGGCCCCACTTGCTTTCGACCGATCCACCGTCCGCACCGGAGAAGGCGGGTTGGCCTGCCAGCGGGTTATCGCTGCCCTGGCCCTGCGGTAAACAGCGTGGTGTTGTAGTCGTTATAGATGAAATCAACTGCCTTGACCGGCTTCCAGGCGCCACCATTCACGCTGATGCTCAGGTTGCCGCCATCCCAGCCAGCTTCCGTTGCGACCGAATGATCGAACGCGATGCGCGCGCCCTTGGCCGGCTTGGCGACCGAGATCACCTTGCTGTAAAGGCTCAGGACACCCGCCTGGTTGTTGACGCCGCTGGCGACGCACGCGCCGATGTTCGGATCAGGCGCCCAGAAGGCACTGCCGCTACGGCCATCCGGGAGACCTTGAACCACCGTCCAATCGCGCGGCGTGAATTCGCCGGGATGCACTTCGGTGCGGCCAACCGTCCAGCGATCCTTCCAGGCATCGCCGCTCTCGAACTCATCGTGGAAGAATACCGAGGGCGACGGTGCCGGTCGGGCACAGCGGCTGGCGGTGACTGGTCCGAGCGATCGGATGGAAGTTGCACTGGGTCGGCGGCGTGCGAAGTTGCACGGCCAGCGCCGCCTTCACCACCTGGGCGCAATCGCCTGCGCTGATGACCTGCGCCGGACGGTGCGCCGGTCTGGATATCGGTCAGGTTGACTCCGGTCAGGTCCGCGCAGGACTGCTCGATGGCATCTGCATGGTCTGCGAAGTCGCTGGCCGGGCCCTGGTAGACGGACTGCGCACGGAAGTAGATGTGCGCCGCCTTGGTCAGGCCGATGCCCGTGATGGTCTGGCCGTTGTAGGTTCCGCCATCGACCACCAGCGCATATCCGTGGTTGGGAACGCCGGAGTTGCTGTGCACGCCACCCTGGTCGGTGGTCGCGCAGGTGTACTCGGCGATCGCTGACCTTGCCTGCATTGCCGTAGCAGCGCGGGTTCCACATGTCACGCAGGGGACCGGTCAGGCCGACGGCCGTGTCGTCCTCACCCAGCAACCAGCGAACCGAAGTGTCGGTCGGCGACGGCGAGCCGAAGGTCGAGGTTGACCGGCATGTTGGCTTTGAGCAGGTTGCCGACAGTCAGGTTGACCGCCACCGACTGGGATGGTGATGGTCGGATCGGCGCCACCCATGATCACGTTGGCGGTCGTGTTGTTGGCAACCACGACGCCGCTCGCGCCGGCAATCTGCGCATTCTTGACCTTGACCGTGAAGCCACAGGTGCCGCGATCGATCAGGGCAATGTCGCCGACCGGGAAGCCGACCAGCGACGAGCAGCCATCGGTCGCGGTCGCCGACACCGTCGTTGGTCAGCGTCAGGTTGCCGGTGACGAACCCGACTGCGGGCCGAACACTGCCCGGAACGCAGTGTAATTGCCCGCGATCGGCGCCGGCGAATTCACCGTGAACGTGAGCGGCATGCGAGCCGCCGTAGGTGGAGCACGAATCCGCGGTCCGAGTCGGTCGAACGGCACATCCGTCATCGCGGCCGTTGATGCGATCAACCGTCTCGCCCCAGATATCGGAGTAGGACTCGTTGAGCGCACCCGGCTGCCAGGCGTAGATCAGGCCGTGCGTGTACTGGGTGTAGGCATGACCCCATTCGTGCGCGGTGACGTCATCCGTGGTCAGGCCCGGGCAGAAGGAAATGAAGGTGCCGTTCCAGGATGCGTTCGGGCAGGCATTGCCACGATTGAAGATCGAATCCATCGTCGCGCCGGCGCCGTCGAACGAATCGCGGCCGAAGGCGTTCTTGAACAGATCGTAGGTCTCCTTGGAGGCGGCGATCATGTTGTTGGCTTCGTTGGATGCGGTCGGGAAGCTGTCGCCCTCGACCCAGTACGGGGTGCCCGGATAGTTCGGACCCGGTGCGGTGGCGCCGCCGGCGTCATAGGCGCGACGATCCATGGCGTCGAAGATGCCGGTGATCTGGTCGATCTTCTTGCCGGTGTGGGCGTCGATGTAGACGAACTCACGGATGCTTCGGCCATTACCAACCTCGACCTCATAGGCCAGGTGGTTGGCGCCGGGAACACCCTTGGCCAGACCTTCGCGGAAGATCATCAGGTGGCTGCCGCGCACGGCGACGCCCTTGCCCGGAACCAGGCGCAATGCCGCCGCGCCCGCTTCGCCGGCGCTCTTGCCGGGAACGGTGTTGACCCTGATGCCGGGAACGATGGTGCCGTTGACGACGGTCAGGTTGCCCCGGGCGTCGTAATGGGTCATCAGCGTGGCGCCGAACACCGGCACGCCGCGATAGACCTGTCCGTAGCTGACGCGCGCTGCGCCGATCCGGTCCTTGCTGCTGCCGATCAGTTTCAGTTCGTTGCGCGCGTTCGCCAGGCCGAAGGCCTTGCCGTTCGCCATCAGGAACGACATCGAATGATCGGCCTTGTTCTGGCTGCCCGCCGGTCCAAACGATCTGCCTTGGGTGGCGCGTGCGAAGCGCACGGTGCCGGTGGCGTCGCTGAGGGTCAGCCTGGCGCCGGTGTCGGCCTTGAGCCGCTCTACCGCAACGGCGTCATAGGCCTTGCCGGTGCCTGCCAGCGCGGCAGTTGCAGGCATTACTAACGCGAGGGCGATAGCCGCCCCTAGCGCAACTCGAATCGGTCGCTGCATGATTGTGTATCCCCTGGTTGGTGACGCGGTGCTTCGCTGAAGTTCCGACCTTGCCGGAACCGGTTGAACTTTATCTTCCCGGGTGATTTGTATCACATCAGTATGCAGCCGAGTGCCATCCGTCGCTGGCGACGCTTTTGCTGCGACGCAGCACCCGCGGCGCCGAGCCGTTTCCGAAGGTAGGATGCTGCATGGATTCAAGCCTTCACCGCTTCTCGATCTTCTATTTTTGCTACTACGCCGCGCTTGGCGCCTTCACGCCCTACATCGGGCGCTGGGTGGATTCGCTCGGACACAGTGGCTACGTGGTCGGCGGCATGCTGGGGCTCTGGTACGGCAGCCGGATCGTTGCGCCGCCGATCTGGAACGCGTTGCTGCAGAACCGGGCAAGGCCCGGCCAGTGGTTCGTCGCGGCCAGCATCTTCACGCTGGTGTGCTTCGCCGGATTCACGCTGACCCGCAGCGCGCTCGCCCTGTTCGCGGTGATGGCCTGCTTCGGACTGTTCTACAACGCGGTGATGCCGCAGTTCGAGGCGATGACGCTGGCAGCGTTGGGGCCGCGCAGCGCCGACTATGGCCGGATCCGGGTCTGGGGCTCGGTAGGCTTCCTGCTGGTCGCCTCGAGCTATGGCTGGGTGCTCGACCGCCTGGGCAACGCTTCCTTCCCATGGATCGTCCTGCCCTTGTTCGCGTTGATGGCGGCGGCCGCCTGGCCGCATCGCAATGACCGGCCGCCGGAGCACCTGGACACCGTCGAGGACGCCGAGCACTTGTGGAAGCGCCCGGGCGTGCGTCGTTTCCTGCTGGTGGCACTGCTCATGCAGATGGGCTTCGGCGCGTTCTACGTCTTCTACACCTTGCACCTGCAGGCCAACGGCCACAGCGGCACGGCGATCGGCGCGCTCTGGGGCACCGGCGTGCTGATCGAGATCATGATGTTCTGGCAGGCACCGCGCCTGATCGAACGCTTCGGCGCGCAGCCACTGCTGGCATTCTGCATGGGCGTGACCGTCCTGCGATGGGTGGTGACTGCGCTGTTCGCCAGCCACCTGGCGGTCATGTTCGCGGCGCAGTTGCTGCATGCTTTCAGCTTCGCGATCTTCCATGCCTGCTGCATGCGCCAGATGTCCGAGTTCTTCCCCGGCAAGCGGGCCGCCGCCGGGCAAAGCCTGCTCTATGGATTCAGTTCGGGAGTCGGCGGCGTGCTTGGCGCCGGCATGTCGGCGCTGCTGTGGGAATGGGGCGGCGGACGCGCGGCTTTCCTGGCCGGCGCGGCTGCGGCCGCACTGGCGTGGCTGGTGTACTCCCTGCGCAGGCGCTAGCGCCTCACCAGCCGGCTTGCTGGCCCAGGGCGTGGGTATCGAAGTAATTGGCCTGGTAGACGATCTTGCCGTCCCTGATGCGGACGATGCTGATCCCCTTGAAGTCGATCTTCTGGCCCGAGCCGCGCAGGTAACTGGACCAGTTGCCGGTGTTGACCCCGGTGAGCGCCCACTCGTAGCTGAATCCGTCGGCGGCCACCACCGGCTCGTTGCGCAACGCCCAGTGGCCGTCGGGCATGGCGCCCAGGTACATGCCGATCACCTTCTCGCGGGCTTCCGCCGCGGCCATGCGCCAGGCCGCCGAGCAAAGCGTCGAACACCACCACGTCATCGGCGAGGAAGGAAGCCGCCTTGTCCCCATCGTGGCTGTTCAAGGCGTCGAGATAGGCGTCCAGCAACCGCCGCGATTCGCTGGCGTTACCCGCGGCGCCGACCGACGGCGCCGGGGCCGGGACGGCTGCGGGCGCGGACGTTGGCTGCGGAGCGGTCGGCGCGACGGCGACCGGTTCCGGATCGCCGCCGCAGGAGCTCAACAACAGGCAAAGCAGGATCAACTGGAAGCGCATCGTTTCAAGCCACGGGTTGGAAGACCCGATCATAGCCCGCCGCGATCACCAGCCCAATTGCTTGTTCAGTGTCGCGGCATCGTAGTAATCGCCCTGGTAGGAGATCTTGCCGTCCTTGATGCGCACGAAGCTGACGCCGTCGAACTTGAACGGCTTTCCGGTGGCCTTGGTTTCCGCGCTCCAGTCACCGGTGTTGGTGCCCGTGAACGTCCACTCGAAGGCAACGCCGTCCGCCGTGGCGATCGGCTCGCCACGCAGCTGCCAGCTGCAATCGGGCGCCGCGCCGATGAACACCTTGATGACATTGTCGAGCGCCGCCTGGCGGCCTTCCTGCGGCTTGCCGACGGAGGCATCGAAATAGACGCCGTCTTCGTTGAAGTAGCTCGCGGCCTTCTCGGGATCGTGGGCGTTCCAGGCAGCCATGTAATCGTTGGCCAGCTGGATCGCGGCGGCGCCGGCCGGCGCGGCGGGTGGCGCGACCACCTCGGCGGCCGGAGCGGGCGCCGGAGTGGCGGCGACTTCAGCCGGGGCCGACTGCTGCTTGCAGGCGCCGAGCGCCGCGATCAGGGCCAGGGACAGTAGTGCGAGACGAATCTTCATGGGAACTCCTTTCGAGTCAGTGCTTGATCATGATGTGGCGGACAGACGTGTAGTCCTCCAATCCGTACATGGACATGTCCTTGCCATAGCCGGATTTCTTGACCCCGCCATGCGGCATCTCACTGACCAGCATGAAGTGGGTGTTCACCCAGGTGCAGCCGTATTGCAGCTCGGCCGAAACGCGCATGGCCTTGCTTATGTCGGAGGTCCACACCGAGGAAGCCAGGCCATAGTCGCTGTCGTTGGCGAAAGCGATGGCCTGGTCGACGTCGCTGAAGCGCGACACGGACACCACCGGACCGAACACCTCCTTGCGCACGATCTCGTCGGCCTGGGTGGCGCCGGCCACGACCGTTGGCTCGAAGAAGTAGCCATTGCCGGCGACGTTCCTGCCGCCGGTGACGACTTCCATATGCTTTTCCGAACGGACCCTGTCCAGGAAACCGGACACCCGGTCGCGATGCGCGCTGGAGACCAGCGGCCCGAGCTCGACGCCCTCCTCGTCCTGCAGTCCGTGCTTGATGGTGGAAACCGCCGAAGCCAGGTCGGCGACGAAATTTTCGTACTTCTTGTCCTGGGTGTAGATGCGGCAGGCGGCGGTGCAGTCCTGGCCGGCGTTGTAGTAACCGAAGGCGCGGATGCCCTCGACCGCCGACTCGATGTCGGCATCGTCGAAAATGATGACCGGCGCCTTGCCGCCCAACTCCAGATGGGTGCGCTTGAGCGTCTGCGCGGCGACTTCGAGCATCTTCTGCCCGGTGGCGATCGAACCGGTCAGCGAAATCATGCGCACCGGATCGGCCGAGACCAGCGGCTGGCCCACGGTGTTGCCCCGGCCGAACACGATATTGGCAACGCCGGGCGGCAGCAGGTCGCCGATCAGCTCGAAGAAACGCAAGCGAGGTCAGCGGCGTGATTTCCGAGGGCTTGAGCACCAGCGTATTGCCCGCCGCCAGCGCCGGCGCCATCTTCCAGGCGGCCATCATCAGCGGATAGTTCCAGGGGGTGATCTGGGCGATCACGCCGACCGGATCGCGGCGGATCATCGAGGTATGGCCCGGCAGGTATTCAGCGGCGGCCGATCCGCCCAGGCAGCGCGCCGCGCCGGCGAAGAAACGGAATACATCGACGATGCCCGGGATCTCGTCGTTCAATGCCGCCGAATACGGCTTGCCGCAGTTGTTCGACTCCAGCCGCGCCAGTTCCTCCGCGTTTTCCTCGACCCGGTCGGCAATCTTCAGCAGGACGGCGGCGCGATCCTTCGGCGCGGTGCGCGCCCAGCCGGCGAGCGCCTTGTCGGCGGCGTCACTGCCGCAGCGACCTGGGCAGCGACTCGCCTCGGGAATGCGAACCAGCTCGGCGCCGGTGGATGGGTTGAACACGGTGAACGATTCGCCCTGGCCGGTTTCCAGTTGGCCGTTGATGAACATCCGGGTCTGCATGGGACTCTCCTTGGAAAATTATTTGCCGCTGCCGGCCACCGTGTCGGTGTCGCGGGTCAGGTAGTAGGCGCCGAGGATCGGCAGCATGGTCGCCAGCATCACCATCATGGCGACGACATTGGTGATCGGCGTATCGCGCGGCTTGCTGAGCTGGTTGAGCAGCCAGATCGGCAGCGTGCGCTCGGTGCCGGCGGTGAAGGTGGTGACGATGATCTCGTCGAAGCTCAGCGCGAAGGCAAGCATGCCGCCGGCCAGCAGCGCGGTGGCGAGGTTGGGCAGGATCACGTAGCGGAAGGTCTGGAACGGATCGGCGCCCAGGTCCATCGACGCCTCCACCAGCGATGGCGAGCTGCGCCGGAAGCGGGCGATCACGTTGTTGTAGACCACCACGATGCAGAAGGTGGCATGGCCGACCACGATGGTGAACATGCCAGGCTGCAGCCCGACCAGCTTGTAGGCCGACAGCAGGGCGATGCCGGTGACGATGCCCGGCAAGGCGATCGGCAGGATGAACAGCAGGGTGATGCCTTCCTTGCCGAAGAAATCGCGACGGTACAGCGCCGCCGCCGCCAGCGTTCCAAGCGTCATCGCGATCAGGGTCGAAACGCTGGCGATCTTGAGCGACAACCAGATGGCATCCCGCACGTCATGCCGTGCCCAGGCCTCGCCAAACCACTGCAGCGTGAAGCCCTGCAAGGGAAAGCTGAAAGCGCTCTGCTCGGTATTGAACGCATACAGGAAGATCACCAGGATCGGGAAATGCATGAAGAACAGGCCGCCCCATGCAGCCAGCTTCAGGCCCGTTCCCGCACGGTTGCTGTTGTCAGAGCGCATCGAAGGCTCCCAGTCGCTTGGCCAGCGCCAGATACAGCGCGATCAGCACGATCGGAACCACCGTGAACGCGGCCGCCATCGGGATATTCCCGACCGCGCCCTGCTGCACGTAGACGAAGGTGCCGATGAACAATCCGGAGGGGCCGATCAAGGTCGGAATGATGAAATCGCCGAGCGTCAGCGAGAACGTGAAGATCGAACCGGCCACCACGCCCGGAAACGCCAGCGGCCAGATCACGTGGCGGAAGGTCTGCCCGCTGTGCGCGCCGAGGTCCATCGAAGCCTGCACCAGGTTCGGCGGCACGCGCTCCAGCGCCGCCTGGATCGGCAGCACCATGAACGGCAGCCAGATGTAGGTGAATACCAGGAAGCGGCCCAGGTGCGAGGTGGACAGCGTAGCCCCGCCCACGTACGGAACGCTCAATATCCAATCCATGAACCAGAGCAGGTGCAGCTTGGTGACCACCCAGAACAGGATGCCGCCCTTGGCCAGGATCACCGACCAGCTGTAGGCCTTGACGATATAGCTGGCCCACATCGGCAGCATCACCCCGATGTAGAAGAACGCCTTGATGCGTCGGCGTGGCGTAGCGCGACATGTAGTACGCGATCGGAAACGCGATCGCCGCCGCCCCGATGGTCACCGACACGGCCATCGCCAGCGTGCGCAGCACGATGTCGAAATTTCCCTTGTCGAAGATCAGCGCGTAGTTCTTCAGCGTGAGCTGCGGCAGCACGCTCATGGAAAAATCGTCGAAGCTGTAGAAGCCCTGCCAGAGCAGCGCCAACAGCGAGCCCAGGTAGATCACGCACATCCAGATCATCGGCGGCCCGAGCAGGATCGCCAGCAGCAGGCCGCTGCGGCGATGCAGCAGCCCCGCCAGCCGGTGCAGCGGCGTGCGCAGATAGGCGGCGTTCGCGCTCACGCGTCCTGACCCCGCAGGGGCACCATCGCCTCGCGCGACCAGGCGGCGAACACGGACTCCCCCACGGCCGGCAGGCTGGACTCGCTGTCCTCGTCGTTGTTGATGCTCACGACCAGTCGCAGTGCGTCCGGCAGTTCCAGTTCGATCCGACTGCTGGCCCCGTGGTACTGGACGTCCTCGATGCGCCCGCTGACGCAGATGGAGTCGGCGTCGGTCACCGCGCTGGGAGACCAGGCGGATGTGTTCCGGGCGCAGCGAGAAAGGCTGCGCGGAGCCCGCCAGCTTGTTCGCCTGGTCGCCGGACAGGACGTTGGAGGTCCCGACGAAGCGGGCCACGAAAACCGTGGTCGGGCGCATGTACAGATTGCGCGGCGTGTCCACCTGCTCGATCCGGCCATTGTTGAACACGGCCACCCGGTCGGACATCGACAAGGCCTCGCTCTGGTCGTGGGTCACGTAGACGAAGGTGATGCCGAGCTTGCGCTGCAGGGATTTCAGCTCGCCCTGCATCTGCTCGCGCAACTTGAGGTCCAGCGCGCCAAGCGGTTCGTCCAGCAGCAGCACGCGTGGCCGGTTGACCAGCGCGCGAGCCAGCGCGACGCGTTGCCGCTGTCCGCCGGAAAGTTGCGAGGGCTTGCGGTCGCCATAGGCTTCCAGCGCCACCATCGCCAGCGCGTCGGCGCTGCGGGCGATAGCGCTCCGCCTTGTTCGACGCCCTTGACCATCAGCCCGTAGGCGACGTTGTCGCGCACATTCATGTGCGGGAACAGCGCGTAATCCTGGAACACGGTGTTGACGTCACGCTCGAACGGCGGCACGCCGGCGGCTTCCACGCCGTGGATCCGTATCGATCCGGAGCTTGGCTGCTCGAAGCCGGCGATCAGGCGCAGGCAGGTGGTCTTGCCGGACCCGGACGGACCGAGCATCGAAAAGAACTCGCCTTCCCTGACGGCGATCGACACGCCGTCCACGGCCCTGACCTTGCCGTAATGCCGGGTGACATCCTTGAACTCAACGGCAGGGGTCATCGCTACTCCGGTTCCTTGAACGCGTCTGCTGGATGAAAAAAAAGAGCGGGGGCCGATGTACGCCCCCCGCTCTCCTTGCGGCCGGGGCCGCTACGACTCAGCCACCCATGATGGTGATGTAGTCCTGGGTCCAGCGGCTGTAAGGCACGCATTCGCCGCTGGCGCACTTGGCTTCCGGCGTGCGCCAGAAATGGATCTTGTCGAAGTTGTCGATGCCGTTGGTCTTGCAACCTTCCGGCCCGAGCAATTCGTTGCCGGTGCAGGCGGCGGGCACCGCAGGCAGCGAGCCGAACCATGCCGCCACGTCGCCCTGCACCTTCGGGCTGATCGACCATTCCATCCACGCGTAGGCGCAGTTGGGGTGCTTGGCGTCGGTGTGCATCATCGTGGTGTCGGCCCAGCCGGTGGCGCCTTCGGCCGGGATGACCGAAGCGATCGGCTGCTTGTCCAGCTGCAGGGCATTGACCTGATAGGGCCAGGAGCCGGATGCGACCACGCCCTCGTTCTTGAAGTCGCTCATCTGCACCGTCGCGTCATGCCAGTAGCGATGGATCAGCGGCTTCTGCGCGCGCAGCACGTCGAGCGCCGCCGCGTACTGGGCTTCGGTGAGCGCGTACGGGTCGGTGATGCCGAGCTCGGGCTTCTTGGTCATCAGGTACAGCGCCGCATCGGCGATGTAGATGGGGCCGTCGAAAGCCTGGACGCGGCCCTTGTTGGGCTTGCCGTCCGGGAATTTCTGCGGCTCGAAGACCACGCCCCAGCTGGTCGGCGCGTCCTTGAAGACCTTGGTGTTGTACATCAGCACGTTCGGTCCCCACTGATAGGGAACACCGTAGTGCTTGCCATCGACCGTGTGCCACGCCGCGTTCTGCAGGCGGGGATCGACACTGGACCAGGAGGCGACGCGGGTGATGTCGATCGGCTGCACCTTGCCGCCGGCGACCAGGCGCAACGAGGCATCGCCGGAAGCGGTGACCAGGTCATAGCCGCCCTGGTTCATCAGGGAAACCATTTCATCCGAAGTTCCCGCGGTCTTGACGTTGACCTTGCACGACGTGGTCTTCTCGAACTCGGTGACCCAGTCATAGGCCTTGTCGCTCTCGCCGCGCTCGACGTAGCCGGGCCAGGCGATGATGTCGAGCTGGCCTTCGAGCACCGGAGCGGCGGCGGCTGGAGCTTCGGCAGTGGCTGCGGCGGCCGGCGTCTCTTCCTTCTTGTTGCAGGCAGTCAGGGCCAAGGCGACTGCCCCGACCAGGACCAGTTGTTTGAGCGCTGATTTATTGAGGATCGTGGACATTCTCGGAAGCCTCCAATGCTGTGTGAGAAGGGGCCGGGGGCGGCGGAATCGCCGACCGGGGCACAGGCCAATTCAGGCGCGAACCAGCCCCAGCCGATCCACCCGAAGTGTCAAGGATATTAACCGCTTTGTCGCGCTATTCGTCAACACGCGGGGGGCCGGCCGGCTGCTCGGCTTCCGCCGTCGCCGGTGCCAGGAGCACCACCTCGTGCTGGATCCGGTCATTGACCAACTGGATGTCGCCCTGCTGGGGCAGGCCATCCAGGGTCAGGCGGCCGGGCTCCTGGCCCTCGGCTGGCTGCGCCACGGTGATGCGATAGACCGTATCCCGGTAACGGTAGCTCATCTCGTAGGAGGCCCAGTCGGCCCGGGGCACCGGCCGCAGGCGCAGGCGATCGTTCTCCACGGACAGCCCCAGCAGGGATTCGACGATCAGGCGGTACATCCATCCGGCCGAGCCGGTGTACCAGGTCCAGCCGCCCCGCCCCGCATGGGGAGCCACTGCATATACGTCCGCGGCCACGACATAGGGTTCGACCTTGTAGGTCTCGACGGTGGTGTCGGTACGGCCGTGGTTTACCGGGTTGATCATTCCGAACAGTTCCCAGGCGCGGCGACCATCACCCAGTTCGGCGAATGCCATGGTCGCCCAGATAGCCGCGTGGGTGTATTGCCCGCCGTTCTCACGCACGCCCGGCAGATAGCCCTTGATGTAGCCGGGATTCATGGCCGACTTGTCGAACGGTGGATCGAGCAGTTGCACGATCCCGGTGTCCCGCCTGACCAGCCGCTGGTCGAGCGAGTCCATGGCCGTGCGCACCCGCGCCGGATCGCCGGCGCCCGATAGCACCGACCAGCTTTGCGCAATCGAATCGATCTGGCACTCGTCGTTGCTGGCCGCGCCCAGCGGCGTGCCGTCGTCGAACCAGGCGCGCCGATACCAGGCACCGTCCCAGGCGTTCGCCTCGATGCTGGCGCGCAGGAGTTCGGCATCGGCAAGGCAGCGATCGGCGAAGCCGTCATCCGCCCGCAGCCTGGCGATCGGCGCGAACCGCACCAGGACATCGTGCAGGAAGAACGCCAGCCAGACGCTTTCGCCGCGACCATGGTGTCCGACCAGGTTCATGCCGTCGTTCCAGTCGCCACTGCCGATCAGGGGCAGTCCATGCGCGCCGCGCGGGGCGCCGCGCGCGATTGCCCGCACGCAATGTTCGTACAGGCTTTCGCTCCGCTCCGAGCGCATCGGCAGATCGTAGTAGGACTCCTCATCCACGCTGACCGGACGACCCTCGACGAACCTGACCTTCTCATCGAGTACGCCGGTGTCCCCGGTGGTGGTCACATAACGGCTGACCGCCAGCGGCAGCCACAGGAAATCGTCGGAACAATGGGTGCGCACGCCGCGATTCATCGGCGGATGCCACCAGTGCTGCACGTCGCCTTCGGCGAACTGGTGACCGGCGCAGCGCAGCAGGTGCTCGCGAACGCTCTGGGGCGCGGCATGCAGCATGGACATTGAATCCTGCAACTGGTCGCGGAATCCGAACGCGCCGCCCGACTGATAGAACCCGCTGCGCCCCCAGAACCGGCAGGCGATGGTCTGGTACATCAGCCAGCCGTTGGCCAGCACGTCCAGCGCGGCATCCGGCGTCTTGACCTGCACCGCCGAAAGCGCATGCCGCCAATGCTCGCGAACCTTGCGCAAGGCCTCCGTCGCCGATCCCGAGGCGCGGTAGCGCTGGATCAGCGTGCGCGCATCGCGAACGTCGCTGCCCATGCCCAGGCGGAAGACGATCTCGCGCTCTTCGCCGTCGGCCAGGTCGAAACCGACCTGGATGGCGGCGCACGGATCCATGCCGGCGCCGAGCTTGCCGGACAGCCGCGTCCGCGCCATCGCCGCCGGAGAGCGCAAGCCGCGATTGCGCCCCAGGAATTCGCGCCGGTCGCCGGTGACGCTGCGCGCGCCGAGCTCGGCATCGGCATCGGCATCGAAGAAGCCCACCCGGTCGGGAAACTCGATGTTGTAGGCATTGCGCGCCAGCAACGCGCCGCTGGCGCCATCGGACTCGGTGACCACATGCATCGCGCTCTTCGAGCGCAGGTCGCCAAGCACCCATTCGACGTATCCGGTGGCCGACATCCGTCGCTGCCGGCCGGAATGGTTGCGCACCTTGAGCACCGAGAATTTGACCGAGGCATCCAGCGCGACGTAGACCCACAACTCGCTGCTGATTCCATCCTCGCTGTGCTCGAACACGCTGTAGCCGAAGCCATGGCGAGTGGTATAGCGGCCTTGGCCGCGGCTGGGCAGCGGCGACGGCGACCAGAACTGTCCGGTCTCCTCGTCGCGCAAGTACAAGGCCTCGCCGCAGCCATCGGCAACCGGGTCGTTGTGCCAGGGCGACAGGCGGAACTCGTGGGCGTTCTCGCCCCAGGTGTAAGCGCTGCCGCTCTCCGAAATGACGGTGCCGAAATGCGGATTGGCCAGCACGTTCACCCAGGGCGCTGGCGTCGCCTGGCCGGGCGAGAGGCGGATGACATACTCGCTGCCGTCTGCGGAAAAGCCGCCGAAGTCGTTGCGCAGGATCAAGCCTTCGCGCAGGGCGGTCTGCTCGGCCGTCTCCTCCGCCGGATTCGTGTCCTGCCTGCGGACCGACCGCTCCAGTGGCTTGGGCAGGGCGGTCTCCAGCGGCCGGCGACCGATCTGGTCGGCAAGCGACCCCTTGTCGTCGCTGATGATCACCCGCGCGGTCGACTGCATCAGGGTCCGATCCTCGCTGGAAATCTGGTGCGCGGGCCGCACGAAGATGCCGCCTGGCTTGTCCACCAGGCTCGCCTCGAGGCTCGAGGTGATCGTGCCCATGATCAGGTCCTGCAAGTGCTGGCGATAGCCGGCGCGATCCTCGTTCCAGATCACCAGATCCACCACCAGCCCCTTCAATCGCCAGTAGGCGTGGGCCTGGACCAGCTGCCGCACGAGGCCGATGTTGGCGGCTTCGGCGATTTGCAGGAGCACCACCGGCAGGTCACCGGAGATCGCGTGGCCCCAGAGCCCGGATTGGCTGCGCCGATTCTTCATGAGCACGCTTGCGTCGGCGCGAAGCGCCGGCGTCGCATACAGGATCGACCCGGCAAGCCGCTCGTACAGCTGTGCGTCAGCCTGCGATGCATCGAGCTGCCGCAACATCACCTGGCTGTGCGTCCATGCCAGGTCGAAGACGCGGTCGGCGAGTCGCCGGTCGCGATACTTTTCGATCAGGCGAAGGCATCCGTCGCGATTCTCGGCGACGCCGGTCACCAGGTCGATGGTCACCGACTGCTCGGGATCGAGAGTGACCCTGCAGCGAATGGCGACGATCGGATCGAGCACCGATCCTTCCGAACCGGACAGCGCGTCGGTCGCCATCGCCGCCGGGCGGGCCACGGTGTTGCCGCGACCCAGGAAGCGCGAGCGATCGGTCTCGTAGGAAACCTCGCCGGCGTCGCCGCCATGGATCGCCATCAGGTGGCACATCCACGGCACGTGCTCGTCCACCGATCGCGGACGGCGAGTGCACAGGATCGCCTGCAGCGGCCTCACCAGTTCCGTCTGCACGAACAACTTGCTGAAGGCCGGGTGCAGCGCATCGGCGATGGCAGGCGCCAGCACCACCTCCGCGTAACTGGTGACCTCGATGGTCCGACGTATCCGCGAACGATTGACGATGGTGGTCCTGCGCAGCTCGATATCGTCTTCGGGCGAGACGACGATCTCGGCGTGCACGTCGAAGTCGTTCTCGCGGCTTCTGAATTCGGCGCGCGCGTCGGAAAAGATCGCTTCGTAGCCGGCCTGCCTTTTCACGGACGGCTGGTGCGAAGTCGACCAGAACTCGCCGGTGCCGACGTCGCGCAGGTAGCAGAACGAGCCCCAGCCGTCGCTGGTGCTGTCTTCCTGCCAGCGGGTGACGGCCATGTCCCGGCAGCGGCTGTAGCCACCGCCGGCGCTGCTGATCATGACGTGGTAACGGCCGTTGGAAAGCAACTGGACGGCCGGCCGGCTGGTGTCGGGATCGGTGAACACGCGCAGCTTGGTCTCCGACACGCGCGACGCCGTGCTGAGCGCGGGGAACTCGGCGGCATGGAGGAATTCAGCCGCGGTCTTCGGCACGCGTTCCTGCAACAACAGCGTGGTGGCCTGGAAGCGCGAGTCCGACTCGAAGCGCTTCTGCATGGGCCTGTCGAGGACCACGTAGGCGAGCGACAACAGGCTCATGCCCTGGTGATGGGCCATGAACGACCGGATGATCGAATTCGACTGTCCGCGGGGCAGGCGTGCCGGTGTGTAGTCGATCGCCTCGTAGTGTCCGAAGCGACCCTCCATGCCCTCGGCCGAAAGCCGCTGCATGTTTTCGCAGGCCTGCTCGGTGGCCACCATCAGCGCAAGCGCCGACGCGTAGGGCGCGATCACCAGGTCCTCCGACAATCCGCGCTTCAGTCCCAGCCCCGGGACGCCGAAGGCGCGATATTGGTAATTCAGGTGCACATCGACCGTGTTGTATCCGGACTCCGACACGCCCCAGGGAACGCCGCGCTGATTTCCGTATTCGATCTGGCGCGCGACGGCCGCTTTGCCGGTCTGGTCCAGGAGCGTGCCCTCGAAGGTGGGCATCACCAGCAGTGGCATCAGGTACTCGAACATCGAGCCGCTCCAGGACAACAGCACCGGTTCGCCGCCGGTCGTGGTCAGCAGCCTGCCGAGCGCGAACCAGCTTTCCTGAGGCAACTGGCCTTGGGCGATGCCCACGAAGCAGGCCAGGCGCGCCTCCGAGGCAAGCAAGTCGTAATAGCTCGAGTCCAGTCGCCGGTCCTGCACGTTGTAGCCGACCGCCAGCAGATGCCGCGTCGAGTCGTAGAGGAATTCGTATTGGATGATTGCGAACTCGCTTGCCTGCTCCGCGAGGCGTTCGATTTCGGCGATGCGCAGCGCGGCACGATCTCGAGCCGCCTGGACGGCGCCCTGCAGCGGCGCCGGCCAGCCGGCCGGATCGAGCGCGGCCAATTCGCGCAGGCTGGGAATGGCGCGCCCTGCCAAGCCCTGATCCGCGACGCGGCCGCTTCCCGCGGCGCCAGCGGACAGGTCCGGAATATCCAGCCAGGGCGCGTGATAGAGGAGGTCCTCGTACGCGTCTTCGGCCTGGCGCACCAGCGACGCGCACCAGAAGGACGCTTCGGAGGAGTTAAAGCGGTCCTGCTCGTCGAGCAGGCGCCCTGCGAGCTCGACGATCGAACGCACCTTGTGCGCCGCGATTTCCAGCGAATCGGGAACCACCTCCCCCATCGCCTCGAGTTCCCGATGCAACTCGAGCAGCGCGGTCGGTACCGCCTCGCTGGCCGACGCGTCCGTGATCAGGGCGAGCGTGTCGTGAAATCCGCGCATCGCCTGGCTGGACAACAGCGCTTCGCCCGGCAATGCCAGCAGACCCGCGCGAAGCGTGAGCAGGTGCGCGGCCAGGTTGCCGCTGTCCACCGAGGAAACATAACGCGGCGCCAGCGGCTGGAGGGTCTGCGTGTCGTACCAGTTGTAGAAGTGACCGCGATGGCGCTCCATGCCCTGCATGGTGCGCAGCGTGTTCGCGGTGCGCTCAAGCAGACGACCAAGGCCGAGAAAGCCGAAGTCGCGTGCCGCCAGGTTCGCCAGCAGCGCCAGGCCCATGTTGGTCGGCGAAGTCCGGTGGGCGACCACGTGGGCAGGATTTTCCTGCACGTTGTCGGGCGGCAGCCAATTGTCATCCGGGCCGACAAAAGTCTCGAAAAATGCCCAGGTCTTGCGGGCAATGCGACGCAGGTACTGTTGCTGGGCAACCGAGAGCCGGACGACCACCGCCTCGCGAGGACGGCTGACCCACCATGCCAGCGCCGGCGAGACGAACCACGGCAGCAGGATCGGCAGGGCGACCAGCAACGCGGACGGACGATGCGCCACCAGGGCGATGACCGTGGCCAGGGCGAGCGCCGGGCCGATCCACATGAACCTGATCAATGCCCTCAGCTCATTGCCGCCGGCCCGCGCGACTTCGCTCGAGGGATGCCACTGCAGCAACCGTCGGCGGCTGACGGCCATGCGCCACATGGTCCTGAGAACTGCGCCAAGACTGTAGTAGGCCTCATGGGGGAGCCATGCCAGGGTCAGCAGTACGCCAATGAATCGATGACCCGCCGAATCGAGCACCATCGCCACATGCTGATCGACCAGCACGTCATCCGGTTTGTGCGCCAGGTCGAGCAATGAGGCCAGCAAGGGCGGCAACAGCACGATGGCCAGCACGGCCACGGTCCAGGCCAGCGGCGACGGAGCCATCAGCCATCCGAACAACAACAGGCCGACAAGCGCCTCCGCAACCAGGCTTCGCCGCAGGTTGTCCAGGATCTTCCAGATCGACAGGGCGGAGAGGAAATTTCGCTCCCGCGCTCCGCCACGCACCTTCACCCAGGGCAACAGCCACGGGAGCAGTTGCCAGTCGCCGCGAATCCAGCGATGTCGACGGCTCGCATCGGAGCGATAGCGTGGATGGCGCTTCCTCGTACAACTGCACGTCGCTGAGCAGGCCGGAACGCGCGTGGCATCCCTCGATCAGGTCGTGGCTGAGGATGCGGTTGTCCAGGAACCGGCCGGCGAGCGCGAACTCGAAGGCGTCCACGTCATAGATGCCCTTTCCGATGAAGGATCCCTCGTGGAAAATGTCCTGGTAGACGTCCGACACGGTGCGCGTGTAGGGATCGACACCCGCCTCGCCACCGAACAGGCGCGAGTAATGGGATCGCGCGGCGCTCGACAGGCTGATGCCGATGCGCGGCTGCAGGATTCCGTAACCCTGGTCGACCATGCGCGTGGCCGGATTGCATCGTGGCCGGTTCAGCGGATGCTCCATCGCGCCGATCAGTTGAGCGGCCGTTTCGCGCGGCAGCTGGCTGTCGGTATCCAGGGTTATCACGTACCTGACCCCGGTCAGGACCGAGGTATCGCCGACCACGCTCGAAAAATTCTCCCGGCCGCTGCCACGAAGCAACACGTTCAGGTCGGCGAGCTTGCCACGCTTTCGCTCGAAGCCCATCCACTTGCGCTCGCGCGCATTCCAGCACCGGGGCCGATGGAAGAGAAAGAACAGGGTTTCTCCTTCGCTCGAGTATTTCGCATTCAACTGTTCGATTCCGTGCTGCGCTCGCCGCAGCAACGGCGCATCCCGCTCGGTCTCCGCCTGGGGCGCGTCCAGGAAATCGGTCAGCAGGCCGAAGTGCAGGTGATCGCCGCTATTGGCCAGATACCTGACCTCGAGCGCCTCGACCAGATCGTCGACGCCCTGCTCGCTGGACAGCATGGTGGGAACGACGACCAGGGTTCGGGCATGGGCCGGGATTCCGCTGGAAAAATCCATTCGTGGCAGACCGCTCGGCGATACCCAAAGCGTCGCCATCCAGTTGACCAGCGCGACCGCGAGCTGACTGGTCGCGAGCATGGCAAGGAGCGCAAGCAGGAGAAGGATTCCACCCCGGAAGCCACCGTCCCGGGCCACCCGCAGCAGCGGCTCCGAGAACAGGAAGGTCAAGCCCGCGATGCTGCCCAGATAGAACGGCAGCGGCCACTTCTGCCAGATACGCCGCATCCATTCGGCGACACCGATGCGCGCATCGACTGCCCGCTCGAGTTGCCGGAGTCCGTCGCCCAGGAGATAGAAGCCCACGTGCACAGCCCGCGTCCGGTCGCCCGCCGATTGCGCCTGTTCGGCCAGCCCAATGGCGGCCTTCGCCACGTCTGCCTCCGCGGCGGTGCTTCGCCGCGCCAGACGCTCGACCACGTGGCGATAGTGATCTCGGGTCGCGAAGTCCATCCCTGCATACACGCCGGCCGGGTCCCCGCGCCAGGGTCGTCTCGACCAGGCTCATCGACTCGACGAACTCGCGCCAGTCGATCGCCGACAGCGCGCGCAGGCTGCCGATGCTGTTGCTGATCGAAACCTGGTCGGCCGCCTGTTGCTGCGCTTCCATCTGCACCAGGTGCTCGATGGTGTAGCCGGCGCCGGACAGCCAGTGCTCGACCCAGGTCAGCGGCAGGGCCAGCGCCGAACTCTGGCCGAGCAGACGGCGGGTGAATTCGGCGACGAACGAACTGGTCATCGGCGGATCGGAGCGCGCCATGTCGGCGACTGCCAGCACGACGTTCTTGGGTCCCGCTCGACGACATCCATCAACTGGTCGGCCCAGTACTCGGCCAGCCGGCGATCGATCTTCTCGGCGATGACGCGTCCGCCGACCCGGCGCAGGTTCTCGATCAGCGCCAGGCGCAGCATGATCGGAATCGCCCAGAGTTCGCCCAGCTTGAGCGGGGTGACCTCCTGGTAGGAAGCGACGAACTTGCGCAGGGTTTCGGCGTCGATCCGCCCGTCGCCATGCGAGATCGCCTCGAGCGCGATGTCGTAGACACGCGGCGTGCCGGCAGAGGGCCCCTTCGCCAGCCTGGGCAGTTCCCGGCTGTAGCCCTTCGGCAAGTGCCGGTGGGCCGTCCGGATCTGCTCCTCGATCAGGTAGAAATTATCGAGCAGCCATTCCGCCGCAGGCGATATCCGCCGGTTTTCCCGAGCCGCCGCGGTCAGCAGTTCGCAGGCATCGATGAGCACCGCTTCGTTGTCGTCCAGCCGCGCCAGCAGCAGGTCACGGGAGCGCGGCGTTGGTAATCCGGTGAGCCGCCGCAAGCGCGCGGCCGTGGCGCTCCATCTGGTCGGCGCTGAACAGTTCCGAGCGCAGCGCCGGCTCGATGCCCCAGCCTCCTGCCCAGGTTCGCCCTGCGCCGGAAATAGGCGCGCCAGCGCGAATAAGTTGAACCATTCGGATCTGCGACTCATCTACCGGGATCCCTCTCGATCAGTCGTCTTCTGCATTGCTCACGCCATGCGGCACGTGGCCGGTGGCCACATGCAGTCGCGCGTTCTGCACGTTCTGCTGCGAATCGTCGAAGAAAATATCGGCGCCGAAAGCCTCGAGGAACGGACCCTTGTCGCGCCCGCCAAGGAACAGCGCCTCGTCGAGGCGCACATCCCATTCGCGCAGGGTCAGGATGACACGCTTGTGGGCAGGCGCCGAGCGCGCGGTGACCAGCGCGGTGCGGATCGGCGAGTTGTCCACCGGGAAAGGCCGACTGCAGGGCGTGCAGCGCTGCCAGAAATCCGCGGAACGGGTCCGCCGCTGAGCGGCTCGTGCGCCCGCTGCGTCTCGTGCGCGTGGAAAGCGGCGAGGCCGCCCTCCTGCGAGACCCGCTCGGACTCGTCGCCGAAAATCACGGCATCGCCGTCGAACGCGATGCGCAGCTGGTCGTGCACCTGCGCGGCCGCCTTCGCCGGCAGGATCGTCGCCGCGGCGATGCCGTGCTGCAGGGCGTCGCGTACCGACTCGGGATTCGCCGACAGGAACAACTGGGCGCCAAACGGGCTTGATGTATGGCGTGGTCGGCGCGCCGCTGGTGAACGCCGCGCGGGAGATCTTCAGATGGAAGTGCTCGATCGAATTGAAGATACGCAGGCCGGTGTCGGACGAATTGCGCGACAGCAGGACCACTTCGACCCGCGGCGCATCGGCGGGTGCGCCGACGTTCATCGCCAGCAGCTTCCTCACCAGCGGAAAGGCGATGCCCGGCTCGAGGATCTCGTTTTCGTGGGAGCGCTGGTGCTCGGCATAGGCATCCAGGCCATGGTCCTCGAACAAGGCGTGGCCCTTCTCAAGGTCGAACAGCGCCCGTGCGGTGATGGCGACGACCAGTTTGTCCGGAGCTTGGGAGGTTGGAATGCGGCCATGTCCTGCGGACTCAGGTGGCGAACTGTTCGTTGAGGATGCGTTCTTCCAGATTATGCTCCGGATCGAACAGCAGGGTCACGGTTCGATCGCGCGATTCCCGGATGCGCACCTCGACCACGTTGCGCACTTCGTGCGAATCGGCGGTTGCGCTGACCGGGCGCTTGTAGGGATCGAGGATTTCCAGCTTGATCTCGGTGTCGGCGCGCAGCAGCGCGCCACGCCAGCGGCGCGGACGGAAAGCGGCGATCGGCGTGAGCGCGATGACCGACGAGCCCAGCGGCAGGATCGGCCCGTGCGCGGAAAAATTGTAGGCGGTGCTGCCGGCCGGCGTCGCCACCAGCGCGCCGTCGCAGACCAGTTCCTCGAGGCGCACCTGGCCGTTGAGGTGCACGCGCAAATGCGCGGTCTGCCGGGTCTGCCGCAGCAGCGAAACTTCGTTGTAGGCCAGCAAGGGCGAGGCTGGTGCCCGCCTCGGTGATCGCGACCATCTCCAGCGGCCGCAGCACCGCCGGCTCGGCCGCGCGCAGCCGGTCCAGCAGGTCTTCGGCGCGGTACTGGTTCATCAGGAAACCGACGGCGCCCAGCTTCATCCCGAATACCGGCAGCCCGCGTGCCCCATGCTGGTGCAGGCTTTGCAGCATGAAGCCGTCGCCGCCCAGCGCGCAGATGACATCGGCGTAGTCGGGCTTGTGCTGCGGGTGCATGGACGTGAGCTCCCTCAGCGCCGACTGCGCCTCGGGTGCTGGAACTGGCCAGGAAGGCGATTCGCGGTTCGGCCGGCAGGGTCATCGTCGCGTCCTTGGGAACGCCCAGGTTACCGCACTCGGCCGTAAGCCGGTGCAGGTCCGGTCGCGCCGTCCCGCGCAGGCAAAGCGTCAGCGGCGATCCGGGTATGCGCCGTGGCCAATTGCGCCAGCCGTCGGACGGCCACCGACGAGGTCGCGAAGTCCATCACCCGCAGGTTGCGCATGTCGCTGAACATGCTCAGCGTGTACTTGAGCGTCGAGTCATCGCGCGCCAGCCACTTGCGCACCAGCGCTTCGGGCTTCGCCCCGGGTGCTTCCGAGGCCAGCACCGTGCCGACCAGCGCCCGCTGCTGGGATTGCAGCTCGTCGCGCAAGCACGCCGCGAGCCTGGGCATGCCAGCGCCCGTCGACCGGCAGCTTCTCGACGCTGTCCATCAGCCACTTGGTGTGCAGCGCGTCGGACAAGGCGAAATAGACCAGCCCGACGTCCGCCACCGGCAACCCGCGCTCGAGCGCAACCTCGACGATGTCCAGCCCGTAGGTCAGGTAGGGCACGCAGGCCATGGCCAGCGCCAACTCGGCCGTGAAGCCCTGCTGCTGCCACTGTGCCCGGTCGGCCTGGAGCGACGCGCGGCTGCTGGCTGGCAAGATCTTCGGCAACACTTCGCGCAGCGCCTTCAGCGGCGCGGCATAGCGCTCGACCATGCTGGCGATGACGACGATGTCGCCCGGCCGGTTAAGCAACCAGCGGGTCATGTTGCGCTGCAGGTGCCACAGGGCCGTCAGGGCATCGATCTGCGCGGCCTCGGTCGCCTTGAGGTCGAGTTCGTCGATGCCGGCCCAGAACCAGCGCGCGTCGAGCACTTCGCGACTGATGCTGTAGGCCTTGGCGATCTGCGCCGGCGTCTCGCCGGTGTCTTCCTGCATGCGCATGCAGGAAGGTCGCGCCCATCCGGTTGACCATGGAGTTGGTCACCGCGGTGGCGATGATCTCGCGGCGCAGGCGGTGGTTCTCCATGTCGGTCGCGGTAGCGTCTCCTGCAGCGCCTTCGGGAAGTAGCGCACCAGCTCCTTGGACAGGTAGCGGATCTTCCGGCACGTCGGAATCGAGCAGCTGCTTGAAGATGCACGATCTTGTCGTAGGACAGCAGGACCGACAGCTCCGGCCGGGTCAGGCCCTGGCCGCGCGCCTTGCGCTCGGTCGAACTCGGCGTCGGTAGGGCAGGAATTCGATCTGCGCGGTCGAGCAGGCCCTGCGACTCCAGCGTGCGGATGAAGTGCTGCTCGGAGCCGAGGCGCTGCGACGCTCATGCGACTCCATCAGGCTGATCGCCTGGTTCTGCCGGTAGTTGTCGTTGAGCACCAGCTCGCCGACTTCGTCGGTCATGCTCGCGAGCAGGGTGTTGCGCTGCCTCGACGGTCAGCTCGCCGCGCTTGACGGCGGCGTTGAGCAGGATCTTGATGTTGACCTCGTGGTCGGAGGTGTCCACGCCGGCCGAGTTGTCGATGAAGTCGGTGTTCAGCAGCACGCCGTTCAGCGCCGCCTCGATGCGGCCGCGCTGGGTCATGCCGAGGTTGCCGCCCTCGCCCACCACCTTGCAGCGCAGCTCGCTGCCGTCGACGCGCAGGGCGTTGTTGGCGCGGTCGCCGACCTCGGCATGCGACTCGGTGCTGGCCTTGACGTAGGTGCCGATGCCGCCGTTCCAGAGCAGGTCGACCGGCGCCTTGAGGATGGCGTTCATCAGCTCGGCCGGCGGCATGCTGCTCGAAGCGTTGGTCGTCGATGCCCAGCGCGGCCTTGACCGTCCGAGCGTCAGCGGGATGGTCTTGGCCGTGCGCGGATAGATGCCGCCGCCGGCGCGAGATCAGGCTCCTGTCGTAGTCGTCCCAGCTCGAACGCGGCAGCTTGAACATGCGCTCGCGCTCGGCGAAGGAGCTGGCCGGCATCCGGATTGGGGTCGATGAAGATGTGCCGATGGTCGAACGCGGCCAGCAGCGGATGTGGCGGCGACAGCAGCATGCCGTTGCCGAACACGTCGCCGGACATGTCGCCGATGCCGACGACGGTGAAGTCCTGCGGTCTGGCAGTCGCGACCGATCGCGCGGAAATGGCGCTTGACCGATTCCCAGCCGCCCTTGGCGGTGATGCCCATGCCCTTGTGGTCGTAGCCGACCGAGCCGCCCGAGGCGAAGGCGTCGCCCAGCCAGAAGCCGTGCTCGGCGGAAATGCCGTTGGCGATGTCGGAGAAGGTGGCGGTGCCCTTGTCGGCGGCGACCACCAGGTAGGGATCGTCGCCGTCGTGGCGCACCACGTCGACCGGGTGCACCACCTTGCCGTCGACGAGGTTGTCGGTGATGTCGAGCAGGCCGTTGATGAAGCGCTTGTAGCAGGCGATGCCCTCGGCCAGCACGGCGTCGCGGTCGCCGCCGACCGGCGGGCGCTTCACGAAGAAGCCGCCCTTCGACGCCGACCGGCACGATCACCGTGTTCTTCACCATCTGCGCCTTGACCAGGCCCAGCACCTCGGTGCGGAAATCCTCGCGGCGGTCCGACCAGCGCAGGCCGCCGCGCGCGACCGGGCCGAAGCGCAGGTGCACGCCTTCGACGAACGGGCGAGTAGACGAAGATCTCGCGGTAGGGACGCGGCTTGGGCAGGTCGGGCACCTTGGCCGGATCGAACTTGAAGCTGATGTAGTCCTTGTGCGTGCCGCCCGGTCGCTTCTTCTGGAAGAAACTGGTGCGCAGCGTCGCGTTGATGACGGCCTTGAAGCCGCGCAGGATCCGGTCCTCGTCGAGGCTGGAGACCTTCTCCAGCGGTGATCGCCAGGGCATCGCTGCAGGCATCGACCTGCGCATCGCGATCGAGCGCGCGGTCGGCGCCCATCTCTTCCAGGATGCGTGGCCAGCTCGTGGCGCTCGCCGACCGGCACGATCGCGGTCAGCGACAGCTGCGCAGCGCTTCGCAGGTCTTGCGGTCGGCCTTGATGTCGCGACCGGGCTCGAAGCGCGCCTCGAACAACTCGACCAGCAGGCGGGCGACCAGCGGATAGCGCGCCAGCGTCTGCTCCATGTAGGCCTGCGAGAAGGTGACCTCGGTCTGCTGCAGGTACTTGCAGTAGCCGCGCAGCATCGCGACCTGGCGCCAGCCCAGCCCGGCGGCGAGGACCAGCCGGTTGAAGCCGTCGCTCTCGGCATCGCCCCGCCAGATCGCGGCGAAGGCCTCCTCGAAGCGGGCGCGCGCCGAGGCCACGTCGCACTGCGTCCGGAAAGCGGCTCGACCTCGAAGTCCTGGATGCACCACGCGGCCGTCGTCGAGGTTCAACTCGTACGGGATGCTCGCTGTTGATCCGCAGGCCCAGGTTCTCCAGCATCGGCAGCGCATCCGACAGCGCGATGTCCTTGCCCGATGCGGAACAGCTTGAAGCGCAAGTGCCGCCATCGGCGCTGTGGTACAGCGACAGGTGGAGGTCGTCGTCGCCGGCGAGCGAAGCCGCTTGCCAGACATCGCTGGCGGCCAGTTCGGGCGTCACCGATTCGACATAGCCGGCCGGCAGGGCCTTTCCGAAGCGATTGGCGAGCTTGATGCCCGTCTCTTCGCCATGCAGCTCCACCAGGCGATCGCGCAACTGGTCCTGCCAGTTGCGGACGATGTGCGACCAGCTCGGCTTCCAGCACCGCGGGATCCACATCGGCTGCTCTCGCCGCTCTTGGGGCGGATCAACAGGTGCAGCTGCGCCAGCGGCGACTCGCCGATCTGCACCGAAGTGTCCAGGCGCTCGCCCTTGAGCTCGCGCATCAGCATCGCCTCGATCCGCTCGCGGACTTCGGAACTGAAGCGGTCGCGCGGAATGAAGGCCAGCACCGAGAAATAGCGGCCATGGCGATCGCGGCGCAGGAACAGGCGGGTTCGCGCCCGCTCCTGCAGGCCCAGGATGCCCATGCAGGTACGGGTCAGCTCCTCGACGCTGGACTGGAACAACTCGTCGCGCGGCAGGGTTTCCAGGATGTGCCGCAGCGTCTTGCCGCTGTGGCTGTTCTCGCCCAGGCCCGAAGCGACCATCACGGCTTCATGACGTTGCCTCACCAGCGGGATTTCCCAGGGCCTGCGGTTGTAGGCGCTGGAGGTGTAGAGCCCAAGGAAACGCTGCTCGGCCACGGCACGGCCGTCGGCGTCGAACTTGAGCACGCCGATGTAATCCATGTAGCCGGGACGATGCACGGTCGACCGGGCATTGGTCTTGGTCAGGATCAGGGGATCCAGCGTCGCGCCAGGCGGCAGGTCGGCAGCCGCCAGTCCGGCCAGCGGCCGCGGCCGCGCGCTGGCTTCCTTGCCGCGCATGACGCCAAGCCCGGATCCGGACACGGCTTCCAGGCTACGGATCCCGTCGTGATCGGCCACGACGTATTCCCGGTATCCCAGGAAAGTGAAATGGTTGTCCGCGGCCCAGCGCAGGAATTCCTGCGCCTCGGCGCGGGTTTCGCTGGTGGCCGGCATCTGCCGCGAATCGAGATCGGAGGCGATCTGCAGCATCGTGCCGCGCATCTGCTCCCAGTCGGCGAACGCGGCGCGCACGTCGGCCAGCGCCGTGGCGATGCTGGCTTGCAGGGCCTGCATGTCCTCTTCGCTGGCCTGGCGGTCGACCTCGAGGTGTATCAGCGACTCAGGCACGCCGTCGCCGACTTCCAGCAGCTTGCCGTGCGCGTCGCGGGTTACCGGAAACACCGGATGGACGATGCCATGCGAGGCGAGCCCGTGCTTGGCCAGGGCCATTCCGACCGAGTCGACCAGGAACGACATGTCGTCGTTGACGATCTGCACGACCGAGTGGCCGCCGTTGAAACCGTCGGACGCAGCGGGATTGAAGACCCGGATCTTCGCCTGGCCAGCGTCGCGCTGGTCGGCGAAACCGCGATTGCTCACTGCGATCGCCGCCCATGCCTCGGCGCTGCGCAAGGCCAGTTCTTCATCCGGCAGGCGCGCATAGAAGGCCTGGGCGAAGGCCAGCGTGTCCGCCAGTCGCTCGGCCGGAACGATGGCCCTCAGGGCCGACTGGATCGACTCGAGGGTGACGACTGGATCGGTCTGGGTGCTCATTCAGCGCAGTCCGGTCTCGTTGCGCGCGATCACCAGGCGCTGGATCTCGCTGGTGCCCTCGTAGATCTCGGTGATCTTGGCGTCGCGGAAGTAGCGCTCCAGCGGCATTTCCTTCGAGTAGCCCATGCCGCCGTGGATCTGCACGCGCCTGGTGCGTGATCCACATCGCCGCTTCCGAGGCGGTCAGCTTGGCCACCGAGGCCTCGGTGCTGAAGCGGCCGCCCTCGGTCTCCGTCTTCTGCTTCTTGCCAGGCCGCGCGCAGGGTCAGCAGCATGCGATGCGTCGAGCCTGCACTTCATGTCGGCGATCTTGGCCTGGGTCATCTGGAAGCTGCCGATCGGCTGCGCCGAAGGCCTTGCGCTCCTTGACGTAGGCCAGGGTCGCCTCGTAGGCCGCGCGCGGCAAGCCCGACGCCTGCGAGGCGATGCCGATGCGGCCGGCGTCGAGCACGCCCATGGCGATCTTGAAGCCCTCGCCTTCGCTTGCCGAGCAGGTCTTCGGCCGGCGATCGCACGTAGTCCTGTGAATTCGATCTCGCAGGTCGCCGAGGCGCGGATGCCGAGCTTGGGTTCGGTCTTGCCGCGGTGGAAACCCGCGCTTGGCGGTGTCGACCATGAAGGCGGTGATGCCGCTGCGCGCCCTTCGTCCGGATCGGTCATCGCGAACAGCACGATGTATCGCGCGACCGGGCCGGAGGTGATCCAGCTCTTCTTGCCGTTGATGATGTAAGCTGCCGTCGGCCTGCTTCGCGGCGCGCGCAGCGCATGGCCGTGGCGTCGGAACCGGACTGCGGCTCGGTCAGCGCGAAGGCGCCGATCGCCTGGCCCGTCGGCGATGGCGCGCACGTACAACTGCTTCTGCGCCTCGGTGCCGAACTTCAGCATGCCGTTGCAGAACAGCGAGTTGTTGACCGACTACGATGGTCGAATGCGCGGCAGTCGGCCGCGGCGATCTCGATCATCGCCAGCACGTAGCTGATCGGGTCCATGCCCGGCGCCGCCGTATTCGGTCGGCACCTCGATGCCCATCAGGCCGTTTTCGCCGAGCAGGTGCGGATGTTCTCGAGCGGGAATTCGCCGGTGCGGTCGTGGTGCTCGGCGCTGGGCGCGATCTTCTCCTGCGGCGATCCGGCGGGCGACGTCCTGGATCATCAACTGCTCTTCGGTGAAATCGGAAATCCACGGCTAGCTTCCTCGGAATCGGAACTGTCCAGCCCGTCATTGTACCGGCAAGCCCGGCGGTCGATCAGCGAGACGCCAGCGTCGCGCATTGCGCCTTGACGGCCCGCCGCGACAGCCTCTAGGCTGATTCATCTTTGGATCGGGATGAAAGGATAAATGTGGATCTCGAGGCCTGGTCGGCCTGCCTCAAGGTGCTGGCCGACCCAACCCGGGTGCGGCTGCTGGCCTTGCTCGAGCGGGAGGAACTGACCGTTGCCGAACTGTCGGCCGTCACCCGGCTGGCGCAGCCGCGGGTTTCCACCCATCTGGCCAAGCTCAAGGAACGCCGACCTGGTGCGCGACCGGCGCGCCGGCGTCTCGGCCTATTACCGCTTCAACGAGGACAGCCTGGAGCCGGCCGAACGCGGCTCTGTGGCAGGCCCTGCGCGAGCCGGCACCGACGACCCGCTGCTTCGCCAGGATGCCGAACGCCTCACGGCCGTGCTGGCCAACGCGCGCCTCCGACGAGAACTGGGCCGACTCGGTGGCCGGCGACATGGAGCGCCACTACTCGCCCGGCCGCACCTGGGAAGCGCTGGCGCGCGCCGCCCTGCCCCTGCTCGAGCCCGGCGAAGTGCTCGACGTCGCCTCCGGCGACGGCGTGCTCGCCGAACTGCTGGCGCCGCATGCGCGCCGCTATCGTCTGCATGGACAGCCAGCACCAAGGTGGTGCTGGCCGCCGAGCGAGCGCCTGCGCAAGCTCGACCACGTCGAGGTGCTCGAGGGCGACATGCAGGCCCTGCCCTTCGACAAGCCGCAATTCGACCTGGTGCTGCTGATGCATGCCCTGACCTACGCCGAGCGGCCGGCGCAGGCCGTTGCCGAAGCGGCGCGCGTGCTGCGCCAGGGCGGTCGCCTGCTCGCCTACCTGCCTGGCCAAGCACGAGCACAAGAGCGCGGTCGACGCCGTACGGCCACGTCAACCTCGGTTTCACCGAAAAGGAACTGCGCAGGTTCGCCCGCAAGGCCGGCCTGGCCGATCCAGGTCTGCGAAGTGGTGACCCGCGAGAAGCGGCCGCCGCACTTCGAAGTCCTCACCCTGCTGGCGCGCAAGGCAATGATCGACCTGCCCTGGAAAGACCCCGCGCCGCGTCGCCGCTGCTGGAAGCGCGCTGGCCGAACGGATCCTGGTGATCGATGGCGCCATGGGCACCATGATCCAGCAGCATCGCCTGGACGAGGCCGGCTACCGCGGCGAGCGCTTCGCCGAGGGCTACGACGACTCGCATTTTGCCGAGGGCGAGGCCCACGCGCACGGCCCGGGTTGCGGGTGCGCTGGCGACCTGAAGGGCAACAACGACCTGCTGACGCTGACCCAGCCGCGAGATCATCCGCGACGATCCACCGCGCCTACCTCGAGGCCGGCGCCGACCTGATCGAAACCAACACCTTCAACTCGACCACGGGTATCGCAGGCCGACTACCAGCTCGAACACCTGGTGCCGCGAATTCAATCGCGAAGGCGCGCGGCTGGCGCGCGCCTGTCTGCGACGAGCACGAGGCACGCGATCCGCGCGACGGCCGCGCTTCGTGATCGGCGTCCTCGGCCCGACCTCCGCACGGCCTCGATCAGTCCGGACGTCAACGATCCCGGCTTCCGCAACATCACCTTCGACGAACTGGTCGAGAATTACCGCGAGGCTGCCGCGCGCCTGATCGAAGGCGGCGCCGACGCGATCATGGTCGAGACGATATTCGACACGCTCAACGCCAAGGCCGCGCTGTTCGCGCTCGACGAGCTGTTCGACGACACTGGCGAGCGCGTGCCGGTGATGATCTCCGGCACCATCACCGACCGCTCCGGCCGCACCCTGTCGGGCCAGACCGCGGAAGCGTTCTGGTATTCGCTGCGCGCACGCCCGGCCGCTGTCGATCGGGCCTCAACTGCGCGCTGGGCGCCAAGGACCTGCGCCCGCACATCGACATGCTGGCGCAGGTCGCCGACACCCGCGTCAGCTGCCATCCCAACGCCGGCCTGCCCAATGCATTCGGCGGCTACGACGAAGGCCCGGACGAGATGGCCGGCGATGCTCGGGCGAATTCGCCCGCGCCGGCCTGCTCAACCTGGTCGGCGGCTGCTGCGGCACCACGCCCGGCGCATATCCGCGGCCATCGCCGACGCGGTGCGCCGGGCGTGGCGCCGCGCAGCCCTGCCGAGCGCTGGCGCCGCACACGCGCCTGTCCGGGCTCGAGCCCTTCGTCATCACGCCCGGAAAGCAATTTCGTCAACGTCGGCGAACGCACCAACGTCACCGGCTCGGCGCAGTTCAAGAAGCTGATCCTGGAGGACCGCTACGACGAGGCGCTCGACGTCGCCCGGCAGCAGGTGCGAGAACGGCGCGCAGATCATCGACGTCAACATGGACGAGGGCATGCTCGACGCCGAGGCCGCGATGTCGCGCTTCCTGCGCCTGATCGCCGCCGAGCCGGACATCGCCCGGGTGCCGGTGATGATCGACTCCTCGAAGTGGAGCGTCATCGAAGTCCGGCCTGAAGTGCGTGCAGGGCAAGGCGATCGTCAACTCGATCTCGATGAAGGAAGGCGAGGCAGGCCTTCCTGCAGCAAGCCGCCAAGGTGCGTCGTTACGGCGCGGCCGTCGTGGTGATGGCCTTCGACGAACAGGGCCAGGCCGACACCTTCGAGCGCAAGGTCGAGATCTGCTCGCGCGCCTATGCGCTGCTGACCGAGCGAGCCGGCTTCGCGCCGGAAGACATCATCTTCGACCCGAACATCTTCGCCATCGCCACCGGCATCGAGGAGCACAACGACTACGCCGTCGCCTTCATCAATGCCACCCGCGAACTGAAGCAGCGTTTCCCGCTCAGCCACGTCTCCGGCGGCGTCTCCAACGTGTCGTTCTCGTTCCGCGGCAACAACGCGGTGCGCGAGGCGATCCATGCCGTGTTCCTGTACCACGCCATCCAGGCCGGCATGGACATGGGCATCGTCAACGCCGGCGGCCTGCCGATCTACGACGATATCGAGCCGGCCCTGCGCGAGGCGGTCGAGGACGTGGTGCTCAACCGGCGCAGCGACGCCACCGAGCGATTGCTGACCGAGGCGGACAAGCACAAGTCGAAGAAGGGCGAGGTGCGCAGCGAGGACCTGTCCTGGCGCGACAAGCCGGTCAACCTGCGAATCCAGCACGCGCTGGTGCACGGCATCGACAAGTTCATCGAGACTCGACGCGGAAGCAATCGCGCCAGGAAGCGGCGCGCCCGCTGGACGTGATCGAAGGTCCGTTGATGGACGGCATGAACATGGTCGGCGACCTGTTCGGCGCCGGCAAGATGTTCCTGCCGCAGGTGGTCAAGTCGGCGCGCGTGATGAAGACGCGCCGTCGCCCACCTGATCCCCTACATCGAGGAAGAGAAGCTGCGCACCGGCGACGCCGGCAAGGCCAAGGGCAAGGTCGTGATGGCCACGGTCAAGGGCGACGTGCACGACATCGGCAAGAACATCGTCGGCGTGGTGCTTGCCTGCAACAATTTCGACGTGATCGACCTGGGCGTGATGGTGCCCGCGCAGACCATCATCGATCGCGCCCGCGAGGAGAAGGCCGACATCATCGGCCTTTCCGGCCTGATCACGCCCTCGCTCGAGGAAATGAGCCACGTGGCCAGGGAAATGAAGCGGCAGGGCTTGACCTTGCCGCTGCTGATCGGCGGCGCCACCACCTCGCGCGCGCACACGGCGCTGAAGATCGCGCCGCACTACGCCGAGCCGGTGGTCTGGGTGAAGGACGCCTCGCGCGCCGTCGGCGTGGTGCAGAGCCTGCTCAGCGCCGGACCTGCGCGCGCCGCTGGTGGCCCAGGTTGCAGCCGACTACGCCGAAGTGCGCGCACGGCACGCCAACCGCGGCGACGCCAAGCCGCTGATGTCGCTGGAGCGCGCGCGCGCAAGCGGTTCGACGGCGGCTGGGACAGCTATGCGCCGCCGACGCCGCGGCGCCCGGGCATCACCGTGTTCGATGACGTGCCGCTGGCCGAACTGCGCGCGATCATCGACTGGACCCCGTTTTTCCAGACCTGGGAACTGTCCGGCCGCTACCCGGCAGATCCTCGACGACGCCGTGGTCGGCGCGCAGGCGCGCGAATTGTTCGCCGACGCGAAGGCGATGCTCGATCGCATCATCGACGGAGAAATGGCTGACGGCGAAAGCCGTCGCCGGCCTGTGGCCGCGCCCACTCGGTCGGCGACGACATCGAACTGCTGGCCGACGGGCATCGCGCCTCCACGACCCTGCACTGCCTGCGCCAGCAGGCCGAGAAGCCCGACGACCGCGCCAACTTCTGCCTGGCCGATTTCATCGCGCCCAGGGACAGCGGCAGGCAGGACTGGATCGGCGCCTTCGCGGTCAACGCCGGCATCGGCATCGATCCCCACATCGCCCGCTTCGAAGCCGACCACGACGACTACAATGCGATCCTGCTCAAGTCCCTGGCCGACCGCATGGCCGAAGCCTGCGCGGAGTGGCTGCATCGCAAGGTCCGGACCGATCTGTGGGGATACGCGCCGGACGAAAACGCTGGGCGTCGAGGAACTGGTCGCCGAAAAATACCAGCGGCATCCGCCCCGCCCCCGGCTATCCCGCCTGCCCGGAGCACAGCGAGAAGGCCACGATCTTTCGATTGCTCGACGCCGAGAAAGCCATCGGGCTGCAGCTCACCGAAAATTTCGCGATGCTTCCGGCCTCGGCGGTCAGCGGGCTCTACTTCTCCCATCCGAAAAGCCAGTACTTCGTGGTCGGCCGCCTGGGCCGCGAGCAAGTCGCGGATTACGCCAAGCGAAAGGGCGTGGCCCTCGCGCCAGGCCGAGCGCTGGCTGGCGCCCAACCTCGACTACGATCCCGAGTGAGGGACGAGGCCGCTTACCAGATCAGGTCGTCGGGAACCTGGTAGGACGGATCGGCATAGGGATCGTCGGCCTGCGGTGCGCTCGGATCGACCTTGAGCGCAACCGCCGCGGGGAATATCGCTTCGGCTTCCAGCAACAAGGCCATCGGAACCAGCAGGTAGCGACCATCGGTCTGGGCAACGCCGAGCTCGCCGGAGTTCAGCAAGGGCAGCTGCTCGGCCGTCACGTGGATGCGCTTGATCTTGCCGCCGTATTCGAAGTGACGCGCGATCTCGGCGGCGGGATCGTTCAGGCCCTTGCCCTTCAGCAGGACGTCAAGCCTGGCCTTGGCTTCACGACGCAGCTTTGCCTGTTCCTGCTTGAGGCGTTCGGCTTCGATGCGGTCGTCCTTTTCCTTCTGGGCACGCAGTGCGTAGGCCTTGCCAAGGTCGATCTCTTCCTGCGATTTTCGCGGCGCGGAAGCCGGCATCCGCTTGCCCGGATCAGGCCGGCCCGTCGGCGTACGCGGCTCCGGCTTGTTGCCGGTCGGACGACCGCCAGCGCGCCTGGCATCGGCTTCTTTGCGGCCGCCATCGCGCCGCGCATCGGCATCCGGGCGGCGAGCCGGCTCGGGCTGGCGCTCGGGCTTGGCGGCAGGCGTGTAGCCCAATCCAAGCAACTGGTCGCGAAGGGACTTGCTCATCAGCTGGAATGGCTCAGTAATGCGGCGGCGGCGGCTCGTTCGCCGGATCGGAATACAGCAGGCTGCGCAATTGCTTCAGGTCGTCCAGCGCCTGCTGCAAGAGCTGGTGGTTCTGCATCGCCTCGGCCCGCGCCGCGGCCAGCGCGTCGCTCATCTCGTTGATCGCCTGCTCCTGGAATGCGAAGCGCGTCTCCAGGTCATTGAAACGGCGGTCGAACTGGAACTCGAGCGACTGGTCGGGAATGGGCATGGATCTACCCGGCCAGTGCGATGGTCCGACCGCGGCCGATGCCGTAGTAGGCAAGGCCTGCCGCTTCGACTTCGGCCGGATCGTAGATATTGCGACCGTCGAAGATCGCAGGAGTCTTCAGCGCCTGCTTGATCATCGCGAAGTCCGGACTCCAGAACGCCTTCCACTCGGTGACGATCACCAGCGCATCGGCGCCTTCCAGCGCGTCCGTCGGAGACTCGGCGAAATGCAGGTCGGCGCGCGTTCCATAGATCCGGCGCACTTCGTCCATTGCCTCCGGATCGTAGACCCGGACCTTGGCGCCGACCGACCACAGCTTTTCCAGCAAGGTGCGACTGGACGCTTCGCGCATGTCATCCGTGTTGGGCTTGAAGGCCAGGCCCCACACCGCGAAGGTCTTGCCGGCGAGGCGCCCGGAGAAATGCCGGTCGATCAATTCGATACAGCTTGTATTTCTGGCGCTCGTTGACGGCCTCGACCGCCTCCAGGATCTGGGCGACATAGCCGTGCTGTCCCGCCGTCCGCTCCAGGGCCCGCACGTCCTTCGGAAAACATGATCCGCCGTAACCCGCACCCGGATAGATGAACGAGTAACCGATGCGCGCATCGGAGCCGATGCCATGGCGAACCATTTCGATATCGGCGCCGACCCGCTCGGCGATATTGGCCATCTCGTTCATGAAGCTGATCTTGGTCGCCAGCATGGCATTGGCCGCGTACTTGGTCAGCTCGGCCGAGCGCACATCCATCGCCACGATCCGCTCGTGGTTGCGATTGAACGGCGCATACAGGCGCTTGATCTGCTCGAGCGCGTGCTGGCTGCCGCTGCCGATGACGATCCGGTCCGGGACGCATGCAGTCCTTGACCGCGTCGCCCTCCTTCAGGAATTCGGGATTGGAAACCACTTCGAACGCCACATCCGCGCCGCGCAGGCGCAGCTCCTCGGTGATGGCCGCGTGGACGCGATCGGCGGTCCCGACCGGCACCGTCGACTTGTTGACGATGACGGCGGGGCGCTCCAGGTACTTGCCGATGGTGCGCGCCACCGTGAGCACGTACTGCAGATCGGCGCTGCCGTCCTCATCGGGGGGAGTGCCGACGGCGATGAAGATGATCTCTCCATGCACGACCGACGACTGCGCCTCGGTGGTGAAGACGATCCGACCGCTGCCGTGGTTGGCCAGGACCATTTCCTCCAGGCCCGGCTCATAGATCGGAATCACGCCACGATTGAGGCCGTCGACCTTGTTGCTGTCGATGTCTACGCACACGACCTGATGTCCCACTTCCGCCAGGCAGGTGCCGGTGACCAGGCCCACGTAGCCGGTGCCAAATACGGTAACTCGCATGCTCGCTCCAGACCGGGAAAAAAAACGGCGACGGAAGTTCCGTCGCCGCCTGGATCATTACTTGACGATATCGAGCAACTCGACTTCGAACACCAGCGTCGCATTGGCGCCGATCGGCGGCTGGCCGTTCGGGCCGTAGGCGAGGTTCGAGGGAATCCACAGCTTGTACTTGCTGCCAACCGGCATCAGGGCCACGCCCTCGGTCCAGCCCGGGATGACCTGGTTCAGGGCGAACTCGGCGGGCTCGCCGCGATCATAGGAACTGTCGAAGGTGGTGCCATCGAGCAGCGTGCCCTTGTAGTTCACGCGCACCTTGTCGGTGAGCTGCGGCAACGGACCGGCGCCCTGGCGGACCACCTGGTACTGCAGGCCGCTGGGGTGCTGCGCACGCCCGGCTTGGACTTGTTGGCGGCCAGGAAAGCCTGGCCTTCCTGCAGGTTCTTCTGGCCCGCTTCGGCGGCCTTGGCGGCCATCTTGGTCTGCATCTTCTGGCTGAAGCTGGCGCGGATCTGCTCGGCCTGCGCCGGGGTCAGCTTGGTCGGCTTGCCCGCGAACACGGCCTGCATGGCCTGGGTCATCGAGGTGATATCGATCTCGTCCTTGATGGCCTCGAGCGACTTGGCCACGTCCATGCCGATCATGTAGCTGTTGCTCTGCTTCTCGGTCATGCCTGCAATCGCCGTGCCGGCGGGCGCAGTTGCGGGTTTATCACCAGCGGCGGCTTTTTCCGGTGCGGGTGCTTGCGCGGTGCAGGACATGCTGCAGGCGATCGCCGTCATCAGAACGGCGGAACGAAAAACCGAGGTCATCTGGTACCACTCCTGAAGGAAGCCGGTCATTCCGGCACAGACCGCTATTGTCGCGGCCCGGGAGCGGCGCGGCAATGGCTATCAGGACTTCTTCGCCGGTCTTGGCGCGGCAAGCAGGCTCTCCAGCTTCTTCACGAGCGCCGGATCGGTCGGGGTGACGCGGCTCCCGTAGCTGGCAACCACCTTGCCATTGCGGTCGATCAGGTACTTGTGGAAGTTCCACCCCGGCGCTTCGCCCGTCTCGGCGGCAAGCGCCTTGTACAGGGGCGTGGCGTCCCTACCCTTCACATGTACTTTCTCGAACATCGGGAACTTGACCCCGTAGGTAAGCCGGCAGAACTCCTGGATCTGCTTCTCGCTGCCCGGTTCCTGGCCCATGAAATCATTGGAGGGGAAGCCCAGCACGGCGAAACCCTTGGCCTTGTACTTGGCATCCATCGCCTCGAGCGCGTCGTATTGCGGGGTAAAGCCGCATTTGCTGGCGGTGTTGACCACCAGGAGCACCTGCCCGCCATAGGTCGTTTGCAGGTTGACCACCTTGGTTCCAGCCAATTCCCGGTAGTTCTGGTCGAGCAAGGCCTTGCCCGCCGCCGCGGGGCCCGCCGCCAAGGCGATTGCCACGGCAATAAATCCCAATCCTTTCATGAGCTTGGCTCTCCCTCCGGCACCGCGCCGGATCTATGCCATCAGTTTGGGTGATTTCGTGTGCAGAAGGTGTTGACAAGGGAAAATGTAGTGTTATAGTTTGCTACAACACCATTTGGTTACCTCACCAACACGGGAGGCGGTATATGTACTACAAAGTCAAAAATACCCTGATCAGTCTCGCGGCCGCCACCTTCATGGTCGCCGTGAGCTACTCGGTCGGACACCCGCCGGTTGAACCGCAGCCCCGGCCCAATTTCGCCTCGCCGGCCATCGACGCCCAGCTCAGCGAGTTGCAGCTCGTGCAGAAGCGCAACCGCGGCATGCGCAGCCAGCTGTCGATGCCCTTCTTCTCATTCGCGCCGTTGCTGCCGCGCAGGGAGTCCTGAACATGGCCATTGCCTGGAGTGACAATGCACCGATCTATCGCCAGCTCAAGGAGCGCGTGGTCGGGATGATGCTGGACGGCCTGCTGAAGCCAGGCGATGCGCTGCCCTCGGTGCGACAGATCGCCGCCGAGTACCAGCTCAATCCGATTACGGTCTCCCGCGCCTATCAGGAGCTGGCTGACGAAGATTTGGTGGAAAAACGAAGGGGACTTGGCATGTACATGACCGACGGGGCACGCGACAAGCTGCTCGCAAGCGAACGCGAGCGCTTTCTGAAAGAGGAATGGCCGGCGATGGTTGAACGCATCAACCGGCTGGGGCTGGATGTCGACAAGCTGTTGCGCGCGTCCGGCGCTGGAGGTGCCCAATGAGCTCCGTCATTTCCGCGCGCGGCCTGACCAAGCGCTATGGCAAGCAGGTCGCCGTCGACAACATCAGCTTCGAGATCCCGGCCGGCCGCATCATCGGCCTGATCGGACCGAACGGTTCCGGCAAGACCACCACGCTGAAGGCAGCGCTGGGCCTGATCCCGTTCGAGGGCGAACTCAAGGTGCTGGGCCTGGACCCGCGCACGCATCGCGACGAACTGATGGAGCAGGTCTGCTTCATCGCCGACGTCGCCGTGCTGCCGCGCTGGATCCGCGTTCGCGAAGTGGTCGATTTCGTCGCCGGCGTGCATCCGAAGTTCGATCGCGCCAAGGCCGAGCGCTACCTGGCCAACACCAAGCTCAAGCCGGCGATGAAGGTCAAGGAGATGTCCAAGGGCATGATCGTGCAACTGCACCTCGCCCTGGTGATGGCCATCGACGCCAAGCTGCTGGTTCTCGACGAACCGACGCTCGGCCTGGACATCCTGTATCGCAAGCAGTTCTACCAGAACCTGCTCGAGGACTACTTCGACGAGAACAAGACCATCATCGTCACCACCCACCAGGTGGAAGAGATCGAACACATCCTCAGCGACCTGATGTTCATCCGCGAAGGCAAGATCACCCTGTCGGCGTCGATGGACGAAATCAGCGAGCGCTTCGTCGAAGTCATGGTGCCGGCCGAGAACGTCGCGGCCGCCAAGGCACTGAATCCGATCGACGAGCGCCAGGTGTTCGGCAAGTCGGTGATGTTGTTCGATGGCGTGCCGCGCGCACAGGTCGCGGCGCTGGGTGAAACAAGGAATGTCGGCATCGCCGACCTGTTCGTCGCCAAGATGAAAGGAACCTACGCATGAACACGATGAAATGGCTGCTGAGGCGCGAGTTCTGGGAGCACAAGGGCGGGTTTTTCTGGACCCCCCTGGTGGTGGGCGCGATCATGACGGTGGTGTTGGCGGTGTCGCTGGCCGCGGCCGTGACCATGGGCTACCAGAAGGGCGTGCACATCAACGGCGCCGACGTGGGCAGCCTGTCCCAGGCGATGAATCCGGAGCAGCAGGCGCAATTCGTCCAGGGCCTGACCCACGGCTACATGGGAACCGGCGCGCCGCTTTTCATGGTGCTCGGCTTCGTGGTGTTCTTCTTCTGCCTGGGCTCGCTGTTCGATGAGCGCAAGGACCGCAGCGTGCTGTTCTGGAAATCGCTGCCGGTCTCGGATGCGCAAACCGTGCTGTCGAAGGTCGCCATCGCACTGGTGGTCGCGCCGGTCATCTCGGTGGCGTTCGCGACGATCACCGGCGTGCTGTCGCTGCTGTTCATCTGCATTGCCGCAGCTGCCGCCGGATTGAACATCTTCGGAACAGTGTTGACCTCGGGCGCCGTTTACCTGGCACCGTTCCAGATCGCCGCGATCATCCCGGTCTATGCGCTCTGGGCGCTTCCCACCGTGGGCTGGCTGATGATGGTCTCGGCCTGGGCCAAGACCAAGCCCTTCCTCTGGGCGGTCGGCGCCCCCCTGTTGATCGGCGTGCTGCTGCTCTGGTTCAAGGCACTGTTCGGCCTCGAACTGGAAACCGACTGGTACTGGCGCGACATCGTGGCCCGCGGCTTGCTCAGCGTGGCTCCCGGCTCCTGGTTCGGCTTCTTCCATCCCGATTCGAACATGAGCTCCGGCCCGGACAACATCAATGCCATGGCCCTGGTCGGCCAGTCGTGGCGGGTCCTGGGTTCGGCGAATATCTGGATCGGCGCGGTGGTGGGTTCGGCGATGATCTTTGCCGCGATGCGCCTCCGCCGCTGGCGGGATGAAGGCTGAGTTGCGGCGCTGACGAGCTGCCATGAATGGCAGCTCGTGCCGCAACTCAGGGCCGGGCTGGAGCCCGTCCTGGCGTCATGCACCATGGATGGTTGCTCGCCTGAGAATTCGCATCAAGGACGCCCCGACTTGTCGGGGCGTTTTCCTGTGCCTCGGGAAAACTCAGGTGGGACCGTCCAGGAACCAGGTCTCCATCGGCCCGCGCCCCTTGAGTTCGATCACTCCCCTGCCCTCGAAGCGATAGCGGCCCTGCAGCCGCTTCTGCACCGCGTCGCTGACGTGGATGCGGCCCGGAACGCCATGCGATTCCAGCCGGCTCGCGGTGTTCACCGTATCGCCCCAGACATCGTAGGTGAATTTGCGGATGCCGATGACCCCGGCGATCACGCTGCCGACGTGGAAGCCGACCCGCACGCTCAGCCCGGGAAAATCATCGGCCAGCTCGGCAATGCTTGCATGCATCGCGATCGCCATGTTCGCCATGGCGGCCAGGTGGTCCGGATCGGGCTCGATCAGGCCGCCCGCGACCATGTACGAATCACCGATGGTCTTGATCTTCTCGAGCCCGTTGTGGTCGGCGAGCTCATCGAAGCGCGAGAACATGCGGTTGAGGAGCTCGACCAGCCCGGTCGGCGAAAGCCTGGTCGACAGCGCGGTGAAGCCGACGATGTCGGCGAACAGGACCGAGACATCGTCGAAACGCTCGGCAATGATCCCTGTTTGCTGCTTCAGTTTCTCGGCGATCTTCGCCGGCAGGACATTCAGCAACAGCCGCTGATTTTCACGGTGCAACTGATCCAGGGTGAGGTGGGTATTCACCCGCGCCAGCAACTCGTGTGAATTGAATGGCTTCGATACGTAGTCCACGGCCCCCAGTTCGAAGCCGCGGACGATGTCGGCGGTCTCGGCCCTGGCGGTCAGGAAGATGATCGGGATCTCGCGCCACGCGGTGGATGCCTTGATCCGCTGGCAGGTCTCGAATCCATCCATCTCGGGCATCATGATGTCGAGCAGGATCAGGTCCGGACGGACGCGATCGAGCACCTCGAGCGCCTGCCGGCCATTGGTGGCGACGCTGATCTGGAAACCTTGTTCCTTCAGGATGGCCGACACAGCCTGTATGTTTGCCGGCGTGTCTTCGACGATCAGGATCCGGGACGTCATGGGCGGCGCTCGCTAAAGGTTTTTTTCCAGGACGGCCTGGTCGAGCATCGTGCGCGCCTCGGCGAACGCGTAGCCCTGGACCAGGTTTTCGAATTGGGCAAAGGCACCGGCTGGAAACAACGATGCAAGAACGGCGCGCTGCTCCTCCAGGCAGTCACAGGCGGCGGAGTCGAAATCGGCAAGGTATCCGGCCATCTGCGCGAGCACCGGCTTGAGTTGCACGGGATCGAAGGCGATTGCGGCGGACGGCGGAATGGCTTCCGCGCCAAGTGCAGCCTGCAGCCGTTCGACCAGGGGCGAAAGAACCGCCTGCAGCTGCGCACGCAATGATTCCACATGTTCGGCGCTGGCTCCCTGCCTCAATGCGCTCTCCAACTCGCCCGCCGCCGACTGCACCGCGGTCGCCCCGAGGTTCCCGGCGATGCCCCTGACCGTGTGCGCGGTGCGTTCGGCCGTGGCCGGGTCGCCGGCCCGCAGCTGCCCGGCGATCTGCGCAGGCGCATCCGCCTGCTGGACCGAAAACTGGCGCAACAATTTCAGGTACAGCTTGCGATTGCCGGCGACCCGAAGCAGGCCCTCGGCCGAGTTGAGCCCATCCACTTCCGGAATCTCCGTCTCGCTCGCGGTCGGAGCGGCTGCGACGGGGCGCAGGCGTGCCGTCGGCGCCGATGGCGGGCTTGAAGTAGCGGGCGACTGTCGCGAACAGCGCGGCCGGATCGATCGGCTTCGAGATGTGGTCGTTCATGCCGGCGTCCAGGCAACGCTGTTTCTCCTCCAGCGTGGCATGCGCGGTCATGGCGATGATCGGCAGCGCCGCGCAGCGCGCATCGGAACGGATCGCCTTCGTTGCCTCGTAGCCGCCCATCACCGGCATCTGCAGGTCCATCAGGACCAGGTCGTAGGCGGTTGGATCCACCTGCAACCGATCCACTGCCTCTCTTCCGTTGTCGGCGACGGTCAGCACGGCGCCCACGCCTTCCAGCAGCTCGGTTGCGATCTGCTGGTTGATCTCGTTGTCCTCGGCGAGCAGGATGCGGGCGCCGGTCAATCGGACGGCTGGTTGTTCGCTCGCCGCCGCCGTTGCCGTCTCGCCGCTGGCGGGAGCGAACAGGGTCACCAGGGTATCGACCAGCATGGACTTGGTTACGGGCTTGACCAGGAAGGCATCGATTCCCAGCTTCTCCGCCTCCTCCCGCACCTCCTCGCGACCGAAGGCCGTCACCATCACGATCGCCGGTTGATGCTGCAACCGGCTGTCGTGCTTGATCCGGCTGGTCGCCTGCAATCCGTCCATGCCGGGCATCCGCCAGTCCATGAAGACCAGGTCATAGGGCGAGGCATTGTCCTGTTGCCCGACCGCTGCCACCGCTTCGGCGCCAGAACCCACCATGTCGACACTCTCGGTCACGCCCTTGAGTGCTTCCGCCAGTATCTCCCGCGCCGCCGAATTGTCGTCCACCACCAGCACGCGCAGCCGGTGCAACTGGTCGGGCAGCATTTTTCCGCGCCCCGTATCCGAGCCGACACCCAGCCACGCGGTGAAGAAGAAGGTACTGCCTGCGCCGGCCTCGCTCTCTATCCAGATCTGCCCGCCCATCAACTCCACCAGACGCTTGCTGATGGTCAGTCCAAGCCCGGTGCCCCCGTGCTTGCGGGTCGTGGACATGTCGGCCTGGGTGAATGCCTGGAACAGTTTCGCCGCCTGCTCGGGCGTCATGCCGATGCCGGTATCGCGAACGGAGAATTTCAGCTGCACCTTCTCGCCGGTTCGCTCGAGCTGTTCGATCTTCAGGCGGATCTCGCCATGCTCGGTGAACTTGACGGCGTTGTTGACCAGGTTGGTGAGCACCTGACCGAGGCGCAAGGGGTCTCCGCGCAAATGCGCAGGAATCCCCGGCGCCACTTCTGCGAGGAACTCAAGGCCCTTCTCATGGGCCTTCTGGGCAGTCAGGGTCGTGACCGAACCGATCACATGGTCGATTTCGAAGTCCACGCTCTCCAGATCGATCTTGCCAGCCTCGATCTTCGAGAAATCGAGGATGTCGTTGATGATGCTGAGCAGGGACGTGCCGGCGTTGTGGACCTTGCCGATATAGTCGCGCTGCTTGGCGTTCAACTGCGTCTTCAGCGCCAGGTGCGACAGGCCGATGATGGCGTTCATCGGCGTGCGGATCTCGTGGCTCATGTTGGCCAGGAACATCGACTTGAGCTCGGTGGCGCCTTCGGCTTTTTCCTTGGCGATAGCCAGTTCGCGCTGCTGCACGACCAGCTCTTCCTTCTGCGCGCTGGTCTGGGCGAGCAGTTCCTGGGTTCGAAGATTGCGCGCGAGGATCTCGATGCTCATCGCCACGACCGGCAGCAATTCGTCCAGCAACGCAGTCTCGCCTGGCCGCAACGCCCGGAATGAAGCAAATTCAAGCACGCCAAGCAGCGTGTCCCGCGAGACCACCGGCCAGGCCATCGCCTGGGTTGGCGCGGCCGTGCCCAGGCCGGAAGAAATCTCCAGGTAGCCAGGCGGCAGGGAGTCGAGCGCGACTGGCTTTCGCTCCCGCGCGCACAGACCGACCATGCCGTCGCCGAGGCTGATGCATTCGGCGATGCGGCTATTCCCGGCAAGCCCGTAGCTGGCAATGCGCCTGACCTGCTGGGCGTCGTCCTCGAACAGATAGAAGCCGGCAACGCCGCCACCGAGCAGGGGCGCCAGTCCGGAAACGAGCCGCTGGCCGAACTCGGCGAAGGAGACCGCCCCCTGGAGTTCGCCGCGCAACCGGGCCGTATTGGCCTTCACCCAGCGCTGTTCCTCCATCGCCGCGGCGCCCCGCTTGAGGACGTCGATTGAGCGCGCCAGTTCGCCGGTTTCATCGGCGGCATCCATGCAGGGCACGGCAATGGCGTAGTCGCCCGCCGCGATCGACTTGACCGTGGTTTCCAGCGAACGGATGGGAGCCACGATCGCGCGAAAAGTCAGGAATCCGAGTATTCCAGAGAGCAGCAGTGCAAGCCCTACGGCGATGATCAGGTTGCGTTGACCCCGGTCGATGGACTTGACGGCAGAGGCGCCGGCGTCTTGCGCCAGGCGCTCATTGAGAGCGATCCAGTCGCTCGATACTTTCCTCAGCCGGTCGCCGGTATCGGTCACCGAACTTCCAGCATCGACTGCGGCCTCTTCGCGATGTCCGCCGGCCGCCGTCGCCATGACCTGCTCGGCGCCTGCGATCCACTCGCGACTCAGGTTCAGGTAGTCGTTGTACAGCCGGCGATCCTGGTCGCCGGTAATCAAGGCGTCGCCAAATCGGGCAAGCGCCGCATTCAGGGCCGCCTTGTCTTGGGCGAAGCGCGCGGCGGCCTCGTCCTGCCCTGCCTTCTCGTCTCGCAGCAGAAAGTCCCTCACATCGACGCGCAGCAGCGTGTAGCTCCTGGAAATGGTGCCCAGCGTGGCGAGACTCTCGATCTGGTCTTGCGCCACGAAACGGCTTTGCGCCTCGATATGGCCCAACTGGATTGGGACCAGGACCCCCAGTCCAAGCAGCACCAGCATAGGAACGGCCAGCAGGTAGATCAGTCGCCGCGCGATGGTCATGGCCGGTCAGCCCGCCTTGCCCGAGGCCACGCCGCCCCTGGTCAATCCCCTGGGATCGAGCAGGCGGCGCAATTCCGCTTCAGAAAGGGCGGTCATTTCCTTGGCGACTTCCATGATTGGCCGATTTTCCTTGTAAGCCCGCTTGGCGATCTGCGCCGCTGCCTCATATCCGATCACCGGATTCAGGGCGGTCACCAGGATGGGATTGCGCGACAGGCTGTCGTCGAGCCGTTCGCTGCGCACCCGGAAACCGGCGATGGCGCTGTCCGCCAGCAGGCGCGAACCGGAAGCCAGCAATTCCAGCGACTGCAGCAGGTTGTGCGCGATCACCGGCAGCATCACGTTGAGCTGGAAGTTGCCGCTGGCCCCGGCCACGGTGATCGTGGTGTGGTTGCCCATCACCTGCGCGCAGACCATGGCCATCGCCTCGGGGATCACCGGGTTGACCTTGCCCGGCATGATCGAACTGCCGGGCTGCAGCGCCATCAGCTCGATCTCGCCCAGTCCGGCCAGCGGCCCGGAATTCATCCAGCGCAGGTCGTTGCTGATCTTCATCAGCGCCACGGCAAGCACGTTGAGCTGGCCGGAAAACTCCACGGCGGCGTCCTGCGCCGCAATCCCTTCGAACAGATTGGCGGCCTGGGAGAATTTCACGCCGGTCTTGGCGCGCAACCGGGCGATGGCCCGCTTCGCCAACCGCGGATCGGCGTTGACGCCGGTACCCACGGCCGTGCCGCCAAGAGGCAAACGGTGCAGTCGCTGGCTGCTGTCGTCGAGCCGCTCGATGGCCGAGCCGATCTGCGCCGACCAGCCCGAAAGCTCCTGCCCCAGGGTCAGCGGCATCGCGTCCATCAGGTGGGTGCGGCCGGTCTTCACCACCTTCGACAGCGCCTTGCCGCGGCGGTCGATGGTCGCCTTCAGGTGCTTCAGGGCTGGCCGCAACTGCTCCTTCCACACCAGCGATGCCGACACCTGGATCGCGGTGGGAACCACATCGTTCGAGCTCTGGCCGAGATTGACCTGGTCGTTGGGATGCACCGGCGCTTTCAGGGCGCGGCCCGCCAGGGTGGCGATGACCTCGTTGGCATTCATGTTGCTCGATGTACCCGAGCCGGTCTGGAAAAGGTCGATCGGAAACTCGGCGTCGTATTTGCCGGCGGCGACCTCTTCGGCGGCAGTCCGGATGGCCTTGGCGACAGCTTCGGGCAACAGCCCCAGGTCGGCATTGGACTCGGCTGCGACGGCCTTGATCAGGCCCAGCGCACGAAGGAACTCGCGCGGCATGCGCAGCATCGAAATCGGAAAATTCTGCACCGCGCGCTGGGTCTGGGCGCCATACAGCGCCCCGGCCGGCACCCGCAATTCGCCGAAGCTGTCGTGTTCGAGACGGGTCTTGCTGGCCATCGCCGGCTCCGGACTGGCAGGCCATGATCATAGCGCCAGCCGGCCCGGACCGGGCCACCGGGCGCGGGGGCCCGACGGGCTACGGTGTAGAATTCGCACATCCTCCGGAGCCCAGACGATGTCCGAACACACCTTGCTCGCCCTGTCCCCGCTCGACGGCCGTTACGCGGGAAAGGTCGCCGCGCTCAGGCCGATATTTTCCGAATTCGGCCTGATCAAGGCCCGGGTGCGGGTCGAGGTCGAATGGCTGCTGGCCCTGGCCGGGGAGCCCGGCATCGTCGAACTGGAACCGCTGGCGGCCGATGCCGCGGCCCGGCTGCGCGCGCTTGCCGACGGATTCGACGTCGACGATGCGGCCCGGGTCAAGCAGATCGAAGCCACCACCAACCACGACGTCAAGGCGGTGGAATATTTCATCAAGGAAAAACTCAAGGACGATGCCGGGCTGGCGCCGGCGCTCGAGTTCGTGCATTTCGCCTGCACCTCCGAGGACATCAACAACCTCAGCTACTCGCTGATGCTCAGCCAGGCCCGCGCCACCGTCCTGGTCCCGGCGCTGGACTCGCTGATGTCCACGCTGCGATCCATGGCTCATGAGCATGCCGCGCTGCCGATGCTCTCGCGCACCCATGGCCAGACGGCGTCGCCAACCACCGTCGGCAAGGAATTCGCCAACGTGCTGGCCCGGCTCGCCCGCCAGCGCAAGCAGTTGGCCCAGGTGGAGATGCTGGGCAAGATCAATGGCGCGGTAGGCAACTACAACGCGCACGTGGTCGCCTATCCCGATGTCGACTGGCCGGCATTCGCGCAACGTTTCGTCGAGTCGCTCGGGCTGACCTTCAATGCCCACACCACCCAGATCGAACCGCATGACGGCATCGCCGAACTGTGCGATGTGCAGCGCCGGATCAACACCATCGGCATCGACCTGTGCCGCGATGTCTGGGGCTATATTTCGCTCGGCTATTTCAAGCAGTCGGTGAAGGCCGGCGAAGTCGGCTCCTCGACCATGCCGCACAAGGTGAATCCGATCGATTTCGAAAATGCCGAGGGAAATTTCGGCATCGGCAACAGCCTGCTCGCGCATTTTTCCGAGAAGCTGCCGCTCAGCCGCTGGCAGCGCGACCTGACCGACTCCACGGTCCTGCGCGCCCTGGGCACCGCCTTCGGCCACTCGCTGATCGCCTTCGATTCGCTGGCCCGCGGCCTGGGCAAGTTGAACGTCAACGCGGAGCGACTGGCCGCCGACCTGGACGGAGCCTGGGAAGTCCTCGCCGAGCCGGTACAGACGGTGATGCGCCGCCACGGCCTGCCCAATCCGTACGAACAACTCAAGGCGCTGACCCGCGGCCACGGCATCGATGCGGCGGCGCTGCGCGATTTCGTTGCCGGCCTGGACTTGCCGGCAGCGGCCAAGGCGCGCCTGATCGCCCTGACGCCCGGCGGCTATGTCGGCCTGGCGGAAAAGCTTTCCCGCGAACCCTGAGGCCATGAGCGTGATCGAAACACACGCCAATCCCGAGCACTTCCTCGGCATGCCCGTCGCGCGATTTCCTGCGCGACTACTGGCAGAAGAAGCCATTGCTGATCCGGCAGGCCCTGCCCGGCTACCAGGCGCCGCTCGAGCCCGAAGACCTGGCCGGACTTGCCTGCGAGGAAGCCGCGCTGTCGCGGCTGGTGACCTACAACCGCAAGAAGGACCAGTGGAGCCTGCGCACCGGCCCGTTCGCCGAGGCGGAGTTTCCCAGGCTCGGCAAGCGCGACTGGACCTTGCTGGTGCAGGACATGGACAAGTGGGACATGGACGTGCGCGGACTGCTCGACCGTTTCCGCTTCCTTCCGGCCTGGCGCGTCGATGACGTGATGATCAGCTTCGCCACTCCGGGCGGCTCGGTCGGGCCGCACATCGACCAGTACGACGTATTCCTGCTGCAGGCGCAGGGCCGGCGTCGCTGGCAGATCAACGATGATCCGGCGGCGCCAAGGCAATTCCGCCCTGACGTGGACCTGAAGCTGCTGCAGGAATTCACGCCTTCGCACGAATGGGTGCTGGAGCCGGGCGACATCCTGTACCTGCCACCCGGCGTTCCCCACCATGGCGAAGCGGTGGATGCCTGCATGACCTTTTCGATCGGCATGCGCGCCCCCTCGCAGGCCGAGCTGATCGTGGACCTGGCCGAGGAACTGGCCGCGGCCCTGCCCGAGGAAGCGCGCTATTCCGACCCCGACCTGTCCGAGCCAGTCGATGCTTTCGAGATCGACACGGCCGCATTGGCCCGGGTCGACGAGGCCATCGCAGCGCTGCAATCGCTCGACCCGGCACGCAAGCGCGAGTGGTTCGGTCGCTTCATCACCCGCTACCGCTCCGCGGGCGATATCAGCGCCGCCCCGAAGACGCCGCGCTTCGATACCGTGAAGAAGTCGCTCGCCGACGGCGGCCTGCTGCTGCGCCATCCGTTCGCGCGGACGGCGTGGTCGCGCACGGACGCTTCGTCCGGAGCCGGAGCGCTGTTGTTCGTCAGCGGCCAGGCCTTTCCGATGAGTACGAAGTCCGCCCACGTGCTGGCCGCCTACGAGGCGCTGGACGACGCGGCCCTGGCCAAACTCGACCAGGACGCGCTGGAAGCGCTGGCCTGTCTGGTCGAGGGCGGGCACTATCAACTCAAGCGACCCTCGAAGTCACGCCGATGAACACCATTCCCCAAGCCGATTTTCGCGTCGAGCCGGCCGACTACACGGCCGATTTCAAGGACCTGCGCAGCATCCGCGAGCCTGTGTTCGTGGTCGAGCAGCAGGTCCCGCTGGAAGAGGAATGGGATGCGCTCGACCCGAAATGCCATCACGTGATCGCACGCGATGCGCTCAATCGTGCGATCGGCACCGGTCGCCTCACGCCTGAGCACAAGATCGGGCGCATGGCGGTACTCGCCGAGTGGCGCGGCAAGGGCGTCGGCGAGGCGCTGCTCCTGGCCTTGATCGAGAAGGCCAGGGAACTGGGGCTTCGCGAAGTCACGCTCAACGCCCAGGTCGGGGCGCTTGGGTTCTACGAAAAATTCGGCTTCACCGCCTATGGCGAGCGCTTCGAGGAAGCCGGCATCGAGCACCAGGCGATGCGCCTGGAACTGGAGCCGCTGATCGCCAGCCCCAGGCCGGCGGCCAGGCCGCGCGGCACGTCGCAGCCGCCGGAAGATTTCGACGGCCTGCATCCGTTGCTGGACGCGGTTCGCTCGCTGGTGCTGCTGGGCCGACGCGAACTGGTCATCTACACGCGGGAGCTGGAGCCGGCCGTCTATGCGAATCCGCTGATCGTCGAGGCATTCAAGGAGTTCGCCATCGCCGGACGCGGCGGCGTTGCGCGTTTCGTCGTTCAGGATCCGGGCACGGCCCAGCGAACGCCGCACCCGTTGCTCGCGCTGGCGCAACGCCTGCCCAGCTGTTTCGTGTTTCGCACGCCGACCGACGCCGAAGAACGGCAGTATCCGTCGGTGTTCATGGCCAACGACAACGACGGCTACCTGTTCCGGCTGCTGGGCAGCCGTTACGAGGGCGACTGGAGCCCGGCCCTGCCCGGCCGCAGCAGGCAACTGATCGAGCACTTCAACCGGGTCTGGGAGCGGGCCAGGCCCTGCACCGAACTGCGCGCGCTGGGTCTCTAGCGACCCGGCGGCCGGGTCTGCGGGTACTCATGGAGCGGCCAGCCGGGCTATAATCGGCGATCTTGTGGCCCGTATCTCCAACGAGGCAATAGCGAACGCCGTGGACAGCCTGATCAAGCAGTTTTCTCAGACCTCCCAGCTCTCCGGCGGCAACGCCGGCTTCATCGAAGACCTGTACGAGCAGTACCTGGTCGATCCCGACAGCGTCGGCGGCCAGTGGAAAGCGTATTTCGACGCATTCCAGGGCCGCGAGGCGGGCGACATTCCGCATTCGGCGGTCATGGCCCAGGTGCAGGCGGCAGGAAAGCAAGCCGGTCGCGGCGGCGGCATCGACGAAGAAGCGGCGCGCAAGCAGACCTCGTTCGGAAAACTGGTTACCGCCTACCGCTCGCGCGGCCACCTTGGCGCCTCGCTCGACCCGCTGGCAATGACGCCCCCGCAACAGGCGCCCGACCTTGGCCTTGAATTCCACGGGCTGAGCACGGCCGACCTCGACCGCGAGTTCAGCGTGGCCACCTATTTCGGTCCCGACAAGTTCAGGCTCCGGGATTTGCTGGACCGGCTGAAGGCGACCTACAGCGGCAGCATCGGCGCCGAGTTCATGCACATCTCCGACGCCGCCCAGCGGCGCTGGATGCAGCAGCGCCTCGAAGGCGCCGCCGGCAGCTTCGGGCTCGACGGCCCGGCCAAGCTTCGCATCCTCGAGCGGCTGACCGCCGCCGAGGGTCTCGAGCGCTATCTGCACACGAAGTATGTCGGCCAGAAGCGCTTCTCGCTGGAGGGCGGCGATTCGCTGATCCCCCTGATGGACACCCTGGTCCGTCGCGGCGGCAGCAACGGCGTCAAGGACGTGGTGATCGGCATGGCCCATCGCGGCCGACTGAACGTGCTGATCAACACGCTGGGCAAGCCGACCGAAAAACTGTTCGCCGAATTCGAAGGCAAATTCGATCGCCCGGATACGCCCGAGCACTCCGGCGACGTCAAATATCACATGGGCTTCTCCGCCGACGTGGCGACACCGGGCGGTCCGGTGCACCTGGCGCTGGCCTTCAATCCATCCCATCTCGAAATCGTCGACCCGGTGGTCGCCGGCTCCGTGCGCGCGCGCCAGCTGCGGCGCAAGGACGTCGAACGCAAGCAGGTGATGCCGATCCTGATCCACGGCGACGCCGCGTTCGCCGGCCAGGGCGTGATCATGGAACTGTTCCAGATGTCGCAGGCGCGCGGTTTCGCGGTCGGCGGGTCGGTGCACGTGGTGATCAACAACCAGGTCGGCTTCACCACCAGCCGGACCGACGACGCGCGCTCCACGCTGTACTGCACGGACCCGGCCAAGATCGTCGGCGCCCCGGTCCTGCACGTGAACGGCGACGACCCGGAAGCCGTGGTCTTCTGCGCCCAGCTCGCCTTCGATTTCCGCCAGACCTTCTCGCGCGACATCGTCATCGATCTGGTCTGCTATCGCCGCCACGGCCATAACGAGGCCGACGAGCCGGCAGCGACGCAGCCCTTGATGTACCAGAACATCCGCGCCCGCAAGACCACCCGCGAGTTGTACGCAGATGCCTTGCAGGCGCAGGGACTGATCGACGCCGCCGGCGTCAAGTCGGTGATCGACGTCTACCGCGACAAGCTCGACAACGCCGGAGTCACCACCGACCTGGCCAAGGTCGACAGCGATCCCTATGCCGTCGACTGGAAGCCATGGCTGAAGGGCAAGCTGTCGGACGCGGTCAAGACCGGCCTGCCGCGCTTCTCGCTGGACAACCTGGCCAGCAGGATCAACACGCTGCCGGCAACGCTCAGCCTGCATCCGCGCGTGGCGAAGATCTACGAGGACCGGCGCAAGATGATGGCCGGCGAGTTGCCGATGGACTGGGGCTTTGCCGAGAACCTCGCCTACGCCACCCTGCTCACCGAGGGCTATCGCCTGCGCCTGGTCGGCCAGGATTCCGGCCGCGGCACGTTCTTCCACCGCCATGCGGTGCTGCACGACCAGGCCACCGACGGCACCTACCTGCCCTTGCACGAACTGGTGAAGGATCCCGAGCACGCGGTGATCATCGACTCGCTGCTCTCGGAAGAGGCGGTGATGGCGTTCGAGTACGGCTATTCCACCGCCGAGCCGATGACGCTCAACATCTGGGAAGGCCAGTTCGGCGATTTCGCCAATGGCGCCCAGGTGGTGATCGACCAGTTCATCACCTCGGGCGAATCGAAATGGGATCGCCTGTGCGGGCTGGTGCTGTTCCTGCCGCACGGCTACGAGGGCCAGGGTCCCGAGCACAGTTCGGCGCGCCTGGAGCGCTTCCTGCAGCTGTGCGCGCTCAACAACATCCAGGTTTGCACGCCGACCACGCCGGCGCAGATGTTCCACCTGCTGCGCCGCCAGATGCTGCACAGCACGCGCAAGCCCTTGATCGTGATGACGCCGAAATCGATGTTGCGCAACAAGCATTCCGTCTCGAGCATGGAAGAACTGGCCAACGGCGGCTTCCAGAACCTGATTCCCGGACAGCCGCTGCAAGGATCCGGCCAAAGCCAGCCGCGTGGTGCTGTGCGGCGGCAAGGTCTATTACGACCTGCTCGACGAGGCCGACGCCAAGGGCCTGGATCATGTCGCCATCGTGCGCATCGAACAGCTGTATCCCTTCCCGCGCCAGGACCTCGCCGCCGAGCTGAAACGCTTCGGCCATGCGACGGAAGTGATGTGGTGCCAGGAAGAACCGATGAACCAGGGCGCCTGGTACCAGATCCAGCACCACCTGCGCAGTTGCCTGCAGCCGGGACAGATCCTCGATTACACCGGTCGCGCCCGTTCGGCGGCACCCGCCTGCGGACACCTGAAAACGCATGTCGCCGAGCAGGCGAAACTCCTTGCCGAAGCGCTGGTCAATCCAGCCGACGGCGACCACGTCCACGAATAACCGAAACCTCCAGCAGGGCAACGTCCATGAGCATCGAAGTCAAAGTACCGGTCCTTCCGGAATCCGTTTCCGACGCGACCATCGCCACCTGGCACAAGAAAGCCGGCGACAGCGTGCGCCGCGATGAGAACCTGCTCGACCTTGAGACCGACAAGGTCGTGCTCGAGGTCCCCTCGCCGGTGGATGGCGTGCTCAAGGAAATGAAGTTCAAGGAAGGCGATACCGTCACCAGCTCGCAGGTGATCGCGATCATCGAGCCGGGCGCGGTCGCCGCCGCGCCGGCCCGGTCGCGCCGCAGCGGCTGCGCCCAAAGCCGCCGCCCGCAAGCCGCTGCGCCAGTGGCGGCAGCCCCGGCAGCCCCGGCAGCGAAGGCCGACACGTCGAACCTGTCGCCGGCCGGCCGATTCGTCGCCGAGGCCAACCAGATCAATCCAGCCGATGTGGCCGGCACCGGCCGCCACAATCAGGTGACCAAGGAAGACCTGGTCAACTTCATCAAGGCAGGCGGTTCCTCCGCGCCCGGCGGCGCCCGTCCGGAACAGCGCGTGCCGATGACCCGCATCCGCCAGCGCATCGCCGAGCGGATGATGCAGTCGAAGAATTCCATCGCGATGCTGACTTCGTTCAATGAAGTCAATCTCGGCAAGGTCATGGCGATGCGCAAGGAGCTCGGCGAGCCGTTCGAGAAGACGCATGGCATCAAGCTCGGCTTCATGAGCTTCTTCGCCAAGGCCGCGGCCAACGCGCTGCAGAAATATCCGGTGGTCAATTCGTCGGTCGACGGTACGGACGTGATCTACCACGGGTTCGCCGACATCTCGATCGCGGTTTCCACCGAGAAGGGCCTGGTGACGCCGGTGCTGCGCAACGTCGAATCGCAGAGCTTCGCCGATATCGAACTGGGCATCGCCAACTACGCCAAGGCCGCGCGCGAAGGCGGCCTGAAGCTGGAGGACCTGCAGGGCGGCACCTTCACCATCACCAACGGCGGCACCTTCGGCTCGCTGATGTCCACCCCGATCGTCAATCCGCCGCAGTCGGCGATCCTTGGCATGCATGCCATCAAGGAACGTCCGATCGCCGAGAACGGCCAGGTCGTGATCGCGCCGATGATGTTCATCGCCCTGTCCTACGACCACCGGATCATCGACGGCAAGGAAGCGGTGCTGTTCCTGGTCGACATCAAGAACCAGCTGGAAAACCCGCACCGCATGTTGCTGGGCCTGTAAGAACAAACGCCAAGGAAGCATCAGATGAGCGAGCAGTACGACGTAGTGGTGATCGGCGGCGGTCCCGGCGGTTACGTGGCGGCGATTCGCGCCGCGCAGCTGGGCCTGAAGACGGCCTGCGTGGATGCCTTCATCGGCAAGGACGGCAAGCCCGCGCTCGGCGGCACCTGCCTGAACATCGGCTGCATTCCGTCGAAGGCGCTGCTGGATTCCTCGCGCCAGTTCCACAACCTGACGCACAACTTCAAGGAACACGGCATCAGCGCCGACAACGCGAAGATCGACGTGCCGGCGATGATTGCGCGCAAGGACAAGATCGTCAAACAGTTCAGCGGCGGCATCAACACGCTGTTCAAGGGCAACAAGGCCAATCCGGTGACGGCCATCGCCGGATTCGGCACCCTGCACCCGGGCAAGATCGTCAAGATCAAGGGACACGACGGCAGCATGTCGGAGATCGCGGCGAAGCACGTGATCCTCGCTGCCGGCTCCAAGCCGATCGAGCTGCCTTTCGCCAAGTTCGACAACATCCGTATCCTCGACAACGCCGGCGCGCCTCGACGTGAGTGCCGTGCCGAAGCGCCTGGGCGTGATCGGCGCCGGCGTGATCGGCCTGGAATTGGGCAGCGTCTGGCGCAGGCTGGGCAGCGAAGTCACCATCATCGAGGCGTTGCCCGATTTTCTCGCCGCCGTCGATGCCGACATCTCCAAGGCCGCCGCCCGCGAATTCAAGAAGCAGGGCCTGGACATCAAGCTCGGCGCCAAGTTGAGCAAGGCCGAGATCAAGGGCGAGGAAGTGCACCTGACCTATAGCGACGCCAGCGGCGAGAAGAGCCTGGTGGTCGACAAGCTGCTGGTGGCGGTCGGCCGTCGATGCCGCGACCGAAGGCCTGCTGGCCGAGGGTACCGGCGTGAAGCTCAGTCCGCGCGGAGTGATCGAAGTCGACGGCCATTGCGCCACCGGCGCCGAAGGCATCTGGGCGATCGGCGACTGCGTTCGCGGTCCGATGCTGGCGCACAAGGCGTCCGAGGAAGGCATCGCCGTCGCCGAATTGATCGCCGGCCTGCCCGGCCACGTCAACCTCGACACCGTGCCGTGGGTGATCTACACCGAGCCGGAAATCGCCTGGGTCGGCAAGACCGAGAAGGAGTGCAAGGACGCCGGCATTCCGGTCAAGGTCGGCACCTTCCCGTTTGCCGCCATCGGCCGCGCCGTGGCGATGAACGAGACCGCCGGCCTGGTGAAGGTCATCGCGCATGCGGAGACCGACCGCATCCTCGGCCTGCACATGTGCGGCGCCAACGTTTCGGAAATGGTCCACGAGGGCGTGGTCGCGATGGAGTTCCATGGCTCCGCCGAGGACCTCGCGCGCATCTGCCATGCCCATCCCGACCATGTCCGAAGCCATCCACGAAGCCGCGCTGGCGGTGGACAAGCGGGCCATACACAAGTCCAATTGAGTTCCGGAGCGGCATCAAGGGAGATTCGCGCCGATGAGCGATGCCTATCCGATCCGCAATGTCTCCGACACGGCGCGCTGGGTTGCGATCTACCGCGCGATGGAGAGCGAACGCGCTGACGCGCTGTTCAAGGATCCCTACGCGCGCCGCCTCGGCGGCAAGCGCGGCGAGGCGATCGTGGAATCGATTCCCGGCGGCAAGTCGAACAGCTGGCCGATGGTGGTGCGCACCGCGGTCATGGACGAGATCGTGCTCCGCTGCGTGCGCCAGGGCGCCGCCACCGTGCTGAACCTGGCGGCCGGACTGGATGCCCGCCCCTACCGGTTGGACCTGCCGCCCACGCTGCGCTGGCTGCATGTCGACCTGCCGCGAGATGCTCGACTTCTTCCGGACCGAGATGGCCGGCGAGAAGCCCCGATGCGAACTCGAATTCATCGCTGCCGACTTGCGCGAGGCGCAAGCGCGCAAGGAAGTCTTCGCCCGCGCCGCGGAGCACGGCCCGGTTCTGGTTATCACCGAAGGGCTGCTGATCTACCTCGAAGCCGATCAGGTTGCCGAACTCGCCAAGGACCTTCGTGAATTCTCGAATGCGCGCTGGTGGCTGACCGACCTGGCATCGCCGCTGCTGCTCAAGTACCTGGGCCGGCGCTGGCAACCAAAACTCGCCGCGGGCAATGCCCCGTTCCGGTTCGGTCCGGCCGATGGCACGGCTTTCTTCGCGCCCTTCGGCTGGCGCGAAGCGGAGTTTCGTTCCACCTGGGACGAGTCCTGGCGTCTGAACCGCACCATGCCTTTCGCGAGATTCTGGAATCTGCTCGCGATGTTGCAGTCGAAGCCGACGCAAACTGGCGGCGCGACGCATGTCCGGCATCGTCCTGCTCGAAGCCGATGACAGCAAGATCCTAGCCCAGCGCGCATGAGCACTCGGCGAAATTCTCCGCCTTCCGGATCCGGGAGGATGAAGCGGGCTACCGCGCCGGCATCGAATCGATGTCTGTCGACGATCTTTCGCCCGGCGAGATCCTCATCCGCGCCGCCTACTCGTCGGTCAATTACAAGGATGCCCTCGCCGGCACCGGCAAGGGCAAGATCCTTCGCCGGTTTCCGCTCAACGGCGGCATCGACGTGGCAGGCCATGTGGTGGCTTCCAGCGATGCCGGCTTCAGGGAGGGCGACGCCGTGCTGTGCACCGGCAGCGGGCTGTCCGAGACGCGTGATGGCGGCTACAGCGAATTCGCCCAGCTCGAGGCGCGCAGCGCTATCCACCTGCCCGATGGCCTGAGCCTGCGCGAAAGCATGATCCTGGGCACGGCCGGTTTCACCGCAGCGCTTGCGCTGTATCGAATGCTGCAGAACGAACAACGCCCGGACATGGGGCCGATCGTCGTGACCGGCGCGACGGGCGGCGTCGGCATGCTGGCCATCGACATCCTGACCCGCGCCGGATTCGAAGTGCAGGCGATTACCGGCAAGACCGACCATCCGCATTCCTCAGGCACCTGGGCGCACGCAGGTGTTTTCGCGCAAGGACCTGCACTGGGGCGGACGACCGATGGAAACGCGCACAGTGGGCCGGCGCCATCGACAACGTGGGCGGCGAGATGCTCGCCGGCCTGTCGCGGGTCATCCGTCCCTACGGCAACATCGCCAGCTGCGGCATGGCCGGCGGCCACGAGCTGACCACGACCGTCATGCCGTTCATCATCCGCGGTGTCTCAGTGCTCGGCATCGCCTCGGCGGGCACGGCGCGGCAGATCCGCGAATCGGTCTGGCAACACCTGTCCAGCGACTGGAAACCGGCGCGCCTGGACGCCATCGGCAACCGCGAAATAAGCCTGTCGGAGCTGCCGGAAGTGTTCCCGGGCATGCTCGCCGGGAACTCTTTCGGACGGACCATCGTCAAATTGTGACAGCAGCCTTGTGTAACAGGCCCCGCGCAGGCATACAATCAGGCAATCCTGTGGAGGGGCTATGGCACGCATCCTGATCGTTGACGATTCACCATCCCAGCTCCTGGGAATGAGGCGCATTGTAGAAAAGCTTGGCCACGAGGCGGTCACCGCCGAGGATGGCGCCGCCGGCGTCGAGGCCGCCAAGACCTCTTTGCCCGACCTGATCCTGATGGACGTGGTGATGCCGAACCTCAACGGGTTCCAGGCCACGCGCGCTATTTCCAAGGAACCGACGACCTCGCAGATTCCGGTCGTGCTGGTGACCACCAAGGACCAGGAAACGGACAAGGTATGGGGCATGCGCCAGGGCGCCAAGGCCTACATCACCAAGCCGTTCACCGAAGCTGCAACTGGTCGAAGTCATCAACTCGCTGCTGGTGCCGGGCTGAACCAGGCTTCCTAGCGGGCTTTGCCGCCGAACTGTTCGGCCATCTGCCTGTACAAATCGCGTTGCGCGTCGGTCTCGGCGCGTGGCGCGAACACTTCTATCTCGACGATCTGGTCGCCCGGCGCGGGTTTGCCCGGGAGCCCGCGTCCGCGCAGGCGAAGCTTGCGGCCGGTGTCGGAATCCGGCGGAATCCTGACATCCACCTTGCCGCCCAGGGTCGGCACGCTGGCCATCGTGCCCAGCGCGGCTTCCCAGGCAGGCAGCGACAGCGTGTAGAGGATGTTGCGGCCATCGACTTCAAACTCGCCATGCGGGCGGTAGTCGATCTCCAGCAGCAGATCCGAGCGGCGGGCGCCCTGTGACTGACCCTGCCCCGCAAGCCGGATCACCTGCCCAGGTCGGATTCCCGCCGGAATCTTCACCTCGAGCGTGCGGCCATCCACGCCGATGGTCTGGGAGCCACCCGAGTAGGCGATCTCCAGCGGAATGGCCAGCTTGGCCCGCACATCGCCGAGCGGCGCGCTGCGACTGGCGCGACCGTTTCCGCCGCGTCCCCCGCCGAACAGCGATTCGAAGAAATCACTGAAGCCCTCGCCGCCACCGCCCTGGTCGAAACGGAACCCGCCGCCAAAGCCGCCGGGTCCCTGCCCGTATTGCTCGCCGAAGTCGGGCGGCGGGCGGAAATCCTCGCCCGGCTGGTAGCCGCGCGCGCGCAGCTGGTCGTAGGCCGCGCGCTTTTCCTTGTCGCGCAGTACCTCGTATGCCTCGTTGATGGACTTGAAGCGCTCCTCGGCACCCTTCTCCTTGCTGACATCAGGGTGGTACTTGCGGGCGAGACGGCGATACGCCGCCTTCAGCTCCGCCTCGCCGGCGCTGGGCTCGACCCCCAAAGCTTCGTAATAGTCCTTGAACTGCATCGTCCACTCCACGAAAAGGTCCGCGATACGGGCTTCGCAGGTTGATTCTACGGCTTCGGCGGCGACTCGGCATCGCTGGTCGGGACATCGCATCCTGAGTGCAAGCTGCACGAATTCATGGCCCGTTCCGGATGTCGGCTTGAACTCGTTTAAACTTCGGGCTTCATAAAGCAGCGGCGGAGCATTCCCATGACCATCCAGATCGGCGACAAGATTCCCAAGGCCACCCTCAACTACTTGAAGGATGGCGTACAAGCCATCAATACGGACGAATTGTTCGATGGAAAAAAGGTCGTGCTGTTCGCCGTACCGGGCGCATTCACGCCGACCTGCTCGGCCAAGCACCTGCCGGGTTATATCGAGAAGCTCGCCGAGTTCACCAAGCGCGGCGTCGACGTGGCCTGCCTTTCGGTCAACGATGCCTTCGTGATGGGCGCCTGGGCCAAGAACCAGAACGTGCCGGAAAACCTGCACATGCTTGCCGATGGCAATGGCGCCTTCACCAAGGCGCTCGGCCTGGAACTGGACGCCACCCCGTTTGGCATGGGCCTGCGCGCCAAGCGCTTCGCCATTTACGCCGAAGACGGCGTGGTCAAGCAGATCCACGTGGAAGCACCGGGCGAGTTCAAGGTGTCGGCGGCCGAATACGTACTCGAGCACCTCGGCTGATTGGTTGCTTCATGCTGCGTTTTGCCTGCCTGTCTAGACTTGACTGAAGCAGACGCCAGCCTGGCTGGCGTCCATCCCCAATCGGAGAGTTCGAATGAAGAAGATTTTCGCGTTGATCCTGATGTCCGTCGTTGCGCTCGGCTTGCCGCTGGCGGCGATGGCCGAATGCAGCAACTGCGGCACCATCAAGAAAATCGAGCCGTACACCACGCATAAATCGACCACCGGCGGTGCTGTCGCCGGCGCGGTCGTAGGCGGCCTGCTTGGAAACCAGGTCGGTGGTGGAACCGGCAAGACGGTGGCCACCGTCGCAGGCGCCGCCGGCGGCGCCTACGCAGGCAAGAAGATCGCCGAGAATTCCGAAAAGACCATGTACCGGGTAACGGTGCGCATGGAAGACGGACATACCGAAACCGTCGAACAAAGCAGTGTGAAAGACCTGCATGTCGGCAGCCCGGTGAAGATCAGCAAGGGCAAGGCGGTTCGCCAGTAATAGCGCATCCGTGACGAGGGCGGCAGTCCGGCTCGAACTCCGAGCAGGACTGCCGCCCGCTTTATTTGCCCTGGACCATCGAGGGAAGCTTCTGCGCCAGATGGGTCGCCGCCGCCACTTTTGCGATCGGCGTCATCTGCAGCACGGAATCGGCCATGTCCAGGCCCATGCCATTGCCGGCGCTTCGCGCACGCATCAGCCGGCCCAGGTCGACATCCACGTAACCCATCGGCAGGCCCTCGGCGGAAAACGCCACGCCCGGCATGCCATCGACCAGCAGCAGGGATTTCGGGGTATGCGTTTCGCCCATGATGAAGCCGGGATGGAACACCGGCACCCCGCCCCACTCGTCCGAGGTGCGCAGCAGCGAGAAGAAGGTCATGCCCGGCTCGGCGCGCACGCTCTCGTCCAGATTGACGAAACTCAGGCCGGCCGGCGGTTGCGCAGGCGCAACCAGGCCAATCCCAATTGGGTATCGCGGGTGACCAGATCGGCCGGCAACCAGTCGTCGCTGTCGGCCAGGCGGACGCGGAACTCGCTGGACTTGGCCACCGGCGCGGAGCCCTGGCCCTTGCCCGAGCCCATGAACTGCCTGAAGTCCACGCTCACCGCGCGGTCCGGAACCAGCAGCAGTCCATCGGCGCTGACCAGCAATGCCTGCGTCCGATCCTCGAGGCGTTCTTCCTTTCCGGACGTGGTCACCGACATCACGAACTTGACCGTCACGACCGCGGCCGCATGCTGGGCAGTGAGCGAACGATAGATGGGACGATAGTCCCGCACCTGCGCCAGCGCCTGCGGCGGGAGCGCGGCGAATGCGACGGCGAGCAGTGCTGACGCAACGAGCTTGTTCATCGGGACTCCGGAGCATCGGCTTTGAGCCAATAGCGTTCGAGATACAGGATACGGGTCTGGTTGCCGCGAATCACCTGCAGCGGAATCATCCCGGTCGCCGGGCGCGGCCAATGCCGCTTCAAGCGCCCGCGATACCTCGACCGGCGTGCTTACCGAGGTGTTGCCCAACCGGGTGATCACGTCCGCGCGCCGCAGATGGGCCAGGCCAGCGGCGCCACCACTCTCGACGCCGTCGATGAAGACGCCCCGGGTGTCCATCGCAAGCCTGAGCGCGACACGATCGTAGAACCCCAATTCACGCAGTTGCGCGCGCAACCGGGTAACGGCCAGCGTACGCAGGCCGGAGGTTTCCGCCGGCGAGGGCTGCACGGTGATGTCGAACTGTTTCGTCTTGCCTTCGCGCAAGGCTGAAAACCGGGCGCGGGCATCGACCGCAAGATCGTGCACGCGCTGGTCGAAGGCCTCCGACGAACTATCGTTGGCCGGCTTCAGCGGCTGGCCATCCAGGGCCACCAGCAGATCGCCGACTTCCGCGCCCGCTGCGCCCAGCGGGCTGCCGGGATAGATGCGGGCGATCCGGAAACCCGCGCTCGGCAAGCCGATCTCCCTGGCCAGGGAAACGGTGAACGGCTGGACTTCGACACCGACCCAGGACTTGGGCAGCTCCGGCAACGGATCGTTCGACTGGTCGCCGAATTGCGGCGTGAGCAGGCTCAGTCGCTGTTCGCCGTTGCTTTCCAGTTGCAGGACCAAGGGTTTGTCCGCGCCTATTCGCCGAGGCCTGGCCCAGCAGGTCGGCAAGCGTGGCTACCGGCTTGCCGTTCACCGCGCTGATGACGTGCGCCGGGCCGATCTCGGGACGGGCGACGGCGGCGGGACCACCCGGCCGTACGCCGGTGACCAGGACGCCCGAGTCGACATCCAGGTTCCGCGCCGGCTCATGGCCTCGGTCAGCTCGGACGCCGAAATGCCGTACGGGCCAGCGCCGATTCCTTGCCGCGCTCGCGCTTCTGCGCCTCCGCCTTCAGGCTGATATCGCGCGGCTGGCCATCGCGCTCGACGCGCAGGCTGACGGTCGAATCGATCGGCAATTCGGCGATGAATTGCTGCAACTTCGGAACATCGATCGGCTGCAGCGCGGTGACGGCCTTGCCGTTGAGGCTGAGAATTCGATCGCCCGCCCGCAAGCCGGCTTTTTCCGGCGGCGAATCGCGTTCCACGGCATTGACCAGCACGCCGTCGGTGAATCCCGTTCCCTTCAGGGAACGCAGGCGAAACCCGAGCGAGACGCGGTCGACGCGTCCTTTCTCGATCAGGGTGCGGACGATCCTGCCCGCCTCGGCGCCTGGAATGGCGAAGGCAAGATCGCCGCCGACGATCATTCCCCGCGTGTTGACCCCGACGATGCGCCCCGACAGATCCACCAGCGGGCCACCCGAATTGCCCGGTGCAATCGAGGCGTCGTGCTGGATCCAGGCGTAGTAACGGCCGGTGGGCTCATCCTCGCTGAGGCTGTCCTCATAGTCGGCTTCGTCATCGAACAGCGACACCAGCAGGCGGCGCGGGTTGTTGACCACGCCCGCGCTCATCGAGTTGGACAGGCCCCAGGGCGCGCCCATCGCCAGCACCGTGTCGCCGGGCCGGAGGTCCAGTTGGGTGGCGAACTCGGCGTAGGCAAATTTTTCCGGGCCGGGCGCCTGCACTTTCAGGACCGCCAGGTCGGACAGGGTATCGGTGCCGACCAGTTTGGCCGGCAACTCCCGACCATCGGCGAACACCACCCGGAAGGCCTTGCCGTTCTGGGTCACGTGGGCATTGGTGGCGACATGGCCCTCGGCGCTGACCACCGTGCCGCTGCCGCTGGATACGCTCAGCGAGGGCTCGCCCTGCCGATAATCCTGGCGCACGGTGAGGATGCTGACCACCACCGGCAGGACCCGATCACGCGCGGCAGCAATGCGATTGCCGTCGGCAGGATCAGGCAAGGCCTGGTCGGCGACAGCCGACCAGCTGCAAAGCGAGAAGACCAGCGCGACCAGCGCACGGCGGAACGAACCAACTGGAAGGCGCATGGCAACCCCGGAATGCTTACCCAAGCTTAGCCACCGGCCGGGTGAAAAATCCATGAATCAGACCGAATCCTGATCGGGCTCGGGTTCGGCCAGCGTTTCGTCGGTGTCGGCAACCACGTCCAGGCGCTCCACCGCGATCAGCTTCTCGTCGCCGGCCACGCGCATCAGCGGTAACGCCCTGGGTGTTGCGGCCGACCTGCGAAACCTCCGAGGCGCGAGTGCGCACCAGCGTGCCCTGGTCGGAGATCAGCAGGATTTCATGCTGCTCGGTCAGCTGGATGGCGCCGACCAGCTTGCCGTTGCGTTCGCTGGTCTGCAGCGCGATCACGCCCTGGGTGCCGCGGCCCTTGCGCGGATACTCGGACTGGCTCGGTGCGCTTGCCGAAGCCTTTCTCGCTGGCGGTGAGGATGTCGCCATCGCCATCGACCACGATCATGCTCTTGACGCATTCGCCCTCGGCCACGCGCATGCCGCGCACGCCGGTGGCGGTACGGCCCATCGAGCGCACTTCGCCCTCGGCGAAGCGAACGGCCTTGCCGTTGCGATGCGAACAGCATGATGTCGCGCGACCCGTTGGTCAGTTGCACGTCGACCAGGCCATCGCCTTCGTCGAGATTGATCGCCCAGATGCCGGTGCTGCGCGGACGCGAGTAATCGGACAGCGGCGTCTTCTTGACCGTGCCGCCGCGGGTGGCGAAGAACACGAACATCTTCTCGCTGAATTCGCGCACGGGCACGACCGCCTGGACTTTCTCGCCTTCTTCCAGCGGAATCCAGTTGATGATCGGGCGACCGCGCGAGTTCGGGCCGGCGTCCGGCAGCTGATAGACCTTGAGCCAGAACACACGACCGGCGCTGGTGAAGGTCAGCAGCGTGTCATGGGTGTTGACCACCCACAGTCGCTCGATGAAATCCTCTTCCTTCACCGCGGTTGCCGAACGGCCCTTGCCGCCGCGCTTCTGCGCGCGATAAGCGGTGGTCGGCTGGCGCTTGGCGTAGCCGGCATGCGAGAGGGTAACCACCACGTCTTCGGATTCGATCAGGTCGAGGATGTCGAGGTCTTCCTCGCCCGGACGGATCTCCGTGCGGCGCTCGTCGCCGAACTCTTCCCGCAGGTTGCGCAGTTCGGTGCGGATCACTTCGAGCAACACATCCGGATTCTCCAGGATGCGGATCAGTCCGGCGATCGTCTCGAGCAGCTGGCGGTATTCGTCGGTCAGCTTTTCCTGTTCCAGCCCGGTCAGGCGGTTCAGGCGCATTTCCAGGATTTCCTTGGCCTGCACTTCGGTCAGGCGGTAGCCGTTCTCGTGCAGTCCGAATTCCATCGTCAGGTCTTCCGGACGCGAAGCCTCGGCGCCGACGGCGCCCAGCAAGGCGCGGACCAGACCCGGCTCCCAGCTCTTGGCCAGCATGCGGTCCTTGGCGACCTGCGGACTCTCGGAGGTCTTGATCAGTTCGATCATCTCGTCGATGTTGGCCAGTGCGACGGTCAAGCCTTCGAGGATATGCGCGCGGGCGCGCGCCTTGCGCAGTTCGAAGATGGTGCGCCGGGTGACCACTTCGCGGCGGTGGCGGATAAACGCTTCCAGCACCTGCTTGAGGTTGAGCAACTGCGGCCGGCCGTCGACCAGCGCCACCATGTTGATGCCGAACACGCTCTCCATCTGCGTCTGCTGATAGAGGTTGTTGAGGATCACCTCCGCCGATTCATTGCGCTTGACCTCGATGTAGATGCGCATGCCGTCCTTGTCGGATTCATCGCGCAGCTCGGAGATGCCCTCGAGCTTCTTTTCCTTGACCAGCTCGGCGATCTTTTCGATCAGCCGCGCCTTGTTCACCTGATAGGGCAGCTCGGTGACGATGATCGACTCGCGACCGTTGTCCTCGTTGATCTCGATGTCCGCGCGCGCCTTCATCCGCACCCGGCCGCGGCCGGTGTGATAGGCGGCATGGATGCCGGCGGCGCCATTGATGATGCCGGCGGTCGGGAAATCCGGGCCCGGGATGTGCTGCATCAGGTCGCCGATGCTCGACTTCCGGATCGTCGATCAGCGCGATGGTGGCGTTGATGACTTCGGTCAGGTTGTGCGGCGGGATGTTGGTCGCCATGCCGACCGCGATGCCGGCCGAGCCGTTGATCAGCAGGTTCGGGACCCGGGTCGGCATGACCGTCGGTTCCTGTTCCTTCTCGTCGTAGTTGGGCTGGAAATCGACGGTGTCCTTGTCGATGTCGGCCATCAACTGGTGGGTCAGCTTGGCCATGCGCGCTTCGGTGTATCGCATGGCGGCGGCGGAGTCGCCGTCGACCGAGCCGAAGTTGCCCTGCCCGTCCACCAGCATGTAGCGCAGCGAGAACGGCTGCGCCATGCGCACCAGGGTGTCGTAAACCGACTGGTCGCCGTGCGGATGGTATTTACCGATCACGTCACCGACGATTCGGGCGGACTTGTAATACGGCTTGTTGGAGTGGGCGCCAAGCTCGTGCATGGCGAACAGCACGCGGCGGTGAACGGGTTTGAGGCCATCGCGGACATCCGGGAGGGCGCGGCCGACGATCACGCTCATGGCGTAATCGAGGTAACTCCTGCGCATCTCGTCTTCGAGATTTACCGGGATGATTTCCTTCGCGAGCTCTGCCATTCGTGGGTCCGTTTTTCACGTTGATTCGAAGTCCGCCGGCGATGCGCAGGGAGGCGCGATATTCGCTGGCGGCAAGGTGTCGGAAGCGGCCGTTGCAGGGCACTTCCAAAGACGTCAAATCATAGCAGAACCAGGCCCCCGGCATAAGCCGGGAAAGCGCTTCAAATCAAGGGTTTCAGGCCCTTGACAGCGGCCCGAAAACGGCTGCCATTCTGGCCGCCGTCGGATGCTCGATCACGCCGCGCTCGGTTACCAGCGCATCGATCAGTCCGGCCGGCGTCACATCGAACACCGGATTGAACGCGGCCACTCCCTCGGCGACCGTGCGCACGCCCGAAATCGAGAGCAGTTCGGCCCCGTCGCGCTCCTCGATATGGATCTCGTCGCCCTTGGCGGTGGCCATGTCCACCGTCGATGACGGGGCCACCACCATGACCTTGACCCCGTGGTGCCGGGCCGCTATGGCGTGCGCGTAGGTGCCGATCTTGTTGGCGGTGTCGCCGTTGGCGCAGATGCGATCGGCGCCGACGATCAGCCACTGCACGGCGCCGGTCTTCATCAGGTGCGCGCCGGCCGAATCGGCGATCAGGGTGGCCGGAATGCCGTCTTCCTTCAGTTCCCAGACCGTCAGCCGCGCACCCTGCAACCAAGGCCGCGTTTCGCCGGCGAACACGCGATTGATCCGGCCCATCGCGACGCCTGCGCGAATCACGCCCAGCGCGGTGCCGAATCCCGCGGTGGCCAGCGACCCAGTGTTGCAATGGGTCAGCACGCCGGAGCCGGGCTCGATCAAGGCGGCGCCCAGTTCACCCATGTGCCGGTTCGCGGCGAGGTCTTCGCTTTCGATCGCGAGCGCTTCGCGCTCGATCACCTCCCGCCAGTCTGCTGCCCGCGGCTGCCAGCGCCCGACGCATGCGGGCGATGGCCCACATCAGGTTCACCGCGGTGGGCCGTGACTGGTTGAGCTCGGCGATAGCCGGCTGCATCTGCTCCAGCGCCTGCGCGCCGGTCGCGGGCCTGGATCCCGTTCGCGGCAAGCACGACGCCGAAGGCGGCGGCGATGCCGATGGCGGGCGCGCCGCGCACCACCAGGCTTCGGATCGCCTCGTCCACTTCCTGGCTAGTGCGGCAATCCACGTACTCGACGGTGAACGGAAGCTTGCGCTGGTCCAGCAGTTGCAAGCTGCCTGCCTGCCAGCGAATCGGCCGGATGTGGTCGTAGCGATCGAAGTCCATGTGGTTTCCCGAGGTTCGCATTAGTTTAGCCGGGCTGCGCGACTGCTTCGCACCCCGGGGCCTGGCGCGCTATGCTGCGGCCATGGCCACCAAGCGCGTCGCCGCCAGGAAAACGCCAGTCATGCCGGCGCCTGCGATGCCCGAAGCAGGCATCGAGGCGAGGCTGCACGCAGATTGCGTCAAGGCCGGTGCGGCCGCCGCGCTGCAGGTTGCGCTGGACCGGCTGCCGATGCTGAAACCCTTCCTGCCCCGCGCGGTCACCAACGCCGCGCGCGGCGATGCCCCCGAGCGCATCCAGCGCCTGCTGATCAAGGAAATCTATTCCCGCTACCAGGTCAAGCCGGCCGCCTGGGAAATCGAGGGCATCCTGGCCGTGGCCCAGACCCAAAGCGTGCTCACTCCACTTGCCTCCCAGGAGGGACTGAAGTCGGTGCTGAACGCGTGGGTGCCGGACAGCCTGGCCAGTCCGCTGATCCGCTACACGCCACTGGAGCCGCTGGTGACCGCCACGGCCAAGGCCGTCGCCGCGACTTGGGCAGCGGGCCGCTACGCCGACAGCGTCTGCCGTCTGCGGCGAGCTGGCGCCGATTGGCTGCCAGCGCCCTTGAGCGACGCGCTCAATCTCGCGCCCGCCACCCTGCGCCGCTGGAGCGCGGAAGCACTGACCCTGGCCCTGCCGCCGCTGCGGCTGGCCACCTCCTGGGGACTCAGGGCCGCGGAACTGGCCATGCCCTCGGTCAAGCCCCGGCCGGCGCCGACGCGCAAATCCACGCCCCGCTCGCGCCGACAGTGAACCGTGCGCAGGCACCGCCGGCTTTCTTCGGCTTGGCGGCATTGTTGTTACTGCTTGTCCTTGGCTTGGGCATGGCCCTGCGCAACTGGTCCCTGCTTGCCGGCGCCTTCGTTTTCGCACTGGCCATCCTGGCCGTCATCCACCGGTTGTTGGCGCGATCGGAGTCGCGCGCAGCGGCAGCCGAAGCGATTTCGCAAAACGGCAATGACACGCGAGCGGCAGTTCGAGCCAGCGAAGAATCGCGTGGCGCCGATCTGGCCGCCTTCGGCCGCTATGGCAACCTGCTGATCGGTTGCGCCGACCTCGCCGAGATCCTGCAGGTCAGCGAGCAGGTCCTGTCACACCTGCTGCCCGACAGCGCAGGCACGATCTACCCGCTCACGGATGGCGAAGGGCTCGCCGAAGCGACTCATCTATGGGGCGTCCATGTGGCGCCAACGCAAGCCCAGGCGAGCGCCGAAGATTGCCTGTGCATGTTGCACAAGCGCCTGCATTCAAGCCGCAGCAACCACTCCGGGAGCCTTTGCGCGCACCTGCTGCCGACCGTTGATGGAACGCGAGTTCAGCACCGCCTGCATACCGCTGATCGCGCAAGGCGAATCGCTGGGATGGATGTACCTGAGCACGCCCTGCGAGAACAGCTTCCCCGGCCTGGATATGGCGCTGGCCGCTTCCGACCAGTTGGCGCTGGCCCTGGCCAACCTGAAGCTGCGGCAGAGCCTGAGCGACTTGTCGGTGCGCGACCCACTCACCGGCCTGTTCAATCGCCGCTACCTGAGCGAATCCCTCGGCCGGGAGATTTCACGCAGCGAGCGTCGCGTGCTTCCACTGGCGGTTCTGGCTTTCGACCTTGACCACCTCAAGGATTTCAACGACAAATATGGGCATGGCGCCGGCGACGCGATGCTGGTCGCCTTCGCGCGAATCCTGCAGGGAAATTCGCGCAACGAAGACATCGCCTGTCGCCAGGGCGGCGACGAATTCGTGCTGATACTGCCCGAGATGGATCTGGCGGTCGCGCTCGATCGCGCTGCGCAGCTGATGCAGGCCATGTCCTTACTGGAAGTGATGCACGAAGGCCGCCTGTTGCCGAAACCGACTACCTCGATCGGCCTTGCGATCTACCCCCAGCACGGAACATCGCCGGATGGCTTGCTGGCACTGGCCGACCAGGCGCTGTACCAGGCCAAGTCCCTGGGCCGCAACCGCGTGTCGGTCGCGGAGCGTCCGAGCACGGCGGAACCGCAGCCGGGCCAGTAAGCCGCGCTCAGGCGCGGTCGAAGGGAAACGCGATGGTATCGGCGATGCGGTCGCCGCCAAGCATCGCCAACAGCAACCGGTCCACGCCAAGCGCGACGCCGGCGCAATCGGGAAGCGTTGGCAAAGCCGCCAGCAGCCGTTCGTCGACGGGCGGCAGGGCGGTGCCGCGCTTCCGACGCTGGCTGAGGTCGCGATCGAAGCGCTCGCGCTGCTCGAGAGGATCGTTGAGCTCGTGATAGCCGTTCGCCAGTTCGACCGGACCCAGGAAGAGTTCGAATCGCTCCGCCACCGGGATGTCGCCGTGCCGGATCCGGGCCAAGGCCGCCTGGCTCTTGGGATAGTCGTAGACCAGCAGGATTCGATTGTCGGGAAACGATGGCTGGATCAGGTGCGTCATCAACAGGTCGAGCCAGTCGTCGCGCGACAAGCCTTCGGCGCGGATGTCGAACAGCGCAAGCGGTCCGCGCAACTCGGCCTCGCTTGCGGTCAGCGGATCAAGCCCGAGGTGTTCCTGGTACAGGTGCCGGAAGCTGGTTTCGCGAACGCTGGCGCTGCGGCCGGCCAGGCGCAGGGCCTCCTTCACCAACTCGGCGCACTCGTCCATCAACTGGTGATGGGTCCAGCCGACCCGATACCACTCGAGCATGCTGAACTCGGGATTGTGCATGCGGCCCATCTCGCCATTGCGGAAGACCCTGCCCAACTCGTAGCAGCTGCCGATGCCGGCCGCGACCAGGCGCTTGAGCGCAAACTCCGGCGAGGTCCGCAACCAGCGCTGGATCTCGCCGGCGCGGGAAAAATGCAGGCGGAAACTCTCGATATTCGGGTCGGTGTTTCCGGCCGCGGACAGGATCGGCGTCTCCACTTCGAGCACGCCGCGCTCGGAGAAAAACTTGCGGATCATCGCGTTCAAGCGGGCCCGCGTCTTCAGGGCCTCGATGCTTGCGCTCGGCTGCCATTCGTTCATTGCGCTTCCCGGATCGGCATGTTGGTCAATTCTCGTTTTCGGCGAGGAACGCCAAGCAGGCGCGCCTCGTCCCATACATCCACGCCCAGCTCCACGGCCTTTTCCAGCTTGGATCCGGCCGCCTCGCCAGCGACCACGAAACTGGTCTTGCGCGAAACGCTGCCGGCGACCTTTGCGCCGAGCGCACCCAGTCTATCCCCTGCCTCGTCCCGGCTCATCGAGGACAGCGCGCCGGTCAGCACCACGGTCTTGCCGGCCAGCGGGCCCGATTCGGCCCGCTGCGGCGCGCTCTCGGGCCAATGCACCCCGGCCTGGCGCAGCGCCGCGATGACCTGGCGGTTGTGCGGCTCGTGGAAGAACGCGACGATCCGCCGGGCCACGACCGGGCCGACGTCGGGCACCTCGAGCAGCGCCGCCTCGTCGGCATGCATCAAGGCATCCAGCGAGCCGAAGTGCCTGGCCAGCGTCTTGGCCGTGGACTCGCCCACGTCGCGGATTCCCAAGCGCGAACAACAGCCGCTCCAGCGTCGTCTTCTTGCTGTGCGCGATCGCATCGAGCAGGTTCTGCGCCCATTTGCTGGCGATCTTTCCCGACTTGGCGGTCTCCGGAACGGTGCCGTCGCGGGCATCGGCGCGTCGCCTCATCTGCAGGAAATCGTCGAGGCCCAATCGATACAGGTCTGCCACCGTGTGCACGAAATCCAGGTCGACCAGGTCATCGATGATCCGGTCGCCGAGGCCGTCGATGTCCATGGCGCGGCGCGAGGCGAAATGGACCAGGGATTGCTTGCGCTGCGCCGCGCAGTACAGGCCGCCGCTGCAGCGCAGCGCGCGATTCGCCCTCCTCGCGCATCACCTCGGAACGGCAGACGGGGCATCGGTCGGGCATGACGAAGGCATGGTGCCGCGGCTGTCCGCTGGCGCCGCGCGGACGCTCGTCCAGGATGACGCTCACCACCTCGGGGATCACATCGCCGGCGCGGCGCACGATCACCGTGTCGCCGACGCGAACATCCAGCCGCGCGATCTGGTCGGCGTTGTGCAAGGTCGCGTTGGTGACCACCACGCCGGCCACGCTGACCGGCGCCAGCCGCGCGACCGGCGTGAGCACGCCGGTGCGGCCGACCTGGATGTCGATCGCCTCGACCGTGGTGGTCTGTTCCTGCGCCGGGAACTTGTGCGCCAACGCCCAGCGTGGCGCGCGCGAGACGAAGCCCAGCGCGGCCTGCTGGTCGAGTCGGTCGAGCTTGTAGACGACGCCGTCGATGTCGTAGGGCAAGTCCATCGCGGCGGGCGCCGATGCGCTTGAAATAAGCCAGCAGGCCGTCGGCGCCGGTTGCCGTCGCAACCTCCGGGCACACCGGAAAGCCGAAAGCCGCGCAACTGCTGCAGCACCAGCGAATGCCGGGCCGCCGGCTTCCAGCCTTCACCAGGCGCCCAGTGCGTAGGCATAGAAGCTCAGGGGCCGCGACGCGGTGATCCTGGAATCGAGCTGGCGCAAGGAACCGGCCGCGCCGTTGCGCGGGTTGGCCAGCGGCTTGTCGCCGCGGGCGCGGGCCTGCCCGTTGAACTTCTCGAAATCCGCGCGCGGCATGTAGACCTCGCCGCGCACCTCGAGCAAGCTCGGGCGCCTTGCCGCGCAGGCGCAGCGGGATCGCTTTGATCGTCCTGCAGGTTGGCGGTGACGTCCTCGCCGGTGGCGCCATCGCCGCGGGTCGCTCCGCGAACGAACACGCCGTCCTCGTAGCGCAGGCTGATGGCCAGCCCGTCGAGTTTCGGCTCGGCCGAAAAGACCGGCTCGGTCGTCGCCGGTGGCGGCGACGATGCGGCCGACGAAATCGCGCACTTCCTGCTCGGAGAACGCATTGGCCAGCGACAGCATCGGCTTGGCGTGCGGCACCTGCGGCGAATTCGCGCAGCGGCTTGGCGCCGACCCGAAGCGTCGGCGAATCGTCGGCGCGCAACTCGGGATGGCTGTGCCTCGAGCTCCTCGAGTTCGCGCATCAGCGCATCGTACTGCGCGTCCGTGATGGTCGGCTCGTCGAGCACGTGGTAGCGGTAGTTCGCCTCTTCGATCCGCTCGCGCAGCCTGGCTGCGCGGTCGGCCATGCGCACTCATGGCGCTAGCGGCCCGGACGGATATTCAACTTTTCGCGCGCGCGATCATAGACCCGCAGTTCGTCGCGGATGTTGGCGATGCGCTGCCGGCCCAGCGCGTTGCGCTCCTCGTCGAGCAACACGGCGTCGAGCAATTCGGCCATGCGCTGCGCGGTCGGCAGCAAGGTGTCCCAGGCGTCGAGCGCCGAGATCGGGCCCGGCAGGGTGATGAAGAAATTGACGCCCGGCGTCTGCAGATCCTTGATCGCGCGCAGATCGAAGTAGCCCGGCTTGACCAGGTTGGCGACGCTGAAGATCGGGCCCAGCTCCGGATGGTTGTCGACCATGCGATGGAAGATATTCATGTTGCCGAAAACCAGCCCGGCCTTTTCCGCCGCTACCACCAGGTCCGAACCGCTCAGGGATTGTCCGGCCCGGGCCACCATGTAAACCGAAACGATCTTGTCGAAATCGTTGCCCGGTCGCGAACCGAGTTCGGAACCAGCCGGCTCGGCGTGCTCGGGCGACAGCAATCGCGTCGGCGCCTTGGGCGACACCGGACTGATGATCCGATTCGATGATCTCGCGCAAGGTCGGCTCGACCCGCTCGTCCCCTTCGCCCGCCTTGGCGACCGCGACGCGCTTGCCCTGCGCCTGTCGGCTGCGACTGGAGAACAGGATCACCACCAGGAGGACGACGGCAAAGAAAAGGCCGATGCCGATGCGCAACAATGTGGTGTCGCTGAGTCCTTCAATCATCGTCAGTCTCCAGATTTGGCGAGCCGGGTTTGGCGGCATCCAGCATCGGTGCCGGACTCAATCCCGATTATGCAGCACTGATGGCTCAAGCCGCACCCACCAGCCTCGATGCCTCGGCCAGGTCGACCGAGACCAGGCGGCTGACGCCGGGCTCGCGCATGGTCACGCCGGACAGCTGCTTGGCCGCTTCCATGGTCGCCTTGTTGTGGGTGACGAACAGGAACTGCACCTTCTCGCTCATCTCGGTGACCATCGCCGAGAAGCGGCCGACATTGGCCTCGTCCAGCGGCGCATCGACCTCGTCGAGCAGGCAGAACGGCGCCGGATTGAGCTGGAAAATGGCGAACACCAGGGCGACCGCGGTCAGCGCCTTCTCGCCGCCGGACAGCAGCGAGATGTTGGAAACCCGCTTGCCCGGCGGACGCGCCATGATCGACACGCCGGTGTCGAGCAGGTCCTCGCCGGTCAATTCCAGGTAGGCATGGCCGCCGCCGAACAGGCGCGGATAAAGCTCCTGGACGCCGGCATTGACCCGGTCGAAGGTTTCCTTGAAGCGGCCGCGGGTCTCGCGGTCGATCTTCTTGATGGCGCTTTCGAGGGTATCCAGCGCCTGCGTCAGGTCGGCGTTCTGGGCGTCCAGGTAGACCTTGCGCTCGCTTTGCTCGCCGTATTCCTGGATGGCCGCCAGGTTGACCGGCTCGAGCCGGCGCATCTTCGCGTCGATGTCGGCGAGCGCCTTGCTCCAGCCATCGAAATCCGCGCTTTCCGGCAGGCTCTGCAGGACGGCATCGAGCTCCAGCCCGGCGCCGATGATCGCCTCGCTGAGCTGACCTGCCTTCAGGCTGAGCGCTTGCTCTTCCAGTTTGCGCGAGCCGATCGCTTCGCGCTGGGCCAAGGCCTGCTGGTCGCTTTGCTGGCGAACCTGCTCGTACTTGCGCAGTTCGTTGTCGATCCCGTCCAGGGCCGAGCGGGCGGCGGCAAGGTCCTTCTCGACAATGACCCGCTGGTCCAGGACGGTCTGGCGCTCAGCCTGCAAACGGGTGATCGGCGCATCGCCCTCGGCGAGCTGGCCGAGCAATTCGTTCAAGCGCAGCTCCAGCTGCGCGCGCTGGCTGCCCATGCGCGCGAGCGACTGGCTCAGCGCAAGCACGCGGGCGCGCTGCGATTCGAGGGTCAAGGCCAGTTGGTGCGCGGCCTCGCGCGCTTCTCGCGCCGATTCGCGGGCGGCTTCGCGCGCGGCGCTGAGCGAGCGTCGCAGCACATCGAGCTGCTGGCGTTCGTCTTCATGCCCGGTCATCTTCTGCAGCGCCTCGCCCAGGCGCGTACGGGCTTCGCGGGCCTGGGTCTGCGACTCAGCCAGGGTCTGGCCCAGGGTTGCCAGCTCGGCGTCGATGTGGGCGACGCGGGCCTGCGCCGTTTCCAGCCTGCTGCGCAGGCCCTGAAGCTGGCCGGCCAGTTCGGAAACGCCGCGGTGCGACAGGTACATGGTGCGTTGCGCGTCCTCGCGAAGCTGCTCGGCCTCGAGCAGCTTGTCGCGCATCAGGGTCAGCGCCTCGTTGGTGCGCTGCTCGATGCTGCCGAGCGCTTCGATTTCCGAACGCAGTTGCTTGATCTCGCTTTCGCGGGCCAGCGCGCCTTGCTGGGCCTCGCCACTGCGCACGACGCGCAGCCAGCCCTTGCCGAACCATTCGCCGCTGCGCAGGATCACCGCTTCGTCATCGCCCAGCCCTGCCAGCAGCGAGCGCGCGGACGCCGTGTCATCGGCAACCCGGACCTTGGCCAGCAGGCGCGACACCGCATCCGGCCCCCTGACCTTCGAGGCCAGCGAGCCGGCCGGCGCCAAGGCCTTGCCATCGGCTGCCGACACCAGTGCGACCCGCCCCTGGCTCAGGCTGACGAGCGCGTCGAACCAGCCATCGGCGGAATCGACCGTCACCGCCTCGAGCAAGCTGCCAAGCACGGTTTCGACCGCAGTCTCCCAGCCCGCCTCGACCTCCAGGGCCTCGCCCAGGCGCCGGTTGCCATCGATGCCCTGGGTCTTGAGCCAGTCGAGGGCCACGTTCTTTTCCTGCCCAAGCGCGGCATGCTGCAGCGCTTCCAGCGACGCCAGCCGACCGCGCGGCGGCCTGGATCTGCTTGCGGGTGTCGGACAGTTCGGCCTGCATCTGCCGCTGCCGTTCCTGCTGTTCGGCCAGGGCGGCCTTGCGCGCTTCGAGCGCGGCGGCGAGGTCGTCCAGCCCGGCCTTGTTCTGGTCGTGCTCGACGCCCATCGCGGTCAGTGACGATGCCAGCGCTGCGGTGTCCAGGCCCGCGCGCTCGGCGGTGAGCACGTCACGACGACGCGCGGCCTCGGCCGACTGCTTTTCCAGGTATTCGATCTTGGTGCGTTCGACCTCCGCCCAGCGCGACGCTTCGGACTGCGCCTTGGCGTAGGCGTCCCAGCGCAACTGCCAATCCTGCAGCGCGGCTTCGGCCGTACGCAGGGCTTCCTGGCGCTCCTGGTCCTGCGGTGGCGAGGATGGCCAGCCTCGGATCGGCATCGGCTATCGCGCTGCGCAATTCGCCAAGCTGGCGCTCATCGCCGGTGATGTGCTCGCCGATTTCCGCGAAGGAGGCGTCGGCCTCGGCGCGCGCCGTTTCCAGGCGCTGTTTCAGATCGCGCTGGTGGGCGATCTGCTGTTCGATGCGCGCCAGTTCGCCGCTGACCCGGTAGCCGCTCGCCTGCACGGCGCCCAGGGCCTCGCTGGCCTCGGCCTGCTGCACGCGACAGGTTTCGATCTGCGCTTCGGCCGAACGTTGTTCGGCCAGGATCTGCTGCAGCTTGAGCTCGTCCTGGGTGAGCAGTTCGCGCTGCTGGCGCAATTGCGCATCGAGCTTGCGGTATTCGAGCGCCTTGAGCTGCGCATCCTTGTTCAGGCGCTCGGCCTGCAGTGACTGGTACTGCTCGGCGGCGCGCGCCTGGCGCTTGAGGTGGTCGATCTGCTTGTCCACTTCCTCGCGCAGGTCGGTGAGGCGCTCGAGGTTCTCGCGGGTGTGGCGGATGCGCGTCTCGGTCTCCTTGCGCCGCTCCTTGTACTTGGAAATGCCGGCGGCTTCTTCCAGGTAGACGCGCAGGTCTTCGGGCCGGGCCTCGATGATCTGCGAGATCATGCCCTGCTCGATGATCGAGTAGCTGCGCGCGCCCAGGCCCGTGCCCAGGAACAGGTCGGTGATGTCGCGGCGACGGCAGCGCGCGCCGTTGAGGTAATAGTTGGACTGGCCGTCGCGACTGACCGAGCGCTTGACCGATATCTCGCCGTAGCGGGCATACTCGCCGCCGATCGCGCCTTCGGAGTTGTCGAAGACCAGTTCGACGGTCGCCTGGCTCACCGGCTTGCGAGTCGAGGAGCCGGAGAAGATCACGTCGGTCAGGCTGTCGCCGCGCAGGCGGCTTGCCGAACTTTCGCCCATCACCCAGCGCACTGCGTCGATGATGTTGGACTTGCCGCAGCCGTTCGGACCGACCACGCCGGTCATGTTGGTCGGCAGGTGCAGGACCGTCGGATCGACGAAGGATTTGAAACCGGACAGCTTGATCGTTGAAAGGCGCATGGCAACCAATGGGTGGCGCGGGGCCGGACTACAGCCGGCTTGCGGAACCGGAAGCTCCGCCGCTAGGTTTCAGGTCATCCGAAAACCGGGCCGCCATCGGTCCAACTTATTGATTTCATTGGAGGACTGACGCGCCCGGATTGCGGTCAGGGGGCAGTATAGCAGCGGCGGAAGGCGGCAAAAACGCCGACTTTCCGACCCCGAAGGCGCGACTCACTCGTGGCTATGGGCTGCCGGGCTGGCGTGGATGCCCTCGCCCTCGATCTGGTCGAGGAAGTCCACGGCCCGGCGCAAATGCGGGATCACGATGCTGCCGCCCACCACCAGCGCCACGCTGAAGGCCTCGAAGAACTCGTCGCGGTTGACGCCCGCCGCCTTGCACTGGGCGACGTGGTAGCTGATGCAGTCGTCGCAGCGCAGCACCATCGACGCCACCAGGCCAAGCAGCTCCTTGGTCTTCACATCGAGCGCGCCCTCGCGGTAGGTCTGGGTGTCGAGGGCGAAAAAGCGCCGCACCACCTGGTTGTCCTGGCCGAGGATGCGTTCATTCATGCGTTGCCGGAACTCGTTGAATTCCTGCAGCCTGCCCTTTTCGCCCGATTCGCTCATGGTGTTGCCTCCAGAAGGGGCGCCAGGCCGCCGCTGCGGTCCAGGGCGACCAATTCCTCGTATCCGCCGACATGGGCGCCGTTGATGAAGATCTGCGGAACCGAACTGCGCCTTGTCGTTTCCATCATCAGGCTGCGCGCCACCGGATCGGTATCGACCCTGACCTCGCTGTAGGCGGCTCCGCGGGACTTGAGGAAATTCTTGGCGGCCACGCAATACGGGCAGACGGCGGTCGTGTACATGATGACTTCGGGCACGCAGTTCTCCTTTGAAACGAACCTGATGGGGTCGATGCGGAACATTTTACAGGGGCCGGGGTCGCAACTGGAGCCGCCTTAACCGGCGATTCACCCGCCACGGCCGGCGATGCGGCATGCTTGGCCATCGATTCCGGAGTGTCATGTGCGCCCATTCGTCCCGCTCGCCGCTGCAGTGATCCTGGCCCTTGGCCTGGCCACGGGCAGCCACGCCCAGCAAGCCACGCTTCCGGATATCGGCTCCTCGGCCGGCGAATTGCTCACGCCGCAGGAAGAACACGAGTACGGGGCGTACATGCTCTACCAGCTACGCCGCTACGGCTACGTGCTGGAAGACCCGCTGATTGACGGCTGGCTGGACGGCATGGGCTACCGGCTGGCAGCCGCTTCGGATCGGCCGGAGCAACCTTTCACTTTCTTCATGATGCGCGACCGCCAGATCAACGCGTTCGCCACGCTGGGCGGATTCGTCGGGATAAACGCCGGCACCATCCTCACCGCGCGGAGCGAGGACGAAGTGGCCGGCGTGGTGGCCCATGAAATCTCCCACGTCACCCAGCGACACGTGCTGCGTGCCGTCGAACGCGCCAAGAAGGACCAGATTCCGATCCTGCTCGCCACCCTGGGCGTGATCATCGCCGCGCAACAGACCGATAGCCGCGATGCCAACGGCAACAGCAACAGCGGCGATGCGATCCAGGCCGCAGTCATCGGCGGACAGGCGCTGGCGGCGCAGCGGCAGATCAACTACACCCGCTCCAGCGAGGCCGAAGCCGATCGCGTCGGCATCCAGACCCTCTACCAGGCGGGCTACAACGCCGACGGCATGGCCGATTTCTTCGAGCGGATGAGCCATGCGACCCGCAGCAACTCAGGCGGCTACCAGATGCCCGACTACCTGCAGACGCACCCGGTTTCCACGACGCGCTTGAGCGAGGCCCGGGACCGGGCGGCCCGATTGCAGCGGGAAAAAGCTCCATTCACCAGCACCAACACCAGCGCGGCTCAACCGAGCCTGCTCCTGCCCTGGGGCATGAGCGCAGGACATTCGGGGCCCTCCGCCGGACCGCAACGCATGTTCGATTGGGCGCGCGAGCGGCTGCGCGTCCTGACCGCCGAGAGCCCCACCGTGGCGCTGCGCGAGTCCAAGGCGATCATCGATGATCGGGGCGCGAAGGCCAGCGACGCCCAGCGCTATGGACTGGCGCTTGCCCAGATGCGGGTCGGTTACCCGGCCGCGGCGGAAGCCGGATTCCAGGAACTGGCCAAGGTGCATCCCGAGAACCTCTGGGTGGGCCTGGCCATGGCTGAAAACGCCTACGTCGCCAGGAATGAGACCCTGTCCCGCAAGCGGTTCGAGGAACTGCTGGCGCACCATCCGGACGATCGGGCCATCAGCCTGAGCTACGCCGAGGTCCTGAACTCGATCGGCACCGCCGATGCCGGGAAGCGGGCCCAGGCGGTGCTGCGTCCGATCATGGCGGTCAACGGCGACAACCCGCTCTTCCAGAAGAACTTCGGCCGCGCCAGCGAACTGGCCGGCGACCTGCCCCGCGCAGGCGAGGCATTCGCCGAGGCGGCCTATCTCAACGGACGCGCCGAAGACGCGCTGAACCAGTTCAACGCCCTGCTCAAGCGCAACGACATCACCTACATCCAGCGCGCCAGGATCGAAGCGCGCATCGCGGCGATCACGCCGGAAGTGCTGTACATGCAGAAAAAGCGCATCAAGCCGCAGGACCTGCCACCCGACGGGGCCGCCCGGACGGCTGCACGAGCCGTCACGATACGGTCACAAAAGTTTTATCTACTTGCACACAGTCCCCGCAGATGACACGGTACCGTCGTGCAAAAACGCATTCTGATAGTCGATGACGAGCCCGCGATCCGGGACATGGTCGCCTTTGCCCTGCGCAAGGGGGACTACGAGCCCGTTCACGCCGGCGACGGCCGGGAGGCCGCCGCCGCGATCGCCGACAAGGTGCCCGACCTGATCCTGCTCGACTGGATGCTGCCCGGCGCCAGCGGCCTGGAACTGGCCCGGCGCTGGCGCCGCGACGACCTGACCCGCGACGTGCCGATCATCATGCTCACCGCCCGCGGCGAGGAGAACGACCGGGTCAGCGGCCTGGAATCGGGCATCGACGACTATGTGGTCAAGCCGTTTTCGGCCCGCGAACTGCTTGCCCGGATCAAGGCCGTGCTGCGCCGCTCGCGTGAGGACGACGATGACGGTTCCGTTACCGTCGGCCAGCTGCGCATAGACGGCGCGGCGCATCGGGTCTACGCCCGCGACCAGCCCCTGCACGTGGGGCCCACGGAGTACCGCCTGCTGCATTTCTTCATGACCCACGCCGACCGGGTCTACACCCGGACGCAGTTGCTCGATCACATCTGGGGCGGCAATGTGTACGTCGAGGAGCGCACCGTGGACGTGCACATCCGCCGCCTGCGCAAGGCGCTCGAGCCAAGCGGGCTCGAGGAGATGGTGCAGACCGTCCGCGGCTCCGGCTACCGCTTCTCTGCCCTGCCCTGAACCGGAGCGAACGGATGCGTCGATCGCTGTTGATGCGCCTGGCCTGGCGACAGTCGTTGCTGCGATTGCTGGCCCTGTACTGCGTAGCGATCGTCATCGGCTGGTGGACCGGGCAGCTGGCCTGGGTCCTGCTGGTCGCGACGGCACTGGTGGCGGCCCGCGGCTATTGGCGCCTGTTCCGGGTGCTGCGATTTCTCGACTGGCGCAAACAGCTCCGGACCGTCCACGGCCAGGGCCTGTGGGCGGCGCTGGAAACCCTGATCCACCGACGACAGACCGAGACGCGGGCACGGGCCCGTCGCCTGGTGCAGCCTGCTCCGTGCCTACCGGCAGGCCGCCACGGCGATGCCGGATGGCGCCCTGATCGTGGATCGCCGCGACAACCACCTGATCTGGTTCAACAAATCGGCGCGCCGATTGCTCGGTCTCAATTACCCGCACAGCCTGGGGAGCTCGTTGCTCGAGACCCTTTCAAGCGCCGCCGTCAGCGACTGGCTGCGGGCCGGGCACACCGACGAGCCCTTGATGGACGTACCCAGTCCGGTCGACGAGAACCTGCGCTTGAGCCTTCGCCTGCTTCGCTATTCGGCCGACCAGTGGCTGATCGTGGTCCGCGATGTCACCCAACTGATGCGGCTCGAACACGTCCGGCGCGACTTCGTGGCCAATGTCTCGCACGAACTGCGTACGCCGCTGACAGTCGTGCACGGCTACCTGGACATGATGGAGCCCACCGACAATCCGGAATGGGCGCCGATGCTGGAAGAAATGCGCAAGCAGTCGCAGCGCATGAACGAATTGCTGGAGGACCTGTTGACGCTATCCCGGCTGGAGGCCCGCGACCACCTGACCGACGAGCCGGTTGCGATGCAGCCGTTGCTGATCACGCTGCGCCGCGAGGCGGAAGCACTGAGCCAGGGCCGGCACACCATCGCAATCGAGGACACCGCCCACTGCGACCTGACCGGCTCGAGCAAGGAGTTGCACAGCGCATTCTCCAACCTGGTCAGCAATGCCATCCGCTACACCCCGACCGGCGGGCAAGTGACCATCCGCTTTGCCCAGGCCCCCGAGGGCGGCGCGGTACTGTCCGTACAGGACTCCGGCTACGGCATCCCGGCCCAGCACCTGCCGCGAATCACCGAACGTTTCTACCGGGTGTCCACCAGCCGCTCGCGCGAGTCAGGCGGCACCGGGCTGGGCCTGTCGATCGTCAAGCACGTCCTGGGCCTGCACGGCGCCCACCTGCAGATCGAAAGCGAGGTCGGCCGCGGTAGCACTTTTTCCTGCGTGTTCGGGGCCGAGCGAGTGCTGGCGCGTTAGGGATATCATTCGCCCATGAACTCGATTACCGAAGCCGCCGACGGCAACCTGTTCCTCAACCGCGAACTTTCCCAGCTGGAATTCAATTTCCGCGTCCTGGCCCAGGCCGAGGACCCGGCCTTGCCGCTACTCGAGCGGCTCCGGTACCTGTGCATCGCCTGCACCAACCTCGATGAATTCTTCGAAGTACGGGTCGCCACGGTCCTGACCGCGTTGGAGTTCGGGGCGCCGCTGTTGCCGGACCGCATGGACCCGCAGCTGGCGCTGGAAAAGCTGCACAAGCTCGCGGGCAAGCTGGTCGAGGAGCAGTACCGCCTGTGGAACGAAGGCCTGCGACCGGCGCTCGACCAGGCCGGAATCCGCGTGCTGACCCGGGAAAGCTGGAATGCCAAGCAGAAACGATGGCTGAAAAAGTACTTCAGCAACGAAGTGCTGCCGGTGCTTTCCCCGATCGGGCTCGACCCGGTGCACCCGTTCCCGCGCATCCTCAACAAGAGCCTGAATGTAGTCATCGCGCTCGAGGGCAAGGATGCCTTCGGTCGCAAGGGCGGCATGGCGATCGTGCGGGCGCCGCGCTCGTTGCCCCGGGTCATCCAGCTGCCGGAGGAAATATCGGGCGGCAAGCACGACTTCGTCTTCCTCTCGTCGGTGCTTACCGCATTCGTCGACGACCTGTTCCCGGGCATGAAGGTCAAGGGTGCCTACCAGTTCCGGGTCACCCGCAATTCGGAATTGTTCGTCGACGAGGAAGAAGTGGAAAACCTCGCCAGCGCGCTCAAGAACGAGTTGCTCAGCCGCGGCTTCCGACCCGCCGTGCGGCTGGAAATCGCCGACAACTGCCCCAAGTCGATCGTCAAGATCCTCCTGCAGAACTTCGAGCTCAAGCAGAACGCCGTCTATCGCATCAATGGCCCGGCCAACCTCAGCCGCGTCATCCAGGTTTACGACCGCTGCAACCTGCCGGAACTGAAGTTCCCGACGTTCAAGGCGCGCCGCGGCGATATCGACGACGAAGCGCCGTTCGAGACCCTGCGCGAGCGCGACGTGCTCCTGCACCACCCCTACGAAAGCTTCAGCAGCGTGCTCGACCTGCTCCAGGTCGCGGCCAACGACCCGAACGTGCTGGCGATCAAGCAGACCCTGTATCGCACCGGCAAGGACTCGAAGGTCATCGAGCACCTGATCACTGCGGCGCGCAACGGCAAGGACGTGACCGTCGTGGTCGAATTGCGCGCGCGCTTCGACGAGGAAGCCAACCTGACCCTGGCCGACCGCCTGCAGGAAGCCGGCGTGCAGGTGATGTACGGCGTGGTCGGCTACAAGACCCACGCCAAGATGATGTTGATCGTCCGTCGCGAAGGCAAGACGCTGCGCCGCTATGTGCACCTGGGCACCGGCAACTACCATGCCGGCACCGCGCGGCTGTACACCGACATCGGACTGATGACCTCCAATCCCGAGATCGCCGCCGACGTGCATGGCATGTTCCAGCAGCTGTCCGGCCTGGCCCCGGCGATGCAGCTCAAGCGCCTGATGGCGTCGCCGTTCACCCTGCACAAGGGCCTGCTCAGCAAGATCGCGCGCGAAGCGAAACTGGCGCGCGCCGGCAAGCCCGGACATATCATCGCCAAGATGAATGCGCTCAACGAGGCGGGCGTCATCAAGGCGCTCTACGAAGCGTCCCAGGCCGGCGTGAAGATCGAACTGATCGTGCGCGGCGCCTGCTGCCTGCGGCCGGGCGTTCCCGGACTGTCGGAGAACATCACCGTTCGTTCGGTGGTCGGCCGATTCCTCGAGCACAGCCGGGTTTACTGGTTCGGCAACAACAAGGCGCCGGAGATCTTCTGTTCCAGCGCCGACTGGATGGAGCGCAACCTGCTGCGCCGCGTGGAGACCTGTTTTCCGATCCTCGACCCGACGCTGGCCGAGCGCGTGTTCAACGAGGAGCTGGGCAACTACCTGCTGGACAACCAGCAGGCCTGGCTGCTGCACGCGGACGGCAGCTATTCACGCGCGTTGCCCGGCCCCGACGACGTGCCGTACTCGGCGCAGGGCTCGCTGCTTGCGAAGATCTGCACCTAGGCCATGGCCAGCAACCAGAATTCGCTGGCCGATGGCGAACTGCTCGCCGCCGTGGACCTGGGCTCCAACAGCTTCCACATGGTGGTGGCCCGCGAAGTGCTTGGACAATTGCGCATCGTCGATCGGATCAAGGAACACGTCCGCCTGGCGGAAGGGCTCGACGGCCAGGGCGGACTGAGCGAAGACGCCCTGATTCGCGCCCACGATTGCCTGGAACGCTTCGGCCAGCGGCTGGCCGCCATTCCGCGTCAACGCGTGCGCGCGATCGCGACCAACACCGTCCGCCAATTGCGGCAGCCGCATAATTTCCTGATTCCCGCAGAAGCCGCTCTCGGCCACGATATTGAAGTGGTGTCCGGCCGCGAAGAGGCCCGCCTGATCTATCTCGGTGTCGCGCACGGCAACCCGCCGCACGAGAAGCGCCGCCTGGTCATCGACATCGGCGGCGGCTCGACCGAGTTCATCATCGGCGCCGGCTTCGAGGCGATCGAGCGCGAAAGCCTGCAGATGGGATGCATCGCCACCACCCGGCGCTTCTTCGCCGATGGCAAGCTCTCGCGCAAGCGCTGGAAGGAGGCGAAGACCGAGATCACCGCCGAGTTCCAGCAGTTCGGCTCGACCTACAGGAAACTTGGCTGGCAAGAGGTATACGGCTCTTCGGGCACGATCAAGGCAATCGGTGAAGTGGCCGCCGCGATGAAACTGACCCGTGGCTCGATAACGGACGCGGCGCTGGAGGCGATCCGCGACCAGCTGCTGGGCTTCGACAAGCTGGCAAGCATCCGGCTTCCCGGGCTGCCGCCGGATCGCCGGCCGGTGATCGCCGCTGGGTTGCTCATCCTGGATGCCGCCTTCTCGGAGCTTGAGCTAAAGCAGATGCATGTGAGCGACGACGCACTACGCGAGGGCGTGCTCTATGACATCCTCGGCCGCGGCAGCGAGCGTGACCCGCGCGATGCCTCGATCAGCGCGCTGTCCGAGCGTTACGACGTCGACCGCAAGCAAGCCGCCCGGGTCGAAAATACTGCGCTGGCCCTGTTCGACCAGGTGGCCGGAAGCTGGCAGCTCGATGCCGATGATCGCCGCCTGCTCAGCTGGGCGGCGAATATCCACGAGCTCGGTCTGGCGGTCGCGCACAGCCAGTACCACCAGCACGGCGCCTACCTGATCGAGCACTCGGACATTGCCGGATTTTCGCGGACGGAGCAGCAGTTCATCGCCGCGCTGGTGCGAAACCAGCGCCGCGGCCTGGACATGGGCAGCATCGAATCGCTGACCGGCCGGCTGGCGGCCGCCGCCTTGCATTGCGCCCAGTTGCTGCGCCTGTCGGTGCTGCTGCATCGCAGCCATGACCGCGGCGACATCCCACTGGGCAAGCTCATTGCCAGCGCCGGCCAGCTGAAACTTACGCTGTCCCGGGAATGGCTCGGCGCGCATCCGCTCACCCTGGCCGACCTGGCCACCGAGGCCGATTACCTCAGGGAAGTCGGCCGCAGCCTCGAGATCGCCACGAACTAGAGCAGGCTGTCGATCGGCAACAGCTTGAGCAGCATTACTTCGATGCGTCGCCCGGCCCCCACGCCAGGCTCGCTGGTGAGCGTCACCTGCTTGCCATCCTCGGTGGTGATCCAGATGATCTGGCCGGAGCCGCCTCCCGATCCATCCGGACTTTCCAGCGCAAGCCGGTAGGCGTTCGCCGGCGTCGTCGCAACCGCGAAGAAATCGGCGACGGCCTTGGCCAGCGCCGGGCTGTCCACGATGATTCCCATCTCGGTGTTCAACAGCTTCGAGCGCTGGTCCATGTTCATCGAACCGACGAACACGAAACGACGATCCACCACGAAAGACTTCGCATGGAGGCTTACGCCGGAGGACCTGCCGTACTGGGTTGCGGTTTGCTTGACTCCGGCCACGGGCTTGAGCTCATAGAGCTCGATGCCGGCGGAAAGCAGCTCCCGACGGTGTTCCGAATAACCAGCCTGGACCGCCGGCTCGTCGGTGGAGGCAAGCGAGTTGGTCAGGAATCGCGCTGTCACGCCCCTATGGGTGAGCGCAGCGAAGTCCCTCACATCCTGATCACTGGGAACGAAATACGGAGACATCAGCAGCAGCTCCGACTTCGCACCGTCGATCACGGCCTTCACGCCGGGGCCCATGCGCAGGCCTGCATGGTCCTTGTCCGGGTCGATCTTCTCCGGCTGATCGGCAACCAGCACGGCCGTTCCCCAGAACCATTGCCCGCGGCGGTCGGCGGTGGCGCCATTGGGTAATTCGTCGATCACGGCCTGGGCATAGTCCGACTGGGCAAACTCGCGGGCATGCGCGCTCAAGTCCTTCCGAAGTCCGACCAGATCGCCGTCGGTGTCGCGCACGCTATCGTAGGCCGTGACCGGGACGCTGGCCGTGTCGTTCCAGTACGCGTCGAAGCTTCGCGAGGCATCCTGGACCACCGGACCGATGGCCAACAGGTCGAGATCGCGATAGTTGCTCTTGTCATCGGCATCGAAATAATCATCGGCCATGTTGCGGCCACCGATGATCGCAACCCGATTGTCGGCAATGAACGATTTGTTGTGCATGCGCCGGTTCAGGCGACGGAACTCCAGCAGTATTTGCGCTGTCTTGTGCAGGAAATTCGGCTGGCGGGTATTGAACGGATTGAACAGGCGCACTTCGATGTTCTCGTGGGAGTCGAGCGCATCGAACATCCGCACCTCCTCATCGAGTTGGAGGTCGTCGAGCAGCAGGCGCACTCGCACGCCGCGGTCGGCGGCCTTGAGCAGGTGCTGCATCATCAAACGGCCGGTTTCATCTTCGCGGAAGATGTAGTACTGCAAGTCGAGCGTGCGCTCGGCATGATCGGCCAGCGCGATCCGGCTCATGAGAGCATTCGAGCTGAGTGTCAGCAGCCGAAAGCCGGACTGGTCGGCCGAGTGCTTGGCCTGTTCGGCCTCGGTGTACCTGGCCGATGGCGTGTCGACGACCGGCGCCTGCGCGACGCTGACCGGCTTGGCGTAGTCCTTGTGCATCGTGCTGCAGGCCGTCAGCAAGGCCAACACCGCGATAGTCACACCTGACCTGAACATCCTGTAGCGATCCATCATGCCTGGCGTCTCCGGGCGGGGAGCAGACCCGATCCCTGACCTTGTACGCCACTCGATGTGTATGCAGGCGTACCCGACCGGCCACCGGGCGTCGGCTCGCCGTGCCTGTTCACCTGGCCGTCATGTCAGCGTAACGAGAACGGCATACGGACCGCTCAAGCTTCGCGCATGAAGCCAAGCCTGCACATCGAGCTGATCACCGAGACCTATCCACCCGACGTGAATGGTGTCGCGCTCACCGTTCAGGCCCTCGAGCAGGGATTGCGCGGACTCGGCCACAGGGTTTCGCTGGTGCGAACCGAACTCGCCGAGGACAGCACCCGGGCCGAGCCCGACCTCATGCTCGTGCAGGGTGCCCCGCTGCCCAGCTATCCGGGGCTGCGGCTTTGGATTGCCCGCCGGCCGTCGCCTGCACGCACGCTGGACAGCGCAACGACCCGATGCGATCTACATCGCCACCGAAGGCCCGCTCGGCTGGTCGGCGCTCGGCGCGGCACGCCGCCTCGGTATTCCGGCCGCGACCGGATTCCACACGCGCTTCGACGACTACATGGGCCGCTATGGCGCAGGCTTCCTGTCGCCCTGGGTCTTTGCCTGGCTTAGACGCTTCCATAATCGCGGCGACGCCACCCTGGTGCCGACGCTGGAGTTGCAGCAGCAACTGCGGGCGCAGGGATTCCGCCACGTGCAGCGGCTAGGCCGCGCCGTGGACACCCGCCAGTTCCATCCGGGCTGGCGCGATGCCGCGCTACGCGAGCGCTGGGGCCTGGCCGAGGGCGACCTCGCGGTGTTGAGCGTGGGCCGGCTGGCGGCGGAGAAGAACCTTGCGCTGACCGTGCGCGCCTTTCGGGCGCTGCAAGCCGAACGGCCCGAGGCGCGAATGATTTTCGTCGGTGACGGACCGTCGCGCGCCGAACTGCAGGCAGCCAATCCGGATTTCATTTTCACCGGCGTGCAGCGTGGCGACGAGCTTTCGCGCCATTACGCCAGCGCCGACCTGTTCCTGTTTTCCAGCCTGTCGGAGACCTTCGGCAACGTAACGCTCGAGGCCATGGCCTCCGGGCTGGCGACAGTTGCCTTCGACTACGGCGCAACGCGCGAGCACCTTCGCCATGGCGAGCACGGCGCTGCCGTGGAATTCGGCGACGAGGCGGAGTTCGTCCGGGCAACGGTGCGGATCGGGGCGCAGGCCTCGTTGTTCCGACTCGGCGAAGCGGCGCGCAGCGCAGTGCGACACCTGCATCCGGACGAAGTGGCCCAGGAATTCGCCGACATCCTCGAGCAATTGATGCAGGCGAGCAAAGCGGCATGAGACCCGTAGCCGCCCGATTCAGCGCCCACGAGCAGGCCTGGTGCCTGGCCGCGAACCGCTGGGGCGCGCGCCAGGCGGTGAGGGCCTATTTCCGCTTCATCAGCCGTCTCGGCGATGGCGCATTCTGGTACGCGCTGATGGCGATCCTCGCTCTGTTCGGCGGCTGGCGTGGCATGGGCGCGGCCGTCCACATGGCCATTGTCGGCGGCATCGCAGCCTTGCTGTACCGGCGTCTCAAGCGCTGGACCCGGCGGCCGCGGCCGTTTGCCGCCGACGGCCGCATCCAGCCCTGGGTCGCGCCACTCGACGAATACAGCTTTCCATCGGGCCACACGCTGCATGCCGTCTCCTTTTCACTGGTTGCATCGGCCTACTATCCGTCGCTGGCCTGGTTGCTGCTGCCGTTCTCACTGAGCGTGGCCGTATCGCGGGTCGTGCTGGGCATGCACTACCCCAGCGATGTGCTTGCCGCCAGCGTGATCGGTTGCATCCTCGCTTCCACATCGCTCTGGCTTCTGCCGGCTGTCAGCCTGCTGGCCTGACCGCACCGGCGCCCGGCGCATACCAGTCGATCTTCCGGGTGATCAGCATCAAGGCGGCCAGGATCACGAACAACATCAGCGACCCCAGCACCAGCGCGTTGTCCTCCGACACCAGCAGCCCATACAGCGCGGCATAAAGCAGCGTGAGCGCGCCGGCGAAACCCGCGCCGCGCGCCTTGCTGCGCAGGACCGCCGAAAGATAGACGGCCAGCAGGCCGATGCAGGCCAATGCTCGCTATCAGGTAGGCGATCCAGAACGCCATATGTTCGGAAAGGCTGAGCAGGAGCAGGAAGAATATCGCCAGCGCCAATCCGACCAGCAAGTACTGGATCGGATGGATCGCCAGGCGCTTGAGCAATTCGAACATGAAGAATCCGACGAAGGTCAGCAATACGAACAGGATGCCGTACTTGCTGGCGCGATCGGCCTGCGAGTAGACGTTCACCGGCTCCACCAATCCGACCTGCAAGGCGTCCAGGCCGGAGCCGCCCTGCAGGTACTGGGTCTGGCTGCCGGCGGCGAGCGAGGAAATATCCCACTGCGCGCGGAAGCCCGAGCCGGATATCCGGCTCGATCGCGGCAGGAAGCGCCCGGCGAACTGCGGATGCGGCCAACTCGATTCCAGTGCGATGCGATTGCTGTCGGCGATGGGCACGATCGCCAGCGACTCGGTGCCGGCCAGGTTGCTCTTCAGCTCGACGTCGAAGCGCAGCGCCTGGCCTGACGCCACCGGCGCCAGCGGGGAATGCAGACCGGCGCCTTCGCGATGTCCGCCCAAACCCTGCTGCAACGGGATGGATGTCCGATCCAGCGGTCAGGCTCGGCGTGCCGACCAGTCCGCGCACGTCGGCGATGGCCATGCTCAGGTAGGGCCGTCCCAGGGTACGGACGCCGGCCGGATCCTCGGCCAAGGTCTTTTCGAAATGCGCACGCAGGGTCGACTGCAACTCGTAGACACGGACTTCATGCAGGCCGCGCTTGCGCACCGCCGGGACCAGTTTGCCCTGCACCGACATCGTGCCGGGGAAGACTATCCAGCGACCCTGGCTGCGCCGCTCGCGCCATACCGGCTTGCCGAATGCATCCTTGTCCTGCACCTGCTCGACTTCCGTATAGGGCACGACGAGGACCGGCCCGGTCATGGTCTGCGGACCCGCGAAACTCTCGGCCACCGCCGCCACTGCCTGCTGGCGGTAATTGATCCGATCCTTGATCGTCCCGTTGATCATCCCGAGCGGGATCAGCAAAGCCACTGTCAATGCGGCGACGACGATCGCCTTGCCCGCGAGTCCGAATTGCATCTGCCTTCTCCAGCCAGGCCAAGTCCCGGCGAATGCAGGCAGCTTGCGACGGCCCGGTGAAAACGGGATGGCGTCCTTGTGTGCCGAAGGTGAAGTCCTCGCGGCCGGCTCAACGGCTGGGCAGGCTCAATTCGGCTGTTGCGCCGCCGCCGTCGCGATTGAACAGGCGCGCGCCGCCTCCATGCAGGGCGGCGACTTCACGGACGAAACTCAGGCCCAGGCCGCTGCTCCTGCTGCCGTCGGGCCTGGGCAACGAGTAAAAGCGATCGAACACTCTTCCTTCGGCGAAGTCGGGAACGCCCGCACCCTGGTCGCTGACCTCGATCAAGACGAATTTCCCGCGGTGATGCAATTGCAGGTCGATCACTCCAGCGCGCGGGGAGAAATCGATCGCGTTGTCGAGCAGGTTCGCCAGCGCCTGTCCAAGCAGGAACCGGTCGCCGGACACGATCGCGGGCGCCGGATCCAGACGGCACTCGATCCGCAGTTGTTTCCTGCCCAGGCGCGGCTCGATGGCTTCGACGGCCTCGCGGATCAATCCCGCCAGTTCCACTGGCTCGACATTCTCGAGCACCTGCCGATGCTCCACCGACGCCAGCGCCAGCATCTTGTCGATCATCGCCGCCAGCCGCGCCGACTGGGTGTCGATGTTGTGCAGGAAGCGTTCGCGATCCGGTCCAGGCGGTGCATCCTCGAGGATTTCGGCCGCGCCGCGGATGGCGGCGATCGGGCTCTTCATCTCGTGCGCCAGCGTCTGCACGTACTGCTCGACATACTGCTTGCCATCGAGCCGTTCGCGCATCGTCTCCAGCGCGCGCCCGAGTTCGCCGATCTCGTTGTTGCCAAGATCGGGCGCGGCCACGCGCTCGCCCGCGGTGACCGACCGGGCGAACTTGCCCAGCGTCGCCAGCGAGCGGGACAACCAGAACGTGACGCCGATGCCGATCAGGAACGACAGGCCGAGCAGCACCCAGCCCTGCCTGAGGATCGCGTTCTGGCTGCTTTCGATGAAGGGCTGGATGCGCTGGTTGGCCTTGGCGACCGTCAGCACGCCGATGATCCGGTCGCCATCGCGGATCGGCGCGGCCACATGCATCACGCTGCTGTTCTTGTCGGCCGGGATCGCTCAGCGTGGAGCGCGCGCCGTACTTCCCGCGCAGCGTCAGGTAGACGTCGTTCCAGCGCGAGTAATCCTTGCCAACCGCCTGGCGGGAGGAGTCGTAGACGACGATGCCGCGGCCATCGGTCACGTAGATCCGGTAGTCGAAACTTTGCTTGCGGAAGTTCCATATCTGCGCGCGCACGTCGCGCCGGACCAGCGAGTCGATGCTGTGCGCGAACTGGCCGTCGCCGATACGGCCTTCGCGCATGTCCGGCGTCGCCAACTCGGCCAGCGCGTTGGCGGTATCGACCAGCGTGTCTTCCATCGCCTGGCGCACGCCGGGCTTCACTTCGTTGACGAACACCCGCATCACGAAGAACCCGGCCAGCCCGACGATCAGGAAGTAACCCAGGAAGATACGCAGGCCGATCTTCACGCGTCGGGCTTCACGCTGTAACCCAGGCCGCGGTGGGTCTGGATGGGATCGAGGTCCGGCATCACCAGTCGCAGCTTCGCGCGCAAGGTCTTGATATGGGTGTCCACCGTTCGATCGACGGTATCCGGCGCGTCATGCCAGACATCCTCCATCAGCTTCTCGCGGCTGAGGATCGCCCCGTTGCGATCGACCAGGGCCTTGAGCAGGCGATATTCATAGCGCGTCAGTGGCAGCGCCTGGCCGCGATACTGGATGCGCTGTCCGGCGGCATCGATGGCGAACGGCCCCGACTGCCGCCAGCCCCTGTGCCGGGCCACCGCCCCGGCGCAGGCGGGCGCGCACCCGCGCCACCAGTTCCCTCGGCGAAAACGGCTTGACCACATAATCGTCGGCGCCCAATTCGAGCCCGACCACCCGGTCGATCTCGCTGTCCCGGGCGGTGAGGAAAATCACCGGCACGTCCGAGAAGGCGCGCAGTTGCCGGCAGACTTCAAAGCCGGTTATGTCGGGCAGGCCCACGTCCAGGATCACCACATCGAAGGCCTGCTTGCGCAGAAGGCCCAGCGCGGGTTGGCCAAGCAGGCAATGCTCGGCGTCCAGCCCCTCCGCGCGCAGGGCATAAAGCACGGCGTCGGCGATCGTTCCTTCGTCCTCGACAACCAGGATGCGCGACATGGCGTCCGTCCGTATTCATGAGGCCCACGGTGTCCAAGCCCCGGCCAAGACTATATCCTCGGAGCCTATGAATTACCGCCACGCCTTCCATGCCGGCAACCACGCCGATGTCCTCAAGCACGTCGTGCTGCTCGGACTGGTCGATGCGCTCAAGCGCAAGGACACGCCCTTCTTCGTGCTCGACACCCATGCCGGCCGCGGCCAGTACCTGCTGCAGGGCGAGCAGTCGGACAAGACCGGCGAAGCCCGCGGCGGCATCTTCCGCCTGTTCGTGCTGCATGGGCTGCCGGCGCTGGTGCAGAACTACCTGAAGCGGGTCGCAGGCCGACAATCCGGTCGGGGCGCTGGTCTCCTACCCGGGTTCGCCGCTGCTGGTGGCGCAGGCCATGCGCGCGCAGGACCGGCTGGCCGCCTGCGAGCTGCAGCCCGACGAGGCGCGCGCCCTGGCCGCGCTGTTCAAGCACGACGACCGCGTCAACGTGATGCCGCGCGACGGCTATGGCGCCATCAAGGCGCTGCTGCCGCCCAAGGAGAAGCGCGGGCTGGTGCTGATCGACCCGCCGTACGAAACGCAGGAAGCCGAATTCGTCAGCATCCTGGCGGCGCTCAAGGACGGCCTGGCTCGCTGGCCCACCGGCATCTTCGCGGTCTGGTATCCGATCAAGCAACGGCGCACGCTCCTGCCATTCCTGCGCAAGGCCGCCTTGCTGCCCTGCAAATCGGCACTGATCGCCGAACTGCTGGTGCGCCCTGACGACTCCCCGTTGCGCCTGAACGGCAGCGGCATGCTGATCATCAACCCGCCCTAGCAACTCGATCAGGAACTGGCGCCGGCCCTGCCGGTGCTCGCCCGCTTGCTGGGCGACAGTCATCCCACCTCGACACTGCAATGGCTCAAGCAGGAAGCCCCATGAAAGCCATGTCATCGTCGACGCGCATGCTGTTGAGCCTGGTCGCCGGCCTGGCGATTGGCATCGGGCTGGCCGCCGCCGGGCCCGCCTGGCTTGCAAGTTCGATTGCGATCGCCGAACCGATCGGCAACCTGTGGCTCGACGCGCTGCGGATGACGATCATTCCGCTGGTGTTTTCGCTGCTGGTCACCGGCGTCGCCTCCACTGCCACGACAGCCTCGGCCGGAGGGTTGGCGGCGCGCGCGCTGTTGTTGTTCATCGGCGTGATGTTCGTGGCCGGGTTGTTCGGCGAGATCGTGGCCAGCGGATTCCTGTCCCTGTGGCCGATCCCGGCCGCCGCCGCCGAAGCCATGCGCGCCGGCGCGGCCGTCGGCGGCAGCGTCGTCCCGGGCGTCGCGCCACTCTCGGATTGGCTGGGCGCGATAATTCCGACCAATCCGGTCAAGGCGGCGGCGGACGGCGACATGTTGCCGCTGGTGATCTTCGCGCTGATCCTGGGTTTCGCGGTGACCCGCATCCAGCGCGAATACGGCAAGCTGCTCAGCGATTTCTTCCAGGCGCTCGTGGACGCCATGCTGGTGATCGTGCACTGGGTGATCTGGATCGGGCCGCTGGGCGTATTCGCGCTGGCCTTCGTGGTCGGCGCCCGCGCCGGCGTCGCTGCCGCCGGCGCCCTGGCGCACTACATCTGTCTTGCTGGTGGCGGTGCAGGTCTTGCTGATCCTGCTGATCTATCCGGTGACGGTGATCGCTGCGCGATTGCCGTTCCGGCAGTTCGCGCGCGCCGTGCTACCGGCCCAGGCGGTGGCGACCAGCACGCAGTCGTCGCTGGCCTCGCCTGCCGGCGATGGTGGAAGCGGCGCGTGCAATTGCGCATTGCCGCCGCATGTCACCGCGCTGGTGCTGCCCCTGGCCGTTTCGGTTTTCCGAATCACCGGCCCGGTCGCCAACCTCGCCGTCGTGCTTTATTCCGCATCCCTGTTCGGCGTCGACCTGTCGCTGTCGCAGTTCTGACCGGCGCGGCGATCGCGGTGGTGATGAGCCTGGCGGCCGTCGGCCTGCCCGGGCAAGTTTCATTCTTCACCTCGATCGTGCCGATCTGCGTGGTGATGGGCGTGCCCGTGGGCGCGTTGCCCTTGCTGCTGGCGGTCGAGACGATCCCGGATATCTTCCGCACGATCGGCAACGTTACCGCGCGACGTGGCCGTGACGGCGGTGGTCGCGCGCCATGCCGGCGAAGGCTCGCCAGCAGCCGGCGACTGATCACGGCGAATCGTCGGGCTCGAAGAAACTCCACCTGATTTCCGGAAACGCTTTTTTCAGCGCCGCTTCGGTCTCATTGATGCGCGTGATGCTGGAGGCCGTCGTGGCCTCCGGATCAGCCATCTCGGCCTGCACCGCGACCATGATGTCGTTGCCCAACTGCAGGGTGATCAGGCTGAATACCTGCTTGACTTCCGGACGCGCGGCGATGAACTGCCGGATCGCTTCACGCTGCACGGGCTCCACGCTTTGCCCGATCAGCATGGCCTTGACCTGGACCGCCACGAAGCAGGCGACGACGATCAGCAGGACGCCGATGCCCAGGCTGCCGATCGCGTCGTAGATCGGGTTGCCGGTGATCATGGTCGCGACCACGGCCATCAGGGCGAACAGCAGGCCCAGCAGGGCGGCGAGATCCTCGCCGAAAATGACCACCAACTCCGCCTGCCGGCTTTCGCGAAACCAGCGCCACAGGCTCAGATCGCCACGCGCCTTGTCCACCTCCACCAGGCAGGCACGCATGGACACGCTTTCGGCAAGGATGCCGAAAGTAAGTACGCCGACGGCAAGCCAGGGATAGACGAGCGGCTCATTGGACTGCAACTTGTGCCAGCCCTCGTAGAAGGAAAACATCCCGCCGACCGAGAACAGCATCACCGCCACCAGGAACGACCAGAAGTAGATCTCCTTGCCGTAGCCAAGCGGGTAATCCGGATTGGCCGGGCGCTGCGCGCGTTTCATGCCCAGCAGCAGCAGGACCTGGTTGCCGCAATCGGCCAGGGAGTGCACGCCCTCGGAAAACATGGCGCTCGATCCGGTGATGAGCGCCGCCGCTCCCTTGGCCAGGAAAATCGCGAAATTAGCGCCCAGTGCGAAGAAGATCGTCCTGAGTGAGTTGGCTTTGCCGGCCATGTCTTCGTTCTGTGGGGAAGCGCCCAAGTTTAGCACCCGGGCGCGACCGGCCCCGCCATGGCCAAGCGCGCCCGGCCGGACTCGCTCCGGCGAGTCAGTGCTCTAGCTGTTTCATGGCAGTCTAGGGCTATGAAGACCAATCGCCGACCCGCTGCAAGGCCCGATCCTGAACGGGCCGAGCACGTCACGCTGCCCGATCGGCGCGAACTGGTGATCCGTCCGATCTGTGCCGAGGACGCCGCGCCGATCGCGGGCGCCTTCCAGTTGCTCAACGAGGATGAGGTGCGCAGGCGCTTCCTGCACATCCTCAAGGCGCTCAGCGAGACGCACCTGCACCAGTTGACCCATCCGGCCCCCGGAAAGGAGTTCGTCATCGTGGCGGCGGAGCCTCTTCCGCCGGGCGAAGCCCTGGTCCCGGCCGTCGCCAGGCTCTCGCGCGATGACGACGAGCCTGCCCGCGCCGAGTTCGGGCTGCTGGTGTCGCATTTCGTGGTCGGCCTCGGCCTGGGCCGACTGCTGCTGGAACGGCTGGTCGAATGGTCGGGAAGGCATGGCGTACGGGAGCTCTGGGGCGACGTCATGGACGACAACACGCCGATGCTCGAACTGGTCACGCGCCTTGGCTTCCGACGCGAATCGATGCCGGGTTCGCCGGGACTGATCCGGATCAGTCTGCACTTGCCGGCTGGTAAACTGCGCGGCTGATGAATCCACGCACCCGACTCCCCGCCCCGCCCCGCCCAAGACCCGGTCAACAACGTGCCTACTGGCGCGCGCCTTCCAGCGCGAGCGCGCTGGCGCTCGGCCTGGTCGGCGTCGCCCGCGAACACGAGGGCCTGGTGCTGGCGGTAGTCCGCGACACCCACACGGCGCAGTCGCTGGAACACGACCTGCGCGTGCTGGCCGATGACCTGCCCATCCTGCATTTTCCCGACTGGGAAACGCTGCCCTACGATCTGTTCAGTCCACACCCGGATATCGTCTCCCAGCGCGTAGCCGCCTTGTATCGCTTGCCCGGCATCAGCCGCGGCGTATTGGTGGTGCCGGTGTCTTCGCTCATGCAGCGGCTGCCGCCGCCAAGCTGGATCGCCAACAATGCGCTGGACCTGCGCAAGGGGCAGAAGCTCGACCTGGACGCCGAGAAGCGCCGGCTGGAAGCGTCTGGCTACCGCAACGTGCCGCAAGTGCTCGATCCCGGCGATTTCGCGGTGCGCGGCGCCCTGCTCGACCTGTATCCGATGGGTTCGGATGTTCCCTACCGCATCGAGCTGTTCGACGATGTGATCGACACGCTGCGCAGCTTCGATCCGGACACCCAGCGCTCCGATCATCCGGTGGACTCGGTGAAGCTGCTGCCGGCCCGCGAGTTTCCGCTGGATCTTGCCAGCACCCGACGCGTGCGCGAAAAACTGAGCGAGCGTTTCGATTTCGATCCGCGCCGCTGCCCGCTCTACCAGGACCTGAAGGAAGGCGGCACGCCCGCCGGCATCGAATACTACCTGCCGCTGTTCTTCGAACGCACCGCTTCGCTGTTCGAGCATCTTGGCGACAAGACCCTGGTGGTCGTCGGCGATGGCGTGGCGGATGCGGCGGCAGCATTCTGGGCGCAAACCAGCGACCGCTGGGAACAGCGCCGTCACGATGTCGAGCGACCAGTGCTGCCGCCGGAAGAAATCTTCCTGGCGCCGGACGCCCTGCGCGCCGAACTCAATCTGGCCGAGCGCATCGAGGTCTGCGCGCCGGGACATCCGCACTTCGCCGATGCGATCGGGATGGCCGAGCAACCGGCGCCGACTTTGCCGTGGATCAGCAAGGGCGAGGAATCCGGCGCGGCGCTGAAGTCCTTCCTGGCCAATTATCCGGGCCGCGTGCTGCTGGCGGCGGATTCCGCCGGACGGCGCGAAGCGCTGATCGAATTGCTCGATTCAGCCGATCTCAAGCCGACGACCGTCAGCGGCTGGACGGGCTTCCTTGCCGCCGACGATCTCCGCTTCGCCATCGCGGTCGCACCGTTGGAATCGGGCTTCTCGATCACCGAGGCGGCGATCACGGTGCTCACCGAGCGCCAGTTGTTCCCGGAGCGCGCCGACCAGAGCCGCAGGCGCAAGCGCGCCACGCGCGATCCGGACTCGGTGCTGCGCGACCTGAGCGAGATCACCATCGGCTCGCCGATCGTGCACGAAGACCACGGCGTCGGTCGCTACCAGGGCCTGGTCACGCTGGACACCGGCGGAGTGAACGGCGAGTTCCTGTGCATCGAATACGCCAAGGGCGACAAGCTGTACGTGCCGGTGGCGCAACTGCAACTGGTCAGCCGCTATTCCGGCGCCTCGCCGGAATCGGCGCCGCTGCATTCCCTGGGCGGCGAAGCCTGGGAAAAGGCCAAGCGCAAGGCCGCGGAGAAGGTGCGCGACGTAGCCGCCGAGCTGCTCGACATCCAGGCGCGTCGCCATGCCCGGCGCGGACAGGCGCTGGTGGTCGACCGCGCCATGTACGAGCCGTTCGCCGCGACCTTCCCGTTCGAGGAGACGCCAGACCAGGCCGCCAGCATCGAGGCGGTGATCGCCGACCTGGCCAAGCCCACGCCGATGGACCGCGTGGTCTGCGGCGATGTCGGCTTCGGCAAGACCGAGGTCGCGGTGCGCGCCGCGTTCGTGGTCGCCACGGCAGGCAAGCAGGTCGCGATCCTGGTGCCGACCACGTTGCTTGCCGAGCAGCATTACCGAAACTTTCGCGATCGCTACGCCGATTGGCCGATCCGCGTCGAAGTGCTGTCGCGCTTCAAGTCGGCCAAGGAAATCAAGGCCGCGCTGGTCCTGCTGGAGGAAGGCAAGATCGACGTGATCGTCGGCACCCACCGGTTGCTGCAGGGCGACGTGAAGTTCAAGGACCTGGGCCTGGTCATCGTCGACGAGGAGCAGCGCTTTGGCGTTCGCCAGAAGGAAGCGCTGAAGGCGTTGCGCGCCGAAGTGCACCTGCTGACGCTGACCGCGACGCCGATTCCGCGCACGCTGAACATGGCCATGAGCGGGCTGCGCGAGCTGTCGATCATCGGCACCCCGCCGGCACACCGCCTGGCGGTAAAGACATTCATCACGCCCTGGGACAACGCGCTGTTGCGCGAAGCCTTCCAGCGCGAGCTGGCGCGCGGCGGACAGATCTACTTCCTGCACAACGAAGTGGACACCATCGAGAAGATGGCGCGCGAGTTGGCGGAGCTGGTGCCGGAGGCGCGCATCCGCGTCGCCCACGGCCAGATGCCCGAACGCGATCTCGAACAGACCATGCTCGATTTCCATCGCCAGCGCTTCAACGTGCTGGTGTGCACCACGATCATCGAGTCGGGCATCGATATTCCCAGCGCGAACACCATCATCGTCAACCGCGCCGATCGCTTCGGGCTCTCCCAGTTGCATCAGCTGCGCGGACGCGTGGGTCGCTCGCACCACCGCGCCTATGCCTACCTGGTGGTGCCGAACAAGAAGGCCATGACCGCCGATGCGGAGAAGCGGCTGGAAGCGTTGGCCTCCCTGGAGGAACTCGGCGCCGGCTTCACCCTGGCGACGCACGACCTGGAGATCCGCGGCGCCGGCGAGTTGCTCGGCGAGGAGCAATCAGGACAGATCGCCGAGATCGGCTTCTCGCTGTACACCGAGCTGCTCGAACGCGCGGTCAAGTCGATCCGCTCGGGCAAGATCCCGGACCTCGACCCGAGCGTGCGCCATGGCGCCGAAGTCGAACTGCACATGCCGGCGTTGATCCCCGAAGACTACCTGCCCGACGTGCATGCCCGGCTGACGCTGTACAAGCGAATCGCCTCGGCCCGCGACGAGGATGCGCTGAAGGAACTGCAGGTCGAGATGGTCGATCGCTTCGGGCTGTTGCCCGAGCAGACCAAGCAGCTGTTCGCGGTCACCGAACTCAAGCTGGAGGCCACGCGACTAGGCCTGCGCAAGCTGGAACTGGGCGCAAACGGCGGCCGGCTGCATTTCCAGTCGCAGCCCAACGTCGATCCGATGTCGGTCATCCGCCTGATCCAGTCGCAGCCCAGGGTCTACGCCATGGACGGGCCGGAGAAATTGCGGATCAAGCTGGAATCTGCCCGACGCGGCCTCGCGCTTGCGTACCGCCAGGGGATTGTTGACCCTATTGAAGACCGGATAGGAGGACCAGGCCATGCCCCAATTCTTCACTCCCCGCCTGCACGACCTCGGTGGATTCACCGTCGGCCGTGTGCTGCCCAATGCGAACTGTCGTAGCGTCGGTCCCTTCGTCTTCTTCGACCACATCGGCCCGGCCGTGCTTGGCGGCGAACATCCCATCGCCGTGCGCCCGCATCCGCATATCGGGCTGGCCACGGTCACCTACCTTTGGGAAGGCTCGATGCTGCATCGGGACAGCCTGGGATCGGTGCAGGAAATCCAGCCCGGCGACGTCAACTGGATGACTGCCGGCCGCGGCATCGTGCACTCGGAGCGCACGCCGGAGCGGCTGCGCGGCATCGATCATCCGTTCCACGGCTTGCAGACCTGGGTGGCGCTTCCACAAGCTTGCGAAGACATCGAACCGTCGTTCGCCCATCACCCGAAGGCAACGCTGCCGGTGCTCAGCGAGGCCGGCGTCGGAAATGACCGTCGTGGCCGGCCATGCCTTCGGCCTGCGCTCGCCGGTGCGGGTGCTAAGCGAGACCTTGTACGTGTCGATCGATCTGGCCGCCGGGCGCGACGCTGCGGATTCCGGCGGAACACGCCGAGCGCGCGCTCTATCCGGTGAGCGGCGAACTGCAGCTCGATGGCGAACCCCTGCCGCTGAATACGCTTGCCCTGCTCGACGCGGGCAGCGAACCCGTGTTGCGCGCCACCAGCCCGTCGCGGGTGATGCTGCTGGGCGGCGAGCCGCTCGACGGCCCGCGATTCGTCTGGTGGAATTTCGTCGCCAGCACCCGCGAGCGCATCGAGCAGGCCAAGTCCGATTGGCGGGAGGGCCGCTTCGCCGCAGTTCCGGGCGAAACCGAGTTCATTCCGCTTCCCGACTGATCTGCTTACTTCGGGGCATCCTTGGCGACGATGAAATCAGCGCTGACCTGACGCCCATCGGCCAGCGCAAGACTGACTTTCACCTTGTCGCCCACTTTGAACTGGCGCTTGGGATGCATCAGCATCAAGTGCCGGCCACCCGGCTCGAAGCGCAGTTCGCCACGTGCCGGCAGCGGCAGCGAAGCGACGTGGCGCATCTGGCTGACGCCATCGACCACCACCGTTTCATGGATCATGGCCATCACGAAATCGCCCGAGCTGGCCTTGGCGATGGCGGTCGGCGCGGGGCATGGATTGCGCACGGTCGCATAGCCGGCCAACGCGGTGGCGCCGGGAGGGGCGGCGCGGATCCAGGCTTTGTCGATGGTCGGCGTGCAGGCCGGCTGAGCCGCAACCGCAGCTGAAGCACAGCCCAGCAGCAGCAACCCCAGGATGATGGTTCGCGCGTTCATGAGCCTATGATAACCCGCGCCCACTGGAGCTTCACATGACCCGGACACTGCTTGCCTCCGCCCTCGCCACGGCCCTTGCCGCCGCCACCTCGCCCGCCTCGGGCGCCGATGGACTGCTGACCGTCTACAGCGGCGATTTCGATTCCGTCGCCCAGTCCGAAGGGCAACCCGGCGGCCCGGGATTTGCCCTGGTCGAAAGGCGAATCGGCTTCGATCTGAAAACCGGAGAAAACGAAGTGAGCCTGGCCGGCTTGCCGCGCGCGCTCGATTCGAGTTCGGTGCTGCTCAAGCCACCGGCCGGCGTCAGCATGCGCGGGCAACGATTCGATTTCGCCGTGGCCGGACAGGACGAATTGCTGCGCCGCGCGCTCGGCCAGACGGTGATCGTGGAGCAGGCCGTCGGCAACGATCGCCAGACCACCACCGGCACGCTGATGTCCGCCGGCAACGGACTTACCCTTCGGCTGCCCGATGGGCGGATCAAGGTGCTGTCGAGCTATTCGAGCTTCGAACTTCCGCGCCTGCCTGCCGGCGTGGTCAACGAACCCACGCTCAACTGGAATCTGTCCGCCGCCCGCGCCGGACGCCAGGATTTCGGCCTGAACTACGCCACCGCCGGCCTGGCCTGGCGCGCCGAGTACAACGTCAATGCGCAGGGCCAGGGCAAGGACTGCCGCATGTCGATGGAAGGCGCGGCGATGGTGGTCAATCGTTCCGGCGCCGACTTCAACGACGTGATGCTGACGCTGGTCGCGGGCGAGCCCAATCGCGCCCCGTCGGCGGGACCGGAGATGGCGATGATGTCCAAGGCGCCGGTCCCCCGGATGCTGGTGGCCGACAGTGCGCCGGCGCCGCAAGCCTCCGGCGAATACCAGGCCTACAAATTGCCGAACCCCGGCTCGCTGCCTCAGGGCAGCGTGCAGCGCCTGCCACTGGTCGACCCGGCCAGCGGGATCGCCTGCGAACGCCGCTACGAGACCAATTCGCAGATGGGCGACTGGCGGCCGCCCTACCCGATCATCGATGCCAATTTCTCCGCCGGCGACGGCCAGGCGCAGCCGGTCATGGCCACCCTGCGCTTCAGGAACGGCAAGGCCGAAGGCCTCGGCCTGCCGCTGCCGGCCGGCCGGGTCCGCATGTTCGATGGCAAGGACTTCCTGGGCGAGGCGACCATCGGCCACACGCCGGCCAACCAGGACGTGGCGCTGGCCATCGGCAACGTCTTCGACCTGAGCGCCGAGCGCACCCGCGAGGATTTCCAGCTCGATCGCGAAGGCCGCACCATGACCGAGCGGGTGTCGGTGCTGCTCAAGAACGCCAAGTCCGGCCCGGTCACGGTGCGGGTCACCGAGCGCCTGTCGCGCTGGACCGACTGGGAAATGGTCTCCAGCTCGGAGCGCTTCGAGAAGCGGAATGCGCAGACCGTCAGCTTCGACGTGGCGATTCCGGCCGGCGGCGAGACGAAACTCACCTATACCGTTCGCTATCGCTGGGCCGCGGATGTCAAAATCCCCTGAGTCCTGACCAAGAGGGAGATCAGCATGCTCGAGATCATCAAACACGGCGTCATCCACGAGATCCGCTTGAACCGCCCGCCGGTCAACGCACTCAACCTCGAACTGCTCAAAGCCCTCACCACCGCGGTGCAGGACGCGCCGGGCAATGGCGCGCGGGGCCTGATTCTTTCAGGCGGCGAGAAAGTCTTCTCCGGCGGCCTGGACGTGCCGTACCTGATGACCCTCGATCGCGCCGGCCTGGGCGTCTGCTGGTCGCAGTTCTTCCATGCCGCGCGCGCCCTGGCCCGCTCCCCGGTGCCGGTGGTTGCCGCGATCGCCGGGCACAACCCGGCAGGCGGCTGCGTGCTGGCCTTGTGCTGCGACTATCGGGTGATGGCGCGCGGACCGTTCCGGATCGGCTTGAATGAGTCACAGGTCGGCCTCACGGTGCCGGATGCAATCCAGCACCTGATGCGCCGCGTAGTCGGCGTCCACCAGGCCGAGCGCCTGATCGTGGCCGGCGCGATGGTCGAATCCGAGCAGGCGCATGCACTGGGCATGGTCGATGCGCTGACCGATGCCGGCGAAGTGGTCGCGCTTGCCACGCACTGGCTGAACGAATTGCTGGCGCTGCCGTCATCGCCGATGCTGGCGACCCGAAGGATCGCGCGGGCGGACGTCATCGATGCGCTGGATTCGTTCACCGATGCGGAATTGAATCGCTTCCTCGATGGCTGGTATTCGGAGGATTCGCAGGCTGCGCTGAAGGCCTTGCTGGCGCGCCTGAAGAAGTAAGGCGCACCCGGTCCATTCCCGGGTTTTCTGATCGAAATCAATAAACGGACGACGATCCAGCCCATCCTGACGAGGGGCGATGGACCCCGCGCGGAGCTGATTGACCCAACAACGCTGGGACAAGTCCCCAGCCGCCAAGGCGTGTCCGGGAGACGCCAGTGTCGACCACGAAGCGGACCTCCCCTGCCCGACCCGGAACTTCAGTGAGGCTCTCGCTGTTGGTCCTGCTCGTGTCCTTGGTCGTCGCCTTCCAGGTATTCCGGTTCACCAAGGCGGAAACGGAACGCGAGGTCGGGATCTATTTCGATTTCCGGGTGCGGGAGGCGATCTCCCGCATCGACAACCGGCTGCAGGCCTACGAACAGGTGCTGCGCGGAGCCGCAGGCGTGTTCATTGCTTCGGGAATCGTGACGCGCCGCGAGTTCAACCAGTATGTCTCCGCCCTGAAACTGACGGAGAACTATCCGGGAATCCAGGGCCTGGGCTTCGCCCGCTACCTTCGACCCGAGGAAAGGGAAGCCCACGTCGCCGCCGTGCGCCGGGAGGGTTTCCCCGCTTACGTGCTGCGCCCTGCGGGCGAACGCGAGGCGTATACAGCAATCGTCTATATCGAGCCCTTCTCGGATCTCAACCTTCGGGCGTTCGGATACGACATGTACTCGGAGCCGGTGCGCCACAAGGCCATGCACAGGGCCCTCGAAAGCGGCGAACTGGCCGTTTCCGGAAAGGTCAGGCTGATCCAGGAATCCGAACGGCACGCGCAAGCAGGGTTCCTGATGTATCTGCCGGTCTACGGCAACGACAGGCCGCATTCCTCATTGCAGGAGAAGTCCGGGAATTTCGTCGGCTGGGTGTACGCGCCGTTCCGCATGGATGATTTCATGGCAGGCCTGCTGGGCGAGCGCGCCAACGATCTCGATATCGAGATCTACGACGGCGAAGGCATTACGCCGACTGCGCTCATGTACGACTCGGATGGCTCGAAATCGTCCGCCACGCCAACTTCGGCCGCCGAGTACGTGAGCCATCGCGTCCGACTCGGCGGACATTCCTGGACTGTCCAGATCCGCCCCTTGCCTTTGATCGAATCGCGCATCGACACCCGCAAGCCCGTGGTCGCCGCAGTGGTTGGCGCGGGGACCAGCTTTTTCCTCACGGCGATGACATGGATGCTGCTGACGGGCCGCGAACGCGCGCTCAGGATTGCGAAAAACATGAACAGGGAACTGATACACGAGCAGCAACGACTGAACAGCATCCTCGACGGAACGCGTGTCGGAACCTGGGAGTGGAACGTCCAGACGGGCGAAACGGTTTTCAACGAATACTGGGCCCAGATCGTTGGCTACCAGTTGAGGGAGCTGGAGCCTGTCTCCATCGACACCTGGCTATCCCTGGTTCATCCCGACGACGCAAGGACATCCGCCGAACTCCTGCAGAGGCATTTCAGCGGCCAACTCGATTACTACGAATGCGAAGTCCGCATGCGCCACAAGGACGGACACTGGGTCTGGGTGCTGAATCGCGGCAAGGTCGCCACCTGGACGAAGGACGGCAAGCCGCAGCTGATGTTCGGCACCCACCAGGACATCACCCGGCGCAAGCTCGACGAGGAAAAAATGCGCAGCGTCGCCCAGCACGATGCGCTGACCAGGCTTCCCAACCGGGTGCTGCTGGACGACCGCCTCAAGCAGGCATTGGCCTTTGCCAGGCGCAACCACACGCGGTTGGCGGTGATGTTCATCGACCTGGACAAGTTCAAGCCCATCAATGACCACCTCGGCCATGACGCGGGCGACATGGTGCTGAAAGAGGTTGCCAGGCGCATCCGGAATGCCCTTCGGGAATCCGACACGGTGGCGCGCATCGGCGGTGACGAGTTCGTCGTGCTTTTGCCCACCATCGCAACCGAGGAGGATGCCAGGTTGGTCGCGGAGACGATCCGTCATTCGCTCGACCGGCCCTTCGCGCTCGACGGGCGGAAAATCCTGCTGACTTCCAGCATCGGAGTCGCCATCTATCCCGAGCACGGTAGTGACGAAAACCAACTGGTCAGGAATGCCGACGCGGCCATGTACCGTACCAAGGCCTGCGCTGGAGACGGGGTTGCCTTCTATCACGCGGACACGACGGCGCCAAAGCGGGTCCCGGATGGTGCGGTCTAGGCAGCATGGGCGGCGGGAGGCCGGAACCGTCCCGATCAGGAAGCTTCAGCTGCCCGTGGCTACCGGACGGGAAGGATCACTCACCCATCCACTCCATGATCCGGCGTAGATCCGCGCGCCATGCAGGCCGGCGTGTTCCATTGCCAGCAGGTTATGGCAGGCGGTGACGCCCGAGCCGCAACTCAGCACGACGTCGCGCGGCACGGTCGCGCCGATCAACGCCGAGAATTCGCCGCGCAACGCTTCCGGCGCGCGCATGCGGCCATCCGCAAGATTTTCGGAATACGGCCGATTCGATGCGCCCGGAATGTGTCCGGCCACCGGATCGAGCGGTTCCACTTCGCCGCGAAAACGCTCCGGCGCGCGGGCATCGATCAGGCAACCTTCGTTCGAGCTGGACCGGCGTGCAACTTCCGCGGTGCTGGCGATCATGCTGGTGTCGAAGTTGGCGTGATAAGTGCCGCGCGAATATCTGGAATCGTTCGCATCGACAGGCAACCCCAAGCGCCGTCCAGCGTGCAAAACCACCATCGAGCACGGCAACACGCTCGTGCCCGAGCAGTCTCAACAGCCACCAGAACCGCGCCGCCGCCATCGCGCCATCCGCTGCGTCGTAAACCACGACCTGCGAATCGGGACTGATGCCAAGCCGTTCGAGCGTGGCGCAAAACGCGGCGGCATCCGGCAGCGGATGACGGCCTTCGCTGGCGGGCTTGCGAAGATCGGAAAGATCGCGATTGAGGTGGACGTAGCCCGCGCCGGGCAAATGCGCGGCGCGCCAGGCGCGCTCACCCGCTTCGGCATCGCCGCCAGCCAGCACGAAACGCGCATCGACGATCCGCAGCGAGGGATCGTGCAGCGCTGCCGCCAATTCCTCGGCCGATACCAGCGTGGTCCAGTTCATGGGTTTCGCTCCAGTCGCTCGCGCAGGTTGACCAGCATCGCGGCAGTCGCGCCCCAGACCCGGTAATCGTTGTAGCGGAATTCGACCAGGGTGCGCTTGCCGCCACGATAGTCCACTTCGAATTGGCGCGCATTGAGCGGATCCATCAGGAAGTCGAAGGGCAACTCGAATACTTCCTCCACTTCCGAGGGATCGCGCTGCGCGGCGAAATCACTGGCGATGCGGGCCACCACCGGAAATACATGGAAGCCGGTGATGGTCGCGAACGGATCCAGGTAACCCATGGCCCTCGCCTGCCCTTCCTGCAAGCCGATTTCCTCGCGTGCTTCGCGCAGCGCGGCAGCGACCGGATCGGCGTCGTGCGCTTCGATCCGCCCGCCGGGAAAGCTGATCTGACCGGCATGATGGCGCAGGAAGTCGGCTCGCCTGGTCAGCACCACCTGCGCACCGGCGCCGCGATCGACCAGGCCCACGAGTACGGCAGCCGGACGCAAGCTGCGCCCGCCGTCGGGCAGGAGGTCGATGAGTTCGGAATGATTCCAGCCAGGCCCCGGGGGCGGCGTGTCGAGCGGATGCAGGGCGCGAGTGAAAGGTTCGAGCGTTTCGAACAGTGCGGTCACACCCGCTGCGCCTCGCGCGCAGGCAGCACGTTCTCGATCAGGTGCAGGCGTTGGTCGTCGTTCAAGTACAGCCAGTTGGCGATTTCGGAAGCGCTGCGATGGCAGCCTTCGCACAATCCCTGGTCGTCGAGTGAGCAGATGCCCACGCAAGGGCTGAGAACGGCTCTGAAAGATGGGTTCATCGATTGCGGGGAAACTCGCGCCGGCGTGGCCGGCGCGAGGTTTCCGGTCTTACTTGCTGGAAACCAGCTTGATGTCGAACACGATCGCCTGGCTCGGGCCGATCGGCGAGCGCGGATCGTTGCCATAGGCCTTGTCGGCCGGGATATAGACTTCCCAACGCGAGCCGACCGGCATCATCAGCAGTGCTTCCTTGACGCCGGCCAGCGGGAAATCGCCCACCTTGAAGCTCGCGGGCTGCGCATTGGCGCCCGAATAGGTATTGGCGAATTCCTGACCGGTCGAAATCGAGCCACGCAGATGCACCGATACCGTGCTGGCGGCGGTCGGCTTGGCGCCGTTGCCCACATCGATGATCTTGTACTGCACGCCGCTCGGCAGGACGACAACGCCCGGCTTGCTGCGGTTGGCGGCGAGGAAGGCATCGGACTTGGTCTTGTTCTCGCGGCTGACGCGTTCGAACTCGGCGCGTTCCTGCTCGGCCATCTTCTTCTGGAACTGCGAAAGCGCAGCGGCCAGCTTGTCGCCCGGCATGGTCGGCGGCTTCTTCGCGTAGCCGTCCTGGATCGCGCGGATCAAGGTGTTGATGTCCAGGTCGACCTTGCGCTCGGCGAGGTCGCGGGCCATGTCGTAGCCAATGGCGTAGCTCAGCGTGGCCTTGTCGGCCGGGGCGGCGGCAGCGGCAGCCGGAGTGGCGCTCTGGGCCAGTGCAACGCCCGAGCTCAGGGCAAAGGCCGCCAGGGTGGCAGCCAGCAAACGCAACTTCATTACGACATCTCCAAGAGGGGAATTGGGCGGTTCACGTCACACGGGACGCGCTAGGATACCGGCCTGGCGGCTTAACCGCCACTGAGGCTCCGGCCCATTGCCGGACTCCGACCCCTGTCTGCCGCCGAAGTTCCCTGGAGTCCCCATGCCTTTCAAAACCCTGCTGATCGAAGACCGCGGCGCGGTCCGGCTGATCACCCTGAACCGCCCCGACAAGCTGAACGCCCTGAACCGCAGCACAATCGGCGAACTGCACCAGGCCTTCGAGCAGGCGGCCGAGACGCCCGAGGTACGGGTGGTGGTGCTCACCGGCGCCGGCCCCAAGGCGTTCGTCGCCGGGGCGGACATCGCGGAAATGAACGACCTGAGCCCGGTCCAGGCCCGGGATTTCTCCCGGCACGGCCAGAAGCTCATGGTCAGGATCGAGCAACTGGGCAAGCCGGTCATCGCCATGATCAACGGCTTCGCGCTGGGCGGCGGACTGGAACTGGCCATGGCCTGCCACCTTCGCCTGGCGGCCGACACGGCCAAGCTGGGACAGCCCGAGGTCAACCTGGGCCTGGTGCCGGGTTTTGGCGGCACGCAGCGGCTGCTTCGGCTCGCCGGCCGGGGGCCTGCGCTGGAACTGTGCCTGACCGGCCAGCCAATCGACGCCGCGCGCGCCTTCGCCCTCAACATCGTCACCCGCGTCGTGCCCGTCGCCGAACTCGAAGCGGAGACGATGAAGCTAGCCGACCAGTTGGCGCTCGCGGCGCCGCAGGCATTGCGCGGAATCCTCGACGCAATCGTCATCGCCGGGGAAGCGGGACTGGAAACGGGACTCGAGTACGAAACGCAGGCCTTTGCAGTCGCCTTCTCGACCGAGGACATGAAGGAAGGCACCGGCGCCTTCCTGGCCCGGCGCAAGGCGCAATTCAGCGGCCGCTGAGCCGGCTGTCCGGTCGGCCGCGGCGATGAGCGAGTTCGAAATGCCCTGCATCCGTTGCGGCGACTGCGCGACGGCCTGCCCGGAGAACCTGCAGCCGCAGCAACTGCTCGTCGACCTGCGCGCCGACAAGTTGATGCAGGCCAGGGAGCACGGGCTGCTCGAATGCAGCGAATGCGGGCGCTGCGATGCGGTTTGCCCGAGCCGCATTCCACTGTTGCCGCAGTTCCGCACCGCGATGGCCACGATCCGCGAGCGGGACGCGCTCATGAAGGAAGCCAATGCGGCGCGCGAGCGCTTCGAAAATCGCGCAAGACGGCTGGAGCGCGAGGCGCTCGAACGCGCCGAGCGCGACGCCGCGCTGACCCACCAGGCCGCATCGACCGATGCCGTGGCCGCCGCCATCGCCCGCGCGAAAGCCAAGCGGCAGCAACCCCGGGACCCGACATGAACTCGTCCCGTCCAGCCGTGACCGGCCTGCAGCCATCGCCGCGCAGCGTGTCGCGGATCATGGGTCTGGTGCTGCTGGCGTTGCTGCCGGGCGCGCTGGCGAGGATCGCGCTGCTGGGCGCCGACGCAGCCTGGCTGCTTGTGCTGGCCGTGCCGGTCGCGCTGGGCTTCGAAGCCTTGATGCTGAAACTTCGCAAGCGACCGCTGCGCCCCTTCCTGAGCGACCTGAGCGCGCCGCTGTCCGCCGTCCTGCTGGCGCTGGTGCTTCCGCCGACGACGCCGTGGTGGATGCTCGTACTGGGCTTGTTCGTGGCGATCGTGCTCGCCAAGCAGGCCTTTGGCGGTCTCGGCGAGAACCCGCTCAATCCGGCGATGGCCGGCTACGCCGCGCTGTTGCTCTGCTTTCCATCCAACTTCGTGGCTTCGACGGCCGATGGTCCCTGGAACTGCGGGAAGCCCTGCCTGGGTCGCCGGGCTGTACGCCCTCGGCGGCCTGTTCCTGATCGGCAAGAAGATCATTCGCCTGGCAGACGCCGTTGGCCATGCTTGCAGGCACGACCCTGGCGACGCTTGCCTTGCAGCTTGTCGGAGCGAACGCCACCACCTTCGACCTGCATGGCTGGCCGATCGCAACACTGATGCTGGCGGCCTTTTTCATCGTGACCGATCCGGTCACCGGTTGCCTGTCGCCGCGCGGACGCATTTTTTTCGGTGCAGGCGCGGGATTGCTGGCGGTGCTGCTCACGCACTTCGGCCCTGCGGCGGACGGCCTGCCGTTCGCCATCCTGTCGATGAACATCGCGGCGCCATGGATCGACCGGCGCACCCGGCCCATTCGCCGGCAGCAGGGGATGCAGCCATGAAGCCGGCAGATCGCAAGGAGTTGTTCGCGCGCCTGGCCGAACTCAATCCCCACCCGACCACCGAACTGGTCTATCGCACGCCGTTCGAATTGCTGATCGCCGTCATCCTCTCGGCGCAAGCCACCGATGTCGGCGTCAACAAGGCCACGCGCAAGCTGTTCAAGGTGGCCAACACGCCGCAGGCGATACTCAAGCTGGGCGAAGACGGGCTGAAGAAATACATCAACACCATCGGCCTGTTCAACGCCAAGGCCGCAAACATCATCGGCGCCTGCCGGATGCTGGTGGAGAGCTTCGACGGCGAGGTGCCGGCGACCGCGAGGCGCTCGAGTCCCTGCCCGGCGTCGGCCGCAAGACGGCGAACGTGGTGCTCAACACGGCGTTCGGCGAACCCACCATCGCCGTGGACACCCACATCTTCCGGGTCGCCAACCGCACCGGCCTGGCGCCGGGCAAGAACGTGCGCGAGGTGGAAGCGCAAGCTGATGAAGGCCGTGCCCGCCGAGTTCACGCTGCACGCCCACCACTGGCTGATCCTGCACGGCCGCTACGTCTGCAAGGCGCGCAAGCCCGACTGCCCGCAGTGCGTGATCCGCGACCTGTGCGGCTATCGCGACAAGACCAAGTCTTCCGGACCGTAACAATCCCGACTTTCCGCGGTCATATGTCCGCACTGTCACAATAACGAAACCTTTACTGTCTAACCTGCGCAGGTCCCAATCACCTACCGCAGGGAACTGCCATGAAAGTTTTGCCCAATCTTCTCGCTGCCGCCGTGCTGGCCGGCTTGTCCGCCCCGGCCTTCGCCGACGTCGAATTCGACGTCATCGGCGGCTCGGAAATCTCCTTCAAAGGCCTGGTCCAGACCGACAGCTACTGGTACGACAACGATGTCGCCATCCTCGGCTCGACGGCGGCTCCACGGCCGGCGACGGCGTGGACACCGATTTCGGCATGCGCCGCGCCGAGCTGGTGTTCAAGGGCAAGGGCCCGGGCCAGTGGAACTGGGTGGTCGGTTATGACGCCCACGCGGACAAGTTCCTCGACATCAACATCGCGTACAAGTTCTGCGGCTTCACCGTGGTAAGGTCGGCCAGTACAAGCAGCCGAACAGCCTGGAAGAGTTGTGCAGCACCAAGAACAACGACTTCATCTCCAAGGCCATGACCACCAACATGCAGGGCGTTGCCCGCCGCCTCGGCATCGCCGCGGTCACCGGCGACAGCAACTGGACGGTCACCGGCAGCCTGTTCGGCGCGAGCTGACCCGCAACCGGCGAGGGCAGACGGCTACGGCGTTCGTGGCACCTTCGCCCCGATCCTCGAGGCCGGCAACTACCTCCACCTGGGCCTGTCCTGGGTCGACTACGCGGCCGTATTGCCGGCAGCGCACCGGGCGCGACGCCGGTAGTCAGTGGCGACAACCGGGCACAGTGGCGGGTTCGCCCCGACGCCGACCTGACCAGCGCCCGCCTGATCAACTCGGGCACCTTCACCGATGCCGACCGCAACAGCACCTGGGGCGCCGAGGGCCTGGGTCCATGGCCCGTTCAAGGTGCAGGGCGAGTACATGGGTTCGCAGACCAGCCGCAGCGCCCACGACACCTACAACCTCAACAGCTGGTACGTCTCCGGCGTCTGGAACATCACCGGCGAAACCTGGGGCTACAAGGACGCCGTGGTCACCACCGGCCTGCCGAACGAACCGGCCAGCGGCATGTGGCAGATGGGCCTGCGCTACGACACTGCCGACCTGAACGACGGCAGCGTCGGCGGAACCCCGTCTGCTCCGGTGGTCACCGGCGTGCTCGGCGGCAAGGAAAGCAACTGGACCGGCGGCGTGAACTGGTACTGGCGCTCGAACTTCAAGTTGGCGCTGAACTACGTCTGGGTCTCAGCAGCGAGAAATGGAGCAGTCCAGCAAGGCCTATGTGCAGGACGATCCGGGCATCCTGGAAGCTGCGCGCCCAGCTCTACTGGTGAGCCTGGCTGAACCGGCGCCGTGACTGTCACCGCACTGTCATTTGATGACAAATCATATGCAGGCCGGGCAAGGCTTCCTTGCCCGGCCATCTTTCAAGGAGTTTGACCGTGCTTAGTTCGATCAAAAGCCGAATCGCCCTGCTCGGCCTCGCCGCCGCCATGGCATTCAACGCCCACGCCCAGAACATCACCGGCGCCGGCTCGTCGTTCGTCTATCCGGTCATGTCCAAGTGGTCGGCCGACTACCGCAACAGCACCAAGGTCAGGGTGAACTACCAGTCGATCGGTCGGGCGGCGGCATCGCCCAGATCAAGGCCGGCACGGTTGATTTCGGCGCGTCCGACGCGCCCCTGAAGCCGGAGGAACTCGACAAGTTCGGCCTCGGCCAGTTTCCGCGGTGATCGGCGGCGTGGTGCCGGTGGTGAACGTGCCGGGCCTCAGCCGGGCAGATCAGCTCACCGGCCCGGTGCTCGCCGACATCTTCCTGGGCAAGATCAGAAGTGGAACGATCCGGCGATCGCCGCGCTCAACCCGGGCGTGACCCTGCCGGCGACCAAGGTCACCGTCGTGCACCGCTCCGACGGTTCGGGCACCACCTTCAACTTCATCAACTACCTGTCCAAGGTCAGCCCGGAGTGGAAGACCAGCGTCGGCGAAGGCACCTCCGTGAAGTGGCCGGCCGGCATCGGCGGCAAGGGCAACGAAGGCGTCGCCGCTTACGTCAAGCAGATCAAGGGCGGCTCGGCTATGTCGAGCTGTCCTATGCGCTGCAGAACAAGATGACCTATGCGGGCATGCAGAACGCCGCCGGCAAGTGGGTCCTGCCAACGACGAGAGCTTTGCCGGCTGCCGCCGCCAGCGCGGACTGGGCCAACGCCAAGGATTTCTACCTGGTGATGACCAACGCGCCGGGTGAAGCGTCCTGGCCGATCACGGCGACGTGTTCATCATCATGTACAAGCAGCCAAAGAACGCCGCGCGCCGCAAGGCGACCAAGGAGTTCTTCCGCTGGGTCTTCAAGAACGGCGACGCGCAGGCCAAGAAGCTGGACTACGTGCCGCTGCCCGCCGCGCTGGTTGCCCAGATCGAGGCGTACTGGGACTGCTGAATTCAAGTTCTGATCAAAACGATGTTCCCGGCACGCGCACCCCACCGGGTGCGCGTTGTCGTGTGTCAAAGCCGCTCGCCATGAACAACACCCAGGCAAACGCGATCGCAAATGAGCACTGAAGCCACCCTCCCCTCGCCCGTGATGCGCAGCGACAAGCGCGACACGCTGATCGACCTGCTGTTCCGCAGCGTGGTTTCCAGCGCGGGCATATTCGTCCTGCTCGCGCTCATCGGCGCCGCCGTGTCGATGCTCTGGGGCGGCCGCCTGGCCTTCGAGACTTTCGGCTGCAGTTCCTACCACCGAGGAATGGGACGTCGCGCCAGTAAGTTCGGCGCGCTCGTACCGATCTACGGAACGCTGGTCACCGCCACCATCGCGATGCTGATCGCGTGCCCGTCAGCTTCGGCATCGCCGTCTTCCTGACTGAAGTCTGCGCCGCCCTGGATGCGCGGGCCGGTCTCGGCGGCCATCGAATTGCTGGCCGGAATTCCATCGCATCATCTACGGCATGTGGGGCCTGTTCGTGCTGGCGCCCTACCTCAGCGAATTCGTCTACCCCTGGATCAACGACAACATGGGCGTGATGCCCTTCATGGGTCCTCTGTTCGCCGGTCCGCCGCTGGGCATCGGCATGCTCGCCGCCGGCCTGGTGCTGGCAATCATGGTGATCCCCTTCATCAGTTCGGTCATGCGCGAAGTATTCCTCACTGTGCCCAACCGGCTCAAGGAATCTGCCTATGCGCTCGGCTCCA
>CAVSCB010000010.1:0-484363 GCA_963726305.1 uncultured Gammaproteobacteria bacterium
TTTCGGCAAAGACCGGCATGGGCGTGGATGAGCTGCTCGACGCGATCCTGGTGCAGGCCGAAGTGATGGAGCTGCGCGCGGTTGTCGATGCGCGCGCTACCGGCGTCGTTATCGAGTCCGCGCTCGACAAGGGCCGCGGTCCGGTCGCTACCGTCCTCGTGCAGCAGGGCACGCTCAAGAAGGGCGATTACCTGGTATGCGGCGTGCAATATGGCCGCGTCCGCGCCTTGTTCGACGAGAACGGCAAGCAGACCGAATCCGCCGGTCCGTCGATCCCGGTGCAGGTGCTCGGCTTGTCCGGCGTGCCCGATGCCGGCGACGATTTCGTGGTGGTGGCCGACGAGCGGCTGGCCCGTGAAGTGGCCAGCAGCGCGAACGAAGCGTCGCGAAACCCGCCTGGTCAAGCAGCCGGGTAGAAGATGGAGGACGTCATCGCGCAGATGGGCCAGGCCAACGGCCAGCAGTCGCTCAACATCGTCGTCAAGGCCGACGTGCAGGGTTCGGCCGAGGCACTGCGCGAATCGCTGACCGCGTTGTCCAACGACATGATCCGGATCAACGTGATCGTGTCCGGCGTGGGCGGCATCACCGAGTCGGACGCGACCCTGGCGCCGCCTGCCAAGGCGCGTCATCATCGGCTTCAACGTCCGCGCCGATGCAGCGCGCGCGCCGGGTCATCGAGAGCAACGGGCTGGACCTGCGCTACTTCTCGATCATCTACGACGTCATCGACCAGGTGAAGCAGGTCGCTTCCGGCCTGCTCGGCTGGAAATCCGCGAGGAGATCATCGGCATCGCCGAGGTCCGCGACGTGTTCCGCAGCTCCAAGTTCGGCGCGGTCGCCGGCTGCCTGGTGATCGAGGGCACGGTCAAGCGCAACAAGCCGATCCGCGTGCTGCGCAACAGCGTGGTCGTGTTCGAGGGCGAGCTGGAGTCGCTGCGCCGCTTCAAGGACATGGTCGAGGAGGTCAGGCAGCGGTACCGAGTGCGGCATCGCGGTGAAGGCCTACAACGACGTCCGTCCGGGCGACCAGATCGAATGCTTCGAGCGCATCGAAGTCCAGCGCAGCCTCTGATGCCAGGCAAGAGCTTCTCATCGTACCGACCGGGTCCGCGCAGCTGCGCCGCGACCTGGGTTTGATCGTGCACCAGGCGGTGCGCGACAGGCCTGCCGTCGGTCAGCGTGTCGGACGTGGAAATCAGCCGCGACATGGCGCATGCCAAGGTGTTCGTACCGCGCTGATGCCCGAGCAGGTCGCCGGCGGCGGTCAAGGCGTCTCAAGGACCTGGCGCCGGAGATCCGCCACCAGCTTGCGCAGGCGGTGCGCATGCGCCACGTGCCCGAGCTGCATTTCCATTACGACGATTCGGTCGACAAGGGCGAGCGCATCGACGCGCTGCTGCGCGAAAATCCGCCTGGCGACGAGTCACCCGGCGAAGTCGCCTCGAGCGTACGACGCCATGAACAAGCCGCGCGACCGTCTTTCGTCCGCTCGACGGCATCCTGCTGCTCGACAAGCCGGCCGGGCTGAGCTCGAACCAGGCGCTGCAGCGCGTGCGCCATCTTTTCCGGGCCGAGAAGGCCGGCCATACCGGCGCCTGGATCCGCTCGCCACCGGCCTGCTGCCGTTCTGCTTCGGCGAGGCCACCAAGATCGCCGGCCATCTGCTCGGCAACGCCAAGGCCTATCGAGGCCGGTGCGCGCCTCGGCGCCACCACCGACACCGACGACGCCGAGGGAGGTATTGCTCGAGCGACCGGTGCCGTGCTCGATCGAGGACCGATCAGCGGCCGTCCTCGAAGCTTTCGTCGGCAGGATCCGCCAGCGCCCGCCCATCTATTCCGCGCTCAAGCAGGGCGGCGAGCCGCTGTACGCCAGGCCCGGCGCGGCGAGATCGATCGAGGTGCCCGAGCGCGAGGTGGAATCGTGTCGATCGACGCTTGCTGGCAGTTCCCGGAGTCCGAACTCGAGCCTGACGCGTCGACTGCGGCTCGGGAACCTATATCCGTAGCCTGGTCCGGCGACATGGGCGAGGCGCTGGGCTGTGGCGCCCACGTGCCGCGCTGCGCCGCCCATGGGTGGAGCCGTTCGACGCCAACCTCGGATGTCACGCTGGACGACTCGAGGCGGCTGGCGGACGAGCAGGGCGAGAGGCCTGGACGGCCGTCTCCTGCCGGTCGCGCCGGCCTTGCGGGCTGGCCGAGGATCGTGCTCGATGCCGAGCCAGGCCGCCGCCTCGGCATGGGGCAGGTGGCCCGGCTCGGTGACCGGCCGGCGCATCCGGCCCGTGAACATCGTCGACCGATCGGGGCGTTCGCTGGGGCTGGCCGAGGTGGAGCCGAGGGCGTGCTGCGCGTCCAGGCGCCTGTTTCGCTGGGCCGTCCGGGCTTGACGGCAAGGCTCCGGCGGCTCCAGCGCACCGATTTCCTTGTTCAGGCGGCGGCTTCAGCCGTTACAATTACGGCGGCTCGAACGGGCAGTTCTCCATAACCGGCGGGTCTCGCGGTGCATCGTCGCCCGACGCGTTCCTGCGGGCTTCGCATCACAAGAGAACAATCCATGTCCATCGACACCAGCAAGATCATCGAAGAATTCAAGCGCGTCCCCAACGACACCGGTTCGCCGGAAGTCCAGGTGGCGCTGCTCTCCGCCCGCATCGAGCACCTGTCCGAGCATTTCAAGACGCACAAGCAGGACCATCACTCGCGCCGCGGCCTGCTCATGATGGTCAACCAGCGTCGCAGCCTGCTCGGTTACCTCAAGAAGAAAGACGCCGCGCGTTACCAGACACTGATCGAGCGTTTGGGCCTGCGTCGCTAATACAAGTTTTCACCGCGCGGCGCCTGATGGCGCCGCGCTGCTTTTTGGGCCCGCGCAAAACGCGGGCAATCCCGGGAGACAGGGTGTCTCCCGCGGCACATGACTGAAGGAATAAAATCGTGGCGAAAGTAACCAAGACGTTCCAGTACGGGCAACACCAGGTCACCCTCGAGACCGGCGAAATCGCCCGCCAGGCCAGTGGTGCGGTCATCGTCCGCATGGGCGACACCGTGGTGCTGGTCACCGCGGTCGGCAACAAGAACGCGAAGGAGGGCAAGGATTTCTTCCCGCTGACCGTCGACTACATCGAGAAGTTCTACGCCGGCGGCCGCATCCCGGGCGGCTTCTTCAAGCGCGAAGGCCGCCCGACCGAGAAGGAGACGCTGATCTCGCGCCTGATCGACCGCCCGATCCGCCCGCTGTTCCCGGAAGGCTTCCGCAACGAAGTGCAGATCATCGCCACGGTGATGTCGCTGAACCCGGAAGTCGACAGCGACATCCCGGCGCTGATCGGCGCCTCCGCCGCGCTGTCGCTGTCCGGCATGCCGTTCAACGGCCCGATCGGCGCCGCCAAGGTCGGCTACGCCGATGGCCAGTACATGCTCAACCCGAGCGCCACGCGAACTGAAGACCTCGCAGCTCGAGCTGGTCGTCGCCGGTACCGCCAACGCCGTGCTGATGGTCGAGTCGGAAGCCGCGTTGCTGTCCGAAGAAGTGATGCTGGGCGCCGTGATGTTCGGCCACCAGCAGATGCAGGCCGCCATCAAGGCCATCAACGAGTTGGTCGCCGAAGTCGGCGTCACCCGTTGGGACTGGAAGGCCCCGGCCAGCCACGACGCCATCATCGCCGCCATCGAGGCTGCCACCGGCGACCGGCTGACCGCCGCCTATGCAGTGCGCGACAAGCTCGAGCGTCGCGACGCGATCTCCAAGTTGAAGAAGGAAGTGATCGAGTCGCTCAAGCCGCAGGCCGAAGCCAATGGCTGGCCGGTTGCCGAGCTCGGCAAGGAATTCGGCGAGCTGGAATACAACTCGATGCGCGCACGCGGTGCTGAAGACCCGCACCCGCATCGACGGCCGCGACCTGGTCACCGTGCGCCCGATCTCCGTGCGTACCGGCGTGCTGCCGCGCACCCACGGTTCGGCGCTGTTCACCCGCGGCGAGACCCAGGCGCTGGTCACCACCACGCTCGGCACCGCCCGTGACGGCCAGGTCATCGACGCCGTGTCCGGCGAGTACAAGGAACACTTCCTGTTCCATTACAACTTCCCCCCGTTCTCCGTCGGCGAAGCCGGCCGCATGATGGGTCCGAAGCGTCGCGAAATCGGCCACGGCCGCCTGGCCAAGCGCGGCGTGCTCGCCGTGATGCCGACCATGGAAGAGCTTCCCGTACACGATCCGCGTCGTCTCCGAGATCACCGAGTCGAACGGTTCCTCCTCGATGGCCTCGGTCTGCGGTTCCTCGCTGGCGCTGATGGACGCGGGCATCCCGATCAAGGCGCCGGTCGCCGGCATCGCGATGGGCCTGATCAAGGAAGGCGCCGACTTCGCCGTGCTGTCCGACATCCTGGGTGACGAAGATCACCTGGGCGACATGGACTTCAAGGTGGCCGGTTCGCGAAGCCGGCATCTCCGCGCTGCAGATGGACATCAAGATCGACGGCATCACCGAAGAGATCATGAAGGTCGCGCTGGCCCAGGCCAAGGCGGGCCGCCTGCACATCCTCGGCGAAATGGCCAAGGGCCTCAGCGCTCCGCGCGCCGAGATGTCCGAGTACGCGCCGCGCCTGCTGACCATGAAGATCCATCCGGACAAGATCCGCGAAGTGATCGGCAAGGGCGGTTCGGTGATCCAGGCGATCACCAAGGAAACCGGCACCCAGATCGACATCCAGGACGACGGCACCATCATCATCGCGTCGGTCAACCATGCCGCTGCCGAAGCCGCGAAAGCGCGCATCGAGCAGATCACCTCCGACGTCGAGCCGGGCCGCATCTACGAAGGCAAGGTCGCCAAGATCATGGACTTCGGTGCGTTCGTCACCATCGCTCCGGGCAAGGATGGCCTGGTGCACGTGTCGCAGATCTCCAACGAGCGCGTCGAGAAAGTCGGCGACAAGCTCAAGGAAGGCGATCTGGTCAAGGTCAAGGTGCTGGAAGTCGACAAGCAGGGCCGCATCCGCCTGTCGATGAAGGCCGTGGAAGAGGGCGAGGGCGTCTAAGCCCTTCCCACTCCCGCCAAATGAAAAGCCGCCTTCGGGCGGCTTTTTTTTGCCGTGTATGGACGCGCAAATGCCGCATGGGGCAGGATGTCGCGAGTGACAGCCAAACATCGATCATGGAAGGAAGCCCTGTGATGCCGACAAATCCTGAAGCCATCCGGCCGGTCGACATGGCCGAGATACTGCAGGCGCGGCAGCGAATCGCCGCCACCATCGTGCGTACTCCGCTGATCCGCCTGGAAATGGGCCCGGGCTATCCCGAAGTCCACTTGAAGATGGAGAACCTGCAGCCGATCAATTCCTACAAGCTGCGTGGGGCCGCCAACGCCGTGGCCCTGCTGTCCGAGGCGGATCGCCAGCGCGGCGTGTGGACGATCAGTGCCGGGAATGCCGGGCAGGGCGTCGCCTACGCGGCGCGAAAGGCGGGCGTGCCCTGCACGGTGGTGGTGATCGACACGGCGCCAGCGGCGAAGATGGAGCGAATGCGGGCGTTGGGCGCACGGCTCATACCGGTGCCCCACGAAGTCGCGTGGCAGGCCATGGGGGCGCGCGCCTTTCCCGGCGTCGAAGGAACCTTCGTGCATCCCTTCGACGATCACAATTTCATTGTCGGCCACGCGACCATGGGCCTGGAGATCCTCGAAGACCTGCCGGAGACGACAGCGGTGATCGGCGCCATCGGCGGCGGCGGGCTGGTTGCCGGCGTGGGCGCCGCCATCAAGCTGCTCAAGCCTCAGATCAAGGTATGGGGAGCGGAGCCGGAGACGGCGGCTCCGGCCGCGCTGTCGTTCGCCCGCGGGGCACCGCAGGTGTTCACCGATTGGCGACCGTCGTTCGTCGACGGCGCCGGCGGCAAGAGTGTATTTCCGAGCATGTGGGAACGCATGAAGGACGTGGTCGATGGATCGATCGTCGTCAGCCTGGACGAGACCAGGAACGCCATGCGGCTGATGGCGGAAAAAGCGCAGGGTGATTTCCGAGGGCGCGGGAGCGCTTTCCGTGGCCGCGGCGCTGACCGGAAAAGCCGGGCCGGGACCGATCGTGGCAATCATCTCTGGCGGCAACATCGACCTGGACAAGTTCTTCGAACTGTCGGTTCGTCCAGCTTGTGAACGGCTCGGCTGGCGGCGGCGCTGGGCGCGGCAAAAAAACGGGGCGCAATGCGCCCCGTTTTCCTTGCGGTCCGGTTGTCCGGACAGGCTCGTTCTCAGCTCCTCCAGCGCTGCCTCCGCCGCGGCGATTTCGGCCTGGCGCTTGGCGATCATGTCGCCGATCGGCGGGCCCTTGAAGCGACGGTTCTCGAGCGCGAACCAGACGATCGCGGTCAGGATCAGGAAGCCGATGGTGATGTTCAGCGCCATCGCATTCGGTGGCTGCACGCCGATCACGAAGATCAGGATCATCGCGACGATCGAGAGGAAGGCGAACAGCTTGAACACCGTCGGGCCCAGGTCCCACGGGCCCATCTTCGGCCACTTGGCCGTGCCGTGGGTGAACAGGCCCAGGGCGATCGGAATCACGAACGAGAAGAACAGGAAGATGACGGTGCAGGAAACCACGATCGTGTAAACCGGGGTGCCGCCTGCCTCGAGCCATTTCGCCCCGGCCACGAACAGCACCGCCAGGATCGAGCCGGCCCAGATGGAATGCACGGGCGTGCGATGCTTCTTGGAAACGCTCGCCAGGTTCTTCGAGAACGGCAGGCCGCCGTCGCGGGAGAAGGCGAACATCATGCGCGACACCGAGGTCACGGTGGCAAGGCCGCACAGCCACTGCGAAATGAAGATCGCAATATAAAGCACGGTTTTCAGGGTCGGGTTGAACTGGGTGTCCAGCGCCCAGAAGAACACGTTCCAGCCCTGCTTTGCGGCTTCTTCCATGCTCGGAAGCACCAGGACGAACGCGCAGAGCATGATGTAGCCGAACAGAGCCGACCACCACACCGACATCACGATGCCCCGTGGCACGGTCTTCGCGGCTTGCTTGGTCTCTTCGGAAGTGTGCGCGGACGCATCGTAGCCGGTGATCGTATAGATCGGCAGCAGCAGGCCGAGCGCGAAGATCCAGCCGTTGGAAACCGATGGCCAGACGTTGGCACCTGCTTCGCCGGAGAAATTTGAGAAGGTGAACAGCCGGCTGAATTCATAGCTTGGCGCATAGATGAGGCAGGCGATAGTCAGGGCGAGCGCCGTGCCGAAGATCAGGTAGCCCGAGAAGTCGGTCAGCTTCGCAGTCATGCCGATGCCGAAGTGATTAACCAGGGCCTGCAGTCCGGTGATGATCGACAGGAAAATCACCAGGGTACCGAATCGAGTCGGCGATTCCCAGGTGCGCCCCGAATGCACCCAGGAAGAAGTAGTAGGTGCCGACGTTGATCGCACCCAGAACCGTCACCAGGCCGAGCAGGTTGAACCAGGCCGTCAGCCAACCGGTGAAGCGGTTGCCCAGGATCGAGCCCCAGTGATACAGGCCGCCAGCCGTTGGATAGGCCGATGCGATCTGGGCCATGGCGATGGCGAAGACACCCGAGATCAGGCAGCCCAGTGGCCAGCCGATACCGATCGCCGCGCCGCCGGCGCCCGATGTGGCCTGGGCCAGCGAGTTGATGCCGCCCGACAGGATGCAGATGATGGAAAAGGAAATCGCGAAATTGGAGAAGCCGCCCATGCTGCGCGCCAGTTCCTGGGCATAGCCCATGGCGTGCAGCTGTTTGGTGTCCTCATCGTGATGTTCTGAACTCATGGTGTTCCCCTTGAACGGTTATGCCGCAAGTTAATCCCCACCGCGCCTCGCCTGAACGTACTGGCTGCGTGCTCCAGACTGCCTTGTCGCCTTGTCCGAAAAAGCTTCACCCTGCTAGAGCCGGCCCTTCGAGGCCGCCTCGAAAATCGCGGCGGCTCCCTTGAGGTCCAACGGCACCGGATTGCCTCCGGCAGAGGGGTCGACTATCGCCATTTCCGCGATCAGGCCGGCCTTGCTGTCGTCCACCCCCAGCTCCCCCAGGGTATGCGGCACGCCGATGTCCTCGCGCATCTTTAGCACAAAGGCGAGGAAGCTGTCGAAGCCCGGGTTGGGCAGGCCCATGTAGGCCGCCAGCCGGGTGATCCGCGTCCTCGATGGCCGGCGCGGTTGAACTGCAGTACGTAGGGCATGAAGGTGGCGTTGGTCATGCCGTGGTGCGTGTCGTAAACGGCGCCGACCGGGTGCGAAAGCGCATGCATCCCGCCGAGTCCTTTCTGGAACGCGGTGGCGCCCATGGCGGCCGCCGCCATCATGTCGGCGCGGGCGTCGAGGTCGTCCGGGGTGCGCACGGCACGGACCAGGGCGCCGGCGACCAGGCGCATGCCTTCGACGGCGATGCCGTCGGCCATCGGATGGAAGCCTGGGGCGCAATAGGCCTCAAGGCAGTGCGCGAAGGCGTCCATGCCGGTGCCGGCGGTGATCTTGGCCGGCATGCCGACGGTCAGCGCCGGATCGCAGATGACGACCTTGGGCATCATCTTCGGATGGAAGATGATCCGCTTGGTATGGGTCCGCTCGTCGGTGATGACGCCGGCGCGGCCGACTTCCGAGCCGGTGCCGGCGGTGGTCGGAACGGCGATCACCGGGGCGATGCCGTCGGCGTCGGCGCGGGTCCACCAGTCGCCGATGTCCTCGAAGTCCCAGACCGGTCGCGTCTGGCCGCTCATGAAGGCGATCAGCTTGCCCATGTCCAGGCCGCTGCCGCCGCCGAAGGCGACCACGCCGTCATGGTTGCCGGCGCGATAGGCGTCCAGGCCGGCGAGCAGGTTCGCCTCGATCGGGTTGGGCTTGAGGTCGGCGAACAGGGCTGCGCCCAGTCCCGCGGCGAGCCAGCGAGTCCAGCGCCGCAGGTCGTGATGGGCGCGCGGGCCAGGCCGCTGTCGGTCACCAGCAAGGGACGCAGGATGCCCTGCGCCGCGACAGATGTCGGCCAGTTCGCTGATGCGGCCGGCGCCGAACTTGATGGCGGTGGGGTAGTTCCAGTTGGCGGTCGGGCTCATGGTCAGATCTCGTGACGCAGGTGGAAGGATTTCGGGCGGGTCAGCGTTTCGTAGCCGACTCGCGAAAGGGTGGCGCCGCGGCCGGTGTTCTTGACGCCGGTCCAGGCCAGCGCGGGATCGAGCGCATCGCAGCGGTTCATGAATACGGTGCCGGTGGCGATCTCGTCGCCGATCCGCTCGGCGGCTGCCAGGTCGCTGGTCCAGACCGAGGCGGTGAGGCCGAACTCGCTGTCGTTCATCAGCGCGATCGCCTGCTTCGTCGCTGTCAACCGACATGATGCCGACCACCGGGCCGAAGCTCTCGTCGCGCATCACCGACATCGGTGGTCGACGTCGACCAGCACCTGCGGCGCCAGATAGGCGCGTGCCGGGCGCGTCGGCGGGGAAGCTTGCGGGATCGATCAGCGGCTGAGCGCCCATCGCCAACGGCTTCCGCGATCTGGCCGCGGACGAATTCCGCGGCCGCCGGGCTTGATCACCGGGCCGAGCGTGGTGGCTTCGTCGAGCGGATTGCCGAGCACGTACTGGCGGGTGAGCTCGACGAAGCGCTCGACGAAAGCCGGATAGATCGCTTGTCGACATAGATGCGCTCGATGCCGCAGCAGCTCTGGCCCGGAATTGAAGAAGCTGCCGTCGACCAGGTTCTCGACCGCGTGCGCGAGGTTGGCGTCGGCGCGCACGTAGGCGGGATCCTTGCCGCCCAGTTCCAGGCCCACGCCGAGGAAATGCCCGGCCGCCGCCGCTTCCATCGCCTTGCCGCCCGCGACCGAGCCGGTGAAGTTGACCTGCTGCACGCGGCCGGAGCCGATGACGTCGGCGGTCTGCTCGTGGTCCAGCACGATGTTCTGGAACAAGCCCTCCGGCAGCTTCGCGCGCCGGAAGGCCTCGGCGAACCGCTCGCCGACCAGCAGGGTCTGCGTGGCGTGCTTGAGGATGACGCTGTTGCCGGCCATCAGCGCCGGAATGATCGAGTTCACGGCGGTCAGGTAGGGATAATTCCAGGGCGCGATCACCAGCACCGTGCCGAGCGGCTCGCGCTTGATCAGCGCCGGAAGCCGGGCTTCGGGCCTGGGTCGATCGGCTCGAGCGCCTCGGGGGCGATCGCGATCATGTAGCGCGCGCGCTCCTCGAAGCCGCGCAGTTCGCCGGCGCCGTAGCGCACCGGGCGGCCCATCTGCCAGGCCAGTTCCGGCACGATCTCGTCGCGCATCGACAACATCGCATCGACCGCGGCGCTGCAGAATGCGGCGCGCTCGGACAGGGGACGCAGCTTCCACTGCGCCTGCGCCTTGGCGGCCGCGCGCAGCGCGCGGTCGACTTCCGCCGGGCGTGGCGCAGTGCCGCTCGACGTAGACCAGTCCATCGACCGGGGAAACCAGATTGGACTTGTGTGTTCATGTGGATTCTCAATAGCGTTCGAAGCCGCGGCGAAGTTCCCAGTCGGTGATCCGACGGTCGTATTCCATCTGTTCCCAGTCGCGCGGTGTGCGCGTAGTGCTCGATCACTTCGTCGCCGAAGGCCTGGCGCAGCATCGACGATTTCTTCAATGCCGCGGTGGCTTCGCGCAGGGTCTTCGACACTTCCGGCAGCTTCTCGCCGTAGTAGGCGTCGCCCTCGAACGGCGCATCCGAGCGTCGAGTTGCTCGTCGATGCCGGCCAGGCCGGCGGCGATCAGGGCGGCGAAGGCCAGGTAGGGATTCAGGTCGGCGCCGCCGATGCGGCATTCGATGCGGATGCCCTTGCCGCCTTCGGCGCACAGGCGGAAGCCGGCGGTGCGGTTGTCGCGGCTCCAGATCGCCCGGGTCGGCGCGAAGGTGCCGACCTGGAAGCGCTTGTACGAATTGATGTAGGGCGCGAGGAAGCAGGTGATGTCGTTGGCGTACTTGAGCTGGCCGGCGACCCACGAGCGCATCAGCGCCGACATGGTGAACTCGGCGTTCGGATCGAAGAACAGCGCCTTCTTGCCGGCCAGGTCCCACAGCGAATTGTGGATGTGGCTGCTCGAGCCGGCCAGGTCGTAGCGCCACTTGGCCATGAAGGTGATCGACTTGCCCTGCAGCAGCGCGATCTCCTTGCAGGCGTGCTTGATGATGGCGTGGCGGTCGGCCATCTCCAGCGCTTCGCAGTAGCGGACGTTGATCTCTTCCTGGCCCGGGCCCCATTCGCCCTTGGAATTCTCCACCGGCACGCCGGCCGCCTGCAGGTGCTTGCGGATCGCCCGCATGACCGGCTCTTCGCGCGTCGTCTGCAGGATGTTGTAGTCCTCGATGTAGTTGCCGGCCGTCTTCGGCTTCTGGTAATTCTTGTCGTGGATGTCCTCGTAGCACTCGTCGAACAGGTAGAACTCGAGCTCCGAGGCGAACATGCCGGTGTAGCCGCGCTCGGCCAGGCGCGCGACCTGCTTCTTCAGGATGCCGCGCGGGCTGTGCGGCAGGTCGTGGTCGTGATGGTCCTGCACGTCGCACAGCACCAGCGCGGTGCCTTCCAGCCAGGGCACGCGGCGCATGGTGCCGAGGTCGGGCTTCAGCACGAAATCGCCGTAACCCTTGGTCCAGCTGGCCGCGGCGTAGCCGGGCACCGGCTCCATGTCGATGTCGTTGGCCAGCAGGTAGTTGCAGCAGTGGGTTTCCTCGTGGCCGCTGTCGAGGAAGTACTCGGCCTGGAAGCGCTTGCCGATCAGGCGCCCCTGCATGTCCACCATGCAGGCGAGCACGGTGTCGATTTCGCCGCTGGCGACGGCGCTGCGGAGGTCTTCGAGGCTGAAGGATTGGGGTTCATTCAAGACGTCCTGGTGCGGGGAATTGCGAATGGGTCGTGCGGGATTCATGTTTTCGGCCGAGCCAGCGCGGCCGCGAGCGCGGAGCGCAGGATCTGCGCCCAGCGCGTCTGGCCGGCCTCATCGGCGAGCAGGTCGTTGCGGACCTCGATCATGGCGCCGGGCAGGCCGCGCGCCTCGCCATGCCGGCCGAGGCTGTGGAATACGCCGTCCTGCGGCCCATAGGGCAGTTGTCGCCGACGCACAAGCTCGGCATGCGGCGCGCAGCGAGTGCAGCATGGCGTCGGCCATCGCGCGGTCGTCCTGCGAGATGACGCCGACGTGCCAGGGGCGCGCACGCCGTGGTAGACGCGGCGTGAACGAATGGATCGAAACGCACCGCCGTGTCCAGCCCGGCGCGCAGGCGCTGGTCGATCAGCGCATCCAGTTCGCGGTGGAAGGGTTCGTAGAGTCCGCTGGATCTGCAGCTCGCGCTCGGCCGCGGAAATATCCTCGTTGCCGGGAACGTGCGTGTCTTCGCTGCGGATCGACGATCGAATCGGGCGCTTCCACCGGCGCGGTTCAAGTCAAGCAGCAGGCGCGAGTAGTTCGCGTGCACAAGTGGTGCGTCGAGCAGGCCCGCCAACTCGAGCGCAAGGCCCAGCGCGCCGATATCCCAGCCGATGTGGCGGACCTGGTCGGCCGGGCTCAGCCCGAGTCCGCCGTAGGCCGGTGGAATGAAATGGCTGGCGTGTTCGCAGATCAGCACGACCGTGCCGCGGCCATGCGGATTGACCACGGTCGCCGGTGGTCCCTTGAGTCGATCGCTCGCGCTGGCGGACAGGGTCTCGATGATTAATCCTGGCCAATGGCTTGTAATAATTATTACAAGCGTGGTAAATGATGCTGCTGGTGTTAACGCTCTAACATTTCGTCGGTGTTGTCAAGTTGCAGGAATTGGAGTGGCGGATGGCCAAGACGATCGTCGAAAAGCTGCGCGAGGGCCTGGATGATTTTTCAGCGACCGAGCGGCGGGTGGCGCATCAGCTGCTCGCCGAGTATCCGATGGCGGGCCTGCAGAGCGCGACCGACCTGGCCCGGGCCGTCGGCGTCAGCGCGCCCAGCGTGCTGCGCCTGGTGGCGCGCCTGGGCTTCGGTTCCTATCTCGACTTCCAGCGCAGCCTTCGCGACGAACTGTCGGCGCAACTCAGTTCGCCGCTGGCCAAGCAGCCGCCGGCGAGGAAACCCAAGCGCAAGGGCCCGCCGGCCGTGCAGGCCGAGTTTGCCGAAGCCCTGATCCACAACCTGCAGGAAACATTCGCCAACCTGCCACGGGGCGAGTTCGATGGCGTCGTGCAATTGCTCTCCGATCCGCGCCTGCGCATCCACCTGATCGGTGGACGGTTCACCGATGCCCTTGCCTTGTACCTGTCGGTGCACCTGCGCATCCTCCGTCCGGGCGTCAGCCATTTGCAGGAGCAGGAATCCAACTGGCGCGACCAGTTGTTGGACATGGGCAAGCGCGATGTGCTGCTGGTGTTCGACATCCGTCGATACCAGCCCAGCCTGCAGCGCCTCGCCCATGCGGCGGCGGCCCGCCAGGTGCGGATCATCCTGCTCACCGACCAATGGCTGTCGCCGATCGTCCGCGTGGCCACCCACGTGCTCTCGGCGCGCATGGCGGTGCCCTCGGTATGGGACTCCAGCACGGCCTTGATGGCGCTCTCCGAGTCCCTGCTGGCCGAGGTCAGCAGGCACGGCTGGGACAAGAGCCGGCGCCGGATCGAGGAACTGGAGGACATGCGCGACCGGTTGAACGAGACGGGCATCTGATGGCGATCAGGCCTGTCGTCGATCTTGTTTGCTAGGCTGCCTGGCATGGCAATTGGCTTGCGGCTGAAGCAACTCCCGCTTGGCCTGGCCCAGGTGCTCGGCGGCGCGTGGGCCAGCCCAATTACGCTCGCGGGTTTGCTGGTTGGCCTGGCGGCGGTGCCATTCGGCGCCCGGGCCAGGATCTCCGATGCCGCGCTGGTTTTTCACCATATGCCGTTCGGACCGGGCGGGGCGCTGACGCTGGGCAACGTCATCCTGCACACGGGTCGCAGCATGGACGAGCAGGCGCTCACCTATGCCTGTCGCGCGAATGGCGGAACGGAATGCGTACGCCTCGGCGATCACGAGCGTGCGCACGTCTATCAGTACCTGGCGCTGGGACCGTTGTTCCTGCCGCTGTACTTCCTCAGCGGCGGAATTTCCGCGCGCAACCGTTTCGAGCAGGCGGCCGACCGGTATGCGAGGACGGGCAGGGGCTGGTGGCCCTGGTAGTGTCCCGCTCCGGTTTCAGCGCAGGGAGCTGTTGATTCGGTCCAGGGACGCCGAGCCGGGACACAGCTGTTCGGTGCCGAGCTGGTTGAACGGCGCCGCGGAGGTGTTCAGGTGGCCGTGCAGGTCGTCCGCATCCGGGTCGAGGTAGAGCAGGCCGGTGACGACTTCGCCCCTGGCGTCGTGCGCCTGCACGTAGTTCATCGCCGCGATCCGGTCGCTGGCATCGTAGTCGGCTTGCAGCTTGCGCAGGCGCAGGACCGTGCCGTCGTGCTGCTCGACCTCGACGAGTTCGCCTTCGGCGAAGTCGACCACGATCTCGGCGCTGGTATGGATCACGTCCAGGCGGTTGACCGCCTCGTTGTGGTCGCGCACGTAGTCGTAGCTCTTGGTGCTGCCCGGGTGGTTGTTGAAGGCCACGCAGGGGCTGATCACGTCGAGGAAGGCGGAGCCGCGATGGGCATGGCCGCCTTGATCAGCGGCACCAGCTGGTGCTTGTCGCCGGAAAAACTGCGGGCAACGAAGGTGGCGCCGAGTTGCAGCGCCAGGCTGACCATGTCGATCGGGGTGTCGGTGTTGACTACGCCCTTCTTCGAAGTCGAGCCCTGGTCGGCGGTCGCCGAGAACTGGCCCTTGGTCAGGCCGTAGACGCCGTTGTTCTCGACGATGTAGACCATGTTCACGCCACGACGCATGGCGTGCACGAACTGGCCGATGCCGATCGAGGCGCGAGTCGCCGTCGCCGGAAACGCCCAGATAGAGCAACTCGCGATTGGCCAGGTTGGCGCCGGTCAGGGCCGAGGGCATGCGCCCGTGCACGGTGTTGAAGCCGTGCGACTGGCCGAGGAAATAATCGGGCGTCTTCGAACTGCAGCCGATGCCCGAAAGCTTGGCGACGCGATGCGGCTCGATATCGAGCTCCCAGCAGGCCTGGATGATCGCCGCCGAGATCGAATCGTGGCCGCATCCGGCGCAAAGCGTGGAAATCTTGCCTTCGTAATCGCGCCGGGTGATGCCGACCTTGTTGGTCGACAGCGACGGGTGATGGAGTTTTGGCTTGGCGACGTAGGTCATGGGCTGGCGGCCTTTTCCTTCCTGGGGAGCGGCTTTGGGCGCGCCGGCGCGAGGCGATGTCGCTGGCGATGAAGCGGGCGGTGATCGGCGTGCCGTCGTAGTGCAGGACCGGCAACCAGCTTGGCCGGATCGATGCCGAATTCGTTGACCAGCAGGCTGCGCAGTTGGGCGTCGCGGTTCTGCTCGACCACGAACACCGTCGTGGTCGGCGATGAAGTCGGCGACGATGTCGGGAAACGGGAAGGCGCGAACGCGAAGGGTGTCCAGGTGCAGGCCGTTGCCATGCAACACCTCGATCGCCTCGCTCATGGCCGGGCTGGTCGAGCCGAAAAAGATCGCCGCCGCAGCGGTCGGCTTCGCGGCCTCGATCATCACCGGCTGCGGCACCAGCGCTTTCGCGGTATCGAACTTCCTCAGCAGCCGTTCCATGTTGTAGAGGTAATCGGGGCCAGCTTCCGAGTAACGCGCGTAGGCGTCCTTGGTGGTGCCGCGGGTGAAATAGCTGCCCTTGGACGGATGCGTCGCCGGATAAGTGCGATAGGGAATGCCGTCGCCATCGACGTCGAGGTAACGGCCGAATTTCTTGCCGGCCTCCAGTTCCTCGGCGGTCATGACCTTGCCGCGGTCGAAGCGCGCGGGTGTCGTCCCAGTTGAACGGCGCGCAAAGGCGCTGGTTCATGCCGATGTCCAGGTCGCTCATGACGAAGATCGGCGTCTGCAGGCGGTCGGCCAGGTCGAGCGCCGCGGCGGCGAATTCGAAGCACTCGTGCGGGTCTTCCGGGAACAGCAGCACGTGCTTGGTGTCGCCATGCGAGGCGTATGCGCAGGACAGGATGTCCGCCTGCTGGGTGCGTGTCGGCATGCCGGTGGATGGCCCGCCGCGCTGCACGTTGATGATGGTGACGGGGATCTCGGCCATGTAGGCCAGGCCGAGGAACTCGGTCATCAGCGAGACGCCCGGGCCCGAGGTCGCGGTGAAGGCGCGCGCGCCGTTCCAGCCGGCGCCGACCACCATGCCGATCGAGGCGATCTCGTCCTCGGCCTGGACGATCGCGTAAAGGTTCTTGCCCGTTTCCGGCTCGACCCGCAATTTCTGGCAGTACGAAATGAATGCCTCCGCGCAGGAGGATGAGGGCGTGATCGGATACCAGGCACAGACGGTTGCGCCGCCGTAGACGCATCCGAGCGCAGCGGCGCTGTTGCCATCGACGAAGATCCGGTCGCCAACCGCATTGGCGCGGCGGACCCGCAATCCGATCGGGTGGGCGAGGTTCTTCTGCACGTAGTCGCGGCCGAACTGCAGGGCCTGCACATTGGAATCGAGCAGCTTGGGCTTGCTCTTGTACTGCTCGCCGATCAGTTTCTCGATCACGTCGTTGTCGATATCCAGCAGCACCGACAGCGCGCCGACGTAGACGATGTTCTTGAACAGCTGGCTCTGGCGAGGGTCGCTGTAGGCCGCGTTGCAGATCTCGGTGAGCGGCACGCCGATGACATGGATGTCATCGCGGAAGCGCGATGCCGGCAGCGACTTGCTGTTGTCGTAGAACAGATAGCCGCCGGGCTCGATTTCCTTGACGTCGGCATTCCAGGTCTGCGGATTCATCGCCACCATCAGGTCCACGCCGCCGCGCCGGCCGAGGCGGCCGCTTTCGGTGACGCGAACTTCGTACCAGGTCGGCAGGCCCTGGATGTTGGAGGGAAAGATGTTCCGCGGGCTGACCGGCACGCCCATGCGCAGGATCGACTTGGCGAACAGTTCGTTGGCCGAGGCCGAACCGGAGCCGTTGACGTTGGCGAACTTGACCACGAAGTCGTTGGTCGCGCTGATTGGAGCAACTTTCGCGTTCATGCCGCCTGTCCTGTCTTGCCGCGGCAGCCGGGCTGGCCGGCGCGGGTGAGCTCAAGCAGGGACTTCTGCATGTCCCAGGCGCCGGTGGGGCAGCGCTCGGCGCAGAGGCTGCAATGCAGGCACACGTCCTCGTCCTTCACCATGACCCGCCCGGTCTTGAGCGGCGCCGACACATACAGGTCCTGCGTGAGGTTGAGGGCCGGGGCGCTGAGGTGCCGGCGCAGGTCCGGCTCGTCGTCGTTGCTGGTGAAGGTGATGCAGTCCATCGGGCAGATATCGACGCAGGCATCGCATTCGATGCAGGCATCCTTGGCGAAGACCGTCTGGACGTCGCAGTTCAGGCAGCGCTCGGCCTCCTTGAGGGCCGTGGCGGCGTCGAATCCGAGTTCCACTTCCACCGAGATGCTCTTGAGCGCCTTCACCTGGTCTTCGAGCGGAACCTTGAAGCGCTCATCGCCCGAGACTTCATTGTCGTAGCTCCACTCGTGGATGCCCATCTTCTGCGAGATGAGCTTGAGCATCGGAGCGGGTCGCTGGCTGACGTCCTCGCCGGCGAGGAACTTGTCGATGGAAATCGCGGCGTCGTGGCCGTGCGCCACCGCCCAGATGATGTTCTTCGGTCCGAATGCCGCATCGCCGCCAAAGAACACGTTGGCCAGGCTCGATTGCATCGTGGACTTGTCCACCACCGGCATGCCCCATTCGTCGAAGGCCAGGCCGATGTCGCGCTCGATCCAGGGGAAAGTAATTCTCCTGCCCAACCGCGATCAGCACATCGTCGCATTCCACGAACTGGTCCGGCTCGCCGGTCGGCACCAGGCTGCGCCGGCCCTTTTCGTCGCGCTTGGCCTCGACCTTCTCGAACAGCATGCCGACCAGCTTGCCGTCACGGTGCTCGAAGCTCTTGGGCACCATGTAGTTGAGGATCGGGATGCCCTCGTGGATGGCGTCTTCTTTTTCCCACGGGCGAGGCCTTCATCTCGTCGAAGCCCGAGCGCACGATCACCTTGACGTCGTCGCCGCCAAGGCGGCGCGAGCTGCGACAGCAATCCATGGCGGTGTTGCCGCCGCCGAGCACGATCACCCGGCGTACCGATCTTGTCTATGTGCCCGAAGGAGACCGAGGACAGCCAGTCGATGCCGATATGGATGTTGTCCTTCGCATCCCAGCGGCCCGGCAGGTCGAGGTCCCGGCCGCGCGGTGCGCCGCAGCCGACGAAGATCGCGTCATAGCCGTCATCGAGCAGGGCCTTCATCGAATCGATGCGGCGGCCGCCGAGGAATTCGACACCGAGGTCGAGGATGTAGCCGGTCTCCTCGTCGATCACCGATTCCGGCAGCCGAAAACGTGGAACCTGCGTGCGCATGAAGCCGCCCGCTTTCGGGTCGCCGTCGAAAACGGTGACCTGGTAGCCGAGCGGGGCCAGGTCGCGCGCGACAGTCAGCGAAGCAGGGCCGGCGCCGACGCAGGCAATCCGCTTGCCATTGGATTTCCGTGACTTGGGAAGCGCGGTTGCGGATGTCCGACTTGTGATCGGCGGCGACGCGTTTGAGCCGGCAGATGGCAACCGGTTCGGGTTTCTCGCCATTGTTTTCCTCGACGCGGCCGCGCCGGCAGGCGGGCTCGCAGGGCCGGTCGCAAGTGCGGCCGAGGATGCCGGGAAAGACATTCGATTCCCAGTTGATCAGGTAGGCGTCGTCGTAACGGCCCGCGGCGATCAGCCTTATGTATTCAGGGACGGGAGTGTGCGAGGGACAGGCCCACTGGCAATCGACGACTTTGTGGAAGTAGTCCGGGTTCCGAATATCTGTGGGTTGCACTGACGCCCTCCACGCTGCCTGGATGATGTTGCTGTACTCGCAGCGATGCAGCCGCGTGCCCGGTTCAAGCCATCTTTCCGGAGTCTAGCCGCTTGGGCGGTGGGAAGGAACTGGTGTCGGAAAACAAAAAACCCGCCAGCGAGGCGGGTTCTTCGTTTTTGGTACCGGTGATAGGACTCGAACCTACACGACATCTCTGCCAGTGGATTTTGAGTCCACCGCGTCTACCATTCCGCCACACCGGCACGTGTCCAAGGATTATAGCTATGGATCAGGGTCACGCGCGGCGCCTGCGGGAGCTTCAGCCGTCGCAGTCGACCTGGTCGAGGCACAGGCTCTTGCTGCCGCGCTGGTACCAGCCTCCGCCGATCGGGCTCGAAGGTGGAGCAGGTGCCCATGGCGCGCTGATACACGTGCAGCGAGATGCTGACGCGATCCGGCTGCGGGTTGCGGATGGTGTGGTATTCGTGGGGAGGCAGCAGGCTGCCGGCGCTGCCGGTGCCGGCCATCAGGGTTTCGTGCTTGCTGAAGCGGGCGCGATCGCCGTCTTCTTCCTCCAGCTCGTAGCGGGTTATCTCAAGCTGGCCTTGCCAGACGCCCTCGACGCACCACAGGCCGCAGTGATCATGGATGGGCGTGCCCTGGCCGGGCGCCCAGGTCATGGCCACGACGCTGGTGCCGCGCTCAGGGCAGGCGTAGAGCTCACGGCGCGCGTAGTGCGCCCTCGACCGGCTCGAACACGCATTCGGGCAGCGACACGGCGCTTCTCGCTGATCAGGCGGCACAGGCCGTCGCGCAAGGAGTGGGTAAGCGCCTCGTCGTTGCCCTGGGCGTAGGCGGCGTCGATGACCGCCAACAGCGCTTCGCGACCTCTGAAATCGGGATGGTTCATGCTTGTTAGTCTACAGCCGCGCCAGGAATCCGGCGATGACCGGGCCGAACTTTTCGATGTCGACCAGGAAGGCATCGTGGCCCTGCGGCGAATCCAGATCGCACGAATTCCGACTCCGCGCCGCCGGCCCGCAGCCCGTCGGCGATCTGCTCCTGCTGCTGCAGCGGGAAACAGGATGTCGGTATGCACGCCGATCGAGAGGGATTTCGCGACCCGTATCCTGGCCAGCCCGGCCAGGACATCGCCCTTGGCGTACTCGGCCAGGTCGAACCAGTCCATCGAGCGCGACAGGTACAGGTAGCAGTTGGGGTCGAACTGACGCACGAAGCGCAGGGCATGGCCTTCCAGATAGCGTTCCACTTCGAACTCGAGCCCGAACGGATCGTCTTCCCGGCATTCGCTGTCCAGGCGGACGCGGCCAAAGCGGCCGTCCCATTCCATCGCCGAACGGTAGGTCACCACGCCGAGCTTGCGCGCCATGCGCATGCCGTTTTCCGGATAGTGCCCGTCGTCGTAGTTGCCGTGGTTCCAGGCCGGGTCGAGCCGGATCGCCTCGCGTTGCAGCGAGCGGATCGCGATCGAAAATGGCAGCGCCCGGGCGCTGCCCGAGACGTTGATGTGACCGCGCGAGGCGCCCGGATGCAGCAGCAGGTAGGCAAGCGCGGTCATGCCGCCCATGGAGTTGCCGATCACGCAGGCCAGTTGGCCGATGCCCAGCGCACGCACGACTTCATGGGCCGCCTCGGCGCATGTCCTCGATGGACAGGTCCGGAAACGCCAGCCGGTAGGGCTGGCGGGTGTCGGGATCGATCGAGGCCGGGCCGGTCGAGCCCTTGCAGCTGCCGAGCGAATTCACGCAGATCACGAACCATCGGTCGCTGTCGATCGGCTTGCCCGGGCCGAGCATCGCTTCCCACCAGCCGGGCTCCGGGTTTGCCGGCGTTGCTCGCCGCGTGCGCGTTCGGGGACAGGCCGGTCAGGATCAGTACGGCGTTGTCGCGGGCCTGGGTCAAGCCGGCCCCAGGTTTCGTAGGCGATCGCGGGCATCGTCCAGCGCTTCCCCCGCTTCATCGCGAAAGGGCGAGGACAGCGCATGGAAGCGGGTGCCCGGCGGAATGAACTCGGTCATGGAACCGACCGGTTCAAGATCAGCGTGATCTGCTCCTTGCCGTTGGTGGCGACCTGCAACGGCTGCGGCTTCGATGTCGCCGCTTGCGGCCTTGACGTCGCCGGTCCGGGACAGGCTGGCAATCAGCAGGACGTTCTGTTGCGAAGAAAGCCTGGCCGCGGGCATCGGGACTATCGGCGTCGCTCAGCTGGATTTGCATCGGCAACTTCACCAGCTCGATGCGCTTGGCCGCGAACGGCGGTCCGCTGCCGTCGACCGAGCGCGCGAACACATAGAGCACATCGCCCGGCTTGACCTGACTAGGCCAGCGACGGATCGATCTTCACTTCGATATTCAAGGCGCCCGCGGGGACGCTCATGGACGGGTGGGCGGGTGCGGCCGCCGGCTGCCTGCGGGCGGCAAGGGCGGCATGCCGGCGGCAAGCCGGGCAGCGTCGATCTGCGGGCGCAATTCCACGGCTACGGATCGGCTCGACCATGGGCAGCAGTTTTTCCCAGATGGCGACGGCCTCCGCCGGCTGGTTGTCGTGCATTTTCTGGGTGCCGAGGAAGAACAGCGCCCGCTGGTTCTGGGGATCCTTCGCGACGGCCTTTTCCAGCATCGCGATCGCTTCCGGGGGGAAGCTGTGATCGGCAGACGTGCGCACCATCGCCTCGGCGTACTCGACCGACAGGTCGTTGTCGTCCGGGCTCAGTTTCACGGCCTTGGCGTAGGTGTCGCGGGCGAGGTCGTACTTTTCCATGCGCCATGTAGGAGCGTGCCAGCAGGGCCAGCCCTTCCAGGTTTCCTGGTTCGGAAGCAACGCGTTCGTTCAAGCTTCGCGACGGCTTCCTCCATCGACATCGACATCGCAGCCGGAGTGGGCGCGGGCGTCGCGGCGGTCGCCACCGCGTGCGAATCGATCGCTGCGGGCTCGCCCTTCAGGTGGTACAGGGCGGCGGCGGCCAGGGGCAGGCCGATCGCCAGCGCCAGCGCCAGGGGTCGGGATGATTTCCAGAGCGGCGAAATCACCAGGGCGACTGCGACCACGCCCAGCAGCGCGGCGAAAATGGCGAACTGGCTCATTACCACTCCTGGCTTTCGTTGGATGGCGGCGCGGCGGGCGCATTGCGCGCCTTGCGTTTCACGATGACGATGATCATTACGCCGCCGACGAGCACCAGCATCCCGGGCCCGAACCAGAGCAGCCAGGTCATCGGCTTGACCTCCGGCTTGTAGAGCACGAACTCGGTGTAGCGCTCGACCAGGAATTGCTTGATCTGCGCGTCCGATCTTGCCCTCGCGCATCAGGCGCAGGACTTCCAGGCGAAGATCATGGGCGATCGGCGCGTTGGAGTCGGCCAGCGACTGGTTCTGGCACATCACGCAGCGCAGTTCTGCGGTCAGCGCGCGAAAATGCGCTTCCTCGGCCGCAGTCCCGGTATTGGATCGGCTGGGCCGACGCGAAGGCGCCGATCGCCGCCAGCAGCAGAGCCAGAGCCACGCGCTTCACGGTGCCTTCTCCATGGCCGCCAGTTGCGGCTCGATTTGTTCGCTGATGACCGCGTCGGTGATCGGTCCGATCAGCTTCCAGCGGACGATGCCCGTGGCCGTCGACCAGGAAGGATTCCGGCGCGCCGTAAACGCCCCAGTCCAGCGCGACGCGGCCGTCTTCATCGGCGATGATGAACTCGAATGGATTGCCGAATTGCTTCAGCCAGCTCTGGGCGTCTTCCGGCGCGTCTTTGTAGTTGTAGCCGATCACCCTGATTTTTCCCGAGCGGGACAGCGCGGTCAGCTGCGGCTGTTCGTCGCGGCAGGTCGGGCACCAGCTGCCCCAGACATTCATCAGGTAGGGGCGGCCCAGCAGGTCCTTGCTCGAAATCATGCGCGTCGGCTCGCCCAGCACCGGCAGCGAGAACACCGGCACGGTCTTGCCGATCAGCGGCGAGGGAATGGCGCTGACGTCCTTGCCCGGAATTCATGCGCACGCCTGCGTAGAGCAGCAGGGCGAGCGCGGCGAACGCCAGCAGCGGCAGAAGGCGGCGGATCATTCGCCGGTCACCGGGCGGCGGAAGCGCTTGTCGAGCACGACCGCGAAGCCGCCGATCGCCATGAGCAGCGCACCCAGCCAGATCCAGCGGATGAACGGCTTCACGTACAGGCGCAGGGCCCAACTGCCATCCGGCGCCGAGCGGTTCGCCCAGCGCGACATAGAGGTCGCGATGCAGGCCGCCCTGGATGTCCGCCTCGGTCATGACCGAGCCGCCGCTGGCATAGGCGCGTTTTTCCGGGCTGCATGGTCGCGAGCAGTTTCGCCATTGCGGGTGACCACGCACGGTGCCGCGATCGGCCTGATAGTTCGGCCCTTGCACGCCCTTCGACGCCATCGAAGCGGAAGTTGTAGCCCTGCAGGTCGAAGCTCTGCCCCGGCTTGGCCGCGACGTCACGTCTCCTGGCTGGTGCTTTCGGTCATCAGCACGCCGAAGAAGAACACGGCGAGCCCGAAGTGCGCCAGGCACATGCCGACCATTTCAGCCGTGAATCGGCCCTTGCCGGCCACGAACCGCTGCCAGACGAAGCGCAGCGTGCCCAGGACCAGCCAGAGTCCGACGGCGATAGGCCGCCGCCGTCTTCATGCTGCTGTTGGCGCAGACCGAAGAACGCGATCACGCCAGCGACAAGCCGCCAGCACCGCCCAAGGCGCCAGCATCCGGATCGGCTTGGCGGGCTCTTCCCGCTGCCAGCGGGTCAGCGGGCCGAACGGAACCAGCAGGACCAGCGGCGCCATCAGCAGGGTGAACAGCAAGCCGAAGTAGGGCGGGCCGACCGAAATCTTGCCCAGGTCCAGGGCTTCCGCGAGCAGCGGATACAGCGTGCCGAGCAGGATCATGGCCGCGGCGGCGGTCAGCAGCAGGTTGTTGGCCAGCAGCAAGGTCTCCCGCGAGGCGGCCGACGAAAGGCTGGCCCTTGTCGCTCGGTCGGCGCGCGCAAGGCGAACAGCAGCAGCGAGCCGCCGATCACGACGGCCAGGAAGGTCAGGATGAACATGCCGCGCGCGGGGTCGGAGGCAAAGGCATGCACGGAGGTCAGCACGCCCGAGCGCACCAGGAAGGTGCCGAGCAGCGACAGCGAGAACGCCGCGATCGCCAGCAGCAGCGTCCAGCTGCGGAAACTGCCGCGCTTCTCGGTCACCGCCTGCGAATGCAGCAGGGCCAGGCCGACCAGCCAGGGCATGAAGCTGGCGTTCTCGACCGGATCCCAGAACCACCAGCCACCCCAGCCCAGTTCGTAGTAGGCCCAGAAACTGCCCAAGGCGATGCCGATGGTGAGGAAGGCCCAGGCCACGTTGGTCCATGGCCGCGACCAGCGCACCCACTGCGCATCGACCTTGCCGTCGAGCAGTGCGGCGATGGCGAATGCGAAAGCCACCGCGAAGCCGACATAGCCGGTGTACAGCAGCGGCGGGTGGGCGATCATCCCGATGTCCTGCAGCAGCGGATTCATGTCGCGCGCCTTCGATCGCCGCCGGCAACAGCCGCGCGAACGGATTGGAGGTGAAGATGAGAAACGCGAGGAAGCCCAGGCTGACCCAGCCCATCACCGCCAGCACCCGCGCCACGACGATCCGCGGCAGCGCCCTCGAGAAGATGCGCGACGGCGGCGATCCACAGGCTGAGGATGAACACCCAGAGCAGCAGCGAGCCTTCATGCGCGCCCCAGACCGCGGTGTATTGGTACACGGTGGGCAGCAGGCTGTTGGAATTGTTGGCCACGTAGGCGACTGAAAAATCGTGGACGATGAAGGCGTGCGTCAGGATTCCGTAGGCGATGCCTATGAACACCACTTGCGACAGGGCCAGGGGTCGCGCCGTGTCCATCCATGCGTCATTACCGCGTTGCGCGCCGATCAGCGGCAGGGTGCCAAGCAGCAAGGCCAGCAGCATGGCCAGGATCAGTGCGAGCAGTCCGAGTTCGGGCAACATTCAATTCTTCCCGCAGGAGGTGGTGTGCATGGCGATGCCCTTGGCCATGGCCTGGGCGACTTCCCTCGGCATGTAGGTTTCATCGTGCTTGGCCAGCACTTCGCTGGCCACGAATTCACCGCCCTCCAGGCGCCCGGTGGCGATAATGCTGGTGCCTTCGCGGAACATGTCGGGCAGGATGCCGCTGTAGCGGACGGGGACCTGCCGGATGCGGTCGGTCACCGCGAACCTGACGTCCAGGGAGCCTTCGGTGCGCCGGACACTGCCTTCGCAGACCACGCCGCCCAGGCGGAAGCGGGCATCGGTGGGCACGCTGCCCGCGCGCACGTCGGTGGGCGTGTGCAGGTAAGTCAGGTTTTCCTGCAGCGCCAGGACGATGAAGGTGCCGGCGACGCCGGCGGCGGCCAGCAGCACCAGTGCGATAGATCATGCGTCGCTTTCGGGTCGGGTTCATTGCGGTTGTTCCTTGGCGCTTCGCGGCGCGCGCGCAGGGCGATCATCCGCCGGACTTGCGCGAGCTTTACGCGCGGAGCGAAGAAATCCCAGCCCAGTATCAGGGCAAATACCAGGTAGGCCGAGGTGACGTAATCAAGTTTCATTGGTGAGGCCTTCGACATTGCGGCGGGCCCAGTCCTTGCCCGATTCCTGTTCCAGGTTCATGGCGCGCGCGCGTTGCAGCAGCGATCCGATGAACCAGAACTTGGTGCCGAGGAAGGTGCCGAGCAGCGGCCACATCATGCTCGGGTCCATCTTGGACGGGCCGATCAGGCGGATGGTTTCGCCCTGGTGCAGGGTGTTCCACCATTGCACGGCGAAATGCACGATCGGCACGTTGATCAGGCCGATGAGCGCGAGGAAGCAGGCCGCGCGAGCCGCGGCCCGGCGATCCTCGATGGCGTTGAACAGGCCGATCACGCCGATGTAGAGGAACAGCAGCACCAGTTCGGAGGTCAGGCGCGGGTCCCAGGTCCACCACGTGCCCCAGGTCGGCTTGCCCCAGATCGAGCCGGTGACCAGCGTGATCAAGGTGAACGCGGCGCCGATCGGCGCGCAGGACATGGCCAGGATCTCGCAGGCCTTGATTCGCCAGACCAGCGCGATGAAGGCCTGGATGGCCATGACCACGAAGATGAACAGGCTCATCCATGCAGCGGGCACGTGGATGTAGAGGATGCGGAAGTTCTCGCCCTGCTGGTAGTCGGCGGGAACCGAGTAGATCGCCCCGTAGATGCCGATCGCCAGGAACGGGAACGCGAAGGCGAAGGCCCACGGCGCCCAGCGAGCCGCGAAGCGGTCGAAGTTGGGCGGCGAGCCGGTCTGGTTGAACCAGAGGATAAGTCGATTCACGGAGGCAGTCACCGGTTGGGTCGGGTAGATGTCAGGTCAGGGTGATGCGAAGGGCGGTGGCGGCGGCCAGGGGCGCGAGCGCCAGCGCCAGCGCCAGGCCGGCCGCGAGCAGGTAGATCGCGCCAGCCCAGGGCAGTCCCTGGGAGGCGGCCACGACCGCACCGCACGCCGAACACCAGAACCGGAAGAAAAAGCGGCAAGGCGAGCACCGCCAAAAGCATACCAGAACGACGAATTCCGACGGTGAGCGCAGCGACCACCGCACCGATCAGGCTCAGCAGCGGGGTGCCAAGCGCCAGCGACCAGAGCAGGGGCGTCATCAGGGCCGGGGCAGGTGGAGCAATTCGGCGAACAGCGGCGTCAACAGCAGCAACGGCAGCGAGGTGACCGTCCAGTGCACCGCCACGCGAGTCGCGATCAACCAGGCCAGGGGCACCGGACTGAGCAGCAGTTGTTCGAGGCTGCCGTCCTCCAGGTCGCTGCGGAACAGGGAGTCCAGAGTCAGCATGCCGGCCAGCAGCACGGCCACCCAGAGCACGCCCGGCGCGATGCGCGCCAGCATTCCCGGTTCGGCGCCCAGGGCCAGGGGAAAAAGCGCGATCACCATCACCGCGAACAGCATCGGCTGCATCGCATCGCCGCGCTTGCGCCAGACCAGCTGGAAATCGCGCCTGAGTTGCGCCTTGGCCGCGGCCCGCAGGCTCGGCGCCGCGGTCATGCGCCCAGCTCCAGGGTGCGGACCCGGACCGGTGGGGCCGCATAGGCGCCGTGGGTCGTCAGCAGCACGGCTCCGCTCCCGGAAACATGGTGGGTAATCAGCTTGTTCACCAGCGCGATGCCGTCGAGATCGAGATTCGCATAGGGCTCGTCGAGCAGCCACAGGCGGGCTGGCGAAAGGATGAGCCGGGCCAGGGCCAGGCGTTTGTTCTGGCCGGCGGACAGGCGCCGCGCGAGATTGTCCTCGAAGCCGGCCAGGCCGACCTCGGCCAGGGCCTGCTCGGGAGGAATCGGAGAGTCCTGCATCGAGGCGGTGAATCGCAGGTTCTCGAGCGCGCTCAGATCGCCCTTGTGGCCCGGCAGGTGGCCGAGGAACGCACAGCCTCGAGCCAGGTGTCCCTGGTCGACTGCGCGCTGCTCGAATCGGACCACTCCGTCGGTTGCGGCCAGCAGGCCCGCAAGCACCCGGAGCAAGGTGGTCTTGCCGGTGCCGTTGCCGCCCAGCACCAGCAGGGCCTCGCTCTCGCCAAGGCTGAAATCAAGCGGGCCGAAAATCCGTTCCTCATTGCGCGAAAACGTCAGGCCCTGGCATTCGAGTAGGGCTGCAGAGTGAGGAGGGGAGTGGTTCATCCAGCGGCCATGCTACCTATTGGAGAGGGATGCTGTCTAGGAAACCGGGGGCCGTTCAGGGGCGGCGCGCCGCAAGTCCGAGGCCACGGGCCAGGCAAGCAATGCAGCAGGTCGTCCAAGTCCGCATAATCCGGGTCGCCCATTCCAGACAGCATCCAGACCATGCAGATTTCCACCAAGCTCCCGAAAGTCGGCACCACCATATTCACCGTGATGTCGCAGCTCGCCGCGGAACACGGCGCGGTGAATCTTGGCCAGGGATTTCCCGATTTTCCGTTGCCGGAGTTCCTCGCCCATGAGTTGTCCCGGGCGGTGCGCGAAGGCAAGAATCAATATGCGCCGATGAGCGGCATTCCCGCGCTGCGCCAGGCCATCGCGGCAAAGACGCTGGAGTGCTACGGCCGGCCGGTGGATCCGGACTCGGAGATCACCGTCACCAGCGGCGGCAGCGAGGCCATATTCGACGCCGTGCTGGCGGTGGTTTGCGCGGACGACGAAGTGATCGTGCTCGATCCCTGCTACGACTGCTATGAGCCGGCGATCGACCTGGCGGGGGCGAAGGCCGTGCACGTCGCGCTGGATCCCGATGATTTTTCGGTCGACTGGAGCAAGGTTCGCGAGGCGGTCACCCCGCGCACCGGATGATTTTCATCAACACGCCGCACAACCCTTCCGGCGCGATGCTCGACGTCGAGGACATGGCCGAACTCTCGGCGATCGTGCTCGATACCCGGATCCTGGTGCTCTCCGACGAGGTCTACGAGCACATCGTGTTCGATGGTCGCCGACACGAAAGCGTGCTGCGTTATCCGGAGCTGGCCGAGCGCAGTTTCGTCATTTCCAGCTTCGGCAAGACCTATCACTGCACGGGCTGGAAGGTCGGCTACTGCATCGCGCCGCCGCGCTCACGCGCCGAATTCCGCAAGGTGCATCAATACAACACGTTCTGCAGTTTCGCGCCGGCGCAGTCGGCGTTTGCGGCGATGATCGAGAACCACCCCGAGCATCATCGGGAACTCGGCGCGTTCTACCAGGAAAAGCGCGATCATTTCGCGCGCGCAGCTCGGGAGCACCCGGCTCAAGCCGTTGCCGGTGCCCGGCGGCTACTTCCAACTGGTCGACTATTCGGCCATCAGCGACCTGCCCGACGCCGAGTTCTGCCGCTGGCTGACCATCGAGAAGGGCGTGACGGCCATTCCGCTGTCGCCATTCTATGAGACGCCGCCTGCCGGCCAGCGCTTGATCCGGCTGTGCTTCGCCAAGAACCAGGACACGCTCGACGCCGCCATCGCCCGTCTGGAGAGGGTATGAACATGCAAGACCTGCGCGTCAGCCTGGTCCAGGGCAACACCATCTGGCTGGATCCCGAGGCCAACCGCGCGATGTATGCGGCGCTCATGTCCGACCTGGCCGGAAAAACCGACCTGATCGTGTTGCCGGAAACTTTCACCTCGGGTTTCAGCAACGAAGCCATCCAGGCACGCCGAAGGCATGGACGGCCCGAGCGTGGCCTGGATTCGCGAGCAGGCGACGGAAGCTCGGAGCGGTGGTCACCGGCAGCGTGCAGATCCGCGAAGGGCGACGGGGTTTTCAACCGGCTGCTGTGGGCCACGCCCGACGGCGAGCTCCGCCATTACGACAAGCGCCATCTGTTCCGGATGGCGAAGGAGCATGAGCGCTACGCAGCGGGTCGTGATCGATTGACGGTCGAATTCAAAGGTTGGCGAGTCTGCCCGCTGGTCTGCTACGACCTGCGCTTCCCGGTGTTCATCCGCAATCGCTTCGACGTCGAGGCTGCCGGACGGCTTCGATTACGACCTGCTGGTTTTCGTCGCCAACTGGCCGAGCCCGCGCAGGCACGCCTGGCGCACCCTGCTGCGGGCGCGCGCAATCGAAAACCTGTGCTGCGTCGCGGCGGTCAACCGGGTGGGCTCGGATGGCAACGACATCCATTACAGCGGCGACAGCGTCGCGCTCGATGAGCTCGGCAGGCCGTTGCTGGAATGCGGGCCGCAGGCGCAGGTCGCCACGGTCAGTTTCTCAGCCGCGGCGCTGGCCCGGCATCGCGAGAATTTCCCCGCGCAGCTGGACGCCGATTCGTTCGACCTAAGGGACTGAGCAGGCGCTGCGGACGGCCTCGGGCAGCAGCACCGACTCTCCGTCGCGATTCACCCAGACCATGACCGCATTGCCGTCGGCGTAGAGCATCGCCGGATCGCCCGCGAGAGTGGATGCGGTGGCCCGAGGGTCAGGCTCTTGTTGCCGATGCGCTCGGCGAAAAGTTCGACGCGCACCGTTTCCGGCCAGGCGGCCGGGCGTCGGTAATTGACCGTTATCGCCGCCAGGATCGGCGCTGCCGACTCGCTCACCCAGTCCGTCGCTCAGCGACTTGAACCAGCGCGACCCGCGCCTCCTCGACGTAGCCCAGGTAGCTGGCGTTGTTGACGTGGTTGAATGCATCCAGGTCGCGCCAGCGCACGGGGATATCCATCTGGAAAAGATCGGGGCTCACGCGGCGCTCTTCTTCTTGCCCGGCTTGGCGCCGTCGAACAGTTTGGCCAGGAACTGGCCGGTGTACGAGGCCTCGATCTTCGCCAGTGCCTCGGGCGTGCCCTCGGCGATGATCTGGCCGCCGCGGTGGCCGCCTTCCGGGCCGAGGTCGATCACCCAGTCGGCGGTCTTGATCACATCCAGGTTGTGTTCGATGACCACGATGGTGTTGCCGTCGTCGCGCAGCTTGTGCAGCACGGCGAGCAGGTGCTCGATGTCGTGGAAATGCAGGCCGGTGGTCGGCTCGTCGAGGATGTACAGCGTGCGCCCGGTATCGCGGCGCGCTCAGTTCCTTGGACAGCTTCACGCGCTGCGCTTCGCCGCCGGACAGCGTGGTCGCCGACTGGCCGAGCTTGATGTAGCTCAGGCCGACATCGATCAGCGTTTCCAGCTTGCGCGCCAGGGTCGGCACCGGCTCGAACAGCTTGAGCGCGTCCTCGACCGTCATCTCCAGCACATCGTGGATGCTGTAGCCCTTGTAGAGGATCTCCAGCGTCTCGCGGTTGTAGCGCTTGCCGTGGCAGACATCGCAGGGCACATAGACGTCGGGCAGGAAGTGCATCTCGACCTTGATCAGGCCATCGCCCTGGCAGGCCTCGCAGCGGCCGCCGCGCACGTTGAAGCTGAAGCGCCCGGCGAATAGCCGCGGGCGCGCGCTTCCGGCACCTGCGCGAACAGTTCGCGCAAGCGGCGTGAACAGGCCGGTGTAGGTCGCCGGGTTGGAGCGCGGCGTGCGGCCGATCGGCGACTGGTCGATGTCCACCACCTTGTCGAACAGTTCCATGCCCTCCACTTCGCGATGCGGCGCGATGGTCTGCGATGCGCCGTTCAGCTCGTTGGCGGTGATGGGGTAGAGCGTGTCGTTGATCAGCGTGGACTTGCCGGAACCCGAGACGCCGGTGATGCAGGTGAACAGGCCGGCGTGGATGGTCAGGTCGATGTTCTTGAGGTTGTTGCCGCTGCGCGCCGAGCACGCCGCATCGCCATCTTCGGATTGGGCTTGTGCCGCTTGCTTCGGGATCTCGATGCGGCGCTTGCCGGACAGGTAGGCGCCGGTCAGCGAGCGCGGCGCCTTCAGGATGTCGGCCAGCAAGCCCTGGGCGATGATTTCGCCGCCATGCACGCCGGCGCCCGGGCCCGATGTCGACGATGTGGTCGGCCATGCCGGATGGCGTCTTCGTCGTGCTCGACGACGATCACCGTGTTGCCCATGTCGCGCAGCCGGGTCAGGGTGCCGAGCAGGCGCTCGTTGTCGCGCTGGTGCAGGCCGATCGACGGCTCATCCAGCACATACATCACGCCGACCAGGCCGGCGCCGATCTGCGAGGCCAGGCGGATGCGCTGCGCTTCGCCGCCGGACAGGGTGTCGGCCTTGCGGTCCAGGGTCAGGTAGTCGAGGCCGACATCGACCAGGAAGCGCAGCCGTTCGCGGATTTCCTTGACGATCTTCACGGCCACTTCGCCGCGCCAGCCCGGCAGGGTCAGCTTGGCGAAGAAGGCCAGCGATTCGTCCACCGGCAACTGGGTGATCTGGGTGAGGGGCTGTGTCGGCGACGAAGACATTGCGCGCGGCGCGGTTAGCCGCGCGCCGCCGCATTCGGGGCAGGCGCCGATTGCTGATGAACTTGGCCAGTTCTTCCTTGACCGCCTGCGATTCGGTCTCCCGGTAGCGGCGCTCCAGGTTGGGCACGATGCCTTCGAACTTGTGCTTGCGCTGGGTGCGGCCGCCGGATTCGGTCAGGTAGGTGAAGCTGATCACCTCGTTGCCGCTGCCGTAACAGCACCGCCTGGCGGATCTTTTCGCCCAAGCTCGCTCCAGGTGCGTGTCGACATTGAAGCCGTAGTGCTTGGCCAGCGAGGCGATCAGCTGGAAGTAGTAGGCGTTGCGCCGGTCCCAGCCGCGCACGGCGCCGGCGGCGAGGCTGAGCTCGGGATGCACGACGATCCGCGCCGGATCGAAGAACTGGGCGACGCCCAGTCCGTCGCAGGCCGGGCAGGCGCCCATCGGCGAGTTGAACGAGAACAGGCGCGGCTCCAGTTCCGGCAAGCGAGTAGTCGCAGACCGGGCAGCTGAATTTGGAGGAGAACAGCAGCGGCGCCACGGCCGGATCGTCGATGTGCATGCACCGAGGCCATGCCGTCGCCGAGCTTGAGCGCGGTCTCGAAACTCTCGGCCAGCCGCTGGCTGATGTCGGCGCGTGGCTTGAAGCGGTCGATCACGGCTTCGATGGTGTGTTTCTGGCGCAGGGCCAGCGCCGGGACTTCATTGATGTTCGTACAGGGCGCCATTGACCCGGACCCGGACGAAGCCCTGGGCGCGCAGTTGCTCGAACACCTGCACGTGCTCGCCCTTGCGCTCGCGCACCACCGGGGCCAGCAGCATGCAGCGGCTGTCCTCGGGCTGGGCCAGGACCATGGTCGACCATCTGGCTGACCGTCTGGGCCTCCAGCGGGAAATGGTGGTCCGGGCAGCGCGGGGTGCCGACCCGGGCGTACAGCAGGCGCAGGTAGTCGTAGATTTCGGTGATGGTGCCGACCGTGGATCGCGGATTGTGCGAAGTTGACTTCTGTTCGATGGAGATCGCCGGAGACAGGCCCTCGATGTGATCGACATCCGGCTTTTCCATGACCGACAGGAACTGCCGGGCGTAGAGCCGACAGGGATTCCACGTAGCGGCGCTGGCCCTCGGCGTAGATGGTGTCGAAGGCCAGCGAGCTCTTCCCCGAGCCGGACAGGCCGGTGATCACGATCAGCCGGTTTCGGGGCAGGTCGAGATCGATGTTCTTGAGGTTGTGGGTGCGGGCGCCGCGGATCCGGATCGTATCCATGCGTCGAAACCGGTTCCGGAAGGGGGGAACCGGGCAGTTTAGCAGGCCGGGGCGGTCCGGCCGTGACTGCCGGTGAGCGGCCTGGAGGGGCCGGGCTGGCCGGGATCGGGCAGGCCAGCCTGGCGACAGGCCAAAGGGTTTGACCCGTAAAGGGGTTTTCCACCATAATTCCGCTTCTGTCCCGTGACCGCGGGGCAGGATTTTCATCACTATAACTACAGAGGAATTCCGGTCATGTACGCAGTCATCGTTACCGGCGGTAAGCAGTACCGCGTGATGACGGGCGAAATGCTCCGCGTCGAGAAGCTCGATGTCGAAGCCGGCAGCACCGTCGAAATTAACAATGTCCTGATGCTGGGCGATGGCGAGAACATCACCGTCGGCACCCCCAACATCGCAGGCGCCCTGGTCAAGGCCACGGTCAAGTCGCACGGACGCCTGGATAAAATCCGCATCGTGAAGTTCCGCCGTCGTAAGCACCATCGCAAGCAGATGGGCCATCGCCAGCACTTCAGCGAAATCGAAATCACCGGCATCACGGCTTAAGCGAAGGAGAACTCGTCATGGCATCAAAAAAGGGCGTAGGTTCATCCCGCAACGGTCGCGATTCCAATCCGAAATACCTCGGCGTGAAAATGTATGGCGGCCAGGCGATCGAAGCCGGCAACATCATCGTCCGCCAGCGCGGCACCGAGTTCCATCGCGGTTCCGGCGTCGGCATGGGCCGCGACCACACCCTGTTCGCCCTCGTGGACGGCAGGGTGGATTTCGCGGTCAAGGGTCCCGAAGAAGCGTCGCACCGTCAGCGTGGTCCCGGCCGAGTAATCGACCGCACGCAGGCTTGAACGGCCCCGCTTCGGCGGGGCTTTTCGTTTACGCTCCCCACCATCAACGTTAGAATCCCCTCATGAAATTCGTAGACGAAGCGGTAATCACCATGTTCGCCGGCGCCGGCGGCAACGGCTGCGTCAGCTTTCGTCGCGAGAAATTCATTCCGCTCGGCGGGCCGGACGGCGGCGACGGCGGCGACGGCGGCAGCGTCTGGGTGGAGGCCGACGAGAACCTCAACACGCTGATCGACTTCCGGCACATGCGGCAGTTCCGCGCCCAACGCGGCGAGAACGGCATGGGCCGGCAGATGTACGGCAAGGCCGGCGAAGACGTGATCATCCGGGTGCCGATCGGCACCGAGGTCATCAACGTGGCGACCGACGAGATCATCGGCGACCTGACCGAGAACGGCCAGCGGATGATGGTCGGGCGCGGCGGCGAAGGCGGCCAGCGGCAACGTGCACTTCAAGAGTTCGGTCAACCGCGCGCCGCGCAAGGCCACCACCGGCTCGCCGGGCGAGGAGCGCGAGATCCGCATGGAACTGAAGTTGCTCGCCGACGTCGGCCTGCTGGGCTTTCCGAATGCCGGCAAGTCCACCTTTGTGCGCGCGGTCTCCGCGGCCACGCCGAAGGTCGCCGACTACCCGTTCACGACCTTGTATCCGAACCTGGGCGTGGTCAGCGTCGAGCCCTACCGCAGCTTCGTGATCGCCGATATTCCGGGAATCATCGAGGGCGCGGCCGAAGGCGCCGGGCTGGGCAGCCTGTTCCTGCGCCACGTGCAGCGCACGCGGGTGCTGTTGCACCTGGTGGACATGGCGCCGTTCGACGAAGCCATCGATCCGGTCTACCAGGTTCGCGCGATCGAGAACGAATTGCGCAAGTACGACCCCGGCATGCTGGCGAAAACCCCGCTGGCTGGTGCTGAACAAGGGCGACCTGCTGTCGCCGGAAGAGCGCCAGGCGAAGGCCGAGGCAGATCGTCAAGGCGCTGGACTGGAAGGAGCCGTGGTTCGTCACTTCGGCGCTGAGCCGCGAAGGCACCTGGCCGATCATGCTCAAGATCCAGCAGTTCTTCGACGACCAGAAGCGCGATGCGCTCGAGGCGGCCGAGGACGCGGCGGCGCGTGCCGAGATGGCCCGCGATGCTTGAGCCCGCGCCAGGCGAGGCGTCCGCCCGGCCGCAAAGCCGGGCAACAAAAAAGCCGGCCAAGGCCGGCTTTTTGTCTGCTCGCGAAACGACGCGATCAGGCGGCTTTGAGCGCCTTGATGCGGGCGTTGATGCGGCTCTTGTGACGGGCGGCCTTGTTCTTGTGGATCAGGCCACGCGACGAGTAGCGGTCGAGGATCGGCACGGCGGTCTTGTACGCAGCTTCGGCGGCGGCGGCGTCCTGGGCTTCAAGGGCCTTGAGTACGCGCTTGACGGCGGTGCGCAGCATGGAACGCTGGCTGGTATTGCGGGCATTGCGGACCACGGTCTGCTTGGCGCGCTTCTTGGCGGACTTGATGTTGGCCACGTGAAACTCCTGAAAATCGATATTGCGACACGGAAGACTCAAAAGTATGGCCGATTCAGGGGCTTGAGTCAATCGCTCCCGCATGTCCAGCGGACTGCCGGCATGACCCGGCCCAGCCTGCTCGCGGTCCACGATCAGCTTTACCGGCGGGACCTTTGTCTCGCGGATCCTGGGACTGGTCCGGGAAGTGGTGTTCGCTACCGTCTTCGGCGCCAACGCGGCGACGGACGCCTTCTGGGTCGCCTTCCGGATTCCCAATTTCATGCGCCGGCTGTTCGCGGAGGGTTCCTTCTCGACTGCCTTTGTGCCGGCCCTCACCGAGGTCAAGGAAAAGGGGACGCCCGAGGAATTGCGGCTGATGATCGCGCGGGTCTCGGGCACGCTCGGGGCGGTGCTGTTGGTGATCACGGCGCTCGGCGTGCTGTTCGCCCCGCAGGTGACCAGCCTGTTCGCTCCCGGGTCGCAGGACGAGCCGGCCAAGTTCCAGCTGACCAGCGACCTGCTGCGGATCACCTTCCCGTTCCTGCTGTTCATTTCGCTCACGGCCATGTCCGGCGCCGTGCTCAATACCTTCCACCGCTTCGCCATTCCGGCGATCACGCCGGTGATCATGAATGTCTGCATGATCGCGGCGGCGCTGTGGTGGGCCCCGCATTTCAAGGTGCCGGTCACCTCGATGGCATGGGCGATCCTGATCGCCGGCGTGCTGCAGTTGCTGGTGCAACTGCCCGTGCTCGCCAAGCTTGGCCTGTTGTCCTGGCCGCGCTGGGGCTGGGGCGCTCCCGAAGTGAAAAAGGTAATGAAGCTGATGGTGCCGACCTTGTTCGGCTCATCGGTGGCACAGGTGAACCTGCTGTTCGACACCTTGATCGCGACCTACCTGATCACCGGCTCGCAGTCCTGGCTGACGCAAAGCGACCGCTTGCTCGAGTTTCCCCTGGGAATGTTCGGCGTGGCGCTCGGTACGGTGATCCTTCCTTCGCTGTCGCAGGCATCACGTCAACACCGACCACGCCGGGTTTTCCAGGGCCTTGGACTGGGGACTGCGAACCACGTTGCTGATCGCCGTGCCGGCGATGCTTGGCCTGGTGCTGCTGGCCGAACCGCTGGTGGCGACCCTGTTCCAGCACGGCGCGTTCACGGTGCACGACGCGCACATGGCGGCGTTGTCGCTGTCGGCGCTGAGCTTCGGCCTGCCGGCGTTCGCGTTGGTGAAGGTGCTGGCGCCGGCCTTTTTCGCTCGCCAGGACACGCGCACGCCGGTTCGCGCCGGCGTGGCTTCGATGCTGGCCAACATGGTCCTGAACGCGACTCTTCCTCGCCCTCCTGTTCTGGCTGTGGCACACGCCGGACGATCTTTCCGACGGTTGGCTGCAAGGCCTGTCCCGGGTGCCTGGCCTGCATGTCGCCCTGGCCATGGCCAGCGCGCTGGCGAGCTATCTGAACCTGTGGATGCTGTGGCGGGCGTTGGGCCGCGATGGCGTCTACCAGCGCGAGGCCGGATGGATGCGATTTGGAATCCGACTGGTTGCGGCATGCTCGATCATGGTGTTCCTGCTGCTCGGCGGACTCTGGCTCTGGCCGGACTGGACCGTGCCGGTCGGGACCCGGATCTGGCGCCTGACGGCTCTCGTCGGCCTGGGCGGATTGGGCTACACGGCGGTCCTGTTCGCGATGGGATTCCGTATCAAGGACCTTCGCGGCGTCTAGCTGCGCCTAAACGTTATACTTTCGGCCATGAGCAAGCTGTTCCGGGACGTCGAGGGCAAGGCAATTTGCCCGCAGGGCAGCGTGGTGTGCATCGGAGCTTTCGACGGCCTGCATCTTGGGCATCAGGCGCTGGTCGGCCACGTGCTGGCGCGCGCCCGTGAACTTGGGTTTGCCTCCGTGGCGCTGAGTTTCGAGCCGCTGCCGCGCGAGTTCTTCGCTCGCGGCGAACTCCCTCCAAGACTGTTGCTGCCTCGCGCGAAATTCGAGGGGCTGCGCGGGCTGGGCGTGGACGTGGTCGGGCTCCTGCGTTTCAACGCGGCCTTGTCCTCGATGTCGCCGGAAGCGTTCGTCGACCAGATCCTGGTGAAGCGCCTCTCGGCTCGCGAGGTTTGGGTCGGACCGGAGTTCCGGTTTGGCAAGGGCAGGGCAGGCGATATCGCCGTCCTGCAGTCGCTCGGCGAGGCGCGCGGCTTCAAGGCGTGCCAGATCGAGCCGGTCCATGTCGGCGAGCAACGGATATCGAGCTCGCTGCTGCGCCAGGATCTTGCCGAAGGCGACCTGGATGGAGCCGCCGCCGGGCTGGGCCGCCGATATGCCATCGACGGCAAGGTGGTTCGGGGCAAACAGCTCGGCCGCCAACTTGGTTACCCGACCGCCAACCTGCGCCTGATGGGCAAACGCACGGCGCTGACCGGCATCTATGCGACATGGGTGCACGGCGTCGGCCGGGCGCCGCGTGCCAGCGTGTCCAGTCTCGGCACCCGTCCGACGATTCACGGAACGGAGCCATTGCTCGAAGCGCATCTGTTTGACTTCGAAGGCGATCTGTATGGTCGTCGCCTGCGGGTCGAATTCGTGGCCAAGCTTCGCGACGAAGCGAAATTCGAAGATCTGCCGGCCCTGGTCCGGCAGATGGACATCGACGCCGATCAGGCGCGAAAAATTCTCCGGCACGATCGGGAAAACATTGGAGTCAGTGCGTAATGTCCGCAGAGCCGAACAAAGACTACAAACACACCATCTCGCTTCCGGAGACGGCATTTCCGATGCGTGGCGACCTGCCCAAGCGCGAGCCGGGCATCCTGGCCGGCTGGCAGAAGTCCGGGCTGTACCAGCAGATTCGCGAACACGCCAAGGATCGCCCCTCGTTCGTGCTTCATGACGGCCCGCCTTACGCCAACGGCGCGATCCACATCGGCCACGCGGTCAACAAGATTCTCAAGGACATGGTGGTGAAGTCGCGCCTGCTGTCCGGCTTCGACGCGCCCTATGTGCCAGGCTGGGACTGCCATGGACTGCCGATCGAGCTGGCGGTCGAGAAGAAATTCGGCAAGGTCGGCGACAAGCTCGACGCGGCGGCATTCCGGCAGAGGTGTCGGGAATATGCCGGTGAGCAGATCGCCGGGCAAAGCCGGGACTTCCAGCGCCTCGGCGTGCTGGGCGACTGGGCGCACCCCTACCGGACCATGGATTTCAAATTCGAGGCGGACATGCTGCGTTCGCTGGCGAAGATCGTCGAACGCGGCCACCTGGCCCGCGGCGTGAAGCCGGTGCACTGGTGCTTCGACTGCGGATCGGCCCTGGCCGAGGCGGAGATCGAATACGCCGACAAGACCTCCCCGGCCGTCGACGTCGCCTATGACGCGATCGACGCCAAGGCGCTCGCGGCGAAGTTCGGCGCGGAGGTCGGCGAGGCCATCGTCAGCGTGCCGATCTGGACGACGACGCCATGGACCTTGCCGGCAAGCCTGGCGGTGACGCTTGGTCCGGACCTGGACTATGTACTGGTGGAAGGGCCGGCGCGCGGCGGTCGTCGCGTCCTGCTGGTGTTGGCCGAGGCGCTGGCGGAAAGCGCGCTGCGGCGCTACGGCATCGAGCAGCCCGACATCCTTGGCCGGGCGAAGGGCGCAGACCTGCAACTCATGCTGCTCCAGCACCCGTTCTATTCGCGCATCGTCCCGATCATCCTTGGCGATCATGTCACCACCGATGCCGGTACCGGCGCCGTGCATACCGCGCCCGGACATGGCCAGGAAGACTTCGTGGTCGGGCAGAAGTATGGCCTCGAGGTGCTCAATCCGATCGATGGCAGGGGCGTGTTCCTGCCGAGCACGGAGATTTTTGCCGGGCAGTACATCTGGAAAGCCAACGACACCATCACCGAGTTGCTCGCCGAGCGCGGCGTGCTGCTGGCTTCGGAGAAGCTGACGCACAGTTACCCTCACTGCTGGCGGCACAAGTCGCCGGTGGCGTTCCGGGCCACGCCGCAGTGGTTCATTTCCATGGTCCAGGCGAACCTTCGCAAGGACGCGCTGGAAGCCATCAAGGGCGTGAAGTGGATTCCCGACTGGGGCGAGGCGCGCATCGCCGGCATGGTCAACGGCAGGCCGGACTGGTGCATCAGCCGCCAGCGGACCTGGGGCGTGCCGATTGCGTTGTTCGTGAACCGGGAATCCGGCGAGCCGCATCCGCGCAGCGTCGAGTTGATGCGCGAAGTCGCCGCCAGGGTCGAACTCGGCGGCGCCGATGCCTGGTTCAATCTCGAGGCCTCCGAACTGCTGGGCAGCGAGGCGGTCGAGTACGACAAGGTGACCGACATCCTCGATGTCTGGTTCGATTCGGGCGTGACCCATGAGGGCGTGCTCGCCGCGCGGCCGGAGCAGGGTTTGCACAAACCGGCCGACCTGTACCTCGAAGGTTCCGACCAGCATCGGGGCTGGTTCCAGAGCTCGTTGCTGACCGGCATCGCGATGGACGGCGCGGCGCCTTACCGGCAGGTGCTCACGCACGGCTTTGCCGTCGATGCATCAGGCCGCAAGATGTCCAAATCGATCGGCAACGTGGTCGAGCCGCAGAAAGTCATCGACTCGCTCGGCGCCGATGTGCTGCGCCTGTGGGTGGCATCCGCCGACTACCGCAACGAGATGTCGGTGTCCGACGAAATCCTCAAGCGCAGCGCCGATGCCTATCGGCGCATACGCAACACGGCACGATTCCTGTTGGGCAACCTGGCCGGCTTCGATCCGGCCATCCACCTGGTGCCGGTGGAAGAGAGCTTGTTGCTCGACCAATGGGCGATGGCGCGTGCGCGTGAATTGAACGATCGCATCTGGGAAGCGTACCGCGACTATGACTTCGCGCGCGTGGTCGCCTTGCTCCAGAATTTCTGCAGCAACGATCTTGGCGCCCTGTACCTGGACGTGACCAAGGATCGCCTGTACACGATGCAGGTCGACAGCCATGGCCGTCGCTCGGCGCAGAGCGCCATGTACCGGATCATCGATGCCTTCGCGCGCTGGATCGCTCCGGTGCTGAGCTTCACCGCCGACGAGATCTGGCAGTACCTGCCAGGCGATCGCCATGAAAACGTGCTGTTCTCGACCACCATCGAAATCGATGAACTGCTGCCTGCGGACGGCGAGTATCGGCTGGCCGACGGACCGCTGATGCAGGAGTTGCTGTCCCTGCGGGAAGCCGTGAGCAAGATGCTCGAGCCGATGCGCGCCGACGGAAAGATCGGCGCGTCGCTGGCTGCCGAGGTCGAGGCGTATGCGGACCTCAATGTCGAGGCGCTGGACGCGCACCCGGGCATCGCGGAGGAGTTGCGATTCCTGTTCATCACCTCCTCGTTCAGCCTGAAGCCGCTCGCCTCGCGGCCGGCCGAGGCGGTCAAGGCCGAAGGTTCCGATGCCTGGATTTTCGCAAGGCCGTCCGGCCACGCGGAAATGCGTGCGCTGCTGGCATTATCGCGCCGACGTCGGCAGCTCCGCCGACGATCCGGAGTTGTGCGCGCGCTGCGTGGAAAACGTGAACGGCGATGGCGAATCCAGGAAGTACTTCTAGATGATGGCCGCACGGGAACAGACGCAAGTGAGCCGTTCAGGACCAAGCGCGCTGGCCTGGCTGACGTTGTCGGCTGCCATGATCGCGCTGGACCAGTTGAGCAAATGGCTGGCGGTCGGACAACTGACATTCCAGCAGCCGAAAGCCTTCCTGCCTGGTTTCTGGAACTGGACGCTGACCCACAACACCGGCGCGGCCTTCAGCTTCCTGGCCGACGCCGGAGGCTGGCAGCATGCGTTCTTCGTCACGCTGGCGGTGCTGATCAGCGGCGGGCTCGTGATCGCGCTGGCGCGCACTGCCGCGCGGCGACTGGCGCACGGCGCTGCCCTACGCCTTGATCATCGCCGGCGCGCTCGGCAACGTGATCGACCGACTGCGCTTCGGCTACGTGGTCGATTTCGTGCAGTGGTACTGGAAGAGCTTTCACTGGCCGGTATTCAACCTGGCCGACAGCTGCATCGTGGTCGGCGCCGTCGCTGATGGTGCTGTTCAGCCTGCGTCACGGCGACAAGGGCAAACATAGCTGATGGATATCGTACTGGCCAACCCGCGCGGCTTCTGCGCTGGCGTGGATCGCGCCATCGAGATCGTCAAGCGGGCGATCGAGACGCTCGGCGCGCCGATCTACGTGCGCCATGAAGTCGTGCACAACCGTTTCGTGGTCGAGGACCTGCGCCAGCGCGGCGCCGTGTTCGTCGAGGAGCTGGATGAGGTGCCGGCCGGCGGCACGGTGATCTTCAGCGCGCATGGCGTCTCGCAGGCTGTTCGCAACGAAGCGGCCGGCCGCGGATTGAAGATATTCGACGCGACCTGCCCGCTGGTGACCAAGGTGCACATCGAAGTGGTGCGGCATTGCCGCGCCGGCCGCGACGTCGTCCTGATCGGCCACGAGGGCCATCCGGAGGTCGAAGGCACCATGGGGCAATGGCAGGCCGAGGCCGGAAAGGGCCAGATCTATCTGGTCGAGAACATGTCGAGGACGCGCAATCGGCTGGAGATCTCGCAGCCGGACAACGTCGCCTACACGACCCAGACGACGCTGTCGGTGGACGAAACGCGCGACGTGATCGCCGCCTTGAAGTCGAGATATCCCGCGCTGCAAGGTCCACGGCACGACGACATCTGCTACGCCACGCAGAACCGCCAGGATGCGGTGCGCGAGCTGGCGGGCGAATGCGATCTGGTGCTGGTGGTCGGATCGGTCAACAGCTCGAATTCCAACCGCTTGCGCGAGCTGGCGGAGAAGCAGGGCGCTTCGGCCTACCTGGTCGACGGCGCCGAGAACATCGATCCGGCCTGGCTCGTGGGCAAGCGTGCGATTGGTGTCACCGCCGGAGCGTCGGCTCCCGAAGTGCTGGTCCAGGGCGTGGTTGCGCGGCTGCAGTCGCTGGCTGGCGGGGCGGTGCGGCGAGCTGCACGGCGAGCCGGAGAACATGGTTTTCGCCCTGCCCAAGGAATTGCGTTTCATCCTGGTCGAGTGACGGTCAAATTGACCGCAGGGCCCGCCAGGGCCTAAAATTCAGCGTTCCGCCGGAATAGCTCAGTTGGTAGAGCGGCGCATTCGTAATGCGTAGGTCGTAGGTTCGATTCCTATTTCCGGCACCATTGACCCGTTCCAGCGGCTACCTCGAGAACCAGGATAGCCAAGAGGCCCGCGCATGACGCGGGCTTTTTTTCGTCCTGCGTTAAGGTGGAAGCAGGCTCCGGTCTCCCGGCATTGAATCGCGACTCGCGTCTCCCGATCAGGAAAGGCCTGGCCAATTCCTCCAGGATTCTCCCGGCCAGGATGACGGTGAATTCATCGCCGCCAAGACGCGCAACCATATCCATATCGCGCAAGCAGGCGCTCATGCATCGGATTTGCCGTGATCGCGCAATTCCCCTAAATTCGAGGGAAGGTCCGCGGATGCGGTACCAAGGCGAGAACCGAGTCCGGGGGGACGATGGGCAACAGACTGTTCTTTTTGCTGTTTGGCCTGGGTAGTTGCCTGGCGCATGCTGGTGAGCCGCCAGTCGCGCACACGGTCGATGTCAGCCTGGATCCTGCGGCAAGCCTGATCAGCGTGGTCGACGAGATCCGCTTGCCGGCCACGACTTCCGCACGCGAACTCACGTTCAAGCTGAATGCCAACCTGATGCCCATCTGGAAGGCGATGGCGTCCAACTGTTGCTGGCGAGCGCCGACGCAAGCGCCGCCGACCCGGGCATGGACAAGGACAGCCCGTCGAGTCGCGCGCCGGTGCCGTTGAAGGCCTGGACGATTCGCTTTGCCGGCAGCCCGCCCGAAAGGCTGATTCTTCGTTACGAAGGAAAGATCAACCACGCCATCGCGCAAGTCGGCGAGGAATACGCCCGCGGCTTCAGCCAGTCTCCGGGCATCGTCGATGCGCGCGGCGCCTACCTGGCCGGCTCGACCTACTGGATTCCGAGTTTCGGCACCGAGTACGTCACCTATCGCCTGACCGTGACCACGCCCTCGGGCTGGCGCAGCGTCAGCCAGGGCAGCCGCATCGAGCAGCGAGGACCGTGGCGGAAAGCATCGCGACACCTGGGTGGTCGATACACCGACCGAGGAAATCTACGTAATCGCTGCCGCCTTCACCGAGTACGAATTCGACGCGGGCGCGGTCAAGGCGATGGCGTTCCTGCGCGAGAAGGACGATGCGCTCGCCAATCGCTACCTGGAGACGACCGCCCAGTACCTGGAGATGTACCGCAAGCTGATCGGCCCTTATCCGTACGGGAAATTCGCGCTGGTGGAGAATTTCTGGGAGACCGGTTACGGCATGCCTTCCTTCACGCTGCTCGGCTCGCAGATCATCCGCTTCCCATTCATCCTTCATTCGTCCTATCCGCACGAGTTGCTGCACAACTGGTGGGGCAATGGCGTTTTCGTCGACTTCGAATCGGGCAACTGGTGCGAAGGGCTGACTGCCTACATGGCGGATCACTGGTCGCCGAACAGCGAGGCCAGGGCGCCGACTATCGCCGCTCCGCGCTCCAGGCCTACACGGACTACGTCAGCGTCGGCAAGGATTTCCCGCTCTCGAAATTCCGCTCGCGGGACAACGCCGCGTCGCAGGCGGTCGGGTACGGCAAGGCGACGATGACCTGGAACATGCTGCGGGGCCTGGTCGGAGACGAGACCTTCGTGCGCGGGATGCAGCGCTTCTATCGCGACAACAAGTTCAAGCGCGCCTCGTTCGACGATATCCGCGTCGCTTTCGAATCCGTCAGCGATCGCAAGCTGGGCGGATTCTTCGACCAGTGGGTGCTGCGCACCGGCGCCCCAGAACTGGCGCTGGGCGCAACCGGTGTCGAGCGCGTTGGCAGTCGCCATCGACTGACGTTCACCCTGGCCCAGAAGCAGGCGGGCGAGGCCTATGTGCTGCAGGTGCCGGTTGCGGTTTACAGCGCCACGGCCGTCCGCCTCGAAAGGGTGGAGATGACGCAGAAGACGCAGTCGTTCACGCTCGATCTGGCCGAGGCGCCGCTGCGCATCGAGGTCGATCCGCAATTCGACTTGTTCCGCACGCTGAACTTCGCCGAGATTCCACCGTCGTTGTCGAAAGCGTTTGGCGCGGACAAGGTAACGCTGGTGCTGCCAAGTGACGCGTCGGCCGCTGAAGCGGAGCGTTATCGCAAGCTTGCCGACATCTGGACCAAAGACAGCACGCGCGACATCAAGGTGGTCGGCGACAAGGAGCTGTCGGTACTACCCGCCGATCGCAGTGTCTGGATCCTCGGCTGGAACAATCGCTGGCGTCACGTGGTGGACAAGTCCGTCGCCGGCTACCAGGGCGGGATCGACGATACCCGGGCCCGGCTTGGTCGCGGCGAATTCCCGCGCACGGAGAACAGTGTGGTGGTGGCGGTGCGCCATCCGGGGAATCCGGACCTTGCCGTTGTCTGGTTGTCGGTGCCCGAACTCGCCGCGGTGGAGGGACTGGCCAGGAAACTTCCGCACTACGGGAAATACAGCTATCTCGCTTTCACCGGCACGGAGCCCACCAACATCGCGAAGGGCGAGTGGCCGACGGTCGGCTCGCCATTGTCGAAGGTCCTCGCGCCGGAACCGGTTGCCGATTCCGTCGTCCTGGACAAGCGGCCTGCACTGGCGCAACTCGCTCCCGTGTTTCGGAGCGACCGCATGAAGGCGCACATAAGCCATCTGGCCGACGATGCAATGCGCGGGCGCGGCCTTGGCAGCAAGGAGTTGGATGCCGCCGCCGATTACATCGCGGCAAGCTTCAAGGCCTCCGGCTTGTTGCCGGCAGGCGACAACGGTGGCTATTTCCAGGCGTTCGAAGTGGCCAAGGGGCCGGATGGCAAGCCGGTCATGGCCAGGAACGTGCTGGCGGTGTTGCCGGGCAGCAACCCCGACTGGGGGCAGCAATCGGTCGTGCTGTCGGCCCACTACGACCACCTGGGGATGGGCTGGCCGGATCCGAAGAAGGGCAACGAGAACCAGATCCACAATGGCGCCGACGACAACGCCAGCGGCGTCGCCGTGCTGCTCGAACTGGCCGAGGTGCTGAAATCGTCGGCGCCGAAACGCAATATCGTCTTTGCCGCTTTCAGCGCAGAGGAGGAGGGACTGCGCGGCGCACGCCACTACGTGACGGCGATGCAGCGCTATCCGGCCAGGCAGGTCATCGGCAACGTCAACATGGATACCGTTGGCCGACTCGGGAACGGCAAGCTGCTGGTGCTTGGCGGGGCCTCGGCGAGCGAATGGAAATTCATCTTCATGGGCGCTGGCTTCGTCACCGGCGTCGAGACCGAGATGGTCAGCCAGGACATCAGCGCGTCCGACCAGGTGGCGTTCGTCGAAGCCGGCGTACCGGCCGTGCAGTTGTTCGCCGGAGCCAGTCCCGATTACCACCAGCCCGGCGACGATGTGGACAAGATCGATGTCGCGGGCCTGTCCAGGGTCGCCGCCATTGCACGCGAGGCGGTTGTCTATCTCGCCGAACGTCCCGAACCGATGAGCTTCGCGGGCGCTGGCAAATCCGCCGCGCCGGCGCCGGCCAGGGCAGGCGAGCGCCGCGTAAGCACCGGCATCACGCCGGACTTCGCTTTCGCCGGCGCTGGAATGCGGGTCGCCGATATCGGTGCGGGCTCGCCGGCAAGCAAGGCGGGCCTGAAGCCGGGAGACGTGATCGTCGCCATCGACGCCAGCGCGATTGACGGCCTGCGCGCCTACTCCGATGCCCTCAAGCAGTATTCGCCGGGAGCCACCATCGCCGTGCGCTACCAGCGCGGCGGAGTCGAAGCCGGGACTTCGATCGTCCTCGCCGAACGTTGAGCCGCGCGGTCGCTTAAGATGGCGAAACCGCATCGAGGAACACCCGTGGCCAAAGCCAAGACCGCCTATGTCTGCTCCGATTGCGGCGCCAGCTTCAACAAGTGGCAGGGCCAGTGCGGCGAATGCGGCGCCTGGAACACGCTTTCCGAATTCGTCGTCGAGCCCGCATCCGCGGGCAAGTCGGCGCGTGCGCAACACCGGTTATGCCGGCGCGATCGACGCGCCGAAGATCACGCCACTGAAGCTGGTCAGCCAGACCGCCGAGGTACGCGTCTCCACCGGAATCGGCGAGCTTGACCGCGTGCTGGGCGGCGGCCTGGTGGAAGGCTCGGTGGTGCTGGTCGGCGGCGATCCGGGCATCGGCAAGTCGACCCTGCTGCTGCAGGCGCTGGCGGCGATGGGCGGCACGCCTGCCAGCCCTGTACGTCACCGGCGAGGAGAGCCTGTCGCAGGTGGCCGGCCGCGCCACGCGCCTCGGGCTTGCCGCTGGAGGGCCTGGACGCGCTGGCCGAAACCGGCGTCGAGAGGATCCTTGCGCTTGCTGTCGGAGGCGAAGCCCGGCCTGATCGTCGCCGATTCCATCCAGACCCTGTGGTCGGAACAGCTGACCGCCGCGCCGGGCTCGGTCAGCCAGGTGCGCGAGAGCGCGGCGCGACTGGTGCGCTTCGCCAAGGAAACCGGCACCAGCGTGTTCCTGGTCGGCCACGTCACCAAGGAAGGCGGCATCGCCGGGCCGCGCGTGCTCGAGCACATGGTCGATGCCGTGCTGTATTTCGAAGGCGAGAGCGGCAGCCGCTTCCGCATCCTGCGCGCGTTCAAGAACCGCTTCGGCGCGGTCAACGAGCTCGGCGTGTTCGCCATGTCCGACAAGGGCCTGCGCGAAGTGGCCAATCCCTCGGCGATCTTCCTGTCCGGCTCGAGCGAGCCGACGCCGGGCAGCGTGGTCATGGTCACCCGCGAAGGCACGCGGCCGTTGCTGGTCGAGGTGCAGGCGCTGGTCGATCACAGCCCGCTGTCCAATCCGCGCCGGGTCACGGTGGGCCTGGAGCAGAACCGGCTGGCGATGCTGCTGGCCGTGCTGCATCGGCATGGCGGCGTCGGCGTGTTCGACCAGGACGTGTTCGTCAACGTGGTCGGCGGCATCCGCGTGCAGGAAACCGCGGCGGATCTGCCGGTGCTGCTGGCCGTGGTGTCTTCGTTGCGCGACCGGCCCCTGGCCGAAAAGACCGTGGCCTTCGGCGAAGTCGGGTTGTCTGGCGAGATCCGCCCGGTGCCCAATGGCGAGGAGCGGTTGAAGGAGGCCGCGACCCACGGCTTCAGGCGCGCCATCGTGCCGAAGGGCAACGCCCCGAAGAAAGGCCGGGTCGGCGAGATGGAAGTGATCGCGGTGGACCGACTGGCGGACGCCCTGGCCGCCGCTTTCTGAGCGATCCGAGCCGGCTCAGGCCTGCTTGAGCAGCACTTCGAGCACGAACTTGCTGCCGAAGAACGCCAGCAGCAGCAGCAGCATCGAAGTCAGCGTCAGCTTCACCGCGCGCGGCCCGCGCCAGCCGAAGCGCCAGCGACCGAACAGCAGGGCGCCGAGCACCAGCCAGCTCAGGAACGAAAGCACCGTCTTGTGCCACAGGTGCTGCGCCAGCAGGTTTTCGACGAAGACCACGCCGGTGACCAGGGCCAGCGTCAGCAGCACGAAGCTGGCGGTCAGCGAACGGAACAGCAGCGCTTCGAACTGGACCAGCGGCGGCAGCGCGCGCAGCCAGCCGCCCAGATGGCGCTGGCGCAGGGCGCGTTCCTGGAACCACAGCATCACCGCGATCAGCGCGGCCACGGCGAGCGCGGCATAGGCAAGCAGCGCCAGCCAGGCATGAAGTTGCAGGCGCCAATCGAGATTCTCGCTGTGCCCGTGGCCGGCGAAGTGGTAGAGCAACACCAGGATGCCGGCGAACGGATAGATCACCACGCCGAGGGCTTCCATGCGCTGGGTGCCGGCGGCGAGCGTGCTGAACGCCGCCATGCCCAGGCCGACCAGCGAAAGCGCGGCGAAGAAATGCAGGTCCGGCCCATGCAGGTGGGACCAGCCGATGGCGTGCGTGGCGGCATGCAGGACGATGGCCGGAAGCGCCAGCCAGAGCACCGCCCGGCTGCGGGTGTTGCCCTCGCGCAGGCTGCGGACGAGTCCGCCCGCAGCGATCAGGTAGGCCAGGGTGGCGAGCAGGGGGATCAGCGATTCGGACATGCGTGGAGTTTGGCATACCGTCGGCCGGACGCGAACCGCGCCGGTGCTGGGTCCGCCGGGGCTCGCGTTATACTTGCCGCCCCTTTGTCTGGCACCGTATCCCATGTTCGAGTCGCTGACCCAGCGCCTGTCCGGCACCCTGCAACGCCTGCGCGGCCGCGGCCGCCTGAGCGAGGAGAACATCCGCGAGTCGCTGCGCGAGGTGCGCATCGCCCTGCTCGAAGCGGACGTCGCCTTGCCGGTCGTGGTCGCCCTGATCGAACGCATCAAGGTGCGCGCCGTCGGCCAGGAAGTGCTGACCAGCCTGACCCCGGGCCAGGCGCTGATCAAGGTCGTGCACGACGAAATGGCCGCGGTCATGGGTTCGCAGGCCAGCGAGCTGAACCTCAACGTGCCGGCCCCGGCGATCATCCTGATGGCCGGCCTGCAGGGCGCGGGCAAGACCACCACCGTCGCCAAGCTGGCCAAGCACCTGAAGGAACGCCGCAAGAAGAAAGTGATGGTGGTCAGCTGCGACGTCTATCGTCCGGCCGCGATCCAGCAGCTGGAAACGCTGGCCAAGCAGGTCGACGTGATGTTCTTCCCGAGCGAAGTCGGCCAGGATCCGGTCGAGATCGTTCGCGCCGCCATCTCCGATGCGCGCAAGAGTTTCGTCGACGTGCTGCTGGTCGATACCGCCGGCCGCCTGGCGATCGACGACGCGATGATGGCCGAGATCAAGGCCCTGCACGCGGCGATCAAGCCGGTGGAGACCCTGTTCGTCGTCGATGCGATGACCGGCCAGGACGCGGCCAACACCGCCAAGGCCTTCTCCGAGGCGCTGCCGCTGACCGGCGTGGTGCTGACCAAGACCGATGGCGATGCCCGTGGCGGCGCCGCGCTGTCGGTGCGCTACATCACCGGCCAGCCGATCAAGTTCGTCGGCGTCGGCGAAAAGCCGGACGGCCTGGATATCTTCCATCCGGATCGCGCGGCCAGCCGCATCCTCGACATGGGCGACGTGCTGTCGCTGGTCGAGCAGGTCGAGCAGGGCGTCGACAAGGAGAAGGCGGCCAAATTCGCCGAGAAGGTCGCCAAGGGCAAGAAATTCGATCTCAACGACATGCGAGACCAGCTCGAGCAGATGCAGAACATGGGCGGCATGGCCGGCCTGATGGACAAGTTGCCGGGCATGGGCCAGATCCCGGACAGCGTGAAGAGCCAGGTCACCGGCAAGGAAGTGCCGCGCATGGTCGCCATCATCAACTCGATGACCAAGAAGGAGCGGCGCAATCCGGCCCTCCTGAACGGCTCGCGCCGGGCCCGCGTGGCCAAGGGCTCCGGCACCACCCCGGCCGACGTCAACCGCATGCTCAAGCAGTTCCAGCAGATGGAAAAGATGATGTCCAAGCTCTCCGCCGGCGGCATGAAGGGCATGATGCGGGGCATGAAGGGGCTGATGGGCGGGGCTGGCGGGGGTTTCCCGGGCGGGTTCCGGCGCTGAGCGGGTTTTCTTGGGGCGTCCGAACCGCTATACTCTGCGGCTACCCGGAGTCCTGAGCCTTGGCTCGGCCGTCCCGGAATCCATCCAGAACTAAAGAGCACACCGAAAATGGTCAAGATTCGCCTGACCCGTGGCGGCGCCAAAAAGCGTCCCTTCTATCACATCGTCGTAACCGACCATCGCAACAAGCGCGATGGCCGTTCGCTCGAGCGCCTGGGTTTCTACAACCCGGTGGCCAAGGGCGCTGAAAAGCGCGTCGAGCTCGACACCGCACGCGTCGACCATTGGGTTTCCCACGGCGCGCAGCTGACCGACAAGGTCCGCATGCTGGTCAAGGAAGCTTCGAGCCAGGCCGCGGCCTGAGCTCCTTCCTCGCGTCCGATCGCGAGGAACTCGCAATGACTCAAGAGCGCCGAATCCTGCTGGGCAGGGTCCTCGGCGCTTTTGGCGTTCGGGGCGAAATCAAATTGCACTCGTTCACCGATCCGGTGTCGATGGCGATGAAATACCAGCCGTGGATCCTGGTGCACAAGGGCAGCGAGCGCGAACTCAGCGGAGTGCGCGGTCGCGAGACCAACAAGGGCATGGTGATCACCATCCCGGGCATCGATGACCGCGACGCGGCCGAAGCCATGGCGGGCGCCGAGATCTGGGTTCCGCGCAGCAACCTGCCCAAGCCCAAGCCCGGCGAATACTACTGGGTCGATCTCGAAGGCATGCAGGTGGTCAATCGCGAGGGCGTCGAATTCGGCACCGTCGCCCATTTGTTCGAAACCGGCGCCAATGACGTGATGGTGGTGAGCGGCGATCGCGAGCGATTGATTCCCTATATCCCCGGAACAGTTCATCCTCGACGTCGATTTCGATGCCCGGCGCATCACCGTCGACTGGGATGCGGATTTCTGATGCGCATCGACGTGCTCACCCTGTTTCCGGATTTCATCCGCCAGTGCACCCAGGTCGGCGTGGTCGGTCGCGCCTTCGAGCGCGGCCTGCTGTCGGTCGAAGCATGGAATCCGCGCGATTACGCGACCGACAATTACCGACGCGTCGATGATCGGCCCTTTGGCGGCGGTCCCGGCATGGTGATGCTCCCCGAGCCCCTGACCGCCTGCCTGCAACGCTGCGCGCGCCGCGGCGCCCGGGCCGGCCCGGGTGATCTACCTGAGCCCGCAGGGGCCGGCATTCACCCAGAAGAAGGCCCGTGAACTGGCCGCCGCGGACCGCATCATCCTCATTTGCGGGCGCTACGAAGGGCTCGACGAGCGCTTCATAGAGCGCGAAGTGGACGAGGAGCTGTCGATCGGCGATTACGTCCTTTCGGGCGGCGAGCTGGCGGCGGCGGTCGTGATCGATGCGATCGGCCGGCTGCAGGAAGGCGCCCTGAACGACTCGGAATCGGCCAACCAGGACAGCTTCGAGGATGGCCTGCTCGATTGCCCGCATTACACCCGCTCCGACAGCCTGGGCACCGAGGGCGTGCCGCCGGTGCTGCTCTCCGGGCGACCATGCCGCGATCAAGCGCTGGCGGCGCCAGCAGAGCCTGGGGCGCACCTGGCTGCGCCGGCCGGACCTGCTCGAGCGGCTGGAACTGAGCCCCGAGGACCAGAAACTCCTGTCGGCGTTCAAGGCCGCCCTGCCGGCCGATCCAAATAAAGCTGAAAACCCCTAGCCAATCAGCGGCTTCGCTGGCTATAATGCGCAGCTAAGTAGCCGCCCGGCGGCCCCAAGAACTACAGATCAAACGTCACAACCGGTGCAACCATGAACAAGCTCCTGCAATCATTCGAAGCCGAACAGACCACCCGCGTACTTCCGGACTTCGGCCCGGGCGACACCGTCGTCGTCAACGTCAAGGTCAAGGAAGGCAATCGCGAGCGTCTCCAGGCCTATGAAGGCGTGGTCATCGCCAAGAAGAACGCCGGCATCAACTCGGCCTTCACCGTTCGCAAGATTTCCCACGGCTTCGGCGTCGAGCGCGTGTTCCAGTCGCACAGCGCCATCATCGACTCGGTGACCGTCAAGCGTCGCGGCAAGGTCCGCGCCGGCAAGCTTTACTACCTGCGCGACCTGCAGGGCAAGAAGGCCCGCATCAAGGAAGACCTGGCTGCCCGCACGGCCGGCTGATCCCTCGATCAAGCATTCGAAACGGCCGCGAAAGCGGCCGTTTTCGTTGACGCACATGGGGAATCTTGCGAGATGTGCAAATGTCGCGGGAGGCAGGATGCCGGGAGCGACGAGCACAGACATGACTGACCCAATCCCGTCCGTTCGACTCGACCTTTGGCTATGGGCCGCGCGTTTCTACAAGACGCGCTCATTGGCCAAGCAGGCGATCGAGTCGAGCAAGGTCGAAGTGGCGGGCAGGGCGCGAAGCCATCGCGTGCCTTGCGCGCCGGTGAACGAGCTGCAGGTTCGCCGTGGCGATGAATTGTTCGAGATCGAGGTCCTTGCGCTGAGCAGCAAGCGCGGCTCGGCCAGCGTCGCGCAGACCCTGTACGTCGAGTCCGAAGAGTCCAGGCCGCGCGCGAGGCCGCGCGCGAAAAGAAGGCGATGGAGCGCGACGGCTATCGTGCACCCGAGCACAAGCCCGACAAGCGGGCGCGGCGGCTCATTCGTGCGTTGGGCGATCTCGACGCGCTCTGAGTCGAAGCGTCCCGGAACGGCCCAGATGGTTGATCTGGATCAAGCTCGGCTGGGTCGAGGAGATGACACTCGGATCGGAACCGCATCGTTGGAACGGATCTGATGGGGGTGCGGGTGTTGTTCCTCGTCCGCAGCGCCTTGTCGCCGTTGGCAGGACTCCACGAATCATCCCCGGAGAACCAGCGAATGCATCCGAACCGCGAAACGGCTTCTCGACGCACGACTGGCGAGTTCGTCGCTCGATTGGCGGGCAGTGGCAATCGTCCTGACGACGCTGTGGCCCGCCGAATCCATGGCGCTTCCCACGTTCAATCGCCAGACCGGCAGAACTGCGTGGCCTGCCACGCCGGCGGGCAGTTCCCGGAACTGACCGCCGTACGGGCGCCTGTTCAAGCTGACCGGCTACACGCTCGGGCAGCGGACGATTCCATTGTCGGCGATGGCGGTGATCAGCGACTCCAGCGTAGCGCAACACCTCCAAGAGCGAAGATCCTTCGGCCGATTTTCAGAAGAACAAGTCGCTGATTGTTCGCCACCGGCAGCGTCTTCGCTGGCCGGCAAGGTGACCGACAACATCGGCGCGTTCGTCCAGGTCACCTACGACAACTACGCCGCGCAATCACGAGGACGGCAAGTACTACGGGCACAGCGGCGCCGACAACATGGAGATCCGCTACGCCGATCGCTTGCATAGACGCGCACAGCGACCTGATCTGGGGCGTCAGCGTTGAACAACAACCCTGGTTGTCGGACCCCTGGAACACCGCCGGCGCGTGGATGCAGTATGTGCCGGTGCCGAGTACGACCAGCAGCAGCTTCATCGATGGCACCACGCCCCTATCCGGGCTTCGCGGCGGGCGGCAACATCGCCGGCATCACCGCCTATGCCTACTGGAACCAGATGCTCTACGTCGAACTGGGTGGCTACCAGCACCGCCAGGGGACTGGCATCGTTCTTGAGCGCCGGCGTCCCGAACGACGAAAAGACCCGAGTTGCAGGGCACCAACCCGTACTGGCGCGATGACGCTGACGCGCGCCGTGGGGCCCGCACAACCTGATGGTCGGGCACCTCGGGCATGGTGGCCGACGTCTACGACGATCCGCTCGACACGTCCGATCCGACGACGATCCACCATTTCAGCGACATCGGTTTCGATTCGCAGTACCAGTACATCCTCGATCCGCACACGGTGACGGCGCAGATTGGCCTACATGCACGACAACCATCGTTACCCCGGCTTCCTCGCCAACCAGCCGGTGGAGGACGTCAATGGCAACCCGTTGGCCGAACACCAATGCCAGCGACACCGTCAAGGTCCTGCGGGCGAAATTGAGTTACGTCTACTGGCGCCAGATACGGCGGCAGCCTGGCTCATTTCAACCAGACCGGCACCACCAACTCGGCGCTCTACGACCCGACCCGGGTGGAAGGCAACGTTTCGGGCAACCCGGCCATCAGCGGCTGGACCCTACGAGGCTTTCTGGACGCCAGTGCAGAACCTGCGCATCGGATCGCAGTACACGACCTACGGCAAGTTCAACGGCGCTTCGCGCAACTACGACGGCTTCGGGCCGCAATGCCGGCGACAACGATTCGCTGTTCTTCTACCTCTGGGGAGCGTATTGAGTCGGGCGCGTCGAGACTGCGATCGAACCAGCGAAATCCGAGCTTGCAGTTCTGGAGGTGGCATGAAAACGATACGATTGGTCGCGTCCTGGCGGGTTTGGCGGCAGATTGCGCCAACCTGCCAGCGTTCGCGCGACACCGCCAATCCGGACGTATCGGCGAAGCACGCTGGCGCATGCAGGTCTGTTCGAATTGCCACGGCGCGCACCGGCAACTCGATGTCGCCGAACTTTCCGAACCTGGCGGCGAGCACGAGGCCTACATCGCCGGCCAGCTGAACGAGTTCAAGGAGCCACAGCCGCCACGATCCGGAAGGATTCGAATACATGTGGGGCTTGAGCCACAGCCTTAGCGACAAGCAAATCGAGGAACTGGCCGCCTATTACGCGAAGCAGACGCTCGGAACGCCAGCCGATCGAGGGCAAGCCGGAGCGAATCGCCGCCGGGGAGGCCGATATTCACCAACGGCATGCCCGGCGAAGGGCATCCCGGCCTGCGCGCAGCTGCCACGGCGCCGAAGGGCGAGGGCATGGCGACATTTCCGCGCATCGCCGGCCAACATGTCGACTACCTGGTCAAGCAGCTGGAGGTGTTCCAGCGGACCGACGAGCGTCCGGAAGGGAGCGTCATGAAGACCGTGGCCCACGAGCTGACGAAGCAGAACATCAGGGACGTGTCGGCCTACGCGCAGGCGATGTCGAGCCAGTAGGATGATCGCCTCGATCCGCCGCTTCAGCGGGACTCGTCGGCGTCCAGCGCGTAGATCGGCATGTCCGGATTGCGCCGGAATTCAAAGATCAGGCGGGTTTCGATATGCGCCACTTCCGGTCGCTCGGTGAAGGCGCTCAGCGCGAAATCGCGCAGATGGTCGCTGTCGCGGACACCGACATGCACGAGGAAATCATCGGCGCCGCCCACGTGATAGAAGCTCAGGACTTCCGGCAGCGAAAGCAGGTGCTCGTGAAAGCGCTCGAGCAGCACCCGCGAATGCCGGGTCATGCGGACCGAAACCATCGCCTGGAGACCGATGCCGACCGCCGCGGGCGAAATTTCGGCGTGGTAGCCGAGGATGGCGCCGCCCTCGCGCATCCGGCGTATCCGCTCCAGCGCGGTGGACGGCGCAATTCCAGCCTTCTCCGCCAGGTCCTTGTTCGGCAGCCGAGCATTCTTCCGCAACAGCCGGAGCAAAACGAAGTCAGTTCGGTCGAGATGCATTTTCATGCCCCTTTAAGAAATAATATTCGGTGTGGGTCTGGCAGGCGGAATAAGGTTCAATAATAGCGCTGAATTCCAACAAAGGAACGGTCATGCGCCATTTCGAGACCATCGCCGTCCACGCCGGCCGAGACGACTTTGTCGAGCTTGGAATCCACGCTCCGCCGCTGGATCTGTCCTCCACCTACCCGGTCCGGGACCTCGATGCCGGAACTGCCAGCTTCGATGCGCTGGTCAGCGGCGAGGCCACCGCCAGCAATCCGATCTATGCCCGCCTGCACAACCCGACCGTCGCTCGAGTCGAACAAGCGCTCGCCCAACTGGAGGGCACCGAAGCCTGCGTTGCCTATGGTTCCGGAATGGCTGCGCTGACCGCGGTCCTGCTGGCCTCCAGGGCCCGTGGCAATCACGTGCTGGTCGTGCGGCCGCTTTATGGAACCTCCGATCACCTGCTCGCCAGTGGTCTGGTCGGGCTCGAGGCGGAATTCGTCGGCGCCTCCGAGATCGCTTCGAAAATTAGGCCGGATACCGCATTGGTCGTCATTGAGACGCCGGGCAATCCGACGCTCGATCTGGTGGACATCCAAGCTGTGGTGGCCGGCGCGGGAAGCATTCCCGTCCTGGTCGATTCCACGTTCGCGACGCCGGTGCTGCAGAATCCGGCGCAATGGGGCGCGAGTTACGTGTTGCACAGCGCGACCAAATTCCTCGGCGGTCATGGCGACGTCGTCGCCGGCGTCGTGTGCTGCAGCGAAATCCTGGCCAAGCCCCGTGCGCCAGGTGCGCGCGGCAACGGGCGCCTTGTTGCATCCGCTTGCGGCATTCCTGCTGCATCGCGGTCTGCAGACGCTCTCGCTGCGCGTCGAACGTGCCCAGGCGAATGCGAGCGAACTGTCCAGGCGACTGGTCTCCCACCGGGCGGTCGCGAAGGTTCACTACCCAGGCCTTGGCACCGTGCGCAACGCGCATCTGCTCGGCAAGCAGATGCGCGGTCCGGGCTCGCTGATGGCGATCGAGTTGCATGGCGGGCATGATGCCGCGGCGCTGGTGATGTCGGGCGTGCACCTGATCACGCCTGCGGTCAGTCTCGGCTCCGTGGACACGCTGATCCAGCATCCGGCCGGACTGACCCATCGTGTGGTCAGCGAGGAAGCCAAGCTGGCAAGCGGAATCACGCCGGGCATGTTGCGACTCTCGGTCGGGATCGAGCACGTAGAGGACCTGTGGAACGACCTGGGGCGCGCTGGATGCCTGCCTCGACCAGCGCTGGCCAACGCCGCCTGACTGTAGGCTTCTACATCAGCGCCCTGAGCCGGTAGAGCGCTTCCAGCGCCTGCTTCGGCGTCAGTTCGTCCGGATCGATCTGCGCCATTGCCTCTGCGATCGGCGAGGGCTGCGCAAACAAACCAAACTGGCGCGGCTCGTCGAGCGCCCGGCGCCAGTTCCGCGGCATTGCAACTTGCCGCGCTGCTCGAGTTCGTCGAGCGTCTTGCGCGCCTGGTTGACGACGCTGCGGGCACGCCGGCGAGCGCGGCGACCTGCAGGCCGTAGCTGCGGTCGGCCGGGCCCTCCTTCACGGCGTGCAGGAACACGAGCTGTCGCCGTGCTCCATCGCGTCCAGATGCACGTTGGCGATGCCGGCAGTTCGGTCGGCGAGCGCGTCAGCTCGAAGTAGTGGGTCGCGAACAGGGTGAACGCCGCGTTGTTCTCAGCCAGGTGGCGGCGCACGCCCAGGCGAGCGCCAGGCCGTCGTAGGTGCTGGTGCCGCGGCCGATCTCGTCCATCAGCACCAGGCTGTGTGCGGTGGCGTTGTGCAGGATGTTGGCGGTCTCGGTCATCTCGACCATGAAGGTGGAACGCCCGCCGGCGAGGTCGTCGCGGCGCCGATGCGGGTGAAGATGCGGTCGATCGGCCCGATCGCGCGCGCTTGTCGCCGGCACGAAGCTGCCGATGTGCGCGAGCAGCACGATCAGCGCGATCTGGCGCATGTAGGTGGACTTGCCGCCCATGTTCGGGCCGGTGATGACCAGCATGCGGCGCGCCGTCGTCGAAGCGCGCAGTCGTTGGGCACGAAGGGCTCGTCGCGCAGCTGCTTCGACCACCGGATGGCGGCCGCCGCTCGATCTCCATGCCCGGCGTCGTCGACTCAATTGCGGCCGCGACCAGTCCAGCGCCTCCGCGCGTTCGGCAAAACGCGGCCAGCACGTCGAGTTCGGCCAGCGCCGCGGCGAGCGTCTGCAGCGGCTCGAGTTGACGTCGAGCAGCGTCAGCACGATTCGTAGAGCGCTTCTCGCGCGCCAGCGAACGTTCGCGCGCCGACAGCACCTTGTCCTCGAATTCTTTCAGTTCCGGCGGTGATGTAGCGTTCGGCGCCTTTCAGTGTCTGCCGGCGGCGTGTAATGGTCGGCGCGCGCTTCGGCCTTGCGCCTTGCTGACCTCGATGTAGTAGCCGTGCACGCGGTTGTAGCCGACTTTCAGCGTGGCGATGCCGGTGGCGGCGCGTTCGCGCGTCTCCAGATCGACCAGGAACTGGTCGGCGTTGTCGCGCAAGCGCCCGCAATTCGTCGAGTTCGGCGTCGTAGCCGTCGGCGATCACGCCGCCGTCGCGCTGCAAGCACCGGCGGATGTTCGACATCGCCTCGGTCAGCAGTGCGCGCGGCTCGCCATGAACGCCGATGTCGGCGGCGAGCGCGACCAGTCGAGGGGAGTCTACGGCTCAGCATCGGGCGCAAATCGGGCAGCGCGCCAGCCCGTCGCGCAAGGTGGAAAGATCGCGTGGTCGCGCGAGCTCAGCGCGATGCGGGTCAGGATGCGCTCGAGATCGCCGATGCGTCGGAAGACTTCGCGCAGCGATGCGTCGGCGCCGATTCCTGCAGCGTCTGCACCGCGTGGTGGCGTTCGCGCACGCGCTGGTCGCGCAACGGCCGATGCAGCCAGCGTCGCAGCATGCGTCCGCCCATCGGGCTGACCGTGCTGTCGACCACGCCGGCAGGGTGTGTTCGACGCGCCCGTCGAGTGCGGCTGATCGAGTTCCAGATTGCGTCGGTGGCCGCGTTCATCGTGATGCTGTCGTCGGCAGTTCCACCGCGATGGCCGTCAGGTGCGGCAGCGCTGCTTCTGGGTTTCTTTGACATACCGAGCAGCGCGCCGGCCGCGGCCACGGCCAGCGGCAATTCTTCGACGCCAAAACTGGTCAGATCGTGCGTGCCGAAATTGCCGCACAACTGGCGCCGGCCGGTGTCGCTGTCGAAGTGCCAGGGCGCGCGACGGCGCATGCCGCTCGCGGAGATGCATTGGCGGCCAGCCGTCTTCGTCGGCGATCAGGACTTCCGCCGGCGAAGCCGTTCGAGTTCGCGCGTGCAGCGTCTACGTTGGTCGACTTCCTGCACCAGGAATCGGCCGCCGGCCAGATCGAGCCCAGGCCAGGCCGAAGCCGATCTTGCGCTGCCGCGCGCAGATCGCCAGCAGCAGGGTGTCGCGACGTTCCTCGAGCAGCGCCTCTTCGGTCACCGTGCCCGGCGTAACGATGCGCACCACTTGCGTTCGACCGGCCTTTGCTGGTCGCGGGATCGCCGATCTGTTCGCAGATCGCCACCGATTCGCCGAGCGCACCAGCTCGCGCCAGATAACCATCGACCGCATGGTACCGGCACGCCGGCCATCGGAATCGGCTTTCCGCCCGACTGGCCGCGTTGGGTCAGGGTAATGTCGAGCAGGCGCGCCGCCTTGCGCGCGTCGTCATAGAACAGTTCGTAGAAATCGCCCATGCGGAAGAACAACAGAATGTCCGGATGCTCGGCCTTGTGCGGTGAAGAACTGCCGCATCAACGGCGTGTGCGCCGGCGTTTGTTTTTCCTCTGGGGGCATGGATGGCGTGCAGTTTCCCAACGCTTCGGTATTGTGCCGGAACCGGCCGGCAGACGCCGCAGAAATGTCGTTGCGCCCGAACGGGCTGGCGAAGGCCTGGTCTTGTTTACCAAGCGGACGCCGAGCGGTCCTGCCCGGCGCGGCGAGCCAAGTTGAACCGGCACGCGGAGCTTCATGGCTGGCTCCTGCCAGAGAGCCGCAAGGCATTGCCGACCACCGACACCGAACTCAGGCTCATCGCCAGCGCCGCGATCATCGGGCTCAGCAGCAGTCCGAAGCCGGATAGAGCACGCCGGCCGCGATCGGCACGCCGAGCGCGTTGTAGGCGAACGCGAACACAGGTTCTGCTTCATGTTCGCCACCGTGCCTGCGAGATCGCGCGGGCGCGCAGGATGCCGCGCAGGTCGCCCTTCACCAGCGTGACCTGCGCGCTGGACATGGCCACGTCGGTGCCGGTGCCCATCGCGATGCCGACGTCCGCCGCGGCCAGCGCCGGCGCGTCGTTGATGCCGTCGCCGGCCATCGCGACGCGCGGCCCTCGGCCTGCAGGCGCGCGACCAGCTCCAACTTGTCCTGCGGGCGTACTTCGCCATGGACCTCGTCGATACCCAGCGTCGCGGCGCCACCGCCTGCGCCGTGGTGCGGCCGTCACCGGTGGCCATCACGATCCGCAGCCCGGCGGCGCGCAGCGCGGCGAGCGCCTCGGGCGTGCTGGCCTTGATCGGGTCGGCCACGCGCGATCAGCCCGCCGCGCGGCCGTCGACGGCCAGGAACATGGCGCTGGCGCCCTCGCGTGCGCAGGCGCTCGGCCGGCTCGCGCAAGCGCGGTCGACGTCGGCGCCGACCTGCTGCCATCAGCGCCTGTTGCCCAGCGCCAGCGCCCGGCCGCCGACCTGCCCGCGCACGCCGATGCCGGTGACCGAATCGAAACCCTCGCGGCTTGTCCAGCGCCAGTCCGCGTCGGCGTGCTTCGGCCACGATGGCGTCGGCCAGCGGATGTTCGCTGCCCTGGTCGAGGCTGGCGGCCAGGCGCAGCACCTCGTCGTCCTGGAAGCCGTCGGCCGCCACGACTTCGCGAAAGGCGGGTTGCCCTCGGTCAGCGTGCCGGTCTTGTCGACGATCAGCGTGTCGATCGTGCGCAGGCGCTCGATCGCCTCGGCATCGCGGAACAGCACGCCGGCCTGCGCGGCGCGTGCCGGTCGCGACCATGATCGACATCGGCGTGGCCAGGCCCAGCGCGCAGGGGCAGGCGATGATCAGCACCGAGACCGCGTTGACCACGGCGAAGGTCCAGCGCGGCTCGGGCCCGAGCAGGCCCCAGGCGAGGAACGTCGCCACGGCGATGCCGAGCACGGCGAGCACGAACCAGAAGCTGACCCGGTCGGCCATGCGCTGCATCGGCGCGCGCGAACGTTGCGCCTGCGCCACCAGCTGCACGATCTGCGCGAGCACCGTATCGGCGCCGACCTTGTCGGCGCGGATGACCAGGCTGCCGGTGCCATTGAGCGTGGCGCCGATCACCGGTGCCCGGCGTCTTCTCCACCGGTATCGGTTCGCCGGTGAGCATCGACTCGTCGACGCTGGATCGCCCTCGATCACGTCGCCATCGACCGGAACCTTCTCGCCCGGCCGGACCCGCAGGCGGTCGCCGACGTGCACGTGCGTCCAGCGGAATGTCCTCCTCGGCGCCGTCGGCGCGCATGCGGCGCGCGGTCTTCGGCGCCAGTCCCAGCAGGGCCTTCATCGCCGCCGACGTGCTGAGCGCGCCTTCAGCTCCAGCAACTGGCCCGAGCAGGGTCAGCGAGACGATGACCGCGGCTGCCTCGAAGTAGACGCCGACCCGGCCGTGCTCGCGGAACGAATCCGGGAACAGCCGGGCGCGAGCGTCGCCACCAGGCTGTAGCCGAACGCCGCGCCGACGCCGGTGCCGATCAGCGTCCACATGTTCGGGCTGCGTTCGCGATGGACTGCGCCCAGCGCACGAAGAACGGCCAGCCGGCCCAGAGCACGACCGGCGCCAGCACCAATTCGAGCCAGGTGCGCGCGCCACGACAGCCCGGCAATCCGATGCCCGGCCATCGCGAGCAGGAGCGACGAGCGCGGAGAGCGGCAGCGTCCACCAGAAGCGGCGCCGGAAATCGAGCAGCTCCGGATTCTCCTGCTCGTCCAGGCTCGGCATCCGGCTCGAGCGCCATGCCGCAGATCGGGCAGGTGCCGGGCGCCGGCTGGCGGATCTGCGGATGCATGGGGCAGGTGTAGAGGGCGCCGGGTGGGGCGGGTATTGGCGGGGCGGCGCGGGCCGGCTCCAGGGATTCATCGGCTCAGCGAGGAAGCGTTCCCGGCAGCGGGCCGAACAAAAGTGATATTGGGCTCCGTCATGCTCGGCGTGGTGCGGTGTTTTCACAGGGTCCACCTGCATGCCGCAGACGGGATCCTTTGTTTCCTGTTGGCCCGGGGGTGGCGGATGGGTTCATGGCTTGGGTGATCGATCTTCGGGGCGAGGGCAAGGGACAACCTTAGTCCAATCGCGCTGAACCTGGACGACTGCCTGCACTGAGCAGCGGCCAGGGTCGGTCGTTTGAAGCCCTGAAAGCAAGAGCCCGGCGCTGTTGGCCGGGCTCCTGGTGAGCGTCACGCTGGAAAGCGACTCAGTTCTGGACGTTCAGCTCGGTGCGGCGATTGCGCGCGCGGCCTTCTGGATTGTAGCTGCCATCTTCGTTGGTGTTGGGGCGCGATTGGTCGCGTCTCTCCGTAACCGGTCGGTCCGGACATGCGGCTGGCATCTATGCCGTGGCTGGTCAGGTAATCGTAGACGGCGCGTGCGCGACGGTCCGACAGTGCCTGGTTGTAGGGTTCGGTTCCCTTGGAGTCGGTATGTCCGGCCACTTCCACGCGCATATCCGGATGGGCGTTGAGAATCGACGCGGCCTGCTCGAGGATGGCGAGCGCGTCCGGACGCAATGTGGATTTGTCGAAATCGAAGTTGACCCCTTTCAGGTCGATCGTCAGCGGCACGGCGCAGCCGTCCGGGCCGATGGCCTGGCCTGCCAGGGAGCCCGGGCAACGGTCGTTGCAATCGGTCACGCCATCGCCATCGCTATCCACGGTTCCGCCACAGACCTGGGCTGGAATGACTTCCGCCACTCGGGTTTGTGTCGAGCCGGAAGTGGAGCAGCCGGTCACCAGGCCGCCCAACAACACCAGGCACAGGCTGGCTTTGGAATAGCGTTCGAAAGCGGTCATTGCGTTCCCCTTACATTTGGCGGTGTTAGACGTCGTTGTTAAAGCTTAATCCAAGATTGGCCGAGTAGCACGACTTTGCTGTTGCTGGCAAGGAATCCGGTCGCTTAGTCTAGCCGGCATGAACGTCATCTCCGCCCCCGGTCCCACCCGATACGACGATTCGGCCCTGCACAAGCTGGCCGAGCAGGTAGGCAGCCGGCTGCGGGCCAACCGGCAGATGGTTTGCACCGCGGAAAGCTGTACCGGCGGCTGGATCGCCAAGATGATCACCGATATCCCGGGCTGTTCGGATTGGTTCGACTGCGGGCTGGCCGCTTACAGCTACGAGGCCAAGCAGGCGTTGCTCGGGGTACGGCAGGAAACGCTGATGCAGTTCGGCGCGGTCAGTCGCGAAACCGTCCTGGAGATGGTCTCCGGCGCGCTGATTACTTCCGGTGCGAGCCTGGCCGTGGCGGTGACCGGCATCGCCGGTCCCGGCGGTGGCACCCCGGACAAGCCGGTTGGCACCGTCTGGATCGGCTGGAAGCGGCGAGGCCGGTACCCCATTGCGGAAGGCTTCCATTTCGAGGGCGACCGCGAGGCGGTGCGTCGGCAGACGTGGCCGCCGCCCTGCAAGGGCTGCTCGCGATAGCTGGCTGAGCCGACCCGAGGGGCTTGCGCTTCGATATCGTTAGTAGTATTACTACTAACCATGAACAGCAGCCCGGCCTTGAGCCAGACCCAGCAAGACATCCTCGAGCTGATCAGTCGGCGCATCGAATCCGATGGCGTGCCGCCCAGCCAGACCGAGATCGCCCGGGCGTTCGGATTCAAGGGCGTGCGCGGCGCGCAGTACCACCTCGAGGCTTTGGAAGCCGCGGGGGCCATCGAACGGGTTCCGGGTCGGGCCCGTGGCATCCGGGTGGTTCGGCCACCCATCCCGGCGCAGGCGTCGCTGCCCCTGACGGCGGAGGACGAGAACGCCTTGCGCCTGCCGGTGCTGGGTCGGGTGGCGGCCGGTACCCCGATCGGCGCCGATATCGGCTCCGACAATGTCGTGCTGCTGGACCGCAGCCTGTTCTTCCCGTCGCCCGACTATTTGCTCAAGGTCAAGGGCGATTCGATGCGCGACGACGGCATCTTCGATGGCGATCTGATCGGCGTGCATCGCACGCATCCGGCCCGTTCCGGCCAGATCGTGGTCGCCCGCATCGACGACGAAATCACGGTCAAGCGGCTCAAGATCGGCAAGGACAGCATCCGTCTGTTGCCGCGCAACCCGGACTACGAGCCGATCGAAGTCCGCCCGGACCAGGACTTCGCCATCGAAGGCCTGTATTGCGGCCTGGTGCGGCCGAGCCGATGAGTGCTTGCGCAGTGAATTCCGGCGATCTTAGGCTGTTTTCCTACCCCGCGGTCCGTATTCGCCCGCTGCATTCGCTGAATCTGCATCCTGCAAATTTTCATCGTGCCGTCTCAGCTCCGTGCGACGACGAACCCCTAACTTGCCTTCAACCAATCAACGAAACCTGAGGAAATCCACCATGGACGAGAACAAGAAACGCGCCCTCACCGCCGCACTGGCCCAGATCGACAAGCAGTTCGGCAAGGGCACCGTGATGCTGATGGGCGACAAGTCGGTCGAGGCTCATGAAGTCATCGGCACCGGCTCGCTCATGCTGGACATCGCGCTGGGCATCGGCGGCCTGCCCAAGGGGCGCGTCGTCGAAATCTACGGCCCGGAATCCTCGGGCAAGACCACGCTGACCTTGCAGGTGATCGCGCAGTGCCAGAAGGCCGGCGGCACCGCGGCATTCGTCGATGCGGAGCATGCGCTGGATCCGGGCTATGCGCAGAAGCTGGGCGTCAACCTCGACGACCTGCTGATTTCGCAGCCGGATACCGGCGAGCAGGCACTTGAAATCGTCGACATGCTGGTGCGCTCCGAATGCCGTGGACATCGTCGTCGTCGACTCCGTCGCCGCGCTGACCCCACGCGCCGAGATCGAGGGCGAGATGGGCGAAATGCAGGTCGGCCTGCAGGCCCGCCTGATGAGCCAGGCCCTGCGCAAGCTGACCGGCAACATCAAGCGCTCGAACTGCATGGTCATCTTCATCAACCAGCTGCGCATGAAGATCGGCATGATGATGCCCGGCCAGAATCCGGAAACCACCACCGGCGGCAATGCGCTGAAGTTCTATGCCTCGGTGCGCCTGGACATCCGCCGCATCGGCTCGGTCAAGAAGGGCGACGAGATCATCGGCAACGAGACCAAGATCAAGGTGGTCAAGAACAAGATGGCGCCGCCGTTCAAGCTGGTCATCACCGAGATCCTGTACGGCGAGGGCATCTCCCGCGAGGGCGAGCTGATCGACATGGGCGTGGATACCAAGCTGGTCGAGAAATCCGGGGCCTGGTACAGCTGCATGGGCGAGCGGATCGGGCAGGGCAAGGAAAACGCCCGCCAGTACCTCAAGGACAATCCCGAAGATGGCGATCGAGCTCGAAGCCCGCCTGCGCGAGAAGCTGGCGCCCAAGGTCGTGCCAAAGGCCGCCGCCGCCGAAGAAGCCGAGGCTTAATATGGCTGGGTGGCGTAACAAGAACGCCACCGAGCCCACCGCGTACCAGCGGGCCCTCGGCCTGCTGGTCCGGCGGGAGCACTCGCGTAAGGAGCTGGGGCGCAAGCTCTCGGCCAAGGGCGTCGAGCGAGAAGACGCCGACCTTGCCCTGGACAAGTTGAACCGGCAGGACTTCCAGAACGACGCGCGCTTTGCCTCGGCATTGGCGCGCAGCCGGGCGAGCTCGCGGCTATGGCCCTCGCGCATCCGCGCCGAATTGTCGACCCATGCGCTTGGTCGTGACGACATCGCCGCGGCGCTCGAAGCCTGCGACCGGGATTGGGATGCAAGCGCCCGAGACATCATCGCCAGGCGCTATGCCAACAAGGACCTGGGCGATCCGGCGATACGGCGCAAGGCCGTGGATTTCCTGCTCAGGCGGGGGTTCGAGCAGAAATCGGCCTACGGGGCCGTTCGGGCCGCGCCGGCGGACGAGGATATTGCCGACTGAGGCAGCCGACCGGTCGAGCCTGATAACCTAGGCGCCTGCGGAATTGATTGATAACTCCAGACCCTGACCGCATTTTTCGGCAGGGCGGGGCTCTGTTCGCCGCCTTCCCTTCCAATTGCCGATGCCATTCCCATGAAAAGCAGCGCCGAGATCCGCAAGGATTTCCTTGATTTCTTCGCCTCCAAGGGCCACACGATCGTGCCGTCCAGCTCGCTGGTTCCAGGCAACGATCCGACGCTGCTGTTCACCAACGCGGGCATGGTGCAGTTCAAGGATGTCTTCCTCGGCGCGGAAAAGCGCAGCTACACGCGCGCCGCCAGTTCGCAGCGATGCGTGCGCGCCGGCGGCAAGCACAATGACCTGGACCAGGTCGGCTACACAGCCAGGCACCACACGTTCTTCGAGATGTTGGGAAACTTCAGTTTCGGCGACTACTTCAAGCGCGACGCCATCCACTACGCGTGGGAGCTGCTGACCGGCGTGTGGAAGTTGCCGAAGGACAAGTTGCTGGTCACGATCTACCAGACCGACGACGAGGCCTTCGACATCTGGCACAAGGAGATCGGCTTGCCGGTCGAGCGCATCATTCGCATCGGCGACAACAAGGGCGCGGCCTACGCCTCCGATAATTTCTGGCAGATGGCCGACACGGGTCCCTGCGGCCCCTGCACGGAGATCTTCTACGACCACGGCGCGCATATCGCAGGTGGCCCGCCGGGTTCGCCCGACGAGGATGGCGACCGCTTCATCGAGATATGGAACAACGTGTTCATGCAGTTCGATCGCCAGCCCGATGGAACCTTGCTTCCGCTGCCGGCGCCTTGCGTGGATACCGGCATGGGCCTGGAACGCGTGGCCGCCGTGTTGCAGCACGTGCACAGCAACTACGAAATCGACCTGTTCCAGCACCTGATCAAGTACGCGGCGAAACTGACCGGCACCGCAGACCTGGACAACAAGGCGTTGCGCGTCATCAGCGACCACATCCGGGCCTGCTCCTTCCTCATCGTGGACGGCGTGATGCCTTCCAACGAGGGCCGCGGCTATGTGCTTCGCCGGATCATCCGCCGCGCCATACGCTATTTCTGGAAGCTCGGCCCCTTGCAGCCGGACGGACAGTTCTGGCGCATGTTGCAGCCGCTGATCGAGATGATGGGCGATGCCTATCCGGAGCTGATCGCCAAGCGCACGCTGATCGAGCAGGCCTTGCGGGCGGAGGAGGCTGCCTTCGCGCAGACTCTCGACGCCGGGATGACCCGGCTGGAGAACGCCCTGTCGGCCAGCGGCGGGACCATCGACGGCGAACAGCTTTTCCAGTTCCACGATACCTATGGCTGCCCGCCGGACCTGATCCTGGACATCCTCCGGGAACGAGGCCTCAGTCCGGCCGCTGGCGCCCTGGAGCAGTATGAGCAGCTGATGGACCAGCAGCGCGAGCGTGCGCGCGGCGCCAGCAAGTTCGCGGGCAGCGTCGGCTTGCCGGCCGAAATGGTGGCCACGCTTCCGGCCACCGAGTTCATTGGTTACGACACCCTCGAGCAGGCAGGCTGCCGAATCGTTGCCCTGTTGCGCGACGGCAAGCCGACGCAGGCTGTCATGGCCGGCGAGGAGGCTACCGTTATCCTGGATCGCACGCCCTTCTATGCCGAGTCCGGTGGACAGGTTGGGGATACCGGGGTGCTGCTGGGTACTGGCGGCGCACGGTTCGACGTGGACGACACCGTCAAGGTTTCGACCAACTTCCACGCCCATCAGGGGAAGCTCGCCAGCGGCAGCCTCAGGGTTGGCGACCAGCTTTCGGCCCAGGTGGACGCTGCGCGGCGGCAAGCCATCGTCCTGAACCATTCCGCCACGCATCTGTTGCACGCGGCCCTGCGAAAGGTGCTCGGCGAGCACGTTACCCAAAAAGGCTCATTGGTCGCGCCGGATCGCCTGCGCTTCGATTTTTCGCATTTCGCGCCGATCAGTCGCGATGACCTCGCCAGGATAGAGGCGATCGTCAATACCGAAATCCGCAAGAATCCGGTCGCCGAGGTCCATCAGATGGGAATGGCGGAAGCCATCGAATTCGGCGCGATGGCCCTGTTTGGCGAGAAATACGGCGAGCGCGTCCGGGTGCTCAAAATGGGTGACTTCTCGACCGAGCTGTGCGGCGGAACCCACGTGAAGGGGACTGGCGACATCGGCGTATTCAAGATCATCTCCGAAGGCGGAGTGGCGGCGGGCGTTCGCCGGATCGAGGCAGTGACGGGCGAGGGCGCGCTTCAGTTCTTCGCCGAGCAGCAACGGCGGCTGGACGAGGCGTCCGAACTGGTCGGCGCCCGCGGCGATGATGTGGTCGAGAAATTGCGTCATTTGCTCGAGCGGCAGAAAAAGCTCGAGCGTGAAATCGAATCCTTCAAGTCCAAGGCGGCGGGCAGCGCGACCTCGGCCCTGGCCGACGCTGCCCTCGACATCGGCGGCGTGAGGCTTATCGCGGCTCGCGTGGACGGGCTCGATGGCAAGGCCTTGCGCGAGGCGGTGGACATGCTGAAGGACAAGTTCCAGGACGCCGTGATCCTGCTGGCCTCCGGAGAGGACGGAAAAGCCTCGCTGGTTGCCGGGGTCAAGGGCTCGGCGCTTGGCAGGGTCAAGGCAGGCGAACTTCTTGCCCATGTCGCCGGCCAGATCGGCGGAAAGGGCGGCGGGCGGCCGGACCTTGCCCAGGGTGGCGGGCAGGATGGTCCCGCGCTGGGCACCGCCTTGGCCGGCGTACCCGCCTGGGTTGCCCAACGTCTGGGCTAGAAGTGCCACCCCTGGTGGTGCCGACGCTTCATTGCGCAGTGGGCCGAGCCGATCTACCATCGTGAGTAACTGCGCCAGTCGCAGTTGGGAGCCGCAGGTGGACTTCTGCGGACCGGTGCACGGAAGTATCGGGAGGAAGCGCCATGTTGATCCTGACTCGTCGGGTTGGCGAAACGTTGATGATTGGTGATTCGGTCACCGTCACCATCCTTGGTGTGAAGGGCAATCAGGTTCGGGTGGGCATTACCGCCCCCAAGGACGTTGCGGTGCACCGGGAAGAAATATTCCAGCGAATAGGCAAGGAGGGAGCGGCGCTGCCTGGCGCGCAGGCCCCCGACGAATCTGGTTTACCGAAGGGCAGTTAAGCGGCTATCCTATGCGGCCTGACTGATCAGACGGTTGGCAGGCAGCAACAAATCCCGGAGAGATGCCCGAGTGGCCGAAGGGGCTCCCCTGCTAAGGGAGTATGGGCCTTAACTCCCATCGAGGGTTCGAATCCCTCTCTCTCCGCCAGATACCAAAACGCCCCCTCGTGGGGCGTTTTGGTATCTGCTGATTGACGGTATCGGCAGCTGGCCTTCATACTTAACGTTCTGCGCGCCCGTAGCTCAGCTGGATAGAGCACCAGGCTACGAACTTGGTGGTCGGGAGTTCGAATCTCTCCGGGCGCGCCACTAAAAGAACAAAAAAGCCAGCGAATAATCTCGCTGGCTTTTTTGTTGTCCGCGTATCCGCGGGAAGGGCCCCGCCCCTGTGCCATCAGTCGACCCCCGGAACCATGTCGAGCCGAATGGCGGCCATTCAGGTTCATTGCGTTTGCGTAATAGGCCCGACGCTTCTGATCCACGTCAATTCCTAGTCGGGTGCTTTCGTAGTAAATTCCGCTGCGATGGAACCCTTCCAGGGAAAGCAGCCCAACGAATCAAGGGGATAAGAGCAATGCGCTCGAACAAGCTTGCAATGATGGTCCTGACGGGACTGATGGCGGCTTCGCCGTTCGCGAGCGCCCAGGCCTCCGAGGCGTGGGAATGGGCGATTACGCCCTACATCTGGGCCCCGTCCATCACCATGGACGCGGACACGAATGTCCCGCCTGGCGGGGTCAGCAACGACACCACCTTCAACAACATCCTGGACGACATCCAGGGCGGTTTCCTGTTTCATGTCGAGGGCCAGGGCGAGCATTTCGGCCTGCTGGGCGACGTCATGTGGATCTCGCTCGGAAAGGGTCGTGACTTCGACAACTTCTCGACCGACACGGATCTCGACGCCTCGATCTGGGAATTTGCCGGCGTCTGGAACGTCGAGCCGGAGCGCTACGACGGCCTGGAAGTGATCGCCGGTCTGCGCTACTTCGATGTGGGCCTGGACATGACCTTCGATCCGGTCAATCCGGCGTATTCCAACGTCGATTTGAACGCGGACAAGACCTACAGCGACTTCATGCTCGGCCTGAGGTACATCGGCAATTTTGAAGGCAAGTGGGGCTACATCCTGCGCGCCGACGGTTCCTGGGGCGGCACCGAGGGCACCACCAACCTCGTCGGCAACCTGACCTACAAGACGGAAAATGGCGCGTGGGCATTCGGTTATCGCTACCTGACCACCACCCTGAAGGCCGACAACAAGCTCGCGAACGCCAATCCCAGGCGACAACCTGGACCTGGACATCACCCTGTCGGGCCCGATCTTCTCGTACACCTGGTTCATCAAGTAACCGATCCGCTTTGAGATGAATCGTCGCGGGTGCCGCTGTCATGGTGGCACCCGCGATCGTTTCCGGGGTCCGGGCAAGCGCATCTCGCGCAGTCCGGAGCCGGGCAGCAATTCCGGAGCCTGTGATAAACTTGCCCTATCCGGCAGTCGCTCGGGGTCCCGGATTGGTCGGGAACCAGGGCGGGGCCGGTTCCTCGGGGTATAGCGCAGCCTGGTAGCGCGCCTGCTTTGGGAGCAGGATGTCGGGAGTTCGAATCCCTCTACCCCGACCAGTTTCAGTGGTTTTTGGTGACGTGCCGGGCCTGTTCGGTGCACAATTCCAGCCTGGGCGCCCGTAGCTCAACTGGATAGAGCATCGGACTTCTACTCCGTAGGTTGGGGGTTCGAGTCCCTCCGGGCGCGCCAAATCAGCTTCAAATGGTGGATGTAGCTCAGTCGGTTAGAGCATCGGATTGTGATTCCGAGGGTCGCGGGTTCGAATCCCGTCTTCCACCCCAGTCACTTGATGCGGCATAATGCCGCGTCGGCTGCCGTACCGGCAGGAAAGGTTTTGGGCCGTTAGCTCAGTTGGTAGAGCAGTTGACTCTTAATCAATAGGTCGAAGGTTCGAATCCTTCACGGCCCACCAATCTTTCCTGTGACAACGGCACCCACGCATGACAATGCGAAAGTGGCGGAATTGGTAGACGCCCAGGATTTAGGTTCCTGTGGGGAAACCCGTGAGAGTTCGAGTCTCTCCTTTCGCACCATCCGTTGGGTGCATGGGACGAGCCGGATCCATGGGTTTTTTCTTTTCATGGCGCCCTGAAATGGCGCGAGGTCGGAGTACAAATGCAAGTTTCCCTCGAGAACATCGCTTCCCTGGAACGTCGTATGACGGTCAGCCTGCCCGCCGAACGCCTCGATGGCGTAGTCGGCAAGCGCCTGCAGGAAATTGCCCGCACGGCGAAGCTCAAGGGCTTCCGGCCTGGCACGGATCCCGCCAAGGTCATCGAACAGCGCTATGGCCCCCAGGTGCGCGACGAGGCGATGGGCGAGCTGATCCGCCAGACCTTCGACGAAGCCGTTCGCCAGGAAAAGCTCCAGCCGGCCGGGAATCCCGACATCAAGGCCGAGCCCAAGGACGAGAGCGGCGAGATCCGTTACACGGCCACCTTCGAAGTCGTGCCCGATTTCGGCCCGATCGACGTCACCACCCTGAAGTTCGACCGCGTCGTTTCCAGCGTCGAGGACGCCGACATCGATGCGATGCTCGAGACCCTGCGCCAGCAGCGCCAGGCCTGGCATCCGGTCACCCGACCGGCGCAGGCTGGCGATCTGGTCCGGGTCGAAACCTTCGCCATGATCGGCGCCGAGCGCTCGCCCGCCGAGGGCGTGGAGCAGGGCGCGACCGTGATCGGTTCCAACGCCATGCTGCCGGAGCTGGAAGCGCAGCTGATCGGCATGAGCGCCGGCGAAGAGCGTGAGGCCGAGGTGACCTTCCCAGGCGAACTGGCGGATGCCGAACCTGGCCGGCCAGACTCGCCAAGGTCACCGTCAAGGTCACCCAGGTCGCCGAGTCCTTCATTCCGGAAATCGACGAAGCCTTCATCAAGAGCTTCGGCGTGCGCAGCGGCAAGCTGGAAGTCTTCCGCAAGGAAGTCCGCGCCAACCTCGAGCGCGAGCTGAAGGGCACCTTGATGAACCGCCTGCGCGCCGAAGTCGCCCAGAAGCTGGTCGGCGCGTATGCGCATGTCGCGTTGCCGCCCCGCCTGGTCGAAATCGAAGCCCGCAACCTGGCCACGCAGCGACCGCCGAGAACGCGCGCCAGCAAGGCCAGACCAACATCACCGAGTCGCCCGAGCCATTCATGAATGCCGCCCGCCAGCGCGTGGCCGCCGGCCTGCTGGTTGGCGAAATCGCCCGCCAGAACGACCTGTCGCTGGACCCGGCGCGGGTGCGCGAAACCATGCAGCTGATCGCCTCGACCTATGAAGATCCGGGCCAGGTCATTGAACTCTACCGAAACGACCCCAATCTGATGCGTAACCTGCAGAATCGGGTGATGGAAGAGCAAGTGATCGACTGGATCGCCGAGCGCGCCAACGCAACCGAACAGACAGTGAGCTTTGCTGACGTGATGCGCCCAGTTGCCTGAGGCGCACGCGCAGACCACGACGGAGGGTTGCATGGAACAAGTGAAGGGTCTGAATCTGGTGCCGATGGTGGTCGAACAGACCAGTCGCGGTGAGCGCGCGTTCGACATCTACTCCCGCTTGTTGAAGGAACGGGTCATCTTCCTGGTCGGCGGCGTGGACGACTATGTCGCCAACGTGATCGTCGCCCAGTTGCTGTTCCTGGAAGCCGACAATCCCGAGAAGGACATCAGCCTCTACATCAACTCGCCGGGCGGCATCGTCACCGCCGGGCTGGCCATTTACGACACCATGCGCTTCATCAAGCCGGACGTGAGCACGATCTGCGTCGGCCAGGCGGCGAGCATGGGTTCGTTCCTGCTGGCGGCCGGCGCCAAGGGCAAGCGCTACATCCTGCCCAACTCGCGGGTCATGATCCACCAGCCCTCCGGCGGCACCCAGGGCCAGGCGACCGACATCGCCATCCAGGCCAAGGAAATCCTGTATCTCCGGGAGCGCCTGAACCAGGAGCTGGCCGCCAATACCGGGCAGCCGATCGAAAAGATCGCCGCCGACGTGGAGCGCGACTACTTCATGAACGCCGAGGAAGCCAAGGCCTATGGCGTGGTCGACGCCGTGCTCGACCGGCGCCAGGAAGACAGCGTCCAGCCGGGTTGATTCAGCCCCGAATCCAGCCTTTTTGCGATCCAGGCCACCCTTCACGGGCCGCCGACGGTACCCGTCGCGGCCTGTGCTATTCTCGTTTTCGAACCCGTTTCGCGCCCCAGGGCAGGGCTAACAAGCATGACTGACGACCGCATCAGCCGCTCAGGCGACAGCAGCAAGATCCTCTACTGCTCCTTCTGTGGAAAGAGCCAGCACGAGGTGCGCAAACTAATCGCCGGCCCCAGCGTTTTCATCTGCGATGAATGCGTGGAATTGTGCAACGACATCATCCGCGAGGAACTCGAGGAAAAGGCCCACGCTGCGCGCAGCCACCTGCCCAAGCCGCGGGAAATCCTCGAAGTTCTCGACCAGTACGTGGTCGGCCAGCCGCGCGCCAAGAAAACCCTGTCGGTGGCCGTCTACAACCACTACAAGCGCATCGAATCGCGCCTGAAGAACGACGACATCGAGCTTTCGAAATCGAACATCCTGCTGATCGGGCCGACCGGCTCGGGCAAGACGCTGCTGGCCGAAACCCTGGCCCGCATGCTCAACGTGCCGTTCACGATTGCCGATGCCACCACGCTGACCGAAGCCGGTTACGTAGGCGAGGACGTCGAGAACATCATCCAGAAGCTGTTGCAGAAATGCGACTACGACGTCGAGAAGGCGCAGAGCGGCATCGTCTATATCGACGAGATCGACAAGATCTCGCGCAAGTCCGAGAACCCGTCCATCACCCGCGACGTGTCGGGCGAAGGCGTGCAGCAGGCGCTGTTGAAGCTGATCGAGGGCACCGTCGCCTCGGTGCCGCCGCAGGGTGGCCGCAAGCATCCGCAGCAGGAATTCCTGCAGGTCGATACCCGCAACATGCTGTTCATCTGCGGCGGCGCGTTCGCCGGACTCGACAAGATCATCCAGGCGCGCAGCACGGAAGCCGGCGGCATCGGCTTCGGCGCCAAGGTCAAGAGCTCGGAACGGAAAGTCGACGCCAGCAAGCTGCTGTTCGACGTCGAGCCCGAGGACCTGATCAAGTTCGGCCTGATTCCGGAATTCGTCGGCCGCCTGCCGGTGGTCGCCGCGCTCGAGGAACTGAACGAAGACGCGCTGGTGCGGATCCTGACCGAGCCCAAGAACGCCATCACCAAGCAGTTCAAGAAACTGTTCGAGATGGAGGGCGTGGAACTGGAAGTTCGTCCGGACGCCTTGCTCGCGATCGCCCGCAAGGCGCTCAAGCGCAAGACCGGCGCCCGCGGCTTGCGGACGATCATGGAATCCGTGTTGCTCGACACGATGTACGACCTGCCGTCGTTGGAAAATGTCAGCAAGGTCGTGGTCGACGAGTCGGTGATAAACCACCAGACCGAGCCCTACCTGATCTACACCAATACGCCTGCCGCTGCGCCCCGGGCGGCATCCGGGGAATAAACAGGCCGGCAGCTGAATCGGGAAACGGGCCGGCCTTCCGGCCCGTTTTCGTTTAGACGTACAGTTATGTAGCAGTGTCGCGGGAGGCAGGATGCCCGGAGCGACCAGCCAAAGTCGTCGTATGGTGCTTGCAAGTGGATGGGGTCGTACCCATAGGAGGAATCATGGAAACCAAGACTTCGCTCCGCATCGATCTGCCCGTCCTGCCCCTGCGCGACGTGGTGGTCTACCCACACATGGTCATACCGCTGTTCGTCGGCCGGGATCGTTCGATCAAGGCCCTCGACATCGCCATGAACGCCGACAAGCAGATCCTGCTGATCGCCCAGAAGAGTCCCGATGTGGACGATCCGGGCGACCAGGACCTGTACACGGTCGGCACCCTGGCCACCGTCCTGCAGCTGCTCAAGCTTCCCGATGGCACCATCAAGGTGCTGGTCGAGGGGGTGGCGCGCGTGGCGATCGACGGCTTCGGCGACAGGGAGGGCGCGCTGACCGCCACCGGCCTGACCGTCGACTCACGGCAGGAGCGCGACGAGCGCGAGATGGCGGTCACGCTCAGCTCCCTGATGGGGCTGTTCGAGCAGTACGTGAAGACCAATCGCAAACTGCCGCCTGAATTGCTGACCACGCTGGCCGGCATCGACGACGCCGGTCGCGTCGCCGACACCATTGCCGCGCATCTTGGCGCGCGCCTGGCCGACAAGCAGCGCCTGCTGGAAATCCTCGATGTCGGCGAGCGCCTGGAGACCCTGATCGGCCTGGTCGACGGCGAGATCGACGTCCAGCAGATCGAAAAGCGCATCCGCGGCCGGGTCAAGTCGCAGATGGAGCGCAGCCAGCGCGAGTACTACCTCAACGAGCAGATGAAGGCGATCCAGAAGGAGTTGGGCGATCTCGACGAAGCGCCCAACGAACTCGAGGAGTTGGCCAAGAAGATCGCCGTCGCCGGCATGCCCAAGGCGGTCGAGCAGAAGGCGAAGACCGAACTGGCCAAGCTCAAGCAGATGTCGCCGATGTCGGCCGAGGCGACGGTCGTGCGCAATTACCTCGACTGGTTGCTGGGCGTGCCATGGAAGAAGCGCACCAAGGTGCGCAAGGACCTGAAGGCGGCGGAACAGATTCTGGACGCCGATCACTACGGCCTGGACAAGGTCAAGGATCGCATCCTGGAATATCTTGCCGTGCAGACGCGGGTCAAGCAGATGAAAGGCGCGATCCTGTGCCTGGTCGGCCCGCCCGGCGTGGGCAAGACTTCGCTCGGCCAGAGCATCGCCAAGGCGACCAATCGCAAGTTCATCCGCATGTCGCTGGGCGGCGTGCGCGACGAGGCCGAGATCCGCGGCCATCGGCGCACCTATATCGGTTCCATGCCTGGTCGCATCGTGCAGAACCTGAGCAAGGTCGGCAGCAAGAACGCCCTGTTCATGCTCGACGAAATCGACAAGATGAGCATGGATTTCCGCGGCGACCCGTCATCGGCGCTGCTGGAGGTGCTCGATCCGGAACAGAACCACAGCTTCAACGACCACTATCTGGAAGTGGACCTGGACCTGTCCGAAATCATGTTCGTGGCGACGGCCAATTCGCTGAACATCCCGGGCCCGTTGCTCGACCGCATGGAAGTGATCCGGATCCCGGGCTACACCGAGGACGAGAAACTCAACATCGCCGAGCGCTACCTGATGGCCAAGCAGTTCAAGGCCAACGGGCTCAAGGAGGACGAGCTGGTCATCCAGGAATCGGCGCTGCGCGATATCGTGCGGTACTACACGCGCGAGTCGGGCGTCCGCAACCTCGAGCGTGAGATCGCCAAGATCGCCCGCAAGGTGGTCAAGGAGATCGCGCTGGCCGGCCCTCGCGTGGCGAAGAAGAAGGGCGCGCAAAGCGCCAGCCGCGCTGCAGGTCACCTCCAAGAACCTCGACAAGTATCTCGGCGTCCGGAAGGTCGATTTCGGCCGTGCCGGGGCGGAAAACGAAGTCGGCCTGGTGACCGGCCTGGCCTGGACCGAGGCCGGCGGCGACCTGCTGCAGGTCGAAGCCTCGGTCATGCCGGGCAAGGGGCAGCTGATCCTCACCGGCCAGCTGGGCGACGTGATGCAGGAGTCGGTCAAGGCCGCACACACCGTCGTGCGCTCGCGCAGCGAGCGGCTTGGCCTGGATCCCGAGTTCCACCAGAAATTCGATGTCCACGTGCACGTGCCGGAAGGCGCCACGCCCAAGGACGGCCCGAGCGCCGGCGTGGCGATGGTGACCGCGCTGGTTTCGATCCTTTCGGGCGTCGCGATGCGATCCGATGTCGCCATGACCGGCGAGATAACCCTGCGCGGACGGGTACTGCCGATCGGCGGGCTGAAGGAGAAATTGCTGGCGGCGCTGCGCGGCGGCATCAAGACGGTGATCATCCCGGAGGAGAACCGCAAGGATCTTGCCGACATTCCGAAGAACGTCACGCAAGGTCTTGAGATCATTCCGGTGAAGTGGATCGACCAGGTGTTGGACATCGCTCTGGTGCGGCCGATCGTTCCGCAATCCGGGGAGGTTCCGTCACCGGTGGAACCTGTCAAGGAGTCGCCGGAAGAGAAACACGAGACGCCTCGTCCGCATTGAGCCGGAAATTGCGTGCAGGCCGCAAACCCGCGAGAAATATGCGTTTGCGGCTTGCACGAGCAAAACCCCGCTGGTATAAATCGTTTCACCCGTTGGCGGCGCACGGTCGCGCAGCGGCACAGGAGGATCGGGCCGTCTGCCGTCGAGGCAAACGATGGTCCGTTTTAAAAACCGCGGGAATACCTCGCTTAGGGAGTCACTAATGAACAAAGGCGATTTTATCGGTGCCGTCGCTGACGCCGCCGAACTGTCCAAGGCCGATGGCGCTCGCGCCGTCGATGCGATGATCGAAGTCATCAAGAAGGCGCTCAAGAAGGGCGACACCATCACGCTGGTCGGATTCGGTACTTTCTCGGTCCGCAAGCGCGCCGCCCGCCAGGGCCGCAATCCACAGACCGGCGCCACAATCAAGATCAAGGCGTCCAAGAATCCGGCGTTCAAGGCTGGCAAAGCCCTGAAGGATGCAGTAAACTGATCGTCTCGTTTGGGTGCTTAGCTCAGCGGTAGAGCGTCTCCCTTACACGGAGAGGGTCGGGGGTTCGAAACCCTCAGCACCCACCAGCTTCGACTTAGTGCCCAAGCAATGATTCATGGAGTGGTAGTTCAGTTGGTTAGAATATCGGCCTGTCACGCCGAGGGTCGCGGGTTCGAGTCCCGTCCACTCCGCCACACCCCCGAGGGCGCCTAACAGGCGCCTTCGTTTTTTCCGGGCTCGCCGACAGCGGGCTCAACGACACTGGCGATAACGAACATGCTCCAGAGCATTCGCGAGAAAACTTCCGGCGTGATCGCCTTCATCATCCTCGGGCTGGTGATCATCACGATGCTTTTCTTCGGCATCGAGTCGTACATGTCCGCCAAGGTCGATACCTACGCGGCCAGGATCGAGGGTCCTGCGAAGTTCCTCATTTTTGGCAAGCAGGTGCGCGAAGTCGGCACGGATGAATTCCGCAAGCGCTTCGAGCAAGCCAGGCAGCAGCAACGCCAGGCGCAGGGTGATGCGTTCGACAGCGCCGCTTTCGAGAAAATGGACAACAAGCGGCTGGTGCTCGACCAACTGGTGGACGAAGCGCTGCTGAGCCTGGCCGCCGAGCGAGATGGCCTGGTGATGACCAACAGCGCCGTGCAGAAAGAGATCATGAAGATCGACGCGTTCAACGTGGCCGGTCGCTTCGATCCGAACCAGTACAAGCTGGTCCTGCAGAGCCAGAACATGACGCCGAAGCAGTTCGAGGATCTCGTGCGCGGCGATCTCATCCGGCAGACCGTGCCGAGCCAGTTGGCGGCATCGCAGTTCGCCGGCGATGCCGAACTCGACTCGTTCCTGCGCATCAGCAGGCAGACCCGGGACATCCGCTTCCTCGACATCCCTCCGGATTCGGCCGCCGCGACCGCGCCCACCGATGCCGAGCTCAAGTCCTGGTATGACTCGCATGCGACCCAGTATCGCAGCCCGGAAAAAGTGGCGATCGAGTATGTCGAAATCAACGCGGCCACGCTGCCGGTCAGCACGGTCGCCGACGAGGCGAGCCTGCGCGAGCGCTATGACGCGGTGAAGTCGAAATACGGCGCGGTCGAGCAACGCATGGCCTCGCATATCCTGGTCCAGGTGGACGAGAAAGCGCCCGCCGCGCAGGATGCGGCCGCGCTGGCGAAGGCCCGCGAAATTGCCGCGAAGGCACGCATGCCGGGCGCCGACTTCGCCGCCCTGGCCGCCGCCTACTCCGATGACGTGGGCTCGAAGGATTCCGGCGGAGACCTTGGCCCGGTCGAAAAGGGCGTCTTTGGCGACGCGTTCGACAAGGCTTTCCTTGCCTTGCAGCCAGGCCAGGTCAGCGATCCGGTGCGCCTGCCCGATGGCTGGCATGTCCTGCTGTATCGCGAAATGATTCCCGGCAGCGCCAAGTCGTTCGAGGAAGTCCGCCCCGAACTTGAGGCCGAGTACCTGGAGTCGGAACGCGAACGCGTTTTCAACGATGTCTCGGGCAAGCTGGTGGACATGATCTACGCCGATCCGAGCGAGTTGGCGCCGGCGGCAGCCGAGCTGAAGCTCCCGCTCAATCGCACCGGCCTGTTTTCGAGAAATGCGGGCGAGGGCGTTGCCGCCCTGGAGCCCGTACGCAAGGCCGCCTTCGAAGATGGACAGAAAATGGATCGCCAGGTCAGCGATCCGATCGAGATCGAGCCGAACCACGTCATCGTCCTGCATGTGATCGACGTCCAGCCGGCCGCGCCGCTGCCGCTCACCGCAATCCGGGATCGCGTAATGGCCGACCTGATGTCGGATCGCCTGGCGAAGGCCAGCAAGACCCGCGCCGAAGCATTGCTGGCAAGGGCGCTGAAGGGAGAAACCCTGGACGCGCTGGCTTTCGAAGTTGGCCGCCCGGTTTCGGACGTTCCCGGCGTGACCCGCCAGGCGCCCAATCCGCAGCTCGCGCCGCTGATCGACGAAGCGTTCCGCCTGCCTCGTCCGGTCGCCGGCAAGAACGAAGTGGGCCTGGCCAAGCTGACGCCTGATCGCTACGCGCTGATCACCATCTCCAAGGTGACCGATGGCGATTTGAGCTCGCTTGATGCCGCAACGCGCGCCAGCTTGAAGGAACAGCTTGCGAAAGCACGCGGCGCGGTCGATGCCCGCTCCTACGTCGAGGCCTTGCGCAAGCAGTACAAGGTGCAGGTCGCCGAAGACCGCCTGTAAGGCGATCCGCGGCGCCGGGTGAGGCGTCTTCTCAGACGCCTTCGATGCCGGTCATGCCGAGCACGTTGTAGCCGCCGTCCACATAGGTGATTTCACCGGTGACGCCGGAGGCCAGATCAGAGCAAAGGAAGGCGGCCACGTTGCCGACGTCCTCGATGGTAACGCGTGCGGCGCAGCGGCGCGTATTCCTCGACGTGATGCAGCATCTTCCGGAAGTTGGCGATGCCGGCGGCGGCAAGTGTCTTGATCGGACCGGCCGAGATGGCGTTGACGCGGGTGCCTTCCGGCCCGAGGTTGAGGGCCAGGTAGCGCACGTTCGCTTCCAGGCTGGCCTTTGCCAGCCCCATCACGTTGTAGTTGGCCAAGGCCCGTTCGGCGCCAAGATAGCTCAGCGTGAGGATGCTGCCGTGGCGGCCCTTCATCATCGGCCGCGCCGCCTTGGCCAGCGCCGCGAGGCTGTAACTGGAAATGTCGTGGGCGATGCGGAAGCTTTCGCGCGTCAGGCCTTCCAGGAATTCGCCATCGAGCGCCTCGCGTGGCGCAAAGCCCACCGAATGGACGAGGATGTCGAAACCGTCCCAGTGCTTGCCCAGCTCGCTGAATACCGCGTCTATCTGCGCGTCATCTGCCACGTCGCAGGGAAGCACGATCTTCGCGCCGTATTCGGCGGCCGCGTCTTCGACGCGCGACTTCAGCTTTTCGTTCTGGTAGGTGAAGGCGAGTTCCGCGCCTTCGCGGCTCATGGCTTCGGCAATGCCGGTCGCAATCGAGCGTTGGCTGGCAATGCCCACGATCAACGCGCGCTTGCCGGTCAGGAATCCCATCGTGCTTTCTCCTTGGATTGCGAAATTTCGCTGGCGCCTAGTTTGGACTTGAGCGGCCCATACCGCCAAGCATGGTTGGGTGTCCGTCAGGGAACCAGTCTAAGGGTCTGCCCTGGCTGCACGGTGGCGCTGCTGTCGAGGTGATTCAAGTTGCGCAGTTGCTCGACGCTCAAGCTGTAGAGTTGGGCGATCGACCAGAGCGAGTCGCCGGCCTGCACCTGGTGCGTCACGGCGATTTGGAGAGGCGCTGCGGGGACTGCCTCCGCCGTTTCGGGCGCAGCCAGGGTCGGCGCGGTTTCCACGGGAGGTCCCTGCACGCGGAAAGGCATCAGCACCAGTCGCGGAACGCCTGCAACGACCCGGCCGCCCTTGTATCCGGGATTGAGCCGGCGAAGCTCGATCGCATCCTGCCCATGGCTGGCGGCGAACTGGTCGAGGGTCTTCACGCCTGGATCCATGAGCACCGGCGCGAGTGGCACGAAACGGGCCGACAGCGGCAATCGCAAGCCTTGTTTTTCCGGCTCCGCAATCAGGCAAGACAGCGCCTGCAGCTTGGCCACGTAGTCGTAGGTCGTGTTCGACAATCCATGCGGCGTCCGGTTCGCGGCTGAGACATTGCGATTGCTCGAGCGGCGGAAGGCTCCCATCATGCGGCCCTCGCCCGCGTTGTAGGCCATGACGATCGCCTCCCAGCCACCGAACATGCCCTGCAATGTCTTCAGATACGAGAGCGCGGCGCGCGTCGACTCCACCGGAGACAGGCGGCCGTCGTAGCCGGACGTGATGTGTATGCCGTGGTTGCGGGCGGTGCTGGAGATCATCTGCCACATTCCAGCCGGGCCGCCTTGGCCGATTGCATCGGGCTTGTACCAACTCTCCACCAACGGGATGAACACGAATTCGGAGGGCAGTCCCGAGCGCTCGACTTCGCTGCTGACGAAGTCGAGGAGGGGCAGGATTCGCTCGAGATGGCTGGCGAAGGCGACTGGATCGCTCGCATAGCGTTGCCTCCAGCGCTTGCTGTTGCTGTCGGGCGAGCAGGTCTGCGGGTTCAGGTTTCGCTTGATCCGGGCGAACACGTCTTCGCCGTGGCCGTTGGCCGGGGCGCTGGCGAAACCGCCGATTGGGGTGGGGTTATCCGCGGGCGGCAGTTGCTCGATTCGGGCGGCCGCTCCATCCCATTCGAGCGCGATCGGCTCGGACGCCTCGACGTTGGGCCTCACCCCCTGCTGGCACGCGGTGAGCAGCGCCATGGTCCCGACCAGAACGAGGGTTCGCAGGCTCGCGTTCAAGCTGCGAATCCGTCCTTCCAGGAGCGAAGCGCCGCGAAAGCCTGCGCGCGGTCGTCGCTGGCCAGTCCGCGCGAGCGAAGTGTGCCCCTGATCGCGGGCTGGTCGATGCGAAGGAAGGGATTGCAGTCGCGCTCGCTCGCGATGCTGCTCGGAACGCTGGGCCGCCCAAGGCTCCGCAACGCGGCGACTTCGGCCAGGCGCCTGTCCCTCGGCTCATTCCCGGGCTCGGCCGCAAGCGCGAACCGGCCGTTGGCCTGGGTGTATTCGTGGCCGCAGCAGACCAGGGTCTCGCCGGGAAGCGCCGCCAGGCGGTCGAGCGAGGCCAGCATCTGTCCGGGCGTGCCCTCGAACAGGCGACCGCAGCCAAGACTGAACAACGTGTCGCCGCTGAAGAGGTATCCGCCGCCATGGTAGGCGACATGGCTGAGGGTGTGGCCGGGCACGGCGAGCACCTCGAAATCCAGTCCAAGCGGTCCGATCCGGACGCGGTCGCCGTCGCCGACGCGATGGGTCGCCCGGGTGATCCGCTCGTCGACCGGCGCGTAGCAGGGAACGTCAAATCGGTCGAGCAACCCGGCCACGCCGCCGATATGATCGTTGTGGTGGTGGGTGAGCAGGATCGCGATCGGGGTCAGGCCTTCCGCCACCGCCTTGAGCACCGGTCCTGCCTCGCCTGGATCGACCAGAACGGCCTTGCCATGGTCATCCGACAGGGCCCAGATGTAGTTGTCGGTGAAGGCGGGCAGGGCTTGCAGTGAAAGCATTCAGTGGATGACCGGACGGGCGGATTGCCGCAGAATCGTGACCATGCCTTCCCACTCGCACCCCCAGTCAAGCCGACAGCCCGGATGCCAGGATGGCTGGGGCATGAGGCAGGGCGGGCAATCCTGGCGGAAGTGCAGCGAATGGTGGTTCCGGAGCTGACCCGGGTATTCGGTCAGCATGGGCTCTATCTGCGTCCATCTGCCGACTTCTCCGCCGATCTCTCGGGCAACATGCTGGCTAATGTGGTCAGCCTGTATCGGGACGGTGACGCTTTGGCCGGCCAATTCAGGTGCATCGATCGCGGAGTTGCCGGTCAGCACCTCCAGCCTTTCGCTGGTTTATTCGATCTTCATGTTGGAGAGTTCGCCGGAGCCCGGGGCGCTCTTGCAGGAATTCGCCCGGTCGCTCAAGCCCGAAGGGGTTGCCTTGGTGATCAGCCTCAATCCGTGGAGCCTGGTCCGCTTGCGCTGGCTCCTGGGCACCGGACGTGTCCTCGCCAACTCGGCGGTGGAGCGAATGGCCCGGGATGCGGGCCTCGAAGTGATGCGCCATCAGTACCTCGGCCCGTGCCGGCCCGGTGGCGGCCGCCAGGTTGCCGCCAACCGACGAGTCCGCTGGCTCGATGGATTTCGCGCGGCGAGCCTGCTGGTCCTGCGTCGACGCGAGGTCGGGCTGACACCCTTGCGCAAGCTCTCGCCAGCCGTCAGTCTGCGTCCGGGGATGAGTGCGGGTTGAGTGGCCAGGGAAATGAATGAAGCACGTTGAAATACACACCGATGGCGCCTGCCTCGGCAATCCGGGACCCGGAGGCTGGGGTGCGCTGCTGCGTTACGGCACGACCGAACGCGAGCTTGCCGGAGGCGACTCCGACACGACCAACAACCGGATGGAGCTGATGGCGGCGATCATGGCGCTGGAGGCCCTGAGCGCTCCCTGCGCAGTGACCCTGCACACCGATTCGCAGTATGTGCAGAAGGGCATCGGCGAGTGGCTTCCGAACTGGATCAAGCGCGGCTGGAAGACGGCCGCCGGCGAGCCGGTGAAGAACAAGGACCTGTGGGAGCGGCTACTGGTCGCGTCCAGCCGGCACACCGTGGGATGGCGCTGGGTGCGAGGCCACAATGGCCACGTCGACAACGAGCGCGTGGACAAGCTCGCGCGCGCCGCGGCGGAAACTATTCGAGAAGGAATGCGTGGCTGATGCGCCAGGTCGTGCTCGATACGGAAACCACCGGCTTGTCCTGGGAGCGCGGCAACCGCGTGGTGGAGATCGGTTGCATCGAGTTGCTGGAGCGGCGGCCGACCGGCCAGCGGTTCCAGCGCTACCTCAATCCGGGACGCGAACTCGAGCCGGGCGCGCAGGAAGTCACCGGCCTCACGCTGGAGTTCCTGTCCGACAAGCCGTTGTTCGCGCAGGTCGTCGAGGAGTTCCTGGATTTCATCCGCGGCGCGGAGCTGATCATCCACAACGCCGATTTCGACGTGGGCTTTCTCAATAACGAGTTGAGCCTGCTGGGTGGCGGCGCAGGCCGGATCAGCGATCACGCCAGCGTGCTCGACACGCTGGCGCTGGCCCGCGAACGATTCCCCGGGCAGCGAAATTCACTCGACGCCCTGTGTCGCCGCATGGGCGTGGACAACGCGCATCGCAAACTTCATGGCGCGTTGCTCGACGCCGAGTTGCTGGCTGAGGTCTACCTGGCGTTGACCGCCGGGCAAGGTGACCTTGGCTTGAGCGTGGCGCCGGTTTCCATGCCGGCGATGCCATCGGCCGGCGCACAGGCTGACGCAGCGGCTGGGATGCGACGAATACTGTTGCTCGCATCGGCCGAGGAACAGCAGGCGCACCAGGCGCGGCTGGACACGATCTCGAAGAAGTGCGCAGGAAAGGTGCTGTGGACCAAGCTGCAGGCGCCCGACGGGATGACGGCAAGTTGAACGCCACGATGCTGCTCACGGCCGTGGATATCCATATTCCCGGCTACAAGATCATCAGGCCGATCGGCGAAGGCGGCATGGCTTCGGTTTTCCTCGCCGTGCAAACGTCGCTGGAGCGCGAAGTCGCGTTGAAGGTCATGTCGCCGGCGTTGGCGGCCAATGCCGAATTCGCCAGCCGATTCCTGATCGAGGGCAAGATCACCGGCAGGCTCCAGCATCCCAACCTGGTGACGGTCTACGACATCGGCAGTCACAACGGCGTCTACTACCTTGCCGTCGAATACATCCCTGGCGGCACCCTGAAAGAGCGCCTGGCCGAGGGCGGACTGAGCGTCGCCGAGATGCTCGACATCACCAGCGATATCGCGCTGGGGCTGGATTTCGCGCACCAGAAGGGTTTCGTGCACCGCGACGTGAAGCCGGGCAACATCCTGTTCCGCGACGATGGCCGCGTGGTGCTGGCCGATTTCGGAATCGCCAAGGCCATGGATGGCAGCAACAGCTCAACCATGGCTGGAGCGTCGGTCGGCACACCCAACTACATGAGCCCCGAGCAGGCGCGCGGGGAGACGGTAAACGGCCGCTCGGACCTGTACAGCCTGGGCACGGTGTTGTTCGAGATGTTGGCCGGCCACCCGCCCTATCGCGGCGGCGACCCCTTCGCCGTGGCGCTGATGCACGTGACCCATCCGGTGCCGCAGTTGCCAGCGCCGCACGAGTGGCTGCAGCCGCTGATCACCACGCTCATGGCCAAGGACCCCGCCGAGCGTTTCAGCAGCGGAGCGGCGACTGTCGAGGCCATCCATCGCTTGCTGGCGACCGCGCCGCAAGCTGCGTCGGTCCATCAATCGGCGCCGCGCAAGGTTGCCGTCGGCAACCGGCTGGCGGGTGGCGCAACGACCCAGCAGCGCACCAAGCTCAGGCTTGCCGAGAGCCTGGAGCAACGCGCCTGGCTGTTGCCCGCGGCAATCGCCGGTGTGCTTGCCCTTGCTGTCGCGGCCTGGGTCTTCTGGCCATCACCGGGCGCCGGGCAGCTTGCACAGGATTCGTCGGCGGCCGGGCAACCGGATGTCGGCGCCAGACCCCATGGCGCGACGCTCAGCGCGAGCTTTCCCGCACAGGCCGTCGGGATCCCGCTGGCAGCGAGTGAAATCGAAAACGCCCTGGCGCAGGCGGACAGCTATCTGGCGACGGGGACCGCGCCGGATTCGGGTGGTCGTCACCTGATCTATCCAGAGGACGACAGCGCGCTGTTTCTTTACCAGCGTGTGCTGACAGCGCAGCCGGAAAACCTGCGCGCCAGGAAAGGCATCGCCGCGCTGGTGGCCTATTATCGCCGCTACGCGCATCTGGCTTGCCAGAAACAACAGTGGGGAAACTGTGCGGTGATCGCCCGCCTGGGGTTGCAGATCGATCCGGCGGACGGCGTGCTGGTCCGCCTCGATGCCGCGGCCGAGCAAGGCCAGCGGGGCGAACGGCCGAGCCTGCCGGAGTTGCCGGCCGAGTGATCGAACGCGCAACGTTTGATCAGGTGCGGGTCAACTAGACGCGGCGCAGCAGCACGACGGTGACGTTGTCCGAACCGCCGCCATCGAGAGCGGTGGAAATCAGATGATCCACGCATTCCTGCGCGGAAAGATCGGTCTGGGCAAGCAATGCCGCAATGGACGCGTCGTCCACTTCCTCGGTCAGGCCGTCACTGCAAAGCAGGATCTGGAAGCCCGGACGCAACTCGCCGGAAATCGTTTCTACCTTCAACGATTCCGGATCGGTAACGCCCAGCGCCTGGGTGACCACGTTGCGATGCGGATGGCTGCGCGCTTGTTCCGGCGTTATCGCGCCCTGGTCGATCAGTTCCTGCACGTAGCTGTGGTCGGATGAAATCTGGCGCAGTTGGCCGTTCCACAGGTAGGCGCGACTGTCGCCGACCCAGGCCAGTTCGAAATGATGGTCCGTGACCTGCAGGGCGACCATCGTCGTGCCCATCGGCAGACTGTCGTCCCGTCGTTTTGACTGGCGGATGATGTCTTCGTCGGCGCTGCGGATGGCTTCGCTCAGGCTCCGGCCGGCCCGGATCTCGCGCACGACCGCATCGCGGGCCAGGGCGCTGGCGACTTCGCCGAACTCATGGCCGCCCATTCCGTCCGCGACCAGCCACAGGCCCAACTCGGAGTCCGAGTAGTAGGTGTCCTCGTTCAGCTCACGGCGCAAACCGACGTGGCTGGAGTTTCCGAATTCAATCATGGGGTAAAACCTGTCCTCGGTTCGGCGAGCCCGAAATCCGGGCTATTGTGCAAGGCCATCGCTTTTCCCCCGGAATACGGCTATATATCGTCGCCGAGGAGTATAGCGGCTGCCGGGACGGATTGGCATTGTCCCCGGCGGCGTATTCGACCAGGGAGGCACCCGATGGCCGCAGCCCCAATTTCAAGCAGGTTGACTCTTTGTTGCGCCGCAATCCTGACCGTACTGGGGGCTGGCTTGCCCGCGCAGTCTCCGCGCGCCGCGGTGCGCAACGCGGAAGACTTGCTGATCGTTGATTGCCTGCTGCCCGGGCAGATCCGTTCGCTCGGCCGCCAGGCCACCTTCCTCAGCGCGCGCCGTCCGGTTCGGACCACGCAGGCGGACTGCCAGATCCGCGGCGGCGAGTACGTCTCCTACGACCGCGCCAATTATCAGACGGCTCTCAAAGTCTGGTTGGACCAGGCCATGGCCGGCAGCGCCGAAGCGCAGAACAACGTGGGCGAGGTCTATTCGAAGGGACTGGGCACCGAGCCGGACTACGGCATGGCCGCGCAGTGGTTCAAGAAGGCGGCGGCGCAGGGGTACGGTCGCGCCAAGATCAACCTGGGCTTTCTCTATGAAGAAGGACTGGGCGTGCCGCAGGACACTGCGATGGCGTTGAATCTCTACCGTGAGGCGTCGGGCCTCCAGGACGAGTTGCTCTACGCGTCGAACGTCGAAGTGCAGTTCAAGGCCAAGGACGAACAGATCAGCGGCTTGCAGTCGCAGGTGCAGAGCGAACAGGCTGATTCGGCCGAGCTGCGCGAGCAGGTCAGGCAACTGCAGCAGCAATTGGCGGAACGACGTCGCGCGCTCGAGACTTCGCAACGCCAGTTGAAGGAAACGCAGGGGCAACTTTCGAAGGCCCGGCAGGAGCAGGACGTCGGACTCACGCGCCTGCTGGAGAACCAGTTGTTGACGCAGGAACAGCAGATCAATGCGCAGCGCACGCAGATCGCTTCGCTGGAGACGCGTGCGGGCAGCGGCGCCGGCGGCGTGATGGCAAGTGGACCGGGCGTCCTGGAAGTGCTTGAGCCCACGTTTGTTGCGATGCGCGGTCGCAATACCGCCGTGGTCAAGGGCGTCGGCCGGAACAAGCTGCAGGGGCGGGTCAGCAACCCGAAGGCAATAGCCCAGGTGCTGATCAATGGCTCGCCTGCGGCGATTGCGGCCAACGGTACCTTCAGTTCCGAGATCGACGTCGCCGCGAACGGCACGATGGTCAAGGTAGCGGCGGTGGACAAGCAGGGTGGCCGGGCGCAGCTCGACTTCACCATGATTCCGCAGGCAGGCGGTGCGACCGCAAGCGCGATGGGTGCTTCCTCCGCGGCAGCCGGAGCATTGCCGGCTGGCCTGAAGCTGGGTCGCTTCCATGCCGTGGTGATTGGCAACAACACCTACAGCGACCCGGGCTATCCGGCGCTCAAGAGCGCGGCCAGCGATGCCACGGCCGTTGCCAGCGTGCTTCGCGATCGTTATGGGTACCAGACCACTCTGCTGCTCAATGCAGGCCGCCTGGAAATGCTCAGCGCCCTGGACGACATGCGCAAGAAACTCGGTCCGGACGACAGCCTGCTGATCTACTACGCCGGCCACGGCGAGATCGATGCCGCCGGCAAGGGCTACTGGATTCCGAGCGACGCATCCGCAGCATCGAGCAAGACCTGGATATCCAACGCCATGATCACCGACGTGCTGAACACGATGCCGGCAAAGCATGTGCTCACGGTGGCGGATTCCTGTTATTCGGGCACCATGACCCGCGCCTCGTCGCCGAGTTTCGACCGAAGCTCGATGCCGGCGGACAAGTGGGGCAACTGGGTCACGGCCATGGTCAACGGTCGCTCGCGCACCGTGCTCACCTCCGGCGGCCTGCAGCCGGTTCCGGACGTCGGCTCGGGCAATCACAGCTACTTCGCAAGGGCTTTCCTGAACGTGCTGCAGGACAACAACCGCCTGCTGGAAGCGCAGCGGCTGTACCGCGAGGTGGCTACATCGGTGGCCCTGACCTCCGTCAACGCTCCGGTGCCGCAGTCCCCGCAATACGCGGCGATCCGGTATGCAGGTCATGAGAGCGGGGAGTATTTCTTCCTGCCCAAGGACGCCGGTCGCAAGGGATCCTGAGCCGGAGCTAGCCGAACCCGGCCCAAGCCGCTTATAATTCCGCCCCTGCCGGACGATTCACTGTCCCACCCGGACCGGAGAGGTGGCAGAGTGGTCGAATGTACCTGACTCGAAATCAGACGTGCGTGTAAGCGCACCGTGGGTTCGAATCCCACCCTCTCCGCCAAATGGAAACGCCCCCGAAAGGGGGCGTTTTTATTTTATGACCCGGGTTCAGCGCTGAAGGCTGAGGCGATACATCGTGACCGCGGCGCGGATGGTCTGGGAGTCGAGGGTGCCCAGGTCGGCGGTCTCCTCGACCGTATGGCCGCCGGCGCCCATCAGGCCGATGCCGTCGATGGCCATGTCCACCTTGTCGGCGACGAAGGAAATATCGGCGGCGCCGGCATTGCGCGGGTTGATGGCGGTCACCGGGCCGAATCCGAAGTCCTGGCTCACCGAGTCGTAGATCGCCAGCAGTTTCCGGTTGCCTTCGGTTGGCGCCATTGGCGGATAGCCGGTGTCGAAGCGCAAGGTCGCGCCGGTATGCGGCAGGTGCGCGGCCACGATGCCGGTCATGGTCTCGCGCGCTTCGGCCAGTTGCTCCGGCGACAACGACCTCAGGTCGCCGCTGACGCGCACGATCTGCGCAATCACGTTGCCCTTGCCGAATGCCGTGGCCCGCGAAGTGTCCTCGTCGAGGGTGACATCGGTGCCGCCAGCGATGACGCCGGGATTGAAGGTCAGGTTGGGCACCGTGGACAGGGCCTGGCGGAAGCCGTCGAGGATGCGGGCCGCTTCGAATATGGCCCCGGCGCCGACCTCGGGCTGGAATATCTGCGAGGAATGCGCCGGCTTGCCGGTGACCTCGAGTTGCCAGCCGCTCGAGCCGCGGCGCGATATGGCCGCCGTCCTGGGATCACCGTCGCCATCCTCGAAGCCGATGGCGATGTCGGCCCACTCGCCGGCCTCCAGCAACGCCTGCTTGGACAGGGCGCTGGGTTCGCCGCTGTTCTCCTCGTCGCCGGTGAGCACGACGCGAATGCTCATTTTGTCCAGTTGACCGCTGTCGCGCAGGGCGCGCAGCGCGTGGACGATGATCACATCGCCGCCTTTCATGTCGGTGGCGCCGGGGCCGCGCCCGGCATTGGGGCCGGTGACCTGCAGCTTCTGGAAAGGACTGTCCTCGGCGAACACGGTATCGATGTGCCCGATCAGCAGCAATCGCGGTCCGCGATTGCCGTGGCTGGCCACCAGGTGCCCGGCGCGGCCGAAAGGAGCGCCGTCGATCCACTGGGTCTTGAACCCGAGCTCCTTGAATTCGCGCTCGAACACCGATCCGACCTTGCGGACCCCGGTGAAATTCATGGTGCCGCTATTGATGTCCACCGATTCCTGGAGCAGCGCCATGGCGCGATCGTGATCGCTGCGGACGTGGGCGGCGATCCTGTTTTCGACCGGATCGACGGAACCGCTGGCGGAAGCGATGCCCGCAGGGGCGAGCAGGGCGAGGGTGGCGAGTGCGGCGAGGCGGTTCATGTTGGCTGCGATGTTCCCGGTTTGGCAGGCATCACCATAAGCGAATTCGCGCCGGCGGCACAGCTTGTGAGCTGGTCTGGCCGGCCCTTGCCGCGCAGCATCGGCGTGGGCGAGCTAAACTGGCGGCCTGTCACCCGCGAGACCGACATGTCCGAGATACTGGCTCCCGTTTCCTTCGGCGAATTGCTCGACAAGATCGCCATCCTGCAGATCAAGTCCGAGCGCATGACGGACGCGGCCAAGCTTGCCAACGTGCGCAAGGAGCTCGATGCGCTGTCGGCGACCTGGCTCGGAGCATCCTGCCGCGCAGATTCCGGTCATCGAGCTGAGGGCTGCGCTCAAGGCGGTGAACGAGCGGCTCTGGGTGATCGAGGACGACATCCGCATCTGCGAGAAGCGGCAGGATTTTGGTCCCGAGTTCATCCGGCTGGCGCGGGCCGTCTACTTCGAGAACGACGAGCGCGCCCGGATCAAGAAAGAGCTCAATCTTGCCCTGGGCTCGGCCTATGTCGAGGAAAAGTCCTACCAGGACTACCGCGCGGTCTGACTTGCGCGCGGCGGTTCAGGCGCCCGAATCGAACAGGTCGAAGCGCCCGATCACTTCCTCGACCGGAATCAAGTCCATCACTCCGGGAAATTCGACGCGCTTGCCCCAGCGAAGTTCGCTGGCCGGCTTGCCCATGAACTTCCGCGACGCCTCGTCGTAGTGGTTGACCGAAAAGCGCAGATCCGAATAGGGTCCGCAGCGCTCGCGATCGGTGCAGGCAAACAAGCCGATCACCTTGGTCCCCATCGCGTTGGCGATATGCGCAGGCCCCGAATCCGGACTGAGCACCAACGTCGCGCGTTCGAGCAGCGCCGCCAGTTGCTTGAGCGTGTCCTTGCCGATCAGGTCCAGCGCGGGGTGCTTCATTGCCGTCAGGATGGCATCGCCGGTGCTTCTCTCCAGTTCGCTGCGGCCGCCGCAGATCGCGATGCGCCAGCCTTTCGCGGCGGCATGGTCGGCGACGGCGGCATAGCGGTCCGGGTTCCAGTTGCGCAGTTCGTGGCTGGAGCAGGGTGATATCAGGAGCGTGCGCTGCTCTCCCGGAAGCTGCTCCGCAGCCCACTGGCGCGCGGCATCGGGAACCGGCAGGTTCCATTCGACCGCCTGCTGGCGCAGGCCGAGCGGCTCGCAGAATTTCCCGAAGACATCCAGCACATGGTGACCACCTGGCTGGATGCGCTCGTTGATGAACAGGGAATGGCCTTCCTTGCTACGGGCGTAGTCGTAACCGATTCGCCGCTCGGCGCTGATCAGGGCCGACAGCAGATTGGCGCGCAGGGCCAGTTGCATCTGCAGCAGGACTTCGAAGCGACGGCCGGCGAGTCTGGTTCGAAGGTCCCTCAGGCCCTGGAGCCCGGCGGACTTGTCGAACACCAGCAGTTCCACGTCCTCGAGCCCTTCCATCAGCCGGGCTTCGCCCTTGCCGAGAATCCAGGTGATGGGCACCCGTGGCCAGGCATGTCGCAGCGTGCGCACCAGGGGCAGGACATGGGTTGCATCGCCAAGCGCCGAAAGGCGGAGCAGGCAGATCGAATGCGGGGCGGCGGGGGTGCTCACTTGCTAGAATTCACCGTGATGGATGCGAAGCACACCGCCAGCGAGCGCCGACAGTCATTCCGCGATGCGGACGGGCAGGGCACGATTGTGTTCGACCCGACGCGGTTGCAGCAAGTCGGAACCTCGTTCTTCGAGCCCGGAAGCCACGGAACCCAAGCCAATCCAGTGCGCGGCAAGGGCGGACGCGGCGCGGCCTGGTTCGTGCGCGGCGAGTTCGGCGATGGCGTGTTGCGCCATTACCGACGCGGCGGCTGGATGGCGCGGGTGAGCACCGATTCGTATCTCTGGCGTGGCGAGCAGCGCGTGCGCAGCCTGCGGGAATTCGAGTTGCTGCAAGACCTGCGCGGTCTCGGCCTGCCTGTTCCGGCGCCGCTGGCGGCCATGTATCGCAGGCGCGCCTGGCTTTACCGGGCAGCGATCGTCGTGGAGCGGATTGCCGACGCGCGTTCGTTCGCCGAGTTGGTCGCGACCGAGGGTCCGCGGGCGCCATGGACTGCGGTTGGAACCGCGATCGGCCGTTTTCACCGCCAGCGCGCGCATCATGCCGACTTGAATGCGAACAATATCCTGATCGCTCCGCACGGCATGGTTTGCCTGATCGACTGGGACAAGGGCCGGATCGAGGCTTCCCGGGGAGCGTGGTGCCGACAGGTCCTGGATCGTTTGCAGCGATCGCTGCTCAAGGAGTGCGGCAACATGACGCGTGAAGGCATCGAGGCAGGCATGGCGCAGTTGCGCGAGGCGCACGACAAGGAGCTCTCGGCATGAACTGGGCGTTGCGCTTTCTTGGCGTAGGCGGCTCACAGGCGGTGGAGCTGGGGTCGGCCTCGTCAGTGATCGAGCGCGATGGCCAGCCGCTGCTGATGATCGACTGCGGGCAAGAGGCGTTGACTGCATTCATGGCGCAGTACGGCCACGTGCCGATGGCGCTGTTCATAACCCATGTGCACCTGGATCATGTGGCCGGGCTGGAACGGCTGTTCTACAAGATCTACTTCGATCCCGAGCGCTGCGGCAGGGTGAAACTGTATGTCCCCGCGGCCGTGGTGCCTTACCTCCAGGCGAGGCTGGCCGACTATCCGGGCGTGATCGCCGAGGGCGATGCGAACTGGTGGGATGCATTCCAGTTGGTGCCGGTGTCCCGCGGCTTCTGGCACAAGGGCTTCTGGTTCGACGTATTTCCGGTCCGCCACCACTTGCCGGACACGGCCTTCGGGCTGCGCCTGGAGGGTTCGGTGGTCTGGAGCGGCGATACGCGACCGATACCGGAAATGCTGGCCAGGTTCGCCGACGCCGGCGAGCTGATCGCGCACGACTGCACCTTGTCCGGCAATCCGTCCCACAGCGGAATCGATGACCTGGAGCGGGAATATGCTGCGCCGCTTCTTGCCCGTTGTGTGCTTTATCACTATGGCTCCGCGCAGGAAGCAGAGGCGATGCGGGCGCGATCGCATCGCGTCGCCAACGCGGGCGAGGTGTTGCCGCTCGCTGATCCTTCCGGATTGCGCATCCGCTCATGAATGCCATGTTCGACATCGGAAGCTCCGGCCATCACGCGGCGTTCCCGGCCAATCCGGTCGATGCGCGCGGCAGGTTGTTGCGCGACTTGCGCGTGTCGGTCATCGAGACCTGCAATTACCGTTGCCCCTACTGCATGCCCGAGGGAATCACGCCGGAGGAATCGGCGCTTGACCGGTCGCGACGGCTGTCGTTCGACGAAATCGAGACAGCGGTGCGCAGTTTCGTAAAACTGGGCGTGCGCAAGGTCCGACTGACCGGCGGAGAGCCGCTGTTGCGCAAGAACCTGCCGGACCTGGTGGCGCGGCTTGCCGCCATTCCCGGCATCGAAGACCTGGCGTTGACGACCAACGGTTCCCTGCTGGCCGCCAAGGCGCTGGCCCTGCGCGAGGCTGGCCTGCATCGGATCACCATCAGCCTGGATGCGCTGGATCCGGTGATCTTCCGTTCGCTGTCTGGCGGGCGTGGCGAGGTCCAGGACGTGCTGGCGGGCATCGATGCGGCGCAAGCGGCTGGATTCGAGTCGATAAAGTTGAACACGGTGGTCAAGCGCGGCGTCAACGAAGGGCAGGTGCTGCCCCTGGTCGAGCGCTTTCGCGGCACGCCGCACGTGCTGCGTTTCATCGAGTACATGGATGTCGGTACCTGCAACGGATGGCGGGCCGAGGACGTGGTCCCCTCGCGCGAACTTCGCGACGCCATAGCCGCCCGCTGGCCGCTCAGGGCCTTGTCGCCGAGCTACCGCGGAGAGGTTGCCGCGCGTCATGCCTTCGAGGACGGGCAGGGCGAAGTGGGCTTCGTCAGTTCGGTCAGCGAGCCGTTCTGCGGCGACTGCCACCGGGCGCGGCTGTCGGCCGATGGTCAACTGTTCACCTGCCTGTTCGCCTCGCGCGGAAGTGATTTGCGGGCTGCGCTCGCCGAAGGCGAAGCGGCCCTGACCGGCCGGATCGCGGAGCTCTGGGGCGGGCGCGGCGACCGCTACAGCGAGTTGCGGGCTGCCAACGACCGCGAAACCAGGAAAATCGAAATGTTCTTCATCGGTGGCTGAATGAGCGAGCTTACCCATATCGATGATGGCGGCAGGCCGGCGATGGTGGATGTCTCGGCGAAGGCCGTGACTGCCAGGCTGGCACGCGCCGAATGCCTGGTCGTGTTTCCGGCGCTGGTGGCGGAACAGCTCAGGACAGGAGGCTTGCAGACCGCCAAGGGAGCGGTGGTCGATACCGCGATCATCGCTGGCACGATGGCGGTGAAGCGCACCCATGAGCTGATTCCGTTCTGCCATCCGCTGCCGATCGACGGCTGTCGATTCGAAATCGACTGGCTCGACGAAACTTGCCTGCGCATCGAGTGCACGGTGAAGACTGTCCATCGCACCGGCGTGGAGATGGAAGCGCTGACCGGCGCAACGGTGGCTGCGCTAACCGTCTACGACATGTGCAAGGCGCTCTCGCACGAGATGGTGATCGGACCGGCGAAGCTCCTGGCCAAGAGCGGCGGCAAGCGCGAAGTGGGCTCGCCATGAGCGTGACAGTGCTTTATTTCGCCAGTCTTCGCGATGCCGCAGGCGTGGCATCGGAAGTCCTGGAGCGCCCCGTCTCCCTTGCCGCCCTGTACCAGGACTTGCGCGCGCGGCACGGATTCTTGCTGGCGCCGGAGCGATTGCGCGTGGCGATCGACGGCGCGTTTTCCGATTGGGATGCGCTGGTCGTCGACGGGGCGGAGATCGCTTTCATGCCGCCGGTCTCGGGGGGCTGAGCCGTGGGCGCTTTCCGGATCGCCGACGCGCCATTCGATATCGCCAACGAGCGCGAGCGCCTGCTCGCGCATCAGGCGGGCGCCTATGTCAGCTTCGAGGGCTGGGTGCGCGACAACAACGAGGGGCGTGCAGTGATTGCCCTTACGTACGCGGCTTACCAGGTGCTGGCCGAAGCCGAGGGAAACAGGATCGTGGACGAGGCCAGGACCCGGTTCGATATCCTCGACACCGCCTGCGTGCATCGCATTGGCCGGCTGGAGCTTGGCGAATTGGCAGTCTGGGTCGGCGTGAGCGCCGGACATCGGGAAGAGGCCTTCACCGCCTGCCGCTGGATCATCGATGAGGTGAAAGCGCGGGTTCCGATCTGGAAACGCGAGCACTACGCCGAAGGCGGCGAGGAATGGCTGCATCCCTGAGCGTAGACACAGGGTGGCAGCCCTTGCCGGCTGGCCTCGGCGCCCGAATCAGTCAATACCGTTGCTGCCTTCCGGCCCTGGCGGAGTTTTCGACCTATCGTCGCGAGGGGCCGACAAGGGCCACCATTGAAAGATGTGGCGGAGAGAGAGGGATTCGAACCCTCGGTACGGTTTTAAATCGTACACACACTTTCCAGGCGTGCTCCTTAAACCACTCGGACACCTCTCCGCAATTTCGACTCTGTACAGCAGCGACTTATCCGTGGAAGGGATAAGCGCCTGAAACAAGAGCGAAATTGTACCTGACAGGGGAATTCCGGACAAGTTGGCCGCGCCGGGACGCGCCGGCGCGGCAGCAGGCTGAATGCCGGGAGCCACTGTCCATGCCGACGCTTGGTCCCGACCGCGGTGGTGGCACAATGTACGGGTTACCTCCGAGGCCTCCCATGTCCTATCTCGTCCTGGCCAGAAAATGGCGTCCCAAACGCTTCGATGAACTGGTCGGGCAGGAACACGTCGTCCGGGCGCTGACCAATGCGCTGGAAACCGGGCGCGTACATCATGCGTTCCTGTTCACCGGCACCCGCGGGGTCGGCAAGACCACGATCGCGCGCATTTTTGCCAAGAGCCTGAATTGCGAGCGCGGACGTCGGCGCCGAGCCTTGCGGCGAATGCGCTTCGTGCCTGGATATCGATGCGGGCCGCTTCGTGGACCTGCTTGAAATCGATGCGGCCAGCAATACCGGCGTCGACGATGTCCGGGCCCTGATCGAGAACGCGCAGTACATGCCGGCGCGCGGCCGCACCAAGGTGTACCTGATCGACGAAGTCCACATGCTTTCCAAGAGCGCGTTCAACGCGCTGCTCAAGACACTGGAAGAGCCGCCGGGACACGTGAAATTCCTGCTGGCCACCACCGATCCGCAGAAGCTTCCCGTGACCGTGCTCTCGCGCTGCCTGCAGTTCAACCTGCGTCGCCTGGAACAGTCACAGATTTCCGGGCAGATGGGCCGGATCCTGCAGGCAGAAGCCATCGAATTCGAGCCGGCTGCGCTGGGCTTGCTGGCGCGATCGGCCGACGGCAGCCTGCGCGATGGCCTCTCGCTGCTGGACCAGGCGATCGCCTACACCGGCGGACGACTCGACGAGGCGGGGATCAATGCGATGCTCGGCACCGTCGAGCGCGCCCAGGTCGGTGAGTTGTTGCACGCGCTGGCGGCAGGTGATGGCGGAAAGTTGATGGCGGAAGTGGCCGAAATGGCCCAGTACTCGCCGGATTTCGGCGGCGTGCTCGAGGACCTGGCCAGCGAGTTGCATCGCATCCAGTTGCATCAACTGGTGCCTGGCTTCGAGAGCGAGGAATCCCGTATCGATGCGGCCCGGTTCGCGACCGAACTGTCGCCGGAACTCGTGCAGCTCTGGTACCAGATGGCAGTGCATGGACGCCGCGATCTCGGGTTCGCGCCCAGCCCCCGGGCCGGTTTCGAGATGGCCCTGTTGCGGATGCTGGCGTTCCGTCCGCTGGAGGCCGTGGCGCTGGATGCCTCAGGGCCGCCGGCACGTCGCGCGGGCGCGACCATGAATCAAGCTCCAAGCCCTGCCACAGCCAAAGCGCCTCCGGCGAAGGCTGAAAGCGCGGCTCCTGCGCAGGCGAGCTCGCGGATTTCGGAGCCTGCACCGGTTGCCGCGCCGCGTATCGCCGAGCCTGCACCGATTGCCGCGCCGCGTACGGCCGAGCCGGCGCCGATCGCCGCGCCGACCGCCGCCCTGGCCCTGGAAAAAGCCGAAGACTGGCTGGCGCTGGTGGCGACCGCCGGCTTGAAAGGCCCTGCGTTGCAGCTGGGATCGCATAGCGCCTTCTGCGGCTTCGGGGAGGGCGTGCTCCGGCTCCACTTGCCCGATGAAGACGCCCACCTGCGCAACGAGAACCTGGTCAGGCAGCTGACGCAGGCGGTCAGCGTCGCCGTCGGCCAGCCAGTGCAGATCCGCTTCGAGAGCCAGCATTCCACGCCGGGCGACACCCTGCATTCGCGCAACGAGCGCCAGCGCAGCGAGCGCCAGATCGCCGCCGAGGCCAGCTTCCTGGCCGAGCCCGTGGTCGGGCAGCTGCTGGGCCAGGGCGGCAACGTGGTTCCCGATTCAATCCGACCCCTCAACGAGAACTGAATTTATGCGTGGCAACATCGCCCAAATGATGCAACAGGCCCAGCGGATGCAGGACAACCTCAAGCGCGTCCAGGATGAACTGGCCGTGCTCGAAATCACCGGCCAATCCGGTGGCGGCATGGTCGCCATCACCATCACCGGCAAGATGGAAACGCGCCGCGTGCACATCGATCCATCGGTACTCGGCGACGCCGAGATGCTCGAAGACCTGGTCACCGCCGCGTTCAACGACGCGGTGGGCAAGGTCAACGAAGAGAGCGCCCGGCGCATGTCGGCGGCCACCGCCGGCATGAACCTGCCAGCCGGAATGAAGCTGCCGTTTTGAAATCCAGTTCCACTTTGCTCGAGCAACTGATCGAAGCCCTGCGCTGCCTGCCGGGCGTCGGCCAGAAAAGCGCGCAGCGCATGGCCTACCACCTGCTGGAGCGCAATCGCGAAGGCGGGCTGCGGCTGTCGGGCGTGTTGGCCGAAGCCATCGAACGGGTCGGCCATTGCGAACAGTGCCGCGACTTCAGCGAGACACCGATCTGCGCGATCTGCGCCAGCGCTTCGCGCGAACGCGGCCTGCTGTGCGCGGTCGAGAGCCCGGCCGACCGGCTGGTGATCGAACAGGCGACCGGCTATCGCGGGCTGTACTTCATCCTGCAGGGACGCCTTTCGCCGCTCGACGGCATCGGCCCGAAGGAGCTCGGCCTGGATTTCCTGGCCACGCGCCTGGCCGAGGGCGAAGTGAAGGAATTGATCATCGCCACCAATCCGACCGTGGAGGGCGAGGCCACCGCGCATTACCTGGCGCAGTTGGCCAGGCAGTTCGAGGTCAGGCCGAGCCGGCTCGCCCACGGCGTGCCGCTGGGCGGCGAACTGGAATACGTCGACCGGGGCACGCTCGCGCATGCCTTCGGGTCCCGGCACGAAGCGGCCGGTTAACAGCAGCCAGGAGTATCGTCATGTCGGATACGCTATTCAGCAAGATCATCCGCAGGGAAATTCCCGCCGACATCGTCTACGAAGACGAACACGTGCTGGCCTTCCGCGACATTTCCCCGCAGGCGCCGGTGCACGTGCTGTTCGTGCCCCGGAAGCCGTATGCGACTCTCAACGACGTGCCGGCAGGCGAGGCCGAACTGCTCGGCCGGCTACTGCTTGCCGCGGCCGACTACGCGAAAAAGCAGGGCTTCGCCGAGGGTGGCTACCGGGTCCTGATGAACGTCAATCGCGATGGCGGCCAGACCGTGTTCCACCTGCACCTGCACCTGCTCGCCGGACGCGCGTTGCACGGCCACTTCGGTTAGGAAGCGCCAGTGGCTTGATGCAGGCGGAAGCTCCGCAGCGAGCGAATGAGTTCCTTCTGTTCATCATCGGTCAGCACCCGGCCGGCATAGCGCCAGTCGCTGTAGCGCTGGCTGACCGACAGCAGTCCTGCGGCATTGCCAGGCATCCGTCGCGCCAGGCGCTGGGCGAACGCCAGCGGCGGCTCATCCAGCCCCTTGGCATGGCCGGCGCGACGAAGCCTGCGGGTGAACGCGCGCCAGGCGCGGATGATGGGATGGCTGCGGTCGCGGTGTTCGCGCAGCAGGAACCACAGGGTCAGCGCCAGGGCGAAAGCAGAACCGATGCCGAACGCCGCCACCAGTTGCCAGGCGTCGGCATCGTCGATGCCCAGTGGCTTCAGCAGGCTCTTCTGCCGTGCCGCGTCGAAGCCCAGCACCAGCTGGTTCCATTGGCGACGCAGGAAATCGGTGCCGTCCAGCATCGGGCCGAACACCTGGTCGGCCGGTCCCGCCAGGCCGGCTTGCTGGCGCGCCTGCAAGTCATCGAGCGTATCGAGAATGTTTTCCGGCGCGATGGCAGCGGTCGGATCGATGCGCACCCAGCCCTGGCCGTCGAGCCAGACTTCGGTCCAGGCGTGGGCGTCCTTGTGCTTGAGCAGCCAGTAATTGCCGAGCTTGTTGTAGTGTCCGCCGACGTAGCCGGTGACCACGCGGGTGGGAATGCCCGCCGCGCGCATGAACACGGCATAGGCCGAACTGAAGTGCTGGCAGAACCCGAGCCGGGTGCCGAACAGGAAATCGTCCGTTGCGTGGAAGCCGACCGGAGGCGCCGAGATCGTGTACTTGAAGTCGCGCCGCAGCCATTGCATGAAGCGCCGGGTCAGCTGCGCGGGATCAGGTGTCTCCTGCCGCCACTGGCGAGCCAGCGCCAGCGTGCGCGGATCATGGCCTGGCGGCAGGGCAAGCGCTGCCCGGCGCTGCCAGTTGCTGAGCGGCTCGATGAAGCGCGCCGTCGGTGCGGATTCCGCCTGGTAGCGGATCAGGTTGTTGATCGGCGATTCGCTGACGGCGGTCAGCTCGCCGTTGAGACGCGCATTGGCTGGCGCGCCAGCGGTAGGTCGAGCAGCAGCAGGTCCTGGCGTTCGGTAGCTTCGAGCATTACCTCGTAGCGAATGCCCGCGGCCGTCGCAGCCAGCCTCGGCGCAGCGGCGCTGGCTCGCGCCGACGTCGCGCGTCCAGGCCTCGCCGTCGAAATTCGTCAGCACCGGTCCACGCCAGTACATCTGCTCGCGCGCAGGCGTGGCGCCGATGAAGCGGGCGCGCAGGGCGGGCCTGTCGTCCACCAGGGCGTCCAGCCATTCGTTGGGCGTCATGCGGTCGCCGAGACCTGCCTGGTCTGACCGAGTTTTCTCCGGCAGGCCCCACAGCGGCGTGGCCAGCCGCGGGAACAACCAGAAGCCGGCCAGCGCCACCGGCACGGCCATGCCAATGCTCCGAGGGCGCGACGCAGTTCGGGCCAGCCAGGCGCACGCCTGGCCCTTGCAGGAGCATCGCCCAGGCCATCAGCGAGAGAGTCGCCGCCGGCAGGGACAGCGCCATCGTCACCGGACCCTGGTCCTGCAGGAAGGCGGCGAAGGGCGCGAAAAGCGAAAAGCCGAGCAGGCTGCGCGCATCGCGGCTTCCGAATGCGTCTCGAACGGCTTGAGCATCAGCATGCCAGAAGCCCGGCGCAGGAGGTATCGCGGCCGATGCGGAACTCGAACGCCGCCAGCACGAGTCCGGCGATCATCAGTGTCATCAGCAGGCGCAAGCTCGGCCGGCCATGGCTCTTCCGAGAAGAAGGCCAAGGGCCGCGGTGGCGAGCAGGACAGCGGCCAGCCAACCGGGCACCAGCATCAGCAAGGGCAGTCCGCAGGCGCCTGCGGCGAGCAGGCACCAGCGGCGCGTCGACCTGGCCAGTGGTTCAGACATCGGGCAGCAGGGCCAACGCGCGCAGGCACGCATGCCGGTGTTCGGCGCCGCGACCGGCCGGAATGCGTTGCCCGGCAGGATCAGCGCGTAGCGGCTGCCGCTTGCGCTCGGCATCGATCACCCAGCGGGCGAGGCGGCGGATGCGCGCCTCGTGGGCCAGTTCGCCGAGCGCGTGCCAGTCGAGCGTGATGTCGCGCGCCACCGCCGATTCGTATTCGCGAACGAGCAGGCGATCCGCGCGGGCGGAGGCTTTCCAGGCGATCTGGCGCATGGCATGTCGCCGGGCCGGTACTCGCGAAGGTGGTGCGGTTGCTCGCCATGCGCGCGCGTGCGCGGCGAATCGCCGTCGCCAAGCGCTTCGGGCAGGGGCGGGGCGTTCGGATCCAGCGCCGGATAGACCAGCAGCCGCGTCTCGCGGTCGCAGCCAACTCCAGGACACGTGCCAGGCCGAGCGGCCGCAGCGTGCTCAGGCGCAGTCGGCCCGGTTCCAGCCAGCCGCGCCGCGTGGGTGGCGATGTCCAGCACGACTTCGACTTCGTCATCCGGCATGCAGGTCGAAGTCGGCTCGGGCGTCGCCGCGACAGCAGTTGCAGCCCGGGACGCTCGCGAGCCCCGCTCGGCGTCGAAGCGCAGTTTCAGGCGCAGTGTCTGGCCGGCGAACACCGGGTCGGCGTGGACCGCCTTCAGGTTGATGCCCGACAGGATCAGGTGCGCGTGCACCAGGCTGTTGTGGGCAACGCCGGCAAGCAGGAATACCAGCAGCAGCGCCGGGATTGTTGTTGTAGTTCAGGCCGCCGACGAGCATCGTCATCAGCATCGCCGCGAGGAACAGTCCGAACCCGGTCGGCAGGATATAGATGCGGTTGCGGGTGATGCGCACCGGCAGCGACTCCGGCTTTTGCGGACGCACCAGGGCCAGCGCCGCCATGCGGTCGCCGAAGCGTTCGACGGCATCGCGCGCGACAGCCACCGGTCAATCTACGGCGACGGACTTCAGGATCGAGCCGGCAAGCGCATCGCGGGAATCGGCCTCGGCTTCCGGCACCAGGCGATGCGCGGCGACTTCGGCGAACAATGCCTGCACGTCTTCCGGCAGCGCATGCGCCCGGCCCGCCATCAGCGCGTGGGCGCGCGCTCCCTGCAACAGCCCCAGGCCGGCCCGCGGCGACAAGCCGACGCGCACGCCCTTGTGGCGGCGACTCTCGGCGAGCAAGGCCTGCACGTAGGCAACCAATGCGTCGCTGCCGTGCACATGCGCCACGTTGCCGCGCAGCGCCAGGACCTCGGTGGTGCTCAACTGCGGCAGCACGTCGGCGATCATCCCGCGGCGGTCGCTTCCCGCGAGCATTTCGCGCTCGGCGCCGGCATCGGGATAGCCCAGGCGCACTCGCAACAGGAAACGATCCATCTGCGAATCGGGCAGGGGAAAGGTTCCGGCCAGGTCCACCGGGTTCTGCGTGGCCATGACGAAGAACGGCTGCGGCAGCGTGTGGCAGACGCCATCGACGGTAACCTGGTGTTCGGCCATCGCTTCGAGCAACGCGCTCTGCGTGCGCGGCGGCGCGCGGTTGATTTCGTCGGCCAGCAGCAACTGGGCGAAGATCGGTCCGGGATGGAAGCGGAATTCGCGCGCCGTTCGGATCGAAGATCGATACGCCGATGATGTCCGAGGGCAACAGGTCGGAGGTGAACTGCATGCGCTGGAAATCCAGCGCCAGCGTCGCTGCCATCGACCGGGCCAGCGTGGTCTTGCCCAGGCCCGGCAGATCCTCGATCAGCAGGTGTCCGCCGGCGAGCAAGGTGGTGAATGCCAGGCGAACTTCGCGCGGCTTGCCCAGGACCAGCGAATTGACCTGGGCCTCGGCGGCAGTCAGCGACTGGCGCAGCTGCTCGGGTAGGATAGCGGCGTTGATAGCCTGTACTTGCATGGGGTTTCGCGTGCCGATGGAAAGATTGTCCGAGCACGATGCTGGCATGAATCCCCGTAACTTGCGCGTGAAGTTTGTCGCGATCTGGTCGGCGCTCCTCCTGGCAAAGATCCTGCTGGCAGCGGGGCTGCCGCTGATGGTGGACGAGACCTTCTATGCCTGGGAGAGCCGTTACCCGGCCTGGGCCTATTCCGACCTCCCGGGCCTGACCGCGTTCCTGGCCGGCGTTGGCACCAGCCTGGGCGGCCAGCATCCGCTGGCCCTGCGCGCGCCCTTCCTGCTGATCGGGGCCGCCGTGCCCTGGCTGGTCGTGCGCCTGTCACGCCGCTGGTTCGGCGCCGGAATCGGCTGGTCGGCCGGTCTGCTGGCCTTGCTGATGCCGCTATCGGGCTTGCTGGGCGTATTGGCCCTGCCCGATGTGCCCTTGGTGATGGCGGCCTTGCTTTGCCTGGACGCGATCGCCCGGCTGCGCGAGCGGGTCACCTGGGGCGGCCTGCTCACGCTCGCCGTGGCGCTGGTGGTCGGCGCGCTTTCCCATTATCGATTCCTGCTGGTGATCGTCGCGGGGCTGGCGGGCCTGCTGTGCGATCAGCGGGGACGCGGCCTGCTGCGTGATGCGCGGGTATGGCTGGCATTGCTGGCCGGCGCGCTGGGCTGGCTGCCTTTGCTGCTGTGGAATCTCGGCCATGAAGGCGCGGGTTTTCGGTTCCAGATGTTGGAGCGGAATCCCTGGTCGTTCCATGCCGATGGCGCCGCCTGGGTGCCGATCCAGTTCCTGCTGGTGACGCCCGCATTGTTCGTCTTGCTCTTGGCGACGCTGCGCGAGGCATGGCGTCGGCGACGGGACGACGATGCGCAGCCCTGGGGACTGATCACCGGCGTCGGGTCGGTGTCGGTGCTTGGCTACTTCGTGCTTGGATTCTTCGTCGATGACACGCGCGTCAGTTTTCACTGGCCCGTGTCGGGCTGGCTGGTGCTGGTCATCGCCGCGCCCGCGGTGGCGGTCCGATGGCGCAGCGCGGCCAGGTGGAGCGTGCCGGCGCTGGCCGGCATCGGCCTGCTCGGCGCGATACTGTTTCTCGCGGCGGCGAGCCAGGCGACGTGGCGCTCAGCGCTGGCAGGTAGCCGTTTCTATCCCGCCGATTTTGCCGGTCGACAGGAAATCGCCGGGCGGATCGCGCGGTTCCGGCTCGATCCGCACGGCACGGTCGTCGCCGGCGATTTCGCACTGGGCGCAGGACTGGCCTTCGCGCTTGAACCGCGCTGATATCCGCGTGCTGGACAGTCCGCTCAACCACAAGCACGGCCGCGCGGTGCAATTGCAGCAGTGGCGCCTGCAACTGGACGAACTCGCGCAGGCGCCTTCCGCGCCGGTGCTGCTGATCGTCGACGACACCGCCACCGCGATGAAGAACCGGCTGATGGTCTACCACGAGATGTGCGCGGTATTCGGTGCGTTGCCTGCTCCGGAAATCATGAATGTCGATCATGGCCAGAAGCGTTACCTGATCTACCGCATGGACTCGCTCGACAGGCGCGCCGGCTGCAATGCGCCCGCCCTTGCCTATATCGACTCGCCCGCCGCCAGGGCCGCCGTGCCGTCGCGATTTGCCGTGGCAGGCTGGGCCTTCAAGGATGGCGCCGGCCTGGCCAAGATCGAAGTGACCATCGACGGGAAGGTCGTGGCGAACGCGGAATACGGCCAGCCGATGCCAAACGTCGCGGCGTTCTGGCGGATATCGAACGATCCGCATCATCCCGATGTCGGTTTCAGGGCCGAACTGGACGCCGGCGCGCTTTCGCCGGGGAAGCATTGGCTGGGGCTCAGGCTCCACGGCGTGGACGGCTCGGTGGAGGCATCGGCCGAACAGCCGGTGAGGATCGAGCCGCGCTGATCAGGGCAGGGTGAAGCCGACCTGCCGGAGCGCACGCGCCAGCGCGATCAAGGGCAGGCCGATCAGCGCGCTTGGGTCGCTGGATTCGATCGACTCGAACAGGCAGATTCCCAAGCCCTCCGCCTTGAAGCTTCCGGCGCAGTCGTAGGGCTGTTCGGCATGCAGGTAGCGTTCGATTTCAGCATTCGACAAGGTCCTGAACTGGACCGTGGTCAGGTCGCAGAAGCGCAGCGATTGCCGATCGGAATGTCGGTACAGGTTGACCGCAGTATGAAACTGAACGCGCCTTCCAGAGGCGGCAACAAGTTGGTCGGCCGCCCGTTCGAAGTCGCCGGGCTGGCCCAGCGCCTGGCCGTCGAGTTCGGCCACCTGATCGGACCCGATGACCCAGGCCTGGGCCAAACGCTTGCCCACGGCCCGGGCCTTGGCTTCGGCCAGCCGCTCGGCCAGCACCACCGGGTGCTCGTTGGCCAGCGGCGTCTCGTCGACATCCGGCCGCGCCACGTCGAATTTCAGGCCCAGCCTTTCCAGAAGTTCCCGCCGGTAGCGCGAGGTGGAAGCCAGCACCAGCATCTCAGGATCCGGATGGACGTCGCAGGGTCGCCGGCTCGCGCAAGGCGGCCTCGGTGGCTGCTTGCGTGGCGCTGGCCAGGTCGGTGCCGACGCTGTCGAGTTCCACCAACTGTCCGTCCAGGCGTTCGCGGACCCTGTTCAACGCGGCGCATGCCTGGTCGAGTTCGGCCTGGCTGGCGCTGTCTGCCGTGCTTCTGGATCCACAGCCGGTGTTGAAGCACGTCCCGCTTGGCCTCCCGGATCGGCAGGCTGCTTTCCAGCGAGGCCTGCGCCTCGGCGGCGATATCCGCCGGCACCCGTTGGACCAGGGGGCGCAGGGCGGCCATCCGCTCCTGGCTCCGGTTCAGCAGTCGCTCGACCTCGTCGGCGAGGTCCAGCATCCGGGTCAGCGTTCGCTTCCGGGCCTGGCGCGTCCGATGCAGCCACCATAACGGTGCCGCGATGGCCAGGGCGACCAGGCAGGGTATTAAAATGGACAGCATGGCGGAATCCGGAAGTCAGCCTGCAGTCTGCACCAGCCCGACGAGCGGCGGCAAATAGGCTTCCAGCCAGGCCGGGGCCGTGCCGTGACGCCGTTCACGCCTGGCGGCCGCGGCCCCGACTCCGGTTGCATAAGCCCTCGCCAGCACAGGGGTTTTGGTTTGACAGGAAAGGCACCGGACCCTTACAATCGCACGCTTATGTCCGCAACCCTGCCTGCTGTCCTGGATGTTTGGCGCATGGTTTCGGCCAAGCGGTATTTCGAGGGCACGCTTCCATTGGCCGCATTCCCGCGACTCGGGGGCAGCCTGATGGATGCCGAAGGCGATTGCCGTTTCAGCATTGAGTTTGGCCGCGATGCAATGAACCAGGCGTTTGTCGAGGTTCGCGCCGAGGCCGATCTGCCCATGCAGTGCCAGCGCACCCTGGAGCGCTACCTGCAGCCGGTGGAGGTGGTCCAGCAGTTGGGGTTGATCACCTCGGAGGCGCAGGAAGCCGCGCTGCCCGAAGGGATGGAGCCTTTGCTGGTGCCGGAGAGCGGGGAGTTGCGCGCGATCGACCTGGTCGAGGACGAGCTGATCCTGGCCTTGCCGGTGGTACCGATCAACCCGGATTCAAGTTTGCCGGAGTCTGTCTGGCCGCTTGAAGACGAAGTCAAACCGAATCCTTTCACGGTGCTTTCCGCACTGAAAGATCACAAGAAGTAGTTGGAGATAAATCATGGCCGTCCAGAAATCACGCAGAACCCCATCCACCCGTGGCATGCGCCGCTCGCACGACTCGCTGTCGGCCAAGCTGTTGTCGACCGACGTCACCACGGGCGAGACGCACGTGCGCCACCACATCACCAAGGATGGCTTCTATCGCGGCCGCAAGGTGATCGAAGTGAAGTCGGCGGTCAACGTCGAAGAGTAATGCGCCGGCCCCGCCAGGGGCCGACCTGAAGAAATGAACACGGCGGGCATCGACCCGCCGTGTTCTTTTTTTACCGGATCAATCCGGTGTGAGAGACTGGGATCCGGGCCAGCGAAGCCCATCGAGCTTGGAGTAGGTGATGACCGTTTATTCACGAATCGCCGGCACCGGCAGCTATCTTCCAGAGAGAGTGCTGACCAATGCCGATCTTGAAAAAATGGTCGACACCAACGACGAGTGGATCGTCAGCCGTAGCGGAATTCGCGAGCGGCATATCGCCGCCGAGGGCGAGACGACCAGCGACATGGGTTTTCACGCCGCGTCGCGTGCGCTCGAGGCTGCCGGGCTTGATGCGGCCGACATCGAGCTGATCATCGTGGGAACCACCACGCCCGACTTCATTTTCCCGTCCACCGCCTGCCTGATCCAGAGTCGTCTCGGCGCCAACGGCTGCCCGCCTTCGACGTCAACGCCGCCTGCTCGGGCTTCATTTTTGCCCTGAGCGTCGCCGACAAGTTCATTCGCACCGGCTCGGTCAAGAACGCCCTGGTGATCGGCACCGAGACGCTGACCCGGATGATGGACTGGAACGACCGCAGCACCTGCGTGCTGTTCGGCGACGGCGCCGGCGCCGTGGTGCTCAAGGCCGATGCCGAAGCCGGCATCCTGTCCACCCACCTGCACGCCGACGGCGGCAAGCAAAAGCTCCTGCATTGCCCGGTGGGCGTCTCGTCAGGCTTCAAGACCGATGAAGTCAATGCCGGCGTCAAGCGTGATGATGGCTGGCAGCGAAGTGTTCAAGTACGCGGTCAAGGCGCTCGATTCCGTGGTCGATGAAACACTGGCGGCGAACGGCCTGGACAAGACCGACCTGGATTGGCTGATCCCGCACCAGGCCAACCTGCGCATCATCGAGGCGACCGCCAAGCGCCTGCAGATGTCCGATGGACAATGTCATCGTCACCGTGGATCAGCACGGCAATACGTCCTCCGGGCTCGGTGCCGCTGGCGCTGGACGAGGCGGTTCGCAGCGGCAAGGTGAAGCGTGGCCAGTTGCTCCTGCTCGAGGCGTTCGGCGGCGGCTTCACCTGGGGCTCGGCGCTTATCCGGTACTGAGTCTGCGCGCCCTACGCCCCGGTACAGACGATTCCGGCGCGTCGCGCTTATCATTCGCGCTTCCCAATGCCGAGTTCGCCGATGACTCCGTCACTCGCTTTCGTATTTCCCGGCCAGGGCTCGCAGAGCCTCGGCATGCTTGCCGAACTCGCTGCAATCCATCCGCAGATGCAGGCGACCTTCGAGGAAGCATCGCAGGGCTGCGGCGTGGATCTTTGGTCGCTGTCGCAGCAAGGCCCCGAGGAGCAACTCAACCAGACCGAATTCACCCAGCCGGCATTGCTGGCGGCGAGCGTTGCCGTGTGGCGGGCCTGGGTCGCGCAGGGCGGCGCGCAGCCGGCGCAATTCTCCGGCCATAGCCTGGGTGAGTACGCGGCGCTGGTTGCCGCTGGAGCCATCACGTTGGCCGATGCCGCCAAGCTGGTGCGCGAGCGCGGCCGGTTGATGCAGGCGGCGGTGCCGGCCGGTACCGGCGCGATGGCGGCGGTGCTCGGCGCCGAGGATGCGCTGGTGGCCGAGGTTTGCACGCAGGTTTCCGGCAGCGAAGTCGTCGTGCCGGCGAACTACAACTCCCCCGGGCAGATCGTCATCGGTGGCCATGCGCGCCGCCGTGGATCGCGCGCTGGCCGAACTCGCCGCGCGCGGCGTGCGCAAAGTCGTGAAGCTGGCGGTCAGCGTGCCCTCGCACACGCCATTGATGCGGGAGGCGGCGCGCAACTGGGCGAGGTGATGGCGAAATTGGCCTGGCATCAGCCGGATCGCCCGGTGCTGCAGAATGCCGACGCCCGCGCCGAGCAATCTATCGAAGACATCCGCGCAGCGCTGGTGCGCCAGCTCTATCTGCCGGTGCGCTGGAGCGACTGCGTGCGGTCGATGGCCGGGCAGGGCGCGACCCGGATCGTCGAGTGCGGCCCGGGCAAGGTCTTGACGGGCTTGGTCAAGCGCATCGACAAGTCGCTGGAGGCGAGTGCCATCGGCCTGCCGGCGGATTTCGATGCTGCGCTTGCCGAGCTGCGCTAGTCTGCAAACGACAACAAGAACGATCCAGGGAGTTCCAGCATGAGCCAGACATTTGCCGGCGAAATAGTCCTCGTCACCGGTGCCAGCCGCGGTATCGGCGCCGCCATCGCCGATGCGCTCGCCGCGCGTGGCGCCAAGGTGATCGGCACCGCGACCAGCGACAGCGGCGCGCAGGCGATCAGCGAGCGGATGGCGCAGTGGGGCGGCGTCGGCCGCACTCTCGACGTTACCGACGGCGCCGCCGTCGAGGCGCTGGTCGATGCGATCTCCGAGCGAATTCGGTCCGGTCTCGATCCTGGTCAACAACGCCGGCATCACCCGCGACCAATTGCTGCTGCGCATGAAGGACGAGGACTGGAATGCAATCCTCGACACCAACCTCAGCTCGGTGTTCCGCACCTCCAAGGCGGTGCTGCGCGGCATGATGAAGGCCCGCAAGGGCCGGATCATCAGCATCGCTTCGGTGATCGGCCTCACCGGCAATGCCGGACAGGCCAACTACGCCGCGGCCAAGGCCGGCATCATCGCGTTCTCGAAATCGCTGGCCAAGGAGATCGGCAGCCGCGGCATAACCGTGAACGTGGTCGCGCCGGGCTTCATCGAAACCGACATGACCCGGGCCTGCCCGAGGCCCAGAAGGACGCGATGCAGGCCCAGATCGCCCTGGGCCGGTTCGGCGCTCCGGCCGACATCGCCGAGGCGGTGGCCTTCCTGGCCAGCCCGGCGGCGGCCTATATCACCGGCGAGACCCTGCACGTCAATGGCGGCATGTACATGGCCTGAGGCCTTGCGCCGACGGGATTTACGCTAGAATTCACCGCTGCATCATGGCCTGGGCGACCACGGGCGCTCGCCAGGGCCGGCAATTGATTACAATGTGTCCGTTACGATAAATTCCGGGAGGAGATCCATCCATGAGCACCATCGAAGAACGCGTCAAGAAAATCGTCGTCGAACAACTGGGCGTCAAAGAAGACGAAGCCACCAACAACGCCTCGTTCGTCGATGATCTGGGCGCCGACTCGCTCGACACCGTCGAACTGGTGATGGCGCTCGAGGAAGAGTTCGAGTGCGAGATTCCGGACGAAGAAGCCGAGAAGATCACCTCCGTCCAGCAGGCGATCGATTACATCAAGGCCCACGTCAAGGCCTGATCGCTGCGTGTTTGAACGCCAGGGCCGCGCATTCGCGGCCCTGCGCGTTTGCGAATGACCGTTGTAGCGCCGGCAGGCCTGCCGGCGCGCCGGAGTTGAACCGGGCCGCATCACATCGAAGGCGGAGCAAAGCCATGAGCCAACGTCGCGTCGTCGTCACCGGACTGGGCATCGTCTCGCCGGTGGGCAACACCCTCGCCACCGCCTGGGACAGCATCATCAACGGCCGCTCCGGCGTCGGCCAGATCACCCATTTCGACACGACCGGCTACACCGCGACCATCGCCGGTGAAGTGCGCGATTTCGACCCCAAGGCCTGGGTCAATCCGAAAGACGCCAAGAAGATGGATACCTTCATCCACTACGGCCTGGCCGCGTCGATGATGGCGATGGAAGACGCGGGGCTGGAGATCACCGAGGCCAATGCCGAGCGCGCCGGCGTGCTGATCGGCTCGGGCATCGGCGGCGTGCGCGGCATCGAGGAAACGGCGGTCGACCTGTACAAGGGCGGTCCGCGCAAGGTTTCGCCGTTCTACGTGCCGAGCACGATCATCAACATGATCTCCGGGCAGTTGTGCATCATCAAGGGCTTCAAGGGCCCGAATTTTTCAGCGGTTTCCGCCTGCGCATCGTCCAACCATTCGATCGGCATGGCCATGCGCATGATCCAGTACGGCGATGTCGACATCATGGTCGCCGGCGGCGCCGAGCACGGCTGCACGCCAACCTCGGTCGGCGGGCTTCTGTTCGATGAAGGCGCTGTCCACCCGCAACGACGAACCGACCCGCGCCAGCAGGCCGTGGGACCGGGACCGCGACGGCTTCGTGATCGGCGACGGCGCCGGCATCCTGGTCCTGGAAGAGTACGAATAGGCCAAGGCCCGCGGCGCGCGGATCTATTGCGAACTGGTCGGCTTCGGCGCCAGTTCGGACGCTTACCACATGACCGCGCCGCAGCGAGAATGGCGACGGCCCGGCCCGCTGCATGGCGATGGCGATGCGCGATGCGAAGCTCAACCCCGACCAGGTCGATTACCTCAACGCCCACGGCACCTCCACGCCGCTCGGCGACCTGGCCGAAACCCAGGCGATGAAGCGCGCGTTCGGCGATCACGCCTACAAGGCCATGGTCAGCTCCACCAAATCGATGACCGGGCACCTGCTCGGCGCCGCCGGCGGCGTCGAGGCGGTGTTCTCGATCCTGGCGCTGCATCACGGCGTCATTCCGCCGACCATCAACCTGGACAATCCGGGTGAAGGCTGCGATCTCGACTTCGTGCCCAACGTCGCGCGGCAGAAGAAGATCGATGTCGCCATGTCCAATGGCTTCGGCTTCGGCGGCACCAACGGCACCCTGGTGTTCAAGCGGCTCTGAGCAGACCTTGCAGTCCGGGAAGACCCACGCGCGCGAATTGCCGGTCGAGCGTCGATCTCCTGGCGCTGCATCGCGCCGATCCCGCGCGCTACCCGCTGCTGCTGGAGAGCGTGGCTGGCGGCAATGCGCTTTCGCGCTGGGACCTGCTGCTGATCACCGACGGCACCGGCCTGCGCCTCGAAGCCGACGGCCTGACCCGTCGGCTGGATGGCCAGCGCGCTGACCGGAGATTTCCTCGACCTGCTCGATGCCGACTGGCGGGAAGCCGCGTTGCGCATGTCGCACGAGTGCGGACCTGCCGTTTCGCGGCGGATGGGCCCTGTTCCTCGCCTATGAACTCGCCGCGCCAGATCGAGCCGGTGCTGCGCATGAACGCGGCGCCCGGGCCCTTGCCCGTGGCGCTCGCGCTGCGTTGCCCGGCGGCGATCGCCCGCGATCGCAGCAGCGGGCGTTGCTGTCGCGATTTGCGAGGAGGGCGTGAGGCGTTGCTGGCGCGAACTCGATGCCGACCTGGACGCGCGCGGCGCGGCTGCCGCCGCTGGCGCCCTGGCGCGAGCCGCTGCGCCATCCGCGAAGACGATGCCGAGGCTTTCCTTCGCGGCGTGGAAAAAGTCCACGACTACCTGCAGCGCCGGCGACGTGTTCCAGGTCAACCTGTCGCGCGCCTGGCGCGCCGAGTTTGCCGCGGCGCCTGAGCCGGCCGCCCTCTACTCAGCGATTGCGCCAGGCCAATCCGGCGCCGTTCGCGGGCCTGCTCGCGTTCGAGCGATTGGGCGATGGCCAGTTCGTCGCCCGAGCGCCTGGTGTCGGTGCGCGGACGGACGCGTGGAGACGCGGCCGATCGCGGGCACGCGTCCCCGGCTTGCGGACGACGATGACGCCGCGCGAATCCTCGAGTTGATGGCGCACCCGAAGGAACGCGCCGAGCACGTGATGCTGATCGATCTGGAGCGCAACGACCTCGGCCGGATATGCCGCCCGGGCAGCGTGCGCGTGGACGAGATGATGACGGTGGAGAGCTACACCCACGTCCATCACATCGTCTCCAACGTGCGCGGCGAATTGCGCGACGGGGTGACGCCCGGGCAGGTGATCGCCGCGGTGTTTCCCGGCGGCACGATCACCGGCTGCCCGAAGGTGCGCTGCATGCAGATCATCGCCGAACTGGAGGGCGAGGGGCGCGGTCCCTATACCGGCGCGCTCGGTTACCTGAACCGCGACGGCGACATGGACCTGAACATCCTGATCCGCAGCGCCTGGATGGCCGGAACGCAGGTGCAACTGCGCGCCGGCGCCGGAATGGTCGTCGACTCCGTCGCCGAAGCCGAACTCGAGGAGACGCGCGCCAAGGCGCGTGGACTGCTTGCGCGCGCTGGAGTCGGCATGACTGCGCGCGTGTTGCGCGACGGCCGGGTCGGGGGCCTGGCTCGAGCCCGATGATCGCGGCCTGGCCTACGGCGACGGCGTGTTCGAGACATTGCTGGTGCATGAAGGGCAACCGGTATGGTGGCGCGAGCACTGGGACCGCCTGCTGCGTGGCGCCCATGTGCTCGGGCTGCCGGCGCCCGATGAGCTGGCCGTGCGCCGCGAATGCGAGAGCCTGCTCGGCGGGCGCCGACCGCGCCGTGCTCAAGATCATCCTGACCCGCGGCAGCGGCGGGCGCGGCTATGCGCGCGCCGCGAGCATCCGGTACCCACCGTGATCCTGTCCAGCGCATCCGGCGCCGCCGCCGGTGCGGCGAGGCGATCGCAGTTGCGCTGGTGCAAGACGCGCTCTGGCGATCCAGCCCGCGCTGGCGGGGATAAAGCACCTCAATCGCCTGGAGCAGGTGCTGGCGCGCGCCGAATGGAACGATCCGGCGATCTTCGAGGGACTGATGTGCGATACCGAGGACAGGGTGGTCTGCGCCACCTCGGCCAACCTGTTCGTGCTGGTCGGCGGCCGCTGGCTGACGCCCGGGCGTCGAGCGCTGCGGCGTCGCCGGGATAGCGCGGGCCTGGGTGCTGGCCAACAGCCCGGCGCGGCCGAGGCCGACCTGAGCGCCGCGGAAGTGACCCATGCCGACGCGCTTTTTCTCTGTAACGCCGTGCGCGGTATCCTTCCGGTCGGCAGCCTTGGCCTGCGCGAATGGGCCGGCCACGAAGCGGTCGCCACTTTGCGGCGGCGGCTGGCCGAGGCGCAACCCGCATTCGCATTCGAGGGACGGTAAGTGGCGACCCATCTCAAGCACGGACGCATCAAGCTTCTGTTCGCGATCGCGATGATAGTGGCAGTGGTCGTGCTCGGCCTGTTCTGGCAGCGCACGCAGGACTTCGCCGACCGTCCGCTGGTGCTCGACCAGAAGGAGCGCGTACTCCTGATCGAGTCGGGCGACGGCTTCAATGCCGTGCTGGGCAAGCTCCGTGGGCTGGGAGTCGACCAGGGCACATGACCTGGAATGGAAAGCGCTCGCCAGGACCTTGAAGGTCGCCGATCACCTGCAGGTCGGCGAATATGCCGTCACTTCCGGCCTCACCCGCGCGTGCTGCTGCTGCGCCTGGCGAAGGGCGAGGTGATCCAGCGCAAGTTCACCATCGTCGAAGGCTGGAGCTTCCGCGGACTTGCGCGCCGCGCTGTCGGCCGACCGCAACTCGAGGATGAGATCGGTCGGCTCAGCGACGCCGAGATCATGGACAAGCTCGGCCGCGCCGGCGTCCTTCCCGAGGGCCGCTTTCTTCCGGAAACGTATGTCTACACGCGCGGCACCGGCGAGCTGGCGCTGCTCGACCGCGCCGCCAAGGCAATGGACAAGGCGCTGGCCGAAGCCTGGGAATCGCGCGCGACGGAACTGCCGCTGCAAGTCGGCCGAGGAGGTGCTGATCCTCGCCTCCATCGTCGAAAAGGAAACCGGCGTCGGCCAGCGAGAGGCCACAGATCGCCGGCGTGTTCGTGCGCCGGCTGAACCTGGGCATGCGCCTGCAGACCGATCCGACCATCATCTACGGAATGGGCAGCGCCTATGCGGGGAACATCCGCAAGACGCGACCTGGAAACCGACAAGCCCTACAACACCTACACGCGCGCCGGCTGCCGCCGACGCCGATCGCCATGCCGGGCAAGGCTGCGCTCGCAGGCGGCTGCCCACCCGGCCGCCGGCGACGCGCTGTACTTCGTCGCGCGCGGCAACGGCGCCCACTATTTTTCCGCGAACCTCGCCGAGCACAATGCGGCGGTGCGCAAGTACCAGTTGAGACGATAATGGCGCCAATGAAGCATCGCGGCATGTTGATTTCGATCGAAGGCGGCGAGGGCGCCGGCAAGTCGACCGTGCTCCATGCCGTTCGCGACCTGCTGGTCGATCGCGGGCTCGATGTCGTGCTGACCCGCGAGCCTGGCGGCACCGCCTGCGGCGAGGCGATCCGGCAATCCTGCTCGATCCGGACGGCAAGCCTTGCGCCGAGACCGAACTGCTGCTGATGTTCGCGTCGCGCGCGCAACTGGTCGACGAGGTCATCCGGCCCGCGCTCGGCGCGGCGAGGCCGTGCTGACGGACCGCTTCACCGACGCCAGCTTCGCCTACCAGGGCGGCGGGCGCGGCATCGACATGGGACTGATCGCCGAGCTCGAGCGCTGGGCGGCGGGCATCAGGCCCGACCTGACCTTTCTGCTGGACGTCGGCGTCTCGGTCGGCCTGGCGCGCGCACGCTCGCGCGGCGCCGCGCCGGACCGCATCGAGAACGAGCAGGACGGAGTTCTTCGAGAGAGTGCGGGCACGTTTATCTGGCGCGCGCTGCCGCCGAGCCGGGGCGCTTCCGGATAATCGATGCGTCCCAGCCGGCCGATGCCGTGTTGAACCCCGTGGCCTCGGCGCTTGCCGCCTGGCTGGACCAGCGTCGATGAGCTTCGCGCCCTGGCAGCAGTCCATGTTCGACAGCGCCGCGCAAGCGCATGCGCAAGGCCGGCTGGGGCATGCGCTGCTGCTGGTCGGGCCGGCCCGGATGGGAAAGCGCGAGGTCGCCGAAGCACTCGCCAAGCGCCTGCTCTGCGCCTCGCCGCGCCCAGACCTGTTCGCCTGCGGCAGCTGTCGCAGCTGCCAGCTGTTTCCCGCGCAGACCATCGGACTGGTCACCACGCAGGCGCATGGCGACTTGCAGCGCATCGGGCTGGAGCCCAACGAGAAAGGCGACAAATTGCGCACGGAGATCTCGGTCGAGCAGATCCGCAAGCTCGGCCAGTGGTTCTCGCTGACGCCGCAAATGGGCGGCGCCCAGGTGGCGATCATCGATCCCGGCGACCTGATGAATACCTCTTCCGGCAACGCCTTGCTCAAGACCCTGGAAGAGCCGTCGCCGAACCGTTACCTGCTGATCGTGACTTCACGGCCCGGCCGGCTGCCGGCCACGATCCGCAGTCGCTGCCAGCGGCTCGAATTCCGACTTCCGCCAGGCGCCGAAGCGCAGGCGTGGTTGCGGTCGAAGGGCTTCGCCGACACAGGACATTGCGCTCGCGCTGACGGCCGCGCGCGGCAATCCCGGGCTGGCTGCCGAGTGGCTGGAGAACGGAGGGCTGCAGCTGCGCCTGGAGGTGATGAAGAAGCTGAATGCGGTCGGCGCCGGACAGGCCGGTCCGATCGAAGTGGCGCAGCAGTGGTTGTCGGACGAGAGCGGCGAATTGCGGCTGCGTTTTGCCGCGGAGTTGGCGGTGGAAGCCCTGGCTGGAGGCCTCGGGGCGGCAGAGCCGGGAGCGGCAGGCCTGAAGGCGCCGTCGGACCTGTCCAGGATTTCGAGTTGGTACGACGCGATCAACCGCACCCGCGAGCAACTGCGCGCGCCGCTTCGAAACGACCTGGTGCTGGCCGGATTGCTGCACGAATGGCGTACCATGTTCCAGCAAGGTCGATAGGCGATGCGGCCGGAATCCAGGAGGGCAGGACGATGATCGGTGGTGCAGGCGCAAGGCAGGGCATTCTCTCGCTCGCCATCAAGGACAAGGCGCAGTTGTACGGCGGCCTACATGCAATTCCTGAAAGGCGGCGGGATTTTCATTCCCACCAACCGCCGGTACTCGCTCGGCGATGAGGTTTTCCTGCTGCTGTCCCTGCCCGAGGACAAGGATCGCCTGCCGGTAGCCGGCAAGGTTGTCTGGATCACGCCGCCGGGCTCGCAGGGCAATCGCGCCGCGGGCATCGGCGTGCAGTTCAGCGACTCGGCCGAGGCCGAAACCGTGAAGGCCAAGATAGAAACCATGCTGGCCGGCACGCTCGATTCGGACAAACCCACGCACACGATGTGAACGTGCAGCGGCTTGGCCGGGATCAGCGCAGGAAAACCATCTTCAGGATGATCCAGTCGCGAACGCGCCGAGCACGAACAGCAAAGTCATCTTGATGCGCATCAGCCGTTTCTGCGGATCGGCTTGCGCTGCCTGCCTTGCCTGAAGCGTTTCGGGGAGATAGGAGGCGCGGGCGCGACGTCGATCAGGCCCGCGTCACGCAGTAATTCGCGGGCGCGCTTGTAGTCGTCGGACTTGATCACCCAGACCGCCGGGTAGTTCGCACCGCCCGACTTCCTGTCGGCGTAGCTGAATTCGCGGCGGCTGACTTGCTTGTAGCCGCGGTCGTCGCTGACCTTGATCTCGATGTCGGCCTCGCGCAGCAGCTTGGCGACGCCTTCGACGTTTTCCAGCCGCGGCGAAGTGAAGATCTGGCGCATCAGTGGTCCTCCGCGTCTTCCGGCAGCACCCGGATCAATCCTTCCTGCGCCACGGAGGCCACCAATTTGCCGTCGCGGGTGTAGATCAGGCCGCGGGCCAGGCCGCGCGCGTTCTGCGCGGTCGGGCTGTCGAGCGAATACAGCAGCCAGTCGTCGACGCGGAACGGGCGGTGGAACCACATGGCGTGGTCGAGCGAAGCCATCTGCACGTTCGGCTGGTAGTAGCTGATGCCGTGCGGAAAGGTGGTCGGTGCCGAGCAGGTAGAAATCCGACGCATAGGCGAGCATGGCGCGGTGCAGCTCGGGCGTCGTCGCCGACCTTGTCGGTCAGCCGGAACCAGACCTGCTGGTAGGGCGGGCGCTTGCGGCGGCTTGACTTCGTCGCGCGGATAGATCGGGCGCATCTCGAACGGCCCCATGCGCGACAGCCAGCGCTGCATCTTCGCCGGCAAGCTGGCCATCACTTCCGGCGGCGGGCTACCATCGGCTCGACGTCTTCGGGCTGCGGCACCTCGGGCATGTTGAACTGGTGCTCGACGCCCGGCTCCTCTTTCTGGAACGAGGCCGCGAACACCAGGATCGGCTGGCCGTGCTGGATGGCGGTGACCCGGCGTACTGAAAAACTGTGGCCGTCGCGGGCGCGGTCGACGTCGAAGATGATCGGCGCGGTCGATGTCGCCGGCGCGCAGGAAATAGGCATGCAGCGAGTGCACGCTGCGGCCGCTTCGACGGTCTGCTGGGCGGCGGAAAGCGCCTGGCCGAGCACTTGCCCGCCGAACACATATTTGGTGCCGATGTCGCGGCTCTGGCCGCGGAACAGATTGTCTTCCAGGCGCTCGAGCGTGAGCAGGGCGACGAGTTCGGAGACGACGGGTTCGGTCATGGCGGCTCCGCGGGAATGCCGTGATTGTACAGTCCGGGCCTGCGCCAGCCGAGGCTCAGGGCTGCAGCCGTTGCAACCCGCACGCGGCCAGCACCCGCGCCCAGGGAAACAGCGGGCCCGGGTCGCGCTTGCGGAAAACCTGCCGGCTGGCGTCGTCGCTGGCGGCCACCATGGCCGTATCGAGGTCCTCGTGGCCGGCGATGAAGCCAGGCCGGGTAATTGCTCGCTTGAGGTCGTCCAGCAGCGCGAACAGCGAATGGATCTGGGCGTCGGTGTAGGGCTCGTCCATCGCCTGCCGGCGCGAGTCGAGCCAGTCCGGATAGCGGCCGCGATTGACGAGCTCTATGCCGACCGAGCGCGGGTTGTAGCCGCGCGTATGGTTGCTGGTGCGGGTCGGGTGCGCGAACAGGTGCACCGATGCCGTCGCGGTCGATGTAGTAGTGGCCGCTGTTGCCGGTGCCGGAATCGTAAAGCGGGCGCTCGCCATACTCGCGCGCGGTGGCGAGGTCCGGCAGTTCGGTGCAGTGGATGACGACGAGGTCGACCTGCGCGACCGGCCTGCGTTCCAACTTGTTCTCGTAGGGCAGCGGCCAGTCGTGGATGGCCGGCGCTGGCGGATGGGCTGTCATGGCCGCATGTTAACATTGGCCTCAATTCGGAGCCCCGCATGAAGCTTCCTCCTTCCGATTCCGCGCTCGGCGTCCTGATGTCCAACCTGCCCCGGCAGGGCAGGGTCGAATGGATCGGATTGCGCTCGCAAGCGCGATGCGCCGATGACGGAAGTTTACGATGCGCTCGCCGTCGCCGGCAAGGGGCTGGTCGGTGATCGCTATGCCGGCGCCAGCGGCAAGCGCGGAATGACCCTGATCCAGGCCGAACACCTGCCGGTGATCGCCGCGCTGGCCGGACATGACCGGGTCGCCGCTGCCTTGCTCCGAAGGAACATCGTCGTTTCCGGCCTGCCGGTGATCGCGCTCAAGGGACGACGCTTCCGGATCGGCGAGGTGCTGCTGGAAGGCACCGATTCCTGCGATCCCTGTTCGCGCATGGAAGCTGCGCTCGGGCCGGGCGGCTATCAACGCGATGCGCGGGCACGGTGGACTGTGCGCACGCATCCTGGAAGGCGGTCGTTTCCGCATCGGCGACCGCTGGTTCCGCTCGCGGAGAGCCCGCGTGATCGGTCATGTGATCATCTCGCACGGGCTGCAAAGCAGTCCGGAATCGGGCAAGGCCACCGCGTTGTCGGAGGTTGCCCAGGAGCTGGGCTGGAGCCATGAGCGCCCTGATTTCAGCGACCTGGACGGTATCGGGGAACTCGGTGACGTCCCGCCAGGATCGAACGGCTGAGGCAGTTGGCTGCTGGCTGCGCGCGGCCCGCTGGTATCGGCCGGCTCAGCATGGGCGCATTCATCTCGGCCCGCGTTCGCTCGAGGTCCCGGTGCTCGGATTGTTCCTCATGGCGCCGCCGCGCAGCTGCGCGGCCACGCCATCGCGCCTGGAAGCCGCGCCGGTGCCGACCTGCATCATCCACGGCTGGCACGACGAATTGATTCCCGCCGAGGCGGTCGTCGACTGGGCGCAGGCGCGAAGCGATCACCTGGTGCTGGTCGATGACAGCCATCGCCTGGCCGCGCATGTCGATCTGTGCGCGGCGGAATCGCCCGCTTCCTGCAAGGACTTTCGTGAAGTTTCGTCGCCTGCGCCAGAGTCTCGAATACCTGCTGGTCGACGAGTTGCTTGCGCTTGGCGCTACCCGCGCGACCGCCGCGACCGCCGGCGTCAACGTCGAAGGCCGACGCGATCGTCGCCTATCGGGCGGCGATGTTTTCCCGACTGGCCAGCCGTGTCCTGTGGCCGCTGGCGGAGTTCGATTGCGAGAACGAGCAGGACCTCTACCAGGGCGTGCACGCGCTGACTGGATCGAGCACATCGCGCCGGAAGGAACCCTGGCGGTGGATGCGCACGTGTCCGGGCCGACGCTGACCCACGAGCGTTACGCGGCGCAGCGGGTCAAGGACGCCATCGTCGATCGCATCCGGGCCAGCCTGGCGTGCGTCCTCCGTGGACGTCGATGCGCCCGACCTGCGGGTCAATTTCGTATTGCGCAAGGGACGCGGCTTCCTGTCCGTCGATCTGGCGGCGGCGCCCTGCATCGGCGCGGCTGGCGCAGCGCAAGGCGAGCGCCGCTGAAGGAAAACCTCGCGGCCGCGATGCTGCTGCGCGGCGGCTGGCCGAAGATCCACGCCGAGGGCGGCGCGTTGCTCGATCCGATGTGCGGCAGCGGCACGCTGTTGATCGAAGGCGCGTTGATGGCCGCGGACGAGGCGCCGGGTCTGCTGCGCTGGCAGGGAGTCGCCCCGAGCCGCTGGCTCGGTTTCGACAGCGAGCTGTGGCGCGCTGCAGCAGGAGGCGAACAGCGCGCGCGAGCCGGACGGGCGACGCTCAAGCCGGTATTCTTCGGCGCCGACAGCGATCCCAAGGCGCTGCTGCGGCGCTGGCAAACGCCGATCGCGCGGGGCTCGGCAATCTGATCCGTCTCGATCGCAGGCCCGTCAGCGAACTGTCGCCGCTGCCATTCGAGCGTGGGCTGGTCGCCTGCAATCCGCCCTACAACCAGCGGCTCGCCGCTGACGCCGGCCTGTACCGCGAGATCGGCGACGCCTTGCGCCGAGCCGTGCCGACCTGGCGCGCCAGCCTGCTGTGCGGCGATGCGGAACTCGCCTTCGCGACCGGCCTGCGGGCGAAGAAGAAATACACGATGTTCAACGGCACGGTGGAATGCACCTTGGTGCTGTGCGATCCGATCCAGCCGCCCGCGCGCGAAGCTACGGAGCAGCGCCGGCGCGCTGTCCGAAGGCGCGTTGATGGTCGCCAATCGCCTGCGCAAGAATCTGAAGCGACTTCAAGAACTGGCGGATGCGCAACGAGATCGGCTGTTATCGCGTGTATGACGCGGACCTGCCCGAGTACTCGGCGGCGGTGGACATCTACCAGGAAGTCGAAGGCCAGCAACGCCAGTTCCTCCACGTGCAGGAATACGCCGCGCCCGAAACGATTCCGGAGGCCGATACGCGCCGCCGATTCGGCGAATTGCTGGCGGCACTGCATGAGTATTCGCGTTGCCGCGCGAGCAGATCGTGGTCAAGACCCGGGCTCGCGGGAAGGGCGGCAGCAAGTACGGGCGCATGGACAGCGCGGGCGAGTTTTTCGTCGTCGCCGAGGGCGCGGCCAAGCTGCGGGTCAACCTGCAGGACTATCTGGATACCGGGTTGTTCCTCGACCATCGGCCGCTGCGCCTGCGGATCGCGCGCGAGGCGAGGGGCAAGCGATTCCTCAATCTTTTCAGCTACACCGGCGCGGCCACCGTGCAAGCGGCGGTCGGCGGCGCCAGGCAGACGACCAGCGTGGACTTGTCGGCGACCTACCTGGAGTGGGCGGCGCAGAACCTCGCGCTGAACAACGTGACCGGGCCCGAGCACCGCCTGGTGCAGGCCGACGCGATGCGTTGGCTGGAGGCCGATCGTGGCGAGTACGACCTGATCTTCTGCGACCCGCCGACGTTTTCGAATTCGGCCCGGGCCGAGGACTTCGACACCCAGCGCGACCATGTGCGGCTGCTGCATGCCTGCATGGCGCGGCTGGCGCCCGGCGGGTTGCTGCTGTTCTCCAACAATTTCCGTCGCTTCCGGCTGGACGAGGAAGCGCTGTCGGCGTTCGCCCAGGTCCATGCGATCAGCGCCCAGACCATCGACCCGGATTTCGAGCGCAATCCGCGCATCCACCGGGCCTGGGAATTGACGGCGGCCGATTACAGCTGGCGCGCGAAAGACTGTCGAGGCATTATGCTCGGACGATGAAACCTGAAGACGACTCCAGCCGCAGCCTGCCGCCAAGCTGGACGTTCTTCGTCCAGTGGCTGAAGAACCCGCTGCGAGTCGCGGCGATATCGCCCTCGAGCCGGCAGTTGGCGCGGCAGATGATGACCCAGCTTCCCAGGCCATGCCGCCGCGTGATCGAATTGGGCGGTGGCACCGGCGTATTCACCCAGGCCTTGCTGGAGCATGGCGTCGCGCCGGCCGACTTGCTGGTCCTCGAGTTGAACGAGGAATTGCACCAGCACCTGGTCAGGCAGTTTCCCGGGCGCCAAGGTCGTCTGCGGCGATGCCGGAAACCTGCCGGGATCGCAAAGGGCAGCGGCTTCGCCGGCGACTCGCGCGCCGATGCGATCATCTCCGGGCTTGGCTTGTTGTCGATGCCGCGGCAGACCCAGCACTCGATCCTGGAGGCGGCATTCGACAGCCTGCATCCGACGGACGCTTCATCCAGTTCACCTACGGTCCGGCCAATCCGGTGACGCGCGAAGTGATCGATGCCCTGGAACTGACCGCGCGTCGCGCCAGCTTCACCTGGTGGAACGTGCCGCCGGCCACCGTCTACGTTTACCAGCGGCGGATTTCCCGGCGATGGCGCCCCGCTCGATGCGCTGAGCCGCCCGGCGGCAACGCAGGGTTGCGGCATGGGTGTTGAGCGCCGCCGCCCGCCCTTATTGCTTGAGCCAATCTCCACGAAGGAGCTTTGCGTCATGAGCACGACCACCCTTCGCCCGATCGTCCGCCGACTGCGCGGGCAGGCCACCTCCGACGGCGCCGGCGTCAGGCTGACGCGCGTGATCGGCACCCAGCAGATGCCCGAGCTCGATCCGTTCCTGATGCTCGACGAGTTCGGCTCGGACAAGCCCGGCGACTATATCGCCGGCTTTCCCTCGCATCCGCATCGCGGCTTCGAGACGGTCACCTACATGCTCGATGGCCGCATGCGGCACAAGGACAACCACGGCAACGAGGCCTGATGACGCCGGGCTCCGTGCAGTGGATGACCGCGGGGCGCGGCATCGTGCATTCCGAGATGCCCGAGCAGGAGGAGGGCTGATGCGCGGCTTCCAGCTGTGGGTGAACCTGCCTGCGCAAGGACAAGATGGGCGCGCCGAAGTACCAGGAGTTCTCCGCCGGAGCGCATTCCGCAGGTGCATCCGGCCGAAGGCGTAGCGTGCAAGGTGATCGCGGGTCGTATCGGCGACGTGGTCGGCCCGGTGCAGCAGCCGAGCCACCGATCCGACTCTATCTCGATGTGCACGCTGGCCGCCGGCGCGCAGCTTCGAGCATGCCGATGCCGCCGAGGCACAGCGCCTTCGCCTACGTGTACGAAGGCGAGGTCGCGGTCGGCTGCCGCCGCGACCGGCAGGGCGAGCTGCTGGTGTTCGGCGCCGGCGACGCGGTGCGAGGCGACGCGGCGCGCAGCGCCGGCGCAATTGATCCTGGTCGCGGGGCGCCCGATCGGCGAGCCCGTGGCGCGCTATGGCCCGTTCGTGATGAATACCCAGGCCGAGATCATGCAGGCGGTCCAGGACTACCAGGCCGGCCGGTTCTGACCGATTCTGGCGTCGATAGCCAGAAGAAGAAACCCGCCAGCGGCGGGTTCTTTCGTTGCATCAGTCGTCCGAGGGCAGGCCTTCCGGGCGCTTGCGGAAGGGCGGGCGCGGCCCGTCCTTCGCGGCCCATCGGTCGCGGGCCGCGATCGTTGAATGGACGGTCGCCGTGCGGGCGGCGCCCTGCGGCCGATCGCCGCGGGCGCGGACGCTTCGGGCCCCGCGGCTGGTACGGACTGTCGCCCTGCGGACGCGGGCCGCGCGCATCGCCGGGCGGCCTCGGACCGCGCGCCTCTAGGGGCTGTCGCCCTGGGGACGCGGACCGCGCGCGGCCCTGCGGGCCACGCGGGCCCTGCGGAGCGCCTGGGCGCGGACCACGGTCGCCATAGGGACGCGGCGCGCCCGGTCGCTGCATGCGGGGCGGCGCGACCTTCGAGCCGGTCTCCACGCCCTCGGGCACGTACCAGCTGCGGAACTCAGCCGTGTTGTGCTCATGGCTCGGCGGCCGGCTGGCGCTGTGCGGCTTGCCCTTCATGCCGCCCGGGGCGGCTGCGCGCGGACCCCGATCGCCTTGCGGACGCGGGCCGCGGTCGTTGAACGGACGGTCGCCCTGCGGCCTCGGGCCGCGCGGAACGAATGGACGATCGCCTGCCGCGCGCGGCGCCGGGCCGTCGATCCGATTGCCGAAATTGTCGTCGCGCGGGCCGGCGCTCTTGGCCCGAACGGCTTGCCGCCGCGCGGCGGACGCGCGCCGGTCGGCCGATCGGCGCCCATCGGGCCGCTGAAAGGCTTGCCGCCGGCGCCCTTGTAGCCGCCGGGCTTGCCGCGTGGCGCACCCGCGCCGGGACGGCCGCGGCCGCGCGGCTTTTCTTCGCGGACATGGTCGAAGCGGCGCAGTTCGCGCGCTTCCTCGTTGACGTGGCCGTTGACGTAGGCGTTCTGCGCGCGATCCTTGCCGACCCGGATTTCCATCGGTCGCGATTTGCGCTGGCCGATCACCGGCTGCAGGGTCAGCACCGGGGCGTTGTTCTCCAGGCCGAAATGCTTGCGCAGCTTCTCGACCTGCTCGGCATCCATCTCCACGCAGTGGCCGCGCTTGAGCAGGCGGGGCAGGGTCACGTCGCCGTAGCGCACGCGCTTGAGGCGGCTGACCTGGTGGCCCTGCGATTCCCACAGACGGCGCACTTCGCGGTTGCGGCCTTCGGTCACCACGACCTGGAACCAGGAATGCGAGCCGCTGGCGTTGATGCGCTCGATCTTCTCGAACTTGGCCGGGCCGTCCTCGAGCACGACGCCGCGGGCGAGGCGGTCGACCACGTTGTCCGGCACTTCGCCGGGAATGCGGCAGACGTATTCGCGCTCGATGGCGTTGGACGGATGCATCAGCGCGTTGGCCAGTTCGCCATCGGTGGTCAGCAGCAGCAGGCCGGTGGTGTTGATGTCGAGGCGGCCGACGGCGATCCAGCGCGCGCCCTTCAGTCGCGGCAGCGCTTCGAAAATGGTCGGACGGCCTTCGGGATCTTCGCGGGTGGTGACCTGGCCTTCGGGCTTGTTGTAGATCAGCACGCTGGACGGCTCGGTCAGCGCGGTGGCGACGAAGGTCTTGCCGTCGAGCTCGATGCGGTCGCCGCTGGAAACCGATTGGCCGGTCTTGGCGACTTCGCCATTGACCTTGACCAGGCCCTGGCCGATGCGCTCTTCGAGCGCGCGGCGCGAACCGAGTCCGGCCTGGGCGAGCACCTTGTGCAGGCGTTCCTCGATCTTCGGGGTGTTGTCGTCACTGGCCTTGTCCTTCAGGGACAGGACTTTCTTGGTCGGGGTCATTACTCATTTTTCAGCTCCGGCTCGGCGGCATCGCCGGCCTCATCGTTGGTTTCGGAAGTCAGCTCGGCGAGCAGTTCGGCGTTGGCGACGCCGGGCGGGTTCAGATCGAAGGGAAACTGCGGCTCGAGCTCGGGGAGGTCCTTGATCTCGGCCAGCGGCGGCAGTTCGTCGAGGCTTTTCAGGCCGAAGTAGTCGAGGAATGCCTCGTGGTGCCGAACAGTTCCGGACGCCCGGGCACGTCGCGATGGCCGACCACGCGGATCCACTCGCGCTCTTCGAGCGTCTTGATCATGTTGGCGTTGACGCCGACGCCGCGGATCTGTTCGATCTCGCCGCGGGTGATCGGCTGGCGATAGGCGATCAGCGCCAGGGTCTCGAGCGTCGCCCGCGTGTACTTGGTCTGCCGCTCGGTCCACAGGCGGGCGACGAAGGGATGCACGTCGGCCTTGACCTGGAAACGGAATCCGGAGGCGACCTCGACCAGTTCGACGCCGCGCTCTCGCTGTCGGCCTGCAGGTCGGCGATCGCCTGCTCCAGGCTGCCCGGCGGCGGCGGCTCATCCTCGGCGAACAGGGCGGTGAGCTGGGTCAGGGTCAGCGGTTGCGGCGCGGCGAGCAATGCGGCCTCGACGATCCGCGTATCAGGTCTGGGTCCATAGAGTCGCTGTGTCTTGAGGGTCAGCGGCGGAATCGCCGTCATCGGTGGTCGGCTCGATCTCGACGCCCGGAAGACCGTGTTCGTCGGAAGTCGGCTCGGGGAGTTCGCTCAGGAACGCCTCGGGATCGTTGGCGCCCGGAACCCGAGGCGGCAGCGATTTCACGTAGATCGGCGCCAGCGGGGCAGGGCGCCAGGCGCGTGAGCTCGGCGGGGGGGCCGGCGCTTCCTGGACGATCTCGAGCAGCTGCTCCTTGGCCAGCTCCAGGACCGCCAGGAAGGTCACGACCACGCCGAGCCGGCCTTCCTCGGCATGGAACAGGCTGTCGAAGTCGTGGAAGCTGCCGTCGGCCAGCTTGCCGAGCACTTCGCCCATGCGCTGGCGCACCGACAGGCTTCGCGCGCGATGGCGTGGTGGCTGAACAGGTCGGCGCGCTTGAGCACGTCGCGCAGGGCCAGCAGCATTTCGCGCAGGTCCACCGGCGGCGGCACCCGGACCACGTCGCGGTCGGGCACGAATGCGGACGGCCACGGTGGTGTCGCGATCCAGGCGCTCCAGCCCGTCGATGTCTTCGGCGGCCTTCTTGAAGCGCTCGTATTCCTGCAGGCGGCGGACCAGCTCGGCGCGCGGGTCGGCCTCGAGTCCTTCCTCGGGCGCCGGCGCGCGGCAGCAGCATGCGCGACTTGATCTCGGCCAGGATCGCGGCCATCACCAGGTATTCGGCGGCCAGCTCGAAGCGCAGGTCCTGCAGGACCTCGATGTAATCGACGTACTGGCGGGTGATCTCGGCGACCGGGATATCGAGGATGTCGAGGTTCTGCCGGCGGATCAGGTACAGCAGCAGGTCGAGCGGGCCTTCGAAGGCCTCGAGGATCACTTCCAGCGCATCCGGCGGGATGTACAGGTCCTGCGGCATCTGCAGAACCGGCTGTCCCTTGAACACGGCCAGCGGCATTTCCTGCTGCTGCGGCGGCACGGGGAAAGCGGATTCGGGCGCGACGTGCGCGAGGGGTTCGTTCATTGATTCGGAATCGTTGCTATCGATGAATCTGGAAAGGGCTCTCGAAGGAGCGATTGGACTTGCCGCTTACACCGTGACGGGGTGGAAGCCCTGACGCAGGACCGTGGGCTCGTCGCCCGTGCAATCCACCACGCTGGTCGGCCCCGGTTCGCAATCCTCTGCGTCCAGCATGACATCGACCCAGCGCAAACACCGCTCTGCTACCGATTCGGCCTCGTGGCTGACGAGTTCGTCCTCGTCAGGAAACACCAGGCTGGTGGACAGCAGCGGCTCTCCCATCGCTTCCAGCAACGCCTTCGTGACCACGTGGTCGGGCAGGCGAATGCCGATGTCGCGGCGCTTGCTGCGGCCGCTGTTCTTGATGCGCTTGGGCAATTCCGAGGAGGCTGGAAGGATGAACGTGCACGGACCGGGGGTCAGCGATCGCATTAGCCGGAAGGCTTGATCGTCGAGCCGGGCCAGGCGGCCGGCCTCACTCAATTGCCGACAGAGTAAGGTGAAAGGGTGCTTCGTGTCCAGTTGCCTGAGCCGCAGCACGCGATCCTCGGCTTCCTTGCCGTTCAGCGCCCAGACCAGCGTATAGCCGGCATCGGTCGGGCAAAGGCCCAGTCCGCCCGCCTTCAGGGTCTCTGCGGTCTTCTGGATCAGCCGCTCCTGCGGCGTCACCGGATGGACATGATGGCGAACGGTCATGCCGCTATCATGCAAGCTTGCAATCGAAAGGCATAGCCATGTGGTACGTGATCGTCGGAACCGACAAGAAGAACTCGCTCGAAGGGCGCAAGGCCGCGCGCCCGGCGCACCTGGCGCGCCTCGAGGCGCTGCGCGACGCAGGGCGGCTCAAGCTCGCCGGGCCATTCCCGGCCATCGATGCCGAAGATCCGGGCCCGGCCGGCTTCACCGGCAGCCTGATAGTCGCCGAGTTCGCCTCCCTGGCCGAGGCGCGGGCCTGGGCGGATGTCGATCCGTATGTCGCGGCGGGCGTGTACGCGAGCGTCGAAGTGAAGCCGTTCCGGCTAGTACTGCCTTGAGCGCCAACGTCGAGCGGGTCGAGCGGATCCGCGCGGCATTGCAGGCACTGGCGCCCTCGGCGCTGGAAGTGATCGACGAAAGCCACCGGCATGTCGGCCACGAAGGGGCGCGCGACGGACGCGGCCATTTCGCCGTGGAAATCGTCAGCGAAGCATTCGCCGGGATGGCGCCCCTGGCCCGACACCGGAAGGTCTACGCGGCGCTGGGAGCGATGATGCAGACCGATATCCACGCGTTGTCGATCAGGGCCAGGACGCCCGCGGAAGCGCGATAGGGCATAATACCGCCCCTCAGGCGGCCGATCGGCTCGCCAAAAACTCAAAAGAAACAAACTCTCATGACCCAGACAATTGCGGTGATCCGCGGCGACGGCATTGGCCCGGAAATCATGGACGCCACGCTCCATGTGCTCGACGGGCTGCATCTCGGCCTCAGCTACGATTTCGTCGACGCGGGGCTTTCCGCCTACGAAAAATGCGGCGAGCTGCTGCCGGCGGCCACCATGGACGCGATCACCAAGCACCGTATCGCCTTGAAAAGCCCGCTGACCACGCCGGTCGGCGAGGGCTTCTCCTCGATCAACGTCGAACTGCGCAAGCGCTTCGACCTGTACGCGAACGTGCGCCCGGCGATTTCGTTCCCGAACACCAAGTCGCGCTACGAGAACATCGACCTGATCACGGTGCGCGAGAACACCGAGGGCGCCTACATCGGCGAAGGCCAGAACGTGACCGCCGACGGCGAGACCGCGACACTGACCCAGCGCGTAACGCGAACCGGTTCGGAGCGCATCGTCCGCTACGCCTTCGACCTGGCGCGGCGCGTCGGCCGCAAGAAGATCACCGTGGTGCACAAGGCCAACATCCTGAAGTCGACCTCGGGCCTGTTCCTGAAGGTTGCGCGCGAAGTGGCCGCGCAGTATCCGGACATCCAGTGCAACGAGATGATCGTCGACAACACCTGCATGCAGCTGGTGATGCGTCCCGAGCAGTTCGACGTGATCGTCACCACCAACCTGTTCGGCGACATCATTTCCGATCTTTGCGCCGGACTGGTCGGCGGACTGGGCATGGCCCCGGGCGCCAACATCGGCGTCGATGCGGCGATCTTCGAGGCGGTCCATGGCTCGGCGCCCGACATCGCCGGCAAGGGCATCGCCAATCCGGTGGCGCTGCTGCTGGGCGCCGGTCAGATGCTCGACCACATGGGCAAGCTGGAAGAGGCCCGCCGCCTGCGCGCGGCGATCGTCGCCACCATGGGCGATCGCGACCACCTCACGCCCGACCTCGGCGGCAACGGCACCACGATGTCCTTCGCCAAGGCCATCGCGGCGCACATCGCCGGCTGATCAGTTGCGCGACTGCAGCTTGGACAGCAGTCGCAGGATCTCCAGGTACAGCCAGACCAGGGTCACGATCAGGCCGAACGCGCCGTACCACTCCATGTACTTGGGCGCGCCGGACTCGACGCCGTTCTCGATGAAGTCGAAATCCAGCACCAGGTTCATCGCGGCGATCACCACCACGAAGCCGCTGAAGCCGATGCCCATCCAGCCGCTTTCGTGGATGAAGCCGATCGAGTGGCCGAAGAAGCCCATCACGATGTTGACCAGGTAGAGCAGGAAGATGCCGCCGGTGGCGGCGACGACGCCGAGCTTGAAGTTCTCGGTGGCGCGGATGAGTCCGCTGCGGTAGGCCACCAGCAGCGCGCCCAGCGTTCCGAAGGTCAGGCCGACCGCCTGGATGACGATGCCGGGGAAGCGCGCTTCCATCATCGCCGACAGGCCGCCCAGCAGCAGGCCCTCGAGCAGCGCGTAGAGCGGCGCGGTGCACCGGCGCCCACTGCTTCTTGAAGATCGTCACCAGCGCGACGATGAAGCCGCCGATGCCGCCGACCAGCAGCAAGGGCGTGATCGCCGACATGCTTTCCGGACCGGTGTACAGGCTCCAGGTGTACATGGCGCTGACCATGATCAGCAGCAGCAGGATTCCGGTCTTGTTGACGGTGCCGTTGAGCGTCATCGCCTGGTCGCTGCCACTGACGACGCGGCCGCTGCCGATGTCGAGGAAGGTGTTCTGGCCGAGGGCGGGGTTGCCGCTGCGCATGGGTGTCTCCGGATGAGTGGGATGCCGCGGGGAGTCTAATCGGTTTTCCGATTCCAGAAGTGATCGAGCACGGCTACCCGGCCTTTCCCGGGGCGATAGCTACCCAACAGCGCGCCGTGCACATAGTCCGTCGCCGCGGCGCAGGCTTCCGGAAGTTTCAGTCCCAGGCAGGCGTTGGCGGCAATGGCGGATGCGAGCGTGCAGCCGGTGCCATGGCCCTCGAGCTTGAGGCGCGGATGGACGAACTCATGCAGCTGCAGGCCGTCGTCCAGCCGGTCGACCAGTTCCTTCCCGCTCAGGTGACCCGCCTTCAGCAGCACGGCGTGCGCGCCCAGCGCCAGCAGTTCGACCAGGGCGGCCTCGGCGTCCTCATCACTTGCGATCGGATGGCCGAGCAATAGTTCGGCCTCCGGGATATTGGGCGTGAGCACCGAGCACAGCGGCACCAGCCGCGCCCGCAGTGCGCGCAGCGCCGAGGTCTCCAGCAGGCGTGCGCCGGAGCTGGCCACCATCACCGGGTCGAGCACGACGAACTTCGGCCGCCAGGCTTCAAGCGCATCGGCCACCGCGTTGATGACCCGCGCATTGGCCAGCATGCCGATCTTGACCGCGCCGATGCGGAAGTCGTCGAAGCAGGCGTCGATCTGCGCCCGCAGGAACGCCACCGGCGGCACCTGCACGGCGGTGACGCCGCGGGTGTTCTGCGCGGTCAGCGCGGCGATCGCGGACAGGCCGTGCACGCCGTGGGCGGCGAAGGTCTTGAGGTCGGCCTGGATGCCGGCGCCACCGCCGGAGTCGGATCCGGCGATGGTGAGGGCGCATGGCGGCGTACTGTTCTGGTCATGGGGTCGATGCCGCTGAACGCGGCCGAGGCCGCTCCTACAGGACTTCCGAGGCGTAGTCGGCCAGGCGCGAACGCTCGCCGCGGCGCAGGGTGATGTGCGCGCTGTGCGCCCAGTTCTTGAACCGGTCCACCGCGTAGGTCAGGCCCGAGGTGGTTTCGGTCAGGTAGGGCGTGTCGATCTGCTCGACATTGCCCATGCAGATGATCTTGGTGCCGGGGCCGGCACGGGTGATCAGCGTCTTCATCTGCTTGGGCGTCAGGTTCTGCGCTTCGTCGACGATCACCCAGCGGTTGAGGAAGGTGCGGCCGCGCATGAAGTTCATCGCGCGGATCTTGATCCGCGAGGCGAGCAGGTCGTTGGTCGCGCCGCGGCCCCAGGCGCCGTGGTCGTCGGTATGGGTGAGCACTTCGAGGTTGTCGGTCAGCGCGCCCATCCACGGCGTCATCTTCTCTTCCTCGGTGCCGGGCAGGAAGCCGATGTCCTCGCCGACGCTTACCGTCGCGCGGGTCATGATGATTTCGCGATAGCGCTGCACGTCCATCGTCTGCGCCAGGCCGGCGGCCAGCGCCAGCAGCGTCTTGCCGGTGCCGGCGGTGCCGAGCAGGGTGACCAGGTCGATCTCCGGATCCATCAGTGCATTGAAGGCGAAGTTCTGCTCGCGGTTGCGCGCGTTGATGCCCCACACCTGGTGTTGCGAGCGAGCGGAAGTCGTCGACGATCTGCAGGACCACGCGGTCGCCATCGAGCTTGCGCGACCTTCAGTTCGACTTCGTCGTCGCCTGGCAGGTACAGGAACTGGTTCGGATACCAGCCATCGTCGGCGGTGCGCCGCACTTCGTAGAAGGTGCGGCCTTTTTCGGTCCAGGAGCGCAGGTTGCCTTCGTGGCTTTCCCAGAAATCGATCGGCAGCTCGGTGGCGCCGGTGAACAGCAGGTTGAAGTCGTCGATCGCGCGGTCGTTTTCGTAATCCTCGGCGACGACGTTGCAGATCGACGCCTTGATCCGCAGGTTGATGTCCTTGGACACCAGCACCACCGGGATGCCCGGGTTGTCGTCGCGCAGTTGCAGGATCGAGCCCAGGATCAGGTTGTCCGGCATCACGTTGCCGAAGCGCTGGCCGACTTCGACCGGCTTCAACTGGAAGTGCAGCTTGCCGACGCTGTCGGCGTTGCGCAGTTGCAGGCCCTTGGGCTGCACCAGCGGGATGCCGCCCTCGATGCGATTGCTTGCCGTTGGCTTCCACCAGCTCGTTGAGGAAGCGACTGACCTGACGCGCGTTGCGGCTGGCTTCCGAGTGGCCTTTCTTGCCGTTGTCGAGTTCCTCCAACACCATCATCGGTATGAATACGTCGTGCTCTTCGAACTTGAACAGCGCCGTCGGATCGTGCATCAGCACGTTGGTATCCAGTACGTAGATGCGCTTGCTTCGCGTCATTGATTGGTCCTATGCGGGGGTCAGAACTTCATCGGGTCCATGATGGCGTCGAGATTCAGGTGGTCGCAGAACTCCATGAAATCGTCGCGCAACGCGGCGATGTGCATGTTCGCCGGAATGCCGATGGTGACTTGCGCGGTGAACATCTCCGCGCCGGTTTGCATCGCGCGATAGCGGGAGCTGTGCAGGCTCTCGATCGTGATGCCCTGTCTGTCGAAGAAATCGGCGAGCTGGAACAGGATGCCGGGCTTGTCGGCGGCAACCACCTCGACGATGTAGGGCAGCAGGTTGGACTGCATCGCCTTGGGGCCGGTGCGGTACCAGACCAGCTTGAAGCCTTCCTCGCGCTCGAGCCGGGTCAGCATGGCTTCGAGCTTGGCGACGGCGTCCCAGGAGCCGATCGCCAGCGCGGTAACGGAGACATCGCGGCCGACCGTGGACAGCCGCGCATCGACCATGTTGCAGCCGGATTCGGAAATGCGCCGGGTCACTGCCAGCAGCGGCGACTGAGGATGCGTGGTGTACGCGCTGATCAGCAGGTGGTTCTCGTTCGCGGCCGGTCTTGCGGGTGCGTCGGTCAATGCAGTGTTCCCAGGACGGCACATCCGATGTGCGCTGATGGGGTCAGCATACTTGCCGCCGCTTTACGCCCGCAAGTAACATCGCACCTGAATTCCCCAAGGCCACCTCCTTGCACCTGTCCGGCAGCATCACCGCCCTGGCGACCCCGTTCACCGTCGCCGGCGAGATCGATTTCGAGGCCTGGCGGCCGCCTGCTCGACGCGCAGATTGGCTGCAGGCACGCAGCGCAGTCGTGGTCGCCGGTTCCACCGGCGAGGCGGCCACCCTCAGCGACCAGGAATACTCCCGGCTGATCGAGGCGGCGGTCGACGCAGATCGGCGGGCGTATTCCGGTCCTGGCCGGTTCAGGCCTGTCCGGAACCGCCAAGACCATCGCCCAGACGCGGCTGGCGCGATCGAGCGGCGCCGACCTGGCGCTGGTGGTGACGCCGCCGTATGTCCGGCCGACCCAGGCGGGCCTGGTCGCTCATTACCGGGAGGTAGCCGACCACGGCGGCCTGCCGGTCGTGCTCTACAACGTGCCCGGCCGAACCGGCTGCGATCTCTTGCCGGAGACCGTGGCGCAGCTGGCCGGGCATCAGAACATCGTCGGCCTGAAGGAAGCCAGGGGCGACGAGCCGCGCTGGCAGGCGCTGTATCCGCTCGGTTCAGCCAGTTTTCCTTGCTGAGCGGCGACGACCCGAGCTTCGTGCGGGCGATCCGCGGCGGCGCGGCCGGGGTGATTTCGGTGGCATCCAACGTGGTCCCCGGGCGTTCGCCGGCATCTGTCGGCTGCTCGACGCCGGCGATTTCGACCAGGCCGAGGCGCTGGACCTGCGCCTGCAGGCCCTTTACGACTTCCTGGGCGTCGAGCCCAACCCGATTCCGCTCAAGGCCGTCCTGCAACGGATGGGTTTCGGCGCCGGGCTTCGCCTGCCCCTGCTCCCGCTGTCGGCCATCCATGCCGATCTGGCCGATCGAATCACCGAGCTCAGCCACGACATCGAAACCCAACTACAATGATGACCTTCAAGACTCGGGCGGCGGTCAAGTCACCGTCCGGCCGCCAGCCAATTCCGCAGGAGAACCCGATGACTTCCACCCCCCGTTCGATGCGTCCGCTGCTTCTTGGGCGCCGTGGTTGTTGCGCTCGCTACGGCCAGCAGCGGCTGCAGCTGGTTCGGCCACAAGTCCGACTACGAGGAAAGCGCCGAGAACCGGTCGCTGGAAGTGCCGCCGGACCTCGAACTGCCGGACACCTCGGACTGCGACCGCCCTGCCGCCAGCCTGGCGGGCTGGGCGGAGCGCAGGCCGCCGCCGGTTCCGGTCATCACGCTTGCCGGGCTCGCGCCACCGACGCCTATCCGAAGATCGGCAAGGCCCTCGAGGGCATCGACGGCGTGGTCATCAACGGCCGGGCCGAGGCGCTGGGCAGCTACGACGTCACCTACAAGGGCCAGAGCTTCCTGGTCCGGGTGCAGGACAGCAATGGCGGCAGTCGCCTGCTGGCGCTTGAGCCCCGATGGCCGAGATCCTGAATTCGGGACCGGCCGCGGAACTGATGGCGGCGATCAAGTCCAAGCTCTGAGTCGGACAGCGCGGCCCAGGCCGCCCTGGCCGCTCGTAATGCCGAAAGCCGCTCCCTTCGGGGGCGGCTTTTTCATGTTGGGCGGCGTGTCCCGGCTTCAGCGTTTGAGTTCGGGCAGCTTGCCCGGCTTGCCATCCCACTCCGCGGCATCGGCCGGCGGATCGATGCGCACGGTGATCACCGGCCACACCTTGGACAGTTCGGCGTTCAGCGCCAGGAAGCCTTCCTGGCCCGCCGGCACGTCGTCTTCCGGGTAGATCGCCTTGGCCGGGCATTCCGGCTCGCACAAGCGTGCAATCGATGCATTCGTCCGGGTCGATGACCAGGAAGTTCGGGCCTTCGTGGAAGCAATCGACCGGGCAGACTTCGACGCAATCGGTGTATTTGCAGCGTATGCAGTTCTCGACGACGACGAAGGTCATGATGCGTCCGGCGGGTGAAGTCGGTGGCGCTCCCTACGAGGTTCGAACTCGTGTTCCAGCCTTGAGAGGGCCGTGTCCTGGACCACTAGACGAAGGGAGCACATGGATTGCGCCGATGGCAGAGGCTAGTATAGCGGCTCGACCACCCTGTCGCCTAGGCATTGCCGGCGACTCTTCCGGCCGGAAGGAATCTGGCCCAGAGCTCCCATGACGGAAACAATCACAGCAAGCCTTCGCGCCCCGCGGATCGTTCCCCGCGAAGCGCATGGCATTTCCCGCAAGGACATCAGTCCGAATGCGTTGCGGGTGCTTTATCGGCTGCGCGAGGGCGGGTTCGCCGTCCTACCTGGTCGGCGGCGCCGTGCGCGACCTCCTGATCGGCGGGCATCCCAAGGATTTCGACGTCGCCACCGACGCCACGCCCGAGCAGGTCAGGGCCCTGTTCCGGAATTGCCGGCTGATCGGTCGCCGCTTTCGGCTGGCGCACGTGATCTACGGCCGGGAAATCATCGAAGTCGCGACGTTTCGCGCCAACGAGCGACGACGGCAGCGGCGATCGCGAGACGGTGAGCGAAGGCCGGCTGAGCCGCGACAACGTCTATGGCACGATCGAGGACGACGCGGTCCGCCGGGACTTCACCGCCAATGCCCTGTACTACGCCATCGAGGATTTTTCGGTGCGCGACTACGTCGGCGGCTTCGAGGACGTGCAGGCGCGAGTCCTGAAGCTGATCGGCGATCCGGAAGCGCGCTATCGCGAGGATCCGGTGCGGATGTTGCGCGCCGTCCGGCTGGCCTCGAAGCTCGATTTTTCCATCGAGCCGGCCGCCGCCGAGCCGATCGCCGCGGCTGGGCACGCTGCTTTCCGGCGCTCCGCCGGCGCGGCTGTTCGACGAATGCCTGAAGATGTTCATGGCCGGGCACGCTGAGAAAAGCTTCCTGCTCGCTGGAGCGGCACGGCCTGTTGCCGGCCTTGTTTCCGGAAACCGCCAAGGCGCTGGAGACCAACCGCAGCGGCGCCTTGCGCGCCACGGTGATCCAGGCCTTGCGCAACACCGACCAGCGCATCGCCGAGGACCGGCCGGTGACTCCCGCGTTCCTGTTCGCCGCCTTGCTTTGGCCGGCGTATTGCCGCGAGCTGGCCGTGCTGCAGAAGAAGGGCGTGGATCCGCTGGTGGCCCAGCAGCGTGCGGCCGACCGGGTGACCTTGCACCAGGCCGAGCGCATCGCGCTGCCGCGACGTTTTTCCTTGCCGATGCAGGAGATCTGGCTGCTGCAGCCGCGCTTCGCCCAGCGCCTGCGCAAGCGCGTATTCCGCTTGCTGGCGCATCCGCGTTTTCGCGCCGCCTTCGATTTCCTCGAACTGCGCATGAGCGGCAACCCGGAAATCGCCGAGGACGTCGCGTTCTGGCGCGAGGCGCAGGTGCAGTCGCCCGAGCACCTGGCGGAGACACTGGAGCGAAAAGGGAGTTCGGCGGGCCGGGGGCATGAAGCCGATGAAGTTCGGCAAGCGCCGAGGAAACGCCGGCGCCGGCGCAGTCCCGGCGCCTGCGCAGCCCGCGGTCCGTGCCGGAATGAGCGGCGAGCCGATCCGCAGCGCTTTGTCGGCCTGGGCGGCAACGTCGGCGACGTCGAGGACACGTTGATGGAGGCGCTGTTGGCCATCGATGGCTTGCCGCAGACCAGCATCCGTGCGCAATCGCGGTTCTATCGCTCGCCGCCTGGGGACGTACCGACCAGGCCGGACTTCATCAACGCCGTGGTCGAGGTGCGCACGCGGCTGGCGCCCGCGTCCTGCTGGATAAATCTGCTCGAGATCGAGAACGCGGCACGGCCGCGTCCGCAGCGAGGGCGAAAAATGGGGTCCGCGCGACGCTCGATCTCGACCTGCTGGTGTTCGGCGACGAGACCTCGACCAGCCCGGCCTGCATTTGCCGCATCCGCGCCTGCATGAGCGCGCCTTCGTGCTGGTGCCCTTGGCCGAGATCGCCGCCACGCTGCAGATTCCCGGTCACGGCGCCGGTCAGCGACTTGCTGGCACAGTGGATGCGATTGGCGTAGTCGCGCTACCTAAGGCATTCGCCGTCAGGCATTCTATACAGAGCTCTGACATGTACGCCAATTCCACCGCCGCGCCGACCGCGCGCGCCGTCATGACCGTGCCCCAGCTTGCGGCAGATGAAGGCCGAGGGCGAGCGGATCGTCGCGCTTGACCGCCTACGACGCCAGTTTCGCCCGCGTGCTCGACGCCAGCGGCGTCGACGTGGTGCTGGTCGGGCGATTCGCTGGGCATGGTCGTCCAGGGCGCACGCCAGCACCTTGCCGGTCACCGTCGAGGACATGGTCTACCACACGGCTGCGTGTCGCGCGGCCTGCAAAGCGCGCTGTTGGTCGCCGACATGCCGTTCCAGAGTTACGCCACGCCCGAGCGCGCGCTCGACGCCGCGGCGGCGATGCTGGCCGCGCGGCAGGCGCCAGCATGGTCAAGCTCGAAGGCGCAGGCGCCGATGCTGGAAACGATCCATTTCCTGACGAGCGCGAGATACCGGTTTGCGCGCACCTCGGCCTGACGCCGCAGTCGGTGCTGCAGGCTGGGCGGCTACAAGGTGCAGGGCCGGGAGCAGGCGGCCGCGGCGCGATTGCTGGCCGATGCCGAGGCCGTGGCCGACGCCGGCGCCGACCTGCTGGTGCTCGAGTGCGTGCCGAGCGCGCTGGCCGCGACGGAAATCAGCGAGCGCCATTGGCGATTCCCACCATCGGCATCGGCGCCGGGCCGGCCTGCGACGGCCAGATCCTGGTGCTGCACGACATGCTCGGCATCAACTCCGGCCATCGCCGGCCGCGCTTCGTGAAGGATTTCCTCGCCGGCGGCGGTTCCATCGAAGGCCGCGGTCAGGGCCTACGTGCAAGCGGTGCAAGAACGGCGAGTTTCCCGCCCCGAGCACAGTTACGAGGATGAACACTTTCAGACGGTCGCCGAGCTGCGCGCGCAGGTCGGCGAATGGCGAGCGCGAAGGACTTCGCATCGGCTTCGTGCCGACGATGGGCAACCTGCACGCCGGGCATTTCGCCCTGGTCGAACTGGCGCGCCAGCACAGCGACAAGGTGGTCGCCAGCATCTTCGTCAATCCGACCCAGTTCGGGCCGAACGAGGACTACGCGCGCTACCCGCGCACGCCCGATTCCGATATCGCCGGCCTGGCGGGCAAGGGTTGCGATGCGCTGCTGCTTGCCGACGGTCGACGAGATGTATCCGTTCGGCACCATGGGCTGCGTGCAGATGCACGTGTCCGGGCATCACCGACATCCTCTGCGGCGCGCATCGGCCTGGGCATTTCAACGGCGTCGCGCAAGTGGTCGCGCGCTTGTTCAACATGGTGCAGCCGGATGTCGCGGTGTTCGGGCGCAAGGACTACCAGCAGCTGCAGGTGATCCGCTACATGGCCACGCGAAATGAGTTTTCCGGTCGCGATCGTGCCGCGCCGACGCTGCGCGAGCCCGATGGCCTGGCCATGAGTTCGCGCAACCAATACCTGCAGGGCGACGAGCGCAAGACCGCCGCCGCATCTACCGGACCTTGTGCGCCATGCGCGACCAACGCGCGCCGGCAGGGCCATTGCGGAGATCGAGGCGAGGCCGAGGCAGCAGCTGGAAGCATGGCCGGCTTCAGCGTGGACTACGCGGAGATCCGGCGCAGCGACCTGATCGCGCCCGGTCGCCCGACGAGCGCGGCCTGCTGGCGCTGATCGCCGCGCGGCTCGGCCGCACGCGCCTGATCGACAACCTCGAATTCGACCCGGACTGAACCAGCGAATCCGCCCGGACCTGGCATGCAATCGATGCCGCAGGTGGCACGCCTGTGCCGGCATGCGCACGCCTGTTGACCCGCGGATCATCGCCTCGGATCCGGCGACCGGGCGCCCGGGAGTTCGCGCTGCGAGTCGGCGCGCTGTATGCGAATTTCGCCCGCCAGCGCTACGATCGCGAGGCGCTGGCCGGTGCTGTTCGCCCTGGCCCGGGCGCGCAACGTGCCGGGCGCGTTCCGCGCCCTGTTCGCGGGCGCCGAGGTCAATCGTTCCGAAAACCGTCCGGCCCTGCACACGGCGCTGCGCTGCGAATCTTTCCGACAGTACCGGCGCGCGGGGCGCCCACCAACAGGCGCTGGCGGCGCGCGCGCGGATGGCCGAATCTGGTCGGGCAGCTGGAAGCGTCCGGCGTGACCGATGTCGATCAACGTCGGCATCGGCGGCTCGGACCTCGGCCCACGCCTTGCCCCGAAGCCTTGCAGGATTTCGCCAGCGGTCGCTTCCGCTTGCATTTCCTCAACAATGCCGACGCCCATCCGACCGCGCGGCTGGTGGCCGCGCTGGACCGCAGCAAGACCGCGGTCGTGCTGGTGTCGAAGAGCTTCGGGACGCAGGAAACCCTACTCAACGGCGCGCATGCTGAGGGACTGGCTGGGCGGCCGACGAGCGGGTGTACGCGGTCACCGCCAAGGTCGACAAGGCGGCCGCCTTCGGTGTGGCGCCGGCGCGCATCCTGCCAATGTGGGATTGGGTCGGCGGGCGCTATTCGCTGTGGTCGGCGGTCGGCTTCGCGCTGGCGCTGGCGATCGGCATGGATGGCTTCCAAGCAATGCTCGACGGCGCCGCGACGATGGACGCGCACGTGCTCGAGTCCGTGCCGGAAAAGAACCTGGCGTTCTGGCACGCGCTTGAGCCTGGTCTGGAACCGCAACGGCCTCGGGCTGGACAGCCATGCGGTGATTCCCTATGACCGCGCCTGGACCTGCTGCCGGACTATCTGCAGCAGCTGTTCATGGAAAGCCTGGGCAAGTCGGTACGAAAGGACGGCGGCGCCGGGCGTGGCGACGGGGCCGGTGCTCTGGGGCGGCACCGGCACGTCCTGCCAGCACAGTTTCTTCCAGGCCCTGCACCAGGGCACCGACACCGTGCCGGTGGAATTCATCGGCGTGCTGCGGCCGGCGCATCGCTATCCGGACAGCCACGGCGCAACTGGCCAATCTGCTCGCGCAGGCCGAGGCCATGGCCAACGGCGAGGACAACGCCGATCGCGCAGCAGACGCTATCCGGGCAATCGTCCCAGCACGCTGATACTGCTCGACGAGCTGACACCGTATTCGTTCGGCATGTTGCTGGCCATGTACGAGCACAGCGTATTCGTGCTGGCGAAGATCTGGGGCATCAACGCCTTCGACCAGTGGGGTGTGCAACTCGGCAAACGCTCGCCGACAAGTTATTGCCGGCGCTGGCCGGAGGCGGCGACGCCGCGGACCCGGTGACGCGGGCCTTGCTTGCCGAGGTTCGCCCGCGTCGTTGATTTGTTCAGAGCCCAAGCTTCGCGCCGGCGCCCAGCAGGGTCGCGATGCCCAGCAGCGCGAAGATCGCCGCGGCGATCGAGTGCACCAGCTTCATCGGGATCTTGGTGGCCAGCTTGTCGCCGATGAACACGGCCGGCACGTCGGCGATCAGCATGCCGAGCGTGGTGCCGATCACCACCAGCAGCGGCGTGGCGTAGTGCGCGGCCAGCGCGACGGTGGCGATCTGCGTCTTGTCGCCCATCTCGGCCAGGAAGAACGTGATCAGCGTGGCGCCGAAAACGCCGAAGCGCTGGCGACCTGGGTTTCCTCTTCCTCGATCTTGTCGGGGATCAGCGTCCAGATCGGCCATGCCGATGAATGAAGCGCCCAGCACCCAGCGCAGGACTTCCGGGCTGACGGTCGAGGTGATCCAGGCGCCGAGCGCGCCGGCCAGGCCATGATTGACGAGGGTCGCGCACAGGATGCCGAGCGATGATGGGCAGCGGCTTCTTGAAGCGCGCGGCCAGGATGAAGGCGAGCAGTTGGGTCTTGTCGCCGATTTCGGCGAGGGCGACGACGCCGGTCGAGACGAGAAGGGATTCCATATGATTTCCCGGGCCGGACTAGCAGACGAATGACCACGACGCTCCCCGGCCAGTGCGGAGGCGATGTGGTCAAAGGTCTTGCCAAGCGCGGGAACTGCTTACGCCATGACCTGCGGGCCAAGTATGTTGACGTAAGCCTCTTCGGAGCGAAGAGCGGCTACTCCCCAATGACGCGCTGATTATCCTCCGGACCCCGCAATTTCGTCAAATCGGGACGGCCCTCGCCGGTCTCGGTCCAATGACGCTGCAGTGCCCACTCGACGTGTTCGCGCACCACCTGCGAGGGATCGTGGATACGGGCCTGCAATGCAGCGACGACGGCATCCGAATGCGGCGCATTTCCCAACGCAACTGCGATATTGCGCGGCCATCCCACGTATCCGGTGCGGCGGATCGCCGAGCCTTCGGTGCGCTCGAGGAATTCCGCTTCGCGTCCAGGCGAACAGCTCGACCAGGCGTGGCCTGGTCGAGATTGTTGCGGGCCCGAAAATCCGGTTCGTCGTGGCGCTTCGCGAACTTGTTCCAGGGACAAACCAACTGGCAATCGTCGCAGCCGAAGATGCGGTTGCCGATCGTCGTGCGGAATTCTTCCGGGATGCTGCCCTTCAATTCGATCGTCAGGTAACTGATGCAGCGGCGCGCATCGATGCGGTTCGGCGCGACGATGGCCTGGGTCGGGCAGATGTCGATGCAGCGGGTGCAGGTGCCGCAGTGGGCGCTGCCGGCGTGTCGACCGGCAAGCGGCAATCGACGTAGATTTCGCCAAGGAAGAACCAGCTGCCGGCGTCCTTGTTGATCAGGCAGGTGTTCTTGCCAATCCAGCCAAGGCCCGGCGTTGCGCGCCAGCGCGCGCTCCAGCACCGGCGCGGAGTCGACAAACACGCGATAGCCGAAGGGCCGACCCGCTCGCCGATGCGATCCGCCAGCACTGCAGGCGGTGCGCATCAGCTTGTGGTAATCGCGCCCGAGCGCGTAGCGGGCGACGTAGGCGCGGAGCCATCGCCGAGCGTCGCCCATGCATCTTCGTCCTCGCCGGTGCCGTAATCCATGCGCACCAGATCACCCGCAGTGTGCCGGGATGCAATTGGTCCGGTCGCGAGCGCTTGTCGCCGTGGCGTGCCATGTACTCCATTTCGCCGTGCTGGCCCTTGGCCAGCCAGTCGCGCAAATGGAGTTCGTCCTCGGCGAGTGCGACATCGGCGATGCCGGCCTGCTGGAAGCCGAGTTCACGGCTCCAGGAACTGATGTCGTCGGCCAGCGGCTGCAGATCGGGCATGCGCCAGTATAGAATCCGGCGATGGCTGCCATGCTGCTCTATACTGCCGAGGTCCGGGCGATGGACGCGCGGCTCCGCCGCTTGGAATGTTCTTTCGAATTGATGCAGCGCGCCGGTTCCGCCGCATGGGCCTTGCGCGAGCGCTGGCCGCGGGCCGAAGAAAAACGCGGCGGTCTGCGGCCCCGGCAACAACGGCGGCGATGGCTACGTGCTGGCGCGGCTGGCCAGGGCGGCCGGCTGCCAGGTCGAAGTCGTGGACCGACCCGGGAGGCGCAGCCGCGCACCGAGGATGGCCGGCGGGCGCCCAGATTGGCGCGAAGCGGCGGCGCGACCCGTGTCTTCGATCGGCCTGCTGCCGGAAGCCGATGTCTGGGTCGACGCGTGTTCGGAATCGGCCTGACCGCGCGCGGCGGGGCCGTGCCGGCCCTGATCGAGCAGATCAATGCTTCGCGTCGGCCGGTGCTTGCCTGGACGTGCCTCCGGGCGTCGACGCCGATCGCGGCCGCGTTCCCGGCATGCGATCCGCGCGGCCGTCACCCTGAGCTTCATCGCCGCGCAAGCGCGGCCTGTATACGGGCCCGGCCGTGCGATGTCGGCGGCGAAGTGCTGCTCGACTGGCTCGGGCTTGCCGGAGATCTGTTCGCCGGTTTCACGCCGGCCGCGAGGCTCTACCGCCGCGAAGACTGGTCGGTGGCCTGGTCCGCGCCATGCCAATGCGCACAAGGGCGAGCACGGTCACGTGCTCTGCATCGGCGGCGATGCTGGCATGGGCGGCGCGGTACGGCTATGCGCGGAAGCCGCGCTGCGCGCGGGCGCCGGACTGGCCAGCGTGGCCACGCGACGGGGTGTCGCCGCCCTGGTGGCGGCGCGTCCCGAAGCGATGACCCATGCCGTCGAGGATGCCGACGCGCTGCAGACACTGATCGCGCGCGCGGATGTCCTTGCGGTCGGCCCCGGGCTCGGTCGTGGCGAGTGGGGAAGGGCCCTGTTCGAAGCGGCCGTCGCTTCGGGCAAGCCGATGATCCTCGATGCCGATGGCTTGGCCTGCTCGCCGCGCATCCCCGGCCTCTGCCGCAGGCGATCCTGACGCCGCATCCGGGCGAAGCGGCGAGGTTGCTCGGCTTGAGCAACGAACAGGTGCAGGCGGACCGCTTCGCCGCCGTGCAGGCGCTGGTCGAGAAATTCGATTGCGTCGTCGTGCTCAAGGGCGCCGGCACGCTGGTGGCGGCGCCAGGCGAGATCACCGCGGTGATCGGCGCCGGCAATCCCGGCATGGCGACCGGCGGCATGGGCGACGTCCTCACCGGCGTGATCGCGGCGCTGCGCGCGCAGCGACTGCCGCCGTTCTTGGCCGCCGTCTTCGGCGCACTGCTGCACGGCGCCGCCGGCGACGCCGCCGCGAGGATCGATGGCGAGCGGGGGTTGCTGCCCTCGGACCTGTTTCCGCACCTTCGGCGGCTGGCAAATCCCGAATGAGCCTCGCCAGTTGCTGCCAGGACCCCGCGGCCAGCGAATATCTTGGCCAGCGCCTCGCCGATACGATGCCGTCCACGGCAGTGGTGTTTCTTCACGGGGAACTGGGCGCCGGCAAATCGACGGTGGCGCGGGCGATGCTGCGCGGCTGGGCGTGGTCGGACCGATCAAGAGTCCGACCTACAGCCTGGTCGAGCGGTATTCGCTGGCCGAAGGCGAGGCCGTCCACCTGGATCTTTACCGGATCGCCGAAACGGCCGAACTGGAGTTCCTGGGCCTGGACGACCTGGCGGCGCAGGCCCGCTGCTGGCTGGTCGAATGGCCGGAGCAGGGCGGTCGGCATTGCCGGCCCCGGACCTGGGATCGGTTGTCGGTTTCCGGGACGGGTCGGGATGTCGAATTGCGGGAACACGGGCCGGGCGGGAATGGCTGGCTGGACTGAGTAAAATCGCGGCTTCCGGCGCCTCTTCTTAGCGAAATCCGAGGAAAGTGGCCCAGGTTACGGATTTGCAAGGGAAAAGCACTTGCAATCCTGAAATTGCGGTGGTTCAATCCCGGCATGAGCCGGGTTCCGGCCACCATTGCATCTGTCTTGCGCTGATCCTTGCCGCAGGCGCGGTTCGGCCGCGGATTTGCAGGACATGAAGGTGCTCGAAGACGACGCCGGGACCCGCGCCGTCCTGAGATCCAGGGCGCGACCGACTACAAGTTCTTCACCCTCCAGAACCCCGAGCGACTGGTGCTCGACCTGAGCCAGGCCCGGCTCGGCGCCGGGCTTCGGATGCCGGCGCCGAACGGCGCGGTCGCCAGCGTACGCGCCGGCAAGCCGGTCTCGGGAACGCTGCGCATCGTGTTCGACCTCGGCGCGGCTGGCAACCCGCAGCCATGTCGACCACGATGGCCGGCCACGCGACTGATCGTCGAATCTCGCCGCTCGGACGGACCGCCGGCTTCACGGCCGCGGCAGCCGCAAAGCCTCCGCGAGCCCCTTCGCCGTTCGGCGAAGCGAACCTGGAGGCGACGGCGCCGACAAGCGCAAGTCCGTGCTCGAACCGGCTTCGCCGCGCCGGTCGCCAGCCCTGCCGCTCCGCTCGCGATGGCCATCGCCGGCAGCCGGTCGTTCCAGCCGCCGACGGCGCAGTGCGCGCACCGAATGCGCAGGCCACGCCTACAGCGCACCGAAGATTCCGGCCAAGACGATGCAGGATGTCGTTGGCCGCGGACAGCGAAAACTGGTGGTCGCCATCGATGCCGGCCACGGCGGCAAGGATCCTGGCGCGCATGGTCCCAGCGGCGTGAACGAGAAAGCCGTGACCCTGGCGGTCGCCCGCGAGCTGGCGCGACAGATCGATGCGGACCCCGGCATGCGGGCAGTGCTGATCCGCGACGGCGACAGCTTCGTGCCGCTGCAAGGACCGCTACATGAAGGCGCGGGCGGCGCAAGCGGACCTGTTCATCTCCATCCACGCCGACGCCTCTCCCAACAACACCGCCACCGGCGCGTCCGTGTTCGTGCTTTCCACTCGCGGCGCCACCTCCCAGGCGGCGCGCTGGCTGGCCGACCAGGAGAACGCCGCCGATCTCGTGGGCGGCGTTTCGCTCGACGAGAAGGACTACAACCTGGCGGCGGTGCTGCTCGACCTGTCGCAGAGTGCGACCATGCGCGCCTCCGACGACATCGCCAACCAGGTGCTGGGTTCGCTGAAGAACGTCGGCAAGGCGCACAAGCCAGCCATCGAGCGGGCCAATTTCGTGGTGCTGCGTTCCCCCGACGTGCCGTCGATGCTGATAGAAACCGGATTCATCACCAATCCCAGCGAAGAGCGGCGACTGAACGATCCCAACTACCGCAACCGGCTGGCATCGGCGATCTTCCGAGGGCGTGCGCAAGTACTTCGCCGACCAGCCGCCCGCGGGAAGCTGGTACGCCAGCCGCCAGGCTGAATCGCCGCGTACCGGGGCAAAGCGGCGGCGGCGTCCGCTGCTGGCCTCTTCGCCGGAGTAAGCTTCGGCCGCTGCTATCATCCCGGGTTTGCACTTCGACGAAACCCCGTGCCGATCCGCCTGTTGCCCGAAATCCTGATCAACCAGATCGCCGCCGGCGAGGTGGTCGAGCGGCCGTCTTCCGTGGTCAAGGAACTGGTCGAGAACGCGCTCGATGCCGGCGCGCGCCGGATCGACATCGAGTTGCAGGAAGGCGGCATCCGGCTGATCCGGATCCGCGACGACGGCGCCGGCATGGCGCCGGCGACATTGCCCTGGCCGTGTCGCGCCACGCGACCAGCAAGATCGCCGTCGCTCGATGATCTCGAACAGGTGGCCACGCTCGGCTTCCGCGGCGAGGCGCTGCCGTCCATCGCCTCGGTCAGCCGCTTCTCGATCAGTTCGCAGACGCCCGACGCCGGCCATGGCGCCGCGCCTCGAAATCGAGGGTGGAAAGCCGGCTCGGTGCCAGCCGCACGCGCATCCGACCGGGACCACCATCGAAGTCCGCGACCTGTTCTACAACGTGCCCGCGCGGCGGAAATTCCTGCGCGCCGAGCGCACCGAACTGGGCCATGTCGAGGAATGGTTGCGCTCGCTGGCCTTGGCGCGGCCCACGTGGAATTGCGCATCTCGCCACAACGGCAAGCCGGGCAAGCACTACCGTCCGGTCGCCGACGAATCCGAACGATTGAAGCGGGTCGCCGAGGCGCTCGGCGAGGATTTCGTCGGCCAATTGCCTGCGCCTCGACCACGCCGCCGCCGGCATCAGCCTGCATGGCTGGGTCGGGTTGCCGACCGCGTCGCGATCGAGCGCCGACCAGCAGTATTTCTACGTCAACGGCCGCGCGGTCAGGGATCGGGTGGTCGCGCACGCGGTGCGCCAGGCCTATGCGACGTGCTGTTCCATGGCCGGCATCCCGCGTACGTGCTGTTCCTGGAACTCGATTCGCGCCGCGTCGACGTCAACGTGCATCCGGCCAAGCACGAAGTGCGCTTCCGCGACGGCCGGCTGGTTCACGAATTCGTATACCGGACGCTTCACGAATCGCTGTCCTCGACGCGCGCCGGCGCCGCGGCCGGCATTGCCGAACATGCGCCGCAGCAGGAGGCCGCGACGCGCCAGCCGCGGCTGGTCGCCGGGCGCGCAGTCCTCGATGAGCCTGCCGGTGCGCGACCTTGTGGCCGGTTATTCGGCGCTTTACGGCCGCGCGGCCTCCGTGGCGTCTTCGTTCCCGGCCGGAATGCCCGAGGCCAGCGAATCGGCGGCGCCGCCGCTGGGATTCGCGCTTGCGCAACTGCACGGCATCTTCATCCTTGCCGAGAACGCGCAGGGACTGGTGCTGGTGGACATGCACGCCGCGCATGAGCGGATCACCTACGAGCGGCTCAAGGAGGCGCAGGACGGTTCCGGCATCCGTTCGCAGCCGCTGCTGGTGCCGGTGTCGCTGGCCGTCGCCGAACGCGAGGCCGATATCGCCGAGCAGTTCGCCGATGCGCTGCTGGCGCTTGGGCTTCGAGCTTCGCCGCGCCGGACCGCAGGCGCTGAGCGTGCGCGCCATTCCAGTTCTGCTCGCCGACCTCGATCCGCGGGCATTGGTGCTCGATGTGCTCAACGACCTGCGCGAACATGGCGACAGCCGGGCCGTGGAGCAGGCGCGAAACGAACTCTCTCGACCCTGGCCTGTCACACTTCGGTACGCGCCAATCGCCGGCTCGGCCTGGCCGAGATGAACGCGCTGTTGCGCGACATGGAGGCGACCGAGCGTTCCGGCCAATGCAATCACGGCCGACCGACCTGGGTACAGCTTACGAAAACCGAACTGGACAGGCTTTTTCTGCGTGGACGCTGAGGACCATGAAACGAATCATCACTGGCTGGCTCGCTGGGGGTCGCCGCGCTCGCCATCGGCTGCCTGCAGCCCCGAGCAACCGGCTCCTGACGCGACCACCCGGCCCCAGCAGACGCCATACGAAAAGCAGATCATGGAATGGCGCGCCCAACGAGTGCAGGCGCTGACCAAGCCGGATGGCTGGCTGTCACTGGTTGGCATGCACTGGGTCGAGGTCGGGAATACCCGAGTCGGCGCGGCAGCGGACAATGGCACCCGGCTGGCGGTCGGTCCGCCCCACCTGGGCGTGCTCAAGCTGGCCCGCGATGGAACGCATCACGTTCACGCCGGAGCCGGGCGTGGATGTCGCCATCGACGGCAAGCCGGCCGCCGGACCGGCACGGCTGTTTTCGGATGTCGATCCGGCAGTCGCGCCAGACAGTGGTCAGCTTCAACAAAGGCGATGCGAGCTTCATCGTGATCAAGCGTGGCGACCGCGTCGCGTTGCGCGTGCGCGATGCGCTGGCGCCGTCGCGCAGCAGTTTCGCCGGGATACCGCTATTTCGACATCGATCCCTCGTTTCGCTTCAAGGCGCGCTTCACCGCGCACAAGCCCGGCAGCACGATCGAGGTCATCAATGTCCTCGGCATGGTCGAGCCGATGGAAAATCCGGGCACAGTGACCTTCGAGAAGGACGGCAAGACCTACACGCTCGAAGCGATGGACGAGGGCGACCACCGCCTGTTCCTGATGTACGCCGATCGCACCAGCGGCCACGACAGTTATCCCGCCGCGCGCTATCTGTACGCCGAGTACCCGGACGCGAACGGCAATACGGTCGTCGATTTCAACAAGGGCTACAACCCGCCTTGCGCGTTCACGCGATTTCGCCACCTGTCCGTTGCCGCCGCTGACCAATCGACTGGACCTGGCGATTACGGCGGGCGAGAAGAAGCCGTTGCATGATGAAGCGACGGTGGCCAATTGAGCGCCGGCGCGAGTCGCCTGTTGCTTGTCCCCTGCTGGCGCTGGTGACCGCCAGCGCGGCCGCGCAGCCGCCCGGCCGCTGCTCTGGAAAATCAGCGACGACAACAACCATGTCTACCTGCTGGGATCGTTCCATGCGCTGAAGGCGACGACTATCCGTTGGCGCCATCGGTTGACGCGGCGTTCGCCGATGCCGAGGCGGTTGTCTTCGAAATTTCGCCGGAGGAGATGAATTCGCCCGAACTGCCGAAGAAACTGCTGGCGGCGGCGACGCTCTCCAACGGCAGGACGCTGCAGCAATCGATGTCCGGGCCAGAGCTGGCAGAAGCTGCAAAGGTATGCGGGCAAGCGCAGCTTGCCGCTGCAGGATTACCAGCACCTCGAGCCGTGGTTCGTTGCCTATGCTGATCAGCCTGAAGGAAATGGCCCTGATCGGCTACGACCCCATGCTGGGCCTGGACCGGTACCTGATTGCCCGGCCGGCGGCGGCGGGAAAGCGCACCGGCGGATTGGAGACTGCCGAGCAGCAGATCGCCGCGCTCGACAGCATGAGCGCGGTCGAGCAGCAGCAATCGCTGGACGAGTCCCTGGACGAGGCGAGCAATTTCAAGTCGAAGCTCGACCAGTTGCACGAATACTGGCGCAGCGGCAACGCCAAGGCGCTCGATGACATGCTTACGGTCGAATTCAGGCGCGATTACCCGCAGCTCTACCAGCGCATCAACGTCGAGCGCAACAAGTCATGGTTGCCGAAGATCCGCAGGATGCTCGATGACGAGAACCACGACGAAACGCTGGTGGTGGTCGGCAGCCTGCACCTGCTCGGCGTCGATGGACTGGTCGCCAGCTGAAGGCGCGCGGCTACAGAGTCGAGCGGCTCTGAATCGGTTCAAGCGGCGGCGCCGGGACCAGGTCGATGCAATCGACCGGGCAGGGCGGAATGCACAGCTCGCAACCGGTGCACAGGTCGGCGAGAACCGTGTGCATGAGCTTTGGCGCTCCGATGATGGCGTCCACCGGACAGGCCTGGATGCACTTGGTGCAGCCGATGCATTCTTCCTCGCGAATCAGGGCGAGGACTCTCGGTTTCACGATTCCGTTGCGGGGGTTCAGCGGTTTCGGCGCGCGGCCAAGCAGTTCGGCCAGGGCGTATCACGCCGGCGGCGCCGCCGGGCGGGCACTGGTCGATGTCGGCTTCGTTGCGGGCAAGCGCCCGGGCGTAAGGCCTGCAGCCGGGGTAGCCGCATTGCCCGCACTGGGTCTGGGGTAGCAGGCTGTCGATCCGGCTGGCCAGCACGTCCTCGGAAGGTTTCGGACGGCGGGCGAGCCCGGCCAGCAGAGCGCCGGGGCCGATCACCAGGATCAGCAGGACAACTATGGCCACCAGGTCCGTCATTTGTCGCAGCGCCCGACTGGTCGAATCGTCGCCGGGCTACTTCACTGTCATGCCGGCCACGGCGCCGGCATCGGCGCCGAGCAGGAACAGTCCATCGTCGCCGCCGGCCGAGAGGATCATTCCTTCGGAAATTCCGAAGCGCATCTTGCGGGGCGCCAGGTTGGCGATGAAGACCACTTGCCGTCCGACCAGCGCGGCCGGATCAGGATAGCCGGCGCGGATCCCGGAGAAGATCTGCCGTCTCGCCCAGTTCACCGGCATCGAGCTTGAAGCGCAGCAGCTTGTCGGAGCCCTCGACGAAGTCGCACTCGAGCACCGTGCCGACTCGCAAGGTCGAGCTTGGCGAAGTCCTCGATTCCCACCAGGCCGGCGACAGCGCCGGCGTTTGCGGGGACGGCGAGTTTCGCGGCGCCGGATGGCCACGGCGGACCGGCGTGGCCGGCTTGAGGTCCTCCTTCGAAGCTTCGGTCATGGCCGCAATCTGCGCTGGGATCGATGCGGGTCAGGAGCGGCTCGTAGGGCAGCACGCGGCGCGGCAGGCTGCCCACCATGGACTCCAGTTGTCCCGGGCGCTCGCCAAACAGCGCCAGCGCCCGGGTGCCGAGGCTCGGCAGGATCGGATGCAGGTAGGCGGCGACGACATAGAAGCCGAGCAGGCACTCGCTGCAGACGGCTTGCAGTTCGGTCGCCTTGGCCGGATCCTTGGCCAGGATCCAGGGCTTGGCTTCATCCCAGCGCTGGTTGAGCAGGTCGCAAAGGCGCATGGCCTCGCGCGCGACGGCGGCGAAATCGCCGGCGGCGTAGTGGCTCGCGGAATCCCTGCCAGGCTCGCCTGCGCGTCGGTCACGCGGTCGGTCGCGCCCTGCGCCAGGTGGCGGTCGAGCGCTCCGTCGAAATGCCTGGTCGCGAAGCCTGAGGCCCGACTGGCGAGGTTGACGAACTTGCCGACCAGGTCGGAGTTGACCCGGGCCGTGTAGTCATCGAGGTTCAGGTCGAGATCGTCCACTCCGGCGGCCGACTTGGTTGCGAAGTAGTAGCGCAAGCGATTCCGGGTTGAGTCCGACATCGAGGAATGTCCGCGCCATGATGAAGGTGCCGCGCGACTTCGACATCTTCGCGCCGTTCACCATCAGGTAGCCATTCACGTGCAGCTTGGTCGGCGTACGGAAGCCGGCTCCATGCAGCATCGCCGGCCAGAACAGGCCGTGGAAATTGATGATGTCCTTGCCGATGAAGTGGTGCATCTCGGCCGTGGCTTCCCGGCTTCAGGAAAGCGTCGAAATCGGTGCCGGTGCGATTGCAGTAGGCGCGGAAGCTGGCGAGGTAGCCGATCGGCGCGTCCAGCCAGACATAGAAGAACTTGCCGGGTGCGTCAGGAATCGGGAAGCCGAAATAGGGCGCGTCGCGCGAGATGTCCCAATCGCGCAGTCCACCTTCCAGCCACTCGGCGAGCTTGGCCTTGACCGCGGAGTTGGCCACGTCGCCCGACAGCCACTCGCGCAGCACGCTTCGAATTTAGCCAGCTCGAAAAAATAATGCTCGGAGTCGCGCAAGCTCGGGCGTCGCGCCTGAAACCACCGAGCGCGGGTTCTTCAGGTCGGTCGGCGAGTAGGCCGCGCCGCAGTTCTCGCAGTTGTCGCCGTACTGGTCGGCGGTGCCGCACTTCGGGCAATCGCCCTTGATGTAGCGGTCGGGCAGGAACATCTGCTTCAGCGGATCGTACAACTGCTGGATCGAGCGGCGGGCAATGCTGCCGCCGTCGCGCAGGCGGGTGTAGATCAGCGTCGCGAGTTCGCGGTTCTCTTCCGAGTGGGTCGAGTGGTAATGGTCGAAGTCCACGCCAAACAGGGAGAAGTCGCTCTCGTGGCTGGCCTGGATGCCGCGGATGAACTCCTCGGGCGACATGCCGGCCTTTTCCGCGGCCAGCATGATCGGCGTGCCGTGGGCGTCGTCGGCGCAGACGAAATGCACCTCGCCACCGTTCATGCGGCGGGCGCGGACCCAGATATCGGCCTGGATGTAGCCGACCAGATGGCCCAGGTGCAGCGGGCCGTTGGCGTAGGGCAGGGCGGTGGTGACTAGGGCGGGCGCTGGTTTCATGCCTCGATTATCGCAGACGGGGCCACGGTTCCGTCACCCGCTGGCAGGCTGGGGACGCCCGCCAGCGGGGGTGACCCGTGCCGAAGTGGCCTTCCGGTACAATTGCCGGGTCGAACCAGATGGTCCCGCATGAGCCCTAGCGCCGATTCACCAAGCACCGAATCCGTCCGCGCTGCACTGGCGCAGATCATCGATCCCCACACCCAGTCCGACCTCGTTTCCTCGCAGGCGGTGCGGGGCGTCGGCGTGGACGGGTCCAACGTTGCCATCGAGTTGCAGCTCGCCTATCCGGCCAACAGCTGGCATCCCGCGCTGATCGCCGAAGTGAAGCGGGTGGTCGGCGCCTTGCCCGGCGTTGCGCAGGTCAGCGTGGCCGTCGCCACCCGGATCAATGCCCATCGGGTCCAGAAGGACCTGACGCCGTTGGCCGAGGTCAAGAACATCATCGCCGTCGCCTCCGGCAAGGGCGGCGTCGGCAAATCGACCACGGCCGTCAACCTGGCGCTCGCGCTTTCTGCCGAAGGCGCCCGGGTCGGCGTGCTCGATGCGGACATCCACGGCCCAAGCATCCCGATGATGCTCGGCCTGAGCGGCAAGCCGGAAAGTCCGGACGGCAAGAACATCGAACCCAAGATCAGCCACGGACTCCAGGCGATTTCGATCGGCCTGTTCCTGGGCGAGGACACGCCGGCGATCTGGCGCGGGCCGATGACCACGCAATATCTCCAGCAACTGCTGACCACCACCTTGTGGAAGGGCCTGGACTACCTGGTGATCGACCTGCCGCCTGGCACCGGCGACATCCAGCTGACGCTCGCCCAGCGCGTGCCGGTGTCGGGAGCCGTGATCGTCACCACTCCCCAGGACATCGCACTGCTCGATGCCAGGCGGGCGCTGAAGATGTTCGAGAAGGTCGACGTGCCCGTTCTCGGGATCGTCGAAAACATGGCCGTCCATGTCTGTTCCAATTGCGGCCATGCCGAGCACATCTTCGGCGCCGGCGGCGGCGACCGGATGGCCGCGCAATACGGCGTGCAGTTGCTCGGCTCGCTGCCGCTGGACATCAGCATTCGCGAGCAGGCCGATTCCGGAGCGCCGAGCGTGGTCTCGCAGCCCGATTCGGCCGTCGCGGCGACCTATCGCGAGATTGCCCGGAAGGTGGCAGGCAAGCTGTCGATGCAGGCAAGGAACAAGTCGATCTCCTTCCCCAACATCGTGATCCAGAACACCTGAGCCGATGACCGAGCACCATCCAGTCCACGAGGCCAACGAGAGCATCCAGCATGCCCTGCACCTCAACGCCAGGCGCAAGCTGCGCATCGTGGCCGGAATCGACGTGCTCAAGGGCGTGGCCATCCTGGCGATCGGCTTCGGCATCCTGAGCGCGCACAGCCACGTGCTGGAAAATGGCGGCGTGTCCCTGTTGCGCCTGCTCGATATCGATCCGGCGCTGGGCGTGCCGCGCAGGTTCCTGGCGATGCTGCATGCCGCCGACACCGAGCACGGACTGCTGACCATCGCCGCCGTCGCGTATGCGTCGCTCCGCTTCGTCGAGGCCTACGGCCTGTGGTTCATGCGCGGCTGGGCGCGCTGGCTGGGCATCTTCTCGGCCGGCATCTACGTGCCGTTCGAGCTGTACTATTTCGTCCGGCAGCCGAGCATGACCTCGGCCAGTGTCATGGCGATCAACCTGATCGTGCTGTGGCTGCTGTGGCCGCCAAGTAAAATCAAAACCGTGAGTCCGGGGCCAGCATGAGCATCAAGTCAGACAAGTGGATTCGCCGCATGGCCGAGGGCCAGGGCATGATCGAGCCGTTCGAGCATGGCCAGGTCAAGCATGCCGCGGATGGGCATCGCATCGTTTCCTACGGCACCTCCAGCTACGGCTACGACGTGCGCTGCGCGCGCGAGTTCAAGATCTTCACCAACATCAACTCGACCATCGTCGATCCGAAGAATTTCGATCCGAGCAGTTTCGTGGACGTGGTCGCGGACGTTTGCATCATTCCGCCGAACTCGTTCGCGCTGGCGCGCACGGTGGAGTTCTTCCGGATACCGCGCAACACGCTGGTGGTCTGCCTTGGCAAGAGCACCTATGCGCGCTGCGGCATCATCGTCAACGTGACGCCGCTCGAGCCGGAATGGGAAGGCCACGTCACGCTGGAGTTTTCCAACACCACGCCGCTGCCGGCGAAGATCTATGCCAACGAAGGCGTGGCGCAGATGCTGTTCTTCGAGTCGGACGAGGTCTGCGAGACGTCCTACAAGGACCGTGGCGGCAAATACCAGGGCCAGACCGGCGTTACCCTGCCGCGCACCTGATCGCGGCGCCCGGAAGGTCCCTGCGTCGAAGGCGCTCAACCGGGATGCCAGAATCCCGGTTGCAGCTTCGCCCGCAGCAGGCCGAGTTGTCGCTCGCGCGATTCCGGCTGGAACCGCTCCCTGATCCCGGCGCCCCAGACCGGGCCGGGCCAGGCGTCGTCGTTGTCGGACCTGGCGACCACGTGGACGTGCAGTTGCCGAACGATATTTCCCAGCGCGCCGATATTGAGCTTGTCGCATGGCGCGCAGGCGCGCAGCAGGTTCCCGGCATTCCGGATTTCGGCAAGCAGCAGTTTCTGCGAATCGTCATCAAGGTCGATCAGTTCGTCGACATCGGCCACGCGCGGAACCAGCACCAGCCATGGGAAGCGCTCATCGTCCATCAGCCGAAGCTGCGACAAGGGGCCGTCGGCGATGAAGATGGAATCGGCGGCAAGCCTGGGATCGGGTTCGAACACGCTCATCGCAGGTGCAGGCGGAGGAAGGCCAGCGTGCGCTCGAGCGCATCGTTGGCGACCGTCTCGTTGTAGTCGGCGCGCTGCTCGCAGTTGAAGCCGTGCCCGGCCGGCCAGACGTGGATCTCGGCCTCAGGCAAGGCGTCGTAATGCTGCCTGACGACTTCCGGAGGGATCGAGGCATCCTGCGAGCCGAAGTGCAGGAGCAGGGGCTCGCTTGGATGCTCATTCAGGAACGGCGCCGTACGGGCGCCGTAGTAACTGACCGCCGGCAGGCCCAGCCGCACGCAACTCAGGTAGGCGACCGTCCCGCCCCAGCAATAGCCGACGACGCCGACGCGGCCGACCGGCGACACCTGCTCAGCGGCCGCGCGCACGGCTTTTACCGCCCGGTCCAAGCCCACCTGGTCCACCAGTTCGCGTCCGCGGGCGATGCCATCCTCGTCATAGCCGAGTTCGACGTGGCGCTCGACGTGGTCGAAAATCGCCGGTGCGATGGCGGTGAAGCCGTGCGCGGCGAACTTGTCGACCACGTGCCGGATATGCGAATTGACGCCGAAAATCTCCTGGACCACCACCAGCGCGCCTATGGCCGGAATAGGGGGGTCGGCCCGCCAGGCGCTGATCGGTCCGGTCGGTGTTTCCAGCGGCAGCCAGTGTCCCATCGTCGTTTCCCCTTCGGCCAAGGATACGCCCCGTGAACAGGACGGGGGCCGGCAAGGGCTATAATCGTCGCCTTCGAACCATTGGTAAACCCATGTCCTTGCTCCAGCCGAAAGTCGGATTCGTCAGCCTCGGCTGCCCCAAGGCGCTGGTCGACTCGGAACGCATCCTGACCCAGCTTCGCGTCGAAGGTTACGAGATCGTCCCCACCTATGGCGATGCCGACGTGGTGGTGGTCAACACCTGCGGCTTCATCGACTCCGCCGTGGCCGAATCCCTGGACGCCATCGGCGAGGCGCTGGCAGAGAACGGCAAGGTCATCGTCACCGGTTGCCTGGGCAAGCGCTCGGAAGTGATCCGCGCAGCGCATCCCGGCGTGCTTTCGATCAGCGGCCCGCAGGACTACGGATCGGTGATGTCGGCCGTGCATGCGGCCTTGCCGCCGCGACACGATCCGTTCCTGGACCTGGTGCCGGACACCGGCGTCAAGCTCACGCCAAAGCACTATGCCTACCTGAAGATTTCCGAGGGCTGCAATCATCGCTGCAGCTTCTGCATCATCCCGTCGATGCGCGGCGACCTGGTTTCGCGCCCGGTCGACGAGGTGCTGCGCGAGGCCGAGAAGCTGGTCGCCGGCGGCGTGCGCGAGCTGCTGGTGATTTCGCAGGACACCAGCGCCTACGGCGTGGACGTGAAATACGCCGCGCGCGACTGGCGCGGCAACTCCTACCAGACCCGGATGAAGGCACTTGTGCGAGGGCCTGTCCGAGCTCGGCGCGTGGACGCGCCTGCACTATGTCTATCCGTATCCGCACGTCGACGACATCATTCCGCTGATGGCGGAGGGCAAGATTGCTGCCCTACCTGGATATTCCGTTCCAGCACGCCAGCCCGCGCATCCTGAAGCTGATGAAGCGGCCCGGCGCGGTGGACAAGACGCTCGAGCGCATCCAGCACTGGCGCGATGTCTGCCCCGAGATCACCATCCGCAGCACGTTCATCGTCGGATTTCCCGGGCGAAACCGAGGCCGAGTTCGAGCAACTGCTGGATTTCCTCGACGAGGCCGAACTCGATCGCGTCGGCGCATTCGCCTATTCGCCGGTTGACGGCGCCAAGGCCAACGAGCTGCCCGATCCGGTGCCCGAAGAGGTCAAGCAGGAGCGACTGGCGCGCTTCATGGCCCTGCAGGCGGAGATCAGCAGCGAGAAGCTCGAGCGCAAGGTCGGCATCGCGTGCAGAAGGTCCTGGTGGACCTGATCGACGGCGAACTGGCGATCGCCCGCTCGATGGCCGATGCGCCGGAAATCGATGGCCTGGTGCAGATCCAGAACGGCCAGCAGGCCGGCCTGAAGCCCGGCGATTTCGTCGATGTCGAGATCATGGGCTCGGACGACCACGACCTGTTCGGGCTTGCGCTGGAAGAAGACCGCTGATTCAGGGCGGGTCGTAGAACACGGCAACGACCGCGAAGCGGGTCAGTCCGGTGGGCAGCACGACTTCGAATTCATCATCCGGCGCGTTTCTTCAGCGACGGCCCGGGCCAGTGGCGAGTCGATGCTGATCAGGCCCAGCTTCGCATCGGTCTCGTCGGGGCCGACGATGCGATAGCGGACGTTCTCGCTGTCATCGAGATTCTCCAGCTCGAACCAGGCTCCGAAGAAGATGGCCTCCTGGTCGGTCGGCAAGTGCTCGACCACCTTCAGCGCCTCCAGCCGCTTGCTCAGGTAGCGCACCCGGCGATCGATCTCGCCGAGTTGCTTCTTGCGGTACTGGTACTCCGCATTTTCGGAGCGGTCGCCTTCCGCCGCCGCGGCCGAAAGCGCCCGCACGACTTCGGGCCGCTTTTCCTTCCACAGGTGGTTGAGTTCCTCGCGCAGGCGCTCGAAGCCGGCGCGAGTGATCATCGCGGTCGAGGCGGCGGATGGCGGACGCCAGCGGGACACCCGGCGTCCTAGCGCTTGCCGCCGAAAATTCCGCCCAGCAGGCCGCGCAGGATCTGACGACCCAGGCCGGACGCAACCGTGCGGGTTGCCGATTTGGCGGCGGTTTCGATCGCACCCTGCCTGCGCTTGGTGCCCCACAGGAATTCGTCGAGCTTCGAGGCAGGCTCCGGCTTGGCCGTTGGTCCCGCGCGCCGGCGCCTCCGACGCGGCAGGCTTCCGTGGCGCGGCGGGGGCGGGGGCGGTGCGGCCGCAACCTTCTGCTCGCGCGCGCTCGGCCAGTATCTCGAACGCCGACTCGCGATTGACCGCTTTGTCGTATTTTCCATCCACCGGGCTGCGGCTTCGGACAGCTGCGCGTTCGTCGGCGGTGATGGCGCCCATGCGGCTGCGCGGCGGGCAGATGAAGGCGCGCTCGACCGGCTTGGGGATGCCCTTGTCCATCAGCATCGACACCAGCGCCTCGCCGACCGCCAGTTCCGAAATCACCTTGGCGACGTCCAGCTTCGGGTTGGCCACGAAGGTCTCTGCGGCGGTCCTGACCGCTTTCTGGTCGCGCGGCGTGTAGGCGCGCAGGGCATGCTGGATCCGGTTGCCGAGTTGGCCCAGGATCACGTTCGGGCACGTCGTCCGGGATTCTGCGAGCAGAAGTAGACGCCGACGCCCTTCGAGCGGATCAGTCGAACGACTTGCTCGATCCGTTGTTGCAGCGAGGGCGGGCAGTCGTCGAACAAGCAGGTGCGCCTCGTCGAAGATGAAGACCAGCTTCGGCTGTTCGAGATCGCCGACCTCGGGCAAGGACTCGAACAGTTCCGAAAGCAGCCACAGCAGGAAGCTCGAATACAGGCGCGGCTTCAGGATGAGCTGGTCGGCGGTGAGCACGTTGATGATTCCGCGGCCGGACATGTCCTGGCGCATCAGGTCCTTCAACTCCAGTGCCGGCTCGCCGAAGAACAGTTCGCCGCCCTCCTGCTCGAGCCGCAGCAGCGCGCGCTGGATGGCGGCCACCGAGGTCGGGCTGACCAGGCCGTACTGCTGCGAGACTTCGCTCTTGTGCCCGGCCACGTAGTTGAGCAGCGCGCGCAGGTCGTCCAGGTCCAGCAGCAGCAAGCCCTGGTCGTCGGCCAGCTTGAAAGCGATATCGAGCACGCCCGATTGCACCTCGTTCAGCTCCAGGATGCGATTGAGCAGGGTCGGCCCCATTTCGGAGACGGTGGTGCGCACCGGGTGGCCCAGCTTGCCGTACAGGTCCCAGAACACGACCGGATTGGCTTCGTTCAGGTAGCCCTCGATCCCGATCTGCCGGACCCGCTCGGCAATCCGCTCGTTCATGGCGCCGGGCACGGCCAGGCCGGCTATGTCGCCCTTCACATCGGCCATGAACACCGGCACGCCCATGCGCGAGAAACCCTCGGCGAGCACCATCAGGGAAACCGATTTTCCGGTGCCGGTGGCCCCGGCGATCAGTCCGTGGCGGTTTCCGTACTTGGCAAGAAGATGAACTGGCGTCTCGCCCTTGCCGATCAGGATGTCTGTCATTCGGTTCTCCGCAGGAATGTCCGATTCTAGTACCTGAACGCATGCGCCGAAACGGTTGCGGGCGAGGTTCGGGAACCTATACCCTGACCTGGAACTCGAAGCAATCATGCTGACGACCGGGAATTTTGCGACACGATGATGAATATCAGAAACTCGATTCTTCTTGCGCTGGCACTCGCCGCGACCAGCCCGCTGGCGAGCGCGGCGAAGGTCGACAAGAATGCGCCGCTCTACGCCAACATGGACGCGGCCAGCCTGCGATACCAGGAAGCGAGCAAGAAATACCAGGCGGGCGACGACGCCAGCCTGGCGGTGATGACCAAGGCGCTGGAAGACATCGAAGATCTTGCCCAGACCTGCCTCAAGCAGCGCGGCTGCGACACGACGCGGGTGATCACCGTGTATGAAGCCTTGATCAAGTCGCGGGATCTGGCTGCGAGGGAAGTCGTGGCCGAAGACGATCCGGATGAAGCTACCGATGCCGACCACATGGTTTCCCCAGTCCTTGCCAACTCGCCAGAAGCGGTTCGCAGCCTGGAGATGCTTGGCAACATGCATGATTTCGACAAGCTGGTGCAGGTCAACGAACCGATCCAGGCCGCGCTTCGCGAGTGGCTCACGTCGCAACGCGCGTTCCTCATCGATGCATGGGTAAATTATCAATACATGCGTTACCTGATGGCGCCGGAGTACGAGCGCGCGGGCCTGCCCGAGGCCTTGCTGTTCGGCATCATGGCCAAGGAATCGGGCGGAAAAGTCCATGCGACGTCCCGTTCCGGCGCCACGGGGCCGCTGCAGTTCATGCCCGCGACCGGCAGCCGCTTCGGCCTGTACCGCGACGAGACCGGATTCGATTCACGGCTCGATCCGCAACAGGCGGCGCGAGCCAATGCCGCCTACATCAATGAGCGGTTCGCCGGGCTGAATCGCAATATCGAGTACACGGTCGCCGCCTACAACGGCGGCGAAGGCCGGGCGGCGCGCCTTTATGCCGCCAATGGCGGCGCGAGCCTCTGGTCGCCGCAGGTTTACGCGCAGTTGCCGCCGGAAACTCGCGATTACGTGCCTGCGGTGATCGCGGCCGCCTGGCTGTTCCTGCACCCGAAGCAATATGGACTCCAGTTTCCCAAGGTCGATACGACGCCCGGCACGTTCACGCTGGTTCGCGCGGCCTCGATCAACGAGCTGACGATTTGCCTGGGCAATGGCGGCAGCCATGACGGCTGGTTCCGCGTGTTGCGCAACCTGAATCCACGATACGAAGCGCAGGCCTACATCCCGGCGGGCACCGTGCTGCGCGCCCCGAAGCAGGCGGCGGCCCTGTATCCGAGGCATTGCGTCCAGGGACCACGCGCCGAGCTGGCGCAGGAACTGATGCGCGCCAACAAGCTCTATGCGCCGGCATCCGGCCCCATGGTCGCGAGCACCGCGTCCCCGTCGTCTTCCCCGAGCTCGACGTCCGGCGCCAAGAAGAAGGAGCGGGCACGCAATTATCAGGTTCGCCCGGGCGACAGCCTGCTGGCGATTGCCCGCGACCACAGCTGCGATGTCACTTCGCTGGCCAAGGCGAACAAACTGAAATCGCCCAACTACATGATCAAGCCCGGGCAGCGACTGAAACTGCAGGGCTGCGAAGACTGAGACCTACAGCGCGTCCCAACCGGGACGCGGCGCGAAGCGGGTTCCGTATCGCGTCGCGAACAGTTCCAGCTTGGCCTTGAGTCGACGCGGCGCCGACCGACCTGATGTATTCCATCGGGCCGCCGCGGAAGGGCGCGAAGCCGGTGCCGAAGATCACGCCGGCGTCGAGCAGGTCGGCATCGGCGACCACGCCGTCGTGCAGGCAGGACACGGCTTCGTTGAGCATCGACAGGATCAGGCGATCCTCCAGATCGGCCGGTACCTGGTAGTCCGGCGGGAACCTCGGGCTTCACGGGCGCGGTCGTTCTCCCACTTGTAGAGGCCCTGTCCGTCCTTCTTGCCGCGCTTGCCGGCTTCGACCTTGAACGACGTCGGGCAGCGGCTGGCCGTGGAAATCGGCCATGATTTTTCCGACCGATGCGGCCACGTCGAGTCCCACCGTGTCGACCAGTTCGATCGGGCCCATCGGCATGCCGAACTTCAGCGCCGCCTTGTCGATCACCGCGACCGGGAATGCCCTCGCTGAAGCACAGGATCGCTTCCTGCATGTAGGGCGCGAGGATGCGATTGACCAGGAAGCCCGGCGTACCGGCGACCGGTACCGGCAGCTTGTCGATGGCGCGGCAGAACGCGGCCAGCCGGCGCTCCATCTCCGGCAGCATGAAATCGTGCTTCACGATCTCGACCAGCGGCATCAGCGCCACCGGGTTGAAGTAGTGCAGGCCGGCGAAGTTCGACTGTTTCTTCAGGTTGGCGCGCAGCTCCGTGAGCGGGATCGAACTGGTGTTCGAGACCAGCAGCGCGTCCGGCTTCATCGACTCCTCGAGCTTGGCGTACAGCGCCCGCTTCGCGTCGAGGTTTTCGAAGATCGCCTCGATGATCAGGTCGGCCTTGGCCACGCCGTGCGCCTGCGACGTCGGCGACCAGGCGGGCGCTGGTCGGCGGCCCGCTTGGCCGGGATCCTTGACTCGCTTCTCGAACAGCTTGGCGGCGCGATCCATCGCCGGCTGCACGAATTGCATCTCGCGGTCCTGCAGGGTCACGGTGAAGCCGCGCAGGGCGCACCAGGCGGCGATGTCGCCGCCCATCACGCCGGCGCCGACGACATGGACATGGCTGATGCCATGGTCCTTGCCGCCCAGTCCCTTGAGGCGATCCATCAGGAAGAACACGCGGACCAGGTTGCGCGCGGTCGGCGTCTGCGCAAGCTTCACCACCGAGCGCGCCTCGGCCTTCAGGGCGGCGTGGATCGGCAGGCCGCCGCTGCGTTGCCAGGTGGAGATCAGCGCAAACGGCGCCGGGTAGTGTTCCTTGCGCGCCTTGCGCGCGACCTGCTTGACCATCTGCGGCGCCAGGATCTGCCGCGCCAGCCAGGTGTTCGTGGCCCAGGCCAGCAGGCGCTGCTTGAGCGGCCGCCGGCCGCCGCGCTGCAGCAAGCCCGATGGCCGCATCGAGCAACATCGGCCGGTTCGACGACCTTGTCGACCAGCCCGATCGCCCGGGCCGCCGAGGCCGATGAGGTTGCGCTGCGGTCAGCATCATGTCGAACGCCGCCGGGGCGCCGACCAGGCGTGGCAGGCGCACGCTGCCGCCCCAGCCCGGATAGATCCCGAGTTTCACTTCCGGCAGGCCGATGCGGGTGGTCTCGTCGTTGCTGGCCACGCGATACCGGCAGGCCAGCGCCAGCTCGGTGCCGCCGCCCATGCAGTGCCCGCGGATGGCGGCCACGGTCGGGCAGCGCAGTTCGGCCAGGCGCTGGTAGACCAACTGGCCGCGGCGGATCCAGTCCTCGACCTGGCCCTTGGCGGCGATCTGCTCGAAGCCCTTGATGTCGGCGCCGGGGATGAAGCCGGCCGCCTTGCCGGAGCGGATCACCACGCCTTTCGGCGGATCGATCGCGATGCGCTCGACCATGGCGTCCAATTCGTCGATCACCGCGCGGGACAGCGCATTGACGTTCTCATCGGCCCGGTCGAGGGTCAGGATCAGGAAACCGTCGCTTCGGACGGTCGTACTTCCAATTCACCAGGCGCAGGCCGTCGAACATGGCGTTTCCATACGTAGGAGTAGGGCTAAAGCACGTATCATCCGGTGAGGCTCGGGCCGGGTCAATCTCCGATCGCACGGCCGAGGGAACTTTCCCTGTTACATACGAGTCATTGAAGCGGCCCCATCGGCCGCAAGGAGCAGCGTCCCGGATGGGCGAGAACGAACTCGACCTGGAACTGGTCAATCGTGTGCAGCGCGGCGACAAGACGGCTTTCGACCTGCTGGTGCTCAAGTACCAGCATCGGATCGGCGCCGTCATCGGACGCTTCGTGCCCGATTACGCCGAGAGCCAGGACATCGCGCAGGAAAGTTTCATTCGCGCCTATCGCGCGATCGCGAATTTTCGCGGCGACAGCCAGTTCTACACGTGGCTTTACAGGATCGCCGTGAACACAGCAAAAAACCATCTCGTGGCCATGAAGCGCCGACCGCCGACCTCCGACGTGGAGGCCGAGGACGCCGAGCATTATGCCGGCGCTTCGCGCATGCACGACAACGACACCCCCGAGCATGAACTGCTGCGCGAGGAAATCGCGCGCGAAGTGTCGACCACGGTCGCCGCGCTCCCTGACGAATTGCGCCAGGCGATCACCCTGCGGGAGATGGAAGGCTTGTCCTACGAAGAGATCGCCGAAATGATGGATTGCCCGATCGGCACGGTCCGCTCCCGGATTTTCCGCGCACGCGAAGCGATCGACGCCCGCCTGCGCCCCTTGATGGATAGTGAACGAGTACGCCCATGAATATTCCCCGCCGATTGCCGCTCGTCCGAACAGCTGTCCGCCTACATGGATGGCGAGTTGCCCGAGGACGAAGCCCGCTTCCTGATGCGTCGCCTCGAGCACGAGCCGGAGCTGCGTCGAAGTGGGACCGCCTGCAATTGGCTGCGGACTGCATGAAGGGTCATCCATTGCGGGTGATGCCCGCGGACGTGAGCACTGGCGTGCACGCCGAAGATCGCCGTGCCGACAGCGCGGGCGCCGGCGTCCGCTGATGCGCTGGGCGATGGCGGCTTCGGTGGCTGCATTGGCGTTGTTGTTCGCGCCGCAGCTGATGCGGACCAACGCGCCCGGAGCCGGTCAAGGCCATTGCCACGACCCAGGCCACGGCACCCGGTCATGTCGTCGCCAGCCCGGCGTCGGCCGACCTGGTCGCGTCGGCGACGCCGGATCGCGGAAGCAAGTCGCGGGTCGTGGCGGTCTCGGCGTCGCCGACGGACGCCGGGCCCGGATTTCGTCGAGCGAATCCGGCAGGCTTCCGCCAAATCGAGCCCGGTGCCGCTTTCGATGCCGATCGCCGACCGATTTCCCGCTGGTCGACAGCGGCGAGAAACGCACCTGGCCGCGCTCCGAACTGATCGGCGCCGAGTCCGACCCGTCGATCGAGGCCTATCTGGTGCGCCATAACCAGATGCTCGCCAATGACGGCATGGGCGGCTTCGTGCCCTACGTGGACGTGGTCGCCAGCGATCCCGCCGCGGCGGTCCGATGCCGAGACTGCCGGCACGGATGCGGGAACCGGCCAACCGTGATTCGACGCCCCTGCTGGTCTGCTGTTGTTGTCGCTCGGAACGCCGGCCCTGGCGGCGCCGGCGGAGCCGGCCAAGCCGAGGCTGGATGGACAGCGCCAGGGAGTGGGCCAGCGGCCTGTGGACGCAAGGACGCCGCAGGACTGGCTGGAGCGGATCGGTCCGGCGTTGGCCGAACTCGACTACCACGGCACGCTGGTCATGGTGTCCGGCGCCAGCATGGAAACCTGGGCGTTTTCCATGCCTTCGACGATGGCCATGAGCGCATGCGCCTGGTCACACTGACCGGCGCGCATCGCGAAGTGATCCGCGACGACAAGATGGTGATGTGCATCGGCACCGGTATCGAATCGGTCGGCTACGACGCCGACACCTCGGGCCGCTGGAACCCGGCGGGCCAGTTCGCCAACGCCGGCAAGCTGGATGGTTACCGGGCCAAGCTGGGCAAGTCCGGGCGGGTGGCCGATCGCGATTGCCAGGTCGTCAACCTGGAGCCGAAGGATGGCTGGCGTTATGGCTACCGCCTCTGGCTGGACCAGCAAACCGGGTTGCCGTTGCGGATCGCGCTCATCGGCGAACAGGGCAGGGCGCTGGAGCAGATGGCGTTCGCCAGCCTGCAAATCGGCAGCAAGCCCGATCCGGCCGATCTGCGGCCCTCGACCCAGCAGGGCTTGCGCCGGGTCCAGACCCTGGACGCGGGCAAGCAGGCCGATCCGGGCTGGCGGGTCAACTCGCCGCCGCCGGGCTTCACTTTGCGCTCCGGCAGGCGGCTGGGCGACTCGGTGCAATTGCTCTACAGCGACGGCCTGGCCAGCGTTTCGGTCTACATCGAGCCGGTAGCCGGCCTGCAGCGCGGCGAGTCGACCATGCGCCGCGGCGCGGTCAACATGCGCTCGTTCCGGCAGGGCGGGCGGCGGGTCGTGGCCATCGGCAAGGTGCCGGCCATGACCGTCGATTATTTCGCCCGCAATGCGCGGCCGGTCGGCGGAAAGGCGGAGGCCGGAAAGTGAGTGCGACAGGCCGGCCGCGCGCCGGGAACTTTTCAATTGCAACCAGCATCAAAGCCTCGCCTGGCTGAAACGCGCCGGGTCCATGATCCCAATACTTCGGAAAACAAGTAACCGAGTCCCATGAAAACTCTTCCCCGTATTGCCATAGCCTTTTCCAGTGCCGCGCTTGCCGGCCTGATCTTCATTCAAATGAACGGCCCCGCCGTCGCCACTCCTCCCGCGCTCGTCCAATCGGTCGCCGCGCAGGCTGTCAGTTCGAGCGCGACGGCTCCGCTGGTCAATCTCCCGGATTTCTCCGCGCTGGTCGAACGAGCCGGGCCGGCGGTGGTGAACATCGAAGCCACCATCGGTGGCGGCAAGAAGACGCCGGCCGCGCAGGCTGTGTCCGGAAGATGACGAGTCGCAGATGCCCGGCCAGGACGAGATGCCGGAATTCTTCCGCAAGTTCTTCGGCCAGCCGGGCGGCCCGGGCATGCCGATGCCCGAGCGCCCTGAAAGCGGCACCTCCTTCGGCAGCGGCTTCGTCATCTCGTCCGACGGCTATGTGCTGACCAACCACCACGTCATCGATGGCGCGAGCGAAGTGATCGTGCACCTCACCGATCGCCGCGAACTCAAGGCGAAGGTCGTCGGCAGCGATCCGAATTCGGACATCGCCGTGCTCAAGGTCGACGCCAGCAACCTGCCGGTGCTCAGGCTCGGCGATTCGCGCAACCTCAAGCCCGGGCCAATGGGTGCTGGCGATCGGTTCGCCATTCGGCTTCGACCATTCGGTCACCGCCGGCGTGGTCAGCGGCTTGGGCCGTCCGCAGCCTGGACAGCAGCGCAGCGCTACGTGCCCTTCATCCAGACCGACGTCGCCATCAATCGCGGCAATTCCGGCGGGCCGCTGCTCAATACCAGCGGCGAAGTGGTCGGCATCAATTCGCAGATCTTCAGCAACTCCGGCGGCTACATGGGCGTGAGCTTCGCCATTCCGATCGAGGTCGCGATGAACGCCGTGCGCCAGATCCAGAAGAGCGGCCATGTCAGCCGCGGCCAGCTGGGCGTGCAGGTCGGCGACGTGCAGCGTGACCAGATGGCCGAACTCGGGCCTGACCCGCGCCGGCGGCGCGTTCGTCGGCGCCGTGCAGAACGACAGTGCCGCCGCCAAGGCGGGCATTCGCGCCGGCGACGTGATCATCGCCTTCAACGGCAAGGAAATCATCAATTCCTCGGAGCTGCCGCCGCTGGTCGGCGCCATGCCGCCCGGCAGTCGCGCCAACGTGAAAGCTGTTGCGCGACGGCAAGCCGCTCGACGTGGTCGTGGTGCTGACCACGCTCGATGAGAGTGTGGCCGGCACGCCCCGCGCCCGGCGTCCAAGGCGCGCCGGCGCCGAGCGCCGACTTGAACCCGCTCGGCATCGTGGTCGGCAACCTCGACGCGTCGGCGCGCGGCAAGCTGGGCCTGGAGTCCGGCGAGGGCGTGCGGATCAGCCGCGTGGCCAGCCTCGCGGCCCGCCAGGCGGGCATCTCGCCCGGCGACGTGATCCTGCAGGTGGGCAAGACCCCGGTTGGCAGCGTGGCCCAGTTCGAGGGCGCGCTCAAGGGCGTCAAGTCGGGCGACCGCGTGCGCCTGCTGGTGCGCAATGCCGAGAGCACCGCGCTGGTGACGATCACGGCTGTCCTGAGGAGTCTGGACGGCAGATCCCCGGGCCGGCCCGTTCAGGGCGGGCTGCGCCCCGGGGGCCTGTGCGATAATGCCGTGTTCACATCATCAGACGGCCTTGTGCCGCCCCCATGCAGCACATCCGAAATTTTTCCATCATCGCCCACGTCGACCACGGCAAATCCACGCTTGCCGACCGGATCATCCAGATTTGCGGCGGCCTCGAGGCCCGCGAGATGGAGGCCCAGGTGCTCGATTCCAATCCGATCGAGCGCGAGCGCGGCATCACCATCAAGGCGCAGTCGGTGTCCCTGCCGTACACGGCGAAGGACGGCCAGGTCTACCAGCTGAATTTCATCGACACCCCGGGCCACGTCGACTTCAGCTACGAAGTCTCGCGCTCGCTGGCCGCCTGCGAGGGCGCGCTGCTGGTGGTGGACGCCGCGCAGGGCGTCGAGGCGCAGTCGGTGGCCAACTGCTACACCGCGGTCGAGCAGGGGCTGGAAGTGGTGCCGGTGCTGAACAAGATCGACCTGCCGACCGCGGACGTCGAGAAGGTCAAGAAGGAGATCGAGGCGGTGATCGGCATCGACGCCGACGACGCCGTGGCGATCAGCGCCAAGACCGGCCTGAACGTGGTCGACGTGCTCGAGGCCATCGTCGCAGCGCATTCCGCCGCCGACGCCGCGCGGCAGCGACAAGCTGCAGGCGCTGATCATCGACTCCTGGTTCGACAACTACCTCGGCGTGGTTTCGCTGGTGCGGGTCATGCAGGGCGAGATCAAGCCAGGCGACAAGATCCTGGTGATGACCACCGGCCGCGTGCACCAGGTCGATGCGGTCGGCGTGTTCACGCCCAAGCGCAAGGAACTGGCCAAGCTCGGCGCCGGCGAAGTGGGCTGGCTCAACGCCTCGATCAAGGACGTGCATGGCGCGCCGGTCGGCGACACCCTGACCCTCGCCGCCAATCCGGCCACCGAGCCGCTTGCCCGGCTTCCAGAAGATGCAGTCGCGCGTGTTCGCCGGCTTGTTCCCGGTCGATGCCGACGACTACGGCGCGCTGCGCGAGGCGCTGGACAAGCTCAAGCTCAACGACGCGGCGCTGAATTTCGAGCCGGAAAGCTCCGAGGCGATGGGCTTCGGCTTCCGCTGCGGCTTCCTGGGCATGCTGCACATGGAGATCGTGCAGGAGCGCCTGGAGCGCGAGTACGACCTCAACCTGATCAGCACCGCGCCGACCGTGATCTACGAGGTGCTGCAGACCGACGGCACGGTCATCCCGCTGGACAATCCGGCCAAGCTGCCGCCGCTGAACAAGATCCAGGAGATCCGCGAGCCGATCATCCACGCCACCATCCTGACGCCGCCGGACTACGTCGGCGCGGTGATCAAGCTGTGCGAGGAAAAGCGCGGCACGCCAGCAGAGCATCAACTACCTCGGCAGCCAGGTGCAGATCAACTACGAACTGCCGATGGCCGAAGTGGTCATGGATTTCTTCGACAAGCTCAAGTCGGTCTCGCGCGGCTACGCGTCGCTCGACTACCACTTCCTGCGCTTCGAGGCGGGCCCGTTCGTGCGCGTCGACGTGCTGATCAACGGCGATCGGGTCGACGCCATGTCGATGATCCTGCATCGCGCCCATGCCGATCGCCGCGGCCGCGAGCTGTGCGAGAAGATGAAGGAGCTGATCCCGCGGCAGATGTTCGACGTCGCCATCCAGGCCGCGGTCGGCGCGCAGATCATCTCGCGCTCGACGGTCAAGGCGATGCGCAAGAACGTGCTGGCCAAGTGCTACGGCGGCGACGCAACGCGCAAGAAGAAGCTGCTCGAGAAGCAGAAGAAAGGCAAGAAGCGCATGAAGCAGTTCGGCAAGGTGGAGATTCCGCAGGAAGCCTTCCTCGCCGTGTTGCAGACCGACAGCAAGTAACTTCCCCGAACACCAGCGATAGGATGCCCAGTGAAAGCTTGATTTCGCCCTGATTCTGACCGTGCTTGTCGGCCGTGACCGGCGTCGTCTGGCTGGTCGACAGCCTGTTCTTCGCCAAGCGCCGGGCGCTGACGGCCAAGGATGGCGAGGAGGCGGCCGAACCGGCGATCGTCGACTATGCCCGCTCGCTGTTCCCGGTGCTGCTCGTTCGTGCTGGTGCTTGCGCTCGTTCGTGGCCGAGCCGTTCCGGATTCCCTCCGAGTCGATGATGCCGAACCTGCTGGTCGGCGATTTCATCCTGGTCAACAAGTTCAACTACGGCCTGCGCCTGCCGGTGGCCAACACCAAGTTCATGGCGATGGGCGAGCCCAAGCGCGGCGATGTGGTGGTGTTCCGCTATCCGGGACGCAGCGAGGACGACCCCGAGAAGGGCACCGACTACATCAAGCGGGTGATCGGCCTGCCCGGCGACGTGATCGACGTCAGCGACGACCAGGTGACCATCAACGACCAGCCGGTGGCGTACAAGCCGGACGGCGTGTTCGTCGGCTACGGGCTCGGCCCTGGACAACACCGGCACCGACATCGTCGAAGAGGAGCTGCCGGGACGCGCCGCATGCGGTGCTCAACGAGCCCGGCAGCCCGTTCCCGCCCGGGCACGCTGGGTCGTGCCCGACGGGCCACTATTTCGCCATGGGCGACAACCGCGACCACAGCGCCGACAGCCGGGACTGGGGCTTCGTGCCCGAGGAGAACCTGGTCGGCCGCGCTATGATCATCTGGCTGAACTGCGAAGGCTGGGCCTGCTCGGATGGCTTCGACTATTCGCGGATTGGCGATACCATCCACTGAACGCGCCGGACCGGGTCAATCAACAGGTAATAAGGGAACGCCATGAAGCAGGTCGTCATGAAACGCAGGCAACACGGAATCACGCTGATCGGATTCGTCATCGTCCTGGTGGTAGTGGGCTTCTTCGGCTACATGGGCATGGTGCTTGGGCCGGCCTACAGCGAGTACTACGGCGTGGTCAAGGCGATGAAGTTCGTCGCCAGCGAGGCGACGCCAAGCGACGTCGATTTCGAGCCGCTGCGCAAGGGCCTGGACCGGCAGTTCAACGTCGGCTACGTCGACTCGGTGCAGGGCAAGGACGCCAAGCTGATCCGCGACAAGACCGGCAACGTACTCTCCATCGAATACGAAGTGCGCAAGCCTTTCCTCTACAACATCGACTTCGTCATGAAGTTCGCCTTCTCGGTGCCGCTGGGCAGCAAGACCGCCGGTGATTGAGGGCTTCGGCCACCAGTTCCAGAACCCCGATCTGCTGCGCCAGGCCCTGCGCCATCGCAGCGTCGGGGTTCCGCACAATGAGCGAATGGAATTCCTCGGCGACGCGCTGGTCAACCTGATCGTCGCCGAAGCGCTGCACCATGCGCTGGCCGAAGGCGGACGAGGGCGCACTGACCCGGGCCCGCGCCAGCCTGGTGCGGGAATCCTCGCTGGCGACGATCGCCCGGCGCCTGGGACTGGGCGAACTCATCCAGTTCGGACCCGGCGAACTGAAGAGCGGCGGCCATCGGCGCGACTCGATCCTGGCCGATGCCCTGGAGGCCATCGTCGCGGCGGTTCACCTCGATGCCGGCTTCGAGGCTTGCCGGGCGCTCGTGCTGCCCTGGTTCGAGCCGATGCTGGACGAACTGCCGGTCGGCAAGGCCGAGAAGGATCCCAAGACGCGATTGCAGGAGTGGCTGCAGGCCAGGCAATTGAGCCGGCCCGAGTACACTGTTGATATCGACCAGCGGCGAAGAGCACGCCCGGACATTCAGCGTGCAGTTGCCGCACCGAAGACCCTCCGCTCAGCGCCGAGGCCGAGGGCAGCTCGTTGCGCGCCGCCGAACAAGCCGCCGCCGAACTGGTGCTGGCACAGATAGAGGTTTTGCCATGAGCCAGAAGTACCGTGCCGGCACCATTGCGGTGGTCGGACGTCCAAACGTCGGCAAGTCGACGTTGATCAATTCGCTGGTCGGCGCCAAGGTCAGCATCGTTTCGCCGCGTCCGCAGACCACGCGCCATCGCCTGCTGGGCATCGCCACGTTTCCGGAAGGCCAGCTGATGCTGGTCGACACGCCCGGCATCCATGGCAAGCAGCCGCGCGCCATGAACCGGTACATGAATCGCGCGGCGCGCGGCGCCGTGTCGGACGTGGACGCGGCGATCCTGATGATCGAGGCCGGCCGCTGGACCGACGATGACGCGCTCGCCTATTCGGCGCTGAAGGAGTCGGGCGTCCCCTGCGTGCTGGTGATCAACAAGGTCGACAAGTTCCCGGACAAGACCATGCTGTTTCCGTTCATCGCGCAAGTGACCGCCGAGCGCGAGTTCGCTTCCGTGCATCCGATCTCGGCGATGAAGCGCAAGGGCACCGAAACGCTGGTCAAGACCCTGATCGCGATGATGCCCGAGTCGGAGGCGCACTATCCGGAAGATGAAATCACCGACAAGAGCCAGCGCTTCCTGGCCGGCGAGCTGGTGCGTGAGCAATTGATGCTTCGACTGGGCGACGAGGTGCCGTACTCGGCCACGGTCGAGATCGAGAAGTTCGAGGAGGACGGCGCCTTGCTGCGGATCGCCGCCGTCATCTGGGTCGAGCGCGAGAGCCAGAAGCCGATCGTCATCGGCAAGGGCGGCGAGCGCATGAAGGCCATCTCCACCGGCGCCCGGCTCGGCATGGAGCGCCTGTTCGACCGCAAGGTGTTCCTGGAGACCTGGTGCCGGGTGCGCGAAGGCTGGTCGGACGACGAGGCCGCCCTTGGCCGCTTCGGTTACACCGACTAGCGCGTCCATGCGCGTCGGCCCACTCCGGCATCCTGCCTCCCGTGGGCACTAGCGCGTCCATGCGCGTCGAAGGGCAGCCGGCTTTTGTTTTGCATGTCAGGCCATGGCGCGAGACCAGTGTCATCGTCGAATTGCTGACCCGCGAACACGGTCGCGTCGGCCTGGTTGCCCGAGGCCTCACCACGCCCAAGCGACACCCCTTGCGCGCAGCGCTGCAGCCATTGCAGTTCATCCGCGTCGACTACCTGCCGCGCGGCGAATTGGCTCGGCTGATCCAGGCCGAGGCGCTCGACGTGGCGCCGCAGTTGACCGGCGACACGCTGATGGCGGCCTTCTACATCAACGAACTGCTGCTCAAGCTGACGCCGCGCAATGACGCAGCCCAGCCGATTTTCGACCTGTACGCGCGCGTTCGCGAACAGCTGGCGGCTAGCGAGCCCTTGGCGTGGACCCTGCGCCGATTCGAACGCGATCTGCTCGATGCGCTGGGCGTGGGACTTGCATGGAACGAAACGGCCGACGGTGCATCGGTCGAGGAAGGATCGAACTACCGGATCGATCCGGAAGTCGGGCCGGTGCCCGAGGCCGCGGCGAAGGGTCGACAGCATCAGCGGCGATGCGCTGCTGGCCCTGGCCGAAGACCGGATGCCTGCGGCGCAGCGACTGGTGGAATTGCGCAGGGCGCTGCGGGGCGTGCTGGAAACGCACCTCGGTGGCGGCAGCCTGCGCTCCTGGGGATTGCTCGACGAACTGGCGCGGGTCAAGCCGCGCGCTCAGTCCTGAGACGGGCTTCCATCGAGCGCGTCATCGGCGGCAAACCCAAAGCGGCCCAAGGCAGCGTCATTCATCGGTTCCCGCGACAGGCTAGCCACCGCCTGCGCCAGGCGCGCGGCGCCGACGAAGCCGCAGCCCGCCTTCAGCTTGTGCAAGACCGCCTGCATGGATTGAAGGTCGTCCCCGGCTCGCGCCTCGAGCACCTGCTGGCGAAGCATCGGCAACTCGTCAAGGAAGAGCTTGCGCAGCGCCTGCAAGGAGGCGCGGCTTCCGCCAATGGCCGCCAGCGCGCGGGCCTCGTCCCAGATTGGAAGCTTGCCGCCAGCTGGCTCGCGCACACAGCCCACGCCCTCTCCGAGCAGGCGCCGCACCGTGGCCTGCAACAACGCGATCGAGACCGGCTTGAGGAGAACCTCGAGGAATCCTCGCGCGCACAGCGCGTCGAGTTCATCACGCGGCCCTCCGGCGGTGATGGCGAGGGCAGGGACGTCATGCAACAAGCGCAATGCCTCGAGGCAATCACCGCCATCGCCATCGGGAAGATGGGCATCGATCAGCCAGAGTGCGTGCCGGTTGGCGGCCGCCAGGGCCACGGCCCGCGCAATATCCTCCGCAACGTCGACCACGGCGGGCAGCCCGGCCAGTGCCTCGTACAGGAAGCTTCGACTGACCGGATCGTCTTCAACCAGCAACAGGCGGGGCGGGTTGCTTTCGAGGCTCATGAAGGTCCCAGTGAAAAACGACTATCCTTGCAGCATGCGGACAAGCCTCGTTTCCTTCAAGCTGCTGTTGGCACTTGCGCTGTGCGCCTCGTGGCCGCTGCAGGCGAAGGTGCTGACCGCCAAGGTCGCCGCGATAAAGACCGGCGCCGGCTCGTTGCATGGGGTTCGCATGAGCCTGGACTGGCCCGATGGGGCCGCAAGCGGGAGTCTGCGGATTCGCGCCGAGTCGCTTGAGCTTCCCGCGATCGCCTACCGGACCACGAATATCGATTGGCAGTGTCCGTTGCTTCGCAGCGGGCAGTCCGGCTGGCGATGCGTGGGCCAGTTGCGTGCCGCGGGTTCGCGTCCGCAGCGGCTGGCGCTGGATTTTTCACCGCAGATCACTACAGTCGACCTGGCTATCGGAGACAGCCGGATCGGCTACCGCGGCCTGGCTTCTGCTCCCGACCTGAGCAGCATCCGGCTCGACAAGGTTCCGGTCGCCTGGCTCAAGGATTTCCTCGGCGGACTCTGGGCGGAGGGCCGCTGGACCAGCGGACGGATAGGCGGAAAGATCGATGTGCTCGCGCCCAAGGCCGGTCCTTTCGATGTCAATGCCGATCTGGATCTTGGCGACATTGGTCTTGAGACGCCCGACGGTTTGCTCGCCGCTGCTGCCCTGAAGGGGCGCATGCAGATGAAGTATCGCGAAAGGGGCGGCGTGCAGGACGTCGACAGCCGGTTCACGGTCACCGGCGGCGAACTGCTGTTCGACAGTTTCTACGTCCTGTTCCCCGCCACGCCGGTCGGCATCCGTGTCCAGGCGCAACGCAATCAGGGAGCGGCCTGGCGATTGCCGAAGATCGAGTGGCGGGATCCGGGGGTTCTTGCCGCCGACGGCAAGGCCACGCTGGACGCACAATCTTCGCTGGCGGATCTGGATCTTGCGCTTGCTTTCGACAGCCTTGCCGTTGCTCGCGAGCGTTACCTGAGTGGATTCCTCGCGCCCGCGGGATTTCCCGATCTGCTGCTGACTGGCAAGCTCGACGCGCGCGTGCAGATGGGCTCCGGCGCGATTTCGGCGATGGAAGCGCATTTCCAGAACGTCAACGCCGTCGACGCGAAGGCGCGCTTCACTTTCGCGGGTATCGACGGAAATCTCCGCTGGTCCGGGACTGGCCCTGCGGTTTCCAGTTCGCTCGACTGGCAGAGCGGAGCATTGTTCGGCATCGGCCTCGGCCCGGCCCATTACCCCTTCAGCAGTTCCAATGGCGAATTGCGCCTGACCCAGGCGGTTTCGATCGATGTGCTGCAGGGTCGATTGCTTCTCGATCACCTGCGCTGGCAAGCGCCCGGAAAGGAAAATGGCGCCAGGTTCCAGTTCGGCATGACCATGGACTCGCTGGACCTGGGCAGCCTGTCCCAGCGCCTGGGTTGGCCGCCGTTCACCGGTTCGGTGGGAGGGAGAATTCCGTCGGCGCGCTTCCAGGATGACCTGCTGGTGCTCGACGGCGGTCTCCAGATGAACCTCTTCGGCGGCGCGATAGAGCTCAAGGACCTGTCCATGGAGCGACCCTTCGGAGTGGCGCCCACCGTTTCGGCCGACGTGGACATTCGCGACATCGACCTTGAGCCGTTGACCAAGGTGTTCGGATTCGGCGCCATCACCGGCAGGCTCGACGGCCGGATCGATCAGCTGCGCCTGGTCAACTGGTCGCCGGTCGCCTTCGACGCGCGCCTGGAGACCGACACCGCCTGGAAGGGCAAGCGGCGAATCAGCCAGCGTGCGATCAACGACATTTCCAGTGTCGGAGGCAGCGGCCTGGTTGGTGGGCTGCAAACGCAGGTGCTGAAGATATTCAGCGATTTCGGCTATGAGCGGATCGGAATCGGCTGCAAGCTCAAGGACAACGTCTGCACCATGGATGGCATCGGTTCAGCCGGAGACGGCTATATCATTGTCGCTGGTGCTGGCCTTCCGCGAATCCAGGTAGTCGGTTTTCGACGACGGGTCGATTGGCCGACGCTGGTGTCGCGCCTGAACGCGGCAACCGAAGGCCAGGCCCCGATCATCGATTAACAAGGAGAGTCCCATGCGCAAACTGATGTCCCCGTTGCTGGTCACTTGCGCGCTGGTGCTCGCGGCCTGCGTCACCATCAATGTCTATTTCCCGGCAGCCGAGGCCCAGCAGGCAGCGGCTGAATTCGTGGACAAGGTGATCGGCGACGATCCGGCGCAGGCGCCGCCGCCGGCCAAGCCGCCGCAGGCCTCGCTGCAGCCGCGGTTCAACCTGATGTCGCTGATCATCAGCGATGCGCAGGCGCAGACGGTGGACATCACCATCCGCACTCCTGCCATCCAGGCGATCCAGGACCGCATGGCAGAGCGTTTCCAGTCGTCGCTCGAGGTGCATTTCGACAGCGGCGCCCTGGGTTTCGGCAATGACGGACTGGTGGTCGTTCGCGACGCCAGCAAGGTGCCGCTCAAGGACCGGGTGAGCGTCAACCAGCTGGTGGCCGATGACAATCGTGATCGCAAGGCGGTCTATCGGGAGATATCCGTCGCCAACGGCCACCCCGAGTGGGAAGCGCAGATTCGCGAAACCTTCGCCAAGCAATGGATCGCCAGCGCGCACAAGGGCTGGTGGTATCAGGATGCAGGCGGGGCGTGGAAGCAGAAGTAGGCGCCCCGGGAAAACGTGCGACTGTGCGCCCGGGCCGCGGATTTGAGACAATCCGCGGCCCTTTTCATATCAGTGATGCCGTGGCCCGCTCCCGCACCAAGATCAACCGCGAATTCGAACTGGAAATCACCGACCTGCTGCACGACGGTCGTGGCGTCGGTCGCCTGGACGGCAAGGCCGTGTTCGTCACGGGCGCCTTGCCCGGCGAACTGGTTCGGGTAAAGCAGACCGGTCGCAATCGGCATTTCGACGAAGGCGAGACCCTTGAGGTGCTCAAGCCGTCTCCGGACCGGGTTACGCCGCGCTGCGCGCACTTCGGCGTCTGCTCCGGATGCGTGCTGCAGCATCTCGACCAGGACAAGCAGATCGCCGCCAAGCAGCACGTGCTGCTGGAGAACCTGACCCGGTTGGGCCACGTCGAGGCGCAGTCCGTGCTGGAGCCACTGGTCGACGCGGCCTGGGGTTATCGGCGAAAGGGACGTTTCTCGGTTCGCTTCGTGGAGAAGAAAGGCCGCACGGTGATCGGTTTCCGCGAACTCAATCCGCGTTTCGTGGCCGAACTCAGCCATTGCCATACGATCGTGCCCGCGCTTGGCGAACGCATTTCCGAGCTCGCCGCGCTGGTCGATTCCCTGGATGGCAAGCGCGGCATCCCGCAGATCGAATTCATCGCCGGCGACGGGCCGGTTGCGTTGATCTTCCGCCACCTCGAGCCGCTGGGCGCCGAAGACCTGTCGCGCCTGCTCGCGTTTGCGCAGGCCTCGGGCTTTGCGATCTTCCTGCAGCCTGGAGGCGCGGAATCGGTGCATCCGCTCTGGCCCGATCAGATCGAGCTGAGCTTCGCGATTCCCGAGTTCGATCTTTCGTTGGCGTTCCGCCCGCTCGATTTCATCCAGGTCAATGCCGGGCTCAACCAGAAGATGATCGCGCGCGCCATGCAACTGCTCGATCCGAAGCCCGAGGATCGCGTGCTCGATCTGTTCTGCGGGCTTGGGCAACTTCACCCTGCCGCTGGCCCGCAGGGCCGGTCAGGCGGTTGGCGTGGAGGGCGATGCCGGACTGATCGCCCGTGCGCGCGAGAACGCCGGTCGCAACGGGTTGGCCAATGTCGAATTCCATGCGGCCGACCTGGCCAAGGACCTGTCTTCCGAGCCATGGATGAAGCAGGGCTTCGACAAGCTGCTGATCGACCCGCCAAGGGCGGGCGCCGCCGAAGTGCTGGCGCAGCTTCCGCTCAAGGGCATCGGCCGCATCGTCTATGTGTCCTGCCATCCGGGATCGCTGGCGCGCGACGCCGGTTTCCTGGTCCGCGAGCGCGGCTTCAAGCTGCGTTCGGTCGGGGCGATGGACATGTTCCCGCAGACCGCGCATGTCGAATCGATCGCGCTGTTCGAGAAATGAGCGAGGCGCGAACCAGACTGGCCGGAGGCAGGGATGGGCATCGAGATCGAGCGCAAGTTCCTGGTGGCCGGCGACGCCTGGCGCTCGGCCGCGCACGACACCTCGCGCATGGCCCAGGGCTATCTCAACGACGCGCTGGCCCTGGCTGCCGGCCGCGAGAAGTGCTCGGTGCGGGTACGCATCGCCGGCGACCAGGCATTCCTGAACATCAAGTCGCGGGAACTCGGGCCGCGCCGCCAGGAATTCGAGTATCCGCTGCCGCTCGAGGATGCCCAGGCCCTGCTGGACCTGTGCAGCGGGGGCTTGATCGACAAGGTCCGCCATTACGTGCGCCACGACGGCCACCTGTGGGAGGTGGACGAATTCCTGGGCGAAAACCAGGGATTGATCGTCGCCGAAATCGAGTTGCAGTCCGTGGATGAGCCCTTCCTCCGGCCGGCGTGGGTTGGAAGGGAAGTCACCGAGCAGCAGCGGTACTACAATCTGGCCTTGGCGGAGCATCCGTACAGCCGCTGGAACGACCTGGAGAAGAGTTGATGTTGGTGATCGGAATCAGCGGCAAGGAGCTTGCCTCCGAGGAGCGCGAATGGCTCCAGCACAACGCGTGCGCGGGGGTGATCCTGTTTTCGCGCAACTTTGCCTCGAAACAGCAGGTCGCCGAATTGACGCAGGCGATCCGCGAGGCGGCGCCGCGTCCGCAGCTGATCTGCGTGGATCAGGAAGGCGGCCGCGTCCAGCGTTTCCGCGAAGGCTATTCGGAATTGCCGCCGCTGGATAATTTCGGTCGGCTCTACCAGCGCGATCCGGATGCGGCGCTCAAACTCGCCGAGGATCATGCCTGGCTGATGGCCAGCGAGATTCGCGCGACCGGCGTGGACCTCAGCTTCGCTCCGGTGGCCGATCTTGGCCGCGGCAATCGCGCGATCGGCAATCGGGCATTTCACGCCGATCCGGCCACCGTCGCCGAATTCACCCGCGCCTACGTGCGCGGCATGCACTCGGCCGGCATGGCCGCGACGCTCAAGCATTTTCCCGGACACGGCTCGGTGCTCGAGGACACCCACTTCGACGATGCCGTCGATCCGCGACCGCTCGAGGTCCTGCGCAACGAAGACCTGCTGCCGTTCGTCGCCGGCATCGATGCCGGCGCCGACGCGGTGATGATGGCGCACGTGAGATATCCGGCGGTCGCGCCGGAGCCGGCCGGCTATTCGCCGCGCTGGATGAAGGAAATCCTGCGCCAGGAAATGGGCTTCCGCGGCGTCATCTTCAGCGACGACATCGGCATGGCCGCGGCCGAATCCGCCGGCGGCGTGGCGGCGCGCATCGACGCCCACCTGGATGCCGGTTGCGACGTGGTGCTGGTCTGCCCGCCGGCGCTGGTCGCCGACTCGCTTGCCGCGATGGACCGCCGCCCGGCGTCCAATACCGCCGGCCTGGTCTCCCTGATGGGGCGCGGAGCCTGCGGCTGGCAAGGCTTGCTGGCCGAAGCGCGCTACGATGGGACACGGGCGGCCCTTGCGGGTCCCGACTTCATGGTGAGCTGACATGCCCAACAACCTGGCGAATGCCCTGCAAAATTCCGAGTTGCTGTTCGACGAGGACGACATCGACCAGGCAATCGCGCGAATCGCCGCGGACATCCGCGACGAACTATGCCGGCGAACGGCCCGTCTACCTGACGCTGATGCACGGCGGCATGCTGTTTGCATCGCAAGCTGTCGCTGCAGCTCGGCATCGACGTGGAGTTCGATTACCTGCACGCCACCCGCTACCGCGGCGCGATCGTCGGCTCGGGCCTGGCCTGGCTGCACCGCCCATCGACGCCGCTGGAAGGGCGCCGGGTGCTGATCGCCGACGACATCCTGGATGAGGGCCACACGCTCAAGGCCGTGCGCAACTGGTGCGAAGACCAGGGCGCGGCCGATGTCCGGATCGCCGTGCTGTGCGTCAAGAACCACGATCGTCGCGTCGAGGACATCGACGCCGATTACATCGCGCTCGAAGTGCCCGACCGTTACGTCTATGGCTACGGCATGGATTACCACGAGCAAGGCCGCAACCTGCCCGGGATCTACGCGCTTGCCAATTGACCTGGCGGTGATCGGCGGCACCGGGCTGTATCGCCTGGCCGCGCTGGAAGACGAAGAGACCTTCGAAGGCGACACCGTCTACGGGTGGCCGTCGGCGCCGGTGCGGGTGGGAACGATCGCCGGTCGACGCGTTGCGTTCCTTGCCCGGCACGGCGAGGGTCATTCGGTGCCGCCGCACCTGGTCAACTACCGGGCCAACCTGCGCCGGCTGGCCGACCTGGGCGCGCGGAGGATCCTGGCGATCAATGCCGTCGGCGGGATCACCGAGCGGTTCGGACCACGCGTGGTGGCCGTGCCCGACCAGATCATCGACTACACCTGGGGCCGGATCAGCACGATCTGCGAGGAAGCCGGCACGCCCGTGCTGCACGTGGATTTCGGCGAGCCGTACACCCAGAGCCTGCGCCTGGCCGTGCTGGACGGCCGCATCGAAGTCCGGCGTGCCCATCGTCGATGGCGGATGCTACGGCGCCACGCAGGGCCCGCGCCTGGAATCGCGCGCCGAAATCGCCCGCTTGCGTCGCGACGGGTGCGACCTGGTTGGAATGACCGGCATGCCCGAAGCCGGACTGGCCCGCGAGATGGGACTCGACTATGCCTGCATCGCGCTGGTCGCCAACTGGGCGGCGGGTTGCGGCGCGCCCGGAGATGACTCGGAAGCCGTCGAGATCACCCTGGCGGAAGTCCTGGCCAATGTCGAAGCGGCCACAGCTTCCTTGCCGCGATTGCTGGAAGCGCTCCTCGCCGAGTGAGCCGGCGGGTGATTGTCAAGCGTTTTTCGCTTGTCCATAATCAAGCCGCGCACGTGACCGATGACACCCTGAGGCCGTCGCACTCCGCCGCGCATGGACGTGCAAGTGTCGCGGAAGGCAGGGATGCCGGGAGTGAGCGTCCGATCAGCAATCGAGGTAGTACATGAGCAACGGCACCGTAAAGTGGTTCAACGACGCCAAGGGCTTTGGCTTCATCTCGCCGGAGGATGGCAGCGAAGATATCTTCGTGCACTTTTCCGCGATCGCCTCCACTGGCTTTCGCTCCCTGAAGGAAGGCCAGAAGGTCAGCTTCGAAGTCGTGCAGGGCCCCAAGGGAAAGCAGGCGGCGAACGTCGCGCCGGTTTGACAGTCCGCCAATCGATGACGAAACAGGAAGCCCCGCTCCGGCGGGGCTTTTTTTCACGGCCTGTGGACGGGCCGTGGGACTAAGCTGGACAGATGAATACCGCACTCATCACAGGCGCCAGTAGCGGCGTCGCCAAGGCGCTTGCGCGCGAACTCCTCGGGCAAGGTTGGAAGTTGTCGCTGGTCTGCCGTGACGCGGCACGCCTGGATCCGGCGCTGGGTCACATCCATGCGGCGGACGTCTCGACCGAAGCCGGTGCGCAGGCCGCGCTGGCAGCCGCCACGGTCGAGTTCGGCGCACCGCCCGCCGCCGTGATCAATTGCGCCGGGAGCACGCTGATCGCGCCGATCTCGCGCACCAGCGAAGCGCAATATCGCGCGGTTCTCTCGGCAAACCTGGATACCGCTTTCTTCGTTGGCAAGGCCTACGCGACCGCCCTTGGGGCGGCGAAGCAGGGCGGCGCCTTGTTGTTCTTCTCATCGGTCGTAGCCGGCATCGGCGTGAGCAACCACGCGGCCATCGCCGCGGCGAAGGGTGGCGTGGAAGCGCTGACCCGCTCCCTGGCGGCGGACTTCTCCGGCATCGGCCTGCGCGTGAATTGCATCGCGCCCGGGTTGACGCGCACGCCGATGACCGAGCGGATGCTCGGCAACGAGGCGGCGGCCAAGCAGATCGCCGCGCAGTATCCCCTGGGTCGCCATGGCGAGGCCGAGGATGCGGCCGCATTGGCCGCCTTCCTGGTTTCGGGTGCGGCAGGCTGGATCACCGGCCAGGTCATTGGACTCGACGGCGGCTTTTCCGCGGTTCGTCCTTACGTGAAGGCTGGTTGATGGGAAGCGCGATCGTCTGGTTCCGGCGCGACCTGCGCCTGGCCGACAACCCCGCGCTCAGGCCGCGCTCGACGCCGGTCTTGCGCCGATCCCCGTCTATATCCATGCGCCGGGCGAGGACAAGCCCTGGGAGCCTGGAGCGGCATCGCAGGCGTGGTTGCACCGCTCGCTGGCCTCGCTCGCCGCCGACCTCGCAAAGTCCGGCTCCCGTCTGATCGTCCGCAACGGCTCCAGCCTGGCCGAACTCGAGAAGCTCGTTGCCGGATCCGATGTCGAAGCGGTGTTCTGGAATCGCCTTTACGAGCCTGCCGCGATCGCGCGCGACACCGTGGTCAAGGACGCACTGAAGTCGGCGGGGCTGCACGTCGAAAGCTTCAATGGCGCCTTGCTGGTCGAGCCGTGGTCGATTGCCACCCTTGGCGGCGATCCCTACCGGGTGTTCACGCCATTCTGGCGAAATGCCAGCCAGCGAGTTCCCGGACAAGAGCTGCATCCCCGCGCCGCTGGAATTGCCGCAAGTGCCCGCGCAGTTGGCGAGCGAGAGCATCGCATCGCTGGGCCTGGCGCCCGCAATCTCCTGGGACGCTGGATTCTGGGAGCACTGGCAGCCGGGGAAGCGGGTGCGGCCGAACTGCTCGATGCATTCATGGACGGCGCGGCGCACGGCTACAAGGAGCAGCGGAATTTTCCGGATCGCACCGGCAGTTCCAAGCTTTCGCCGCACCTGCACTTCGGTGAGATTTCGCCGCGGCAGATCGCCGCGCGCCTGCTGTCGGAAAACAGGCCGCCGATCGCCCAGCCCGACCTCGCGCATTACCTGAGCGAACTCGGCTGGCGCGAGTTCTCGCATCACCTGCTGTTCCACTATCCGCACACGCCCGAGCAGAACCTGACCGCCAAGTTCGACCGCTTTCCCTGGGCGGAGGTGGACCCCGGGTTGTTGCAGCGGTGGCAGCAGGGAAGGACCGGCATACCCCTGGTCGATGCCGGCATGCGCGAGTTGTGGCACACCGGTTGGATGCACAACCGGGTGCGCATGGTCGTCGCCAGTTTTCTCACCAAGAACCTGCGCTATCACTGGCGCCATGGCGCGCGCTGGTTCTGGGACACGCTGGTCGATGCGGACCTCGCCAACAACACCCAGGGCTGGCAGTGGTCGGCCGGAACCGGCGCCGACGCGGCGCCGTATTTCCGGATATTCAGCCCGACCGCGCAGGCGGAAAGATTCGACGGCCAGGGCAAGTACATCCGCCGCTGGGTGCCGGAACTTGCGCGGCTTCCAGCGCCGGCGCTGTTCGCTCCCTGGCAACAGCCGGACCTGAGCAAAAGCCTGGCTCCGGACTATCCGGTCCAGCCGATCATCGATCTCCAGGCGTCGCGGGCCGCCGCGCTGGAAGCGTACCAGCGGAGCAAATAGGTGGCGCATCGGACTTGCGTGTAGGCTATGCCCCTGACCGCCCGAGGCGCCGCGCATGCCTGGCACGCAACTGAAAACCACCTATCGGCATCGACTCCCGGTGCGGCTGATGCACTGGATCAATGTCCTGTGCATCTTCGCGCTGCTCATGAGCGGCTTGCAGATATTCAACGCCCACCCCGCGCTGTATTGGGGGATGGCCTCGGACTTCAGCGCCCCGGCGCTGGCCCTGACCGCCAGGCCCGGCGCGAGTGGCCAGCTGCTTGGTGAAACCCGGGTCGGCGCACTGCGCTTCGATACCACGGGCTTCCTCGGTGTTTCGAAGAACGTGAATGGCGAACTCGCCAAGCGCGGGTTCCCCATGTGGTCGACGATTCCGGGCCCGCGCAATCTCGCGGAAGGCCGGCGCTGGCATTTCTTTTTCGCCTGGCTGTTCGTCATCAACGGGCTGGCCTACTGGCTGTGGTCGTGGCGGGCGAAACACCTCAGCCAGGACCTGGCGCCTACGCGCGACGACTGGCGCGGCATCGGCCGGTCGATCCGGGACCACCTGCGTTTCAAGCATCCGACCGGCGTCGAGGCCACGCGCTACAACGTGCTGCAGAAGCTGGCCTATCTCTCGGTCATTTTCATTTTCGCGCCGGGGATCCTGCTGATGGGACTGGCCATGTCGCCGCACATGGGTTCCGTGCTCGGATGGATGATCGACCTGGTCGGCGGCAGGCAGTCGGCGCGCACCCTGCATTTCATCATCGCCTTCGCCTTCGTCGCGTTCATCCTGGTCCACGTGCTGATGGTCGCTGGTGAGCGGACCGGTCAACCAGCTCCGCTCGATGATCACCGGTCGCTACCGGGTTGAAGACGCGCCGGTGGCGACGCCGGCAGGAGACCAGCATGTCGAAAAATGAGCGCAGGAAGTTCCTCGAGAAGATGGCCCTGGCCAGTGGCGCGGTGCTGCTTGGCGGCTGCGACCGGCTGGCTGAGAACGAATCGTTCAAATCGCTGCTTGCCACGGCCGATGCCCCCACCGACTTCGCGTTGCATGCGCTCACGCCGGAGAACGCGCTGGCTCGCGAGTTCACCGAGGCGGACCTGTCGCCGGTGTTCAAGGCCAATGGCTCGACCAACCCGCAGACGCCCGAATACCTGGCGATGGTCGCCAACGACTTTGCCGATTACCGGTTGCAGGTTGGCGGGCTGGTCGCCAAGCCCCTGAGCCTGACCCTGCAGCAACTGCGCGCCATGCCCTCGCGCACCCAGATCACCCGCCACGATTGCGTCGAGGGCTGGAGCTGCATCGGCAAGTGGAAGGGAACTCCGCTGGGCGCGGTGCTGGATCTCGCCGGGCCGCGGGCCGAGGGCAGGTACGTGGTGTTCCATTGCGCCGACAGCCTGCCGGGCGACGCTACCCGGTACTACGAGAGCATCTACCTGTCCGAGGCATACCATCCGCAGAGCATCCTGGCCTACGAGATGAACGACCGGACGCTCGACATCGCGCACGGTGCGCCGGTGCGGGTCCGGCTGGAGCGCAAGCTGGGCTACAAAATGGCCAAATACATCGTCGGCATCGATCTGGTCGCCAGCCTGGACGGCCTGGGCGACGGCAAGGGCGGCTTCTGGGAAGACCGCGGTTACCAATGGCACGGCGGAATCTGACTGCAACGGCGTTGACCTTGCACTGCCGGCCATGCAACATCGGTGAAGACCGAGGGTAGCGCCATGAGTGAGAAAGAGCCGGAAGAGATTCGACGCGAGCCTATGTCGCGCGTGGATACGGCTTGGCTGCGCATGGAGCGCTCCACCAACCTGATGATGATCACCGGCGTCTTGATGCTGGACGAGCCGCTGCATCTCGACAAACTCAAGCGCGCTGTCAAGCAACGCTTCCTGGCCTACCCGCGATTCCGGCAGAAGGTGGTCGATTCGGCGGTTGGCGGCGCCATCTGGGAAGACGATGCCGACTTCGATCTGAACTGGCATGTCAGGTTGTCGGCCCTGCCGGGTCGCGCCGGCAAGCGCGAGTTGGAGCGCTTCGTCAGCCAGCAGGCTTCGACGCCGCTGGACAAGACCAAGCCGCTCTGGCAGTTCCACCTGGTGGAGAGCTATAACGGCGGCTCGGCCGTGATCATCCGGATCCATCATTGCTATGCCGACGGCATGGCGCTGATGCAGGTCATCCTGTCGCTTACCGATACTTCGCGCGAAGCAAAAAAGGCCAGCCAGTTGTCCAAGGCCTGGCTGGAGGGCGATGGCGCCAAGGTGGCGCATCGGATTGGCGCCATCGATCGCTACATGAAACTCGGCGGGCAGGTGTTCGAGAAGGGCCTGGATTTCTATCGCGACCCCGGCCTGCTCAACGTGGTCGCCAAGGAAGGCGGGGAGATCGCCCGCGAGCTCGCCGTGGCGCTGTCGCTGCCCGATGAACCCGACACCGTGCTGCGCGGCCGCCTGGGCGTCAGCAAGCGGGTGGCCTGGGCCGAGCCGCTGGACCTGGAAGAGGTCAAGGCCGTTGGCCGCGCCTTCGACTGCACGGTCAACGATGTGCTGATGGCTTCGGTGGCCGGCGCGTTGCGCAGCTACATGATCGATCGAGGCGAGCACGTGGACGGCCTGACCATAAGGGCGACGGTGCCGGTCAACCTGCGGCCGCTCGAACACGCCAAGAAGCTCGGCAATCACTTCGGCCTGGTGTTCCTGGAGTTGCCGGTCGGCGAGGACAATCCCGTGCGTCGGCTGGAGCGGGTGGCCGAGGGCATGTGCGAGCTCAAGTCCTCGCGGCAGGCGATCGTCACCTATGGCTTGCTGGCCGCGCTCGGAATGGCGCCGCCTTCCGTACAGCGCACCGCCTTCGATCTGTTCAGCCGCAAGGCGACGGCGGTGGCGACCAATGTTCCGGGACCGCAAATGCCCTTGTATCTGGCCGGTTCCCCGGTCAGTGCTCTGATGGCCTGGGTGCCGCAGAGTGGCTCCATCGGCATTGGCATTTCGATCCTGAGCTACAACGGCAAGGTGCTGTTCGGCCTGATCGGCGACGCCAAGCTGGTGCCCGATCCCGGACGCCGTCATCCGGCGCTTCCAGCCCGAGTTCGAGAAGCTGCTCTACCTGGCGCTGATGGGCGACTGGGATGACACCATCTGCGCGGATGACGCCGAGTCATTGATGCCGGAGTGAGGCAAGCCCGCGCGCCTGCTGGCGAACGGGCCGACAACCGCCGGTGGGTCGATGTCAGGCTTTGCGCCGGAACACGAAAAAGGCCACCGTCATCACGGCTGCAATGAACAGGCTGAGCCAGAGTTGCTCGGACAGGGCAGGCGACAGGCCCATGAACACCAGCACGGCGAACATCGCCGCCAGCGCGAACAGGGTTCCCCATGGATGGAACCACATCTTGATCTGCAGGCGCTCGGGCGCCTCGGCCTCGGTCTTGGCACGCAATTTCAACTGCGCGAAGGCCACCATGATGTACAGGAACAGCATCGTCGCGCCGCAGGCATTGATCAGGAAGCTGAACACGTCCGCGGACAATTGCTCGAACGCCAGCGCCACGTAGCTGAAAAGGCTGGCGATCAGGATGGCGCGCGCCGGCACCTTGCGCTTGTTGATCTTGACCAGCCACTGCGGCGCATCGCCATACTTGGCCAGGCCGAACAGCGCGCGCGAGGTCACGTACAGGCCCGAATTCAGGCACGACAGCACGGCCACCAGCACGATGGCGTTCATCGCCACGTCGGCGCCCGGATAACCCATCGTGCTCAGCGCCGTGGCGAACGGCGAGATGCCCGGAACAATGGTGTTCCAGGGCACGATGGCGACGATGAGCAGGATCGACAGGATGTAGAAGATCAGGATGCGGAAGGTGACCGTTACCGTCATGCGCGAGATGACCTTGGCCGGCTCTTCCGACTCGGCGGCGGCGATGGTGGCGATTTCCGCTCCGCACAGGGCAAAGATGGTGGACGTCGCGCCGGCGAGTACGGCGGCGATGCCGAAGGGCGCGAACCCGCCATGCGCGGTCAGGTTCGAGAACGTCGGCCCGGCCGGCGAGGTTACGCCAAAGGCGAACGCGGCGGTGACCAGGATGAACACCACGATGGCGGCGACCTTGATCGAGGAGAACCAGAACTCGAATTCGCCATAGGATCTGGTCGACATCAGGTTGACGCCGGTCAGGACCGCCATCAGCGCGACGCCGATGCTCCAGGTCGGAAACTGCGGGAACCACAGGTTGACGATCTTCGCGCCGGCGATGGCTTCGATGGCCACGACCACGACCCAGAAATACCAGTACAGCCAACCCGACAGGAATCCGGCCAGCGGGCCGAGGCCGATGCGGGCGAATTCGGCGAAGCTCTGCACGCCGGGAACCGAGAGGGCCATCTCCGAGAGCATCCGCATCACCAGCATGATGATGAAACCCGAGATGGCGTAGCTGAAGATCACCGCCGGGCCGATCTGGGAGATGGCGGTGGACGAGCCGACGAACAATCCCGCGCCGATGATGCCGCCGATGGCGATCATCGAGACATGGCGCGACTTGAGCGATCGGCTCAACTGGACGTCGCCACTGACGATGGCAGGATCGATCTGTGCGTTTGCACTCATTGCGGACGGACTCCGGTTCGTTTCGTGGATGCTGCGGCTGCGTTGACGCTTCCCCTACGCGGCAGAGTGTATATCGGTTCGAGGGTGGCCATCTCCGGCGGGACGGCGCATCCTCTTTGCCGCCGGCAGCCCGTTGTCCACAGAGGAGAACCAACATGAATACCTGCGATATCCCGGGCCTGGGCCTGCGCGTCGCGCCTGACCAGGTGCCCGATCCCGCTCGCGACCTGCCGGTTGCCGAGGACCGCGGGGAGGCGATCCTGGCCGGTGGCTGCTTCTGGTGCACCGAGGCGGTTTTCCGCCGGCTCGAGGGCGTCCGCGAGGTGCAGCCGGGTTATGCCGGCGGCGCCGCCGATGCGGCCAACTACAAGGCGGTGTGCAGCGGAAAGACCGGTCATGCCGAAGTCATCCGCATCGTCTACGATCCGGCGCGGATCAGTTACGGGCAGCTGCTGAAAGTGTTCTTCGCCGTGGCCCACGACCCTACCCAGAAGGATCGGCAGGGCAATGACGTGGGCACGCAATACCGCTCGGCCCTGTTCCCACTCGACGAAGCCCAGCGCGAAGTGGCTGCCGACTATATCGGCCAGCTCGAGGCGTCAGGCGCGTTCGCCTCGCGGATCGTCACCACCATCGAACCGCTCGAGGCGTTCTTCGTGGCCGAGACCTATCACCACAACTATGCCGAGTTCAATCCGGGCCAGCCCTACATCCAGTTCGTATCGATGCCGAAGGTGGGCAAGCTGGTGAATTATTTTGGCGACAAGCTGAAGGATTGATACGGGCCGCGCTACGCGGCCCCTCAAGTCCTTGGCGCGCGATCAACTGCGATCGGGGAAGCGGCTCGCGTGCGCGCAGAGCAATTCCTGCGCGATGGAGGCCGCGGCCAGCGAGGTCAGCTCGCTGACATCGAATGGCGGCGAGACCTCGACCACATCCATGCCCACGATATCCAGGCCGGCCAGGCCGCGCACCAGGCGCAAGCGCCGTGTGGGTATCGAAGCCGCCGACCACCGGCGTGCCGGTGCCGGGCGCATGCGCCGGATCCAGGAAATCGATGTCGAAGCTGATGTAGCACTTGCCGTCGCCGACCCGCTCGCGGATGGCGGCGATGCAGGCCTCGACGCCATGCTGGTGCAGCCAGCGCGCATCGAGCACCTGATAGCCGTGGGTCTCGTCGTTGTGGGTGCGCATGCCGACCTGGATGGATCGCGCGGGATCGACGATTCCCAGCCGTGCCGCGTGGAAGAACATCGTGCCGTGGTCGATGCGGCCGTCACTGTCGCGCCAGGTGTCGCAATGGGCGTCGAAGTGGATCAGGGAAAGCGTCCCGTGCTTCTCGTGCAGCGCCTGCAGGATCGGGAAGCTGATGAAGTGATCGCCGCCCAGCGTCAGCGGGGTCACGCCCGCGGCGACGAATTGGCCATACGCGTTGCGGATCGCCTCCGGCGCCAGCTGCGGCGATCCGGAGTCGAAGAACACGTCGCCCCAGTCGATCACGTTGAGGCGATCGAAAGGATCGAAGTCCCACGCATAGGGCCGGCACCAGGCAAGCGAGGCGGAGGCGGCGCGGACGGCGCGCGGGCCCAGTCTCGTGCCCGGGACGATTGGTCGTGGCCAGGTCGAAGGGAACGCCGACGACGGCGACATCCACGCCATCGAGTTCCTTGCTGTAGCGGCGGCGCAGGAAACTGAGCGCGCCGGAGTAGGTGGGTTCGGCCTTGGTGCCGTAGGGCGACTCGCGGGTGAACGCGAGATCGGTCTGGGTGGGCGTCGCTGCTGACTTTTCGTCGTGACTCATCGAAAGGAACTCCGATTGCTGATTTCTCGTCATTCCCGCGAATATCGTATCGATGTTCGCAAACGCCGGGACGAGGGTCACCGGAAAACCTTCGGGCGGAACGCGATTACTTCATCGTGGGCATGCTGAATTCGGCGCCGGCGCGGATGCCGGTGGGCCAGCGCGCGGTGATCGTCTTCATGCGGGTGTAGAAGCGGATGCCGTCCGGGCCGTGCATGTGCAGCGGTCCGAACAGGGAACGCTTCCAGCCGCCGAAACTGTGGAACGCCATCGGCACCGGGATCGGCACGTTGATGCCGACCATGCCGACCTGCACGTTGTGCGCGTACTGGCGCGCGCAATCGCCGTCGCGGGTGAAGATGGCGGTGCCGTTGCCGTATTCGTGCTGGTTGACCAGGTCGAGCGCCTGGCCGAAGTCCTTGACGCGGACCACGCAAAGCACCGGGCCGAAGATTTCCTCGCGGTAGATGCGCATGTCCGGGGTGACGTGGTCGAACAGGCAGCCGCCCAGGTAGAAACCGGCGTCATGCCCGGGCACCTTCAGGCCACGGCCGTCGACCACCAGCTTCGCGCCCTCGGTCACGCCCAGGTCCACGTAGCCCTGCACCTTGTCGCGATGCTGGCAGGTGACCAGCGGGCCCATGTCGGGGTCGCCATGGTGGCCGGGGCCGATGCGCAGGTCCTCCACCATCGGCTTGAGCTTCGCGATCAGCGCATCGGCCGTCGCATCGCCCACGCAGACAGCGACCGAGATCGCCATGCAACGCTCGCCGGCCGAGCCGTAGCCGGCGCCGAGCAAGCGCATTCGCGGCCTGGTCCATGTCGGCGTCGGGCATCACCACCATGTGGTTCTTGGCGCCGCCCAGCGCCTGCACGCGTTTGCCGTTGGCCGAGCCGCGGGAATAGATGTATTCGGCGATCGGCGTCGAGCCGACGAAGCTGATCGCATGCACGCGCGGATCGTCGAGCAGCGTGTCCACCGCTTCCTTGTCGCCGTGCACGACGTTGAACACGCCGTCGGGCAAGCCGGCCTGCTTGAGCAGGCGAGCCAGGATCAACGTCGGCGTCGGGTCGCGCTCGGAGGGCTTCAGTACGAAGGTATTGCCGCAGGCGATGGCGATCGGGAACATCCACATCGGCACCATGCACGGGAAGTTGAACGGCGTGATGCCGGCAACGACGCCGAGCGGCGAATATTCGCTGTAGCTGTCGACGCCGCCGCCGACGTTCATCGAATGCTCGCCCTTGAGCAGGTGCGGAATGCCGCAGGCGAATTCCACGACTTCGATGCCGCGGGTCAGTTCGCCGCGCGCATCGGAAAACACCTTGCCGTGCTCGCTGGTGATGGCCAGCGCGATCTCATCGGCGTTCTGCTCCAGCAGTTCCTTGAACTTGAACAGCACCCGCGCGCGGTTGAGCGGCGTGGTCGCCGCCCAGGCCGGGAACGCCGACTGCGCCGAAGCGATGGCGGCTTCCACTTCGGCCTTCGATGCCAGCGGCACCATGCCGGTGACGTTGCCGGTGGCGGGATTGAATACCTCGCCGAAGCGGCCGCTGGTGCCCGCCACGTCTTCACCGTGGATGAAATGCGGAATATTGGCGGGCAGCAGCGTCATCATCGGCAAGTCTCTCTCGTGGATATCAGCCGAGGGCTTCGGTCGCCGGCACGTAGGCGTAACCCAGGTCGCGGGCCACGGCTTCGTAGGTGACCTTGCCGGCGTGGACGTTCAAGCCGTTCAACAGGTGCGGATCGTCGAGCATCGCCTGCCGGTATCCCTTGTTGGCCAGCTGCACGGCGAAGGGCAGGGTGGCGTTGGTCAACGCGAAAGTGGACGTGCGGGCGACGCCGCCGGGCATGTTGGCCACGCAGTAGTGGATGATTCCGTCCACTTCGTAGGTCGGATTCTGGTGCGTGGTGGCCTTCGAGGTCTCGAAGCAGCCGCCCTGGTCGATGGCGACGTCCACCAGCACCGAGCCCGGACGCATCAGGCTGAGCTGCGCGCGCGAGATCAGTTTCGGCGCGGCAGCGCCCGGCACCAGCACGGCGCCGATGACCAGGTCCGCATTCGGCAGACGCTCTTCGATCGCGTCATGGGTCGAGAAGATGGTGGTCAGGCGATCGCCGTAGAGCTCGTCAAGTTGCTTCAGGCGGTTGAGCGAACGATCCAGGATGGTGACGTGCGCATTCATGCCCATCGCCATGCGCGCGGCATTGATGCCGACCACGCCGCCGCCGATCACCAGCACTTCGGCCGGCATCACGCCCGGCACGCCGCCGAGCAGCACGCCCGAGCCGCCCTGCGCTTTTTCCAGCGCATGGGCGCCGGCCTGGATCGACATGCGTCCAGCCACTTCGCTCATCGGCGCCAACAGCGGCAGGCCGCCGCTGCGATCGGTGACCGTCTCATAGGCGATCGCGGTGCAGCCGCTGGCGATCAGCGCCTTGGTCTGGTCCGGATCCGGCGCCAGGTGCAGGTAGGTGTAAAGCAGCTGGCCCGGGCGCAGCATCGCGCATTCGTTCGGCTGCGGCTCCTTGACCTTGATGATCATGTCGCAGCGCGCGAAGATTTCCTCGGCGCTGTCCCAGATGTCGGCGCCAGCCTTGCGGTACATGTCGTCGGTCAGGCCGATGGCCTTGCCGCCGTCGCGCTGCACTACCACCTGGTGGCCGTTGGCTTCGAGTTCGCGAACGCCCGCCGGGGTCAGTCCGATGCGGTACTCGTGGTTCTTTATTTCCTTGGGGACGCCGATAAGCATGGGATTGCCCTCCCGGGGCATGAACAAAGTTTTGAGTTGCTATCCAGGCCTTCCGGCCAGTCGTCTATTGTAGTACTTGCCGCTTCAGGCGGTTTCCCGGATCGCCTCGGCGAGCCGGCTGAAGATCTGGTCGATGTGCGAACGCTCCAGGATCAGCGGCGGCGACAGGGCGATCACGTCGCCGGTGGTGCGGATCAGCAGTTCCTTCTCGTGGAAGCACTTGGTGAACACGTCGTAGGCGCGCGCGCCGGGCTTGCCGTCGCGCGCCGACAGCTCGACGGCGCCGATCAGGCCGAAGTTGCGGATGTCGATCACGTTCGGCAGGTCCTTCAGGCCGTGCAGGGCGTCTTCCCAGTACTGGCCCAGGTCGATCGCCTTCTCGAACAGGTTCTCTTCGGCGTAGGTGTCGAGCGTGGCGATCGCGGCGGCGCAAGCCAGCGGATGGCCGGAATAGGTGTAGCCGTGGAACAGGTCGATCATGCCCTCGGGGCCCTGCATGAACGCATCGTGGACCTGGTTGGAGACGAACACCGCGCCCATCGGCACCGCGCCGTTGGTCAGGCCCTTGGCCGTGGTCATCAGGTCCGGCGTCACCCCGAAGCGTTGCGCGGCGAAGGCCTTGCCGACCCGGCCATAGCCGGTGATGACTTCGTCGAAGATCAGCAGGATGCCGTGCTTGTCGCAGATCTCGCGGATGCGCTTGAGATAGCCTTCCGGCGGCAGGATCACGCCGGCCGAGCCGGAGATCGGCTCGATGATCACGGCGGCGATGGTGGAGGCGTCGTGCAGCTGCACCAGGCGCTCGAGGTCCTCGGCCAGCTCCACGCCATGCTGCGGCAGACCGCGCGAGAACGCGTTGCGCGACAGATCCAGCGTATGGCGCAAGTGGTCCACGCCGGGCAGCATCGGGCCGTAGAACTTGCGGTTGTTGACCATGCCGCCGACCGAGATTCCGCCGAAGCCGACGCCGTGGTAGCCCTTCTCGCGGCCGATCAGGCGGGTGCGCTGGCCTTCGCCGCGGGCGCGGTGATAGGCGATCGCGATCTTCAGCGCGGTGTCGACCGACTCGGAGCCGGAATTGGTGAAGAAGACATGCTTGAGCGGGTCCGGCGCGATTTCGGCCAGGCGTTCGGCCAGCACGAAGGGCAGGGGGTGGCCCATCTGGAAGGTCGGCGCGAAGTCCATCGTGGCGATCTGCCGGCTCACCGCTTCAATGATGCGCGGACGGGCGTGGCCCGCGTTGCAGCACCACAGGCCGCCGGTGCCGTCCAGGATTTCGTGGCCTTCGCTGGTCCGGTAATGCATGCCCGGCGGCGCTGACCAGCAGGCGCGGGTGCTTCTTGAACTGCCGGTTGGCGCTGAACGGCATCCAGAAGGCGTCCATCTGCTCGGGCTGCGTCGTGGCCAGGGCCTGGTAGGCCTCGCCCAGGGAAGAGGTGTCTGGCGAGGAGCCTGCAGCGGGGGCAGTCATGGTCGGCGGTCCGGACGATCGAGGTGGGCGAAAATTAGCAGTGTTGAATAAAATTTACAACCGTCACGATATGTGCAAATAATTGACCATCTGGGGTGCCAGTGTTAAATATTCCACATCACACGAATCAGGCGTCCCATGGATATCGGCTCCCGTCTCAACGCAGTACGCCTCAGCAAGGGCCTCAGCCAGCGAGAGTTGGCCAAGCGGGTGGGCGTCACCAACAGCACCATCTCGCTGATCGAGCAGAACAAGGTCAGCCCCTCGGTCGGTTCCCTGAAGAAGGTTCTCGACGGGATTCCGATCTCGCTGGCGGATTTTTTTACGCTGGACCAGGCGGGTGGCGTCGCCGACGGCCCCTATTACGCGGCCGAAGACCTGCCCGATGTCGGCAACAACGACATCCATTACTTCCTGGTCGGCAACCGCCGCGGCAATCGCCAGATGTGCATCCTGCGCGAGGTGATGCCGCCGGGCAGCGATACCGGCGAGACCCGGCTTGTCCATGATGGCGAGGAGGGCGGGGTCATCGTCCAGGGCCAGGTCGAGGTGACCGTGGGCGAGCGGGTCAAGGTGCTCGGACCGGGCGAAGCCTATTACTTCGAAAGCCGCACTCCGCATCGTTTCCGAAACGTCGGCAGCGACGTGGCCATCATCGTCAGCGCCAATACGCCGGCCTCCTTCTAGTTCCAGACTCCTTCAAGAGCGAATTCCAGACCATGAGCAAACCGCAAAGCCGAACCGAATGGCAGGCACGCGCCGACGCGTTGCAGATTCGAAGCCAGGCCTTCATCGACGGACGCTATGTGGATGCGGCGTCGGGCAAGACCTTCGATTGCATCAGCCCGATCGACGGGCGGGTTGTCTGCCAGGTTGCGGAGTGCGAATCGGAAGACGTTTCGCGTGCGGTGATCGCCGCGCGTCGGGCGTTCGAGGCTGGCAGCTGGTCCGAGAGCAAGCCGGCGCATCGCAAGCGCACGCTGATCAGGTTCGCGCAGTTGATCGAGCAGCACGGCCAGGAGCTGGCGCTGCTCGAATCGCTCGACATGGGCAAGCCGGTCGATGACGCATTGGCCGTCGACGTTGCCGCAAGCGTCCGCTGCATGAACTGGACCGGCGAGGCCATCGACAAGGTCTACGACGAGATCGCGCCGACCGGACGCGACGAACTCGGCATGATCACGCACGAGCCGCTGGGCGTGATCGCCGCGATCGTGCCGTGGAACTTTCCGATGCTGATGGCCTCGTGGAAGATCGCGCCGGCGCTGGCGATGGGCAACAGCGTCGTGCTCAAGCCATCGGAGAAATCGCCGCTCACCGCGATCCGGATCGCCGAGTTGGCGATCGAGGCAGGCATTCCCCCGGGCGTGCTCAACGTGCTTCCCGGCTTCGGGCTCGGCGCGGGCGAACCACTCGCCCTGCACATGGATGTCGACGGCCTGGTTTTCACCGGCTCCACCGCCATCGGCAAGCACCTGATGCAATGCGCCGGCCGCTCCAACCTCAAGCGCGCCTACATGGAGTGCGGCGGCAAGAGCCCGAACATCGTCTTTGCCGACGCGCCGAACCTCGAGGCGGCTGCCAAGGCGGCGGCTGGCGGCATCTTCTACAACCAGGGCGAGGTGTGCACTGCCGCGTCGCGCCTGCTGGTCGAGCGTTCCATCAAGGAAGAGTTCATCGCCATGGTGGTGGCGGAGGGCCGCAAGATGCAGCCGCGCCATCCGTTCGAGCCGGGCGCGCCGATGGGCGCGATCGTCGACCAGATCCAGATGGATCGCGTGCTCGGCTATATCGCCAAGGGCAGCGCCGAGGGCGCGAAATTGGCGCTGGGCGGCACGCGGGTGATGAGCGAGACCGGCGGCTACTACATCGAGCCGACCGTCTTCGAAGACGTCGGGCACGAGATGACGATTTCCCAGGAGGAGATCTTCGGGCCGGTGTTGTCCGCGATCACTTTCGACAACGAACAGGATGCAGTACGCATCGCCAACGACTCGCCCTATGGGCTGGCCGCCGGCGTCTGGACCAGCGATCTGTCGCGGGCCCATCGCGTCGCGCGCAAGTTGCGTGCGGGCAGTGTCTGGGTCAACTATTGGGACGGCGGCGACATGACCGCGCCCTTCGGCGGCTACAAGCAATCAGGCAACGGCCGCGACAAGTCGCTGCACGCCTTCAGCAAGTACACCGAGGTCAAGGCGACCTGGATCAACCTGCAGCCCTGAGGCCGGGCGAGCATTCGGGGCGGGTCAGTATTCGACACTATTTGCACCCGCGAGCGGGGGCGGGCCCGGTCCGCTGTGTGGGTGAGTGTGCTCAACTGCCTGCTTTTCAAGCACTTGCGTCAGGCCGCGGGTCCAGCGTTGGTCTTCACATGGGCCGGCACGATTCTTGGTTAAGATGTACCAGGCCTGACTAGTTCAGTCGTCACTGACCTGCTAGTCAGTGTCCGAATGCGTTGCGTCATCGGCCACCCAACGTTGTCGACCCAGGGGAAAGACATGCTCGGTACTCAAACGCGCCGTATTCGGCTTCTGATGCTCTCCACGTTGGCCGGCCTGGTGTTGGCCGCCACCCCGGTGCTGGCGCAGTCCGCCCAGGGCGCCGGGGCCGTCCGCTTCGACCCCGGTCAGCTGCAAAGCATCAGCCAGCTGCCGCCTGGTCAGTTGCGTACCCGACTCGAATCGCTCCCGCCGCGCGCCCAGGCCAATGCGCTCCGGTGGTTGCAGCGCATTTCCATCACCGGCTCGGATCTTGCCCAGTTGCGGGCGGACGCCGGCGGCGGCATGTACTTCGCCGACACGCTGCGGCCTTCGACGACGATGGCATCCAAGGCGACCATCGTGACCGATGCGGCGCCGACCTACACGCTCGATGACGCCTTCAAGCTGCACAGCAAGCCCGGCTCTGCCAACAAGGTGTTCCTCGATTTCGACGGCGACACCTTCAGCAACACCGCCTGGGGCGCCGGCACCTTCGTCGCGCTGGCCTTCAGCGCGGATGCCGACCGCACCACCTTCAGCGCCACCGAGCGCAACAAGATCGTCGAGATCTGGCATCGGGTGGCGGAAGACCTGGCGCCCTTCGATATCGACGTCACCACCGAGGCGCCGACCAGCTTCAACAGCCGCACCGGCCATGTGCTGATCACCGAGGACCAGGACGCCAACGGCGTCGCGATGCCGTCGGCAGGCGCGGGCGGCGTGGCCTACGTGAACGTGTTCGGCCTGTCGAACTATCACACCTACTATTCACCGGCGCTGGTCTATGCCGACAACCTGGGACCGAACGGCGAGACCTATATCGCCGAGGCTTCCTCGCACGAGTTCGGCCATAACCTGGGCCTGTCGCACGACGGCACCATCGCTGCCGGCGGCTATTACGCTGGCCTGGGCGCCGGCTACGTGTCGTGGGCGCCGATCATGGGCAACAGCTACTACAACAACGTCACCGAGTGGAGCAAAGGCGAATATCCGGACGCCAACCAGCCGCAGGACGACCTGGCGATCATCGCCGGCAAGCTCGGTTACAAGGGCGACGACCACGGCGATACGATCGCCGCCGGTACGCCGCTGTCGGTGGCCGCGGACGGCACGGTGGATTCGTCCAATCCGGAAATCGATCCGCACAACCTGCTGCCGCAGAACAAGGGCGTGATCAACTCCGGCGCCGACAAGGACGTGTTCACCTTCGTCTCAGGCGGCGGTCCATTGAGCCTGACGGTCTCGCCGGCCTGGGATGCGTTCTATCGCACCAGCCGCCGCGCGGCGAACCTCGACGTCAGCGCGGAGCTGCGCGACAACGCCAACAACCTGGTCGCATCCAGCGATCCCATCGACGACACCGGAGCCAGTATTGCCGTGACGGTCGCGGCCGGCACCTACCACCTGGTGATCACCGGCGTGGGCAATGCCGTCACGCCGTATTCGGATTACGGCAGCCTGGGTGAGTTCTTCATCAACGGCACCATCACCACCGGCGTAGCCGACCTGACTGCGCCGACGCCCAACCCGATGAGCTGGGCCAGCGCGCCGGCGCCGACCAGCGCGTCCACCATCGGCATGACCGCGACCACGGCCGTGGATGCGATCAGCTCGGTGCAGTACCGTTTCAACTGCGTCAGCGGCGGCACCGGTTGCGTGGCAAGTGCTTGGCAGAGTAGTCCGTCCTACGTTGCCTCCGGCCTGGCCGCAAGCACGCAGTATGGGTTCACCGTCGAGGCCCGGGATGCGTCCGGCAATACGACGGCCGCTTCCGCCGTCGCCAGCGCGACCACCGACACGCCGCCGCCACCGCCGCCGTATGTCGATTACGCCGCGGCCAGCGACACGCCGGTTGCCGGTGCGGTCAACGGCGGCTTCGGCAACACCGCGACCGACAACGGCGTGGTGCAGTCGATCACCGAAGTCGATTCCGGTGGCAAGCCGTCCAGCCGCTACAGCACGCTCGAACATCGCTGGAACTTCAATGTCGTGGCGGGCGTGGGCACGACCGTGATCGCCAATGCCTGGAGCGGCGGTTCGACCGATGGCGACACCTTCAACTTCCAGTACTCGCTCAATGGCGGCACCAGCTGGACGACCATGTTCAACGTGGCTTCGACCAGCGCCGGGAACCTGCAGTCGTTCGCGATTCCGGGTGCGCCGGGTGGTTCGATCCTGGTGCGCGTGGTCGACAGCAATCGCACGGCGGGCGCGCGCGAGATGAACACGGTGTCCGTGGACCATCTCTACATCCAGGTGGCCAATCCGTCGAGCGATCCGCCCGCCGGCAATCCGTCCGGGCTTGACCGCCACTGCGGCTTCCTCCAGCCAGATCAACCTGGCCTGGATCGACGGCGTCACCGGCGAGACCAGCTATCGCGTCGAGCGTTCGGCCGACGGCGTCAACGGCTGGTCCGTGGTGGCCACGCTGGCCGCCAACAGCCAGTCCTTCAGCAACACCGGCCTGGCCGCGAGCACGACCTACTTCTATCGGGTCAGCGCCTACAACGCGAACGGCACTTCGGCCTTTGTCAGCGCCAGCGCGACCACGCCATCGGCTCCGCCGCCGCCGGCAATCAGCCTCACGGCGGCTGGTTCCAGGGTGAAGGGCGTATCCAAGGTGGTCCTGAACTGGACTGGGGCGACCGGCGTGGACATCTACCGGAATGGCGCGCTGATCGTGTCCGGCGCCGGTGGCAGCACCTACACCGACACGCTTGGCAAGGTCACCGGCACCTACACCCACAAGGTGTGCGTGGCCGGTGGCACCACCACTTGCTCGAACACGACCACGACCGTGTTCTGAGCCGGGACACCGCAGTCTGGATAAAGCCGCCCGGCGAAAGCCGGGCGGCTTTTTTCTTCAGGCCTTGCGGGCGGTTTCCTGGATGAACGACAGCAGTGCGGCCAGTCCGTTGCTGCGCGTTGGCGAAAGATGCTTGGCCAGGCCGATGTTGCCGATGTAGTCGGGCGCGGTGGCCAGGATTTCAGCCGCGCTGCGCCCCGAGTAAACGCGCAAGGCCAGATAGATCAGTCCCGAGACGATCGTCGAATCGCTGATCGCGTGGAAGTCGAGCCTGGAGGCATCGCCTTCGGGCACGATCCAGACCATCGACTGGCAACCTTGCAGGCGGTTGGCTTCGGTTTTCCATTCCTCCGGAAACGGCGGCAGCCGCTTGCCCAGGTCGATCAGGTACTGGTAGCGCTCGGACCAGTCGTCGAAATACGCGAACTCCTCGGCGATCGCCCGCTGCGCCTCGGCGGCAGTGGGCTCGGTCGGGAACATCAGCCCCGTCTCCAGCGCACGCCCTGGGCGGTGTCCTCGATCAGCACTCCCTCGCGGGCCAGTTCATCGCGCAACTGGTCGGCGCGGGCGAAGTCGCGCGCCTTCTTGGCGGTGTTGCGCTCGTCGATCATGGCCTGGATGCGGCGTCCTCGTCGGCGCTGCCGCCGCGCGAGAACCAGTCGGCCGGATCCTGTTGCAGCAGCCCGAGGATCTCGCCGGCCGCCAGCAGTTCGCCCTTCAGGCGCTTCTTCTCGGCCAGGAGTTGCGGCCTTGCGGGCTTCGCCGGCCAGGCGGGCCAGTTCGGCCAGCACTGCGGGCGTATTCAGGTCGTCGCACAGCGCGGCTTCGACGCTCTCCGGCAAGCCCGTCGGCATCCGGCGGCAACATCGGCCAGGTCGCGCAGGGTGCCGTAGAGCCGGTCCAGCGTGCGCACGCTCTGTTCGATCAGGGCGTCCGACCAGTCCAGCGGCTGCCGGTACTGGGCGGAGAGCAGGGCATAGCGCAATGCCTCCGGCGGATGGCTGGCCAGCAGTTCGTGCAGCACGCTGACGTTGCCCAGCGATTTCGACATCTTGGTGCCGCCGAAGTTGAGCATGCCGTTGTGCAGCCAGAAGCGCGCGAACACCTTGCCGCCATGCGCGCAGGTGCTCTGCGCCAGTTCGTTCTCGTGGTGCGGAAACTGCAGGTCGACGCCGCCGGCATGGATATCGATGGTTTCGCCCAGGTGGGCCGCGCTCATCGCCGAGCACTCGATATGCCAGCCGGGTCGGCCAATGCCCCAGGGCGAGTCCCAGCCGGGCAGGTCGGGCGTGGACGGCTTCCACAGCACGAAATCGCCGGCATCGCGCTTGTAGGGAGCGACCTCGACCCGCGCGCCGGCCAGCATCTCGTCCATCGGGCGGCGCGACAGCTTGCCGTAGTCGGCGAAGCTGGCGACCGAGAACAGCACATGGCCGTCGGCGGCGTAGGCGTGCCCGCTGTCGATCAGTTGCTCGATCATCGTGATGATCTGGGCGATATGCGCGGTGGCGTGCGGCTCCACGTCCGGCGGGCTCACGCCGAGCCTGGCCATGTCCTCGCGGTAGATGGCGGTGAACTTGTCGGTGATGGTGCTGATCGGCACGCCCTGTTCCTGCGCCGCGGCGTTGATCTTGTCGTCGACGTCGGTGATGTTGCGGGCGTAGACCAGCTTCGGGTAGCGCCGGCGCAGCAATTTGGCCAGTACGTCGAAAACCACCGGGCCGCGCGCATTGCCGATGTGCACATAGCTGTAGACTGTGGGTCCGCACAGGTACATGGTCACCCGCTTGGGGTCGAGTGGGGCGAAAGTCTCTGCCCGGCGGTTGAGGTTGTTGTACAGGCGTAGGTCCATGCGGGAAGTTTAGCAAGGCTCGCGCCGACCTTAACGGGAATCTTCTGACTGGGTTCAGCGCAGCCATGCTGGAATGACACGCCGCACGAACGGGATACGTTTACCGATGAGGCATCTCTCGCCATTGCTGGGCCTGCTCCTGGTGTCGCTCCAGCCGGGGCTTGCCTTTGCCCAGGCCAGGACGATGGACGAGAACGTCACCTACGGCTATGCCCAGGTCCTGCGCGCCTCGCCGGTATACGAGACGGCCCGGACAAGGGTTCCGGAACAGCGTTGCGACGGTCCCGCGTCTGGCGGAAACCGTTGCCGTATCGTCCAGGTCGACCGCGAGGAGCGCCGTCTCGCCGGCTATGACGTCGAGTATCAGTACAAAGGCGAGAAATACATGTCGCGGCTGGACAGCGATCCGGGCAATCGCCTGCGGATCCGGATCTCGGTGGTGCCGGAACCGGCGCCGGCCGGCTATCGCTGAGTTGCGGCGGCCCCACGCTGCTGACATACTTTGTACGACATGACGCACCCCGCCGCCAACGCCGACATCCTGACTTCTGCCCGCATGGCAGCGGGCATGACCTCGCGTGCCCGCCGACCGGAACTGGAAATCTCAGCTGGGTAAGCCGGAAGCAGCAGTTTTTTACCGGAAAAGCCCAGCCCCGCGCTGGGCTTTTTTGTTTTGCAATGCCACCCACCAGGACCGCCGCCGACCATGAAGCACTTCCTCAACACCCAGGACTGGAGCCGCCCGGAGCTCGACGCGATGCTCGCGCAGGCGGCCGCCTTCAAACGCTCGAGGCTGGGCGACCAACTCAAGGGGCGCAGCATCGCCCTGGTCTTCTTCAATCCCTCGCTGCGCACCCGCACCAGCTTCGAACTCGGCGCCTTCCAGTTGGGCGGGCATGCGGTGGTGCTCTCGCCGGGCAAGGATGCCTGGCCGATCGAATTCGAGCTCGGCACGGTGATGGACGGCGACACCGAAGAGCACATCGCCGAAGTGGCCCGGGTGCTGTCGCGCTATGTCGACCTGATCGCGGTGCGCGCCTTCCCGAAGTTCAGCGACTGGATGGTGGATCGCGAGGACAAGGTGCTCAAGGGATTCGCCCGGCATGCCACGGTGCCGGTGATCAACCTCGAAACGATCACCCATCCGTGCCAGGAACTGGCGCACATCATGGCGCTGCAGGAGAAATTCGGCACCGACCTGCGCGGGAAGAAGTACGTGCTGACCTGGACCTATCACCCGAAGGCGCTCAACACGGCCGTGGCCAACTCCGCCCTGATGATCGCCACGCGCTTCGGCATGGACGTGACCCTGCTGTGCCCGACGCCGGACTACATCCTGGACTCGCGCTACATGGACTTCGGCCGCGAGAACGCCGCCGCCAACGGCGGTTCGCTGGCGGTCAGCCACGATATCGCCAGTGCCTATTCCGGCGCCGACGTCGTCTACGCCAAGAGCTGGGGCGCGCTGCCCTATTTCGGCAACTGGGACCAGGAAAAGCCGATCCGCGAGCAGTTCAAGCACTTCATCGTCGACGAGGCGAAGATGGCGCTGACCAACCATGGCGTCTTCAGCCATTGCCTGCCGCTGCGGCGAAACGTGAAGGCCACGGATGCGGTGATGGACTCCGCGGCCTGCATCGCCATCGATGAGGCCGAGAACCGCCTGCATGTGCAGAAGGCGGTGATGGCGGCGCTGATCGAATCCAACAATCCAGGCGGGAACAAATCATGAGCAAGAAAGACGTCGTACTCGCCTTTTCCGGCGGCCTCGATACCAGCTTCTGCGTTCCCTACCTGCAGGAGCAGGGCTACGCCGTGCACACCGTGTTCGCCGACACCGGCGGCGTGGACGCGGACGAGCGCGCCTTCATCGAAGCATCGCGCCGCCGAACTGGGCGCCGCCACGCACGTGACCGTCGATGGCGGTCCGGCGATCTGGAAAGGATTCGTCAAGCCGTTCGTCTGGGCGGGCGAGGGCTACCAGGGCCAGTATCCATTGCTGGTGTCGGATCGCTACCTGATCGTCGAAGCGGCGCTGGAGCGCTGCAAGGAACTGGGCACGCAACTGGTCGCGCATGGCTGCACCGGAATGGGCAACGACCAGGTGCGCTTCGACCTGGCAGTGAAGGCGCTCGGCGATTACACGATCATCGCGCCGATCCGCGAGATCCAGAAGGAGCACACCCAGACCCGCGCCTACGAACAGAAGTATCTCGAGGATCGCGGCTTCGGCGTGCGCGCCAAGCAGAAGGCGTACACGATCAACGAGAACCTGCTCGGGCTGACCATGTCCGGCGGCGAGATCGATCGCTGGGAGGCGCCGGGCGAGGGCGCGCGCGGCTGGTGCGCGCCGCGTGCGGAGTGGCCGACGCAGCCGCTGCGGGCAACCCTGCGCTTCGAGAACGGCGTGGCGGTGGCGCTGGATGGCGAAGCGATGCCGGGGCACCTGATGCTGGCGAAGCTCAACGCGAATGTTCGCCGCCTACGGCGTCGGTCGCGGCCTGTACACCGGCGACACCACCATCGGCCTGAAGGGCCGGATCATATTCGAGGCGCCCGGCCTGACCGCGTTGCTGGCCGCGCATCGCGCGCTGGAAGAGGCGGTGCTGAGCAAGGCGCAGAACCGGTTCAAGCCGGAGGTCGCGCGCAAGTGGGTGGAACTGGTCTATGAAGGTTTCTTCCACGATCCGCTCAAGGCCGACCTCGAGGCCTTCCTCGCCTCCAGCCAGCGCTGCGTCAATGGCGAGGTGACGCTGGAGACGCAAGGCGGAACCGTCGGCGCCGTTTCGGTCCGCTCGCCGCACATCCTCAACGCCAAGGGCGCCACCTACGCGCAATCGGCCGACTGGGGCGTGGCCGAGGCCGAGGGCTTCATCCGTCTTTACGGCATGAGCAGCACGCTCTGGGCCGAGGTCAACCGCTGATGCTCGATCGACGTCCTCAATCACCTCGATGCGCTGGTCGGGTATCGACACCCGCAACCCGCCGCGCGCGATCGGCACCGACGGCATCTTCGACTACCTGTGCGAGCAACTGCCGGGTTTCCGCATCGAGCTGACCGATCACGGCGCAGGCGCGGTCTCGCTGCTGGCCGTGCGCGGCGAGACCACGCGCGTGTTCAACGTGCATCTGGACACCGTGCCCAGTTCGCCGGCCTGGACGGCCGATCCGCTGCGCCTGCGCGTGACCGACGACCGCGCGATCGGCCTGGGCGCCTGCGACATCAAGGGCGCGGCGGCTTGCCTGTTGGCGGCCGCCGAAGTCGACCAAGGGACCCGGCGGCATTTCTGTTCACCAGCGACGAAGAAGCCAACGATGCCCGTTGCATGGCCTCCTTCCTCAAGCGCGATCACGGCTTCACCGAGGCAATCATCGCCGAGCCGACCAATGCGCAGGCCGTGCTGGCCCATCGCGGCATCGTCTCGGTGCGCATGGCGTTCAAGGGCGCGCGCGGGCCACGCTTCGGCGCGCCAATGCGCTCGAGCTGAGCGCCGTGCACCAGGCGATGCGCTGGGGCGCTCGTTCGCTCGACCACGTGGCCTCGCTGTCGCACCTGCGCTTCGGCGGGCTGACCGGGTTGCGATTCAACATCGGGCGCATCGAAGGCGGCATCAAGGGCAACGTCATCGCCCCGGCCGCGGAGCTGCGTTTTGGTTTCCGGCCGTTGCCTTCGCAGAGCCTCGCCGCAACTGCACGAGACCTTTCGCAGCTTCGCCGATCCGGCCATCGCTCGATGCCTACGAGGAAACCTTCCAGGGGCCCTGCCTGCCCGCCGGCGACATCGCGACCGCCGAAGACGCGGCGCCTGCAGGCGCGCGACCTGGCCGACGCGCTCGGACCTGCCGATCGGCAACGCGGTCGACTTCTGGACCGAAGCCGCGCTTTTTTCCGCTGCCGGACTCACCGCGCTGGTGTACGGACCCGGCGATATCGCCCAGGCGCACGCCGCCGATGAATGGGTGACGCTCGAGCAACTGGGCACGGTGGCTGCGGCGTACCGCCGCATCATTGGAGGATAAGCACATGGCAACCCAGTCCACTCATCCGGCGCGGCAGAAATCCCACGGGGACCAGCCTTTGTACAATCACGGCATGGCCAATTCCCCCGACAACCTGCGCCCCACGATCGTCCGGCTGCTGTCCAACATGGCCAGCGCCAAGGAAATCCAGCAGTACCTCAAGCGCTTTTCGCAGCTCGACGCCGCGCGCTTCGCAGTGGTCAAGGTCGGCGGCGCGATCCTGCGCGACGACCTCGATTCGCTGGTGTCCTCGCTGGCGTTCCTGCAGCAGGTGGGGCTGACGCCGATCGTGCTGCACGGCGCCGGCCCGCAGCTGGACGAAGAAATGAAGGACGCGGGCGTCGAGAAGGAGACCGTCGACGGCTTGCGCGTCACCACGCCGAAGGGGCTTGCCGTGGTGCGCCGGGTTTCCCAGCGGGAGAACCTGCGCCTGGTCGAAGCGCTGCAGGCGCAGGGCGTTCGCGCCACCTCCATCACCAGCGGCGTATTCGAGTGCGACTTCCTCGGCAAGCGCAAGTTCGGACTGGTCGGCAAGGTCGCCGCGGTCCATACCGCGCGCGATCAAGGCCGCGATCAAGGTCAGGTCGATTCCGGTCATCGCCTCGCTGGGCGAGACCGCCGGCGGGCAGATCCTGAACGTCAACGCCGATTGGGCGGCGAACGAGCTGGTCAAGACCCTGCAAGCCCTACAAGATCATCTTCCTGACCGGCACCGGCGGGCTTCTCGACGGCGACGGCGAGCTGATCGACTCGATCAACCTGTCCACCGAGTACGACGAGCTGATGCACCAGCCATGGCTGCACTCGGGCATGAAGCTGAAGATGGAGCAGATCCACGACTTGCTGATGACGCTGCCGCCGTCGTCCTCGGTCTCGATCACCCGTCCGGACGAGCTGGCCAAGGAATTGTTCACCCACCGCGGCTCGGGCACCCTGGTGCGTCGCGGCGAGAAGATCCGCTGCTTCGATTCCTGGAAGAAGCTCGATCTCAAGCGCCTGAAGGTCCTGGTCGAGTCGAGCTTCGGCCGCAAGCTGGCCTCGGATTATTTCCAGACCACCAAGCCATTCCAGGTCTTCGTCAGCGAACACTATCGCGCGGCGCTGATCCTGACGCTCGAGAACGGCATTCCGCACCTGGACAAGTTCGCGGTCAGCGACGATGCGCAAGGCGAAGGACTGGGCCGCGCCGCATGGCAGGTCATGCGCATGACCACGCCGCAGCTGTTCTGGCGCTCGCGCGCCGGGAACCCGATCAACGAGTTCTACTTCGACGAATCCGACGGCTGCGTGAAGGCCGAGCCGTGGAATGTTTTCTGGTACGGACTGGAGTCCTTCGACGAAATCCGTTTCGCCGTCGACCACTGCCAGGCACGGCCGGCCACGCTGAAGAGTCCATGACGATGCCCGTGATCGCCGATCCGACCGTCCGCTGGATCGAGCCCGTCCTGTTGCAGGGCCGGCATGTCCGGCTGGAGCCCTTGGCGCAGGCCCACGTGGACGGTCTGCGCGCGGCGACGGCCGACGGCGACTTGTCGCGCCTGTGGTACACCTCGGTGCCTGCGCCTGATGCCGTTCGCGCCTATGTCGAAAAGGCGCTCGCTCTTCGCGAGTCCGGCGCCGCGATGCCCTGGGCGGTGCTCGATGCCAACGGAGCCGTTGTCGGCAGTACCCGATACGGCAACGTCGATGCCGATAACCGCCGCGTCGAGATCGGCTGGACCTGGTACGCGAAGCGGGTGCAGCGGACCGCGTTGAATACCGAGGCCAAGCTGCTGCTGCTCACGCATGCGTTCGAGGTCCTGGGTTGCGGCGCGGTGGAGTTCCGCACCAGCTGGTTCAACCATGCCTCGAGGAACGCCATCGCGCGACTGGGCGCCAAACAGGACGGCATCCTGCGCAATCACATGCTGATGTCCGACGGCTCGTATCGCGACACGCGTCGTGTTTTCGATCATCGGCAACGAATGGCCGATGGTGAAGCGGCACCTGCAGTTCAAACTCGCCCGGGCGGGCGACCAGTCATGACCAGGCGCATAGGACTGATCGGTGCCCGCGGGCACGTCGGCGGCGAACTGATCCGGCTGATCGCCGCGCATCCCGAGTTCGCGCTGGCGTTCGTCTCTTCCCGCGAGCGGGCAGGGCAGGCCGTGGCCGATTTCCATCCCGAGGCAGGCGACGTCCTGCGTTACATCGAGGCGACGCCGCGAGAGCATCGCGTCGCATCCCGCCGACGCGCTGGTGCTGGCATTGCCCAACGGCATGGCGGCGCCCTTCGTTGCCGCACTCGACGCGAGCGCGCCCGCTACGGTGGTGCTGGACCTGTCCGCCGACTACCGGTTCGATCCCGGCTGGTACTACGGCTTGCCGGAGCTGACCCGCAACGATTACAACGGCCAGAAGCGGATCAGCAATCCCGGCTGCTATGCCACCGCCATGCAACTGGCGCTCGCGCCGATGCTCATGCAATTGGCGGGCCCGGCGCAGTGTTTCGGCGTCTCCGGCTACAGCGGCGCGGGTACTTCGCCCTCCGACAAGAACGACCCGGAAAAGCTGCGCGACAACCTGATGCCGTACTCGCTGGCCGGCCACGTGCACGAGCGCGAGGCCAGCGTGCACCTTGGCGTGCCGGTGCAATTCATGCCGCATGTCGCCGCGCATTTTCGTGGCTTGTCCGATCACCGCCAATCTCCCCCTGCTCGAGGCGACGACGCTGGATGAAGTGCGCACGGCGCTACCGTGACTTCTATGCCGGCGAGCCGCTGGTGGACGTGCAGGACGAGGCGCCCTGGGTCAGCGCGATCGCAGGCAGGCATGGCGCCCGGATTGGCGGCTTCACCCTAGCGAGGACGGCCATCGCCTGGTACTGGTATCGGTGCTGGACAATCTGCTCAAGGGCGCCGCGACGCAGGCGATGCAAAACCTGAACCTGGCTTTCGGCTTGCCGGAAACCAGCGGAATCACCCTGACCGCCGAGGCCTGAAGAACATGTCCAACCTGCTGTGGCAAAAACCCGGCGTCGAAGTGGATGCGGCCATCCAGGAGTTCCTCGCTGGCGAGGACGTGGTCCTGGATCGCGAATTCCTGCTGTTCGATATCCGGGCCAGCCGCGCGCATGCCGAGGGGCTGCAGCGCATCGGTATCCTCACCGCAGCGGAGCTGGCGGCATTGCAGCGCGAACTCGAGTTGTTGGCCGATGATTTCAGCGCGGGACGCTTCGTGCTCGATTCGCGCTTCGAAGACTGCCACTCGGCCATCGAGGCCCGTCTCACCGAACGTCTTGGCGATGCCGGGCGGAAGATCCACACCGGCCGCAGCCGCAACGACCAGATCCTGGTGGCCACGCGCCTGTGGCTGAAGGATCGCTTGGCCCGCGTGGCCGACCTGTGCCTCGAGGCGGCCCGAGGTCGCGCTGTCGCGCGCGGAAGCCGAGGGTGCGATTGCCCATGCCCGGCTACACGCACATGCAGCGCGCCGTGGTCTCGTCGGCCGGCATGTGGTGGGCGGCCTGGGCCGAGGGCTTCATCGACGATGCCGTGCGCGCCAGGCAGACGATCGAATGGATCGACGCCAATCCACTGGGGAGCGCCGCCGGCTATGGCGTCAACCTTCCGCTGGACCGCCAGCACACGACCGAAGCCCTGGGCTTCGGCTCGTCTCCAGGTCGCCGCAACGTACGCGCAACTCTCGCGCGGAAAATTCGAGATGGCGGCGATCGAGGCGCTCAGCTCCGCGTTGCTCGACCTGCGTCGCCTGGCCTGGGACCTGTCGCTGTTCACCAGCGCGGAATTCGGCTTCGTCGCCTTGCCGCCGGAATACACGACCGGCAGTTCGATCATGCCGAACAAGCGAAATCCGGATGTCATCGAGCTGCTGCGTGCGACCTATGCGAGCGCCGCCGCGGCGCGCAGCGAGATCGAGCAGCTGCTGTCGCTGCCGTCCGGGTACCACCGCGACCTGCAGTTCAGCAAGGGCGCGATCGTCCATGCATTCGGCCGTGGACTGGGCGCGCTGGCCCTGTTGCCCGATCTGCTGCGGCGCCTGCAGTGGAATCCAGACCGGATGCGCGCAGCGCTGGAGCCATCGATGTATGCGACCGACCTGGCCGTCGACATGGCGCGCCAGGGCATGCCGTTTCGCGAAGCCTACAAGCAGGCGGCCGATCCTTCGCGCTGGGCCCAGGGTGATCCCGAAGCCAGCCTGGCGGCCCGCGTATCCCCGGGCGCCAGCGGCGACCCAGGCCTCGAGTCCCTTCGACTGCGCCTGGAGGCATTGGGCTGATGGACGCGCACGCCTTCGGCGAACAGTCGCTGCCCGAGTGGCGGCGCGCCGTGCTGAAAGTCGGCAGCAGCCTGCTGGCGGCGGACAACGGCGGGCTCTCCGACCGGTTCGCCGCCGGCCTGGCGCAGTTCGTCTCGCGCAGCCGCGAACAGGGGCGCGAAGTGGTGGTCGTTTCCTCCGGCGCCGTTGCGGCCGGTCGTGGCGTGCTGCAGACCGAGGCGGCGGGCCTGAACCAGCGCCAGGCACTGGCTGCGCTGGGCCAGGCGCCGATGATCGCGCTCTGGCAGAGCCTGTCCGACGTGCCGGTGGCGCAGGTGCTGTTGAGCCATGACGATGTGCGCAATCGTCGCCGCTACCTCAATGCGCGCGCGACGTTGCGCGAGTTGCTTCGCCTGAAGGTCCTGCCGGTGGTCAACGAGAACGACACGGTGGCGGTGGACGAGCTCAAGCTGGGCGACAACGACAACCTGGCAGCCGTGGTCGCGGCGCTGGTCGATGCCGACCTGCTGCTGATCGCCACCGATGTGCAGGGTCTTTACAGCGCCCATCCGATCAACGATCCGCTGGCGCGGGCGGTGCCGCGGGTCGAAGCGATAACCCCCGCGATCGCCTGCATGGCCGGCGACGAAGCCGGCGGCCTGGGCACTGGCGGAATGCGCACCAAACTGGAGGCCGCCAGCAAGGCTGCCGCGGCTGGCATCGGCACGGCGTTGTTCTGCGGCCGCGACGCCGCGACGGTGGCTGCGCTGGCGGAGGGGAAGTTGCACGGCACCTATGTCGAGCCGCACGGCGATCGGCTGCTCGCGCGCAAGCAATGGTTGCGCAACGCACCGACCGGCCTGCACGGCGTGCGCGTCGACGCCGGCGCGGCAAGGGCGCTCGGATCGCGCGGCGCGTCCCTGCTGCCGGGTGGCGTGGTAGCGGTGGAAGGCGAGTTCGGCCGTGGCGATCTCATCGAAGTCCGCCTTGCCGGCGAGGCGGACGCGCGCGTGATCGCACGCGGGCTCGTGCAATACAACTCGGTCGACATGCAGCGCATCGCCGGCCGTCACAGCAGCGAGATCGAGACCATCCTGGGCTATCGCTACGGCGAAGCCGTGATCCATCGCGACGATCTGGTCGTGCTGCCGCAGGAGGGAGTTGCATGAGCGCCGTCAAGCCAAACCCGGTTACGTCCGCGCGCTCGCCGAATCCGCCCGCGACGCCGGACAGGTAATCGCCGCGCTGGATTCCGCCAGCCGGCAACGCCTGGTCGAGGCGATGGCGGACGCGGTCGCCGCCGATCAGGACGCGATCCTCGCCGCGAATGCCCAGGATATTGCGCGGGCGCGCGACGCCGGAATCGGCGGGGCTTTGCTCGACCGCCTCGCGCTCGATCCCGCGCGCCTGGCCAACATCGTCGCGGCCTTGCGCGAGATCGCCCGGCTACCCGACCCGGTAGGCCAGGTGACGCGTCGCGAAACACGACCGAACGGCCTGCTGGTCGAGCGCGTGCGCATCCCGCTCGGCGTGATCGCGATGATCTACGAGGCGCGCCCGAACGTCACCGCCGATGCCGCCGCGCTGTGCCTGAAGGCCGGCAACGCGGTGCATCCTGCGCGGCGGCTCGGAGGCGCTCGACAGCAACCGCGCGCTCGCCGCCAGCCTGCACCGCGCCCTGCGCGCCTGCGGCTTGCCGGAGACGGCGCTGGTGCTGATCGAGGATCCGGCGCGCGAGCACATGCTGGAACTGCTGCAACTCGACGACCTGGTCGACCTGGCCATCCCGCGCGGCGGCGAGGGCCTGATCCGCTTCGTCGCCGAGCACGCGCGGGTGCCGGTCATCAAGCACTACAAGGGCGTCTGCCACATGTACGTGGACCGCGCCGCGGATCCCGAACTCGCCACGCGGCTGCTGCTCGACGGCAAGGCGTCGCGGCCGGGCGTGTGCAATGCGCTGGAGACGTTGCTGGTGCATGCCGATATCGCGCCGAGCTTCCTGCCGCCGCGCTGGCCGCGCTGGCCGCGCGAGGCGTCGAACTGCGCGGCGACGAACGCACGCGCGCCTTGTTCGCACCGGCGCGAGTCGCCACCGAGGACGACTACGCGGCCGAGTACCTCGACCTGATCCTGGCCGTGCGCGTCGTCGACTCGCTCGACGCCGCGCTCGAGCACATCGCCGCTACGGCTCCGACCACACCGAAGTCATCGCCAGCACCGACCCGGTGGCGATCGAGACCTTCGTGCGCGGGCTGCGCAGTTCAGCGGTGATGGTCAACGCCTCGACGCGGTTCAACGATGGCGGCGAGCTCGGCCTCGGCGCCGAGATCGGCATCTCGACCACGCGGCTGCACGCCTACGGCCCGATGGGGCTGGAGTCGCTGACCATCGAGCGCTATGTGGTGCGCGGCGAGGGCCAGGTCAGGCATCCGGACCTGCTCAGGCCATCATGAGCGGTCGGCGGTAGCCGCCGTCTTGCGTCGCCCGCGTGGCTTGGCCGGAACGGCCTGCCTGGACTTCACCGCGGCGACCTCTTCATCGTGCAAGGTCAGCAGCGATTCCATCAACTGCTCGTCCGAACTGGAACATACGCCAAGCAGCACTGCCTCGCTGCAACCGTCGGCGGCTATGTAGGCATGGCCCATGTTGGAGTCGATGTACACCGACTCGCCGGCATTGAGCACGATCGTGTCGTAGAACTCGGTATGGACTTCCACTGTTCCGGACAGGACATAGACGAACTCTTCGCCGGAATGGCGGACCAGCTCGCCGAATTCCTCGAGATCCTTGGCGCGCACTTTCGTCAGCACCGGGATCATCCGCTTGCGGCGCAGTTCCGAGCAAAGGTAGTAGTAATCGTAGTTCGGCGTATTGACGCGGATCGCGTCGGCCATCCGACCGATGCTGCGTCGCGCGGTCACCGCTGGTTCCGCGGCCGCATCCTGGTCGGCCAGGATTTCCGACATCCTGATGTTCAGGCGCTGGCTCAGTTGTTGCAGCTTGTCGTAGGTCAGCGAGAGGCGGTCGTGTTCGACCTTCGAAAGCGTGGACAGCGGAATGCCGCAACGCTCGCTCATTTCCTTGAGCGTCCAGCCGTTGCGTGACCGCAACGAGCGCAACAGGCTGCCGATGGTGCGGTGCGACGAATTCATTGCTCTGTAACTCCCTGTACCAGCGCCAATGTCAAACGGAGGGCGATTCTTCCAATCCTGGTGCCCATGATAGGTATTTTGGAGGAATTTGATAAATTCGTCTCAAAAAGGGAATGGTGAGCACCATGAGGTTGACAATTCTCATATTAGGATCATTATTTCAGAAAGGGATGCATGGTCGCTGGATCGTGCCGGGCTTTCGGGGTCCCCAAGCCCGAACCCTTCGACCAATTCTAAGAGGAGAAGCATCGATGCGGTTGTATTCCGTCCTGGCAGGGTTCTTCAGCGTCGTTCTCGCATTTCCTGCAGCGTCCCAGGAGGCCGCGGAGCCTAATCCGGCTCCAGGCCCGGCTGTGGCAGCCGCGGCGGAGGCGCAGCCCGCGCCCATTCCGGCCACGGATTCAACTCCCGCGCTGACCAGGACCGATCTCGAGGCCTGGATGGATGGCTTCATGCCATACGCGCTGGAGCGGGGAGACATTGCCGGCGCGGTGGTGGTGGTCGTCAAGAACGGACAGATCCTGTTCGAGAAGGGCTACGGCTACTCCGATGTCGCCAAGCGCAAGCCGGTCGATCCGGAGAGCACGCTGTTTCGCCCGGGCTCGGTGTCCAAGCTGTTCACCTGGACGGCGGTGATGCAGCAGGTCGAGCAGGGCAAGATCGACCTCGACGCCGACGTCAACAAGTACCTGGATTTCGAAATTCCGCCGCTCGACGGCAAGCCGGTCACGATGCGCAACATCATGACCCACACCTCCGGGCTCGAAGAGGTCCTGCGCGGGCTGATCATCAGCGATCCCAAGGAGATCGCGCCGCTGGGCGCAGACCGTGAAATCGCCAGATCCCGACGCGTATCTTCGCGCCCGGGACGATGCCGTCGTACTCCAACTATGCGACCGCCCTGGCCGGCTACATCGTTGAGCGCGTTTCCGGACAGTCGTTCGACGACTACCTCGACCAGCATATCTTCGCGCCGCTGGACATGAAGCATTCCAGCTTCCGCCAGCCGCTGCCGGCGGCGCTTTTCCCGCTGGTTTCGATGGGCTACCAACTCGGCTCGGACGACAAGCCCAAGCCCTATGAATTCATCAACATGGCGCCCGCCGGAAGCCTTGCCTCGACCGGCACGGACATGGGCCGCTTCATGATCGCCCACCTGCAATTGGGCGCCTACGGTACCGGACGAATCCTTCGGGCCGATACCGCCACCCGGATGCACACCAGCGCGCAGACCTCGATCGGGCCGCTGAACCGGATGGAGCTCGGCTTCTACGAAACCAATATCAACGGGCATCGTTCCATTTCCCACGGCGGCGACACCCAGTGGTTCCATAGCTACCTGCATCTGTTCCCGGACGACGGCGTCGGCCTGTACGTCTCGATGAACAGCGGCGGCAAGGACGGTGCGGCGCACGCCGTTCGCACCGCCCTGTTCCAGGAATTCGCCAACCGCTACCTTCCGGGCCCGGGTCCGACGGGCGAGGGTGTCGACGCCAAGACCGCGAAGCTGCATGCGCAGCAAATGCTCGGCCAGTACGAGAGCAGCCGCCGTCGCGAGACCGGATTCATGGCGCTGGCGTACCTGCCCGGCCAGGCGAAAGTGATCATCAACGAAGACGGCACGATCTCCGTTCCGGCCCTGACCGGCCTCAACGAAGTGCCCAAGAAGTGGCGCGAAATCGCCCCGTACGTGTGGCGGGATGTCGCGGGCACCGAGCGCATCGCGGCCGAGGTGGTCGATGGAAAGGTGACGCGTTTCAGCACCGATCCGATTTCGCCGTTCATGGTGTTCGAGCGGACCAGCTGGACCCGGTCGGCGGCCTGGATCGTTCCGGCGCTGATTGCCGAGTCTTTCGGCGCTGCTGCTGACGGTCCTGGCCTGGCCGGTCTCGGCGATGGTGCGACGTCACTACAGGAGTGGCCTATGCCCTCAAGGGCGCCGACGCCCGCGCCCACCTCTGGGTGCGGATCGCAGCCACGGCCGTCCTGCTGGCCATGGGCGCCGCACTGTTCCGGATCGGCTCGGATGCTGACGGACCTCGAGCAGATGGTGCCCGGCAACGACTGGATGGTCCTGGTCCTGCGCCTGCTGAACCTGGTGGTGTTGCCGATCGGCGCCGCCATCGCGACCTGGAATGCCTGGCAAGTGATCACCAGCAAGCGACGCCTGTGGGCAAAACTGTGGAGCGTCGTGCTCGCGGCGTCCTGCCTGTTCCTGCTCTGGCTCGGCGTCGCCTATCACGTGGTCGGCTTCAACGGCACCTACTGATGCTCAGCCAATTGTTCCGTGGCCTCCGCGGAAGCCACGGTCCAACCAACCTTTTCAGGGAAACCATGAGCAATCCATCGCGCATCGAAATGCAACTGCACAACGAATCGCTGCGGCTTGCGGCTCCGTTCCGGATATCCGGCTACGTATTCGAAGAGTCGCCGGTGACCGTCGTGACGCTCCGGCAAGGCGATCACACGGGCTGCGGCGAAGCGGCTGGCGTCTACTACCTCGGTGATCGTCCCGAGAACATGCTGGCGACCCTGGAGTCGCATCGCGAGCGCATCGAGGCTGGCACTCACGCGCGAGCAATTGCGCTCGCTGCTGCCGCCGGGCGGCGCGCGCAACGCGCTCGACTGCGCGCTGTGGGAGCTCGAGGCGCAGCGCAAGGGCGTGACGGCCTGGATGCTGGCGGGCATCGAGGCCGCCGCAGCCGCTTGCTGACGACCTTCACGCTCGGCGCCGACACCCCCGAGCTCATGGCGAAGGGTGCCCTGCGCCTACACGCATGCGCGGGCGATCAAGCTCAAGCTCACCGGCGAAGTCGAGCTCGACATCGCGCGTGTGCGGGCGGTGCGCGCTGCGCGTCCCGACGTCTGGATCGGCGTCGACGCCAACCAGGGCTACGCGCACGATACGCTGCTGACGCTGATTCCGGCGCTGGTGGAGGCACGGGTTTCGCTGCTCGAGCAACCTTGCGCCGCGGGGCCACGAGTCCGAACTCGACGGCATCCCGCACGCCGATTCCGATCGCAGCGGACGAGAGCGTGCCAGGGACTCGACGAACTCGACGCCCTGGTCGGGCGCTTCGACGTGGTCAACATCAAGCTCGACAAGTGCGGTGGCCTGACCGAGGGCCTGATGATGGCCGAGCGGGCGCGCGTATTGGGCCTGCGCGTGATGGTTGGCAACATGGTGGGCACCAGCCTTGCCATGGCGCCGGCCTACATGCTGGGTCAGCAGTGCGACATCGTCGATCTCGACGGCCCGACTGTTCCTCACCCGGGATCGCAGTCCCGGCGTCGATTTACGCCGACGGCCATGTGCGATGCCCCGATGCCGTCTGGGGTGCCCCGGGCACACGCGAGTGAGTTCAACGCCGCAGCAAGCGCGAATGGTTTGGCCAGCCACGCGGGCTGACCATCCTGTTCCTGACCCAGATGTGGGAGATCTTCTCCTACTACGGAATGCGCACGCTGCTGGTCTATTACATGACCAAGCAGCTGCTGTTCGCGCAGGAAAAGTCCTCGCTCATCTACGGCACCTACACCGCGCTGGCGTACTTCACGCCGATCCTGGGCGGCGCGATCTCGGATCGCTGGCTGGGCAAGCGGCGCGCGGTGGTCATCGGCGCAAGCGTGATGGCCGCCGGCCACTTCATGATGGCGTTCGAGCCGCTGTTCTTCGTGGCGCTGGCGACGATCGCGCTCGGCAACGGCCTGTTCCTGCCGAGCCTGCCCAGCCAGATCAACGACCTCTACAGCGCCGACGATCCCCGGCGCGGACGGGCCTACAACGTCTACTACGTCGGCATCAACGTCGGCGGATTCATGGCGCCGCTGATCTGCGGAACACTGGGCGAGCTCTACGGCTGGCACTACGGCTTCGGCGCCGCCGGCGTCGGCATGCTGCGTCGGCCTGATCATCTATGTCGCGGGTCGCGATTACCTGCCGCGGGAAGTCCCGAGGCACGAAAGGCCGGTGCCGACCGCCAGCGAAGCGCGCAGTGGCGACCAGCGCCAGGTGTGGCTGCTGCTGCTGGGCGTTGGCATCGCGGCCACCATCTTCCGCGGCGCCTACGAACAGATCGGCAACACCATCGCGCTGTGGACCGACGTGGGCGTCGATCGTGCCTGGGGCGGGATGGTCATCCCGATGACCTGGTTCCAGTCGCTGAATCCCTTGCTGGTGATCAGCATGACGCCACTGCTGCTGCTTCATTGGCGGCGCCACGCGGATGCGGGCCGCGGAGACATCCCCGGCGCGCAAGATGGCCATCGGCGCGCTGATCGTGGCCGGCGCCTATCTGTTGCTGGCCGCGGTCGCGGCCTCGGTCGGCAGCGAGCGCGCCAGTTGGGTGTGGCTGCTGCTGTTCTTCGTGATCCTCACACTCGGCGAGCTGTACATCCTGCCCACCGGCCTGGGCCTGTTCGCGCGCCTGGCGCCGCCACGGCTCGGTGCGACCACGGTCGCGGCCTGGTTCCTGGCGGTCTTCAGCGGCAGCCTGCTGGCGGGTGTGGTCGGCACGCTGTGGAGCTCGGCCAGCCATGCCGGCTTCTTCACCTGCTGGCCGGCCTTTCCACGGTGGCGGCGATCCTGCTGTGGTGGCTGGACCGGCCGATCCGCGGCGTGGAGCAGGGGCGGGCTGCGTTGTTGCCTGATTCGCCGCCTTCCGTGCGCCAGGACGAGGCTCTCAAACAACCACGGCAAGTTTCATGAGGGGCACGCCGATGCATCGCCTGCGTATTTCCCTGCTCGCCGTGGCTATCGCCGGCTGTACGTCGGCGCCAGCCGCCGCGCCGGGCAACGAACACTACGACCTGGTCGTACGCAACGGCGTGGTTTACGACGGTAGCGGCGCCGCACCCCAGCGGGTGGATGTCGCCGTGCGCGGCGATCGCGTCATCGCGTTGCTGCCGGCCGGCAGTGGCGCCACCGGCACGCGGAACCTGGATGCCCATGGCCAGGCCGTCGCGCCGGGATTCATCAACGTACTGAGCTGGGCGACGGAATCGCTGATCGCCGACGGCCGCGGCATGAGCGACACGAAGCAGGGCGTGACCCTGGAGATCTTCGGTGAGGGCTGGTCGATGGGGCCGCTCAATGCAGATATGAAGGCGGACGCGTTGAAGCAGCAGGGCGACATCCGCTATCCGATCGAATGGACCACGCTCGGAGGGTATCTGGAGTATCTGGAGAAGCGCGGCGTCACCCCGAATGTCGCTTCGTTCGTGGGCGCGACCACGGTGCGCATCCACGAGCTCGGCGAAGGCGACGTCACTGCCGATGCGAAACAACTCGAGCGCATGCGGGACCTCGTGCGCCAGGCCATGGGTGAAGGCGCACTGGGCGTTGGTGGTTCGTTGATCTATCCGCCGGCGACGTTCGCCGACAGCGAGGAACTGACGGCCCTGGCCCAGGCGGCGGCCGAGTCCGGTGGAGGCTATATCGCGCATATGCGCAGCGAGGCCGATCGTTTCCTTGAAGCGCTTGACGAAACCATCGGCATCGGTCGCGCAACCGGGCAACGCGCCGAGGTCTATCACCTGAAGGCGGCGGGCGAGAAGAACTGGCCGAAGATGGCGCAGGCGATCGCGAAGATTGAAGCGGCGCGCAAGGAAGGTGTCCTGGCCAGCGCGGACATGTATGCCTATACCGCCGGCGGCACCGGCCTGACCGCAGGGCTGCCGCCCTGGGTCCAGGCGGGTGGCGTCGACGCCATGCTCGTGCGGCTGAAGGATCCGGCGATCCGCCGCAAGGTAATCGCGGAAATGAAGGACCCGAACGCCTCCTGGGAGAACATCCGCCTGCTCACCGGTTCCGACGAGCGCGTTCTCGTCATCGAATTCAAGAACCCGAAGCTCAAGCCGCTGATCGGAAAAACGCTCGCGGAGATTGCCAGGGAGCGTGGCACGTCCGCCGAGGAAACCCTGCTCGACCTGATCATCGAGGACGAGGGCCGCGCCGGCGCCGCGTACTTCCTGATGAGCGAGGACAACATCGAGTTGGGGCTGAAGCAGCCCTGGGTCAGCCTCGGCTCCGATGCGGAGTCGTCGGCGCCGGAGGGCGTCTTCCTGAAATCGAGCACGCATCCACGCGCCTACGGCAACTTCGCGCGCTTCCTTGGACACTATGTGCGCGACCGCCGATTGATGACGCCTGGAAGAAGGCATCCACCGCTTGACCGGGCTTCCGGCGCAAAACTGGAAATTGCGCGACCGCGGCTGCCTGGCGCCGGGCTGCTTTGCCGATCTGGTGGTGTTCGATCCGGCAACGATTGCCGCCCATTCGACCTATGACAAACCCCAGCAATACGCCACCGGGGTCAGCGATGTGTTCGTCAATGGCGTGCAGGTTTTGCGTGATGGAGAACACACCGGGGCCACGCCAGGACGCGTCGTGCGCGGACCCGGCTGGAAGGGCTCCTCGCAAGGCGTTTCGGCTCAGGATTGAATTATTGACTTTTCTCTGATGAGGACTACTATCCCTAATCAGGATAACAATTGTCCGTACGGGTCGCCTCCTGGGCGGACAATCCAGCCATCCAGATTCGTTCCATCCAATTGCAAATCAATTTCCGGGGAGAAGAAGCATGAGCACACTCAAGACCGCCACACGGCCACAGCGTTCGCGGATCGGCATTGCGATCGCCGCCGCGCTGGGCTTGCTCTCAAGCGGCACTCTCATGGCGCAGCAGGCGTCGACGACGGCCGCGCCGCCGGCCCAGAATGCGACTGACGATGCGCAGGCCAAGGCCAAGGCCGGCGAGAAGCCAACCGAGCTGGACGCCGTGCTGGTCACCGCCGGCAAGCGGGTCGAGAACATCCGCGACGTGCCCTCGTCGATCAGCGTGATCAGCGAAGACGAGATCGAGAATCTCCATGCCACCCAGCTCAGCGATTTCCAGGCGCTCGTGCCTGGCCTGTACGTGAGCACCAATGGCGCGCCTGGAAAGACGCAGGTGTCCTTGCGCGGCGTGGCTCCGCTTTCTTCCGGCGCGACGGTCGGCACCTATCTCGATGAAACCCCGCTTGGCTCCAGCGGCATCTACCAGGCCGCCAACTTTTTCGCGCTGGACCTGCTGCCTTATGACATCTCGCGCATCGAAGTGCTGCGCGGTCCGCAAGGCACCTTGTACGGCGCCGGATCGATGGGCGGCCTGGTCAAGTACGTCACGGTTGCGCCGGACCTGCAGAACAAGCGAATTCCGCATTGGCGGTGGCCTGTCCAATGTCTCCGATTCGGGCGACCTGGGTTGGGACGCGCGCTTCGGCGCCAACATTCCGCTGGTGGTCGATAGCGTCGGGCTGCGCGTGAGCTATGCGAGCAACGATTTGCCCGGTTACATCGACAACAGCGTGGACGGCAGCGAGGATATCAACGGCGGCAGCCAGACCAGCGCGCGTGCGGCCTTGCTGTGGCAGGGCGAGACGGCCAGCCTGAACCTCGTGGCCATGCGCCAGACGATCGACAGCGACAACAACGCGTATGGTGGCGCTGGACCCGGGCACGCATGAGCCGATCGGCCGTCGACCTGACCAACAGCGTCTACGTCGACGAGCCATTCAACAAGGACGTCGACTACTACTCCGCAACCGTGAACTGGGACCTGGGTTGGGCCGATTTCGTCTCGGCAACCGCCTACTCGGATACGAGCAGCGTGGTCCGCCAGGATACGACCATGATCTACGGCGAGTTCGCCAACCTGGCGTTCTCGGCTTGCCTGAGATGGGAAGTTCCTACTTCGATATCGGCCTGGACATGACCAAGTTCAGCCAGGAATTCCGACTGGTCTCCAAGGCCGACCGGTCCGTTCGAGTGGATGATCGGCGTCTTCTACACCGACGAAGACGCGACGCAGACCCAGACCCTTAAGTTGAATCAACTCGACGGCTCGCCGCTGCCGCCGCCTTACGATTTCTACGGCACCTTGGCCATTCTCGAGATCCCGAGCACCTACAAGGAAACGGCCGTCTTCGCCAACGGCTCGTACAAGTTCAACGATGTCTTCAAACTCGGCGCCGGCGTCCGCTATGCCGAGAACGACCAGGACTTCTCGCAAAACGTCACCGAAGGTGTGCTTCTGCCATCGGCGAATCACCCGGCTCTTCATCTGAAGGTGTCTTCACCTGGAGCCTGAGCCCGCAGTTCCAGATGAGCGAAAACGCCATGTTGTACGCGACGGTGTCCACGGGCTATCAGCCCGGTGGTCCCAATGTCATCGTGGCGGGCCTGCCGCCGGCTGTGGATTCGTCGACCTTGACCAACTACGAAATCGGCTTGAAATCGCAGTCCGCAGATCGCCGGTTCCTGTTTGACCTGACCGGGTTCTATATCGACTGGTCGGACATCCAGGTGGCCACTGTGGTCAACGGCCTGTCCGGCCTGGTCAATGCCGGCAAGGCGAGCAGCAAGGGCCTCGAACTGTCGACCGCGTACCGGGTCACCGAGCAGCTTCTGCTGGGCCTGAACGCGGCGTACACCGACTCCAAGCTGGACGAGGATTATCCGCTGATTTCGATTCCCGGCGGGGCCGGTCCCGACACCGTGCGTCGAGATCACCAGCGGACTGGCCGGTGACACATTGCCTTATGTGCCGGAATGGTCGTGGACGGGAACGGCTGACTACAACTCCAGCTCGACAAGGGCTGGACGGCCCATCTGGGCGCTGCCGTGCACTGGGTTGGCGATCGGAGCAACGGAACGACCAACGTGCGAGGAGATATTTCTATGACGCCACCCCGCCGACGCTCCTGCAGTCGACAATCACCCCGCCACTGGAGCTTGACAGCTACTGGTCGCTCGACTTGAACGCCGCCATGGCAAACGAACACTGGACGCTGCGTGCCTATGCAAAGAACGTGACCGACGAGCGCGGCTATCAGTCGATCGGTGACATCACCAGCGCCGTGACCGGCGTGACCAGCAAACTCAACGCGGCGCCGATCCAGCCGCGAACCTTCGGCATTGAAGTCGACTACAGCTTCTAGCCCTGCGGTGCCCGAGTTCCAACGGCACCACCCGCTGGCGGATGAACGCCAGCGGGAACAGAGGCTCAGCGCCCACAGAACGGTGAATGAGGTCCCATGCTCCAGCATTCCGTGATCAGGCAACAGCACGTCGAGACATTGCCGGGGCCCTACCTGCTCTTTCTCGGCGACACGACCGAGCCTGGCTATGCCAAGACCGCCTACGGACTTGCGCGATTGGGCGCCGGAGCGCTGCATCGGTGAGTTCTATTGCGAAGGTGCGACGGTCAGCACCGGCCTGCGCTTCCTCACGCCCGCCCAAGCGGTGGCCGCGGGCGCGCGGTCGCTGGTTATCGGGGTGGCCAATGCGGGTGGCATCATCCCGGAGTCGTGGCTGCGCCGCTTGGTGCAGGCCATGGAGGCGGGCCTGGACATCATCAGCGGCATGCACGTGCGTCTGGGCGACATCGCGGCTGCTGAGGGATTCGGCGGCGCGCTTGGGCGCCGATTGATCGACGTCAGGCAGCCGCCTGCCGGAATAAAGATCGCGTCCGGTCGGCCGCGCAGCGGGAAACGACTGCTGACCATGGGAACCGATTGCGCACTGGGCAAGAAGTACACGGCGCTGGCGCTGGCGCGCGCTTTCAAGCAGCGCGGCGTGGACGCTGATTTTCGCGCCAGCGGGCAAACCGGCATCATGATCGCGGGTAGCGGCATCCCCATGGATGCGGTGATCTCCGACTTCGCCGCCGGCGCGGCGGAGATGCTGTCCCCGATGCGGCCGCCGAGCACTGGGACGTGATCGAAGGGCAGGGTTCGTTGTTCCATCCGGCCTACGCCGGTGTCGCCCTGGCGCTGCTGCACGGCAGCCAGCCCGACGTCATCGTGGTTTGCCATCAACCCGGGCGCGAGTTCGTCCTCGGCCATCCGGCGTTCCGCCTGCCGAGCATCGAAGAAACAATTGCGCTTGCGTTGCAACTGGGCCAGCGCACCAATCCCTCGATTCGCTGCGCGGGCGTTTGCCTGGACACTTCGCGCATGGACGAGGCCGAGGCGAATCGACTGATGGCCTCGGAGTGCGAGCGCCTGGGCCGTCCGGTAGCCGATCCGATGCGTGGCGGCCCCGCGTTCGAGCGCCTGGTGGACAGTTGCCTGGCATGACCACGGCGCCGAGCTGGTTCCAGCGTTTCCTGCTTCCCGGACTGGCCTTCAAGGCAGTCGTGATCGGCGGCGGCTATGCGACGGGCCGTGAACTGGCCGAGTTCTTCCTGCCCAGCGGTCCGCGCGGCGGGCTGATGGGAATGTTGCTGGCGATGCTGATCTGGAGCGTGGTCTGCGCATTGACTTTCATGTTCGCGCAGATGACCCGGTCGTTCGACTACCGAACCTTCTTCAAGTCGCTGCTGGGTCCGTGGTGGGTGATATTCGAGGTGTCCTATATTTTCCTGCTGTTGCTGATCCTCTCGGTTTTCGGCGCGGCGGCCGGGTCGATCGTCAGCGCGCTGTCCGGAGCGCCCGAACTGGTCGGGACGCTGCTGCTGATGGCCGGCATCGGCTTGTTCACCGCCTTCGGAAGCAGTTCGGTGGAGCAGTTGTTCAAGTGGGTTTCGTTCCTGCTTTACGGCGTCTACATCGTGTTCTTCGTGCTGGTGATGTCATCGTTCGGGGACGACATCGCCCAGGGCTTTGTGCAGCACGCCGACGTCACTGGCTGGGTCTCGGGCGGGCTGACTTATGCCAGCTACAACATCGTCTGCGTGGTCATGATCCTTCCCGTCGCCCGCCATTTCCTCAGCCGGCGCGATGCCGTCATCGCCGGCGTGGTTGCCGGTCCGTTGGCGATGCTTCCGGCCCTGCTGTTCTTCGTCTGCATGGTTGCCTGGTATCCGCAGATCGGCGGCGCAGGCCCTGCCTTCCGACTTCATGCTGGCGCAGCTTGAAATGCCGCTGTTCCATCTGCTGTTCCAGTTGATGGTTTTTTCCGCGCTGCTCGAAAGCGGCTCCGGCGCGGTGCATGCGATCAATGAGCGGGTGGCGGTTGCCTGGAAGCTTCGCAGCGGCAACGAGCTTTCCGCCGCCGGACGGTTCTGCATCGCCGCGCTGCTGCTGGTGGTTTCGATCTTCGTCGCCGACCGCTTCGGCCTGGTCGCGCTGATCGCGCACGGCTATCGGGTCCTGGCCTGGCTGTTCCTGTTTGTATTCCTGCTGCCTCTGCTTACGCTTGGCGTCAGGGCGCTGTGGCGGCAATCACTCATCCCCGCGAAAGCGACTTGAATCGAGCATCCTTGTGGAGTCGACGATGAAATTCCTCTCGAAAAGCGTGCGCGTGGCCGCCTTGGCGGTGGGCCTTTCCCTGGCATCGGCTCGCGTCAGCCGAGCCGCCCGCCGGCCTGGATGCGCGTGCGAATGCGCTGATCAAGGAGTTCGGCGTTCCCGGAATGGCGATCTCGATCGTCGAGCAGGGCAAGACCGTCCATGCCCAGGGCTACGGCGTTCGCCGCCTGGGTTCCCCGGAGCTGGTGGACGCCAATACCATCTTCCAGACCGGATCGACCGGCAAGGCTGTCACCACGGCAGCGCTGGCGGTGTTGGTCGACCAGGGAAAGATCGGCTGGGACGACAAGGTGATCGACCGCCTGCCGGGCTTCCAGATGTACGACCCCTGGGTCACCACGGGAGATGACCATCCGCGACTTGCTGGTCCACCGCAGCGGCCTGGGGCTTGGCGCCGGTGACCTGCTGTTCGTGCCGCGGTCTTCACTGAGCCGCGCAGAGACCGTCAAGCGACTGCGCTATATCAAGCCCGCCACCAGTTTCCGCAGCGGCTACGCCTACGACAACATCCTCTACATGGTCGCCGGACAGCTCATCGAAGCCGTCAGCGGCGAGACCTGGGAAGTCTTCGTTCGCGATAATGTCTTCAAGCCCGCTGGAATGAGCGTATCCACCACGACCGACGCCGCCCGGCTGGCCACCGCGAACAGGGCACAACCTCATGGGCGGCTGAACGGCGCCTTCCGCGGCATCGGCGATCAGGAAGTGCTCGATGAGCGCGTGACACTCGGCGCGAACGCGGCGCCGGCCGGCGGCCTCTCGTCGAGCGCGACGGACATGGGTCGCTGGCTGGCCATCCAGCTCGCGCACGGCGCACTGCCCGGAGACGGAAAAGCGCGCCTGTTCAGCGAGGACGCGTCGCGCGAGATGTGGACGCCGCAGGTGCTCATGCCGATCAGCCCCTATCCGGCTCCCATCGCCGACGCAACGCCGCAATTCTCGGCCTACGCGCTGGGCTGGGACGTGCGCGATTATCGGGGCGTCAAGATCCTCGAACATGGCGGCGCGGTGTTCGGGGTGCAGACGATGGTGGTGCTGATCCCGGATCGCCAGGTCGGCTTCTCGATACAGATCAATTCCGAAGACAGTGTCGTCCTGCTCGGACTGGAGTACGAACTGCTCGACCATTACCTTGGCGCGCCGAAACGCGATTGGGCGGCGGCTTTCTCGGAATTCAGGCAAGCCAAGGTTGCGCGGGGGCTCGCCGCGTTGAACGCCACCAAGGAAGAGAAGAAGCCTTCGCGTCCGTCGCTGGCGCTGCCAGGCTATGCCGGAAAATATGCCGACCCCTGGTACGGCCCGATCGATGTCCGCCTCGAGGGCGGCCAGCTGCGGATCGATTTCAAGCAGACCCCGAACATGGCAGGCACGCTCGAGCACTGGCAGTACGACACCTTCCGCACCAGGTGGGACGACCGCACCATCGAGCCGGCCTACGTCACGTTCTCGCTCGACGCCCAGGGCAAGGTCGACCGCGTGAAGCTGGCGGCGGTCTCCCCGTTGGCGGATTTCAGCTACGACTACCAGGACTTGCTGCTCACGCCGGTGCCGTGAAAAAGAAAACCGGCGCAAGGCCGGTTTTTCTTAAATCGTTGAATTGATTGGTCGGGGAGACAGGATTCGAACCTGCGACTTCTACGTCCCGAACGTAGCGCTCTACCAGGCTGAGCTACACCCCGAGGTAGTCGCATATTCTAGTGGCGCGCGGCCGATCAGGCAAGGCGCGGGTGCCGAAGCCTGCGCGAACGCGCCGGCAGGGCTAAAATGGCCGCCTCACGCGCGATCGCGTCGCCTGCCCACGGGGCGGGGCGGCGCCGAATCGTCGAATCGCATGTTTTTCGAGGAGTTTCGGTCTTGATCAAGCCCCGCACCCCGCCCGGCGTCATGGAACTGCTGCCCCGGGACCAGATCGCGTTCCAGCGGATGCTGGACGTGATCCGGCGCAATTTCGAGCGATTCGGCTTCCTTCCGGTCGAAACGCCGGTTTTCGAGCTGTCCGATGTGCTGCTGACCAAGACCGGCGGCGAAACCGAGCGCCAGGTCTATTTCGTGCAGTCCACCGGCGCGCTGGAGCAGGGCGGCCAGCCCGAACTGGCGCTGCGCTTCGACCTCACGGTGCCGCTGGCGCGCTACGTGGCCGAACACGAACATGAGCTGGCGTTTCCGTTCCGCCGCTACCAGATGCAGCGCGTCTATCGCGGCGAGCGCGCCCAGCGCGGCCGCTTCCGCGAGTTCTACCAGTGCGACATCGACGTGATCGGCAAGGATTCCCTGTCGGTGCGCTACGACGCCGAAATGCCGGCCGTGATCCATGCCGTGTTCTCGGAGCTGGGCATCGGCCCGTTCACGATGCAGCTCAACAACCGCAAGCTGCTGCGCGGCTTCTTCGAAGGCCTGGGCATCGCCGACGGCGAGCGCCAGATGCTGGTGCTGCGCGAAGTGGACAAGCTCGACAAGCGCGGCGCGGCGCATGTGCGCGAAACCCTGATGGGCGAGGCCTTCGGCCTGTCCGAAGCGATCATCGACCGGATCCTGAGCTTTCGTGCAGACGCGGTCGCAGGACCACGCCGAGGCATTGGCCCACCTGGAAGCCCTGGGCGCAGGCAGCGACACCCTGGCCGCCGGCGTTTCCGAGCTGCGCGAAGTGCTCGAACTGCTGCGCAGCTACGGCGTGCCCGAGAAGAACTATGCGATCAACTTCTCGATCGCGCGCGGCCTGGACTACTACACCGGCACCGTCTACGAAACCACGCTCGACGACTATCCGCAGATCGGCTCGATCTGCTCGGGCGGCCGCTACGAGAACCTCGCCGGCCACTACAGCAAATCGCACCTGCCGGGCGTCGGCATTTCGATCGGCGCGACCCGCCTGTTCTGGCAATTGCGCGAGGCCGGCATCCTTTCCACGGCGGAAAGTTCGGTCGAGGCGCTGGTCGGCCTGATGGACGAGGGCAAGTTGCCCAAGTCGATGGCGATCGCCCAACTGCTGCGCGCCGGCGGCATCAATACGGAAGTGCAGCTGGAGGCGAAGAAGCTGGCCAAGCAGTTCCAGTACGCGGACCGCGCCGGCATCCGCTTCATGGTGCTGATTGGCGACGACGAGGCCGCGCGTGGCGTGGTCACGGTAAAGGATCTTCGCCGGCAGGAGCAGTTCGAAGTGGCCGAATCGGAACTGGTGGCGGCACTGAAAGTCGAACTCGAGCAGCAACGCGCGATGCAGGAGCGCTGAGATGAAATCAATCCACCTGGATGGCCGCTCCCTGACCCGCGAACAGGTCGCCGCGGTCGCCTATGGCGCCACCGTCGAGCTCGATTCGGCCCAGCTTCAGAAGGTCCAGCGCGCCGCCGATTTCCTGATCGAGCAGGTCGGCCGCCAGGAGCCGATCTACGGCGTTTCCACCGGGTTTGGCAGCAATGCGGACAAGCTGCTCGGCGCCCATCGCCTGCGCGCCGGCATGCCCGGCGCCAAGCCGGAGGACGAAAGCCTGCTGGAGGAACTGCAGCGCAACCTCATCGTCACGCATGCGGTCTGCGTCGGCGAGCCGTTCGCCCCGGAAGTGGTGCGGGCCATGCTGGTCATCCGCATCAATACCTTGATGCGCGGTCATTCCGGTATCCGCGTGAGCACGCTGCGAGGCGCAAACCGCCATGCTCAATGCCGGCATCGTGCCGGTGGTGCCGCAGAAGGGTTCGGTCGGCGCCAGCGGCGACCTGGCGCCGCTTTCGCATCTTGCGATCGTGCTGCTGGGCGGCGGTGAAGCGTTTTACCAGGGCGAACGGCTGCCGGGCGCGGAAGCGCTGCGCCGCGCCGGTCTCGCGCCGATCCGCCTGTCGCACAAGGAAGGACTCGCGCTCAACAACGGCACCGCGCAGATGCTTGCGACCGGGGTATTGGCCGCGGCGAAGATCGAGGAACTGCTCGATACCGCCGATCTTGCCGCCGCCATGACCATCGATGCCTTCGCCGGCCGGATGCGCGCGTTCGACCAGCATGTGCACGCCTTGCGTCCGCATCCGGGGCAGGTGCAGTCGGCTTCGAACTTGCGCCAGTTGCTGCAGGACTCCACGCTGGCGGACATCGATTACCACCTGGTTCCGCAATTCAAGGCGTGGTCTCCGGAAAGTTGGAGCACCACCGAGCAGCAAGCCCTCGCCTTCGATATCGGCTGGGACTGGGTGCCGCTCTCGCAGCGGCATGGCCGCGAGCGCTTCTACCAGCGCTTCAAGCCCTTCCGCGGCGGCAAGAAGCACCAGCCGCAGGACAGCTATTCGCTGCGCTGCATCCCGCAGGTGCACGGCGCGGTGCGCGATGCGCTGGCGCAGGCGCAACGCGTGCTCGATATCGAGCTGAACGCGGTCACCGACAATCCGTTGCTGTTCCCCGACCTGCCTGGCGCGCGCCATATCGAAGACCAGGTGGTTTCCGCGGGCCATTTCCACGGCATGCCGCTGGCGTTGGCGATGAGCTACCTCAAGGCGGCGATCCCGGTGCTGGCTTCCATCTCCGAGCGTCGCCTGAACAAGCTGGTCGATCCGGCCACCAATGACGGGCTGCCGGCTTTCCTGATCGGCAACGAGGACGGCACCGAAAGCGGCTTCATGATCGTCCAGTACACGGCGGCGGCGATCGTCAACGATCTTTGCAGCCGCGCGCATCCGGCCTCGGTGTATTCGATTCCCACCAGCGCCAACGCCGAGGACCATGTTTCCATGGGCGCCAATGAAGCGCGCCACGTGCTGGAGATGACCGATGATCTCGCGCGCGTGCTGGCTCTCGAGATATACACGGCCGCGCAGGCGCTCGACTATCGGCGCGACATGATCAACGCCGCCCGCCAGTTGGCCAATTCCAGCGATGCGGAATCGCTGGCCGCCAAAGTCCAGGGCGCGCCGTTGCCGGGCAGCGCGGAGCGCGGCGAGTTCCTGCGCGAAGTAGAGGCGCTGCGTGTGGAACTGGCGCAGTCGGACGAGTTCCAGCCCGGCCGCGCGGTGTCGGCCGCGCTGGAGCGCATCCGGGCAGACATTCCCTTCATGGGCTGCGATCGGGCGATGGATGCCGAAGTCGCCCTTGCGGTGCGTCTTGTGGAGCAGGGCGATATCCTGACCGCGGCCCGCGCCGCGCTCTGAGGAAGCAAGCCCTCAGGCGACGTGGACCCGATTGCGCCCGGCGTTCTTGGCCGCGTACAGGGCGTAGTCGGCCTGGTGCAGCACTTCATCGGCGCTGAGCACCGTTCCGGCCGGCACGGTGAAGACACCGATGCTTGCGGTCATCGAGATTTCCCGGCCTGAGTAGCGCACCCGCTGCGAGCCGATGCGTTGACGCACCCGCTCGGCGATCTCAAGCGCGCGCGGACCGGCAGCCCCGGGCAATACCACGACGAATTCCTCGCCGCCGAATCGGGCAAGGACGGCCCCCTCCGGAGCCAGTGCTTGGTCCAGGCTGCGCGCGAGCGTTTTCAGGCATTCATCGCCAGCCAGGTGGCCGAAGTCGTCGTTGACCTGCTTGAAGTAGTCCAGGTCGATCAGCAGCAAGCTGATGGGTTGCCTGGTGTCCGCCGCCTGGTGCAGCAGCTGGTCGAAGACCTCGTGGAAATGCCTGCGGTTGAACATCCCGGTCAGCACATCCCGGCGATTGGACTCGCGCAGGCGCGAGTTGGCTTCGGCCAGCTGCTCCAGGGCCGAGCTGAGCTCGGCCGTGCGCCGGGCGACATTGCGCTCGAGTTGTTCGTTGGCCACGCGGACCATGTTTTCGCTTTCGGTGCGCAGGCTCGCATGGCGATAGGCGAGGGCGAACGAGAGCAGGATCATCTCCACCGCCGAGCCGATCTGGATGCCATATTCGGTGAGGAAGTTCTTCTGCAGCAGGCCAAACGACACCGAGGCATACATCGCCGTTCCGAACAGAAGCATCAGCCACGCCACCAGGAACAGGCGTGCCGGCCTGTAGCCGCGGCGAATCGCCTGGTAGGTCTGGTAGAGGACGGCCAGGACGCCCGGGAACACGCCGTAGGTTCCCAACTGCACCGAAGTTCGATAGTCGATCCACAACGAGGCCACGCCGACGATCGCGTAGCAGGCGATGAAAGCGATCGAGATCTTGTCGCCGAGCGGCCAGCGCTCCTTGAGTTCGAGGAACAGCCGCGCGAACTGGTGCATCGCCATCTGCGAGAAACACATCGCCAGCGGGATGGCATGGTTCGCCAACCAGGGCGAGTTCGGCCACAGGTATTCGAACGCAAGCCCGTTCAGGCAGAACAGCACCAGTCCGAATCCGGCCAGGTGGCACATGTACCAGAAATGGCTGCTGTCGCGCAGCGACAGCCACAACAGCAGGTTGTAGAAGAGCAGGGCAAGCAGGATTCCGTCGTAGATGCCTATGCCGATCTGCGCGTCGCGCTCCATCTCCGCGAAGGCGCCGAAGGTATGGATTCGCAACGGCACCTGCATCGAGCTCTTGCTCTGGGCGCGGACCAGCAGCTCAACCTCGGTTCGTTGCGGCAGGTCGAGCCAGAAGTTCGGATGCCGGTAGCGGATGGCGCGCGCCGAGAACGGCAGCATGTCGCCCGACGCCAGGTGGTCGACCCGCCCGTCGGGGTGGCGCATATACAGGTCGACGTTGTCGAGCAGGGAATACTGGAGCACCAGCAGCCAGCGCTCTTCGTTGTTGCCCTGGTTGAACAGGCGGGTGTGGAACCAGTAGGCGCCGTCCTTGAAGCCGAAGGTGGCGTTGCCGTTCGGCAGCGGCTTGAAAGCACCCTGGGCGGCCGCCTGGAACGCGCTGGAGGCGTCCATTCGACCGTCGGGATCCACCAGGTAGCCAAGGTGGGGCGACAGGTCGAGGCTGTCCAGGCCCGGGCTGATGATTACCCGGTCGTTGCTGGCCCACGCCAAGCCCGGGCCGCCAAGCCCGAGGCCGAGCAGTACCGCAAGTGCCCACCGGAACGCCGAAGTCACTGGATTTGAGCTCCCCAGCTCGCTCGCCACCCCTGAACCTTAGCGGCCCGCGCGGGGCTTGGCTATCTCCATCTGGACGAAGCGATTGCTAATGTAATAGCGTGCTGTTACATTACGACAATGAAGCGCAAAGCACGAGCACAAGCCCACGAACCCACGCCGGCAGGCCTGGCAGGTCCTTCCGACAGCCTGATCGAGGCCATTCTGGCCCTGCGCAGCGCCGGCGAGTTGCGTTGCTTTCTCGAGGATTTGTGCACCCCGGCCGAGCTGGAGGCCATCACCGACCGCTGGCGGGTGGTGCCGCTGCTCCTCGAAGGCATCGCCTACCGCGAGATCCACGACCGCACCGGCGTCAGCGTAACCACGATCGGGCGCATCGCGCGCTGCCTGGACCTGGGCGCCGGCGGCTACCGGTTGGCCGCTGAGCGCGTCCTCCAGGACGCAAACCGATCCACCGACTGATTCGAATCGAAAAGGATTCCCGCACCATGCGGACGCACGACCGTTTACGCATCGCCATCCAGAAATCCGGACGCCTGTCCGATCCCGCCCGCGACCTGCTCGCACGGGCGGGGCTGAGCTTCCGGGAAAGCCGAGACCGTCTTTTCTGCTACGGCGAATCCCTGCCCATCGACCTGCTGCTGGTTCGCGACGACGACATTCCCGGGCTGATCGCCGAGGGCGTGTGCGATCTCGGCATCGTCGGCCGCAATGTCCTCGATGAACAGGCCGCCGAGCGCCAGGCCACCGGCAAGGAAGACGCCTTCGCCGTCCTGCGGACCCTGGGATTCGGGCACTGCCGGCTTTCGGTGGCCGTGCCGAACGAGTGGGACTGGAAAGGGAACGGGCGGCTGCAAGGCACCCGGATCGCCACCAGCTACCCGCACCTGCTGGCCAAATGGTTGCGCGAGCAGAACGTGGATGCCGAGCCAGTGGTGCTGTCGGGTTCGGTGGAGATCGCGCCACGCCTGGGCAAGGCCGAAAGCATCTGCGACCTGGTCTCCTCTGGCGCCACGCTGGTGGCCAACCAGCTCAAGGAAGTCGCCGTGATACTCGAGAGCGAGGCAGTGCTGGCCGGTCCCGCCAAGCCGTTCGCGGACGTGCGCGGGGATCTTGCGTCCATGCTGTTGCGCCGGCTCGACGGTGTGCTCAGCCTCAAGGCAAGCAAACTGCTGCTGTTCCAGGCGCGACGCAGCGCCTTGCCGGAAATCATGAAGCTGCTGACCGACGCCGAGCCGCCCACCGTGACCAGCATCGAAGGACGCACCGATGAAGTCTCGTTGCAGGCGCTGTGCCGGACCGCGATGACCTGGCAGCGGCTCGAGGACATGAAACGCGCCGGCGCCTTCGGCCTGCTGGTGCTTCCGGTGGAGCAGATGCTGGCATGAAGACATTGAGTTGGAGCGAACTGGATGCGACTGCCCGGGCGCAATGGCTGAGCCGCCCGGTGCAGGCGGCCGAGCCCGCCGTGCAGGCCAGTGTCTCGCTGATCATCGAGCAGGTGCGCGCGGACGGCGATGGCGCATTGCGCGCGCTGACGCGTCGCTTCGATGGCGTCGAGGTAGGCGAGTTCGAAGTCAGCCAGGCCGAGATCGACGAAGCTCGCGCGATGGTATCGCCGGAGTTGCTCGCGGCGATGCGCGAGGCCAGGGAGCGCCTGATCGCATGGCACCGCGCCGGCATGGCGGCGCCGTTCGAGATTGAAACTGCGCCAGGCGTGCGTTGTGGTCGCATCCTGCGCGGCATCGGTCGGGTCGGCCTGTACGTTCCGGCCGGTTCGGCGCCGTTGCCGTCCACCGCCTTGATGCTGGGTGTGCCCGCGGCGCTCGCCGAGTGCGGCGAAGTCATCCTTTGCACGCCGCCGCAGAGCAATGGCAAGGCCGATCCCGCGGTGCTGGTGGCCGCCAGCCTTTGCGGCATCGCTCGTATATTCAAGGTCGGCGGCGCGCAGGCGATTGCCGCGATGGCGTTCGGCACCGAGTCGGTGCCCGCCTGCGACAAGCTGTTCGGTCCAGGCAACAGCTTCGTGACGCTGGCCAAGCAGCAAGCCGCCACGATGACCGGTGGCGCGGCGATGGACATGCCCGCCGGTCCGTCCGAGGTGCTGGTGATCGCCGATGGCGGCGCATCCGCCGTGAATGTCGCTTCCGACCTGCTATCCCAGGCTGAGCATGGCGCCGACTCCCAGGTGATCCTGGTGACCGACTCGCGCCAACTGATCCAGGATGTCCAGCAGCAGATCGAAATCCAGTTGCGCGCACTGCCGCGGGCCGAGACCGCGGGCCGCGCGCTCGAGCACGCGCGCCTGATCCTGGTCGAGTCGCTCGACGCGGCGTTCGAGATCAGCAACCAATACGCACCCGAGCACCTGATCCTTGCCTTGCGCGAACCCGCGTCGTGGCTGCCGCGCGTGCTTCGCGCCGGCTCGGTTTTCCTCGGCGACTACGCGCCGGAGTCGCTGGGCGACTATTGCTCGGGCACCAACCACGTGTTGCCGACCAACGGCGCCGCGCGAGCCTACAGCGGCGTCAGCGTGGCCAGCTTCCAGACCAGCATCAGCATCCAGTCGGTGACGCGCGAGGGTCTCGCGCTGATCGGCCCGTGCGCGGTGACCATGGCGCGCGCGGAGGGACTCGAGGCGCACGCACAGGCGGTCCTGCTGCGGCTGGAGCAGCCGACATGAGCGACGTCCTCGACTTGCTGCGCCCCGACCTGCGTGATTTCACCGGCTATGCTTCGGCGCGACGCGCCACCGTGACCGGCAAGGTCTGGCTCAACGCCAACGAATCGCCGCTGCCGTCGCCGGCCGATCCGGGCCATTCGCTCAACCGCTATCCGGAGCCCCAGCCGGCGGCCCTGCGCGAGCGCATGGCGCAGCTGTATGGCGTCGAGGCCGAACAGCTGATGATCACCCGCGGCAGCGACGAAGGAATCGACCTGCTGGTGCGCGCCTTCTGTCGCGCCGGGGTGGACGCCGTACTGATCGCTCCACCTTGCTTCGGCATGTACGCCGTTTGCGCGCGCGTGCAGAACGCGCCGCTGGTCGAGGTGCCGCTGGTCGAGCGGGCAGGGGCATGGTCGCTGGACATCGCCGCGGTGATCGACGCAGTCGGAACGCGAAACGTGCGGGTGGTGTTCCTGTGCTCGCCGGCCAATCCAACCGGACAGGCTTTGCCGCTGGAGACGATCCGATCGCTGGCGGAAGCACTGCGCGGTCGCGCCATCCTGGTGGTCGACGAGGCCTACGCCGAATACAGTTCGATAGACAGCGCGTCCGGCCTGCTCGGCGAGTTTCCGCACCTGGCGGTCCTGCGCACCCTGTCCAAGGCCCATGCGCTTGCAGGAGCTCGCATCGGCGCGCTGCTTGCCGATCCGGCGGTGATCGCCGTGCTTCGCAATCTCTCCGCGCCCTATCCAGTGCCCGCACCTTCGGCTGCGTTGGCGTTGGCCGCGCTTTCGGAGCAAGGCGTGGCGCAGTCGCGCCTTCGTTGCCGCGAGGCCGCCGCCGAGCGAACTGCGCTGATCGGGAGCCTGGCCGGGATCGGCGGCGTCAGGAACGTCTACCAATCCGAGGGCAACTTCCTGCTGGTTCGATTCGATGACGCGCAAGCCGCCTTCGAGCGACTGCTGGCCGCCGGCGTGGTGGTGCGCGATGTGCGCGCCATGCCGCAGTTGCAGGACGCTCTGCGGATTTCCATCGGCACGCCCGCGGAGAACGCGCAACTGCTGGCCGCCTTGAAGCAGGGAGCCACGCCATGAGCAAGATCCTTTTCATCGATCGCGACGGCGTCCTGATCGAGGAGCCGGCCGACGAGCAGATCGACTCGTACGAGAAGTTCCGCCTCGTCGAGGGCGTGGTCCCGGCCCTGATCCGCCTGCGCGATGCCGGCTTCGAATTCGTCATGGTGTCCAACCAGGACGGCCTGGGCACCGAAAGCTACCCGCAGTCGGCGTTCGAAGGGCCGCAACGGCTGCTGCTGCAGATCCTCGCCTCGCAGGGCATCGAGTTCCGCGAGGTGCTGATCGACCCGCATTTCCCCGCGGACAACTCGCCCAATCGCAAGCCCGGCATCGGCATGGCCATGCACTACCTGCGCGATCGCAGCATCGACCTCGATGCCAGCGCGATGGTCGGCGATCGCGAGACCGACATGCAGTTCGCCGCCAATCTCGGCGTGCGCGGCCTGTTGCTCGGCAAGGACTACGCCGGTTGGAGCGACGTCGCCCATGCGCTGGCCGATGCACCGCGCACCGCCAGCATCGAACGCATGACCAAGGAGACCCGCATAAGGGTCAGCGTGGACCTTGATCGCGTCGCCGATCCGGTGGTGCTGACTGGTCACGGCTTCTTCGACCACATGCTGGAACAACTGGGCAAGCACGGCGGCTTCGCGCTCGAGGTCAGTTGCGCGGGCGATCTGCATATCGATGAGCACCACACCGTGGAGGACTGCGCGCTGGCGCTTGGCACCGCCCTGAAGACAGCGCTTGGCGACAAGCGCGGCATCGGCCGTTACGGCTTCACGTTGCCGATGGACGAAAGCATGGCCAGTGCGGCGCTGGATTTTTCCGGGCGACCGTATTTCGTGTTCGACGGGCAGTTTCCACGCGAGAGCGTGGGCGATCTGCCGACCGAACTGGTGCCGCATTTCTTTCGCTCGCTGTGCGAGACCGCCGGACTCAACCTGCACTTGACCGTGCGCGGCGAAAACGCCCACCACATGGTCGAAGCCTGCTTCAAGGTGGTTGCCCGCGCCTTGCGCCAGGCCATTCGGCGCGAGGGCAGCGAACTGCCGAGCACCAAGGGCGTCCTGTGAGCCTTGCCGCACCGCGCGTGGTGTTGCTCGATTCCGGCGGCGCCAATCTTGGCTCGGTGCAGGCCGCCTTCGAGCGCCTCGGCGTCGACGCACCGGTCAGCTCCGACTGGAACACCATTCGCGCGGCCACGCACCTGGTCTTGCCAGGCGTCGGCGCCGCCGCAACGGCGATGGCGAAGTTGCGCGGCAACGGCCTGGCGGCGCTGATTCCGCGATTGACCCAGCCCCTGATCGGAATCTGCATAGGCATGCAGTTGCTGTTCGAGCGCTCCGAGGAGAATGGGACCGAATGCCTCGGCCTCCTGCCGGGCAGCGTGCGCAAGCTTTCTCCGGCGCCGGGCATCCGCGTGCCGCACATGGGCTGGAATCGACTGGATGTAACCGCCTCGCACCCTTTGGTGACCGGACTGGACCGGCAATGGGTGTACTTCGTGCACAGCTATGCCGCGCCCGTGTCGGCGCTGACCCTCGCTTCATGCACGCATGGCGCACCGTTCGCCGCCGTCGTGGCCGCCGATCGCATCATGGGCGCGCAATTCCATCCCGAGCGCTCGAGCACCGCGGGCGCCCGCCTGCTGCAGAATTTCCTGGCGCTATGAACATGTCATTTACCGTCATCCCCGCTATCGATGTCCGCAACTCGCGCGTCGTTCGCCTCAGCCAGGGCGACTATTCGAAGGAGACCGTCTACGGCGACTCTCCCCTGGCGACCGCAAGTCTTTATGCCGCCGCCGGTGCGCAGTGGCTGCATCTGGTAGACCTGGACGCCGCCAGGCTTGGCGGCTATTCGCTGCAATCGTTGCTGGCCGATCTGCGCGACTCGACCTCCCTGAAAATCCAGACCGGCGGAGGCATCCGCTCCGAAGCCGACGTCGAGGACTTGCTGGAACTCGGCGTGGCGCGAGTAGTGGTCGGCACCACGGCGGTGCGTGATCCGGCGCGTGTCATCGGCTGGCTGAGAATCTACGGGCTGCGATCGGATCACTTTGGCGCTCGACGCTCGGCAGGACGCGAGCGGCGCCTGGCGGTTGCCGGTCGCCGGCTGGACCGAGGAGTCTTCCGCCAGCCTGGATGGACTCGTGCAGCGCTATGCCGACGCGGGCTTGCAGCACATCCTGTGCACCGACATCGCGCGCGACGGCATGCTCAGCGGCTTCAACCTCGAGCTTTACCGGATGCTGGCATCGCGCTGGCCGCAATTGCAGGTCCAGGCCTCGGGTGGCGTTCGCAGCATCGCCGACGTGCGCGCCGCGCGCGAGGCCGGCGCGGGCGGGGCGATCCTGGGGCGGGCGCTGCTGGAAGGCCGCTTCAGGCTCGAGGACGCACTGTCATGCTGAGCCGGCGGATCATTCCCTGCCTGGATGTGCGCGACGGCCAGGTGGTGAAGGGCGTGCGCTTTCGCGACCACGTGGTGGTCGGCGGCATCGAGGAACTCGCACTGCGCTATCGCGACGAAGGCGCCGACGAACTGGTGTTCTACGACATCACCGCCAGTCCCGAGCGCCGCTCGGTGGATCGCGCCTGGATCGAGCGCATCGCCCGGCTGATCGATATTCCGTTCTGCGTCGCCGGCGGCATCCGTTCGGTGGAGGAGGCGCGCGCGGTGCTTGCCGCCGGCGCCGACAAGATCTCGATCAATTCGCCCGCGCTGGAGCGTCCGGCGCTGATCGGCGAACTCGCCGATGCCTTCGGCGTGCAATGCGTGGTGATCGGCGTGGACAGCCTGCGGGACGCCGACGGCCAATGGCGCGTGCGTCAGTACAGCGGAGATCCCTCGAGGACCAAGGCACTGGCCAGGCTCACGCTGGACTGGCTGCAGGAAGCGCAGCAACTCGGCGCCGGGGAGATCGTGCTCAACTGCATGGGCTCCGACGGCGCCCGCCAAGGCTACGACATCGAGCAACTCAAGGCGGCGCGGCCGATCTGCCAGGTGCCCCTGATCGCCTCGGGCGGCGCCGGCACGCGTGAACATTTCGCCGCGGTATTCCGCGAGGCCGATGTCGACGGCGCCCTGGCGGCCAGTGTTTTCCACAGCGGCTCCTTGCCGATTCCCGAATTGAAAGCCTGGCTGCGCAGCCAGGATATCGAGGTGCGCGATGACAGTTGATTCCCTGCCAGGCCTGGACTGGACGAAACAGGACGGCTTGTTGCCGGCGATCGTCCAGGAGGCCGGAAGCGGTCGCGTCCTGATGCTCGGCTACATGAACCCCGAGGCGCTCGAAGCCACGCGGGCGTCGGGTCGGGTCACGTTTTTCAGCCGCAGCCGGCAGCGGCTGTGGACCAAGGGCGAGACCAGCGGGCATTTCCTGCAACTGGTATCCATCGAGACCGATTGCGACAACGACAGCCTGCTCGTCCAGGCGATACCGCACGGGCCGACCTGCCACCTGGAGCGCGCAAGCTGCTTCCCGTCGGCGCCGGCGAATTTCCTTTCGGAGCTCGACCAGTTGATCGCCACGCGCGAACGGGAACGGCCCGAGGGCAGCTACACCACGAAACTGTTCGAATCGGGCGTGCGCCGGATCGCCCAGAAGGTCGGCGAGGAGGGCGTCGAGACGAGCCTGGCGGCGGTGGTGCAAGATGACCAGGCGCTGCTTGGCGAGGCCGCCGACCTGGTCTATCACTTGCTTGTATTATTGCGGGCTCGCGGCCTGTCGCTGGCCGATGCCGTGGGTGTGTTGGAGCAACGCCACCGCTGACACCAGGAGTTTTTCTTGCGCGCGATTTCCTTGCTCATTCTTGCGCTTGCCGCAGGGACCGCGTCCGCGGACCAGGCCGAGTGCGTCGGCTCGGTATTCCTGGATGGCAACGGCAACGGCGCCAGGGAATCCGGTGAAGCGGGGCTGCCGGGGATGCGCGTCTCCGACGGCGAGCGGATCGTCGTCACCGATTCCGCCGGCGTCTATCGCCTGGCAGCGGCCTCCGGCGAATCCGTTTTCCTGATCAAGCCCGCAGGGTACCGCGCAGCAACGCGCGTCGATGGACTCCCGGATACCTGGACGAACCTGCAGACACAGGCGGGGCCGGTGCTTCGTTACGGCGGCGTGCCCGCCGGGCCGGGCACGTGCAGGAATTTCGCACTGACACGCGAGGCCGCGGATGCCTCCTCGCCACTGAGCGTGTTGCTGGTCGGCGATCCGCAGCCCAAGTCGCTGGTGGACGTCGATTACTACGAGCGTGACATTGTCGCCCCGTTGCGCTCAAAGCCACGCCCGCACCTGGCGGTCAGCCTTGGCGACATCGTCAATGACGATCTTTCCCTCTACCCGGCGTTGAAGGCGGTGGACGCAAGCCTCGGCGTTCCCTGGCTGCACGCCCCGGGGAATCACGACATGGATTTCGACGCCTCGAGCGACGAGCATTCGCTCGGAACTTTTCGCCATGCGTTCGGGCCCGATACCTACGCATGGGAAGAGGAGCAGGCCGGATTCATCGTGCTCGACGATGTCGTCTACCAGCCCGGGAAGAGTCCGGTCTACGTGGGCGGCCTGCGTGACCGGCAGTTCGCCTTCCTGTCCGCCTACCTGGCCGGCGTGCCCAGGGATCGCCTGCTGGTGATCGCGCTGCACATTCCCCTGTTCGACGCGGGTGGCGTGGAGACCTTCCGGCACGCCGACCGGGAGCGACTGTTCGCGCTGCTGCAGCCGTTCCCGAACCTGCTGCTCTTGAGCGGCCATACCCACAACCAGCAACATTTCTTCCACGGCCCGGCCACGGGCTGGCACGGCGCGAAGCCGCTGCACGAATACAACGTCGGCGCGTCCTGCGGCGCCTTCTGGACGGGTGTGAAGGATGCCGATGGGATTCCATCGACCACCATGAGCGATGGAACGCCGAACGGCTACGCGCTGCTGACCATCAACGACGGCGCCTCCAGCTTGCGCTGGTTCGCGGCGCGCGCGCCCGGGAGCCAGCAGATTGCGCTGCATGCGCCGAAAGTCCTGCGGCGAGGCGCTTACCCGGGCTTCGCCGTCTACGCGAATGTCTTCATGGGCGATGCGGGTACGCTGGTGGAATACCGCATCGACGACGGCGCCTGGAAGCCCATGCGCAAGGTGCTGCAGCCCGATCCGATCGTGCTCGATGAAAATTCCCGCGACGATTCGGCCGACGTCCTGCGCGGATTCGATCGACTGCCCGAAGCGTCACCCTCCACTCATCTGTGGCGCGGCGCCCTGGCCACGGACCTGGGCGCCGGAAGCCATCGCATCGAGGTGCGGGCCAGCATCGCCGGATTTGGCGAAGCGCAGGCGCAAACGAGCTACCGCCTGGACGAAGTGAAACCCTGACGCGTCGGGAACGCCTACTGCGGCGAGAATGCGACTGGCTTTGCCGGCGCCAGCGTCGCGCGCCACGTGGCGAGTTTTTGCCGTATGGCCCAGCCACCGGCCATCTGCGGCACCGAGGCGGTCTCGCCCTGCGCCAGTTCCCATTCGCGGACTTGCTTGCTGGCCAGCGTAAAGCCGCGCTCGAAGTCGGTGGTCTGGTTCAGGGCCTGGGCCAGGAAAGCCTTGCCGAACCAGGTGATCTCGCGAACCGCCGCCACAGCCGAAGGAGGTCCGGTCGGCGCGCGCGGCCGTGATCACCAGCGTATCCGGATCGCGCAGCGCCTCCACGAATCCGCCCGAGTAGCACGAGGAGACGACGATCACGCGCCAGCGGACGCCGGCATCGTCGAGCGCGGCGCGCAAATCCTGGGGCCGGATCTGCCGCAGCGGCAGTGGATCGAGGCCTACGAACAGGCGATGGTCCTGACTGCCGTGGCTGGTGAGGAACAACACGAGCACATCCTCGCTGGTGTCCATCCGCGCGGCGACGCCGACCAGGGCGGCGCGCAGGTTGGTGAGCGTCGCCAGCGGCACCGTATCGACGGTGTCCGGCGCGTTGATCAGCGACAGCGTGCGCGTGGAGGCATCGAAACGCTGCGCCATCAACTGGTCGAAGTACTCGACCTCGTTGCGGAACACCTTCTCGCTACCGTCTCCGGCGAAGCCCATCGTGAACAGATCGATCTTGCCGGGCGTCTGGGCCTGGACGGCCTCGATCGACTGCCTCAGCAACTCCGGTTGCCGATACAGCACCGACTCCGAATCGAAGGCGACATTGACCGCCGCGGCCGGGGCTTCCTGCACGCGGCGCAGGCTCCGCTTCCTCTTCCTCGGGCGGGTACCAGAACCACGCCGACTGTTGCCAGTACCACGGCCATCCCAGGACCATCACGAACAACAGGCTCGCCGCCATGCGGCGAGGGGCCGGGCTGGCCTGCGCGACAAATCCAACGGCGCGGAACACCGCGACGAATCCGGCGAGGGCGAGCAGCATACTGCCATGCCCAGATCTGCAGATCATCGGCATCCACCAGCCATTCGTTCACCTGCAAGGTGATGGCCGTCCATGGAATGCCGACCAGCACGGCCAGCGTCGCCAGCGTCAGCCACAGCGCCGGCCGTTGCAACAGCGCGCCGCCAGCCAGGCGGCGATCAGGAGCACCAGGAAGTAGCTTGCGTGCGGCGTGGAAGCCGTCGCTGAAGAAATCGGTCGGCAACTCGCTGATGTGGTAATCCTGCATCGCGAAGGCGAGCAGGGCGAAAGCGCAGGCGCGATGAAGAAGCCGAATCCGCTCAGTTCCAGGCGCGCACCGGGCCGGCGCCAGAAGGCCAGGCTGAGTGCCTGGCCCAGCCTGCGGAAATACTCGCGGGCCGTTTGCAGCGGCGCGCCGGTCACGGCTTGATGTCGGCGAATGATTCGACGCGTCGGTGGCCGTGACAGGCCTCGCCGTGGCGCGGCGACGGGTAGTCGTCACGTCGGTCCACCAGCACCGTGGCCAGGCCGGCTTCGCGGGCGGCGTCGAGTTCGTCGACGACGTCGGACAGGAACAGGATGGCCTGCGTCGGCAGCCGAGCTGCGGCGATGATGTGCGATAGAATCTCGCCTCGCGCTTGCCGCCACCGTGGTGTCGAAGAAGCCGGAAAAAACAGCGCAGCAGGTCGCCGGCGGCGGTGTGGCCGAAGTACAACTTCTGCGCCGGCACCGAGCCCGACGAGTAGACGTGGATCGGGATGCCCGCCGCATGCCAGCGCCGCAAGGCCGTCGACGGCGTCGCGGGTAGATGTGGGCGGCGAAATGGCGGCCGTCGTAGCCGTCGGACCAGATCATGCCCTGCAGGGCCTTGAGCGCGGGTGCTTGCGGTCCTCGTCGATCCAGCGTTGCAGCACGGCGACGATGGCGTCGCGTCCGGCACGACGTCGCCAGCATCGACGCGCGGCGTCATGTCGAGCCAGCGGCGCACCTCCGGCTCGTCGCCATGGGCGGCGACGAAAGCCGGCAGGCGCTCGGCGCGCATACGGAAACAGCACGTCCTTCACGAAGGAGATCGAGCTGGTGGTGCCCTCGATGTCGGTCAGGATCCGAGCCTTCGGGCGCGCGAACGACGCGGCCATCGCCAGGTTCGTAGCGCGGGAAATGCTCGGCGAGTCGCTGCCGGTGAAATCGGCCGACCCAGCCGTCCGGGTTGGTGAAGAAGCGGATCGCGACGAAGTTCGGCGTCCGGGCCCATGTCGAACCAGTGGCGGGTGCTGTCGGGCACGCCGATCAGGTCGCCTTGCTCGCACAGCACTTCGTAGACGCGATCGTCCAGATGCAGGCTGAACAGGCCCGGCCGGCGACGAAGAAGCGCACTTCGTCCTCGCTGTGCCAATGCTCGTCCAGGAACTTCGCGCGCAACGCGTCGCTTCTGGGATGGTCGGGCGCGAGGCTGATCACGTCGACCGTGCGGAAGCCCTTCTCCGCCATCAGGCGGTCGATATCGGGCTGGTAGGCGGCCATCACGTTTTCCGTGGATCGCGCCGGCGCGACCACCGGCGCTGCGCCTGCCATTGCTCGAAGCGCACGCCGACGCGCGCCGAGTGCACGGCGATGTCGGCATGCGCGGTGAATTCGGCCAGCGGGCGGCCCGGGGCGCGCTCGTCAAAGACCCGCAGTCGGCTCATGGCTTTCAATCTCCTCAGGTCGAGCTCGCAGCTCGAGCAGGAACTCCAGGGCGTCCAGATGGCGGCGTGCTTCGGCAAGATCGCGGCCCCAGGCATACATGCCGTGGCCGTCGATCAGGTAGGCCGGCAAGTGGGCGGCCCGTCGAGCCATCACGTCGACCTGGGCCGCCAGCATGGTCATGTGCTGCGTGTTCGGAAACACCGGCAGCGTCGATCGAGGTGTCATGGGTGGCATGCCCGCGCGAGGGCCTTGATCAGCTCGTAGTCCTCGAAGCGGATCTCGCCGGCGGACGCGAACAGGCGCGAGGCGACCGTCTGGTTGTGCGAGTGGGTATGCAGCACGCGCCGGTATCCGGGAAGCGGGCGTACAGATGGGTGTGCAGCAAGGTCTCGGCCGACGGGCGCTGCCTCAGTGCCGACCGCGCGTCCATCGTAGTCGACCAGCATGATGTCCGCCTTCGTCCAGGCGGCCCTTGTCGCGGCCCGAGATGGTGATCGCCGGCGTGCCGGTCGTCGAGGCGCATGAGAAATTGCTGCTGTGGCCGGGCGTCCAGCCGAGGCGCGGCCAGTTCGCCGGGTCGCCGGCGATGATTCGCGCGGCGCAGGCAGACGGAGTCGGGCAGGGTCGTAAGGGATGCGCGTTCATGCTGCACAGTTTAGCGAATGCCCGGCAGTCGCGCATGGACGCTTGATTTCCGTCAACGTCGCCGTTCACCTGCGCGCTAGAGTGCCCACTTATCCATGGAGGCAATCACCATGTCCGAGAACCCACGTCATTCCCGCCGTCGTTTCCTGATCCAGGCCGCCGTCGCCGCGGCCGCCGGTCCCGCTGCTGGGCGCCATGGCCGCCGCCGGCCAGCGCCGCGGCCTGCCCAAGCTTCCGCTGACCAACGCGCAGGCCAAGGCGCTCGGCTACGGCGAAGACACCAGCAAGACCAGCGAATGCCCGCCTCACAAGCCGGGCAGCGACTGCCCCAACTGCCAGTCTTCACCGCCGCGACCGGCGCCTGCACCCTGTTCGCAGGTTTCAGCGTCGTCGCCCAAGGGCTGGTGCGCGGCCTGGGCGAAGAAGGCCTGAGTCTGAGCCGACAACCCGGACCGGCCGCAGGAGCGCGGCGCCGCTTCTCGTCGCCTGGGACGCGCCGCGCCTTAGAATCTGGTCTATCGACCAGAGAGGGCGCTGCATTGACAGTGCAGATTCTGCTTTCGCCATCGTCGCTTGCTCGCCCTGGCGGCCTGGGGCTTGGCTGGCCATGCGGCCGGCCGTCGTCGGCGGCGTCGCCGACGCCGAGCCGCGCAGCGCCAGCCCTGGCCCGGGACATCGCCAATGCCGAGGCGCGCGCCGAGCTGAACGGCACGCTCGATCCAGGCTGGATCCCAGACTGCGACCAGAGCCGGCAGCGCGCTAGCCCAGGCCGAATCCCAGGCCGCCGAACTGGCGGCGCGCATCGACGAACAGCAGCGCGCCCACGCCGAGGAGCTGCTCAGCACCAGGACGCCGAGACGCGACTGCGCGACACCTTCCGCAACACCGCCACCCAGATCCTCGACGAGCGCGCGCAGAAGCTCACCGAGCAGAGCCAGCTGCAGATCGGCGGCCTGCATCGATCCGCTGAAGCGCGCAGCTCGAAGGAATTCCGCGAGGCGATCGCTCAGACCTACGCCAACGAGCAGCGCGAACGCGGCATGCTCTCGCAGGAGATCCAGACGCTCAAGCAGCTCAACAGCCGATCAGCGAAGACGCGATCAACCTGACCCGCGCGCTAAGGGCGACAGCGCACCCAGGGCGACTGGGGCGAAATGGTGCTGGAGCGCGTGCTGGAAGCTTCGGGCCTGAGCAGGGCCGGGAATTCGAGTTGCAGATCGTGTTCAGCCGAGAGGAGGGTGGCCGGCCGCGGCCGGACGTCATCGTCCACCTGCCCGAGAACAAGGACCTGGTGATCGACGCCAAGGTGTCGCTGATCGCCTAGGAGCGCCTGGTCGCGGCCAACGACGCCGGCGAGCGCGAGATCGCCTTGCGCGAGCACGCCACGTCGTTCCGTCGCCACATCAATGGCTTGTCCAAGCGCGACTACTCGGCGCTGCCGGGCATCCGCACGGTCGATTTCGTCCTGATGTTCGTGCCGATCGAGGCGGCCTTCATCGAAGCGATCCGCGCCGACGACGCGCTGTACACCTACGCGTTGTCCAAGAACATCGCGCTGGTCAGCCCGAGCACCCTGCTGGCGACCCTGCGCACGGTCGCGCACCTCTGGCGGCTGGAAGACCGCAACCTCAACGCCGCGGAGATCGCGCGCCAGGCCGGCGGCTGTACGACAGCTTCGTGATGCTCGAGCAGGAACTGGCCGGCGTCGGCGATGCGCTCGACAAGGCCGTCCGCGTCCACGAAGGCGCGGTCAAGCGGATCAGCACCGGCAAGGGCAACCTGCTGGCCGGGTCGAGCGCCTGCGCAAGCTTGGCGCCGACAGCAAGAAGCAGCTGCCGCTGGCGAAGCTGCTGGAAGCGCGAGAACGAAAACGAAAACGGCGCGGAGTGATCCGCGCCGTTTCCTTGTGTCGCGTTGACCGAGAGCTTACGAGACGTGCTCGGTGCCGTTGGCCAGGTGGCTGCGCTTGCGGCTCCAGGCGAAATAGACCACCAGGCCGATCACGGCCCAGCCCAGGAACAGCTTGATGGTGTAGCTGCCCAGGCTGACGAACAGCAGGGCGCAGCCGGCCATCGCCAGCGGACCGACCAGCCAGACCATCGGCGTCCTGAAGCTGCGCTTCCGATCAGGCGTCGCTCTTGCGCAGCATCATCACGCCCAGCGCCACCAGGAAGAACGCGAACAGCGTGCCGGAGTTCGAGATGTCGGCCAGCGTGCCGACCGGGAACAGCGCCGCGAACAGCGACACCACCGCGCCGGTGATGATCGTGACCACGTGCGGCGTGTGGAACTTCGGATGCACCTTGGCGAACGCCTTGGGCATCAGGCCGTCGCGCGCCATGGTGAACAGGATGCGGGTCTGGCCGTAGATCATCATCAGCACCACCGAGGGCAGGGCGATGATGGCCGCGGCGGCCACCAGTTGCCGAGCTGGCCGATGGCCGAGCTCGCGCAGGACGAAGGCCAGCGGCTCCTTGGACAGCGACAGCGGGCCACCCGGCTGCGCGCCGACCGCACCGACCGCCGCGTAGGCGACCAGCAGGTAGAACACCGTGCAGATCGGCCAGCGAGCCGATCAGGCCGATCGGAATGTTGCGGTTCGGATTCTTGGTCTCTTCGGCCGCGGTGGAAACCGCGTCGAAGCCGACGTAGGCGAAGAAGATCGAGGCCGCCGCGCCGAGCACGCCGATGCCGGACAGCGGAGTGCCCCAGCCATTGGGCAGCATCGGCTCGAAGTTCGCGACATTGGCCGCCGGCAGCGCGATCGACGATGAAGGCGATCAGCGCGACGATCTTGACGATCACCAGCACCGCGGTGAACTTGGCGCTCTTGGAGGTGCCGATCACCAGCAGCCAGGTCACCAACAGCGAGACCAGGAAGGCCACCAGGTTGAACGTGCCCTTGGCGGCGGTGCCGTCGGGCAGGATCACCGGATCGTCGAGGCCCGGCCGTCAGGAAGTGCGGCAAGTCCGGAGCCGATGCTGGCCAGGAAGCCGTTGGCGTAGCCGGACCAGCCCACGGCCACGGCGCCGGCGGCGACCGCGTATTCGAGGATCAGGGCCCAGCCGACCATCCAGGCGATGATTTCGCCCAGCACCGCGTAGGAGTAGGTGTAGGCGGAACCGGACACCGGCACCATCGAGGCGATTTCGGCGTACACGAGCGCGGTCAGCGCGCAGACCGCGCCGGCGATGACGAAGCTGTACATCATGCCCGGGCCGGCCTTGTTGCGCCGCGACCGAGGTGAGCACGAAGATGCCGGTGCCGATGATGGCGCCGATGCCGAGCATCATCAGCTGGAACCAGCCGAGTTGCCGCTTCAGTGCCTTCCTTTCGGCCGTTGCGAGAATCTGGTCCAGCGGTTTGACTCGCTCGAAAAGCATTGTTTATTCCCCTGACGCTGCGATGGGTGCGAAGGCCGGTGAAGGCCGTCGCGCTCTTAGTTGTCTCAGCCGGAAACCCGGCCTGCGAAGCAACCGGTAACATAAGCGACACGGCCCTGTGCGGCAAGCGCCGCCGGCCACCGACCTCGAAGAGACCTCGATGAACAGTTCCAGACGACTGCCCAGCGGCAGGTGCTGGGGCTGCTGGAGAGCCACTTCCGGCGGCGATCAGGCGGATGCCGAGGCGGTCGCACTGTTCAGTCGAATTCGCCCGGGCGCATCCGGATTGCTGCGAGCGCACATTGGCGATCGGCCACTTCACCGGTTCGGCGTGGCTGGTTTCCGCCGACGGCCAGCGCGTGCTGCTGACCCACCACCGCAAGCTGGACCGCTGGTTGCAGCTCGGCGGCCACGCCGACGGCGACGGCGACCTCGCCGCCGTGGCGCTGCGCGAGGCCGAGGAGGAATCGGGCCTGGGCGGATCTGTCGGTGGACCGGACGTGTTCGACCTCGACCGCCACTTCATCCCGGAGCGCGGCGCCGAACCGGGACACTGGCACTACGACGTGCGTTTCGTGGTGCGCGCGTCCGGACGAGGAAGCTTCGTGGTCGAACGAGGAATCGCACGCGCTGGCCTGGCGCGGATCGACGAAATCGCCGCCGACACGAACACGCAGACGAGTCGCGTGCGGCGCAATGGCACGCAAGTGGTTGCAGCGGGGCTGAAGCCGATGCCGCCTCAGGCGCGGCCGCCGAACTCGCCGGTGACGCGTGCTGACCCAGATCTTCTCGCCGTTGCTGATGTATTCGGGCACCTGGATCTCGATGCCGGTGTTCAGGCGCGCCGGCTTCGGCCGCTTGGTGGCGGTGCCGCCCTTGAGTTCCGGCGGCGTCTCGACGACTTCGAGCACGACGCTGGCAGGCAGCAACACCGCCACCGGCACATCGTCGATGATCTGCACGTAGCAGCCTTCCAGGCCCTCGGTGATGTAGCCGGCCATGTCGCCGACCACGTCGGCATCGAGCTGGTAGGGCGTGTAGTCCTCGACGTCCAGGAACACGAACGCATCGCCGTCCTTGTACGAGAACGTCGCTTCGCGGCGGATCAGCTCGACTTCCTTCAGCTCGTCTTCCGAACGCAGGCTCAGGTCGAACTTGGTGCCGCCCGGCACGCTGTACATGATGAAGCGGAAGGTGACATTGCCGCTGCGGCCCTGGGCGGCGCTGCGCTCGATGTCGCGGATCTGGTAGACGGTGCCGTTGTGCTCGACGACGTTGCCTTTCTTTACTTCGGACGCTTTCATGGAATTTCCTGCGTGGATCGAACTTCGTAGGAGAGGGCTGAGCATGGGCGCGTTATTTCGGGGCCAGGCGCACGCCGCCGTCGAGGCGGATGGTTTCGCCGTTGAGGTAGCGGTTGCCGATGATGAAGGCCACGGTCTCGGCGAACTCGCCGGGCTGGCCCAGGCGCGAGGGGAACGGGATCGAGGCGCTCAGCGATTCCTGCACCGCTGGCGGCATGCCGTCGACCATCGGCGTCCAGAAGATTCCCGGGGCGATGGTCATCACGCGCACGCCGATGCGGGCGAATTCACGCGCCATCGGCAAGGTCATGCCGACCACGCCGCCCTTGGACGCAGAGTAGGCGGCCTGGCCGATCTGGCCCTCGAAGGCCGCGACCGAGGCGGTGTTGATGATCACGCCGCGCTCGCCGTCTTCGCCCGGCGCGTTGTGCTGCATCAGGTCGGCGGCGCCCTTGGCGACATTGAAGCTGCCGATCAGGTTGACCATCACGGTCGTCGCGAATTGCTTCAGCGGCATCGCGCCTTCGCGGCCGAGCACGCGGCCGGCGCCGAGGATGCCGGCGCAATTGACCGCGACGTTCAGTCCGCCGAGGAAATCCTTGGCCGTGGCGCAGGTTGGCCTGCACGTTGGCTTCGTCGCTGACGTCGGTGCGCAAGTACATCGCATTGTCCGCGCCCAGTGCGGCGACCGCCGCGGCGGCCTTGTCGTCGTTGATGTCGAACAGGGCGACTTTGCCGCCGTGGCGGACCAGGTGCTCGGCGACCGCGAAGCCGAGTCCGGAAACGCCGCCGGTGACGACGGCGCGGGTAGTTGCCGAGTTGCATGGGAATTCCAGTGGGCGCGAAACCCCCATTTTACGGCAGGCGGCGACCGGAATCGCGACTCCGGAGCGGCCCGCGCTACAAATCGAGCAGGTAGAAGGCGTTGCAGCCGCCGTGTCCGGTGGCCCCCATCGGGCCAGGCGATCCGCCGGAATCCGCTGCGCTCGTACAGGCGCATCGCCGCGTCCATGCCGCTCAGCGTTTCCAGGTAGCAGCGCTTGAAGCCGAGCGGCGCGCCGCATCCAGGCAGCTGGTCATCATCGCCGCGCCGGCGCCGGCGCCGCGCGCCTCGGGCAGGAAATACATCTTGCGCAACTCGCAGACCCCGGATCGCCGCCGGTCAGCGGCGCAACGCCGCCGCCGCCGAGCACCTTGCCGTCGCGCTCGATCACGAAGTAGGCGCAACGCGGCTCGGCATAGGCGCGGCTCAGCCAGTCCACTTCCGGATCGTTGATCGCGAAGCCGTCGCCGACCGCGCCGAACTCGGGCATGACGGTGCGGATGACGGCCGCCATGGCGCATCGTCGCTGGCGGTGATCGGGCGGATGGAGAATTCAGCTCATGACCCTGGCTCGCTATTGAAACCTTGCTGCCGCTCGCGCGGCCGAGCAGCGCCGACAGCCACAGGCCGGTGTCGACCAGCCGCGGCAAGTCCACGCCGGTGGCAAGGCCCATGCCCTCGAGCATGTAGACCACGTCTTCGGTGGCGACGTTGCCGCTGGCGCCCTTGCGCGTAGGGACAGCCGCCCGTGCCGGAGACCGCGGAGTCGACCACGCGCACGCCTTCCTCCAGGCAGGCCAGGATATTGGCCAGCGCCTGGCCGCGGGTGTCGTGGAAGTGCACGGCCAGCGCCGACATCGGCACGGCCTGCGCCACCGCGCGCAACATGGCGCGCGCCTGGCCCGGCGTGCCGATGCCGATGGTGTCGCCGAGCGAGACTTCGTAGCAGCCCAGCGCATGCAGCCGGCTGGCGATCGCGGACCACGTCGGCAACCGGCACCTCGCCCTGGTACGGGCAGCCGAGCACCGTGGAGACATAGCCGCGAACCTTGACGCCGTCGGCGCGCGCCCGCGCCAGGACCGGGATGAAGCGCTCGATGCTCTCGTCGATGGAGGCATTGATGTTCTTGCGGTTGAAGGCTTCCGAGGCGGCGCCGAAAATCGCGACCTCGGTCGGCGCCGACCGCGCGCGCGCGCTCGTAGCCCTGCTCGTTGGGCACCAGCACCGGATAGGAAACGCCCGGACGCTTGCGATGCCGGCGAACACCTCGGCGGCATCGGCCAGCTGCGGAATCCATTTCGGGCTGACGAAACTGGTCGCCTCGATCGTGCGCAGCCCGGTCTGCGAGAGGCGGTCGATCAATTCGATCTTGTCGCGGGCGGCGATGATCGTCTTCTCGTTCTGCAGCGCCGTCGCGCGGGCCGACTTCAACCACGCGCACCGAATCGTTCATGGCGCCGCCTCCAGCAGGATCAGCAGCGCGTCGCCGTCGACGAAATCGCCGTCGGCCACCCGCACCTCGGCGACGATGCCCGCGCGCGGCGCCTTCAGGCCGAGTTCCATCTTCATCGCTTCCATCACGCCCAGTTCCTGGCCTTCCTCGACCGCGTCGCCGACCGCGACCCGCATCAGCGACGATCGCGCCCGGGCATCGGCGCCTGCACGCGGTCGCCGCCGCCGACAGTTCGGCGTCGCCCATGTGGAAGGCCGGCAAGCGCGCCAGCGTCAGGCGGCGCGTCGCCGTCGTGCAGGAAGAGCCGCGTGCCATCGACGCGGCAGCGGAAACGGCGCGCCTGGCCGTCGATCTGCGCGCTCAGCATGTCGCCGGCCAGGCGCGCGTCGCGTCGACCGCGACGCGGTTGGTCGCCTGCTCGATCACGGTAGTGGCCCGGCCGAGCCGTGCGCCGACGATGTCGATGCGCCGCTCGCGCCAGCCGAAGCAGAGCACGCGCTGGCCGGCGTGGCCAAGCCGCCAGCCGTCGGCGAAAGCCCAGGGCGAGTAGGGATCGGCTCGAGCCGCAGCGCGGCGGCGCGGGTAGCCGCCTCGTCGTGCAGCAGGCAGGCGGCCACGGCTGCGGCGATGTCTTCGCTCGCGGCGGCTGCGGATCCGGCAGCACTTCGTCCAGGTGCTTGTCCAGGTAGCCGGTGTCGATCGCGGCCTTCCACCACCACCGGATGGCGGATCAGCTTCTCCAGGAACTCGACGTTCGACTTCGAGGCTTGACGATCTCGCAGTCGCGGCCAGCGCATCGCGCAGGCGGGCGAGCGCGCGCGGACGATCGTCGTCCCAGACGATCAGCTTGGCGATCATCGGGTCGTAGAAGATGGTGACCGTCATCGCCCTCGACCACGCCGCCGTCCAGGCGCAGGTGGGCCGACGCGCGTCGGCAGCGCGCAGGCGATCCAGGCGGCCCGAGCCGGGCAGGAAATTCTGCTCCGGATCCTCGGCGTACAGGCGCACTTCCATCGCGTGGCCGTGCTGCGTGATGTCCTCCTGCGCCAGCGGCAGCGGCTCGCCGGCGGCGACGCGCAGCTGCCACTCGACCAGGTCCAGGCCGGTCACCAGTCTCGGTGACCGGATGCTCGACCTGCAGGCGCGTGTTGATCTCCATGAAGTAGAAATCGCCGTCGGCGCCGACGATGAACTCGACCGTGCCGGCATTGACGTAGTCGATCGCGCGCGCCGCCTGCACCGCGGCCTGCGCCCATCTGCTGCCGCCGCTCCGGCGTCAGGAAGGGCGAGGGCGATTCCTCGATCACCTTCTGGTAGCGGCGCTGCGCCGAGCACTCGCGCTCGCCCAGGTGCACGGTGTGGCCGTGCGCGGTCGGCGAACACCTGGAACTCGATGTGGCGTGGGCTGCTCGCACGTAGCGCTCGAGCAGCACGCGATCGCGGCCGAAGGCGCTGCTTCGCTTCGCGCTGGCAGGATTCCAGCGCCGCGGCGAAGTCGCTCGCGGCGCTGCACCAGGCGCATGCCCTTGCCGCCGCCGCCGTGCGCGGCCTTGATCATCAGCGGGTAGCCGATGCGATCGGCCTCGCGCTGCAGCAGCGCGGATCCTGGTCTTCGCCGGTGTAGCCGGGCACGACCGGCACGCCGTGCGCGGACATGAGGTCCTTGGCGCCGGCCTTGCTGCCCATCTTGCGCATCGAGGCCGCGCGCGGCCCGATGAACACCAGGCCGGCGGCGGCCACCGCATCGGCGAAGTCGGCGTTCTCGGACAGGAAGCCGTAGCCGGGATGGATGGCCTGCGCGCCGCGTGCGCAGCGCCGCCGGCGATGATCGCGTCGCCGCGCAGGTAGCTGTCCTGCGGCCGCGGGCCGCCGATGGGCCAGGCTTCGTCGGCCAGGCGCACGTGCTGCGCGTCGGCGTCGGCCTCGGAATAGACCGCGACCGTGCGGATGCCCAGGCGACGACAGGTGCGGATGACGCGGCAGGCGATCTCGCCGCGATTGGCGATCAGGATCTTGTCGAACATCGGCGGTGGCTCATGCGCCGCGGCTCCATGCCGGCGCGCGCTTGTCGAGGAAGGCAGCCATGCCTTCGCTGGCCCTCGGCGGAGACGCGCAGGCGCGCGATCAGGCGGCGTTCTCGCGTCGATGCTCGGCCATCGAGCGCCGGCGTCATGCCGGCCACGCGCTGGCGCCAGGCGCTTGGCCTCGGCTGGGCCTCGGGACCGCCCTTGCCCAGCCAGTGCAGGCTGCGTTCCACCGCGGCATCCAACTCGCCCGGCGCGACGCACTGGTGCAGCAGTCCGATGCGCTCGGCTTCGCCGGCGTCGAAAATCTCGGCGGTCAGGAACATGCGGCGCGCGTGGCGAGGGCCGATCGCGGCGATCACATAGGGCGAGATCACCGCCGGCACCAGGCCGAGCTTGACCTCGCTCAGCGAGAATTGGCGCCGTCGCACGCCGATCGCGATATCGCAGCAGGCGATCAGGCCGACGCCGCCGCCGTAGGCCGAGCCGTTGACCCGGGCGATCGGTGGGCTTGGACAGGAAATTCAGCGTGCGCATGAGCGGCGCCAGGCCGAAGCGAGTCGCGCACGGTTCTCCTCCTCGCTGGCAGCGGCCATGCGCCGCATCCAGTTCAGGTCGGCGCCGGCGGAAAAGGTGGATCCGTCGCCGGTCAGCACCACCGCGCGGACAGCGGGGTCGCCCGGTCCAGTTCGAGCAGGGTGCGGTCAGTTCCGCCACCAGTCTCGTCGTCGAAGGCGTTGTGGATTTCCGGACGGCTGCATCACGACCCGGGCGACGGCGCCCGTCCGTTCGAGCCGAGGGAAGCCAGGGGGCCGGGGCATGGGCTGGATCGCTCGTCGGAATGGGACTGTGGAATTTAACCGGGACCGCATCCGGGGCTTGCAATCTAAATAAGAACCATTATCATTACTATCCAGATGGCGGAAACCGCCGGAGACCATGATTGCCAATCTAATTATTGTGTTCCGAGAAGTTCTTGAGGCTGCGCTCATCATCAGCATTGTCGCCGCCGCCACCCGTGGCGTGAAGGGCAGGGCATTGTGGATCGGGCCGGGCTCGCACTGGGCCTGATCGGCGCGGTCCTGGTGGCGCTGTCGGCCGAGGCATCGCCGGCGCGATGAGCGGCATGGGCCAGGAATGGTTCAACGCCGCCGTGCTGCTCGCCGCCGTGGCCATGATCGGTTGGCACGTCGTCTGGATGGCGCGGCACGGCAAGGAACTCGCCCTGCACATGAAGTCGGTCGGCGGCGCCGTCTGCGAGGGTCAGCCGGCCGATGACGGCGTTGCTGATGGTCGTGGCGCTGGCGGTGCTGCGCGAAGGCTCGGAAGTGGTGCTGTTCGGCTACGGCTTGTGCGCCGGCGGCTCGCCGAGGACGATTGCTGCTCGGCGGCGCGCTGGGCATTGGCCTCGGCGTCATGGTCGGATTCGCACTGTACTTCGGCCTGCTCAAGATCCCGATGCGGCATTTCTTCGGGACCACCAATGGCTTGCTGATACTGGTCGCCGCCGGCCTGGCCAGCAGCGCGGCCGGTTTCCTGGTGCAGGCCGACGTCCTGCCCGCGCTGGCGAGTCCGCTTTGGGACAGTGGCTGGTTGCTCGGCGACGACTCGCTGCTGGGCCGCACCCTGCATGTCCTGATTGGTTATACCGCCCAGCCGAGCGGCATGCAGATGGTGTTCTATGCCGCCACGGTCGTGCTGCTGGTGATCGGCATGCGGATGTTCCGGTTGCCCGCGCCGAGCATGGCCCCGGCCCCTTCCTTGACCGCCTGATCGGAGTCCGAATGCGCTTTTTCCTCCTCGCTGTGTTGACGCTGTTGCCGTTCGCGGCAGCGGCCGACACCCCGGAATACACGCTGAGCATCCGCAACCATCGCTACGTACCCAGCGAGCTGACGATTCCGGCCAATACCAAGGTCAAGCTGCTGGTGGTCAACGAAGACGCCACGCCCGAAGAATTCGAGAGCCACGAGCTCAACCGCGAAAAGATCGTCACCGGCAAGGCCACGATCACGGTCTACGTCGGTCCGCTCAAGCCGGGCCGCTATCCGTTCTTCGGCGACTTCCACCAGGACACGGCGCAAGGCGCCCTGATCGCCGCTGACCCGAACCTTTCCGAAGTCCAAAGGATCTCCATCGTGCGCAAGAAAATTCCTGAACGCAAGACCATGGCCTTGCCTCTGCTGGCATTTCGCCGCTTGGCCCTGGCTGGTGCGGCCGACAAGGTCTATACGCCGATCGTCGAGAAGGGCGAGACCGAGATCGAGTTCCGCGGCGGCTAGGCGCACTTCGACGGCGGCCCGAAGAACACGCTAGCATCCTGGAGTTCGGTCACGGCATGAGCGACAACTGGTTGACCGAGCTCGAGATCGAGCACGCCTTCGAGGACGGCACGGCGGCAACGCTCGAATCGCTGGAATGGGAGAACATCTTCGCGTTGACCGAACAGGGCAAGTACTGGCTGGACTTCGGCCTGTTCGCCGCGTACGAACACACGTTTCTGCCGAGTCCCGACGCGCTGAAGATCGGCCCGATGTTCATGAAGGACATCGGCCAGCACATCGCGAACGTCAACCTGCTGTTCGAACGCGAGGTCGGCAGGGGCGCAAGCACCAGACCGGCCTGGGCTACACGTGGCAGGTGCGTCGGCACGGCGTGCGGCGCTCGAGTCGGGGCTGCAGGGCATGGCGGAGCTCGGCAGCTTCGGCGATCTGGGCCAGGATCAGAGTCACATTGCTGGGCCGGCCTTGTTCGGCGAGAAGCGTTTCGGCCACGGACAAGATGAGTGGAATGCGGCCGTGCTGGCCGGACTCGACAAAAACGCGCCGGACGTGACGGTACGCACCCAGATCGAATACGAGATGCGCTGAAGCTACATCCGAAAAACACCGTAGTTCGATTTCTCGATCGGCGCATTCAAGCTAGCGGAAATGGCCAGGCCGAGGACGCGCCGGGTGTCGGCCGGGTCGATGACGCCGTCGTCCCAGAGCCGGGCGGTGGCGTAGTAGGGATTGCCCTGCGCTTCGTACTGTTCGCGGATCGGCGCCTTGAACGCTCTTCCTCGTCCGCGCTCCAGGATTTCCCGACGCCTCGATGCCGTCGCGCTTGACCGTGGCCAGCACGCTCGCCGCCTGTTCGCCGCCCATCACCGAGATCCGCGCGTTCGGCCACATCCAGAGGAAGCGCGGCGCCGTAGGCGCGGCCGCACATCGCGTAGTTGCCGGCGCCGAAGCTGCCGCCGATGACGACGGTGAACTTGGGCACGTGCGAGCAGGCGACGGCGGTGACCATCTTGGCGCCGTCCTTGGCGATGCCGGCGTTCTCGTACTTCTTGCCGACCATGAAGCCGGTGATGTTCTGCAGGAACACCAGCGGGATGTCGCGCTGGTTGCACAGCTCGATGAAATGCGCGCCCTTCAGCGCGCTCTCGGAGAACAGGATGCCGTTGTTGGCGACGATGCCGACCGGATAGCCGTGGATGTGGGCGAAGCCGGAGACCAGCGTCGTGCCGTAGCGTGCCTTGAACTCCTGGAACTCGGAGCCGTCGACCAGGCGGGCGATGATCTCGCGGACATCGTAGGGCCGGCGGGTGTCGGTCGGGACGATGCCGTAGAGCTCGTCGGCGGTCGTAGAGCCGGCTCGCGCGGCTCGGCCAGGGCCAGCGGCAGCGGCTTCTGGCGGTTCAGGTTCGCCAGCGATGTCGCGGGCGATGCGCAGCGCGTGGCGCGTCGTTCTCGGCGAAGTGGTCGGCGACGCCGGAGATGCGCGGTGTGCACGTCGGCGCCGCCGAGGTCTTCGGCGTCGACCACTTCGCCGGTGGCCGCCTTCACCAGCGGCGGGCCGCCGAGGAAGATCGTGCCCTGGTCCTTGACGATGATCGCTCTCGTCGCTCATCGCCGGCACGTAGGCGCCGCCGGCGGTGCAGGAGCCCATCACCACGGCGATCTGCGGAATGCTCGGCGCGCTCATCCGCGCCTGGTTGTAGAAGATGCGGCCGAAATGGTCCCTGTCGGGGAAGACCTCGTCCTGCAGCGGCAGGAAGGCGCCGCCGGAATCGACCAGGTAGACGCAGGGCAGGTGGTTCTCCAGGGCGATTTCCTGCGCGCGCAGGTGTTTCTTCACCGTCATCGGGAAATAGGTGCCGCCCTTGACGGTCGCGTCGTTGGCGACGATGACGCACTTCCTGCCATGCACGCGGCCGATGCCGGTGATCGATGCCGGCGCCGGCGCCTGGCCGTCGTACATGCCGTCGGCGGCCAGCGCCGACAATTCGAGGAAGGGCGATGCCGGGGTCGAGCAGGGCGTTGATGCGTTCGCGCGGCAGCAGCTTGCCGCGCTCGATGTGCTTGCTGCGCGCCTTGTCGCCGCCACCGGTGGCGACCCGTTCCAGACGCGCGTCAAGGTCGGCGACTGCCTGGCGCAGGCTTGCTGCGTTCAGCGCGAACTCGGGGCTGCGCGGGTCGATCTGGCTGGTCAGGCGGGGCATGGCGTCGCTCGGATGTGGCGAAACCAGAGTCTACGGGGCGTGCCAGCGAGCGCCTAGTCCGGAACGGGCCGAATCGCGGGCAACAAAAAAGCCGCCGGCGCGCGCCGGCGGCTTTCGTTTTGCAAGTAATCCGAAGATTACTTCTTGTCGGCGGTAGCAGGGGGCGAGCAGCGGCAGGAGCAGGTAGAGCGGGTGGGCGGCAGCAGCGGCTCGGGGCCGAAGCGTCAGCAGCCATCGCCGGAGCGGCGGCAGCAGCGTCGGTGGCCATCGCGTCGGCCGGAGCGGCAGCAGCCGGGGCAGCGTCAGCGGCCGGGGCGGTAGCGGCGTCGGCAGCCGGGGCAGCGTCGGCGGCCGGGGCTTCTTCCTTCGAGCAGGCGGTCAGGGCCAGGCCAAGGGCCAGGGCGAGCAGGGTCTTGTTCAGGGACATGGGTGTTTCCTCGTCTAGACGTTAACGTTTGAGATATCAAAACGTGCGCATTGGGCGCACGTGTCCGCCATGATGGCAAATATTGAGATATTGTCAAGCGGTCTTATGTGAATAGCTTTCTGGCCGAGTCAGCGTGCTCAGGCCAGTTCGATCGCCATGGCGGTAGCTTCGCCGCCGCCGATGCAAAGCGCGGCCACGCCGCGCTTGCCGCCGTGCCGCTGCAGCGCATGGATCAGCGTCACGATCAGCCGCGCACCGCTGGCGCCGATCGGATGCCCCAACGCGCAGGCGCCGCCATGGACATTGAGCTTGGCGTGGGCGATGCCGAGTTCCTTCATCGGCGCCATGGCGACGGTCGCGAAAGCTTCGTTGACCTCGAACAGATCGACATCGCCGACTTGCCAGCCGGCCTTGGCCAGCACTTTCTCGATCGCGCCCACGGGCGCGGTGGTGAACCACTCCGGGCGCCTGCGAATGCGTGCTGTGCGCGACGATCCGCGCCAGCGGCCTGGCGCCGCTGGCCTTGGCCCGATCGGCCGACATCAGCACCAGCGCCGCGGCGCCGTCGTTGATGCTCGACGAACTGGCCGCGGTGATCGTGCCGTCCTTCTTGAAGGCGGCTTGAGGCTGGGGATCTTGTTGATGTCGCAACGGCCGGGCTGCTCGTCGCTGTCGACGACCACGTCGCCCTTGCGGCCGGCGACCGTGACCGGCGCGATCTCTGCCTTGAACGCGCCTTCGGCCTGCGCGGCGAGCGCGCGGCGCACCGACTCGGCGGCGAACGCATCCTGCTCCTCGCGGGTGAAGCCGTACTTGGACACGCACAGTTCGCCGAACACGCCCATCGGCTGCTTGTCGTAGGGATTGGTCAGGCCGTCCCACGCCATGTGGTCGAGCATCTCGGCGCTGCCATAGCGGATGCCGGTTCTGGAACCATTGAGCAGGTGCGGAGCATTGGTCATCGACTCCATGCCGCCGGCGACCACGACGTCGGCCGAGCCGGCCTTGATCAGGTCGTGGCCGAGCATCACCGCCTTCATGCCCGAGCCGCAGACCTTGTTGATGGTCGTGCCGCCGGCCGACATGGGCAGGCCGGCGGCGATCGCCGCCTGTCGCGCCGGAGCCTGGCCGAGGCCGGCCGGCAGCACGCAACCCATGATCACTTCCGACACGGCTCGCCGTCGATCCCGGCTTTCGCCATGGCCGCCTTGATCGCAGTGGCGCCCAGCACGGGCGTCGGCACACCGGTGAACTGGCCGAGCAGGGAACCCAGGGCGGTGCGCTTGGCACCGACGATGACGACATACCCCGCCCCTCCTCCCCCCCCCTCAGCCTTGCTCCTTCTTGGACCCGCCCCCCCCCCCCCCCCTCGGATCGCGCCGAAGGCATGATCCTGGCGCCCGCGACGGCGAAGCATCGTGCTGGACCGACGACGGGCGAGCATGGCCGACTAAATGCGCCACCGTCGCAGACGTCGCAGCATGGTGTTCCTAGGCCGCTGATGAGGCATCGATTCGCCGGCCAGCGCGGATACCTCCCCGCGCCCTCTAATTGCCCTCCCCTCTTCAGCGGAGCTGCTCGCAGCGGGCCGCGTCGATCTCGTCGCTGCGCCAGGAAAGAGCCATCTCCCACCCAATTCCTACCCCACTGGGCGCTCGGACAGCCGACTTCAGCTCGCCCCGCCCGAGTTGGCCAGCTGAGCACCGCGGCGAATTGAGGTCTTCTGTGCAGAAGATGTCGCCGAGGCGCGACCCCTCCCCCCTTTTCCTTCGATATCATATGTCGCGATAGGCGCGCACGAGGCGAACATCTCTGAACAGCTTCTGGGCGGTAGCTCGGTCTTTTCCTTGTAATCGTATGTCGAGCGGGTGATCACTTCCTGTTCGGGCGCCTGTCCCGGTTCGCCGGTGCGCAGGACGATCCGATATTTATTCTCGACCTTGCCGGATGTAATCGACCACTCAGGCCGGCCTGGTCCTTTCCTCACCACGTCGAGCAGGACCACCGAAATCCGATGCTCGGCCACTTCCCCCTCGGCGCTAGGCGGAATGATATCCACGGGCGGTCTTCAACTAAGCCGGCCAGCACCACCGGTACTCGTGGATTTCCGGTTCTCCACGACAGACTCCAGCGAGGGCGGGGCGAAATAAACCCCACGGAATCCTGCTTCCGCCACATTCCGCCGCCGGAAGGCGATCAATCCTGCCTCGAACAGCTCGCGTCCGATCAGCATCCGGCGGATCTCGTTGGTGCCGGCGCCGATGGCGTAGAGCTTGGCGTCGCGGAACAGGCGGCCGGTGTCGTATTCGTTGATGTAGCCGTTGCCGCCAAGGGCCTGGATCGCCTCGATGGTGACCTGCACGGCGCCTCGGACGCCTGCAGCAGGCAGGCGGCGGCGTCGACGCGGCTCGGCGGCCGGCGTCGAAGTCGCGCGCGACCTGGTAGGCGATAGGCGCGGCTGGACTGCAGCGCCGTGTACATGTCGGCGATCTTGCCCTGCATCAGGCCGAAGGTGCCGATCGCGGCGTCGAACTGCTTGCGTTCGCGCACGTAGGGCAGGGCGATGTCGAGCGCCGCCTGCATCAGGCCAAGCGGTCCGCCGCTGATCACCAGCCGTTCGGTGTTAGGCCGCGCATCAGCACCTTGATGCCCTGGTTGACCTCGCCGAGGACGTTCTCGGCCGGGATTTCGCAATGGTCGAACACCAGCTCGCAGGTGTTGGAGCCGCGCATGCCGAGCTTGTCCAGCTTCTGCGCGGTCGAGAAGCCCTTCATGCCTTTCTCGACGATGAAGGCGGTCATGCAGCGCGATCCGGCGTCCTTGCCGGCGGTGCGCATGTAGACCACCAGCGCGTCGGCCTCGGGGCCGTTGGTGATCCACATCTTGCTGCCGTTGGCGACCCAGACGGTCGCGCAGCTCGGCGCGGCAACTCATCGAGCCGACCACGTCGGAACCGGCGCCGGGTTCGCTCATCGCCAGCGCGCCGACGCGCTCGCCGCTGCACAGCTTCGGCAGGTACTTGCGCCGCTGCGCCTCGTTGCCGTTGGTGTACAGGTTGTACACGCACAGGTTAGAATGCGCGCCGTAGGACAGGCCGACCGAGCCGGAGGCGCGGGAAATCTCTTCCATCGCCACCAGGTGCGCCAGGTAGCCCATGCCGCTGCCGCCGTATTCGGCCGGCACGGTGATGCCGAGCAGGCCCATCTCGCCGAGCTTGGCCCACAGGTCGGCCGGGAACAGGTTGTCGTGGTCGATCTGCGCCGCGCGCGGCGCGATTTCCGCGTCGGCGAAACGGCGGACGCGTCGCGCAGGACATGTCGGAGATGTCCTCTGCCGAGCGGGAAGATGCGCATCGGCCATGGTCAGCGCCCGCTGCGGCCCTGGAAGCGCGGGGCCTGCACGCCCAGGTGCGGCAGGCGCAGCTTGCCGATCGCCTCGATGCGCTCTTCGGCCATGCGGTCGGCGGCCTTGTAGGTGGGGATGTTGTCGCGTGGCGATCTCGAAGATGCGGCCGAGGTTGTAGTAGATCGTCCGCATCATGCGCATGGCGCGCTCGCGGTTGTAGCCGTCGATCTCCAGCGAGACGTTCATCAGGCCGCCGGCGTTGACCGCGTAGTCGGGCGCGTACAGGATGCCGCGGCTTCTGCAGCTCGTCGCCGATCGCGTCGTTGGCCAGCTGGTTGTTGGCGGCGCCGCAGATGATCTTGGACTTGATGCGGTCGATGGTGTTCTCGTTGATCGTGCCGCCGAGCGCGCACGGCGAATAGACATCGGCGGCACGTCGTAGATCTCGTCCAGGCCCACGGCTTCGCAGCCGATTCGTCGACGGCGCGCTGCACCGTTCTGTGTTCATGTCGGTGACGAAGACCTTGGCGCCGCGCTCGCGCAGCAGCTTGACGAACTCCATGCCGACATGGCCGACGCCCTGGACCGGCGTAGCTGTACTTGCCGACGTCTTCGTTGCCGAACTTGACCTGCAGCGCGGCCATGAGGCCCTGCAGGGTGCCGTAGGCGGTGAACGGCGAGGGATCGCCGGAGCCGCCGTGGACCTGGTGCACGCCGGTGACGAACTCGGTCTCGCGGAACACGTATTCCATGTCGTTGACGTCGATGCCGACGTCCTCGGCGGTGATGTAGCGGCCGCCGAGCGAATCGACGAAGCGGCCGAAGGCGCGGAACAGCGCCTCGGACTTGTCCTTGGCCGGATCGCCGATGATGACCGCCTTGCCGCCGCCGAGGTTCAGGCCCGGCCACGGCCGCCTTGTAGGTCATGCCGCGGGACAGGCGCAGCACGTCGTTGAGCGCGTCCTGCTCGGTCGCGTAGGGCCACATGCGCAAGCCGCCGAGGGCCGGGCCGAGCACGCGTGTTGTGGATGGCGATGATCGCCTTCAGGCCGGCGTCCTTGTTGTGGCAGAACACGACTTCTTCGTGGCCGGTCTTGGCGATGGTTTCGAAAATCATGGGAGGCTCCGCCGGCTCGAAGCGCGCCCGACGCAGCGGAGAGGACCTCCGAGTTACGTCAAAAAGTGCGCATAAGCCATTGTAATATAAGGGAAGGTAATGTCCTGAATCGCGGTGAAAGCGTACTCGGCGGGGCGTATTGTAAAGCAATCGCTCTAATCAGGATGTGCCGCAGTCAGCCTCGTTCGGTGGACCGTGTCCTGTTTCCGTGCAGACGGCATGCGTTCCCTTATTAGCCTTGGCCGCTGTGTCTATCCCCGGATAGCGGCCGGCACCAACCCTGGAGCAGGGATTGGGCGACCGCACTCCGGTCGCCTTTTTTGCTTGCCGCGAAGGCCGGACACAAGGGCCGGACTAGTCGCCACAAGGCTGACCTCGATCAATAAAGCCCCCGGAACGCGGACCTATATTGGCCACGATCAATTGGACCCTGGGCGAGGGATAGCCATGGAACTCAATCATTACCTGCGAGATGATGTCCGACCGCGGCGCCTCCGACATGTTCTTCAGCCCAGGCGCGCCGCCCAACATCAAGATCGAAGGCTACACCAAGCACCTCGACCACAAGCCGCTGGCCGCGGCCGACGTGCGGGCGATGGCCTACTCGGTGATGAACGACCGGCAGCAGTCCGAGTTCGAAGACCAGTGGGAGATGAACCTGGCGTTCGCCATGGGCGAGATCGGCCGCTTCCGCATCAACATCTATCGGCAGCGCGGCGACGTGACCATGGCTGTGCGTTATGTCACCGACAAGATCCCCTCGATCGAGGAGTTGAAACTGCCGCCATTGCTCGAAGAACTGATCATGCTGCCGCGCGGCCTGGTGCTGTTCGTGGGCGCGGCCGGTTCCGGCAAGTCCACCACCCTGGCCTCGATGATCGACTACCGCAACCAGAACCACACCGGCCACATCTACACGGTTGAGGACCCGATCGAATACGTCCACACGCACAAGCAATCGGTGGTGGACCAGCGCGAGGTCGGGCTCGATACCCCAGCTATGCCAACGCGCTGAAGAACGCCATGCGCGCGGCGCCGGAAGTGATCATGATCGGCGAGATCCGCGACCGCGAGACCATGCAGGCGGCCATCGCTTACGCCGAGACCGGCCACCTGTGCCTGTCCACGCTGCACGCCAACAACGCCAACCAGACCCTCGACCGCATCATCAATTCTTCCCGGAACGGCTCGCCACCAGCTGCTGTGACATGTCGCTCAACCTGAAGGCAGTGGTCTCGCAGCGCCTGCTGCGCGGCCCGACGGCGGGTGCCGGCGGTGGAGATACTGCTGTCGTCGGCCTATGTCTCCGACCTGATCCTCAAGGGCGACATCGCCGCGATCAAGGAAGCGATGAAGCACAGCACCGAGATCGGCATGCAGACCTTCGACGAGTCCCTGTACCGGCTGTATCGCCTCCGGCCAGATCACCTATCGGGACGCCATCGACGTGGCCGACTCGCGCACCGACCTGGCGTTGCGCGTGCGCCTGCAGGGCCCGCCGCCAATGTCCGGGGACATCGCCGAGGAGCCGGACCTGGCCGCCTTGAAGGTGCCGATGACCGCGGCGCGGGAAGGCCGCATCGGCTAGGCGCTACAATCGGGGTCTGCTTCCGATCCCGAGTGCGCCATGAGCAGCCCCGCCAGCCAGTTCCCCGAGCCCCAGGCCACGCACGAACGCAGCCCGCTGCGCTTCGTCACCGCCGCCAGCCTGTTCGACGGCCACGACGCGGCCATCAACATCATGCGCCGGCTGATCCAGGCGCAGGGCGCCGAGGTGGTGCACCTGGGCCACAACCGCTCGGTCGAGGACGTGGTGCGCGCGGCGCTGCAGGAAGACGCCGACGGCATCGCGCTGTCGAGCTACCAGGGCGGCCACATCGAGTACTTCAAGTACATGGTCGACATGCTGCGCGAGCGCGGCGCCGGGCACATCCGCGTGTTCGGCGGCGGTGGCGGCACCATCACGCCGGAGGAGATCGCGGAGCTGCAGGCCTACGGCGTCGAGCGCATCTACCACCCGAACGACGGCATGCAGCATGGGCCTGGTGGCGATGATCGAGGACCTGGTCGCGCGCACGCTGACAGGCGACCGCGCTGCCGCGGTCGGAGCCGAGCCCGGCCGCGATGCCGCATAGCGACGACGAGATCAGCATCGGCAAGATGCTCTCCGCGATCGAGGAAGGCCTGCATCGACGAAACCGAACTGGCGCACCTGCGCAAGCAATGGCAGCTGCGCCGGCCGGCAAGACGCCGGTGGTCGGCCTGACCGGCACCGGCGGCGCCGGCAAGTCAGTCGGTCACCGACGAGCTGCTGAACCGCTTCCTGCAGCATTTCCCGGAGATGCGCATCGCCGTGATCTCGGTCGATCCGACCCGCCGGCGCAGCGGCGGCGCGCTGCTCGGCGACCGCATCCGCATGAACTCCCTGCGCTCGCCGCGCATCTTCATGCGCTCGATGGCCACGCGCCGCCAGCACGTGGCCACCAACGCCGTGCTGAAGGACTGCATCGCCTTCCTGAAAGCGCAGGGCTTCGACCTGGTGATCGTGGAGACCGCCGGCATCGGCCAGAGCGATTCGGAGATCGTCGACCTGGTCGATTTCCCGGTCTACGTGATGACCAGCGATTTCGGCGCGCCCAGCCAGCTCGAGAAGATCGACATGCTCGACTTCGCCGAACTGGTGGTGCTGAACAAGTTCGACAAGCGCGGCGCCGAAGACGCGCTGCGCGACGTGCGCAAGCAGTGGAAGCGCAACCGCATCGCCTTCAGCCTGACGGACGAGGACGTGCCGGTCTATCCGACCATCGCCAGCCAGTTCAACGACCCGGGCGTCAGCTGGATGTTCGCCAACCTGTGCCGGCTGCTGCGCGCGCAAGCTCGAACGTCTGGCGAGCCACCGGCCAGTCTGCGACTGGGAGCCGCAGCGTCGACACCGCCCTGCACGAGCCGCGCGCCACCGTGCTGATCCCCGGCGCGCGCATCGCGCTACCTGGCCGAAATCGCCGAGCAGGGCAGGGGCATCAACCGCTCCATCGAGCAGCAGGCCGAGGTCGCCGACCGCGCGCAGACCTACTGGCAGGCCTTGCGGGAGCATCGGCGATCCGCAAGCTGCCGCAGGCATGCTGGCCCTGTACGACTACCTCGCCGACCTGAGGACGACTCGCCCGCCGGAAGCGCGGCGACGCGCTCGCATCGCCCTCGACCCTGCGCCAGCGCTACCAGGACGCGGTGAAGCCGCTGTCCGCCGAGCCGCTGAGCCTGCTGCGCGAATGGCCGGCGCGCCTGAAGTCGATCACCGACGAGGTCACCGAATACGAAGTGCGCGGCAAGGACATCCGCGTCGAGAACTACCGCGAGTCGCTGTCGCCACCAGAAGATCCCGAAGATCGCCGCGCCGCACCTACACGAGCTGGGGCGAGCTGCTGGTGTTCCTGATCAAGGAAAACCTGCCCGGCGCCTATCCCTACACCGGCGGCGTGTATCCCGTACCGCCGCGAGGGCGAGGATCCGATCCGCATGTTCGCCGGCGAAGGCACGCCCGAGCGCACCAACCGCCGCTTCCATTACCTGAGCGTCGGCCAGCCGGCCGCCCGCCTGTCCACCGCCTTCGACTCGGTCACCCTGTACGGCGAGGACCCGGCCGATGCGCCCGGACATCTTCGGCAAGATCGGCAACTCCGGCGTGTCCATCGCCACGCTCGACGACATGAAGAAGCTCTACTCCGGCTTCGACCTGTGCGCGCCGACCACCTCGGTGTCGATGACCATCAACGGCCCGGCGCCGATGATCCTGGCGATGTTCATGAACACCGCGATCGACCAGCAGGTGGAGAAGTACCTGCAGGCCGATGAGGCGCGCTGGGCCGCGGCGCAGAGAAGATCGACGCGTTCTTCGAAGGCAAGCCGCGCCCGCAGTACGACGGCGCGCTGCCGCCGAGGGCAACGACGGCCTCGGCCTGGCCCTGCTCGGCGTCACCGGCGACCAGGTGCTGCGACGCCGAGACCTACGCGCGCATCCGCGCGCAAACGCTGGCCACCGTGCGCGGCACCGTGCAGGCCGACATCCTGAAGGAAGACCAGGCGCAGAACACCTGCATCTTCAGCACCGAGTTCGCGCTGCGCATGATGGGCGACATCCAGCAGTTCTTCGTCGACAACGGCGTGCGCAATTTCTACTCGGTGTCGATCTCCGGCTACCACATCGCCGAAGCCGGCGCGAACCCGATCACGCCAGCTGGCCTTCACGCTGGCAACGGCTTCACCATCGTCGAGTACTACCTGGCGCGCGGCATGAAGATCGACGATTTCGCGCCGAACCTGAGCTTCTTCTTCACCAACGGCATGGACCCGGAATACACCGTGATCGGCCGCGTGGCCCGGCGCATCTGGGCGCGCGCCATGCGCGAGCGCTACGGCGCCGACCCGCGCAGCCAGATGCTGAAGTACCACATCCAGACCTCCGGCCGCTAGCCTGCACGCGCAGGAGATCCAGTTCAACGACATCCGCACCACGCTGCAGGCGCTGTACGCGCTGTTCGACAACTGCAACAGCCTGCACACCAACGCCTACGACGAGGCGATCACCACGCCGACCGAGGAGAGCGTGCGCCGCGCGGTGGCGATCCAGATGATCATCAACCAAGGAACTGGGGCTGAACTTCAACGAGAACCCCTGGCAGGGCAGCTTCATCGTCGAGGAGCTGACCGACCTGGTCGAGGAGGCCGTGTACAAGGAGTTCGAGGCGCATCAGCGAGCGCGGCGGCGTGCTGGGCGCGATGGACACCATGTACCAGCGCGGGAAGATCCAGGAAGAGTAGCATGTACTACGAGCACAAGAAGCACGACGGCGCGCTGCCGCTGATCGGCGTGAACACCTTCCTGCCGAGGGAGCATGCCGGCGAGATCGCCACGACCATCGAGCTGATCCGCAGTCGACGCCGAGGAGAAGGCGCAGCAGATCGCCAACGTGCAGACCTTCCAGCGGCTGCGAAACGGCCTGGCCGACGTAGGGCGGCTTCAGCCGCGAAGGCCTGGCACCGCTGCAAACGACCGCCCGTGACCGGAAAAACATATTTGCCGCGTTGATGGAAGCGGTGAAGACGCATTCGCTGGGGCAGATCAGCCATGCGCTATATGACGTGGGTGGGGAGTATCGGCGGAATATGTAAAGGCGCAGAGGACTCCTTCGGTTGGGTGTCAATTTTGGCAGAGAAGCTCTTAATTGAACTGAACTGCAAGGAATCAAACTGGCGCCTGGATGCAGCCATGGAGGCCGCGTCAAGTATTGACTAGTCGTAGCGCAGCTAGTTTGACTAGAAAATCGGTAGACGCAATTTCAATGCTGCGACTTGCAGTCGTACACTCCCGCTGGCACTTTGGCGTGATCGAGCTAGGTGAGATTTCTAATCAAGTGATTGCGGCGATACTGGCCGCAGTCTTGCTCTGGCTATTTGGGCTTCCGCAGATCGCTTTTGCTTTCATCTTGGCTAGGATTAGAGGTATTCGGCTCCAACGAAGCCTAGGGGAGGGCGCACTAGACAGTGAAACCGTTGCTTGTCAAACAGAAACTACGTCCGCCCTAGCTTCTCAACATCGATCCATCGGTGGAATGCGAGCCGATTGAATCATTGATCAACGCTAGAAGTGATCTATTTGAGTGCTATGGACCGTTTCTCGGGTCGAAACGAATAGACAAAAGCGATCTCCTCCTATTTGCCGATTCGGGGATGGGAAAGACATCGTTTTTGCTCAACTACCTGAGCAGAAACTATTCCATGATCAGGTTTTGGAAGAAGCGAACCATCCGGTTTGTGTCGCTAGCACAGCCATCCGCTTCGAAGTTTATTGAGCGAATTCCCCTTGAATCGAGGAAGGAAACGGACCTCTTTCTGGATGCGCTGGATGAGGATCCTGCCGCGGTCGGCCGCGTGGCGGAAAGAGTGCGCGAACTGCTAATAGTAGCCGATGCCTTCCGATCAGTAGTGATAACTTGTCGGACACAGTTTTTTCGACAGCGATGAAGCGATTCCAGTTGAGACCGGTTTACTGCGCATGGGTCCGGTCGGTGGACGATCCAAGGGATCAATTCCGAAAGCTATACCTCTCGCCATTCGACGAAGCGCAGATCAAAAAGTATCTCTCTCGGCGCTTTCCAGGTTTCTGGAATCGGCGTCGGCGAAAACTAGCGGAAGTGGTTGTTCGAAAGGTTCCTGCACTTTCGGTTAGACCCATGCTTCTGTCACACATGCAGGACATCCTCAGCTCGGCCATCACGGTCTCAGAGCCCGTTGATGTCTATAAGGCGATGGTTCAAGCCTGGTTAGAGAGGGAGCGAGCTTGGGCTGACCCCACAGCGTTGATAAATTTCTCGGAGGAGCTGGCGACAGACCTGTTCACGAGACGAGTCGAGAGAGGAGGGGAGTTCGCTAGGTCCGATGAAATTGTTCGTTTGGCTAGGGCATGGAACGTGAAATTGGATGATCACCTTCTCACTTCAAGATCGCTGCTGAATAGGACTGCCGCGGGAAACTTCAAATTCGCTCACCGCTCGATCATGGAATATCTGGTGGCAGAATCGATTTTGCGGCCAGACGGAGGCATACCGAAGCTTCGCCTGACAGATCAGATGGCCGAGTTCGTCCTTCAGCGGCTTGGCTGCTGGTCGCGGGAGGCAACAAAATTTCTTACGGGTCTAGAGTCGCAGATCATTTTTGAGGAGGTCCAGCTCAAGCTAGGCATGGCCACGAACTATTCGCTGTTCACCATTGCGGAAGACTTAGATGTGGCTTCAGTTGAGATGATGAAGACGCGAGCTCACTCTAGAGGTGTGCTAAGCGATGTGATAGTGGCGGCACTGGAGTCTGCGCCAGGTAGTCAATCCCGCGTCCCTTTGGAGGTCAGAATTCGCTTTGATTCCGGAGCTCTGAGAGCCAGGTCCGCGCAAGCCCATGTGACTATTTGGTCCGGAAGTATGGGTTTGCTGGCAACAATGGATTTCGATTCGTCTGGCATTCTGGCTGCTCTCGCAATTGGGCAGAGCGAAGAACGAATCGATAGATTTCTGGAGTGTGAGTCTGAATTTGTTGGCAAGCGTGGAGCAGATAGTTCAGTTTCCGAGATGAAGTGGGATGTTAGGACGAGAGTCCGGCGCGACCAACTTCGCGACCTCATCGGACTTCCGATTCCGATTTCAATGCTTCAGAACTACGGATGTGGGTATGTCTATAGTGAGTCGAGGGGCCTGCTTGAAATTCGGCTTCTCAATGGTTGCTTGTATTCAGTCGGAAAGTACGCCCCATTTGGCATCTTGAGCGACATTTCCGCTGAGCGCGCTTTTTCGTCGGGATTTGCAGTGCTTACTGCAAAACGTCTTCATGGCCAGTTGTCACGATAGGTTGGATTGTTTGTGGATGCGTGGGACGCTTTCCCGCCGCAATATCCTCGCCTGCCTCAACGCCGGCGAGTTGACGGTAGGCGAAATTGGCGAGTGCTTCGACTTCAGCAAGTCGGCGCTGTTTGGCCGCCTTCGCATCCCGGGAAGCGGGCTTGATCACACTGCGCAAGCGCGGCCAGCGCCTGCCCGCGAGTTACCTCATTGCCTTGGGCGCGCGGATCATTCGCGAGGCGGCCGCCTCGTGGCTCGCCCGAAACGGGGGCTAGACGCGGTCATTAGAACTTTCGAGAGATATCAGCGAGGATGGAGCCATCGACCACCATCCGGAGCCAATCTGTGGACCGCAAAGAACCAAAGCCGGGTGCAGATTGGCAGGGCATTGATTTCAGGCGCCGATCCCGGGCTGCCAGTGTCGAGGGGGATCCTCGATTTGCCATTGGTCTGTCTGTATTCATCGCGGTCGCGCTGATCTATCCCTGGTATTCCTGATGGGTGAGCGCTCATCTATTGGAGCGAGACTTGAGCGCGGTAACTGAGCAGTTGCAGGTCGAGTCCGATCGAGTGGGCGCGGAGTTCTCTGCCCAGGTCGCCCGCAGCCAGCAAGCCTCCGAAGCGATGGTACAGGCCAGTGCCGCGCGGCTCCAGCAGAACCGCATAGCCGCGGTTCGAGTGCTGGGTGTGAGCACGGGCGGCGCAAAACCGCTGGTGCTGGTGAACCTTGGCTCGTCCAATCTTCGGGATGCCTGATGCTGAGGTTTGCCGTCAAGCGGCGGGGTGGCTAAACAGGAATCTCAGTGGAGTCGTCATTCGGGTGCAGCGCACACGGGGCGGAGCTCCCGCGCTCGAAGCTGGAGAAGTGGTTTGCCCCTGACCGAGCCTATGCTGGAGTAGCCAGGCTTCAGTCCCCGGGGGAGGCTTTGGGTGGGATATTTGTCTGAGTTCGGCATAATGCGATCAGCTCGATTCCGGGACTCCCTCCATGTCACTCGCGCTCTACGGCCATCCCTTCTCTTCGTACACGCAGAAGGTGCTGATCGCACTGTACGAAAACAGACGCCCTTCGAATTCCGCTGCATCGGCCCCGAGACGCCGGAGATTACGGAAGACTGGCTGCAGCGCTGGTCGCTTGCCAAGTTCCCACTATTGGTGGACGGCGAGCGCAACATCGCCGAGACCAGCATCATCATCGAGTACCTGCAGCTGGCCCATCCCGGGCCCGTTCGCCTGCTGCCGACGGACCCGATGGCCGCGCTGGACGTGCGCTTCCTCGACCGCTTCTTCGACCTGCATGTGATGACTCCCGTGCAGCACGCGGTCGGCGCTGCGATGACGCGGTGACCCGGTGAAGCGCCAGGAAGGACTGGCGCATGCCGAGCAAAAGCTGGAGATGGCCTACGCGTGGCTCGAAGGACAGTTGGTGGACAAGGCCTGGGCCGCCGGGCGCGGACTTCACGCTGGCGGACTGCGCCGCCGCGCCGTCGCTGTTCTATGCCGACTGGACGCACCGGATCTCCGAAGCCTACCCGGTGCTGCGCGCGTACCGCGCGAGATTGCTCGCCCGCCCGTCCTTCGCCCGGGCGGTGGACGAGGCACGGTATTTCCGTCCATTCTTTCCGCTCGGGGCGCCGGACCGGGACTGATCAAAACGCTAAGGAGATCCCATGCGCAGGCACTTTCCATTGCAGACCGACGGGACGATCTATCTCACCGAAGGCGGGCAGGAAACCGAAATCATGTACCGGCACGGGCATGAATTGCCCGAGTTCGCCATGTTTCCCTTGCTCGATCAGCCGCAGGCGGTCGAGGACATGACAGCCATGTACCAGCGCTATCTCGACGTGGCGGTGGCGGCGGGCGTGCCGGTCATGATGGGTGGTCTGGATTACCGGGCCAGTTCCGATTGGGGCGCGAAGCTTGGCTATTCCCCGGAAGCGCTCGCACGCGAGCAGCGCCGCTGCATCGACTTCCTGCGCACACGTCGCCGAGCCCTACCGGACGCGACTTCCTGCCATCTACATCTCCGGTGTCGCCGGACCGCGCGGCGATGCGTATTCGCTCAACCAGACGATTACCGCCGATTCCGCCGAGGCCTATCACTTCGCGCAACTGAGCACGCTGGCGGAGGCGGGCGTCGATCTCGTCACCGCCATGACCTTCAACTCCGTACCCGAAGCGATTGGCGTCGCACGCGCCGCCGCACGTCTGGATCTTCCCCTGTGCGTCTCGTTCACCCTGGACAGCGCGACCTCGCGCCTGAGGTCGGGGCCGACGCTGCGGGAAGCGATCGAAACAACCGATCACGAAGCCGGAGATGCCAGGCCGGACTTCTATGGCGTCAACTGCTCACATCCTTTCGAGTTCCTGCCGGCACTGGAAGCGGGGGACTGGATCCGCCGGATACGCATGCTCAGGCCCAATGCCTCGGCGAAGGACAAGATGGAGCTGTGCCAGATCGGGCATCTGGAAGAGGGCGATCCCGAGGAGTTGGGAATGCTGATGGGCGAGCTGGCGAGCCGCTATCCGCACATCGATATCTGGGGGGGATGCTGCGGCACATGGGAAAAACACCTGGCGCAAATCGTGCGCCAGGTGCAACTTGCCAGGGTTTGAATGACGTGGCGCGGCTAGGCCACGGCTTGGTTTCTGGTAGGCCTTACGGAATCTCCACCACGCCCGCCAGCGGCGGCGCCAATGCGTATTCGGTCGACCACAGCTTGCCGTCCTTGCCGAAGGTGATTGCCGTCGGCGACGCCAGTCCCGCCGCGACCTCGACGCATGCGTGAGTCGAGACGTCGCAGGCGTTGATCGTGCCGGTGGTGGGCTGATTCAACACCTCGACGGCGAACCAGCTGGCCTCGTCCAGTTCCACCACGTACAGCAGGCCGTCGGGTCCGAAGGCGAGGTCGATGATCGAGGTGAAGCCGCCATCGAACACCAGCTGGCAGTCGCTGGTGTTGCCGCAGTCGGCCCAGGAGGCCCACGGCGCGACGCGCCAGATCCGTGATGCGCCGGTCGGCGCCGGAAAGCCTTTCAGCTCGCCCACGTAATACCAGCCGTCCGGTCCGATGGCGACGGACGTGGGCACCGGCTGGGCCGGAATCTGCGCCGGCAAGCCGCAGATGTTGGGCGGCCCGGCGGGACAGCCGAACAAGGACTTGATGTTGGACGTGGCCGCCAATGCGTTCGGGAAGACGGCGAGCACCTTGACCTTGCCCGCGGTGTCCACGCGCAGCAGGTCGTTGCCCGCCGAGTCGACCACCAGCGCGGTGTCGCCGCCAGGGAGGGGCTGCACGTCGAAGGGGTTGGATTCGGTGGCGTCGCCAGGATGCGGATTGTTGGCCTGCTCGAATGCATACAGGTCGACGATCCGGCGCAGCTTGCCCTTGGAGAGGCGATACAAGCCCTGGCCGGTGTCCTGCGTGGGTTCGGTGCCGGTGCGCGTGATCCACATCGAACCCTTGCCGAGCACGCCGATGTCGGTGATGCCCGGCAGGGGCGGCATCGCGAGCGGGGTGCCGTCCTGGGTGACGACGCCGGCGCCGGTGTCGGCCACCAGCAGCTCGCCAGTGGGGCCGGTGGCCAGGCCGAATAGCGGGCCGCTGAAACCGGATGCAGCCGCTGCGCTGGTGCCCAGCAGCGCGGTGCACAGGGCCAGCGTCAGGCGGCCGGTAACGGGGAGGGGGCGTTTCATGCGGTGTCTCCAGGCAGGGGCTTAGGCCGAGCGTGGTCCCAAATCGGCAATATGGAAAACGAATAGTTTGTATAGGGTATATTCGTTGCATGAATCTATTGACCTTCGACCTCAACCTGCTGCGCGTGCTGGATGCGCTGCTGCGAGAGCAATCGACGGTGAAGGCCGGGCGCCGGGTCCGCCTGTCGCAGCCGGCGGTGTCGGCCGCGCTCGGGCGGCTGCGGGACGCCTTGAATGACCCCTTGTTCGTACGCCAGGGCCAGCATCTGGTGCCCACCGATTACGCCCGCTCGCTGGAGATTCCTTTACGCCGTCTGCTGGACGACCTGACCGCGCTGCTGTCGGGACCCGGCGCGTTCGACCCGCTCGAAGCCCAGCAGAATTTCAAGATCGCCGGTTCGGACTTCTTCGCGGAAATGCTGATGCCGCCGCTGGCGCCGCTGTTGGAGAAGTCCGCACCGAACGTCCGCATCCAACTGGTGGAACTGACGCCGGGCGATCACATCGCGACGATCGAGAGGCAGGACATCGACCTGGCGCTGGTGCCGACGGAAAATTTTCCGCCGTGGGTCGACAGCGTTGAAGTCTTCAGCGGGCGCTTCGTCGTGATCGCACGCAAGGGGCATCCACGCATCCGGCGGGCCGGGCTGGCGCCGGGCGAAACCTTGCCGATCGATCTGTTCTGCAGCCTCGGCCATGCCGTTTTCTCGCCCGAGGGCAAGCTCAAGGCGATGGGCGATGCCGCGCTGGCGCGGATGGGGCGCGAACGCCGGGTCGTGATGACCATGCCGACGTTTGGCGGCGTGTGCCATGCCGTCGCCGAGAGCGACCTTATCGCGCTGATGCCGGAGTCGCTTGCGATCCGGATGGCGCCGCGCCTGAAACTGGCTATCTTCTCGCCGCCGATGCCGCTGGAACCCGGCCGTATCTGCATGGCGTGGCATAGGCGGAACACCGGTAGTCCTGCGCATCGGTGGCTGCGGGAGATGGTTGCGGGGGTTCTTTCGCCGCTGGATGCCGGGTAGGGCGATGCGCGGCCCGGCCTCAGTAATCGTAATAGTCGTAATGCTCGACGCGCCCAACACGCTCGACCGCGCGCCTGACATCATCGCGCGCCATCATTGCATCCCAGCCGGCGTTCATCGACTCGCTGCCTGGAAGTTTTTTTGGCCGCAGGTAGTCCTGTAGTAGGACAAGCATCGGGTTCCTGCTGTCCACGTCTGCAAGGCGATCGATCACCAGCTTGGCCGCCTCGTCCATGTGTTTGCCGCGTAGCAAGGCGAACAGCAGCGGTCTCTCGTTGTCCTGCTTGTGCTCGCGCAGGAAATCGAGCTCGCGCTCCGCCTGGACGGAATCGTGCTTCAGAAGCGCGGCGCAATGCCGTATGTAGGCTTGCACGCCTTTTCCCAACGGGCTCAGGTCGGTAGCGCGCTGCGCCGTCGCAGCGCGTCGTCCGCCCTGCCCAGGTTGCAATAGAACGCGCCCAGGTTGAGTACCCGGTTGGCATCGGTCTCACCCTTGTCGTCAGGCTTCGCTGCCTCCTCCATTTGCGCCAAGGCTTCCGGGAAGCGGCCCATGGCGGTCAGGGCGCGCGCGCGACCCTCCATGATCCATTGCCTCTGGTTCCGGTGCTTGAACGGACCGTCCCCATACTTGACCCGGGTCAGGGTCCGGTCCACGTGATCGACCACCTCTTCGAAGCGTCCGATCGCGAGCAAGGCGCGGTCTAGCCTGGCTGCCGGCTGCAAGTCCTTCGGATTCGCCTGGGCGTATGCGCGCAGCAGGTCGGCCCGTCGCAAGGCCGCTGCCTCGACGTTGAACCGCGGCTCGTCTGGATTGAACAGACCGTCAAAGCGCTTGTCGCTTCGCACGGCAACCAGGTCATACGGTGCGGTGATGCGGGCGATGATGGGCCGCGCCGCTTCGCGCTGTCCGTGTTGGACCTTGCTCAGTGCCAGTTCCTTCCACACTCCGCTGGCGCCAGCGGGTTTGGGATTCCACTTGGCGTCGTACAGCACCTGCATCAGCTGAAGGCGGGGCGCCGAATCGGGTTTGGCGCTATCGACAACTTCGAAGATGAAGTCCTCTTCGTCATCGAGTCGATCCGGCCACCGCCTGGCGTAGATGATGAAGGACTTCGCCGCCGCTTCGTAGTCGTCGAGGTCGCATTGCGTCTCGGCCAGCAGGCCCAGGTTGTCCGAGTCGTCCGGTTCCAGTTTCAAGGCCAGTTGCAGCATGTCCCGCGCCCGCACATTGTCGTTCAGCCGCATCGCTGCCCAGCCCGCGCCGGCATATAGGCCGGCTTGCTCCGGCTTGCCCAGCTTTGCGAACAGAGGATTGGCCAATGCCGCCACCAGCACCTTGTTGGACTGCGTCCGTTCTTCATCCGAGTGGTGGGCGGTGAACGCCGTGCGCTTGGCCGCTTCGATCGTCTCGCGATAGCTGGCGAGGGGAGTGTCGGCCGATGGTTGCTCGAGGGCGTGGGTGAATGCCCGCGAATAGAGCAGCACCATTCCCGCACCGACCACAAGAAACAGCGCGACGCTGATGACGATGAGGCCGGATCGCGCAAGACGCATGGCTACCTGCAAGGAGAGAGTGCAGGGGTCATGCTAACCGCAATGGAGGGTGGCTCGCATCGATGATTGGAGGCACGCCGCCTAGGCCGAGTCCGGCTCCCGCCACCACACACTGCCGTCCTCAGGCTCCTGCAAGTCCTCTTGCACCAGCTCGATGGAGTCCACTCGTCGACCCGGGCCGCCCTCGGCCCACTGCTCCAGCAGGCGCTCGACGGAGAGGCGGCTTTGCGCCGCGATACCCAGGTTCCGGTCGGGGTCCCACTCGGGGTCGGACTTTTCGTCCTCGTGTTTATGCGGCGCGCCGTAGCTGCAGCGCAGGCAGTAGTGGCTCATACCGCTCCAGTCCTCGACCAGGCCGATGCCGGGCGCCGTGCGCTCGCATGCATCGTCGCAATCCTTGACGCTTGGACAGGTCACGAAGGCGGCAAAGGTGATGAAATCCGATTGCTGCAAACGTTGCATCGCATTGAAGACCGGCACAGCGCGGCCGCCGAACTGGCGTTCGCCGGTTTTCGCACCGTCATGCAGGACGAGATCGCGAAAGCGGTAGCCGCTGGCGGGTAGCGGAACGTTCATCAGGTAGGCGCGGGCCGGGTCGATGCGTTTCGCGTACAGCGTCTCGGCGGCTCCCCATGGATTGATCCGCACGCTGACGGTGCCGTAGTTGTCCTCGATCTCGGCTTCGCCAGGCTCGATTTTCAAACCGCAGGCCGCCCACTGGCGGCGAGCCTGCGGCCCAATCGCCCAGCGCGGTCGCGGCGATGGCCGCGTTCCAGCAGGAGGACTCGTCGGGCTTGGAGGCCAGTTCGGCGGCGCGCAGGTTGTGGTGCAGCGAGCGCGTCCAGTCGCGCTGGTACTTGTAGGCAAGGCCCAACATGTATGCGTATTCGTGATGCTGCGGGTTGGCGGTGACCAGCGCACCGAACTCCTTCGCTGCCAACGCCAGGTTGCCTGCGTCGAACGCGCGATAGGCCGCTTCGTCGGGTTTGACGGGCAGGGCTTTGCCGACTGTGCGTCGCAACCAGTTTTTCAGACCCATGTATCCGACCCTTTGAAGCAGGCGGCCAGACTAGCACCGGCTTGCGTCAATATCATTCGCCAGGAGTGCTAGGATCAAGTCAGCGCCCGGGCCCGGACGCTGCACCCTGAAGGAGAACGGCTATGTCCTTTTCTTCCACTTCAAGCGGTCAGATGGTCGATATGAATGTCACTCCCCTGGTGGATGTGATGCTGGTGTTGCTGATCATCTTCATGGTTACGGTCCCGACGATTTCCTTCCCGATCCAGGTCGACCTGCCGCAGGCGACGCCTCCGCGAGTCCAATCTCCATTCCGCCAGAGCCGATCCACCTGCGCATCGATGCCGGTGGCTCGATCAACTGGAATGGAAGCCCCATGAGCCTGGGCGCGTTGCAGCAGCGGCTGGAAGTGCAGGGCGCCTTGGGCATCTCGCCTTCGGGCGTGCTCGATGCCGGCAAGCAGCCGACGGTGGAGATCGATGCCGATCGCGCGGCGGATTACGGAGTGGTCGCGCAGGTGCTTTCGCGGGTGAAGAACGCGAATCTGGCGAAGATCAGCTTCGTGCAGCCCAACTGAGCTGAAGGCGCCGGGGCGAGAGCGGCTGGCTGACATGTCCTTGATCGAGGCCAGCCGCCTTGCCTTCGCAGGCCACAGCCTGTTCACGCGCAGCGGCGGCGCCGGCGACGCGCTGCTGCTTATCCACGGGTTTCCAACCTCCAGTCGCGACTGGGACAGGGTGTGGCCCAGCCTGGCGCAGCGATTCCAGTTGCACGCCATCGACATGCTCGGCTTCGGCCAGTCCGACAAGCCGGCGGATTTCGCCTATTCGATCTCCGCGTCCGCGGACCAGTGGCAGGCGCTAGCCGAGGCGCGCGGGCTGTCGTCGGTGCGCATCGTCGCCCACGATTACGGCAACACCGTGGCGCAGGAGTTGTTGGCGCGTCAACTGGAGGGCCGGCTGCCGTTCCGGATCCGCTCGATCGCCTTCCTCAATGGCGGGCTGTTTCCGGAGGCGACTACCCCTTGCTTCTGCAAAAGGCGTTGTTGAGTCCGCTTGGGCCGCTGGTTGCGCGGCTATCGAGCGAGCGCAGTTTCGTGGCGAGCATGCGCCGCATCTGCGCGCAGCCGCCGGATGCCGCCGAACTGCACGAACACTGGGCATTGCTCGAACGCGCCGGCGGTCGCCGCGTTCTGCCGAAGCTGATCGGCTATATCCGCGAGCGTTCGCAGTATCGCGAGCGCTGGGTCGGCGCCTTGCAGCGCGCCGATATTCCGCTCTGCCTGGTGGATGGCATCGAGGATCCGATTTCCGGCGCGACCATCGTCCGTCGCTGGCGCGAGTTGCTACCGGCCGCGCCGGTGTTCGAACTCGACGGGGTAGGGCACTACCCTCAGTGGGAGGCGCCGGAGCGGGTGCTGGCGGCGTTGGAAGCATTCCACGCGGGTGCCGCGACCACTTATTCCCATACAATGGATTTTTGAGGAGACCGTTCGCATGCGCCTGGCAAGACTGACCTTGGCTTTCTCCCTGCTCCTGGGATCTTCATCCTGTCTGGGTGCGCCGACTGCTGACGCCTCGAAGCCGGTGGCGAATGACGCGCAGGCCAGCGACCTGTTGTTCGCGGATGAGTTCAACGCGGGCAAACTCGACCGATCGAAGTGGAACGTGATCGGCCCGGAATTCTGGGTCAATAACGAACAGCAGGCTTATGTCGATTCGCCGGAAACAATCCACGAGCTGCCGGCAGGCAGCGTGGATGGTACGGATGACGGGGTGCTGGTATTGCAGCCGATTTTCAGCAAGGACTACAAGACGCCCAGCGGACGGACGGCCGATTTCGTTTCGGGCCGAATTGAATCGCAAGGCAAGTTCGATTTCACCTATGGCCGCGCGGTGGCACGCATCAAGATGCGCGACGCCGAAGGCGTCTGGCCCGCGTTCTGGTTGCTCGGCAACGGCGCCTGGCCGGAAACCGGCGAAATCGACATCATGGAGTACGTTGGGGAGCCCGATTGGACCGGCGTTGCGCTGCATGGCAAGGGCTATTCCGGCGAAACGCCTTTCGTTGACAAGCAGTATTTTCCACCCGGCACCGATGTCACCCAGTGGCATGAATATGCCGTTGAATGGACGCCGGAGCAGATACGCTTCCTGGTGGATGGCCGGCTGACGTACCGGGTAACGCGCGCAATGGTCGAGCATTACGGCAAATGGAACTTTGACAACCCCAAGTACGTGATCCTGAATTTCGCGCTTGGCGGCGCCTACCCACACAAGACGAACGGCATCGAAAAGCCGTATCAAGGGATGCCAGCGTCCACGGTTGAAAAGATCAAACGTGGCGAAGTTGCGATGGACGTGGATTGGGTGCGCGTGTACGGCAGTAAGCCGAAGAACTAGCTGAGAAGCCCGCAACCCGCCTCGGCCAGCACTTAACGCTGGTCCAGTTCGTGGTGGATCAGGACAACACACTGCGATGCGAACAGCATCTTCGATCCCAGCGAGATCTTCTTCGTACCCAGGCGCTCGAGGGTGTGGAAAGTATTCTTCGGCATCGGGATATGGTCGGTGAGCAGGAAACAGGGATTGTCCTGGAACACCTGCTCGCGAATCGAGGTGCCTTTCCTGTCCATCACGAACAGTTGGTGATCCACGGCCAGTTCCTGCACCAGCCGCTCGAAGCTCACCGTGCGCACGGTGACGCCCGATTCCACCGGTCGCGTCTCTTCCTTGCCCATGCCGCGTGAGGCATCGAGCGCTTTGGCCACCTTGCCCAGCAGCGCGCGCTCGTCGAAGCCGCCGATGTCATGCATCGCGCTGGCTTCGAAGCGGATGCTGCGGGAGAAATCCGCGGTGCTTTCCAGCACCAGGTGGACCACGACATCGGCGCGATGCGACTGGGCCACGAAGATGGCGTTCATCAGCGTGTGCGCCAGGATTTCGGTGTGGGCCTCCTGACCGACGGAGGCCAACAGTTTCTGGCTATCCGTCGGCGCGGCTCGCGCTCTCAGTACAAAGGTTCGCATCGGCCATGTTAGGCGGCCGCGAGCAACTTCAGCAATGCTTCCGCCGCAGGCTTGGACGAAGCCGGGTTCTGGCCGGTTATCAAGTTGCCCTCGATGGCGACATGCGGCGCCCAGTCGTCGCCTTTTTCGTAGACTCCGCCGTTGGCCTTGAGCATGTCCTCGACCAGGAACGGCACGATATCGGTCAGGCCGACCGCGGCTTCCTCGGTGTTGGTGAAGCCGGTGACAGCCTTGCCCTGCACCAGCGGCAAGCCAAAGGGGTCGCGAGTGTGCTTGAGCACCGCCGGCGCATGGCAGACGGCGGCCACCGGCTTGCCGGCGGCGTAGGTGATTCGATCAGGGCGATGGAATCACGGTCCTCGGCGAGGTCCCACAGCGGTCCATGGCCGCCCGGGTAGAACACGGCGTCGAAGCTCTCCTTGGCCACGTCGGCCAGCTTTCGCGGTCGAGGCCAGCGCTGCGGTGGCTGCGGCATCCTTGCGAAAGCGATCGGTGGCCGCGGTCTGCGCGTCGGGCTCGTCGCTCTTCGGGTCCAGCGGTGGCTGCCCGCCCATCGGCGAGGCCAGCGTGATCTGCGCGCCGGCGTCCTTGAACACGTAATAGGGCGCGGCGAATTCCTCCAGCCAGAAGCCGGTCTTCTTGCCGGTGTCACCCAGGCTGGTCGTGCGAGGTGAGGACCATAAGGATTTTCATTGCTTGCTCCGCGTGGGTGGAGAGCCACCCTAGCGGCTCGAAACGGAACGGGGCGTGAGCGGGGAGAGCGGTGATTGACGGCTGCCAACGCCCGGTTCAGCATGCCGTTTCCTACCTGGGAGGGTTGAATCATGCGCAAGTCGAATCTGTTCGCGATGGCCAGCGCGCTGGTCCTGTTGGCGTCACCCTTGGCGGCCACTGCCTCATCCGAGTCGGCGCAGGCCTGCTGGAAACCGGCCTTCGTGGCCGGAGATGCCGAGGCGGTGTCGAAGTGCTACGCGCCCGATGCCGTTTTCTGGCTGCCCGGCGCGCCGATGATGAAGGGTCGCGACGCGATCCGCGAAGGCTATGCCGGCTTCTTCGCCGAGGCCACGATCAAGAGCATGGAACTGGTCCAACTGGGCAAGGTCACCCATGGCGACGAGGCGTCGTCCTGGGGCACCTTCACCCTGGTGACCGTGTCGAAAAAAGACGGCAAGGAATCGACCGAAGTCGGACGCTACACCGACGTCACGCGCAAGATCGACGGACACTGGATGTATCTGGTGGATCACGCGTCGGATGATCCCGCGCCGGCTGCGGAGCCGGCACCGGCGAACTGAGGCTAAACCTCGCCCTGCAAATGCCGCGATTGGCGCGCTGGCGTGGCGGCTGCGCCCTTTCGCGGCTTGGGTAACGGACGTGGCCCGCCCGGCGCCTCGAAATCGAAATGCGTGCGCCCACCCGCCGCGCGATAGTCGGCGACCAGCGTCGCGCTGACCAGTTCATCGCTCATGCCTGCACGCCCGCACAGGTAATCGCGCAGGAAAACCACCATGCGTTCATGGGCGATCGCATGCGTCTTGCCGGTCGTCGCGAACAGCCAGTCGGTGAAGCGCATGAAGCGGCCGAACGGCGCGTCGGCCAGCAACAGCGGCAGCGTGCGCGGGAAAGCGCCCGGAGTTGCCGACCATGTCCCAGTAGCGCGCAAAGCGCGACGATGCGCTGCACGTCGCGAAGTCGATCACGGTCGGTGGCGAGCATGTTGTAGGGCGGGTCCGGGTTGTAGCGCATCGCCGTGCTCGTGCGGTGTGGCGGGCGATCGGCGTGCCGCGCAGGCGCTTGAGGATGCCGACCTGGATTTCGTGCGGCGCCAGCGCACCAGCCGGTCGAAGCCCGCGGCCGAAGCTGGCGCAGGTCCTCGCCCGGCAGGCCGGCGATCAGGTCGGCGTGGATGTGCGCGGTGAGTGTCTCGCGCAGCCAGACGCAGGTTGGCGCTCGGCCAGCGTCGTTGTCCTGCCGGCGCGAGATGCGCGCCTGCACCTCCGCGTTGAAGGTCTGGATGCCGACCTCGAATTGCAGCGCGCCCGGCGGGAAGCGCGCGATCGCTGCCTTCAGCTTCTCCGGCAGATGGTCGGGGATCAGTTCGAAATGCACGAACAGGTCGTCGTCCAGCCGCGTTCCAGGAAGAACTCGAGGATGCGCCAGACTGGCTGTCGACGTTCAGGTTGAAGGTGCGGTCGACGAATTTGAAATGGCGCGCGCCGCGTTCGTACAGCGTTTCCAGTTCGCCGAGAAACGGCTCCAGCTCGAACGGCCAGGCGGTCTTGTCCAGCGCCGACAGGCAGAACTCGCACTTGAACGGGCAGCCGCGCGAGGCTTCGACATAGATGAGCCGCTGCGCGATGTCCTCATCGGTGTATTCGCGCGTAGGGCAGCGTCGATGTCGGTCGAGCGGCGGCTGCACGCCGGCGATGATCTTCTCGCGCCGGCCGCTCGCCGCGCAGCAGTCGCCGCGCACAGCTGCGGCGAAGGCTGACGTCGCCCCAGCCGGTGATCACGTAATCGGCCAGCTCGCAGATGCGCTGTTCGTCCGTTTCGTAACTGACTTCCGGGACCGCCCAGCACGATCATGATGTCCGGCGCAACGCGCTTGAGCTGCGCGACCAGGCGCGTGGTTTCCTCGACGTTCCAGATATAGACGCCGAAGCCGATGATGCGCGGCTTGTCGGCGAGCAGCCTTTCGGCGATGTCCTCGGGCGTCTGGCCGATCACGAATTCGCGGATGGCGGCGTCGGCATGCAGCTCGCCCAGGTTGGCGCGCAGGTAGCGCAGGCCGAGCGAGGCATGGACGTAGCGGGCGTTGAGGGTGGTCAGGACGATGTCGGACATGCGGGGATTATCGCCCATCGCTCCCGGCCCACCTCAGGTATCAGCGACCGCCGCCACCACCACCACCGCCGCCACCGCCCGAGGAACCACCGCCACCGCCGCCCGAACTCGAGCCCGGTGGCGTGGAGGAGGCGGATATCTGGCTGGTCAGCGCGCTGCCCAGCGAGTTGCCGATGCTGGCCAGGCCCATGCGGCCGGGCGCGCCGGTGCCGTGGTACCAGGTGGGCGAGGATTGCTGCGCGGCGGCAACGCCGACCGCCGCGGTGAATTTTTTCGTCCACGCCTGCTCCACTTCCAGCGCCATCGCGTAGGGCAGCAGCGCTTCATAGCGTTTGGCGTCCAGCGCCGGTGGCTGGCCCGGCCCTTGCAGGGATTTCAGTTCGTCGCGTTCGGCGACGCCCAGGTACAGGCGCAGGCCTTCGATTTCGTCCAGCAGCTTGCGGCCTTCGCTCGTGGGCGCCATCAGCAGGCGTGCGAACACGATATGCATGACCACGCCCAGCACGCCCAGCGCAATCAAGGCCGGGATGCCGCTTCCACCTGACAACATCCAGGCGAGGGCGCCCACCAGCAGCGAGAACCCAATCCCCAACAGCACACTGCCGCCGTTGGCCTTGAAGTAGCGCGGCTTGAGTCGCCTGGTCATCTCCGACGCATGCGCCATCAACGCGCCGCTGACGCGTGCGGCCTGGGTATTCTTCAATTCGATCTCGTCGCTGTCCTTGAACAGCTTGGAGGCCAGCGCCCGCTGGCTTGGCGCCAGCAGGTCGAGACTTGCAGTTGGGCTCGCGCACCAGGCGCCAGCCATCCTTGCCGCTGCCCTCGTAAATCTGCAGGTAACCACGCACGCCCATGTCCACCACGTCGGCGGCGAAACACAGCTTGTCGCTGCCCATCCGCCGCATCATGCGCAGCTCGCCCGGCGCGTAGCCTTCCGGCGGGTTGTAGCGCGGGAAGATGGGCCCCGCGTGCGGATCGCGACCGACGCGAACCCAGCGCCACAGGTAGAACACCGCCAGCATCAGCAGGCCCGACAGCCCGACCAGCACGCCGCGGTTGTCGCGCAGGAACCAGCGGAAGCGTTCACCGCGCGTGGGCTCGTGGATGAGGCCCTTGGGGAATCCAACCGCGATGGTCAGGCCTTCGCCCTGGGCCAGGCTGCGCGTGGTCTGGAACACCGCAACGCCGGGCTGGTTGGAAGTGGCGTCGTAGTCGCGGCCTTGCTCGCCGCCGCGGCCGGTGTAGCCGTCGAGCTTCAGCGCGGCCGAGTCCACCGGCGAGGGCAGGGTGACCCGCGCCTGCACCGCGTCGATGGGGAAACTCCAGCCCAGGCCGGTCACGTTCCAGTACAGCTCGTCGTGGTCGGGGAAGAAGCCGAGCTGACGGCTGGTGCGGTAGTGGATGGCGTAGGTGAATTCGCCCGGCGTCGGCAGGAAGCTGTCGTTGCCGGTGTTGATGCGCACGCCGTTGGAAAGCTTCTCGGTGAAGTAGGGCTCCGGGTGGCCGTCGCGTTGCACGCCAAGCAATTCGAAATCGACCACGACCCGGTTGCCGTAACGGTCCTTGTAGCGGGTCGGGAAATCGCGATAGAGGCCGCGCCGGATGTTGACGCCCTCGGCGCGGACGCGGATGGTCTCGACGACATCGAGGCTGCCGTCGGGCTGGATGGACAGTTGGCTGTCGTAATTGACGATCCGTTCTTCGGCGATGGCAGGCGCTGCGGCGGCCAGTCCGCAGAGCAACGCGCACAGGGCCAGCAGGCGCGTCTTCACGGCTTCAGCTCCAGCTTCGGCGCCGCTTCGGCTCCATCGGGGGCATCGAAGAATTCGGCCTGCTTGAAGCCGAACGCCTGCGCGACCAGCAAGTCCGGGAACCGCTGCACGCCGTCGTTCAATTCGCGCACGGCGCCGTTGTAGAAACGACGCGCGTATTGCAGGTGGTCCTCGACATCGACCAGGTCCTTCTGCAGGCGCAGGAAATTCTCGCTGGCCTTGAGTTCCGGGTAGGCCTCCTTGATCGCCAGCAGGCGGCCTACTTCGTGCTCCAGCGCCGCTTCGACCGTGGCCAGGCGGGTAGGCGAGCTGGCCGACATCGCTTCGGTGCGCAGCGCGGTTACCCGTTCGAACACGGTCTTCTCGTGCCCGGCATAGGCACGCACGGCCTCGACCAGCATCGGCACCAGGTCGTGCCGGCGCATCAGCTGCACATCGATGTCGCTCCAGCCGGCGCGCACCTGGTTGCGCAAACGCACCAGGCGGTTGAAGGCGAGGATGGCCCAGGCGAGCAGGGCCAGCAGGATCAGGACGAGGACTAGCATGGAGTGTTCCCGCCAGGAAGGTTTTCGGGAACCTATCCTAGCCCATCAACTTGCGCTGGTGGAAATGGAGATTCGATGCCTGTGCGGCGGTTATGAGGCGTCTGTCGACTGAAATCTCTTCGACATCACTCTGATCAGAACACCGCAAACTCCGCCCGGCAGCCGTCGTCGACCCACACGCGATTGCCATCCACTCCCCAGGAGCGACCGTAAGTGCAGGGGCTGGAACTGCGCTGTTTGTAGACTTCCACGTGGCCACGCGTGGGTATGGTGCAATAGGTGAGTCGGCTGCTCTTGGACTCGCAGCTGAAAGTCCGGCGCGGATCGCCGCCGTAGCCGTTGTATCCGTAGCGACTGTTGTCGTAGCCGTCGTTGCGGTAGTTGTCGTTGTAGCGATCGTTGTAATTGTTGTTGTAGTTGTTGTTGTAGTTGTCGTGGTGATCGTCATGCTGGTTGCTGGCGATGATGGCCGCCGCCGCGAGGCCGACCACCACTGCGGCAGCGGCCGCGTTGTTACTGGAGGAGCTAGAGTTCTGGTTGCCGACCTGGAATTCGGCGCGGCAGCCGCGATCGACCCAGATCCGGTTGCGGTCATAACCCCAGGTGTCGTTCTGCCAGCAGCCTTGCGAGCTGAGCTGACGCGAAAGGCGCACGCCGTTGCGGGTATCGACCGAGCAGGAGCGATAGGCGCCGCCCTTGGATTCGCAGGTGATGGTCGAAGCCTGGGCAGCGGTGGCTCCGAGCAACAGCAGGCAACCGAGGGAAAGTGCGATGGCGATGCGGGAACGGCTCATGGCTTGGACTCCTCTTCGGCCTTGCGGGCGGCCGCAAAAGCGGCGATCTCGGCCGCATCCAGCTGGCCGTCCTTGTCGCCGTCGAAGCGATCGAAGACAAACTGCAATTCACCCTCGAACTGCTCCCAGCTGACCTTTCCGGTGGCTCCTTTTACGTCGGCGCCGGCCAGCCACTCCTTGGGAAACTCATCCCCCTCCAGCACGCCATCGCCATTGCGGTCGCGGGCGTCGAAGCGGCGGACCATGGCGTTGCGGTATTCCTCGAAACTGATCTTGCCGTCCAGGTTCCGGTCCATGCGCGCAAGCATCTCCGCCGCCGTGTCCACGGGTTTTTCAGCGGGCTTGGTGCCGGCCGCGCCAGCGGCGGTTCCGGTCGTCAATGCCAAGGCGCACACCAGAATTTGCAATCTGCTCATGCTACGTTTACCCCCTAAGGAAATTCGTAACCTTTGTCCCCGAAGGCTGGATATCTTGACGGCCGTGAAAGTCAGGTGAATCAATCAGGAGAGTCATGATGAAAACGAAAATCGTTCGCCTTCTGGCGACCTGCATGTTGCTGATGTCCAGCAACTTGGCGCTGGCAGAGGATTCCATTGAAACTCGCCCGTTGCATTTCGCGAAGGGCTCGACTTCCGCCACGCTCCAGGAAACGATCAAGGGCGACAAGACCATCGACTACACCGTGCGTGCCAGCGCCGGCCAGACGATGACTGTCACCTTGAAGACCAGCAACGCGAGCAACTATTTCAATGTGCTGCCGCCGGGTTCGACGGGCGAGGCAATCTTCATCGGATCCTCGGGCGGCAACCGTTGGCAGGGCGTGCTCGCCGCCGATGGCGAGTACAAGATCCGCGTCTACCTGATGCGCAACGCTGCCCGCCGCAACGAGACGGCCAAATATTCGCTGACGGTCGGCGTTACCGGTCGTGCCGGATCGGCCATGGGGCCGGCGCCGGCCCATGACGCCAAGGTCGCAGGCACGCCGTATCACGCAACCGGAAAGGTGCCTTGTTCACTCGGCGATGCGCCCCGGGGTTCAGCGCAGTGCGACTTCGGCGTGATCCGGGGCAAGCCCGGCAACGCGGAAGTCCAGCTCACGCCGCCCGGCGGATTCAAACGCGTACTTCACTTTGCGGGCGACAAGGTCACGGCCGACGCGGGCGCCAAGCTGAAGGTCGCAAAGAAGGGTGACCTCTGGTTGGTCGATGTCAACGACTACGAGCACTACCAGATTCCCGACGCGGTGATCCTCGGAGGCTGATGGCGACTTCGGTTCCGGCGTCGCACAAGCGATAGACTGCCCATAGTCCACACGACTGCGCCCTGGCCATGCGATTCGAACGGATTCCTGATTCTCTAATTGCCGGCAGTCTCGGCTGCATGCTCCCCCGTCGCGGACAGGCCCGGGGCGGCGGCGCCCGCTGCGACCGGCGGCGCGCAGTCCACCATTCCGGCTCCGGTGCTCGATAGCGAGCACAACGTGGCCGAGGCCTTCGTGCTCTCCACGAACGAGCCGTTCTGGACGGCGAGCGTGGAGGGCAGCTCGCTCGTGCTGGTGGGCCTGGAGGGCAAGCGCACGCTGGCCGTGGACAGCAATGAGCGACTGTTCGATGGTCGCCTGGTCATGGCGCACGACAGCAGCGGCAGGCTCGAGATCCGGATCACCGAACGCAGTTGCCAGGATTCCATGTCCGGCGCCTGGTATCCCTACACAGGCAAGATGGCCTTCGACGACGGTCAGGCCATCTTCGGCTGCGCGCGTCCTGCGTCCGATCCGCCACCGGGCGAGCCTGGTGAGGATCGCCAGCCTCAGTGACCTGGCGTCGGCCTGGTCGTAACCGGATGAAGAATGTGGTCTCCCTTGCCAAATCACGCGCCGCGGCGCGCCGCCGCGCCGCCAAACGATCCACCCAGGGCACCACGCTGGTGATGCTGGGCACCGGCATGCCGCGCCCGGACCCTCAATGCTTCGGCCCGGCGACGGCGGTAGTAGTGGACGGGCGCGTGTTCCTGTTCGATGCCGGCGCTGGCGTCATGCGACGGATGGCGGCCGCCGGTTTGTCCACGCGCGGGCCGGAGGCGGTGTTCATCACCCATCTGCACAGCGATCACACGCTCGGCTATCCGGACCTGATCCTGACCACCTGGGTAATGGGGCGTCGCACCCGGTTGCAGGCCTATGGTCCCGTTGGCCTGAAGAAGATGACCAGCCACATCCTCGCTGCGTGGAAGGAAGACATCCAGGTGCGCATCGAGGGCCTGGAGCAGCAGACCACGACCGGCTACAAGGTGGCCGTGCACGAGTTCGACGCAGGCGTGGTGTACGACAAGGGCGGGGTGCGCATCACCGCCATTCCGGTGCTGCACGGTTGCTGGAAGCAGGCCTATGGATTCCGCATCGATACGCCGGATCGCTCGATCGTGATCTCCGGCGATACCCGGCCTTCGCCGGCCCTGCTGGAGGCCTCGCGTGGCGTGGACGTGCTGGTGCACGAGGTGTATCCGCAATCGCGGGCGATGCCCGAGCCGCGCATCGGCGGCGAGGCGTGGCCGAGCTATCTGCATGAGTTCCACACCTCGGACCTGGAATTGGGCGTGCTCGCCGCCGATGCCAGGCCGAAGCTGCTGGTGCTGCACCACATCGTGCGCCGCGACGAGGACGACGAAGAACTGCTGGCTTCGATTCGCGCCGGCGGCTTCGACGGCGAGGTGGTGGTGGCGCGGGACCTGGATCGCTACTGAGGCGACCCGGTCACTGGCAGTCCTTGTACTTCGAGGCCAGGCAGACCCTTGCCATCTCTTGCGCCTGGGCAATCTGCGCGGGCGTCATCTTGGTCGCGACGAGGTCGCGGTTCTTGGCGGCTTTTTCGCTCACGTTGGCGGTCGGCAGTGACGCCGCGATGTTCCACCACATGTGCGCCCGCACGAAATCCTGCGGAACGCCCTTGCCGTTGTCGTAGATCCAGCCGAGGTTGAGCTGCGCCTGCGCGGTTCCCTGCTCGGCGGCCTTGCGATACCAGGTCACCGCCTGGGCATAGTCCTGCGGGACGCCCTGGCCCTTGGAGTACATGTAGCCAAGGTTGAACTGTGCTTCGGCAATGCCCTGGTCGGCGGCCTTGCGATACCACTCGGCCGCTTGCGCATAGTCCAGCGGAACGCCGCGGCCGTTGTCGTACATCAATCCAAGCTTGAGCTGCGCCTGCGCGACGCCCTGGTCGGCGGCCTTGCGTCCCCAGGCCACGGCCATTGCGTAGTCCTGTGGAACGCCCTGGCCCTTGTAGTACATCAGCGCGAGGTTGAGTTGTGCGGAGGGGTCGCCTTTCTCGGCGAGCGGCTGCCATGCCTTCAACGCTCCAGCGAAGTCGCCCTTGTCGAAGGCAGCCAATCCGGTTTCAAACTGGTCCGCCCGGGCCGTGCCGGCGACGGCGAACGCTACGACGAGAACCAACATTGCAGTGAACTTGCGCATGAAACGGACCCCCCCTGAGCCTATGCCCATCGATATTAGGGGAGCCGCGGGGGCGCTGCCAGCCGGCCGGTGCGCGGCGATTCTATTTCTTGAGCGCCGTCACGGCATCGAGCGTTTCCTGGACATGCTGCTTGGGGCTGAGGTCCGAGTAGACATGCACGATGGTGCCCGCCGACGAGATCACGTAGGAGGTCCGGTTCGACCATCCGGGTTTGACGACCAGCAGGGAGTCGTACTGCCTGGCGATCTTGGCGCCGGCATCGGCGGCGACCGGGAACTTGCCGCCGCAGTATTCGGTTTCCTTCGAGAACGCGGCCAACTGGTCCAGGTTGCCGGCGGTCACGCCGATCACGCTCGCGCCCTGCGCCTTGAACTTGTCGATGGCCTCGGAGAACAGATGGGCCTCGACATTGCAGCCCGAGGTGTGGGGAGCGGGGAAGAAGTAGACCACCACCGGGCCCTTCTTCAGGGCATCGGCGAGCTTGAAGGTGAAGGGCTCGCCGGCAAGGTAGGCGGGCGCGCTGAATTCAGGCGCCTTGGCGCCGACTTTCAGGGCGGCGAAACACGGCGCTGCCAACAGGGTGGCGCCGAGGACGGCAATGGCGGCAAGCTTGGGCAGGGTCTTCATGGCGGTATCCATCGGGTGATGGATGCCTTATACACCCTGATGCCGAATGAAATCATGAAGATGCAATGGAAGCTTTCAGCAGGCAGGTGTGAATGAAGCAGGCCTATAACGCCGCCAACCCCGTCGACGCCCAGTTGGTCGTGGATTTGCTGGCGTCCGCCGGCATCGACGCCTTCGTCCAGGGACAGTTCCTGTCCGGCGGTGTTGGCGAGTTGCCGGCGGGTGAACTGCTGCGTGTGTGGGTGGCGGACGAGGAACTTGAGCGCGCGCGCGCCTGCATCGCCAACCGGGAGGGTCAGGAGCCGTTACTTGAGGACGCCATTGACCCAGTGTTGCTGCGATCGTGGGCGCGCCTGTGGAGCGGGCTGGGCGCCAGCGGTGACGGTGGGGTCCTGCGGGATCGGCTCATCGCTGCCTGGTCGGAGCCGCATCGTCGATATCACACGTTACGCCACCTGGGCGACTGTCTTGCCTTGCTTGAGCCAACGATTCAACTGGCGGAACGTCCGGCGGAAGTCGAGATCGCGCTGTGGTTCCATGACGCGATCTACGACCTGAAGGCAAAGGACAACGAAGCGCGTAGCGCGGAATGGGCGGATCAGGCGCTGCGTGCAGCCGGCATTGACGCCGATATTCGCGGGCGTGTGCACGACCTGATCATGGCCACCTGCCACGACGCGCAGCCGGTGACGGTCGATGCCAGGCTGCTGGTCGATATCGACCTGGCGATACTTGGCGCCGATCCGGAACGCTTCGACGAATACGAGGTGCAGGTCCGCCAGGAATTCGCCTGGGCGCCGGGGCCACTGTTCCGTCGCAAGCGCAGGGAGATCCTGATGGCCTTTCTCGCCCGGCCGGCCATCTACGGCACGGGCTGGTTCCAGCAGCGCTTCGAGGCGATTGCGCGGGACAATCTGCAACGCTCGGTAGCCCGCCTTCGGCCGTGGCTGGGGTTCTGGTAGCCGGGGTCAGTCCAGGGTCGTCCGGGCGATTGTGAGGTTTTGCCCGTTGCTGCGAATCACCTCATCGAGACCCCAGAATCCGAGGCCGAATGTCCAACGCCACGCCAGTCGATGCAGCAACCGCCGCCACCTTCGAAGCGCTGATGGCCGCCCATCGCGGCATCATCGTCAAGATCGCGGCAAGCTATTGCCGCGACCCGGATGACCGCGCCGATCTCGCGCAGGACATAGGACTGCAACTGTGGCGCGCATGGCCGAGCTACGAGCATGCGAGGCCCTTCTCGACCTGGATGTATCGCGTCGCATTGAACGTGGCCGTGTCGCACCAGCGCCGCCAGCGCCTGCGCAGCCACGAAGACGTTTTCGATGAGCTGCATGACCAGGTGGTCGGCGAGTACGACGTCGATGCGGAAAGCCGCGAACGCCTTGCCCTGGTGCAGCGCGCGATGCAGGGGCTTGGCGGGCTCGACCGCGCGTTGCTGTTGCTCTATCTGGAGGGCTGCAGGAATCGAGAGAGCGGCGACGTGCTTGGAATCTCCGAAGGCAATGTCGCGACCCGCCTGGGTCGTATTCGGCAACAACTGCGCCGCCTCACTGGCGGCGCCGACATGGGAGCGGAAGATGGAACTCGATGAACTGCAAAGAGCATGGCAATCGGTGGGCGCGCGCCTCGACGCACAGGCGCTCGAACTGGGCGAATTTCGGCGCGCAGGCGTGCTGGATGCAGCGCGGAGCCGGCTGCGGGTGGTGACAGCATGGCAATGGACGCAACTGGCGATCGGGCTGTTGATCGTCGGTTGGGCCGGCGGCTACTGGTGGGATCACAGGGACCAGACCCACCTGCTTGTCTACGGCGTCGGCGTGCATTTGTATGGAATCGCGCTGCTGGTCACCTCTGTGTTGCAGTTGACGCGATTGCTGCGCATCGACTATTGCAAACCGGTACTCGAGGTCCAGCGCGCGCTGGTCGAGTTGCGCCGGCTGCGCGTGCGCAGCGAGCGTGCTCTGCTCGTGCTTGGTTTCGTCGCCTGGGTGCCGCTGCTGTTCATCGCCTTGCGTGCGATTGGAATTGATGCCTGGCTCAGGAGTCCCGGCAACGTACTGGCAAACCTGGCTGCGGGTATCGTCCTGGCTGGCCTGGCATTCTGGCTGACGCATCGGTTTCGCGACCGCTTCGAGCGTGACGCGGTCGGTCGCAGTCTGCGTGAAGCGGAAGCCGAGCTTGCTGCCCTGGGTGGATCGCACGGGCAGGACTAGAATATTCCGGGCCTCTTCGGGCCCGCCAAGAACTCTGGACAGCGCCATGAAACTTCGTCACTCCGCCTTGCTGGTGCTGTGCCTGTCCGCGCTCGGTACCGGGCTTGCATGTTCGGCCGCTGACGCGCCCGCCATTCAAGCGTCGACCTACGACCCGATGTTGGCCAAACGCCTCGGCGCCGACGAGCGCGGCATGCGTCCCTATGTACTGGTGATCCTGAAGACGGGCCCGACGCGCGTACCTGATGGCGAGAAGCGCGACGCGATGTTCGCCGGTCATTTCGGCAATATGGATCGGTTGTCCAAGGCCGGGAAGTTGGTGCTGGCCGGTCCCTTCACTGAAGACGCGGAAGGCTGGCGCGGATTGTTCGTGTTTGCGGTGGAGGATGTCGAGGAAGCCAGGCGCCTGGTCAGTACCGATCCGGTGATAATCAATGGCGAAATGGTTGCCGAATATCACCGCTGGTACGGATCCGCGGCGACGATGGCCATCCCCGGGATCCACGACAAGCTGACGCCTCCCGCAAAGTAGTGTCGCGGCGCGGGATCAATGCTGCGCAGGCGCAACTGCCCGGCAGAATCCGGCCTGTTTCTTTTCGTCGCGCAATACCACGCCCAGGTAATAGTCGAGCAACATGCCGGCGAGCTTGCGCTGTTCGTCATCGGCCAACAGCGGCGCGGCGTCGGCGATCCATCCATCGCGGCAGGTGCCGGGTTCTGCCTTGGACGCGGCGCACTGAACCAGCTTGTCGAAAGCGCTTCGATAGGTGCCGAACATCTTCCTGTCCATCACTGGGCCGTGGCCGGGAACCAGAAGTTTGAATTTCACCTCCTGCAGCCTCGCCAGTGACTCGCTCCACTTCTCCGGGCAGGCGGTATCGAAGAAGGGCACGGGCAGGGTGACCAGGTCGCCCGCCGCGAGCGTGTCGGTGGCGGCATCGAACAACCACACGTCACCGGCAGTGACCGAGTCGGCTTCGAATCCGATTCGCAACGGGCGGCCAGCGAGAATGCGTTCCCCGGCTGCAGTTATGTTGATGTCCGGATAGACGGCCTTGCCGCTCTCGATCGTGGCCACATCCGCGCGCACGTCCGCCTGCTGCACCGGATCGCCCGGTTGCTCCAGGAACTGCAGCGCCTGCTTGCGCGAGTCGGCAAGGAAGCCGGACATGGCCTCATCGATGGCCGGACTGGCGTACACGGTCAGCTTTGGATAGGCGGCGCGCAGTCGTGGATTGCCGCTGATGTGGTCGAGGTGCCAATGGCTGTTGACCACGGCAACGATCGGCTTTCCGGAGTTGGCGGCGAAGTCCAGGATCTTCTGCGAGTGTTCGGAATGGCGGCCGGTGTCGAATACCACGAGGCCGTCATGGCCTTCGAACACGACCGTGTTGCCATCGGGCTGGTGGCCGGGCGCGAAGCCGCCGGGAATCAGTACCACGCCATCGGCAAGGGTTTGCTGCACCGGTTCGGCAGCGCAACTGGCGCCGAAGAGAAACATCGCCGCAAGGGCGATCGCGGTTCTGCCGGTCATGGGCCGCCACTCCTATGAGTTTGTGCGCTGAACTGTGTAGCCCCGCGCTCACAGGCGCCATAGGTCGGAGGTCACGCCTGCATGGCACAATGGCGGCCCGCCGCGATTAGACCAGCTCGATGCCAGGCTCCAACAGGGTTTTTGTTTCCGCCATTTTCCTGATGTTGATCGCCGCCTGCTCACGGGCGGATGCACCGGTGGCGCCCGAGCCCACCAACGCGACGTCGAAGGCCACCGGCATGGCGCCGGCTGTCGTGCCCTACGTCCTCGAGAATACCGAGGTCCGGGAGATCACTTCGAAATCACTCGGCCGCACCTATCAGGTGCTGGTCAGCCTGCCGGAATCCTACCAGGCGGACCCGGCGCATCGTTTTCCGGTGCTGTTCGTGGCCGACGCAAACTACGGATTCCCGCTGCTGCGCAGCCTTGCCGCGCGCGTCGGCGATCACGGAGCCGGGCTGGAGGACTTCGTGCTGGTCGGCCTGTCCTACGCCAAGGGCGACACGCCTGCCTACAGCCGTCGCCGCGATTACACGCCAACGGTGCCGTCCGATGACGACTACGTCTCCGACATGCCTGGACGCGCACCCGAATTCGGCCAGGCCGGCGCCTATCGAAGATTCATCGCGGATGAAGTATTTCCGCTGGTGGCGGCCAACTATCGCGTGGACATGAAGCGGAAGATTTTCGCCGGCCATTCCTATGGATCGTTGTTGGGCACGGACATCCTGCTCTCCGAGCCGACGATGTTCGAAAAGTACATCCTCAGTAGTCCCTCGTTGTGGTTCGACAACAAGGTGGCGCTCGCCAAGGAGGGCGCCTACGCCCGCGAGCATGGGGACATGGTCGCCGAGGTGTTCCTTGCCGTGGGCGAGTATGAAGCCGTCATGCCGGGGTCGGGCGACCGCCGTTACAGCACGACCGAAGACCTGTTGCGTGACATGCAGTTGCTGCAGAAGCAGTTGGAGTCGCGGCACTACCCGGGCTTGCGCATCCAGTCGCAGGTGCTGGCCGGTGAGAACCACCTGACGGGTAATCCGGTCGCGTATACGCGCGGGTTGCAGTGGGCGTTGCCTCCGGCCGAGTAGCGGCCTGTGGGCCGGGCTGCGGCCAGGTCCCGCTTGATTGATCCTGATCAAACGCTCGCCGGGCGCGGCCGTTTAGGCTGGCCGCACCCCTTCAGGAGAGAAAGCCATGAAATCCAACGTCGGCCAGACGGACAAGATCGTCCGCATCATCCTGGGCATCGCCTTGATCGCCTGGGCCCTCACCGGCGGCCCGGTCTGGGCCTGGATCGGCGTAGTGCCGCTGGCTACCGGCCTGTTCAATTTTTGCCCGCTCTATGCAGCGCTCGGGATGAACACCCGCGGCGACAAACGCCTCTAGGGCATTCCGCCGCGGGCGCCGGATCGGCCTATAGCTGCGTCGCCTTGAAGGTGTCGCAGCGGCCGGCATCGCCACTGTCGAAGCCAGTGCGGAACCAGCGCACGCGCTGCTCGGACGTGCCGTGGGTGAACGAGTCGGGCACGACCGTGCCGCGCGACTGCCTCTGCAGGCGATCGTCGCCGATGGCGCTGGCGGTGCTGAGCGCTTCCTCGATGTCGCCGGCTTCCAGCCAGTTGTACTGCTTTTGCGCCTGGTTGGCCCAGACGCCGGCGTAACAGTCGGCCTGCAATTCCTGGCGCACGGACAGGCCGTTGTCGCCTTCCATGCTCTCGCCACGCGCGCGCAGCGAATTCATCTTGTTCGACACGCCGGTCAGGGTCTGGATGTGGTGACCCACTTCATGCGCGATCACGTAGGCCTCGGCGAAATCACCGCCGCCGCCGAGCTTGGCCTTCATCTCGTCGAAGAAGCTGGTGTCGAGGTAGACCTGCTGGTCGCCCGGGCAGTAGAACGGTCCCACCGCGGCGGTTGCCTGGCCGCAGGCCGAGTTCACCGCGCCGGAGAACAGCACCAGCTTCGGCGGAGGATAGGTCTTGCCGCTTGCCTGGAAAACCTTGCCCCAGGTGTCCTCGGTGGAGCCGAGGATGGTGCTCACGAATTGCGATGCCTGGTCATCGGCCGGTGGCGCGCCTGCCTGTGTCGGCACGGCGCCCTGGTCGCCCTGCTGCGCGATCAGGCCGAGCAATTCCAGCGGATTCCTTCCGGTGACGAACGCGATGATCACGACGATCACGATGCCGCCGAGGCCCAGGCGCATTCCGCCGCCGCCGCCCGGGCCTTGCCCGCGCCGGTCTTCGACGTTGCCGCTGCGGCGTCCGAGTTGCCATTTCATGTGGGGTGGCTCCAGATAATTTCCGGGCCATTGTGCCCCAGCCGACGAGCCTGCGGCGGCCGCTCCGGGCGATTCGCCGGGCAGCGTTCAGCCAGTAGCGTCCTTCCGGACAAGCCAGCATCATTGGCCGACACACCCGCCGGAGTCCGCCATGCACCTGTTCCAACCGCTGACCATCGGCGACCTGACGCTGCGCAACCGCATCGCCGTCTCGCCGATGTGCGAGTACTCGGCGAGCGACGGGCTGCCCAACGATTGGCATCTGGTGCACCTGGGCAGCCGCGCCGTCGGCGGCGCCGGCCTGGTGTTCACCGAGGCGACCGCGATTTCGCCGGAGGGGCGCATTTCCCCGGGGGACACCGGCCTGTGGAACGATGCCCAGTTGGAAGCATGGGCGCGGATCACCGCCTTCATTTCGGCGCAGGGCTCGGCGCCCGCGATCCAGCTCGCGCATGCCGGACGCAAGGCCGCGACCGACCTGCCGTGGCGCGGTGGCAAGCCACTGGCGCCGGGGCAGGGCGGCTGGACGATCTTCGCGCCGAGTGCGCTTGCCTTCGATGCCGGATACGCGGTGCCGGTGGCGCTCGACGCCGCGGGAATCGCCAAGGTGATCGCCGATTTCGCAGCCGCCACGATTCGCTCGCGCGAGGCGGGTTTTCGTGTGGTCGAAATCCACGCGGCGCACGGCTATCTACTCCACGAGTTCCTGTCGCCGCTGTCCAACCATCGGGACGACGAATATGGCGGATCGCTCGCCAACCGCGCTCGGCTGCTTCGCGAAGTCGTGGCTGCCGTTCGCTCGCAGTGGCCGGCCCCGGCGCCGCTGGTCGTGCGGGTATCGGCAACCGATTGGGCCGAGGGTGGCTGGGACATCGATGAATGCGTCGAGCTTGCGCGCTGGCTCAAGCAGGATGGCGTGGACCTGATCGATTGCTCATCCGGTGGCAACGTGCCGAAAGTGCATATTCCCGTAGCGCCGGGTTACCAGGTGCCGTTTGCCGCGAGGATCCGCCGCGAGGCCGGCATCGCCACCGGGGCGGTCGGGCTGATCACCGACGGCGGCCAGGCCGAAGCAATCCTGGAACACGGCGAGGCGGATCTCATCCTGGTGGCGCGCGAGTTCCTGCGTGATCCATACTTTCCGCGCCGCGCCGCCGCGCAGCTTGGCGTGACGATCGAGCCGCCGGTCCAGTACCGGCGCGCCTGGTAATTACCAACCGTGGAGGAAGGCTCATGGGCAACGAAACCAGCAGCACCGCAATCCAGCCGTATCTGTTTTTCGCCGGGCGCTGCCAGGAGGCCCTGGACTTCTATAGCGCAGCCATCGGAGCCCAGGTGGACGTGGTGATGCGCTTCGATCAAAGCCCCGATCCGGTGCCTGCGGGAATGCTCCAGCCCGGTTTTGAAAGCAAGATCATGCACAGCTCATTCCGCGTCGGCGACGCCACGATCATGGCCTCCGATGGCGTCAACGACCAGGCCGGCTTCAAGGGATTCTCGCTGGCGCTGTCGGTGCCGACGATCGCCGATGCCGATCGCATGTTCGCGGGGCTCGCCGATGGCGGGCAGGTGAAGATGCCGATCGGCAAGACCTTCTGGTCGCCGCGCTACGGAATGCTGACGGACAGGTTCGGCGTGGATTGGATGGTGATGGTGCCGGGCGAGCCGGCGCAATAGTCAGAGACAGTTCGCCGGGCGTTGATTGCATCGATACCGGCAACTGGAGGACGCGGCGCGTGGTTTGGCTTCGTTGAAAACTTATGAAATCCGCCGCGTCCTCCAGTAGCTCCACCTTCCCTGGTGAAATTACTGCAACAGGTCGCCCGGGGTCGCGGGCAGGCGTGGCATGACCTGCTTCGGGAATTCACCGGTCAGTGAATTCAGGAAGGCGACTATGTCCGCCACCTGCTGCGCCTCGAGTTCCTTGTCGAGCTGGGTCTTGGCCATGACGCGAACTGCTCCGTCCAGGGTCTTCACCGAGCCGTTGTGCATGTACGGTGCGGTGAAAACCAGGTTGCGCAGGGTCTGCACCCGCCACATGTTCTTGTCGTCCGGATTCTTCGTGACCTGCATGCGGCCGACGTCGTCCATCAGCCGGTATTCGGTGGCATAGACGTTGTCCGGGAAGACGGGCATCTTCTGATAGAAGCCGGTGCCGACGGGCAGCGGCGGGCCGCTGAAATTGGGTCCGGAATGGCAGCCGGTGCAACCGACGGAGGCAAAGGTGGCCATGCCCCGGACCTGCTGGTCCGAGAGGGCTTTCTTGTCGCCCATCACGTACCGGTCGTAGGCGCTGTTGGGCGTGATCAAGGTGCGCTCATAGGCGGCGATCGCCTTGGCGATGTTGTCCATCGTGATCACGTCGCCCTGGCCGAAAGCGCTCTGGAAATACGGCTTGTAGCCCGGGATCTTCTTGATCCGCTCGGCGGTGGCGTTGAGGTCGGACATGCCCATCTCGATCGGATTGACTGGTGGGCCCTTGGCCTGGTCCTCCAGCGTGGCGGCGCGGCCATCCCAGAATTGCACCGAATGGAATGCCGAGTTCCACACGGTCGGCGCATTGCGTCCGCCGGCCTGGCCATGCACGCCGATGGAGGTCGGCCGGTGATCGTCGCCGCCTTCCATGAGGTTGTGGCAGCTCTGGCAGGAGATGGTGCCGTTCGAGGACAGGCGCGGATCGAAGTAGAGCATCTTGCCGAGCTCGACCCGCTCGGTAGTGGTCGGATTGTCGGCGGGCGCGGGAACCTTGTCTGGCAGGGCTTGCCAGTTCTGCGCGTTGGCGGCCGGAGCCATCAAGGCTGCAGCGAGGGAGACGAACAAGAATGATTTGCGTTTCACGGTGATTTCTCCGTTGCCTGGTCGTCGGCACACGGAAATCCTGTCTGCCGCTCAGCGTCGACTATCGACTCTTGCCATCCGCGGATGTTGATATGCGTCAAGGTTGGGGCCGTTGCCTGGCAGCATGTCTTGCATCTATTCCGCCCGCGGGATGAAACGCAGTCCCACGCCAGCCTCGGTCTCGATATAGCGTGGAGCGGCCGCGTCATCACCAAGCTTCGCGCGCAATTTGGCGACGAGGATCCGCAGGTAGTGGGTGTCCTGCTCGTGGGTCGGCCCCCAGAGTTCGCGCAGCAGTTGCGGCTGGGTCACGACGCGACCGCCGTGGCGCATCAGCAAATTCAGCAGGGCCCACTCCTTGCGGCTCAGCGCGACCGGTTCGCCGTTGCGAGTCACCTGGCGTCGACCCAGGTCGATGCGCAGATGGCCGTCGTCGAATACCGATGCGGATTCGTCAGCGGGTCGCAGGCGGAGCAGCGCGCGCAGCCGCGCCGACAACTCCTGTACCCCGAAGGGCTTGGTCATGTAGTCGTTGGCGCCTGCATCGAGCGCGCGCACTTTTTCACCCTCGCTGGCGCGTACCGACAGCACGATCACCGGCACGTTCGACCAGGCGCGCAGTTCTCGCAACACATCCAGGCCGTCGAGGTCGGGCAGGCCCAGATCGAGGATCAGCAGGTCGGCGCCACCGGTCGCCAGGGCTTCCAGTCCGCTGCGGCCGTCGCTGGCTTCACTCACGACGTAGCCTTGGGCACGCAGGCTGATGCCGAGAAAGCGGCGAATTTGCGGCTCGTCGTCGATGATCAGCAGGTGGGCGCCCTGGTTATCGCGCATGTCAGTCGTCCCGGGGTGCGTCGTTCGGCGGTTGCTCAAGCGGCAAGCGGATTCGTATCGTGGTGCCGACGCCGTGCTCGCCGGGCAGGGCAGTCACTTCGCCGCCATGCGCGGCTACGATTCCCTGGCAGATGGTCAGTCCAAGGCCGGTGCCGGCGCCGCTGCGGTCGCCGCGATCGGCCGCATAGAAGCGCTCGAAGATCCGCTGGCGATCTGCTTCGGGAATGCCGGGGCCGCGGTCGCTGATGTCGATCTGCAGCTTGCCCCGCCACGGTGCTTGCCGCAAGTGCGATCGGCTCGCCCGACGGCGAGAACTTTGCGGCGTTATCCAGCACGTTGAACAAGGCCTGCTCGATCAGTGCTGGATTGGCATGCAGCAACGGCGCAGGATCGGGCAGGGCGATCTGCAACTGGAGATCGGGATACTGCTTTCGCAACCTTGCCAGCAATGCCCCACAGATCTCATCCAGCCCGATCCATTCGCGGGTCAACGCGAGTGCGCCCTGGCCAACGCGGGTCATGTCCAGGAGGTTCTGGATGTAGCGGTCGAGTCGCTGGCCTTCGCCGAGAATCTCCCTGGCCAGCGCGATCTGGTCGTCGGTGGAAAGACGGTCTCGATAGACGACGAGGCTTTCGGCGCTGCCGATGATGGTGGACAGCGGCGAGCGCAGGTCATGCGAGACGGAGGACAGCAGCGCAGCACGCAGTCTCTCGGTCTCGCCCTGCACGCGTGCAGCCTCCAACTGGCGAACCAGTCGCGCGCGCGCCAGGGCCTGGGCAAGTTCGCGCAGCATGGCCTCCTGCAATTGCGCTTGCTCCGGCGTCAGCTGCGGCAGTGGCTGCGGGAAACGGAAGCAGGCCACGCCCAACGGTTTGCCGCGCAGGGCCAGCGGCGCGCAATGCCAGGACAGGTCGCGCATCTCGTCGTTGGCGCTCGTCGTCTCCGCCGGCCTGGAGCCTGCTCCAGCAGCGCGCCACGGCTGAATTCAGGATGACGTCGAAGCGCATCGCATCTCCGCCCCTGGTGGCGCTGACCAGCTTTCCTGAGCTCTCGTCTTCGGTAAACACCAGCACTTCGATGTCCAGCGCCTCGCGCAGGGCGCTCGACGCGGCCTCTATCGCCTCGCCCTCGTCTGCCGCTGCGGTCAGCCGCTGGCCCAGGCGCTGCAACGCCGCCGCCTGCGAGTTCGCGGTGCGCAACAGCAGCACCTGTGCGCGAAGCCGATTGGCAAGGCGACCGCAGATGAGCGCCGCGACCAGGAACATCGCCACGGTCGCCACACCCTGGCGCGCGGAGATGAACAGCGTATAGCGCGGATGGATGAAGAAGTAGTTGTAGGCCAGGAAACAAAGAATGGCCGAATACACGGCCACCGACATGCGCGTGCGCACCGCCACGAAGATAACCGCGGTGATGAAGATCAGGGACAGGTCGCTGTAGCCGAGCAGCCGCTCGGCGGTCATGCCAACGATCACCGCCAGGACCGCGCTCAGCGAGGCGTAGGCCAATTCGCCCGGCAGACGATCCCGGTCGCTGGCGGTGTTGTCGGGGCGCGGGGGCATGGCGGGTGGGGACTCCGGACGGCGACGCTTCATTCGATCACATCCGCGCGTCGACGGCGAGCCGGAGCACGTATGCGTTTCAGGTGAAAAGATCCCGCATAGCTTCGACGGACTGGCCGTAAATTGTCCGTAAATTCTTCGCGCCACGCCGGTTCGCGGCCGCTGGCCTTTCCGATAATGCGGACCTTCGTACTGCCTTCGCTCCAGGTCGGGGCTGGCCGTGTGATCACCGAGCCAAAGGATTCGCACCAATGACCCTGCCCAATGCCGGCACTCCTCCCAGGCGCTTGATGCCGCTGGTCATTGGCGCGGTCGGCGTGGTGTTCGGCGACATCGGCACCAGCCCGCTCTATACCGTGCAGCAGGCCTTCAGCAAGAACTACGGACTGGCTCCCGATCCGGGCAACGTGCTCGGCGTGCTGTCGCTGGTGTTCTGGTCGCTGATCCTGGTGATCACGGTGAAGTACGTGGCCATCATCATGCGTGCGGACAACCGCGGCGAGGGTGGCATCCTGGCGCTGATGGCGGTGGTGCAGCGCAGCCTGCCGATCGCCTCGCCGCTTTCCTACGGCCTGGGCATGCTCGGGCATCTTCGGTACCGCCTTGTTCTTCGGCGATGGCGTGCTCACCCCGGCGATCTCGGTGCTTTCGGCGATCGAGGGCCTGGGCGTGGCGGCGCCGTCGCTGACCGAGTTCGTGGTGCCCGCGACGATCGTGGTGTTGGTCCTGCTGTTCTCCATCCAGCGCCGCGGCGTGGCCGGCATGGGCAAGCTGTTCGGGCCGATCACGGTGTTGTGGTTCCTCGGCCATCGGGGCCACGGGCATCGCCGCAACTGATCAGGAATCCCGGCGTGCTGCAGGCGCTCAACCCTGGCTGGGCGGTGGACTTCTTCCTGCGCCACGGGGTGGTGGCCTGGTTGTCGCTGGGCGCGATCGTGCTGGCCGTTACCGGCGGCGAGGCGCTGTACGCGGACATGGGCCACTTCGGACGCCGTCCGGTTCGCCTGGCCTGGCTATGCCTGGTGTTGCCCTGCCTGCTGCTTGAATTACTTCGGCCAGGGCGCGCTGATCCTGGCCGACCCGGCCGCCGTGAGCAACCCGTTCTACCTGATGGTGCCGGGCTGGGCCGATGCCGATGATCGCGCTCGCCACGATGGCGACCGTGATCGCTTCGCAGGCGTTGATATCGGGCACGTTCTCGGTCGTGCGCCAGGCGATCCAACTCGGCTATCTGCCGCGTATGCTGATCATTCACACCTCGTCGGACGAGATCAGCCAGGTCTACATACCGTGGGTGAATCGAGCCCTGCTGGTGGCGGTGATCCTGGTTGTGATCGGCTTCGGTTCTTCCGGCGCGCTGGGCATCGCCTATGGCGTGTCGGTCACCGGCACCATGCTGATCAGCGCGATCCTGATCATCGTGCTGGCCTCGGAGCGCTGGCGGGTGCCGGCCTTCGTGCTGTGGCCGGTGGCGGTGGTATTCGTGGCGATCGACCTGGCGTTCCTCAGCGCGAATCTGGTCAAGTTCATGGAGGGCGCCTGGTTTCCGCTGCTGCTCGGCGTCGCTCGCGTTCACGCTGATGCGCACCTGGCGACGCGGCCGCGACCTGGTGCGCCAGCAGGTGAACCGGGACAGCCTGCGTATCGAGCATTTCGTCGAGAGCGTGATGGTGGATCCGCCGCTGCGCGTGCCGGGCACGGCGGTGTTCATGACGCCGTCCAACGATTACCTGCCGCCGGCGCTGCTGCACAACCTCAAGCACAACCAGGTGCTGCACCAGCGCAACGTGATTCTGACCGTGGAGACCCTGGCGGTCCCGCGCGCAGAGGCGACCGAGCGCGTCTCCTACATGGACCTTGGCCACGGCTTCTCGCGCCTGACCCTGCGCTTTGGCTACATGGAGGACCCGAACGTGCCCAAGGCGCTCAAGCAGCTGGCCCTTGCCCGGTCCGCCGTTCGATCCGATGACGACGACCTTCTTCGCCAGCCGCGAGGCGCTGAGCGCCGCAGGCCGACCAGGGCATGGCGCTGTGGCGCGACAAGCTGTTCCTGTTCATGTCGCGCAACGCTACGCCGGCGACGGAATTCTTCGGCATTCCCGGCAACCGGCTGGTGGAGCTGGGAGTGCATGTGGAGATCTGAGCCTGGTCCGATGCTGGCTGGCGGGGCCGTTCAAGCCAGGCTCAGGCCAGCGGCAAGTCCAGCGTGAAGATCGAGCCGCCGCCTTCCCGCGCCTCGTGCCAGAGGTCGCCGCCCATGGCGCGCGCCTGCTGCTTGGCCAGCGCCAGGCCCAACCCGGTGCTGGCCTCGCCTGCCGTGGGCTCCGACGACAGGCGGACGAAGCGCTGGAAGAGGCGGTCGTGATCAGCCTTGTTGATGCCTGGGCCGCGGTCCATCACCATCATCCGGCCGCGCTTGCCGTTGCATGAGGCGGTGATTCTTACCCGGCTGTTGGGCGGCGAGTACTTGATCGCGTTCGACAAGAGGTTCTGCAACACGTGCGCCACGCCGGAGCGCAGGCCCGAGACGATGATGGTGTCGTGCTCGAGTAGGTCGAGAACGATGTGCTTGGCTCGCGCGCTTTCGCTCATGAGGTCGACGGCATCGCCCAGCAACATGCGGATCGGCAGGGGCTCGGTAATGGCGCCGCGCGCCTGGTCGCCTTGCTGGTCGAGCAGCGCCTGCAGGAACAGCAGTCCGGTATCGGCCGAACTGCGGATCGAATGGGCAAGCCGGACGATCTCGGGGCTGGCGCGCGGGCGATGCGCATTGCAGCTCGGTGGCGAACATGATGTTGGCCAGGTAGTTGCGCAGGTCGTGGGCGACCAGTTCGGCCATGTCCTGTTTTTCCTTGGCGAAGCTACGCAACGCGTCGTGGGACTTCTTCAGGTCGATGTGGGTGCGCACGCGCGCCAGCAGTTCGCGGGTGACGAAGGGCTTGGTCACGTAGTCGCTGGCGCCGGCATTGAAGGCGCGGATCAGGTTCTCGCGATCGCTGTCGGCCGTGAGGAAAATGATCGGAAGATCGGCAGTGGCCGGCGCGGCGCGCAATTGCTCGAGCACCTCGAAACCGTCCATGCCCGGCATGCGCATGTCCAGCAGGACCAGGTCCGGGTTGACGCTTGTCGCGAGCGCCAGGCCTTCTGCGCCACTGAGCGCCGAGACGGTGGAGTAGCCCTCTTGCGTGAGCAGCGCGGCGACCAGGCGAATATTGACGGCCTGGTCATCGATGACCAGCACGACCGACCTCACTTCCGAGCCTGGCTCGGCGACTCCGGTCTTGCAGCTTTCCTTGGCATGTACAGGGTTTCCTCAAATCGAGCCCCGGAGGTCGGCGGCAATGGAGCGTCGATTACATCGTACAGGTCCCGGTAGCGCAGGGGCTTGGCGATATGGCCGTCGCGTTCGCCGCCTGCTCCGGGAAATGGCATAGTCGTTCATATGGCATTGACCCCGCCCACTCCCCGGCATCCCCACGCCCGCAGCCTCGTTCGCGCGTTCATTGTTTGTGTTGATCTGCGTGTCGGTTGCGCTGTTCCTCTCCATCGACTCGGTTTACCACGGCCTGCAGCGGCTCCTGGCCGAGGCCGAACCGCTGATATCGGCCCACCCCGTGTTGGGCGCACTGGTCTTCGTGCTGCTCTCGGCCCTGTCGGCGATGCTGGCCTTTTTCTCCAGCGCCCTGCTGGTGCCGGCGGCCGTGTTACGCCTGGGGCAACACGCTGGCGGTTTTCCTGCTCTGGCTGGGATGGCTGCTGGGCGGCATGTTCACCTATTCGCTCGGCCGCGCGTTGCGCCGGCCGCCGGGTGAGGCGCCGGGCCCGCCGGGCCGGTTCGCCGCCTACCTCCCCAAGGTTTCCGCCGAGATCGGCTTCCCCCTGGTGCTGCTGTGGCAACTCGCGCTGCCCTCGAGATACCGGGCTACCTGTGCGGGTACCTGCGCGTGCCATTCCGCACCTATCTTGCCGCCCTGGCCGTGGCGGAGCTTCCCTATGCGATCGGTGCGGTGCTGCTTGGCGACAGCGTGGTGAACCGCAAGCTCGGCATGGCTGGTGGCGATCAGCGTGGCGGGCGCGACGGTTGGTTTCTTCCTGGTGCGGATGTTGGGCAGGCGGCTCGAACGGCCCTGAACCGGCGCGCGCGAACGGGCCCGGGAAGCGGTACCAGATCACGCTGGGGATGGGTTAGCATCGATGCCAATCCCTTTCCAGACCCGCGCGATGAAAGCCCGACGACCACGCTGCACGATTACCTTCTGCCTGTTGCTCGCGGCCCTGGCGCTGGCCCCTTCGGTCCAGGCTGCGGGGCGTCACTTCGAGCCTGTTCCGCAATCGGCGGACCAGCCAGTGAAGGTGCTGGGCGACGCATCGATCATCAGTGCGGTGGCCAAGCAGTTCCATGCGGGCGCATCGATCGCGCCGGACTCCTCGCGAAAATCATGGCTGTCGATCTCGGTGAAGAACGTGGGCACCGTTCCGCTCGACTTCGGCGACGGGGTGGTAGTTGTCACCAGCGGTGAAAAGACCCTTGCGATCCGCAACGCTGAAGAGGCGACCAAGGGTTCGACCGACACCGGCTATGTGCGGGATCCATGCGCCAATGCCACGGCATCTTCCCAGCGCAACTGCAGCATCGATATGTTCAACCGCAAGCAAGCCAAGCGGATCGCCGGGGATACGCCAGAGGCGGCGGCAGTGCAGCAACTGGCGCCCGGCGAGCTCAAGGTGAAGCAATTCGAGCTGGAGCTTCCCAAGAAATCGAAGGACGCTCCAGTCACCGTCAAAGTCAGCGTGACGCTCGCTGGCGAGCAGATCTCGTTCGATTTCAAGGAAGTGGAGTGACGCATGGCTGATACCGGGGCGAATAACGCCGTTCTCGAGCAGGCCCATGGCCTGGCCAAGGCATTCCTCAGTTCGCTGCCCGATCGCCCGGTCGGCGCATCGGGGTCGCTCGAACAGCTTCGCGCGGGCGCGGAGCAGCCGCTGACCGACGAGGGCGTGGAAGCGACCGAGGTCATCCGGGACCTGAACGCGCTGGCGGAGCAGGGGGTGGTCGCGTCGGCCGGCCCGCGCTATTTCGGCTTCGTGATCGGCGGCAGCTACCCGGTGTCGCTTGCCGCCGACTGGCTGGTGTCGGCCTGGGACCAGAACCCTGGCATCTACGCCACCTCGCCGTTCGGTGCGGTGATCGAGGATGCCGCCGCCCGCTATGTGCTGGATATCCTGGACCTGCCGCGACAGTCGACGGTTGGATTCACCACCGGTTGCCAGATGGCCAACTTCACCGCGCTCGCCGCCGCCCGTCACAAGGTACTGGCCGATGTCGGCTGGGATGTCGAGGCGGATGGACTCAATGGCGCGCCGCCCATCAACGTGGTGATGGGCGCGGAGGCGCACGTCACCATCCATACCGCGCTTCGCTATCTCTGGCTTGGGCACTCAGGCACGCGAAGCTGGTGCCGGCCGACGGCCAGGGGCGGATGATCGTCGCGGAACTCGAGAAGACGCTGGCCGGTTGCAGCGGACCGACCATTGTCTGCGCGCAGGCGGGCAACGTGAATACCGGCGCCTTCGATCCGATCGACGGGATTGCCGCGCTGACCAATGCGCGCGGTGCCTGGCTGCACATCGATGCCGCTTTCGGATTGTGGGCGCGCGCGACCGAACGGCATGCGCATCTGGCCAACGGCATCGAACTGGCCGATTCCTGGGCTACCGACGCCCACAAATGGCTGAACGTGCCGTATGACTGCGGCATCGTGGTGGTAAAGCATGGCGATGCGCATCGGGATGCGATGGCGGTGCGCGCGGCGTATCTGCAACATGCGGCGAACGCCGAGCGGGATGAACTCGAATACGTGCCGGAGTTCTCCCGCCGCGGCCGCGTCGATTCCCGTGTACGCGACCCTGCGCGCACCTGGGGCGGCGCGGCGTTGCCGATCTGATCGATCGCTGCTGTCGCCACGCGCGCCGGTTCGCCGAGATTCTTGCGCGGGAGCAGGGCGTGGAGATCATGAACGATGTCGTCCTGAACCAGGTGCTGGTGCGCTTCGACGATTCCGATGAGGTCACGCGCGAGGTGATCGCCCGCGTGCAACGCGACGGAACCTGCTGGCTGGGCGGAACGACCTGGCATGGCAAGGCGGCAATGCGGATATCGGTGTCGAACTGGTCGACCACCGAGGCCGACGTGATTCGCTCGGCGGCGGCAATCGTCGCCGCGCGCCGGTGACGGCCTTGGAACGCCCACGTTCAAAGGCCAGCGACTTCGAGCCGGAAGTCCTGTCGCTGTTCGACCAGTACGTGCACGGCCTGATCGACCGCCGCGGCTTCCTGATTGGCGCCGCGCGCTTTGCCGGGACGGTGGGTGCGGTCGGCCTGCTGGCCGCCTTGAGTCCGCGATTCGCGGCCGCGCAGCAGGTGAAGCCCGCGGACGAGCGGATTTCCGCATCCTATATCGAGTTCGATTCGCCCAAGGGCTATGGCAAGGGCCGCGGCTATCTGGTGCGGCCGGCGCATGCGACCGGGCCGCTGCCCGTGGTGCTGGTGGTGCACGAGAACCGCGGCTTGAATCCGCATATCGAAGACATAGCGCGCCGGCTGGCGCTGGCGAACTTCATCGCCTTCGCGCCCGATGCCTTGTTTCCGCTTGGCGGTTATCCAGGTGACGAGGACGCGGCGCGAGCCCTGTTCGGCAAGCTCGACCAGGCCAAGACGAAAGAGGATTTCATCGCGGCTGCGCAGTTGCTCGAAGGGATCGAGGGCGGCAATCGACGCATCGGCGTGGTTGGATTCTGCTATGGCGGCGGCATGGCCAATTTCCTGGCCACGCGATTGCCGCAGATTGCGGCGGCCGCGCCGTTCTACGGTAGTCCGCCTGCGCCGGAAGAAGTAGCCCGGATCCGCGCCGAGATGCTGATTGTGCTTGCCGCCAACGACGAGCGCATCAATGGCGCCTGGCCAGCCTATGAGGCGGCGCTGAAGACGAACGGAATTCACTACGCGCTTTTGCAGCCAGCGGCCACGCAGCATGGTTTCAACAACGACACCACGCCGCGCTATGACGAGGCAGCGGCCAACGAGGCATGGAGCCGGACGATCGCGCTGTTCGAGCGTACCTTGCGTGCGCCTGGTCCGTAGTCAACGCGTCCGAAAGCTAGCACAATGACGTTCGAAGCCGCCTGTATTCCCGGCGGCTGCGATCAGTCTGGCAGCAGGAGACAGGACCATGGCCACCGGATGGGCAGGCGACGGCGCCGTGCAGGATCAGATCGATGCCACGGTGAAGGATGGCATCGCGCGGGTGCGCAGCAAGTTGCCGCACGGGCCGGGGCTGAAGCGCTGCGAGGAATGCGATGCGGCCATTCCGGCAGCGCGGCGCAAGGCCATTCCCGGCGTGCGACTGTGCGTGCCCTGCCAGGAAGAGCACGACCGCGAGGAGGGTGCCGCAAGCGGCTACAACCGTCGTGGCAGCAAGGACAGCCAGCTGCGCTGAGCGTTGCCGAAGCTGGCGCGCAAGGCTACTCTTCCCGTCATCCCGGGGAGGGGATTCGCATGAATATTCCAGTGGCAGACCAGCGCGGCTATCGCCTGGGCGCGATCGATGCATTGCGGGGCCTGGTGATCGTGATCATGGCGATCGACCATGTCCGCGATTTCGTCATGACCGGCAACGTGCAGGATCCGATGGCCGATCCGAATGTCTCGCCGTGGCTGTTCGCCACGCGCTGGATCACCCACTTCTGCGCGCCGGTGTTCGTATTCCTCGCCGGCACCAGCGCGGGCCTGATGGCGGCGCGCAAGACCCGCGAGGCGCTGGGCGGATTCCTGCTCAAGCGCGGCCTGTGGCTGATCGCGATCGAGTGGCTGGTCATTTCCAACGCGTGGACGTTTTCACCCTTTCGGAGTGGCGCAGTTTGGCGGGGCGGTGCTGGTCGCGCTCCAGGTGATATGGGCGATCGGCGCGAGCATGGTGGTGCTGGCGGGCGCGCAGTTCCTGGGCCGACGCGCCTGCCTGGCGATCGGCGCCGCGATCTTGCTGGGACACAATCTGCTGGATGGCGTTTGGCCCGCGACGCAGATGTTGGATTCCGGCCCTCCGCTCTGGGTGGCGCTGCATTCCCAGATGAGCGCGGTATTCGGGCCGTTCATGGTCCTCTTTGCCTATCCACTGCTGCCATGGATCGGCGTGATGCTGGCCGGGTTCGGTGCGGCTGGCATCTTCGAGCGGGCGCCGTCGCGCAGGAATGTTGCCTTGCTGCGCGCGGGCCTGGCGATGATCGTCGCGTTCGTGCTGGTGCGTGCGATCGATGTCTACGGCGACCCGAACGGCTGGCGGCAGCAGGCGAACCTCGGCCGCACGGTGATGGATTTCCTCAACACCACCAAGTATCCGCCCAGCTTGTTGTACCTGCTGATGACGCTTGGGCCCGCCGCCATCGTCTGCGCTTACCTGGACAGTCTGCGGGGCTGGTTGAAGGACACGCTGGTGATGTTCGGGCGGGTGCCATTTGCCTTCTATGTGGCGCATCTGTTCCTATCCATGCCTTGAGCGTGGTCATCGGTGTTGCCCAGGGATTCCCGGCCTCGCAATTCATGGCGCCGTTCTTCCTCTACCCGAAAGGCTATGGGCTGGGACTTGTGGGCGTGTACCTGGTCTGGATGCTGGTGCTGGCGATCCTGTATCCGTTCTGTCGCTGGGTCGCATCGGTGAAGGCGCGACGGCGCGACTGGTGGCTGAGCTACCTTTAGATGGCGCACGTGCCTGCCGAGGCTGCCGATGCGAGAGGCGGAAGCGAGCAGCACCGCCTGTTCTTCGCGTTGCTTCCCGACCAGGCGGTGCGCGCCTCGATTTCCCGCGCTGCCGCCTTTCTGCAAGCCAAGCCGCCAGCCTACTGGGCGGTGGATTGCCCCGGAAGAGTTCCACCTGACGCTTCGCTTCCTGGGCGAGGACTCGCGTTTGAATGGATCGCTCGTCGAGCGCGCGATGTCGGCAGCAAAAACTGTGCGCATGGAGGCCTTCGACCTGGTCTTCGACTGCGCCTCGAGCTTCCCTGGCGCGCGGCCGCCGTGGGTGTTGCATTGCCGGGAGCCGGCCGGGCCGCTGCATCGACTCTGGCTTCGCTGGACCTGGCCATGGCCGGCGAGGGAGTGCGTTCGGATGCCGGGCTGGACTTCGTTCCGCACGTCACCGTGCTGCGTCACGCGGACAAGCCCTTGCCTTCCTGTCCGATCGATCCGATCACCTGGCCCGTGCATGACTTCGCCTTGATGCACAGTCAGCCGGGCAAGCCGCGCCGCTACGTGGAGCTTGGTCGGTGGCGCCTGTCAGAAACTGGCTGAACCGCGGGCGATGCCTAGATGCGTTGAGGCGGCTCCCGCCTCGACCTCCGCCCAGACCCGCAGCAGGTTGCCGCCCAGGATCTTGCGAATGCCGTCGTCCTTGTACCCGCGCGCCTGCAGGCCGGCCACGAGGTTTGGATAGTCGGCTACGGTCAGCAGTCCTTGGGGCAGGGCATTGTCGACGCCGTCGAAATCCGAGCCCAGGCCGACATGGTCGATCCCGATCAGCTTCACGGCATAGTCGATCTGGTCGAGCACGGCATCGATGCCCGTGGCCGGATTCGGGTGGTCGATGGCCCATTGCTTGTCGAACGCGGCTTCATCCTCGAGCAGGCTTGCCCGCCGCCTGTGCGGCGGCATTGCGCTTTTGCAGGGCGGCGATGGCGCTGAAGTAGGCCTGCAGGTCGTCGGCTGACTTCTTGTTGATGAAGGGGATGCCGAATGGAATCTGGATCACGCCGCCCTTGGCGGCGACGGCCTTGGCCAGTTCGTCGCTGATATTGCGCTCGAAGCCCGGAGTGAAATGGCGGAAGGCCGAGTGGCTGGCGATCACCGGTACCCGGCTTGTCTTCACGGCTGCGGCGATCGCCTGGTCGGACAGGTGCGAGACATCGACCATCACTCCGAGCCGGTTCATTTCGGCGACGACTTTCTCGCCGAACGGGCTCAGGCCATGCCAACGGTGGTTCGGGTCGTAGGACGAATCGCTGATACGGTTGGCGCGGCTGTGGGCGAGGGTGATGTAGCGCACCCCGCGCGCATGGAAGCGGGCGATTTGCGAAAGATCCTCGTCGATCGGCGCGCCGTTCTCCATTCCGAGCGCCAGCAGCACGCGGCCGCCGGCGCGCAGGCGTTCGACATCGGCTGGCGAGGTCAGCAGCGCGAACTTTTCGGGGTGCCGCGCAACCAGCGCCTCGACCGCATCGATCTGCGTGTTGGCGATCTGCCAGGCCTTGCCGGTCTCATCCTCGTTGGCCGAGGTGTAGATCGACATGAAGGCGATATCCAGGCCGCCTTCGCGCGCCTTCGGGTAGTCGAATTGCCGGCCTTCGGACAATTCGCCGAGGTCCTTCCATTGCTTGAGCAGTTCGCTCGGCGCGTCGATGTGGGTATCCACGATCACTGCATCGTGCGCCAGCTGGCGTGCGGCGGGAGTTGCGTCGGCCGCGAGGGCATTGCCCGCGACGAGAAGTGCGGCGATGGCAAGCGCAAGGCATTGGCGCATGCGTGATCCTGAGTCGTGGACGAGGGGAAGTGGGTAACGCGTGTGCGGCAATCAGTGCCGGGTGCTCTTGCCGGAACGCTTCGGTTTTGCCGGGACCACTTCGACGGCGAGGGTGAAGGTGCGCTGCTCGTTCGGGAGCATGGCGCCCACGCCGATCAGCTTGCGGGCGATTTCCTGGCCGCGATCGTCGCGAATGGTGACCACGACCGAGTATTCCCAAGCCTCGGCGTCGGCAGGCTGGCGAATGCTGCCTTCGATGCGTAGCGGCGAGGGCGCCGGTTCGGCGGACGCAGTGGCGTCCGCGTCGAAGCGGATGTGGTGCCGACAGGACGGGCACGCGACCGCGCTCTCGAGGATGGTCTCCCTGCAGTGCGGGCACGCCCGGGTCGCCCCTGGGCTGCCCGGGCGCACTGTGCTCATGCGATCGAGCTGATATCCGCGCCGTTGGAGAAGCCCTTGGGCGGCTTGGACGCCTTGCTGTCCTCCCAGCCGAACTCGACCTGGCCGCGCATGCGGGCGCCGGCGGCCACGGTGACGGCGCCCGGCTTTCACGTCGCCGGAAACCACGGCAGTCGGCAGCAGGGTGACCAGCGAGGCGGCTTCGATATTGCCTTCCAGTTCGCCGGCGACCACGACCTTGTCGGCGCGCACGCCGCCAGTGAGCTTGGCGCCTGACTCGATGGTGAGGTCGCCCTGCACGTTGACGTCGCCCTTGAACTTGCCGGCGATGCGTACGCTGCCGGAGCCCTCGATCCGACCCTCGATCATGATGTCGGCGGCGATCAGCGACTCGCTGCGCGCGCGCTCGGACTCGAAGCGGCTCACCGGACTGGTCACGATGTCCGGCTTGCTCTCGGCTCGGGGCGCTTCCGGGGCGCTGGGCGCCGGGCTGGGATTCTGCCGGGACGGGCTGTGATCTTTCCAGATGGCCATTGCGGATTCCTCTCGGATTTGGATGGGGGGGACTTGCGAGGCTATCACCCCGTGGGGCGTCGGGGAACCGGAAATCGAAAACTGTGATTCCGAGCACTTGGCGGCTTTATTCAGGAAACTCCAGCGCCGCGCTTATGAACGGGGCAGCAATGCATTTTCACTATGTTGGCCAACGCACCGAAGCTCGGCCGGCGCATCCCTAACCTTTGCCTGCGCCGATTGTGACTGAACCAGTCGTACCCGGAGCGCGGATGGCCAACGGTCATCCGCATCTCTTCCACTTCCAAAGGATTTCCATGAACCGATTGATTCTGCCGGCAGCACTGCTTGTCGCGCTGGGCCTGAGTGCCTGTGAACAACAGCCTGCCGTGGTAACCGTTCCTGCCGCGGCCTCCGTGCCGGGACCAGCCGGAGCGACCGGCGCCACCGGTGCCACCGGCGATACCGGCAGCATGGGCAACACCGGCTCGACCGGCGATACCGGCTCGACCGGCGATACCGGCGCCACGGGTGATACCGGCGCGACGGGCGACACCGGCGCGACGGGCGATGGCACTACGGTGATCATCGAGCCGAGCACTCCGCCGAGCAACTGAGGCGGCTGATCGAGCATGTTTAGGAGCGAGTCTGTATGAGTACCATTCTGTTGATCGTCCTGATCCTCTTGCTGGTCGGTGCGATTCCGAGCTGGCCGCACAGCAAGAACTGGGGCTATGGCCCCAGCGGCGCCCTCGGCCTGGTGGTGGTTATCATCATCGTGCTGTTGGTGATGGGTCGAATCTGAGTGTAATCAGTTCAACCGCCACGGAAGGCAAGGCCCCTCATCCTTGGATGGCGGCGGCTGAGAGGAAGGAGGCACCCGTCGCATGCGGCGGGTGCTTTTGTTTTGGCGGGGTCGAATGCCGGGCGCATAGACCCGCTGGCTGCGCCCTTTGGTGCAAGATGTAGGCCTGAGCCAAACCCGATGCAGCCCTGACGATGACCCGGACCCGTTGGTTCCCGATGCTGCTGCTGGCGCTGTACCTGGCCTGGTGGTGCCTGCTGGCGATCTCCCCCTGGTACCGCCAGGATTGGTTGCTCGAGAACGTGCTGGTGTTCGTTGGCTTGCCGATCGCGATCCTCGTGCACAAGCGGCTGTCTCCGGGCGCGCTCACTGCGCTGTTCGTATTCTTCGTCCTGCACGCCATCGGTGCGCATTACACCTATGAAAAAGTGCCTTACGACGCCTGGTCCGAAGCCGCGTTCGGCGTTTCGATAAGCGACCTTCTGGGCCTGCACCGGAATCATTTCGACCGGTTGGTGCATCTGTCCTACGGACTATTGGTGACCCCGGCGTTCACCCAGTTGCTGGATGCGAAGATTGTCATGCGCGGTGGCTGGCGGTACCTGATTCCGCTGACTTTCATGGCTTCCCAATCGGCCCTCTACGAGGTCATCGAATGGGGCGCCGCCGCGATCTTCGGCGGCGAGCTGGGTCAGGCCTACCTGGGGACACAAGGGGATGTCTGGGACGCCCAGAAGGATTCTGCCCTGGCGTTGCTTGGCAGCCTGGTCAGCGTGTTCTGGCTTCGGCTCTACCCGCGTGGTCGCGGCTAGAGCTTTTCGTTCGTCGGCAGGTAGCGCCACTCTCCGGCCGGCATCTTGGCCAGCGGAACCCGCCCGATGCGTATGCGCTTCATTGCCACCACCTGCAGGCCGACATCGGCGCACATCGATTGGAGTTGTCCTTCCTGCACACCCTTCAACGCAAAGCGCAGGCGGATCTCGTTCTGCCAGCTGACCTTGATCGGCGGCAGGTTGCGGCCATTGAAACTCAAGCCGTGTTCCAGCCGCCGCAGTCCGTAGGGCGCGATCTCGCCCGCGACCTCGACGATGAACTCCTGCTCCAGGCGAGTGGCCTCATCGCGCATGCGCCGCAGCAAGCGCGGGTCCTGGGTGAACACCAGCAATCCGCTGGCGTCGCGCTCGAGGGGCATGATCGCGACGAGCCGCTCGAAGTGGCGTGGCTGCAGCTCGATGCGGCTTCGGTCCTCCTCCCAGCGTGATTCCGGCGTCAGCAGTTGCGCTGCCGGCTGGGACCCGGCCGCGGAGTCGAAGCCCTGTGGTTTGTGCAGCAGGAGGGTTGCTGGTTCGTTGGCCGGCGGGAGCATCCTCAGGCAGCCCGAGCCGTGACGATCCACGTGCTGGCCGGCGCAAACACGCCGTCGGGTCGCAGGTACCGGTCGAAGATCTTTTCGAGCGCGGCAACGACCTCGGGCCGTCGCGCGACTCCCTCGTCGCCGGCAAGCCGGATGATTTCTCCGGCCGGCCCCAGGGCCATGGCGCATTCGATGGCGGCGGCCACCGTCCTGCCGACGCAGATGCTGGTGTCGTAGCGCTCGAAGGCCACGTCGCCGAATCCCGAAGCCTGCAGCTGGGCGCTGACCAGGTCGGGGCCCGCCATCGAGAAGGGTCCAGGCCCGCACGTGGGCTGGTCGGTGACCGGCGGCAGCGGAACGATGTCGAGTACGGCCAGTTCGGCATCGTGCAGCCAGGCGTTGTCTTCCTTCTTGCGCCAGACAGTCATGGTGAACTGGCTGCCATCCTTGAGCGAGCTGCGGACATTGCGCAGCGCCGCCACCGGGCTATCGAAGAACATCGTGCCGAAGCGGGAGAAAGCGTGGTCGTAAGGCCCTTGCAGGTCATCGAACTGGACGTCGGCGACCATGAAGCGCGCACCGCCGATGCCGGCTTGGGCCGCCTCGAACGACGCCAGTTCGATGAAGCGCGCGGCTGCATCGATGCCAACGGCTTCGCCGGCCGGTCCGACCAACTGGGCGATCTCCTGCGTGCTGTCGCCGAAGCCACAGCCCACGTCCAGCACGCGTGACCCCGGCGCGGGCGGGTGGCGCCTCAACGCCTCCGTGCCGATCGGGCCGAGTCCACCGCAGACGATGTCCCTGAAGCGCAGGAACTTGTCGAACAGGACGCCGTTCCATGCTTCGATCGCTTCGGAGTTTCCTTCGTAGATGCGGCTCTTGCTTACGGTTGTCATGGCGCTCCTCCAGGACGGGTGCGGCCCCGGGGAAGATCATAGGCCGGTCCCCCACGCGGTCAAGCGACCGGACGCGCCGGCGCGCCTATACTTCCGCCACGACATCTCCCGGGAGTGGGCGTCATGACCTTTCTGTTGCTCGGCCTGCTGATCTTCATCGGTGCGCATTCGTTGCGGATCTTTGCCCCGGCCTGGCGCGACGCCTGCATCGCGGCCTGGGGCGACAGGACCTGGAAGGGCGTCATCGGCGTCGTTTCGATCATCGGCTTCGTGCTGATGGTCCTTGGCTACGGCCAGGCAAGGCAGCAGGCGGTGCTGCTGTGGATCCCGCCGGTCGGGCTGCGGCACGCGGTGGCCTTGTTCACGCTGCCGGCCTTCATCCTGGTGGTGGCGGCCTACGTGCCCGGCAATCATTTCAAGTCGCGTCTCGGCCACCCCATGGTGCTTGGCGTGATGCTCTGGGCGTTCGCGCACTTGCTGGTCAAGGGACAGTTGCCGGCGGTGCTTCTGTTTGGCAGCTTGCTGCTCTGGTCGGTACTGAGCCTTCGCGCCGGGCTCCGACGTGAGCCGCCATCGCGAGCGCCGGCAAGCCTGTCGCGAACGCTGATCGTGGTGGCCATCGGTGCGCTGGCCTGGGCCGCATTCGCCTTCTATCTGCATGCGCGCTGGATCGGCGTGGCGCCGTTCGCCTTGGCGTCGGCGTAAAAGGCGCCCGCATTTCATTCAATCAACTGGAGTAGTCCGTGGCGCAAGAGCGAAATCCGCAGGCCGAACAGATGGGTGACGAGTCGATGGTTCGCAACCTGGCGTTCCAGGCCGACGCCATCTGGCCGCAGGAGAAATTCCTTTTCGAACGATATGGCCTGGCTGGCGAGCTGCGCATACTCGATGTGGGTTGCGGCACCGGCGAGATCACCCGCCGCCTTGCGCAGTTGTATCCGCAGGCGCACGTGATCGGCAACGACATCCTCGAATCGAACCTTGCGTTGGCGCGGCGCGACAGCCTGGAGCTGGCCGGACGCGTCGAGTACCAGCACGGCGATGCTTTCGCCATGGCGTTCCCCGATGCCAGCTTCGACTTGCTCGTTTGCCGGCATATGTCGCAGGCGGTCCCGGATTTCCCGCTGGTGCTGGCCGAGCTCACCCGCGTGATCAAGCCGGGTGGCTGGCTGCACCTGCTGTCGGAGGACTACGGCATGATCCATATGCCGGTCGGCGACTTCGACCCGGATCGATTCTGGAATGCGCATGCGGTGGCTTTCCTGCACAGCATCGGCTGCGACGAGCGGGTCGGGCGGCACTCTCCGATGCTGCTGGAAAAAGCTGGGTACCGCGATATCGCGATGGACTACATCACGGTCGACACCTTGCGCGTAGCTCGGCCGACGTTCGCCGGAATCATGAAGGCGTGGCGTGACGGCTATGCCGAAGTGCTTGCCGGAGCATCGGGACGGACTGTCGAGGCGGTGCGAGCCGACATGGATGCATTTATCCGGGCCATCGAAACGCCGCCCAACTATGCGGTCTGGCATGTGCCGGTGATCTCGGGACGCAAGCCAGGCTGAATCCGCCAGCCGGCGAGTCGCGGTCAGCGCAGTGCGCACGCGGTCGCGGTCCTGGAGGGCGCGATCGGGGTGGATGATCACGACATCGCCCTGGCCGAGTCCGCTGCGGATTTCACTGAAGCCGCCGCCCTCGATGCCCAGTTGGACCGGAGTGAGCAGCGCGCGCCCGCCAGCGATGCGGAACGCCGCGTGGCCGCTTCCGTGGCGGAAGACCGCGCTGGAAGGCATGCGCAGCGCGTCTTCGACGGTGCGCAATACGAAGCGGGCGTTGACCCGATAGGCATCGCCCAGTCGCGCCCATTCGGCGCGAGGGCTGGTCAGTTCGACGATGACCCAGACGCGCTGCTCCTCGACGCCGAGCGCGGAGACCTTGGTGAAGCCGCTTGGCTCGATGCGAACGACCTTGCCGGCCAGGGGCTTGGCATCGCCCCACCGGAGCAGTTCCACGGGCATCCCCGGGCGCAGCCGCACCGCGTCGGCGGACAGCACGTCCACTTCCACTTCCAGCCCCTCCGGGTCGCCAATCTCGAGCAGGGCATCTCCCGGCTGCACTGGACGGGCGCTTTCGAAATGTGTGCGCAGCACCACGCCGATCGACCGGCGCGGTCAGCTGGAGCTCCGCTCCCGGTGCTGCGCGCTGGCTATAGGTGAGCACCGCCCTGGCTGCCTGCAGATCGTGTTCGGCCGTCGCCACCAGGAAATGCGCGCTGGCCGCCTCGCGCCGTGCCCGCTCGCTGTCGGTCGAGGCCCGTTCGGCTGCTTCGGCGGCGACCAGTCGCTGGGCCGCCAGAGTCTTCATGCGGGCCCATTCGGCGGCCGCCTGGGTCGCGGCATGGTCGGCCGATCGCGCGGATTCACGGGCCGATGCAAGGCGATCCTCCGCGGCGTCGATGCGCGCCTGCGCCTCGGCGCGGCTGCGCGCATCGAGCGTAGGTGCGGCAATGGGGTCGAGGACGACGAGTGCCTGCCCGGCCTTGACTGGATCACCCGGCTCCAGGAGCAGTCTTCGGGCGATGGCCGCAACGGGAGCGGTGATGACGTAGCTGTCGCGAAGCCGGGTGCGGCCTTCGGCATCGACGCTTTCCACGACCGCGCCGCGATCGACGCGGGCACTGTCCACCAGCCGGGCCGACGGCCAGAGCAGGGTCGCGACCAGGGCAAGGACCAGGGCGGCGAGCAGGATGTACCGGATGATCCGGGCGCGTCTGCCGGCATTCATTGCCTTGCTCACTCCTTCGTCTTCAGTACGGACACGATATCCAGCCGGTCCAGGCGTCGTCGCACCAGCCAGCCCGAGAGGATCGTCGCGGCCAGCACTACCAGGCCCGCCAACGCGAAGCCCGACGGCGAGACCGCCAGCGGCACGCGATACAGTTCGGAGCGGAAGCTCCGCACCAGCAGCGCTGTCATACCGTAACCCAATACGAAGCCGACCGGGAGGGCGATGACGCTGAGGATCAACAGCTCGTCGAGCAATAGCCGTCGTACTTCGCCGCGGGTGTAACCGAGCACGCGCAGGCTCGCCAACTCGCGGCCGCGTTCGGCCAGCGTGATGCGGGCCGCGTTGTAGACGACGCCGACGGCGATGCTGCCGGCCAGAAGCGTTGCGATGAGGGTGAAGGTGGTGATGCTCTCGGCCATGGTGTCGCGGAAACTCTGGATCATCGCGGCGCGATCGGTGACGGCGGCGACGCGCGGACGTTCGCGCAAGGTCTTCAGCACGGCCGGCCGCGCTTCCCGCGACACGCGCAAGCCAGGCGCCGGAAGCAACGCGGTCTTCGCCGAGCAGGCGATTCGACGTAGTCCTGTCGTCGCATAGGCGCCGACGCCCAGGTATTCGCGCACCGTTCCGGCGACCGGCACGTCCACGCGGCGGCGGCGGCCTTCCAGGAACTCGACATCGAGCGTGTCGCCCGCGCGCGACCTTCAGCAAGTCGGCAAGATAGTCGGTGAGCAGAAGGCCCTCGCGGCGGCACGTTTGCCGGCCGCAGCTTGTCGTCGAGCACGCGCTTGAGATCGGCGTTCGGGCTGAGTCCCTGCAGGCGAAGTGCGGTACTCGCGATGTCCGTTGCGCAGCAACACCGCGGCGAGCGCGGAATGGCTCGACCGCACGTACACCAGGAATAGCCGCCAGTTCATCCAACGCGCCCGCGGAGCTGGGCTCGGTGAAGGTGACGGCAAGATCGTCGCGCTGGGCGAACCCGAACTGGACGTCGATCATCTCTTCGATGGCGCCGGACTGGGAGCGCGACATCACCAGCATTCCGCAGGCCAGCCCGATGCCGATCACCGACAGGAGCGAGCGCAGCGGGCGACGCTCGAGGTTGCGCAACACCATCCGCGCCGCCGGATCGAGCATGCCGCCCAGCCCCATGTCGCTCGGCGAGGGTCGGCGCGGAATACGGTGGGCGACTCGGGCTGCATCGCGGCTGCGGGCGCGAGCATGAAGGCGCGGCGCAGTCCGCCAAGCGTGCCGGTGATCGCGGTGAGCACCGCAAACCGGACGGCCAGTCGCAACCACCGACGGCTGTAGCGACCAGTCCAGGGACGGAAAGCGGTAGTAATCCATGTAGATGTTGGCGACGGCATGACCGGCCCATGCGCCGAGCGCCAGGCCGGGCAGGATGCCGACGCTGACCATCAGCAAGGCAAGCTGGCCATAGTGCAAGCCCACCTCCCAGCGGCTATAGCCGAATGCCTTCAGCACGGCGATCTGGCTTCGTTCGCTGCTGATCAGCCGGCTCAGCACGACATTCAGCAGGAAGCCCGACACGCCGAGGAATATCACCGTGAACATCCGGGTCATCACCTGCAACTGCTTGAGTTCCTCGTCGAGGAAGCGGTGCGAGACCTGCAGGGACCTGCCGATAGGCGCCGATGCCTCCATAGGGCGCCAGCAGGGGATCGAGCGCATCGATCACGTCGGCTTCGCGGCCATCGGGGGTCAAGCGTAATCGTCAGGTCATTGAACGCGCCCTCCAGGTCGAAGGCGCGGGCCAGCGGCTCGCGCGCCATCCAGAACACGCCGAAGCGCTGGTAGTCGGGAAAAACATCGCCGGGCCGGATCTCGTAGATGAACTCCGGCGACAATCCGATTCCGCTGATCCGCAGTACCTGCCTGCGTCCGTTGAAGATGGCGACCAGCGAATCGCCGGGCACGAGTCCGTGCGCCTTGGCAAACGACTCGCCCACGACCACTTCGTCATCGCTCTCCGGCAACCGGCCTTGGCGAAGGAACAGTTTGTTCAGGCCTGGCGCGTCCGGGCCCCGGCAGGGAAACGATCTGCCCGGTCATCGGCTCGCCGTATCCTTCCAGTTCCAGATTGACGAAGCCGGTGACCCGTGCCTCCGCATCGCGCACACCGGGCAGGGCGCGGATCGCGTCGAGCAAGGGCAGGGGCGCCCGCTTGGCCTGGGCGAACACATCGCCGAACCGGTACTGGCTGTAGTACAGGTCGCGTGCGTCCGAGAGCGCGTTGTAGTTGGTGAGCGACATGACCATCATGGCGATTCCGCCAGCCATCACCATCGCGATCGCCGCCACCTGGCCGCGAAGATGCGCCGAGTTCGCGCAGCAGCTTTCGTCTGCAGCGCTCTCACCAGCGAAGGTCCGCAGCGGGCACGCGCACGGCGTTGCGCTCTTCGCGTGCTATCAGTCCGTCGCTGAGATGGATGACGCGATCCGCCATCCCGGCGATGACGACGTTGTGGGTGATCACCACCGTCAAGGCGCCGGTCTCGCGGTTGACGCGCTCGAGCGCCTGCAGCACCAGGACGCCGGTGCGCGAGTCGAGCGCGCCGGTGGGCTCGTCGCAGAGCAGGATCGTCGGGCGCTTGGCGATGGCCCGGGCGATGGCCACGCGCTGCTGCTCGCCGCCGGACAACTGCGCTGGGAAGTGGTCCATGCCGCGCTTCCAGGCCCACCAGCGCCAGCGCCTGCTCGGGCGTCATCGGATTGGTCGCGATATCCGTGACCAGCGCCACGTTCTCGCGCGCCGTGAGGCTGGGAATCAGGTTGTAGAACTGGAACACGAAGCCGACGTGCTCGCGCCGGAAGCGGGTCAGCTCATCGTCGCCGGCGCCGGTCAGCGGATGCCCCTCGCACTCGACCACGCCGGAGGTGGGCGCATCGAGGCCGCCGAGGATGTTGAGCAGGGTGGACTTGCCGCTGCCGGAGGCGCCCGAGCATCACCACGAATTCGCCCGCGAACAGGTCGAGATCCACGCCGCGCAGGGCATGCACGTCGACCTCGCCCATGCGATAGATCTTGGTCAGGCCGGTCGCACGGAACACGGCCTGCGCGGGATGCTGCGGTCGGAACATGCGCCATGTCACTACTTTAGGCCATTTGTCGCGTCGCGGTGGGCGCTTCGCGGTTCGCCCGCACGCCAATGTTGCGCCGGGCCTCGGCTGTGACTAAGGTTGAGGCAATCCAATTTCATAGACCTGAGACCCAATGACCCTCAATACAGCTCGCTTGCTTCGCACTTGGTAACATTGTTCGCGGCGCTGCCAGGCCATGCGGCGACAGCTCGATCCGCATGACCGCCAAGGCCCGAGAGATCTACGGCAAGCTGATTTCCTACAAGACCTCGGCGGGCCTGGGGCAGGTGCCGGCGATGGCGGCGTACCTCGCCGGCGAGTTCCGTAGCGCGGGTTTCCCGGAAGCGGACATCCACGTCCTGCCCTTGGGCGAGACGGCCTCGCTGGTGGTGCGTTACCGGGGCAATGGCACCGGCGGCAGGCCCATCCTGCTGATGGCGCACATGGACGTGGTCACCGCGAATCGCGGAAGACTGGGAGCGCGATCCGTTCACGCTCATCGAGGAGAACGGCTACTTCTATGGCCGCGGCACCTACGACATCAAGAATGGCGTGACCGCGCTGACTTCCACCTTCCTGCGCCTGAAGTCGGAGGGGTTCGTGCCGACCCGCGACCTGATCATCTACTTCAGCGGCGACGAGGAGACCGATGGCAAGACCGCGCAGGACACGGTGGCCAATCACCGCGACCTGGTCGACGCCGAGTTCGCCCTCAACAGCGATGGCGGCGGCGGCGTCCTGGACGAGGAAGGCCGCGAGGTGCGTGTTCGAAGTTGCAGACGGCCGAGAAGACCTACGCCAGCTTCGAGCTGACGGTGCGCAATCCGGGCGGCCACAGTTCGCTGCCGCGCGCCGACAATGCGATCTATGACCTCGCTGCCGGCTCGGCAGGCTGCAGGCCTATCGTTTCCCGGTGATGCTGGAACGACACCACGCTCGCCTATTACGCGGCGTACGCGAAGATGACCAAGGGCAAGATGGGCGAGGCCATGGCCGCGTTCGCGAAAAACCCGAATGACGACGCGGCCGCTGATGTCCTGTCGCATCCCCGGCCGAGATCGGTGGCGATCCGCACCACCTGCATCCCGACCTTGCTGCGCGGGGGACACGCCGACAATGCGCTGCCGCAATCGGCGACGGTGACCGTCAATTGCCGCATTTTCCCGGGCGTTGCGGTCGATTCGGATGTTGGCAAGAAGCTGCAACGGTGGCCGGGCCTGGCGTTCGACGTGAAGGTCCTGGGCGAGCCCATCGCCAGCACGCTTCGCCGCTGCGCGCCGATGTCCTGGCGGCCACGACCTGTGACCGTGCACGCCTGCATCCGGGCGTGCCGGTCGTGCCGACCCAGGAAGCGGGCGCCACGGACGGGCTCTACTTCCGCGCCGCCGGCATTCCGACCTACGGCGTCGCTTGCTCCTTCATCAAGGACAGCGACGACTTCGATCACGGACTTGAACGAGCGCCTGCCGGTGAAGTCGTTCTACGAGGACCTGCAGTACTGGTACCTGCTGGCCAAGGCGCTGAGCGCCCCGAAGGCATGATTCTTGCATCCGTATTCTGAGGCCGGCGGGGTATGCTGCACCCAACAAGGAGGGGAATGACCCATGGCGGATTTGCGAGAACTGCATGCGGCGCTGGCGTCGCTGGGAGAGTCTGGAAAGACCGCGAAGGTATCCTTCTACTACACGCAGGGCTGACGATCTGAAGATGCATTCCGGTTCGATCACGGTCGAGAATGGAGTCCAGTGCCATATCAGCCACCTGCAACTCCCGGCGGACGAGGCGCTGGATGCGATCGCGGCACTGAGCTTCGCCAAAATCGCCACGCTGCCGGCGGTATCGGTCGGCCAGTCCGGCGACCCCGTGCCCCTTGATTTCGTGCTGGACCGCCTCGACCCGGACAAGCGTCTGCCGCCGGCATCTGCGCCGGCGTCGGCTGTGCCAGCCGAGGACGCCTCCGCTGTCGTGGCGGCCGTCGTGGAAGCCAGGGCGCCGCATGTGTTCTATTCGCATCTGTCCATGCAAAGGGACGTGCTGGATCTGCTGCAACCGCTGTTCGGCGTCGGCGCCCAGAAGAAGATCGAAGAGTTCGCGCAGGTTTCGCCGCCGATCAACTATCCTGCAGATTTTCTCGACAAGTGCCGGCAGCACGCTGCAATGATGCTCGGGCCCAGGAAGGCAGAGGAATTGTTCAAGCCGCTTTTTGAAAAGCTTTCGCTCTCGCAATAGGTTTGGGGGCGGGCGCGAAGCAGTACCAGGGGAATAGGTCCGGGGTCTCACAACGCTCATCAATCGGGAGAGGATCGACATGTCCGCGACAACCAATGCCATCGCCGCCATCTGGGTGATTTCAACGCTGATGCTCTGCGTCTTCCCGCTGTTCGGGGTCGGGCCGGAGTTCCGGCTGTATTACTCCAACGCGCTGCAAACCTTGTCCAGCCTGATGTCGGCCGGAGCCTGCTTTTACGCGATGAGCGCGTTTCCTGGCGAAGCCCCTTGCGTCGGGTCTGGGCTGCCATGGGCGCGGGCGTGCTGGCATGGGGACTTGGCGCGACCATCTTCGCGGCCTATCCGCTGCTGAACGCGGGAGCGGAAACACCGTATCCGTACTACTCGGACATCGGCTACCTGCTGACCGGGCCACTGATGATCGCCGGCCTGCTGCTTTTCAAGCGGGCCACCGGCCTGGAGACGCCGATATGGGGCCAACTGCTCGCGGTGGGCCTGCTGCTCGTGTCGGCCTATCTGGCCTACCAGGCGAACGCGGAGGGAATCGTCGACCCGAGCCTTGCGATGAAGGTCACCTCTCTCGGTTACACCCTGTTCGATCCGGCCGTCCTTGCGGTCACGGTGCTCACGGCGACGTCCTTCCGTGGCGGCGAAGTCGGCAAGGCCTGGTGGTGGGTGGTCGGCGGCATCCTGCTCTATTTCGTCGCCAACCAGCTCTACACCTACCTGGTGCTCACCGAGCAGTACGCGACCGGTTCACCGATCGACATCGGCTGGATGCTCGGCTTCGGCTGTATTGCCTGGGCGGCCCTCAAGACCAGGAAGTTGCTGGACTGACCGGTGCGCGTCAAAGCACGCACGGGTCGACGCATAGCCCGCGGCGCGTCCCTTCACCTCTGCGCAGTTGTCTTTTTCGACTGCGCCTGGCGTGAGCCAGTAATAGTCAGCCGGACCTGCGCGCTCGACGTAGGCTGCGGGGTTCTGTTTCACCTGCCACGACTTCCATCAGCTGGATCACTACGCGACGTTCGCCCGGAGCCGAGCGAGAGCAGGTGGCTCGGTACGCCGGTGCGGGCGCGAACGTGCTCGCCACCGGCGATCAGCAGGGCGGCTACTGATCGGCCATCGCGCTTGCCATGCTGGCGTCCTTGGCCAACTGGATGGTGACCATGGGCGCCAGCGTGTCTCGCGGACGCATGCCGCAGTGGGCCTCGAAGATGGTGTCGAGCAGGTACTCGCGCGTCTCGGGGCTGGCGGAGAATACGGTCTTGAAGCGAGCGTCTGACTGCAGCATCGGTTCCCCCTTCTCGTACAACTCGCCGATGAATTTCTTTCCGATATTGCCGGCCACCAGGATTCCATCCTTGATGCTGGCCTGGAAAAGCGGGCCATAGACTGCGAAATCCCAGCCCTTGGCCGGCCAGGCGAGTTTTGCCTTGATCGCTTCCAGGCTGTCCGCGGCGGTCAGGCTGGCGATCAGTGGGCGCTGGGCGTCGTCGAGCATCTCGAAGACCACGGCGCTGCCCGGGCGGCTGGTCAACCGCTGCGCGATCAGCCGGGCTTCGATCTGGTGGTGGTCGGGGTTGTCGTGCTTTTCGCCGACGAACGCAAAGCGCGACGTCGCCAGGGCGGCCAGCAGTTCTGATTCGGGCACCCGCTCGCCGCGCGCGTTGACGATCGCTCCCGCCAGCGGATGGTCACGCTGGTTGGGCGAAAGCCAGGACGTGGCCGTGGCGAACGCGGGCAAGGGGAGCAGCATCGCCAGCGCGAGGATCGGCGCGCGAAGCAGCTTGGGATGGATCGACATTTGGGCGCGCATGGTGGACTCCCCGGTTCCGGTCATGGCGATTTTACGCCAGATCATCCCCGTCCACGGTCCGGAAGCGGCCATTGGTTTTCGATGCGGGTGTCGGCCTTGATGGGGTGGGGCACATGGTTTACCGTGCTCTCGGTCAGCGTCTTCGTCCGTTTTCGAATCCATGAATTGGGGGCTCCAATGAAATTCCTGCGTTTCGCCGCTTCCGCGGCAGTCGCCGCAGCGCTGAGCGCGTCCGCTTCCGCGTCCTCCAACGTGGAGAACACGAAGGGCTCGATGAAGAACGCGGATATTCCAGTTTGCGGCCATGTGCTGGGCACGATCGCGCTGGTGGACGGCCAGGACCAGGGCTGGCACGAATACGATTTGCCGGAGCCATCCACCCTGTTGAAGACCTTCGTCACCAAGTCACGTTGCTTCAAACTGGTCAACCGCGGCGCCGGCATGGAAGTCATCCAGCGCGAACAGGCCCTGGCCAGTGGCGGCAGCCTGCAACGCGGCTCGAACGTGGGCGGCGGGCAGATCAAGGCGGCCGACTGGCTGCTGGTTGCCGACGTCGCCACGCGCAACCGTAACTCCGGCGGCAACGCGGTCGGCGGCATCGCCGGCGCCCTGTTCGGCGGCAAGGTAGGCGCGATTGCCGGTGGTATCAAGACCACCAACGTGGAAGCCCAGACCGTGCTCTCGCTGGTCAACACACGCACCTCGGAAGAGGAATTCAACATCGAAGGCTTCGCCAAGAAATCCGACTTGTCCTGGGGCGCGGGCGGATTCGCCGGCTGGGCTGGCGTCGGCGGTGGGTCGTATTCGAATACCGACGTCGGCAAGGTGGTTGGCCTTGCGTTTCTCGACGCATACCGGCAACTGGTCGAGCAGATGGGCGGATACGATGCAGACGTGGTCGCGGCTGCCCCGAAGAAGAGCTTCGTCACCATCAACACCGTCGACATGAAGCGTTCGCCATCGCCGAGTTCTTCGGTCGTGCGCAAGTTGCAGGGCGGAATGGTGGTCTACCCGCTTGGCGGCAAGGAAGGCATGTGGTGGGAAGTCGAGGACGAGAACGGCAATGTCGGCTGGCTCTTGAACGACAACCTCGAACCGCTGAAATGATCATGAACCCGAAACCCTGAGTCCCGGAGTTTTCACCTTGGATGCAACGCCGCTGCTTCGCTCCATTCCGATGTTCGAGGGCCTGTCCCAGGACGATCTGCAGGCGCTGGGGGATGCGCTCGAGCGCCGCCCGATGCGGGCCGGTGAAATCGTCTTCGCGCAAGGAGACGCCGGCTCGTCGATGTACATCGTCGAAAGTGGCGACATCAACATCCACCTGCCGGGCGAGGACTCGCAGCGGATCTCGCTGGCGGATCTCGCGCGCGGCGAATTCTTCGGCGAGTTGGCCTTGTTCGACGAGAAGCCGCGCAGCGCAAGTGCGCTGGCGAGCACCGATTCGGTGCTGCTCGAACTGCAGCGCGGCACCCTCGAAGCCTATCTCGAGCGGAGGCCGCGCGCCGCGATGTCGATCCTGAGGACGATGAGCGAGCGCTTGCGCGAAACCAATACGATGCTTTCGGCGCGCGCCGCCAAGAACGTCGACGAGGAGTTCGAGAAGAACCTGTCCTGGAGCGATCGTCTTGCCGATGTCGTCGCCGAACTCAACGGCAGCTGGAAGTTCATCCTGTTCCTGCTGGTGCTGACCGGCGTGTGGTGCACGATCAACGCCGGGGTGCTGCTCAAGACGCCGATGGATCCATATCCTTTCCAGTTCTTCAACCTGGGCCTGGCGATCCTGGTCGGCCTGCAGGGCCCGCTGATCGTGATGAGCCAGAACCGCCAGTCCCTCAAGGACCGGGCGCGCGCCGATACCGATTTCAAGGTCAATCTGAAGAACGAAGTGAACATCGAGACCCTGTTGCGCGAGCTGGGCGAATTCCGGGCGGAGATGAAGCAAAAGCGCGACGCGTCCTGAGCGGATGGAGTCCCGGCCGGTCGAAGACAGGCAAGCCCCTCCGACCAGGCAGCGAAGATTCCGGAGCCAAAGCGCGCTGTGCCTCTCCGGGGGAGGCTTCCGGGCAGCCATATTCCACCTGGGCGCGCTGCTGAGGCTGCACGAACTGGGCGTGCTGCGCGGGCTGGACATGATCAGCTCGGTATCTGGCGGCAGCATCGCTTCGGCCTGGCTGGTGTCGTGCTATCTGCGACAGCGCAGCTCGCCCGCCGAGGCGTTTCCGGACTGGTGCGACCGGATCGATTTCAGGGCCGACGTCGTCGAGCCATTCCGTGCCGTGGCCGCGCGCGACCTGCGCACCTGGCCGGTATTGCTGACCACGCCATGGAATGCGTTGTGGCCTTCGGCGCGGGTCGGGCTGTTGCGCCGGGGATACCGCAAATTTCTCGGCGACATCGCGCTGGACGAGCTTCCCCGTTCGCCCCGGTTCGTGTTCTGCGCGACCAACCTGACCTTCGGCGTGAACTGGGAATTTTCCAGGCGTCGGGTCGGTGATTTCCAGACCGGCTATCTTCGCGAGCATGGCCACGTCACGCTCGCTGCGGCCGTCGCCGCTTCGTCCTGTTTTCCGCCCTTGTTCGGGCCGCTGCGCTTCCACGCGGCGCCTGCGGATTTCACCAGGGGCGGCTACCGCGGCTTTGACGGCGATCGCTTGCGCGGCCGCGTGGAGCTCAGCGATGGTGGCGTCTACGACAACATGGCGATGGAGCCTGCGATCAAGCGCTTCGGCGATATCCTGGTTTCCGATGCCGGCGCTCCATTCGCGTTCGTGGCCGGGCAGCACTTCTTCCGGCGGTTGCTGCGCTATGCCGGCGTGGTCGGCAACCAGGCCGTTGCCCTGCGCAAGCGGCTGTTCTTCCGTAGCCTGAGGGCGAGGGAGTTCTCCGGCGCCTACTGGAACCTCAGCGAGCGCAGCGATGCCGGCGCCGCCGGCTACAGTCTTGGCCTGTGCTCGGAGCTGCTCGGCAACATGCGTACCGACCTCGACCGGTTCACTTCGCCGGAGTTCAGCATCCTGGTCAACCACGGCTATTTTTCCTGCCAGGATGGGATGTCGGCGCGCAGCGGGTCGGCGGCCGACTGGCCCTACCCGGAGTTTTCCGCGGAGCAGGAAGTGCGCCGCCTCCTGCGTCATAGCCATCGTCGTTTTTTTCACGGGCGTTGGTGGCAGAATTGAGCGTCGCCTTGGTGGACCGGAGTGATCGATGTCTTTGTTGAGGGTGCTTGGACGGGGTCTCGCGCGGTTCCTGTCCAAGCCACGCCCCAGCCGGGCGCACCATCCGACCAGCCCCCGCGAGCAGATTGCCGCGACGCTTCGCAAGGGCGATGTCCTGCTGGTCGAGGGAACCAGTCGATTCTCGACCGCCATCAAGTACCTGACGCAATCGACCTGGTCGCATGCGGCGCTCTATATCGGCGATCACCTCGGCCCTGCCCCGGAGGGCGCCGAGCCGAACGTCCTGTGCGACGTGGATGTCAACGATGGCGTGCGGTTGATACCGATGAGCGAATTCTCCAGCCTGCACACGCGGATATGTCGACCGGTGGGACTGAGCGATTCGGAGATCGAGGCCCTGGTGACTTTCATGGTGTCGCGGGTCGGCTACAGCTACGACCTGAAGAATGTCTTCGACCTGGCTCGCTACCTGATCCGCACCCCGCCGGTGCCGGATCCGCTCAAGCGAAGGATGATCGCGCTGGGCAGCGGCGAACCCACCAAGGCGATCTGTTCGACCCTGCTCGCGCAGGCCTTCGATTCGATCCACTACCCGATCCTCCCGGAAGTCGAGTTGATCGAGCCGGACGCGCCGGGTGCGAGCCGCGCGCGCGCCGAGATACTGCACATCCGCCACTACAGCCTTTATATGCCGCGCGATTTCGATACTTCGCCGTTCTTCCGGATCATCAAGCCAAGGATCGAAGCCGGCTTCGATTTCCACCGCCTGGTCTGGGGCAAGGAGCCGCTGCCCGAGGCGGGAGCGGGCAATTGACCGGCGTGACGGTCACCGCCTCTGATGGCTATCGCCTGGCTGCGCATCGTTTCGATCCGGAGACCGCGCCGAAGGGCAGCGTGGTCATCGCGGCGGCGATGGCCGTGCCGCAGTCGTTCTACGCGGAGTTCGCGGGCTGGCTGGCAGGGCAGGGTTATGCGGTGTGGACATTCGACTACCGCGGCACCGGCGAGTCTCGGCAGGGTCCGATGCGCGGAGCGCCGGGCGATCTCACCGACTGGCTGGGCAAGGACTATGAGGCCGTGCTGAAGTGCGCCGCCGCGGCATATCCGCAGTTGCCGCTATTCGCGATCGGCCACAGCTTCGGCGGCCAGTGCGTGCCCTTGATTCCCTCCCGCGGACTGCTGAGCGGACTGGTCAACATTGCCGTGGGCAGCGGCGCAATGCGCCATAACACTCCGCCGATCCGGCGCGTCGCGCCGCTGCTGTGGTATCTCCTTGTGCCCTTGCTGTGTCCCTTGTTCGGTTACTTCCCCGGGGCGCGCATCGGACTGATCGGCGATGTACCCTCCGGCGCGATGCGTCAGTGGCGGCGCTGGTGCCTTTCTCCCGACTACATCCTCGGCGGTGAGCCGGGCGCCAGGCAGGCCTATGCCAGCGCGCGTTTCCCGGTGCTGGGGCTGACCTTCGCCGATGACGAAATGCTGCTCGAATCCGGCTGCCGTCTCCTGCACGAGGCCTATGCGGAGGGCATCGTGGACTATCGCGTGATCGAGCCCGGGCAACTGGGCATGCAACGGATCGGGCACTCCGGCTTCTTCCGCGCACGGTCCAGGGACGCCTTGTGGCCCATGGTGGTCGAGTGGATGGGCCAGGTCGGGGCCAGCAAGCCCCCTGGCTCTTAACGAATGGATCAGCTTGGGCTAGGTAAGATCCCAGCCAGCCATCCCACGACAGGAACCCCCATGACCGACCGCAGCAATTCCCGAATCTCCGCCATGGCGCTGGCCGCCGCGCTTGGATCCGTACTGGCCGGCAATGCCGCTGCGCACATGGAAGAGGGCGCGGATGGCAAGGAGAAGTGCTACGGCATCGCCCTCGCTGGCCAGAACGATTGCGCCAGCGGTCCGGGTACCAGTTGCGCCGGCTCGTCGAAGCAGGACTATCAGGGCAGCGACTGGAAGCTGGTGCCCGCGGGCACCTGCGTCAAGACCAAGTCGCCGACTTCGAAGTCCGGCTTTGGACAGCTGACTGCATTCACGGCCAGCGCGCCGAAGAAAGCAAAGGGCTGACGGCGCGTCCACGCCCGGCTGCTCCGGAGTTCGACGATGTCGCTCGACTCGTCGCCGGCGCGCATGGCGATTTCCCCTGCAGCCAGCACGTTGCCGGCTGCGGCCGGCGTCGGGCTGAAGGCAAAGCACTATCAGGCATTCCTGGACGATGCCGACGCTCCCGCGTTCATCGAGGTCCACGCCGAGAACTTCATGGGCGCCGGCGGTGCGCCTCACGCATGGCTGACGCGCCTTCGCCAGAAGGCTTCGCTCTCCCTGCACGGTGTCGGCCTTTCGCTCGGCGGAGAGTCGGCGCTCGACCAGGGGCACATCGGCCGGCTCGCCACCCTGATCGAGCGCTACCAGCCGGAGTCGTTTTCAGAGCATCTGGCGTGGTCGAGCCACGGCGGCAGTTACTTCAATGACCTGCTGCCGCTTCCCTACGACAACCGGACCTTGCAGCGGGTTTGCGAGCACGTCGAGCAGGTGCAGTCGAGCCTGCGCTTGCGACTGTTGCTTGAGAATCCCGCCACGTACGTGGAATTCGAGGCAAGCTGCTGGGGCGAGGCCGATTTCATCGCCGAGGTTATCCGGCGCACCGGCTGTGGATTGCTTCTGGACGTGAACAACGCCTATGTCAGTTGCATCAACCACGGCCGCGATGCCGATGACTATCTGGCCGCATTGCCGCTGGCGAGTGTCGGCGAGATCCATCTGTCAGGCCATGCCATCGACAGCGACGGAAATGGCGACCCCTTGTTGATCGACAGCCACGGTAGTCCGGTGGCCGACGAAGTATGGGCGCTCTACTCCAAGGTGCTGCAGCGGATTGGCCCGACGGCGACCCTGATCGAGTGGGACAACGAGGTCCCCGAATACGACGTGCTGCGCTCCGAGGCCAGGCGTGCCGATGCGGCGCTGCACCGGGCACGGACGGCCGCGCTCGCACAACCGACGGCAGGCCGGCCGTGAGCAACAATGAGGTCTTCGCCCGTGCCTTGCTCGATGCCGACCAGGCGCTGCCTGCCGGACTCAAGGCCTGGAACGGTTCGGATCCTGGGCACCGTTTCAATGTCCATCGAAACAATGTCGTGGCATCGCTGATCGAGGCGTTGGCCACTACCTTCCCGGTGACCCGGGACCTGGTCGGCATCGAATTCTTCCGCGCGATGGCGCGCGTTTTCGTCGTGCGCTCGCCGCCGGTTTCCAGGGTTCTGTTCGAGTATGGCCAGGATTTCCCGGCGTTCATCGCCGGATTTCCCCAGGCGGCAGGACTGCCGTACCTGGCCGACGTCGCGCGACTCGAGTATTGCCGCGTCGAATCCTTTCACGCCGCCGATGCCGTCGCGCTGGATGCAGAGGCCTTTAGAGTACTGCAGCAGGATCCCGACAGCCTGTCCGCGTTGCGCGTGCAATTGCACCCCGCCTGTCGCGTGCTGCGATCGGGCCACGCCGTATTCTCGATCTGGGCCGCGCATCAGGGGCAGTCGGCGATCGAGTCGGTGGTGCTGGATCGCGCAGAGGACGTGCTGGTCTTTCGGCCGGAGCACGAGGTGCGCACGCTGCAGTTGCCGCCGGGCGGGGCCGTGTTCCTTGCTGCGCTCGCCGACCGGCGCACGCTGGCCGAGGCCGCCGCAATCGCCGGCAACGAAGCCGATTTCGACCTTGCCGCCAACCTGCGCGGCCTGATCGAACACGCTCTGGTCGTCTGAGGCGGATTCGTGCCGGCGGTCATTGCCAATGGACTGAAGATCGAGGTCGAAACCCGGGGCGATCCCGCGAATCCCGCGGTGTTGCTGATCATGGGACTGGGAATGCAACTGGTGGCGTGGCCGGAATCGTTTTGCCAGGCATTGGTGGACGCCGGATTCCACGTGATCCTGTTCGACAATCGCGATGTCGGCCTGTCGGAGAAGATTTCATCAGCGAAGCCGCCAAGCCTGCCGCTGGCGACGATGCGCTACTTCCTGCATCTGCCCGTGCGGGCGCCTTATCTGATCGACGCGATGGCTGCCGACAGTGTCGGCGTGCTGGATGCGCTGGGCATGAAGGCAGCGCATGTGGTGGGCGTCTCGCTGGGCGGCATGATTGCGCAGACGGTTGCCGCCAACTACCCGGAACGTTGTCTCAGCCTGAGCTCCATCATGGCCTCCAGCGGCGATCGACGCCTGCCGAATGCAAGTCTCAAGGTGACCCGCCTGATGCTTGCGCGTCCGCCTGCAAAGGCTTCGCTCGAGCAACTGACCGGCCATCTGCTGGGATTGTTCGAAGCCATCGGCAGCCCGGGATTTCCGACGCCGCCGGCGCTGATGCGCGAGCGGCTGGGCGCCGGGCTCCGGCGCGGATACTACCCGGCGGGGACCGTTCGGCAAATGCTGGCGATCGTCGCCTCCGGCGATCGGTCGGCCCAACTGAGGACGATCACCACGCCAACCCTGATCCTGCACGGCGATTCGGACCCCCTGGTTCGGGTAAGCCACGGCATCGATTGCGCGCGAAAGATTCCGCGGGCGAAGCTGAAGATCATTCCGGGCATGGGCCACGACCTGGCGCCTGGCCTGTTGCCGATCCTCGCCGGAGGCCCTGCTCGAGCACTTTCATGCCTGATACGGCCCGCTGTCCCGGTAATTCGGCAGCGACGACCGTGAATCGGGGATAATCACCGGCATGAAGACCCCCCCAGGCCTGCAGCCCCTGATCGACGATGGCGTCATCGACGAGGTGATCCGTCCGCTCAAGAGCGGCAAGGAGGCATCGGTGTACGTGGTTCGCTCGGGCGACGAGATCCGCTGCGCCAAGGTCTACAAGGACATGGCCCAGCGCAGCTTCCAGGCGCAGGGTGCAATACCAGGAAGGCCGCAAGGTGCGCGGCAGCCGGCAGGCGCGCGCGATCGGCAAGGCAACCAAGTTCGGCCGCAAGGAGCAGGAGACGGCCTGGAAGAACACCGAAGTGGATGCGCTGTACCAGTTGTCCGCCGCGCATGTCCGGGTTCCGCAGCCGTTCGGCTTCTTCAACGGCGTGCTGGTGATGGAACTGGTCACCGACAGCGACGGCCATTCGGCGCCGCGGCTCGGGCGAAGTCGAGCTCGAGCCCGACCAGGCCCGCGGCTACTTTCGTTTCCTGGTCACGGCAGGTGGTGCGCATGCTTTGCCTCGGGCTGATCCATGGCGATCTGTCCGAATACAACGTGCTGGTGGCGCCGGAGGGGCCCGGTCATCATCGACCTGCCGCAGGTAGTCAGCGCGGCGGGGAACAACAATGCGAGAGCCATGCTCCTGCGCGACGTCAACAACATCCGCTCCAGCCTGGCCCGCTTCGCGCCTGAACTCATGGCCACCCACTTCGGTGAAGAGATGTGGGCGCTGTTCGAAAAGGGTGAATTGCAGCCGGAGACCGAGCTGACCGGCGCGTTCGTGTTCAAGAAGGGAAAGGCCGACGTGGAGAGCATCCTGATGTCGATCGAGGATGCCCGCCAGGAAGCGCTGATCAGGCAGCAGGGCCGGGAAGCGGCCCAGCAGGAGGACTGAGGACGTGGTCACTGGCCGGTGGAACGCGATGTGGCGGCGGCTTCGCGCCGATTCCGAGCTGGCGATCATCGCCGCGTTTGCCGCCTGCGGCGTATTCGGCATCGTCCCGTTCGCCATCTATCGCTTCGCCACCGGCAATCCTTTCGCCGGCACGGTCGACCTGGTGATCGTCGCCAGCATTTGCCTGGCGGTTGCCCATGCGGCGCGCAGCGCCGATCGTCGACGTCCCCGGTTGTTCCTGTCGATAATCAATACGGCGGGTTGTCTCGCCAGCGCAACGGTGCTCGGCCCGCCCGGGCTGTTCTGGATGTATCCGGCCTTGCTGGGGAATTTCCTCCTGCTCAGCCGCGTGCAGCGCGTCGCTCGTGACCGCGCTGGCCCTGACTTTCCTGGCCGTCCAGGGGAAGGCCTATGAATCCATGGCGCAGCTGGCGATGTTCCTGGTGACGGCCATGGTCTCCGGGCTGGTCGCGTTCGTGTTCGCTTCGCGTACCGAGAGCCAGCGCAAGGCGCTGGAAACCCTGGCGACGCTCGATTCCCTGACCGGCGTCCCCAACCGGCGCGCGATGGAGCAGGAACTGCAGATGGCGGTGGCCGAACATCGGCGCGACGGAACCGCCTTCGGCCTGGCGATGCTGGACCTGGATCACTTCAAGAGCATCAATGACGAGCACGGGCACGAGGCGGGCGACGAGGTGCTGATCGCATTCGCCGAGCTGCTTCGTTGCGCAACCCGAAAGGTCGATCGTTGTTTCAGGTTCGGTGGCGAGGAATTCGTGCTGCTGATGCCGGCGACCGACAGCGAAGGCCTGCGGGCGATCGATGCCAGCCTGCGCAGCCGCGTCGCGGCCGAACTCGATTGCCGCGGCAAGGCGGTGACCGTCTCGATCGGCGCCGCTTCATTGCGACCGCATGAAGACTGGCAGGCCTGGATGTCGCGCGCGGACGCGGCCTTGTACACGGCCAAGAGGCAGGGTCGAAACCGTACCGTTGTCGATGCAGGAGGAGGATTGAATGAGACAGATTGCCGTGACCCGAGAGGTCAGTCCGGACATGGGGGCGTGCGAGCTTTCGTTCGTTGGCCGATCCGTGATCGACATTGCGCTGGCCAGGCAACAGCATGCCCGGTACCAGCAGGCGCTTGCCGCGCTCGGCTGCACGGTAGTTGTCGCTGCCTGCCGAGGCCGACTTGCCCGACGCGGTCTTCGTCGAGGACACCGCGTTGGTCCTGGACGAACTCGCGGTGATGACGCGGCCCGGCGCGGCCTCCCGCCGCGCTGAAGTCGCGCTCGGTCGCCGCGACGCTGTCCAGCTACCGGCCATTGGCTGCACATCGTCGAGCCCGGGACGATCGAGGGCGGCGACATCCTGCGCCATGGCCGGCAGATGTATCGTCGGCTTGTCGGCGCGAAGCAACCCGGATGGCATCGCGCAACTGGCCGACGCTGGTCGCGCCATACGGCTATTCCGTGCGGGCACTGCCGATATCGGGTTGCCTGCATCTCAAGTCGGCGGTGACGCTGGTGGATGACGAGACGATGCTGGTGCAGCCGGAATGGATCGACGCGGGGGAGTTTTCCGCCTATCGCGTCATCCTTGTCGACCCGCGGGAAGCCGCACGCCGCCAACGCATTGCGCGCCGGCAGCGGCCTGGTCTACCCGTCCTGTTTTCCGTACACGCTGGACGGCTGCGCGAAGCGGGAATCGAAGTCAGCACCGTGGATGTCTCGGAGTTGCAGAAGGCCGAGGGCGCGGTGACTTGCTGCAGCCTGATCTTCAAGGCGAACGAGCCAGGCCTGATGATTCAGCGCGGAACGGTGGCGGTACGCAGCACCGGATAGAGGTTGAAGCGCTCGTCCCAGGACGAGTGCCGACGGGCGAAGAATTGCAGGCGGGCATCGGGGTCCTTGGCGAATTCCGGATCCTCCTGGAGCTTCCTGGCGAACTCCGCCGCCAGCGCCGGATCGGCCGCCAATTGCTGCGCGCGCCACTTCTTCGGCAACGTAGTCTTCCATGTACTCCTTCTGTTCGAAGGCGTTGTTCAACTCGCCCCAGGCGGCGAGGGAATCCGGCGCCCGCGGCTCGAGCAGCGCCATCACCAGTCGGGACTTTGGCCTGGGCGATCGGCACGAACAGGGCGCCGGCGCCGAGATCGCGCTTCTCGGGCTGCCACTCGCCTTCGAGCGTCAGCTCGTTGGTGCCCCTCGAAGGATTGCGCTTCGAATTTGCTGCTTGCTGGCGCGGAAAGCGTCGACCGCGGCCTGGTGCATCGGCTCCGGCACACGCGGTATTCCACGCCGTGCACCTTCAGCTTCTCCGAAATCTGCGCGGCGTAGGCGGCCGGCACCAGGTATCCGCCGATCGGAGCGATGGCGGTGAGGCCGGGCCGGATCTCGTCGCGCAGCGGCAGCATCCAGATTTGGGGCTTGCTCTCGTCGTAACGGGTCATCAGTGCGCCGGAGATTTCCGAGGGCGTGCGCGTGTACTCATAGCCGCGGAAGTCCACGGTGCGCGCATGGTCGCCGGTGACGTAGTCGAGCGGAACCGGACTGGCCGCCCAGCGCGGCGGCGCGAACGGTCGGCCGCATGGGCGATTTCCAGCCATTCGGCGCCGTGCTTGCCGATCTGCGCGAGCAGCGAAACCACCGTGTTGCGCGTGATGCGGACCCTGGTCGGGTAATCCTTCCAGGAATGGGTTTCGACCAACACGCCGAAGCGGTTGCGCAGCTGGAAGTAGCCATGTGGAAAACCGCGGCGCTGCGACACGTCTCGCGTGAAGCCTGAACTCGGGTCGTCATCGACGACGAAGGACGGGTAGAAGGGCAGGGGCAGCGAGCCTTGGGCCGGCGAGGTCGGCCAGCACCGAATCGCGCAGGACAGCGCCTGCCTTCTGCAGTTCGGCGTCGCCGGCATGGATCGGTTCGGCTTCGATCGAGATATCGTGCTCGAATTTCGCGCCATCGGTGACGTGCAGGTCGACATAAACCAGGGGATCCCACTGGTTGACCAGGCCGAGCATGTTCCGCATCTCCGGCGCGTCGGCCTTCACGTAGTCACGATTGAGATTGAGGTTCTGCGCGGTCGTTCGCCAGCCCATTTCCTCGGGACCGCGCTGGTTGGGCCGGTTCCAGCGGCCGAATCGCTCATGGCCATCCACGTTGAACACGGGCACGAACACCAGGACCTGCTTGTCGAGCGCACCCGGCGCGGCCTTGCCCTCCAGCACCTCGCGCAGGGCAAGGAATCCGGCATCCTTGCCGTCGATCTCCCCGGCATGGATGCCGCCCTGCACGAGGATCACCGGCAAGCCGCGCTTGTGGGCCGCTTCGGCGCTCAGCGCTCCGCTACGCGACGCGATCAGAGCCAGCATCGGCCGGCCTTCCGGGGAACGACCGAACTCGACGCAGCGAACCGCGCTCGGGTAGGCCTTCTGGAACCGGTCGCAGAGCGCGATGACTTCGTCGTAACGACCTGTCCGGATGAATCCCGACTGCTCCGCAGTGGTGCTCAAGGGGGTCGCTTGCGGCCATGGCCGGCATGCTGGCGGCAAGAAACAGGGCAACCGCAAGGCTGGAAATTCGGGTCATGTGCGCCAAGTCGTTTGGAAACGGCGATGATGACGAGTAATCGACAACAACTCAAAGCCTTAGTACCTTGCCACGCCATGCTCGCATCGATCCCCGGTTTCCTGCGCATTCCCCTGGTCGTTCTGCTGATCGTGCTGAGCACGATCGTCCACACCACGCCGCTGTTCGTGGTCGCGTTCCTCAAGTGGATCATTCCCGTGCCAGGGCTTCCGGGCGGTCTGCGCCATGGTCCTGGTGCGCCTGGCGGAGAGCTGGATAGCGGTCAACAGCGGCCTGATCGACCTGTTCACGCCGAACCCGCTTCCGGATCGAAGGCCTGCAGGGCTTGCGACGGGACGGCCACTACCTGGTCCTGTCCAACCACCAGAGCTGGGTGGACATCATCTTCCTGCAGAAGGTCTTCAATCGGCGCATTCCCTTCATGCGGTTCTTCCTCAAGCGCCAGCTGATCTGGGTGCCCCTGCTCGGGCTGGCCTGGTGGGCGCTGGACTTCCCCTTCATGAACCGCTATTCGCGCAAGGTGCTGTCGAAGCATCCGGAGCTTGCCGCCAGGGACATCATCGCCACGCGCAAGGCCTGCGAGAAATTCAAGGGCATGCCGGTGTCGATCATGAACTTCGTCGAAGGCACGCGCTTCACCGCGGAAAAGCACGCGCGCCAGGGTTCGCCCTACGCGCGCCTGCTGCGGCCAAAGGCTGGCGGCGTGGCGTTCGTGCTCGATGCGATGGGCAGCGGCCTGCACTCGGTGGTCGATGTCACCATCGCCTATCCCGGCGGGACGCCGACCCTGCTGGACCTGATCGCCGGCCGCATCCCCGAGGTGTATTTCCACGTGCGCGAACGGGAGATCCCGGCCGAGCTGCTGCAGTGCGACTATGAGAAGGATGCGGCGTCGCGGGTCCGCTTCCAGCGTTGGATCAACGAAATCTGGGTCGACAAGGACGCACTGCTGGCCAGCCTGGCGCTCGAAGGGAAAATCGCATGTCCGTGACGCTGGTCATCATCGCCGTCACCTGCGCGGTGTCCATGGTCGGCGATGAACAACCCGAAGATGATCGAAGCGCTGATCCTCTGGCCGCCGGCGGTGGCCCGCGACAACGAGTACTACCGGCTGATCAGCTACGGACTCATCCACGCCGACCTTCCGCATCTGTTGTTCAACATGATCACCCTGTATTTCTTCGGCCGGGTAATGGAGTCGTTCTACACCGCGGCGATGGGCGAATTCGGATTCGCGATTGTTCTACGTGCTGGGCCTCTGGCCTCGATCCTGCCGACCTATCTGAAGCACAAGGACGATTCCCGGTACCGGAGTCTCGGCGCATCGGGGGCCGTCTCCGCCGTGTTGTTCGCCTTCATCCTGTTCCAGCCCTGGGCCCTGATCTACGTGTTCTTCCTGCCGGTGCCGGCGATCGTCTACGCCGTGCTGTACGTGGCCTACACGATCTACTCCGAGCGCCAGGGCGGCGACAACATCAACCACAGCGCACACCTGTGGGGCGCGGCCTACGGCGTCATTTTCACCCTGGTCATGGAGCCGCGGGTGTTCGGTGTTTTCCTGGACGCGCTTTTCCATCCGGAATTCGGCTGAGACGAGCCGCCGGCGCCGTCCGGGCCGGGCGCCCAGGGCATCCATGCGATAATTTCGCATGAACAAATTTTCCCAACTGCCGCTCAGCGCGCCCCTGGTCCAGGGCCTCGAGGCCCTTGCCTACGCCGAGATGACGCCTATCCAGGCCGCCAGCCTGCCGCTGATCCTGGATGGCAAGGACGTGATCGCGCAGGCCAAGACCGGTAGCGGCAAGACGGCTGCCTTCGGGCTGGGCCTGCTGTCCAGGCTCGATCCGGGCCTGAGCAGGGTGCAGGCGCTGGTGCTTTGCCCGACGCGCGAACTGGCCGACCAGGTCAGCAAGGAATTGCGTCGCCTGGCGCGTTTCATCGCCAACGTGAAAGTGCTGACGCTGTGCGGCGGAATTTCGCTGAGGCCACAGATCGCCTCGCTGGTGCACGAGCCGCATATCGTGGTCGGGACGCCGGGCCGTATCCAGGAGTTGCTCGACAAGGAACACCTGAGCCTGGATGCGGTGAAGGTTCTGGTACTCGACGAGGCCGATCGGATGCTCGACATGGGCTTTGCCGAGGCGATCGCCGATGTCATCGCGCAGACGCCGGCGGATCGGCAGACGCTCCTGTTCTCGGCGACCTACGCCAACGAAATCCGCTCGATCAGCAAGAAGGTGCAGCGTGACCCGGTCGAAGTGACCGTGGAGAGCCTGCTCGGCAGCGAAGAGATCGAGCAGATGTTCTACGAAGTGGAGACGCCGCGGAAGGTGGATGCGTTGGCCTACCTGCTCAGCCAGCACCGGCCCGAGTCGGCCCTGGTCTTCTGCAACACCAAGCGCGATACCACCGATGTCGCCGAGCAGCTCGCGCAGCGCGGGATTCTCGGTATTGGCGCTCAATGGCGACCTCGAGCAACGCGATCGCGACGAAGTGCTGGTCCGCTTCGCCAACAAGAGCTGCTCGGTGCTGGTCGCCACCGACGTGGCGGCGCGGGGCCTGGACATCAAGGAACTGCCGGCGGTGGTCAGTTTCGAATTGCCTTCCGACCCGGAGATCCACGTGCACCGCATCGGGCGCACGGCGCGGGCAGGGCACAAGGGACTGGCCCTGAATCTGTGCTCGTCGCGGGAGATCGGCCGGGTGCCGGCGATCGAGGCGGCCCAGGGCGCTGCGGCGCAATGGGGCAAGGCTGAATCTTTCGCTGGCCGGTCGCGAGCCGCCGATCGAGCCGTCGATGGTGACGCTGATCATCGATGGCGGCCGCCAGGACAAGTTGCGCCCGGGCGACATCATGGGCGCGCTGACCGGCGATGCCGGGCTGCCCGCCGAAGCGGTGGGCAAGATCGACACCTTCGCCACGCGCACCTATGTCGCGATCCAGCGTCAGTACGCCCGAAAGGCGTTGGAGAAGCTGCGGGCCGGCAAGATCAAGGGTCGTAGCTTCCGCGTTCGGCAGTAGCCGGGCTTACTGGACCCGCTGCCGGAGCTCGTCGAGTTCCGTCACGCAGTTCGTGCATGGCTGACTCAAGCGCTTCGACCCTTGCTTCCAGACCGATGCGTTCGGCGGCATGGACGGTTCTTGCCGCGATCGGGAACGCGCTTTCATCCACAGCGCCGCAAAGCAGGTGCATGTAGCGATCCTCGCGCTGTCCCGGGGCGCGACCGAGCTTCACCACCAGGGTGGGCGTGCGCTGCATCAGCCGATCCAGTGTCAGGCGCACCTCTTCGATGTCGGCAAAGGCGGACAAGCGCTCGCAGCGATTGAACAGTTCGGGCACGGTCTGCGGTCCGCGCAGCATCATGATGCTCAGCACTGCCTGTTGCTTGACCGTCACTGAAAACTTCGGCGCGAAGCGGTGCTCGTAACGTTGCGCGCGGGCGCCATGGACCGAGCGGATCAAGCCCCTCTGCTCGAGTTCGCGCAGCGCGTGGCCGACCTCGCCGGGCTCGAGCTCCATCACCGGCTCGCGATTGTTCTTCTGGTTGCAGGCCAGGACGATCGCATTGGCGGTGAGTGGATACGCCTCCGGCGTGGTGGCTTCCTTTTCGATCAGCGCACCCATGATGCGTGCCTCGACACGATCGAGTGGCTGCAGTTCGCTGGATACGGCTTCGGTGGATTCGCTTGACAAGGTCAGGCGCCCATCAGGCCGTCAGGGCTGGCGGATGTCGAAGCCGGGATTTTCATTGAGACTGCCATCCGAGCTCCAGGACCACGAACTGCTTTCGGTCGCCGTCGAAGACGACCGCGACGCTTGGCTGGAAGGGCTTGCGCCTGATGAACTTCAATTCCCAGCCAAATTGCTCGAGACCCTGCAAGGTCTCCAGTTGGGCGGCGTTGAGTTCGCGTTTGAGGACGCTGGAAAGCTCCTTGGCTGCCTTGCGTCTTTCCATCTCGGCGTTGGGCATTGCGTTTCCCCTTGGGTTGGTAGTCGAACAGCGGACTGCCCTGTCTGCATTGCAACTGGTCGAGACCAGTTGTTGCGTGTCCAGAATCGGGGGGTGCCTTCTGGGAATGATCCTGAAACCGCAAAAACTTCTTCGCCGCTTCAGTGTTGTGGATTTGATCACATATCCGCGGGAGGTAAAAGTAGGTTACCGCGATCGGGCACGGAGCCATTCAGCTGCGCCCTCGCCGGCAACGCGGCCACTGGCAAAGCTGGCCGCCAACAGGTAACCGCCAGTGGGCGCTTCCCAGTCGAGCATTTCGCCCGCGCAAAATACGCCAGGCGTCGAACGCAGCATGAGGTGTTCATCGAGGCCTTCGAGAAGCACGCCGCCAGCACTGCTGATCGCTTCGGCCAGAGGACGAGTGCGGCGCAAAGTCATGGGCAGGGCTTTTATCCATCGCACGAGTGCCGCGGCATCGTTGCTGGCCGACTTGGGAACCAGTTCCTGAACGAGTCCGGCGCGGACCCCTTCGATTCCGGCATTCCTGCGCAGGAACTCGCTGAGCGAGCGACCCTGGCGCGGGCGCGAGAGGTCCCTGAGCAGACGTTCCTCGCTTCGGCCTGGCGCAAGGTCCAGATCGATGCGCACCGAGCCGTCGCGCGCTATGGCCTCGCGCAAGCGCGACGAAAGCGCGTAGACGAGGCTGCCTTCGATTCCCGTGGAGGTGACCACGAATTCGCCCTGGAACGCGCGGCTGGTGCCGTCATCATCGACGAGGGTTATCCACGCAGGCTTGATCGGCTGTCCGGCGAAGCGGGCGGCGAAATGCTCGCTCCAGTCCAGGTCGAATCCGCAGTTGGAAGGTCGCAATGGGGAAACTGCGGACTTGCGGGCGAGCCATTCCGTCCACGCGCCGTCCGAGCCCAGTTGCGGCCAGCTGCCGCCGCCCAGTGCGAGCACGGTGGCGGGCGCATGCACCTGGACCTCGCCGTCGGGCGTCGAGAAAATCAGGGCGCCTTTCGCATCCCAGCCCTTGCAGTAGTGCCGCGCATGAAACCTGACCCCTGACTCACGCAGCCTGCGCACCCAGGAGCGCAGCAGCGGCGCAGCTTTCATGTCCTGGGGAAATACTCGCCCGGAGCTGCCGATAAAAGTCTCGACGCCCAGGTCGCGCGCCCAGGCGCGCAGGGCGGTGGCATCCAACGAAGTCAGCCAGCGCCGAACATCGGCTGACCGGTCGCCGTAGCGCGAGCAGAACGCCTCCAGCGGCTCGGAGTGGGTGAGGTTGAGGCCGCCTTTTCCCGCGATCAGGAACTTGCGGGCGACCGAGGCTTTGCCTTCGTAGAGATCGACCTCGACTCCGGCAGCGCGAGCGGCTTCGGCCGCCATCAGCCCGGCCGGGCCTCCGCCCACCACGGCAAGGCCGGGCAGGGTGTGCTCACTCATGGCGTGGACCGGGTTCCTGGAGCCGTGCACTCACTCGGCGGAAGATTCGCCGGCTGCCGACTCGGTGCCCTCGGCCGCCGCATCCGGGCTTTCGCCCGCCGGGGCCTCGTCCTTGGTCAGCTTGCGGGAGCGCTTCTCGTCCTGCTTCTTCTTCTTGGCGATGTCGCGCTGACGCTTTTCGAACTGGTAATTGGGCTTGGCCATGGCGCATTCCTGACGATAGGGCCCCAGTTTAATGGAACACTGGGGCAAATGCCGGTCCGAGCGGCGAATGGCCGGGGCGGGGAGGGACTCCCCGCGATCAGGCTGGGTGTCTTACTTGGCGCTTTTCTTGGCGTTCTTGTCGGCTTTCTTTTCCTTCATCGTCTTCGCCGGCTTCTTCTTGGTTTCCTTCTTCTGTTCCATGCCCTTTGCCATGATGCTTTCTCCTGAAGATCGTTGTTGGGTTGCCGCAAGGCGATGTTACTTCGGGATCGGGCTTTGCAGTAGCCTTGCGGCAGGTAATCCCGAGCCTCGCCCATGCCCTACTGTCCAATCGTCGCCACCCTGGGCTACGTGCTGTCCCCCGATGGTGGCAGCGTCCTGCTGATTCATCGCAATGCCCGTGCCGACGACCAGCATCTGGGCAAGTACAACGGCCTGGGCGGCAAGGTCGAGCCCGACGAAGACGTGATGGCGGGAATGCGCAGGGAGATCCACGAGGAGGCCGGCATCTCCTGCGATTCCATGGTGCTCAGGGGAACCATCAGTTGGCCTGGCTTCGGCAAGCAGGGCGAGGATTGGCTGGGTTTTGTCTTTCGCATCGACCAGTTCAGCGGGACGCCGCATGCTGTAAACGCCGAGGGGACGCTTGAGTGGGTGCCCCTTGCTTCGATCGCGGAGTTGCCGCTATGGGAGGGCGACCGCCATTTCCTGCCACTGGTGTTCGACGACGACGCGAGGCCCTTTCACGGCGTCATGCCTTACCGTGACGGGCGCATGCTGAGTTGGAAATATTCCCGCTAGGAGCCCGGTCAGCGGCGGTAGTGCAGCAGCCGGCCGCGGAATGGGGCAGACTCACCGGGCTCGAAGGCTTGGCGGGTTTCCACACACTGGAACCCCTGCGCCGCGAGCGCGCGGCTGAGGGCGTTGGCGTGATTCCTGCCCGGGTCGGTGATCAGGATCTCGGATTCAGGTTTTGCGTGCGCTGCGAGGAAGCCGGCCAACAGGCCGACGTGGTCTCGCTCGTACAACACGTCGCCGCCGATGATCAGGTCGAATCGTGCCCAGGTCGGGGTTGGGGCCGGACCACTGGGCGAGGCGGAACGGGACTTCCGGAAGCCCGTTCAGCGCGACATTCGCCAGGAGGAACTCTTCCGCCAGCGGATGGTGGTCGCTTGCGGTGATGTCCGCTCCGCGTCGTTTCAGCACCAGGCTGGACAGTCCGAGGCCGCAGCCGATCTCGAGCACCCGCTTGCCGGCGATCGGGAAGCTGCTCATTTCCTCTGCCAGCACCAGGCCGGCGGGCCAGAGCACGCCAAAGAGCGGCCAGGTCGCGGACGATATCCCGGCCCGCTCGGCGGCGCCGCTGGCATCGGAGAACTGCTGCTTGTCGGTCAGCGCCCTGACCCGGTAGTCGGTTCCTCCTATGCGCACGGACGTAATGTGAACGGTGTATCCGGGCATGGCGTGCTCTCGGGTGGGAAATCGACCCGGGGGCAGGGCGCCGGCAAGATCCACCAATACGCTGACCGGGAAAGTCGGTCAACCGCACTTTCGAACGGGACGATTGCCGATTAAACTGGGGGCACGGTCGCCGTCATGGTCTTGTCATCATGTTCTGGCAGCAGGTGAGCCCGGGAGGGGTTGACTGGCAAATCTGACCGGGTTCCTGGAACCGAGATGATCATTTCTTGCGCTGACCCTCAGCGCAAGCAACCTGCACAGGAAAAATTCAATGACCCGTTCGACGCAAGTGTCCCCCCGCCTTCGTTTGCAAAGCCTGGCCATGGCCATCGCGATTGCCCTGCCGGCCGCCTCCGCCATGGCGCAGGAAGCAGACGCCACCGCCAAGAAGGATGAGGCCGCGCAGCCCGCCACATTGGGGGTCGTCAACGTGACCGCCGAGCGCCGCGTCGAAGACATCCAGCAGGTGCCGATCTCGATCACCACCGTCAGCGGCGAGAAGCTCGATGTGATCCGCTCCGGCGGCGAGGACGTGCAAGTTCCTGTCCGCCAGGCTGCCCAGCCTGCAGATCGAATCCTCGTTCGGCCGTGCGTTCCCGCGCTTCTACATCCGCGGCCTGGGCAATACCGATTTCGATCTGAACGCCTCGCAGCCGGTGTCGCTGGTGTATGACGACGTCGTGCAGGAAAACGCGATCCTCAAGGGCTTCCCGGTGTTCGACCTCGCCCAGATCGAGCTGTTGCGCGGGCCGCAGGGCACGCCTGTTCGGGCGCAATCCGCCGCCGGCGTGGTCAAGTTCGATTCGGCCCGCCCGGAGCGAGGAGTTCGGCGGCTACGGCCGTCTTTCCTATGGCACCTATGGCACGACCAACATCGAAGGGGCCGTAACCGGCGCGCTCTCGGACACTACCTCGGCCAGGTTCTCCGGCATCTACCAGCATCGTGACGACTGGGTCGACAACACTTTCACCGGTGAGGACAACGCCCTCGAGGGCTACGACGAATATGCGGTCCGCCTGCAGTTCCTGATCGCGCCGAGCGACGATTTCGAAGCACTGTTGAACGTGCACAAGCGTCATCTCAATGGCACCGCGCGTCTGTTCCGCGCCAACATCATCGAGCCCGGAACCAATGACCTGGTCGATGGCTTCGATCGCGACAAGATTTCCATCGATGGCGACAACTACCAGAACCTGGACCAGTGGGGCGGCAGCGCCCGGCTGACCTGGAATTTCGACCGCCTGAGCCTGTACTCCATCACCGGATATGAAACCGTCGACACGCTCAGCCGCGGCGACATCGACGGTGGCTATGGCGCAGCCTTCCTGCCTGTTTCCGGACCCGGCTTCATTCCCTTCGCGGCCGAATCGGCCGACGGGCTGCCTTCGCACCGCCAGTTCACCCAGGAATTCCGCCTGCAATCCAATGAGTGGGGCCGGTTCGACTGGCAGGCAGGCCTGTATTACTTCAACGAAGACTTCACCATCGACAGCTTCAACTACGACACGCTGTTCAGCAACGGCGGGCTCAACGGGTACGCGACGCAGCAGCAGGAAAACATCGCCTGGGCTGTTTACGCGTCCGGTGACTATGACGTGACTCCAACCCTGAAGCTGCGCGCCGGACTTCGTTATACCGATGACCAGAAGGACTTCGTCGCCAACCGGCTGCTGGCGCCGCCTTTCTCGCCAACGTTCATCGGGCAACTCACCACCAGCACCAGCGACTCCCACGTAACCTGGGACATCAGTGCATTGTGGAGTGCGAACGAGGACGTCAACTTCTACGCGCGCATCGCCAATGGCTTCCGCGCCCCGAGCATCCAGGGCAGGTTGTTGTTCGGCGACACCCTTTCCACTGCGGAGTCGGAGACGGTGCTCTCGCACGAGCTTGGCGTGAAGGCTGATTTCTGGGACAAGCGCGCCCGTCTGAACTTCAACCTGTTCCAGTACACCGTCTACGACCAGCAGCTGACGGCGGTCGGCGGCGAAGCCAACTTCAACCAGCTGATCAATGCCCACCGGATGCAGGCCCATGGCTTCGAGCTCGATTTCGATGCTTACCTGACCGATCAGTTCCTGGTCACTTTTGGCGCAAGCCTGAACGATACCGAGATCAACGATCCGAACCTGTCGACCCAGCCATGCGGCGGCGGCTGCACGGTGCTCGATCCGGTCTATGCCCCCAAGCCCGGCACGGTTTCGATTGACGGAAATCGCCTGCCGCAGGCGCCCAAGTGGATCTACAACCTGACCGCCCGCTACGGCATCCCGATGGCCAAGGGCGAACTGTTCTTCTATACCGACTGGGCCTATCGCAGCGAGGTGAGCTTCTTCCTGTACGACTCGGCGGAGTTCCGGGGTGCCCCCTTGCTCGAGGGTGGCCTGCGCGTCGGTTACAACTGGGATGACGGCAAGAAGGAGATCGCGCTTTATGGCCGCAACATCACCGATGAAGTGGCCCTCGTCGGCGGAATTGACTTCAACAACCTGACCGGGTTCGTCAACGAGCCGCGGATTATCGGCCTGGAGTACAAGGGCGAATTCTGAACCATGTTCAGATTGAGGCGGTCCCGGGAGTCGGTGGCCGCCTCGTTCCGGCGAATGTGAATTATCGTTCATCATGGGGTGGTATTCCGTCGCAAATTCGGTGTATGGTTCGCCCACTGTGTTTGCCAGGGTCACTGTGAATTGTGGCCCGGTGCGGTAGATCCAACCGATCCGCTACATCGTTTCGCCAAGCTTGCTCCCTGCAACCTCAGTCTGGGCCCGGATGTTCCGGGTCGCGAAAATTACATTGTTTCAAGGAGTTAGTTATGTCGGATCGTCAAAGCGGAACTGTCAAGTGGTTCAACGATGCCAAGGGTTTTGGCTTCATCACCCCGGAAAGCGGTGAGGACCTGTTCGTTCACTTCCGTTCCATCCAGGGCAGCGGCTTCAAGTCGCTCCAGGAAGGCCAGAAAGTGACGTTCACCGTCGTCAAGGGCCAGAAAGGCCTGCAGGCTGACGCGGTACAGATCGCCTAAGTCATTCGCATCAAGCGTTGAAAGAAACCCCGGGTGGAAACGCCCGGGGTTTTTTATTTGCGTTACGCTCGTCGCTGAGCCGGGGAGGGCCGTCGAATGGGTAAGGGCTGGTGGAAGTCGCTTTATGTGCAGGTGCTGCTGGCGATAGTCGCCGGCATCCTGCTTGGCTATTTCGACCCCGGACTCGGGGCGGCAATGAAGCCGCTGGGCGATGCGTTCATCGCGCTGGTGAAGATGATCATCGGCCCGGTGATCTTCCTCACCGTCGTGGTGGGCATAGCCCACATGGGCGACCTGCGCCAGGTCGGCCGGGTCGGCATGAAGGCGCTGGTGTATTTCGAAGTGCTGACGACCATTGCCCTGCTGATCGGGCTGGCTCGTCGCCAACCTGGTCAAGCCCGGCGCCGGCATGATGATCGACCGGGCGTCGCTGGATCCGGCGGCGACCGCCGAGTACCAGCAGAAGGCCGAAGCGGGAGGCGGCATCGTCGGCTTCCTCCAGGACATCATTCCGCACACGTTCGTCTCGGCGTTCACCGAGGGCAACCTGCTGCAGGTGCTGTTGATCGCCTTGCTGTTTGGCATCGCGATAACCCGCGTCGGCCCCGTCGGCCGGCAGGTTCTCGCCGGCCTGGACCAGGTAAGCCATGTGTTCTTCGGCGTCGTGAACCTGATCATGCGCTTCGCGCCAATCGGTGCCTTCGGCGCGATGGCTTTCACCATCGGCAAGTACGGCATCGGTACGCTTGCCTCGCTGGGCTGGTTGCTCGCTTCGGTCTACCTGACCTGCCTGCTGTTCGTCCTGGTGGTGCTCGGAGCGGTGGCGCGCTTCTCCGGATTCTCCCTGTGGAAGTTCCTGCGCTACATCCGTGCCGAACTTGCTGCTCGTGCTCGGCACATCGTCATCGGAATCGGCGCTGCCCCGACTGATCGAGCGCCTGGAGGAACTGGGATGCCACCGCAGCGTGGTGGGCCTGGTGGTGCCGACCGGCTACTCGTTCAATCTGGATGGAACCTGCATCTACCTGACCATGGCGGCGATCTTCATCGCGCAGGCCCTGTCGGTGGACCTGAGCATGGCCGACCAGGCGCTGCTGCTTGGCATCCTGCTGCTGACCTCCAAGGGCGCGGCTGGCGTGACCGGTTCCGGTTTCATCACCCTGGCCGCGACGCTTGGCGCATTGCATGGCAAGGTCCCGGTGGAAGGCGTCGCTCTTATCCTTGGCGTTGACCGTTTCATGTCCGAGGCTCGGGCGATCACCAATATCATCGGCAACGGCGTGGCGACGATGTTCGTTGCCCGCTGGGAAGACATGCGGGACGATGCCAAGATGCGTGCTGCGCTCGACGCCGGACCGGCGGCCGAATAAAAGGAAATGTCATGACCACTGCTTACGATTTCTCGGCAAGAACACTCGACGGCGAAGAGCAGGCGCTCGCGGCCTATCGGGGCAAGGCGATGCTGATCGTCAATACCGCCTCCAAGTGCGGCTTCACTCCCCAGTACACGGGCCTGGAAAAACTCTGGGAGACCTACCAGGACAAGGGCCTGGTGGTGCTTGGATTTCCCTGCGACCAGTTCGGCCACCAGGAGCCCGGGGACGCGGAGGAGATCAAGAACTTCTGCTCGCTCAACTACGACGTCAGCTTCCCCCTGTACGAGAAGGTCGAGGTGAACGGCGGCAACGCCCATCCCCTGTGGAAATGGCTGAAGAAGGAAAAGCCGGGGCTTCTGGGAATGGAAGGAGTGAAATGGAATTTCACCAAGTTCCTGGTCGACAAGCATGGCAAGGTCGTCAAGCGCTATGCGCCGACCGATACGCCAGAGAAGATCGAGAAAGACCTGGCGTCGGTGCTCTGATTCAGGCCCCGGCGGCTGCAGCGGCCGGCGTGGCGGCAGGAGCCTTTGGCGGGTTCACGAGAAGCAGGTTGATGTCCTCGACGATGCTCTGCAGGGAGCCGTCGCCGAAGCCGACGTGCACGGCCGCGATGGTTCCGCCCTGGTCGATGACATAGAGGTTGGGATAGGAATTTACCGCGAACCCTTCGCTGATCGTTCCGCGGCTGTCATGGGTGAAGGTCAGCGCCGAGTCCTTCATCTGTCGCCGGATGCTTCGATAGTCCTGGAAGCTGTCCTTGACGTTGACCGCGACGATGTGGATTCGATTGCCTGCCGATTTCTGCAGTGCATCCAGCACCGGCAACTCACGTCGGCAGGGGCCGCACCAGGAAGCCCAGAAGGTCACGACGACCACGCTACCCTTGAACTGGCTTATCCGGATCTCTTCCCGATCCGGCGTCTTTCCGAGCAGGTCAGGAGGCACGGTGCCGACTTCGAGTTTTCCGACGGCCGAGCCGGACAGCGCCATTAGCAGGAAAAACGCGGCGATCGGGGATTTCATCGGCTACTCCAGAATTCAGCGCCAAGCATAGCGGCATTCGGGAAGGTGGCGCCGGCCCGGGTCAGGCGAGGTCGCAGACCATCAGCCAGTCGTCCTTCGGATCATCGCCGACCATGAAGACCAACTGGCCGGCGATGCGAAATCCTTCCTTGCCATAGAAGCGGATGGCTTGCGGCGATTCCTGCCAGACGCTCAGCCACAGGCTGGCGGCGCCGAGCGCGCGCGCCTGCCGCTTGAGTTCGGCCATCATGGACTGGGCCGCGCCCTGCCCATGGAAGCGCGTGTCCACGTAGAACCGGCTCAGCTCAACGGCTGGTGCCGCCGCGGCGCCGGCCGGCGCCTTGCTGCCCAGGGTCAACTGCGCGTGGCCGACCCAGTCGTCGCCGCTGAGCATCAGCAGGTTGAGTCGGTCAGGGTCGAGAATCTGCCGGCGCTGCGCCGACTCGCCGTAATGCTTCGCGACGGCCGCCTGGACGTTTTCAGGACTCGAACAGTGTCCGTAGGCCGCCAGGAAATTGCGCGCCATGAACTCGCCCAGTTGCGGCGGAATCGCCGGCCTCTGCCAGCCGAAAACGATGGGGCTGCTGCGGGGAGCTCATTTCTCGACGAACGCGCGTTCGAAGACATAGTGCCCGGGCACGCCGATCCGCGGCGCCGCGACTGAAGCCCTGCTGGTCGAGGATCCGGCGAAAGTCGGCCAGCATCGCCGGGCTTCCGCAGATCATGAAGCGGTCGGACTCAGGGTTGATCGGCGGCAAGCCGAGGTCGGCGGCCATGCGACCGCTCTCGAGCAAGGTGGTCAGGCGGCCGTGGTGCTGGAACGGCTCGCGGGTGACCGCCGGATAGTAATGGAGCTGCCTGGTGATCTGCTCGCCGAGGAATTCGTGGCGCGGCAGTTCCTGGCGGATGTAGTCGGCATAGGCCAGGTCGGCCACGTTGCGGACCCCGTGGGTGATCACGATGTGCTCGAAACGCTCGTAGGTCTCGGGGTCCTTGATGACCGCCAGGAACGGGGCCAGGCCGGTGCCGGTGCCGAGCAGGTACAGGGTTCGTCCCGGCAGCAGGTCGCTGATCAGCAGGGTTCCGGTCGGCTTGCGGCTCAACAGGACGGTGTCGCCTTCGCGGATGTGCTGCAGGCGCGAGGTCAGCGGGCCATTGGGGACCTTGATGCTGAAGAACTCGAGTTGCTCTTCCCAGTTGGCGCTGGCGATCGAGTAGGCGCGCAGCAGCGGCCTCCCCTCGACTTCCAGGCCAAGCATCACGAACTGGCCGTTCTCGAAGCGGAAGCCGTCGTCACGGGTGGTGGTGAAGCTGAAGTAGGCGTCGGTCCAGTGGCGGACATCGAGCACGGTTTCGGTGATGAAGGCGGCGGACATCCGATGAATTATAATGGCCGCCGGGCCCATGAGGGCACTAAATAGCCAACCCCTTTTCGAGAATCCTCCATGCAGATCGCCGAACGTACCGTCGCATCCTTCCATTACACCCTGACCAACGACGCCGGCACGGTGATCGACTCCTCGGCCGGGCGCTCACCGCTGACCTATCTGCATGGGGCGGGCAATATCGTTCCAGGCCTTGAGAAGGAAATGGCCGGCCGGCAGGTCGGGCGATGTCATTCAACGTCGTGGTTGGACCGGAGGAGGGCTACGGCATGCCCAATCCGATGATGATCCAGGTGGTGCCGCGGGAAGCGTTCCAGGGCGTGGACACGCTGGAAGTCGGCATGGAATTCCAGGCGCAGACGCCGCAAGGACCGATGTCGGTCGCCATCGCCAGTATCGATGGCGAAGAAGTCACCGTCGACGGCAATCATCCGCTCGCCGGCAAGACGCTGCATTTCGCCATCGAGATCACCAGCGTGCGGGACGCGAGCCTCGAGGAATTGACCCATGGTCATGTCCACGGCGAAGGCGGCCATCACCACTGAGTCGCCAGGCCACGCCCATCAGGCGAGTTCGACCTGCACCGGCAGTCCGTTGAGGGCGGCGTTGCCGCAGGCGGCGTCGAGCAGGTCAGGATCGGTCAGGTCGTTGTAGCTGGCGCCGCTGACCAGGCTGGCCCGGGTCTGTCGCGTTCCGCTGCGGTCATGGCCGAAACCGTGCGGAAGGCAGACCACCCCGCGCATCATTTCGTCGGAGGCCAGCACGTCCGTTTCGATCTCGCCCATGCGGGATCGAATTCGAACGCGCGCTCCCGCTTCTATCTGGCGCTCCGCCAGGTCGTCGGGATGCATCAGCAGGTGGTGGCGGACCTTGCCCTTCACCAGGCGCGGCGCGTTGTGCATCCAGGAATTATTGCTGCGCACGTCGCGCCGGCCGATCAGCTTCAATCCAGTCGCCGGCGAACCGCTGCCCATCTGCTCGGCGAGTCGATCCAACTCGGCCAGCAGCACGGGCGGAGCCGCCTCGATCTTCCCGCTGGCGGTTTCCAGCCGCGACAGCAGCGACGGCCGCAGCGGACCCAGGTCGATTCCGTGCGGCGCGGCCTCGAGCTGCTCGATGCTCAAGCCGCTGCCGCCGCGCGCAAGCCCGGCTGCGATCATCGTCCTGGGCGCCGGCAAGGGCTGCCACGGTTTTCCAACGGCGGTGGCGTACGCGAGCGCCCAGCCCGTTGACGATTTCCCAGTCGGCGCGCTCGTCGCCGGCCCGGTCGCGCACCGGGGCATTGAGGCGCGCTACACGGCGCACGGCGAAGGCGTTGAAGATCAGGTCGTAGTGGTATTGGGTCAGCGGCGATGCGGGCGGCAGGATCAGGTCGGCGTGGCGCGTGGTCTCGTTGATGTACAGGTCGATCGAGACCATGAAATCAAGCTTCTCCAGCGCCGAATCCAGCGCGCGGCCGTCGGGCGTGGACAGCACCGGATTGCCGGCAATGGTGATCAGCGCGCGAACCTGGCCTTCGCCGGGCGTCAGGATCTCTTCGGCCAATACCGATACCGGCAGTTCGCCGGCGAATTCGGCAAGGCCGCGGACCCGGCTGCGCCAGCGTCCGCGATGTCCCGCGACTCGTGCCCGGCCCGGTGAGCGGGATGGCTGGTTCGTTGACCAGGCGCCGCCCTCGCGGTCGAGATTGCCGGTGGTCAGGTTGATCAGCTGCAGCAGCCACTGGCAAAGCGTTCCGTAGGCCTGCACCGAAACGCCCATGCGGCCATAGGCGACCGCGCTGGGCGCGTCATGGAACTCGCGCGGCGAGGCGGGTGACGGTTGCGATGTCGATTCCGCTATGCGCTGCAAGCTCGCTGCAGTCGAACCGGGCGATCGCACCAAGGGCCTCGTCGAGGCCCGCGATGTTGTCTGCCATAACGGTCGATCCGCGGCGGGCCGATGCGCATCAGCGCCTGCAGGAACGCCACCAGGAACAGCGCATCGCCTCCGGGCTGGATGAACAGGTGCTCGCTGGCTATTTCAGCCGTTTCCGTCCGGCGCGGGTCCACTACCACGAGCTTCCCGCGCGCGGTCAGCGCCTTGAGCCGCTTGGCAACGCCCGGGGCGGTCATCAGGCTGCCGTTGGATGCCACCGGATTGGCGCCGAGCATCAGGAAATAATCGGTGCGGTCGATGTCGGGGATCGGCACCAGGAATTGATGCCCGTACATCAGGGCATTGACGAACTGATGCGGCCACTGGTCGACGGACGAGGCGCTGAATACGTTCGGTGTGCGCAACAGCGCGGAGCAATGCCGGCATGTAGGCGATATGGCCGAAGTGATGGACGTTCGGATTGCCCAGGTAAGCGGCCACCGCACCGGGTCCGTGCGACTTCTGCACGGCCGCCAGTCGCTCGCCGGCGAGCGTGAAAGCCTCATCCCAACCAATCGCCTGCCACTCGTCGCCGACCCTTCGCATCGGCTGCCGCAGGCGATCCGGATCGGTCTCGAGGTCCAGGATGGCGTTGCCCTTGGGGCAGACATGGCCACGGCTGAACGGATCGGCGGCGTCGCCGCGAATGGCCACCAGATTGCCCTGGTCGTATTGCAGGTCCAGGCCGCAGATGGCTTCGCACAGGGGGCAGGCGCGGAAACGGGAAGTGCGCATTCGCAAGGTCCGGGTTGGCCAGGGTTGATCTTAGGCCAAAGCGGGGCGAAGAATCGCTAGGCCCTCAGTGACTGCCTGTCGAGCGCCTGCAGGCCCGTCGCAAGTTCGGGAAAGCCATTTGAATAACGGTGTCCGCGCCCAAGGCTGCGTTGGTGCAGATGAAGGGCCATTCGAAGCGTGGACGCGTAGCGGATGCCGAGGAACGAGCAGATCACGCGCAGCACCATTTCCGGTTTTTCGACCAGGCTTTCGTAGTCCACGTCCATGATCCGACCTGGCAGGACCTGGTGCCAATGCTGCATCAGTCGCTGGTAGTCGAGATAACTGGCGGCCAGTTCGCCCGGGTCGTGGCTGGGAAGACTCGCCTCGCCGCCCGCGAAGCCGAGGATCGACAGGCAATTGTCGAGCGGGTCGCGCATCAGGTTGAGCATGCGCGCACGCGGCAGCGCGCGAGCGATGAATCCGGCGAGCTGGAAATTCATCGGATGGCATTCGCAGATGATCAACTGCTTGCCGGCGGCGGAGGTAACCTCGGAAAGGTAGCGACGCCCCAGTTCCTCGAAGTCGAGCGCGGCGCATTGCGCGAACTCCGTCGCGTCGAAGGCCCGCGAGGAATCCCTGCCCAATTGCTGCGAGAGCAGTCGCGAGAACACCGGCTGCAGACCGAGGTGGTGGATCTTCGAGTGTCTTGAAAGCAGGCTTCCCAGCAGGGAGACGCCGGACCTTGGCATGCCGAAGATGAAGAGCGGTGCCTGCGCTGCCTTCGCCGGCGACGGCGGCAGGAAGTCGTCTTCTCGCACACGTTGATCAGTGCATCGGTCCTGTCTGTCCGTTCACGCCGGGAGACCAGGGCGCGTCCCCGCCGGCTGGCGATGCCGCGCGCCAGCGCCGCACCGGCGCCCTCCACGTCAGCCATGTCATCGAGTTCCTTGAACAAGGCCAGCGAGAGGAACTCCTCTTCCGACGCCGATTCGGCCCGCCGTTCGAGTCGGGCCTTCAGCCTGCCAATATGATTCGAGGCAAGGTCGTGCACGCCCAGCGTGGCAAGCGCCCAGTGCGCCTTGGCGTGGCCCGGGCTGAGGGCCAGGCAGTGCTCGAAATCGCGTTCGGCTCCCTCGACCAGGCCGAACTGCTTCTGGGCCAGGCCACGGTTGAAATACATGGAAGCCTGGCTCGCGTCGAGCGCGATCGCCTGGTCGAACAGTTCCATCGCCAGGGCCTGCTCGTCGAGCCGGGTCATCACCACGCCGAGCGAATCGAGCACCACCGGGTTGTCCCGGGGCAGGGCGAGCGCCCGCGTCGCCAGGGTCCGCGCCGATTCCGGCTGGCCGGAGGCCAGATGACAACGGGCGAGGTGGGTCAGTACTTCGATCTGATCCGGTGATTGCGCCAGCGCCTGCCGGCCGAGGTCGATCGCCGCAAGGAAGCGCCCCCGTCGCGAATGGACCATCGAGAGTCGAAACAGGGCCGGCCCCGATTCAGGTTCCCGAGCCAGCAGGGTTTCGAAATTGGCCTGCGCGGCTTCCATATTTCCCTGCTGGAAATTGGTAATGCCCCGCTGCCAAAGCTTTTGCGCTCGGGAATCCATCGCCGGAAGTCTAGCGTTTCGGGCACGGTCGCAAGGGGAGGCGGCGCACAGATTCAGCTTTGGTCGTGCCTGCGGGCGGCCGGGGCCTGTAAAATGGTCCGATGTCCCTGATCCTATTTCAAAACGTCGACTACAGTGTCGGCGGCCCGCTCCTGCTCGAACAGGTCAATCTCACCATCGAGCCGAACGAGCGCGTATGCATCGTCGGCCGCAACGGCGCCGGCAAGTCGACGCTGATGCGCCTGATGGCCGGCGAGATCCATCCCGACGATGGCGAGGTGCGGCAGTTCGGCAGCCGCATCGCCGGCCTGTCCCAGGACGTTCCAAAGGCTTTGACCGGCACGGTTTTCGACGTCGTCGCGATGGGATTGGGCGAGTTGGGCGAGCACCTGGCGCGCTACCACCACCTGCTGCACGACGGCGATGACATCGACATGGATGCCCTGGGCACGGTCCAGGCCAAGATCGAGGCGGGCAACGGCTGGCAATTGGAGCAGCGCGTCGAGCAGGTGATCAGCAAGCTCGACCTGCCCGAGGACTCGGAGTTTTCCTCCCTGTCGGGCGGTATGAAGCGTCGCGTGCTGCTGGCGCAGGCGCTGGTCGCCGCGCCGGACCTGTTGCTGCTCGACGAGCCGACCAACCACCTGGACATCGAATCGATCGCCTGGCTCGAGGAGTTCCTGAAGAACTTCGCCGGCAGCGTCGTGTTCGTCACCCATGACCGCGCCTTCCTGCGCAACCTGGCCACGCGGATCGTCGAGATCGATCGCGGGCAGGTGACGAGCTGGCCGGGAGACTACGAAAACTACCTGCGCCGGCGCGAGGAGCGGCTGCAACGCCGAGTCCCAGGCCAACATCCTGTTCGACAAGAAGCTGGCGCAGGAGGAAGTCTGGATCCGGCAGGGCATCAAGGCCCGCCGCACGCGCAACGAAGGCCGGGTCACCGCGCTCAAGGCGATGCGCCGCGAGCGCAGCGAGCGACGCGCGCAGGCCGGGCAATGTTTCCGCTGGCTGCCGCAGGCGCCAACAAGTCGGGCAAGCGGGTCTTCGAGGCCAAGCATGTCGACTTCGCCTTCGGCGACCGCGTGCTGGTCCGCGACTTCAGCACCATGATCCAGCGCGGCGACAAGATCGGCCTGATCGGGCCCAACGGATCGGGCAAGACCACGCTGCTCAAGCTGCTGCTGGGCGATCTGAAGCCGCAGGCCGGCGAAGTCCGCACCGGCACCAATCTGGAGGTTGCATTCTTCGACCAGTTGCGCGGCGCGCTGAGGGATGACTGGAACGCGCTGGACAATGTTTCCGAAGGTCGCGAGTTCATCGAGATCAATGGCGGCCGCAAGCACGTGATGGGCTACCTGCAGGATTTCCTGTTCAGTCCCGATCGCGCGCTGGCGCCGATCACCAAGCTGTCGGGCGGCGAGCGCAACCGCCTGTTGCTGGCCAAACTGTTCGCGCGGCCGTCGAACCTGCTGGTGATGGATGAGCCGACCAACGACCTCGACGTCGAGACGCTGGAGTTGCTCGAGGAACTGCTGATCGATTATCCCGGCACCCTGATCCTGGTCTCCCATGACCGCGCGTTCCTGGACAACGTGGTCACCAGTTCGCTGGTGATGGAAGGCAACGGCCGGGTAGGCGATTACGTGGGCGGCTACAGCGACTGGTTGCGGCAGAAGCCTGCTGCCCAGGTGAAACCGGGCAACGCCTCGCCGCGCCTGACGCCGGAGGTGGTGAAGCAGGCGACCGTTCCCGCCGCCGCGCCGCTGGCCGTCAAGCGCAAGCTCAATTTCAAGGATCAGCGCGAGCTGGAGACCTTGCCACTGACCATCGAAGATCTCGAGGGCCAGCTGGCGGCCACGACCGCGGAAATGAATACCGCCGCGTTCTATCTGCAGGGCAGCGCCGAGGTGCAGGCAGCCAACCGGAAGCTGGCCGAACTGAATTCGCAACTGGAAAAGTGCTACGCCCGATGGAGCGAACTGGAGTGATTTGCTGACATGGCCAACATCAAGCAGGAAGACTTCATCCAGAGCGTCGCCGATGCGCTGCAGTACATCAGCTACTACCATCCGGTCGACTACATCAGGAACCTGGCCGCTGCCTACGAGCGCGAGGAATCGCCGGCCGCCAAGGATGCGATCGCGCAGATTCTGATCAACTCCCGGATGTGCGCCGAGGGCCATCGGCCCATCTGCCAGGACACCGGCATCGTCACCGTATTCCTCAAGATCGGCATGGACGTCCGCTGGGAAGATGCCGGCATGGGCATCGAGGACATGGTCAACGAGGGTGTGCGCCGCGCCTACAACCATCCCGACAACCGGCTGCGCGCCTCGGTGCTGGCCGATCCGGCAGGCAAGCGGACCAACACCAAGGACAACACGCCGGCCGTGGTCAACATGACCGTGGTGCCGGGCGGGAACGTCGATGTGATCGTCGCGGCGAAAGGCGGCGGTTCGGAGGCCAAATCGAAATTCGCCATGCTCAATCCTTCCGATTCCATCGTCGACTGGGTACTGAAGACGGTGCCGACGATGGGCGCCGGCTGGTGTCCGCCCGGCATGCTCGGCATCGGTATCGGCGGCACCGCCGAGAAGGCGATGCTGTTGGCGAAGGAAGCGCTGATGGAGCCGATCGACATTACCGATCTGATCGCGCGTGGCCCGGCGAATCGTGCCGAAGAGCTGCGACTGGAACTCTACGAGAAGGTCAACGCGCTCGGCATCGGCGCGCAGGGACTGGGCGGACTGACCACCGTACTCGACGTCAAGGTCAAGGACTTCCCGACCCATGCGGCCAACCTGCCGGTGGCCTTGATTCCAAACTGCGCCGCGACCCGTCACGCGCATTTCGTGCTCGATGGTTCCGGCCCGGTCGCGCTGGAGCCGCCCTCGCTGGAGGATTGGCCGACGCTGACCTACGACGCCTCCAAGGGCAGGCGCGTGAACCTGGATTCGATCACCGCCGAGGAAGTCACCAGTTGGAAGCCCGGCGAGACGATTCTGCTGAATGGCAAGTTGCTGACCGGCCGCGATGCGGCGCACAAGCGGATCGTCGGCATGCTCGACCGTGGCGAACCCTTGCCGGTGGACCTTCGCGGCCGATTCATCTACTACGTCGGTCCGGTCGATCCGGTGCGCGATGAAGTGATCGGTCCGGCGGGGCCGACCACCGCCACGCGCATGGACAAGTTCACCGAGCAGGTCCTGGCGGAAACCGGCTTGCTCGGGATGATCGGCAAGGCCGAGCGCGGCCCGGAAGCCATCGAAGCGATCAGGAAGCACCGTTCGGTCTATCTGATGGCGGTCGGCGGCGCAGCCTATCTCGTGTCGAAGGCGATCAAGTCCTCGCGGGTGGTCGGCTTTGCCGACCTGGGCATGGAGGCGATCTACGAGTTCGAGGTGAAGGACATGCCGGTGACCGTGGCCGTGGATTCAACCGGTGAATCGGTACACCGCACCGGCCCGCAAGGAATGGCAGGCGCGGATCGGAAAGATTCCCGTCGTCCTGCAGTGAGGCGTTGCCTGCTGTAAAGTCAGCCGGTAGATGCTTGCAAGGGGGCTTCGATGTACACACTTTACTATTCGCCGGGCGCGGCAAGCCTGGTGGTCCACTGGCTCATGATCGAACTCGAGGTTCCGCATCAGCTTCGGAAGCTGGATTTCGAGTCGAAGCAACACAAGTCTCCCGAGTACCTGAAGCTCAACCCGAACGGCGTAGTGCCGACCGTGCTCATCGACGGCGAGCCCGTGTTCGAGACGGTCGCGCTGGTGATGCACCTGGCCGATTCGTTTCCCGCCGCCCGGCTGTCGCCGCCCGTGGGCGGCCTGCAACGGGCTCGCTATTACCAATGGATGGTGCACCTGGCCAACGTGGTGCAGCCTGCTTTCCGCAACTGGTTTTATCCAGCCGAAGCGGCGGGGCCGGCCAATGCCGAGGCGACGATGGAAAATGCGCGCGTTCGCATCGAAGGCTGTTGGGATCGGCTGGACGCCCATCTGGCCGAGCACGGCCCCTGGCTGCTGGGCGACAAGCTCTCGGCGGCTGATTTCCACCTGACCATGTTGATGCGCTGGTCCCGCAACATGCCCAAGCCGGCGACCGAATGGCCAAGCCTGGCCAAGCTCGCCGCCACGATGAAGGCGCGCCCCTCGTTCCGGCTGCTCTACGAGCGCGAGCAACTCAGCGAATGGGCCTGAACGCGCGGAATATCCTGCTGGCCGGTGCATCCGGACTGGTAGGCGGACTGACGCTGCGCCGGTTGCTGGAGCGCGCCGATTTCACCGGCCGTGTGTTCGCCCCGGCGCGCCGCGACCTGGCATTCTCCGATCCCCGCCTGACCGTGATGAAGACGGACTTTGCGCCGGCCGAGGCTGGCTCGCTTTTTGGCTCAGAGGGCGGTGCCGGGCCGGAGCCGCGGTTGGACGCCTATGTCAGCTGTCTCGGCACGACCCTGCGCACCGCAGGCTCGCGCGAGGCGTTCATCGCGGTCGACCGCGACCTGGTATTGCGACTGGCGCAGGCTGCGTTTGCGCAAGGCGCGCGCCACGCCATCCTCGTTTCATCGGTTGGCGCAAGCCGGCAATCGGGAACCTTCTATCTGCGGGTGAAGGGTGAAATCGAGGACGCCCTGGAAGCGGTTGGCTTCGACCGCCTCGATATCATGCAACCCGGGCTGCTGTTGGGCGATCGCGCGGAACATCGACCGGGCGAGGCAATCGCGAAGCTTCTCGCGCCCTTGGGAAGTCTGGTGCTGCCCGGAAAACTTCGTCGCTATCGTGCGATCGACGCTGACGCGGTAGCGCGGGCGATCGTGCGCCTGCTCGAGTCTGAAGCTCCCGGGCGATTCGCCCATGAGAACGACTCGATCCACGAGCTGGCCGGCGAGCGCCGAACCGTCACTTGAGCAAGGGCTGCAATCCGGTCCAGACGTAGTCGCGCAGTTTCGGCTGCGCGGCCGCCGTGGGATGCATGTTGTCGTCCTGGAAGTTGTTGCGGCTACCCGCAACCGGCTCAAGGAGAAAGGGCAGGAAGGCAGTGCGGTGCTGCTTCGAGAGGTCGATGAAGGTCTGTTCGAAGGCGCGTGTGTACTGCGGTCCGAAGTTTGGCGGCAGGCGCATGCCGATCAGCAGGACCTTGGCATTGGCGCCCTTGGACGCCCTGATGATCTTGTCCAGGTTGGCACGGGTTTGCGCGATCGCCAGGCCGCGCAGCCCGTCGTTCGAGCCGAGCTCGACGATAACCACGGAAGGATGCGAGCGCGCGAGTTCCGCGCCGATCCGCGAGGCGCCGCCGGCGGTGGTTTCCCCGCTGATGCTGGCATTGACCACCCGCCAGCCGGGGTGCGAGGCGCGCATGCGCTGGGCGGTGAGGGCCACCCAGCCCTGGTTGACGGTTAGCCCGTACCCCGCCGAGAGCGAATCTCCAAGAACCAGCACGGTCTTCAGGCCTGCCGCGGCAGCCGGACCGGAAAAACAGCAGCAGGGCAAGCAAGATCATGACGCCCCGTTGAACCCGGCCCTGCCATGCTCCATATCTATGATTCATCCAGTGGGCTCCAGAGCAGATGATTGATTCAATTGCGGCGCAAAACGCAGGATTCAAGCCTGCCAGCGGGCGGGCTGGTTGCCAGGGACCTCGGCAAGCGGGTCCGGCTTCCGGACCATGAGCTGACCATTCTGGACGGTGTGAGTTTCACGATCGCCGCCGGCGAGGCCGTTGCAGTGGTCGGGGCTTCAGGTTCGGGCAAGAGCACGTTGCTGTCCTTGCTGGCCGGGCTGGACGTGCCGAGCGAAGGATTGGTCAGCCTGGATGGCGTGGTCCTGTCGACGCTCGATGAGGATGGTCGAGCACGGATCCGCGGCGAGAAGGTCGGTTTCGTGTTCCAGAGCTTCCAGTTGCTTCCGGCCTTGACCGCGCTGGAGAACGTCATGCTGCCGCTGGAGCTTCGCGGCGACAGCGAGGCGCAGTCCAGCGCGCGATCGATCCTGCAGCGGGTCGGACTCGGCGAGCGGCTCGAGCACTATCCGCGGCAGTTGTCCGGGGGCGAGCAGCAGCGCGTTGCGCTGGCGCGGGCATTCGTCGACTGGCCCGTCGCTGCTGTTTGCCGACGAACCCACCGGCAACCTGGACACCGAGACCGGCCGCGCGGTCATCGACCTACTGTTCGAACTCAACGCACAGTGCAGGCACGACACTGGTGCTGGTGACTCATGACGAGCGCCTGGCCGCGCGCTGCGGGCGCATCCTGCGCCTTGATTCCGGCAGGCTGGTCAGCCAGTGAGAGTGCTGAGGCTGGCCTGGCGGCAGATGCGTCGTGACCTTGCCGCTGGCGAGGTCCGCATCCTGCTGGCCGCCCTGATGCTGGCGGTGACATCGGTCACCGCCGTCGGTTTCCTGACCGACCGCGCCGAGCGTGCACTGGCGCTCGAGGCCAACCGGCTGCTCGGCGGCGATGCCGTGCTTCGTGCCGACCAACCGATATCCGCCACGTTGCGTGCGAGCGCCCTCAAGCCCGGACTTCGTCACACGGAGACGCGTTCGTTTCCCAGCATGGTCGGCGCCGGCGAGGCGATGAAGCTTGGCGAGATACGGGCCATCGGCGAGGGGTTTCCGCTGCGCGGAGTTTTTCGTATCCAGCGCCAGGCCAACGGTCCGGAGATAACGGCGGATGCCGTGCCGCGCCCGGGCACGGTCTGGCTGTCCCGGTCCGGCGCGCAGTCGGTGTCAGCCTCGATCGGCGACACGATCAGGATCGGGGAATCCAGCTTCAGGCTCGCCGCGCTGGTCGTGCAGGAGCCGGAAGCGTCGCTCAATTATCTGAACACCGGGCCCAAGGCATTCCTGAATCTGTCGGACCTGCCTGCCACCGGCCTTGAGCAGCCCGGCAGCCGGATCACCTATCGGTTGATCGTGGCGGGCGAGCCTTCAGCCGTCGAGCAGTTCGTCGCCAGCGCGCGACGGGGTCTCGGCCGCGGGCAGCGCCTGGAGACGGCCGCAGATGCACGGCCGGAAATCCGCTCCGCACTGGACCGTGCGGGGCGGTTCCTGGGCCTGGCGGCCCTGATTTCCGTTGTCCTGGCCGCCATCGCAGTCGCGATGGCGGCGCGCAGGCACAGCGCGCGGCATCTGGCGGGAAGCGCGGTGATGCGCTGCCTTGGAGCCAGCCAGCGAACGCTGGTGGGTATCCATGTGGGCGAGCTGGCGCTGCTTGGCGTCTTCGCCAGTGCGGTCGGCGTGCTGCTGGCACTGCTGTTGCAGTCGCTGGTGGGCAACTGGCTGTCCGAGGCGCTGAAGGTAGCGATTCCCGCCGCAGGTTGGCGACCGGTGCTTGAAGGAATGGGCGTCGGACTGACGGTGTTGCTCGCGTTCGGATTGCCGCCGGTGCTGGCCCTTCGGCGCGTTCCCGCATTGCGCGTGTTGCGACGCGACCTGGATATCGCCGAGCCGAGCGCGTGGGTGGCGACGGTGGTTGGCCTGGCCGGCCTGGCGATATTGCTTTGGTGGAAGGCCGGGTCGGCCGACGCTGGGCACTGCGATGCTGGCGGGAATCAGCGGCACGCTCGTTGGTGTTGGGCCTGCTTGCTTACGGACTGATTGTGCTGGTCCGCCGCCTTCGCGGCGTGCTCAAGGGGCCCTGGCGTTATGGACTGGCCAACGTCAGTCGCCGGCCGGCGGCCAGCGTCGCGCAGATTTCATCGCTGGGCCTGGGGCTGATGGTGCTGTTGCTGCTGACCTTCGTCCGCACCGACTTGCTGTCGCGCTGGCAGCAGACCCTGCCGCCCGACGCGCCCAATCGCTTCATCATCAACGTGCAGCCCGAGCAGGTCGAGCCGGTGATCGCGCACCTGCTGGCGGCTGGCGTGAGCAAGCCGGTGTTGTATCCGATGATTCGCGGCAGGCTGGTCGAACTCAATGGCAAGCCGGTCACCGGCGCGGATTTCGGCGCGGAAGACGATCGCGCCCGGCGAATGGCCGAGCGTGAGTTCAACTTGTCGTTCGCATCGCAGTTGCGCGCCGACAACAAGATCGTGCAGGGAAGATTCTGGCCTGCAGCGGGTCCAGCGAAGCCGGAGATCTCTGTCGAGGAGGATTTTGCGCAGACGCTTGGTTGGAAGCTGGGTGACGAGGTGGCGTTCGACATCGCCGGACAGCGCTATTCGGCAACCCTCACCAGCCTGCGCAAGGTGGACTGGGAAAGTTTCAAGCCGAACTTCTTCGTGCTTGGATCGCCCGGTTCGCTGGACGGTTTTCCGGCCAGCTACATCGCCGGCGTGCACGCGCCTGAGTTGCTGAAGGATCGGTTCACCAACCAGCTCGTGGCGAGTTTTCCGAACCTCTCGGTAGTCGACATCGATGCGGTGCTCGCACAGGTCCGCTCTACGGTGGATCAGGTCTCGGCCGTGGTCGAGGCCGTCTTCTATTTTTCGCTGGCCGCCGGAATACTGGTTCTGGTTGCGTCCGTCAGCGCGTCCCAGGACGAGCGGATGCTGGAGGCTGCGGTAATGCGCGTGCTGGGTGGCAGTCGTCGGCAGTTGTTGCTGGCCCAGGCATCGGAATTCGCCGTGATCGGCCTGCTGTCCGGGCTGACCGCGGCAATTGCCGCCACGGCGCTCGCGGGCGTGGTCGCGCGGCAGGTGTTCGACCTGCCCTGGACGGCGAACTGGCAACTGATCGTGACCAGCAGCCTTGTTGGCGTCGTCGCTGCGATCGTGACCGGAATGCTGGCAACCCGGCGGGTCCTGAGTGCGCCGCCGACCGTCACCTTGAGGGAATTGCAGGAGTAGGCGCGCTTTACCAGATCAGGGCGAAGACAAACACGCCAATCATGGCGAAGGCCAATGCGATCTTGAGCGCGGTCCCGATGGCCAGCCCAATCCAGGTGCCGAATCCGACCTTCGAGGCCTGGCGCCATTCCCGACCCTGGATGAATTCGCCCGCCATCGCACCCACGAACGGGCCAAGGATCAGGCCCGGGATATTGAACACGATGCCGCCGAACAAGGTGCCGACCGTGGCGCCCAGCATCGCCAGTTTGCTGGCGCCGATTCGGCGCGCTCCCATCGCGGTGGCGGCCATGTCCACCGCAACTGATATGCAGGTGAGCAAGGCAAGCACGGCTATCGTCCAGCCGCCCACCTGGGCGAACTGATCTGCCCAGGCCGCGATCAGCATGCCGACGAACATCAAAGGCAGGCCGGGCAGGGCAGGAAGGAAGGTGCCGGCCAAGCCCAGGAGGATCAGCACGGCGGCAAGTATGTAGAGAACTATCTGGGCGGGCATGGGCGGAGCATAGGTCATTGCCGCGGTAGCCGGCCAAAAAAAAGCCCGCCGAAGCGGGCTTTTTTTTCAAGCGGCTCGATTCAGTTCTGAGCTGGGGTGTTCTCCGCGAAGTACTCGTGGCTGTCCGCGTTATCGATGGCGTTGGTCGGGTTGGTCAGCGCCAGGTTCTTGGCTCCGGCCTGGCCATAGACCCAGTCATCGGTTCCCGCGACGACGGTGAAGTGGCTGGTCTCATGGATAAGCGTGCCGCCCTTCGAATCGGTGCCGGCCGTCGGAGCCGACCAGAAAGCGTTGCACACGAAAATCTCGTAAGGAGAATTCGGATAGACATAGGCGTAGTAGTTCTTCCTGCAGCCACAGTTGATCTTGATCTGGTTGCCGCTTTGGTCAATGGCGGCGTCGATTGCGACGAAATGCTGGTTGACTGTCGAATAACTTGCCTGCGGAATAGGCGCCAAACCAAGTTGTGTAGCGCGCGCCCTGCTTGTTGCGCGGCCAGGTAGCCTTTGCCATCCTCGGAATAAACGCGGGCCTGCGCCACACCGGCAGCTGCGCTGGTGATCTGCGTGGAACTGCAGCCTACGTAGGTCACGCCGCCGGACGGTGGTGGTGGTGCCACCCCGTGCATTGGAATCGGCGCCAGGCTTCAGCGGGTTGAGCCTGTTGCTGCCATCAACCCACAGCTTCAGGGGAACCGACTGCAGGCTGGCCATGCGGCCGTTGCTTGCCGTCAGCCTGTGTCCGGTCGTGGTCCGCGCGCCATGGAGATAGGACAGGAAGCTGACCGTGTAGTCGCCGCCCTTGCTCAGGTCATACGATTTGCTCAGGTCAACCGAGATCAATTTGGTTTCGTAGGGCTGGAAGGTGACCATGTCGGCTTCGGTCGGCGCCGGGCGCTTGATCATCGGGCCGAGATAGGTGGCGGCCTTGCCGTTGTGGAACACCTGGAAGAGCTTGCCTTCCTCGCTGGCGCTCGGCAGCTGCCAGTAAGGCACCTTGAGCACGGAGCTGCTGTTGTTGGTGATCTTGAACTCGACGGTACCCATGAACGCCTGGGCGCTGCTGCTATCGGCGAGCATGCTGATGCTCAGCGGATTCCTCATCACGGATTCATTGCCTTGGCGCGCGGCGAACGAAACGCCGGTCGCGGATACCAAAGCGGTGGCAAGCACGATGTTGCGGACGATATTGGACATGCAGACTCCCCAGGGAAAGTGGATCAACAAAACGCCCGCAGAGCGGCGGGCAAGCCAACCTTACCGAATTGTGAGCCAGTTCGCATGTTGCACTGCGGAAAAGCCCGGCGGACTGTTCGAGCGCCGGATCCTTTAGTCCTTGTAGTCCCGGTGGCAGCTGTCGCAGGCCTTGTCCAACCGGCTGATGGCCGCGGAGGCGGCGGCGCAACTGGCGGGAGGGGTCATCAGGGCCGCATCGGCCGCAGCGCGCAGGTCACCGGCATAGCGGACGAATTGCGCATCGTCCTTGAGGTCGATGAAAGCCGGCTCGATGTCGTTGGCGACGAAACGCAGGATCTGCAGCCTCGGCGTAAGGTCGGTGGAGGCGCAGCGGTTCTGCTTCACGCTGGCGTCGAGTGCCCGCATCTGCTGGCCCATGATCGTCATCACGGCATCCGGATAGGCGGTCTTGCGATTCAAGGCATTGACCAGGGCAACGGTGCACAGGGCGCCGACGGCGAGACCGATCAACAGGACAATCAACGAACGCATGGTCAAGTCTCCATTTTTCTCAAAGATACCATGTGCCCGTTTCGGTTCGGCTCCGGCAGGCTCGGTCCTTTCGGGGCAAGGCCTTACAATTGCTGATGGACCAGATATTGCACCAGCGCTTTTCCGGAATCGACCGGCTCTATGGCCGCGGCAGCGTCATGCGCCTTGCCGGCAAGCATGTCTGCATCGTCGGCCTCGGCGGCGTCGGCTCCTGGGCGGTGGAGGCGCTTGCCCGCAGCGGGGTGGGCAGGTTGACGCTGATCGACGCGGACGAGATTTGCCTTTCCAACACCAACCGGCAGTTGCATGCGCTGGACGGCCAGTTCGGGAGAGGCAAGGGCGAAGTCCTGGCGGAGCGCTGCCGGGCAATCAATCCCGCGCATGCAGATTGAAGTGATCGCCAAGTTCCTGACTCCGGGCAATTTGACCGAGCTGCTCGACCAGGGCTACGACCTGGTGCTCGATGCCTGCGACAGCTTCCGCAGCAAGGTCGAACTCATCGCCTGGTGCCGGCGCAGGAAGCTGGCGCTGGTGGTGGTCGGCTCGGCCGGTGGCCGCACGGACGTGACCCAGGTGCGCGTGCGCGATCTGTCGCGCACCGAGCACGATGCATTGCTGGCGCTGGTGCGAAAAAAGCTGCGAAGCGATTTCGGATTTCCGAAAAGCAAGGAACGTTACTTCAGCGTGCCAGCGGTCTATTCGCTGGAAAACGTCCGCTATCCGCAGGGCGATGGCACGGTCTGCGGCACGCGACCGGCGATGGGACCCGATGCCGCGCTCAAGCTCGACTGCGGCTCAGGCCTGGGGGCGGCAACGCATGTCACCGGTACATTCGCTTTCGCCGCAGTGGGCAAGGCGCTGGAACTCCTGCTTCGGGAGCGCGCGCCTGCGCCTGGCGCGGAATGACCGGCCGAGGGTCGACCCGATTCACCGTGTGGAGTCGGTTCAGCAACGGTGTGTTCGAATGTGCCCGCCCTGACATCGGGCCATCGACACAGGAAGAATTCATGAATCGCCAAAAACTGATGCTCGTCGCCTTCATCCCCGCCATCGCCATGCTCGGGCTTTCGGCCTGCAATCGCGCCACCGAGCAATCCGGCGCGCAAGGCTACGTGAGCTCGGCTCCGGCATCCGCGGAAGAGTCTGCCACCCTGCCTGCCACTGCCGTGCCAGCCCCGACTGTCGCCTACGCGGATGTCGTGGACGTGAAGCCGGTGACGGTCGCACAGAAGGTTCTGGGCACCGTGACGGACACCAGGGAACTGGTGGAGACCTCGACTGAGTCCCAGCAGGTTTGCCAGGACGTCGTCGTGCAGGAGCGCCTGCCTGAGCGCGACGGCAACAAGGGCGGCGCCGTGATCGGCGCAGTAGTCGGCGGCTTGCTCGGCAACCAGGTCGGCGGCGGCAACGGAAAGACACTGGCCACAGTGGCTGGCGCGGTAGGCGGCGGATTTGCCGGTCGTGAAATCGACAGCCGCAGTGAAAACGGCAAGATCGTGAACCGGACTGAGCAGCAATGCCACACCGAGAACCGGCCCGCCAGCAAGGTCACCGGCTATCAGGTCACCTATCGCAAGCCGGACGGCAGTACGGGCAGCATGAGCATGGAACGCCGCCCATCGATCGGTAGCAGCATCAATCTCGGGTCGACCCGGAAAACCGTTGGCTACGACGTGACCTACACCTTCGAGGGCAAGCAATCCACGGTGCGGATGGATCGCGCGCCGGGTGCCCATCTGCCGGTCGTGGATGGCATGGTCGTGCTGCAAAGCCAGCCTATCAGCAACGGTTGACCATCCCGTACAAGCAAGAAAAAAAGCCCGCGCTGCGGGCTTTTTTTTGCCCGGCCTTCAGGAAGCCAGGCCGAACAGTCGCTCGGCGTTCTTGCGCGTCGCGTCGGCCAGGGCGTCGCGGTCCATCCGCCGAAGTTCCGCAACCGTATCCAGTACGGCCACGATCAGCGCCGGTTCATTGCGCTGGCCGCGATGCTGCGCATCGGGCTGGTCGGGGGAATCGGTCTCCAGCAGCAGGCCCTCGAGCGGAACGTTGCTGACGATCTGGCGCAGGCGCCTGGCCCGGTCGTAGGTCACCGGGCCGCCTATCCCAAGCAGGAAGCCAAGGCCGATACAGCTGCCGGGCCTGTTCCTCGCTGCCCGAGTAGCTGTGTATCACGCCTCGCAGCCGCCCAACGCTGCGGATGGTCGCGATCACTTCCTCAACCGCCCGCCTGGCATGGACCACGACCGGCAGATCGAAGTCGCGGGCAATTTCGAGCTGCCGCCGGAAATACATTCTCTGCGCCTGCGCATCGAGTCCTTCGACGAAGAAGTCCAGCCCGCATTCGCCCACGGCCTTCGGCTGTTCGCGCTCGATCCACTGCGGCAGCGCTTCCAGATGCTCGGGCCGATGTCGGTCCAGGAACATCGGATGCAGCCCGTAGGCCGCGTGCAGGCCGGGCCAGGCGGCACAGAGTTGCTTCAGCTTGGGCCAGCCGGCATGGTCGATGGCCGGAACCAGTTGCGCTCGAACCCCTGCGGCCTGCGCTCGCCCAATGACCTAGTTCGCGGTCCAGGTCGAACTCCGGCGCGTCGATATGGCTGTGGCTATCGAAAATGGCTGCGTTCACCTGGCTCAACCAGGCGTGACGTCGATCGGCGGCCTGGGCCCCCGGTCCCGCTTCCAACTGGACAGCAGCAGTGCGCCAAGTCCAAGCAGGATCTCGTCCACGAACGGGATGAAATCGGGGATCAGGAGGTCGAGGACGAACAGCGCCGCGGTGACCAGGAACAGGGTGGGGAACCGAAGGCGGCTTGCATAGGCGAATATCGGACCGGTGAGGGGGTTGGACATGGGGTGTCTCCTTGGTTGGACAAGCTAGCATGTGGCGGATCGGGCCAATGCCATGCGTTGCCCGGCTTACTCGGGCTAAAATAGGCGTTTACCCCGACCCCTTACGCAGGCATTCCCGATGGCCCTGAACCCAACCGACTTGTTCGACGTCCGCTCGCTGCTCTCCGAAGAGGAGCGAATGATCCAGGATTCGGTAGCCCGTTTCACCGACGAGCGGGTGCATCCCGATCATCGGCGACTGCTTCGACCAGGGCCGTTTCCCCCAGGAACTGGTGCCGGAAATCGCAGCGCTGGGACTGTTCGGCTCCTCCCTGCCGGAAAAGTACGGCTGCGCCGGGCTCAACTCGGTGAGCTACGGCCTGATCTGCCAGGAACTGGAGCGCGGCGACTCGGGCATCCGCAGCTTCGTTTCGGTGCAGAGCTCGCTGTGCATGTACCCGATCTACGCCTATGGCACGGAAGAGCAGCGCCTGCAAGTACCTGCCGGGCATGGCCCGCGGCGAGATCATCGGTTGCTTCGGCCTGACCGAGCCGCAGGGCGGCTCGGATCCGGCGAACATGAAGACCAACGCCCGCCGTGACGGCGGCGACTGGGTCATCAACGGCGCCAAGATGTGGATCACCAACGGCAATCTCGCCGACATGGCGATCGTCTGGGCGCAGACCGACGACGGCATCCAGGGATTCCTCGTCGAGAAGGGCACGCCCGGCTTCGCCGCGCAGGAAATCCACAAGAAGATGAGCCTGCGCGCTTCGGTCACCTCGGCGTTGTTCTTCGACAACGTGCGGGTTCCGGACAGCCAGCGCCTGCCCAACGTGAAGGGCCTGAAGGGCCCGCTGGGCTGCCTCACGCAGGCGCGCTACGGCATCACCTGGGGTCCGATCGGCGCGGCGATTTCCAGCTACGGCTCGGCGCTGGAATACTCCAAGTCACGCATCCTGTTCAACAGGCCGATCGCCGCCACCCAGGCGGTCCAGCTCAAACTGGCCGACATGGCGCGCCGCATCACCCTGGCGCAGTTGCTGTCGCTGCAGCTGGGCCGACTGAAGGATGCCGGCAACATGCAGCCGGCGCAGGTGTCGCTGGCCAAGTGGAACAACGTGCGCATGGCGCTGGACATCTCGCGCGAGGCGCGCGACATCCTCGGCGGCGCCGGCATCACCACCGAATATCCGCCGATCCGCCACGCGCTGAACCTCGAGTCGGTGATCACCTACGAAGGCACGGAAACCGTGCACCAACTGGTGATCGGCCGCGAAGTGACGGGCATCAACGCGTTCTGACCACGGTCCCAGGACTGCAAGGATTTGCCATGCTGCAAGGCCCGACGCTGGAAACCGAACGCCTGATCCTGCGCGTGCCGGAAGCCGGCGATTTCGAGCGTTTCGCCGAGATGCTGGCGGACGAGCCGGCTGCGCGACATATCGGCGGCGTGACTCCCCGCGCGGCGGCCTGGCGCCGCTTCCTGCAGATGCCCGGCGCGTGGCTGGTGCAGGGATTCGCGATGTTTTCGGTGATCGACAAGCAAAGCGGGCGGTGGCTCGGGCAGACCGGGCCCTGGAAGCCGGAAGGCTGGCCGGGTACCGAGGTCGGCTGGACGTTCCACCCCGATGCCTGGGGCAAGGGCTACGCCGCTGGAAGCCGGGCAGGCCGCGATCGATTTTGCCTTCCAGGCGCTTGGCTGGGACGAGGTCATCCACAGCATCGATCCGGACAATTCTGCCTCGATCCGCCTGGCCGAGCGACTTGGATCGCAGCCATGCGCGGTCCCGGCAAGCTGCCCGAACCCTTCGCCGACGCGAGGGTGGACATCTGGGCGCAATCGCGCGAGCAATGGCTCGCGCGGAGCGCGGCACGCGCATGACCGGGATGGTACCGTCTACGGAATGAAGGCCTCGGGCAACTGCTTCAAGGTGCAGTTGCTGCTCGAGCAACTCGGCCAGCCCTATCGCTGGGTGGAGATCGACAGCGCCGCGGGCGAGACCCGGACGCCGGAATTCCTGGCCAAGAATCCCAATGGAAAGGTGCCGCTGCTCGAACTTGCGGACGGCCGCGTCCTGGCCGAGTCGAACGCCATCCTGTGCTATCTCGCGGAAGGCTCGACCCTGCTGCCGGCCGATCGCTGGCAGCGCGCGCAAGACCATGCAGTGGCTGTTCTTCGAGCAATACAGCCACGAGCCCTACGTCGCCGTTGCCCGTTTCATCGTGAAGTTGGCTGCCGCAGGACCACCCGCGTCGCGCAGGAGTTGCCGCGCCTGCGGGAGCGGGGCTACCAGGCGCTCGACGTGATGGAGCAGCAGCTGGCCGCGCCGACTTCATGGTCGACGCCGGCTACGGCATCGCCGACATCGCTCTGTACGCATACACGCACGACGCCCCCATGGGCGGCTTCGAGCTGGTCAACTACCCGGCGATCCAGTCCTGGCTCGCGCGGGTCGAATCGCAACCCGGTTTCGTCGCGCATCGTTATTGATGACGGCCACCGATCCAGAAGAAAGAATCGCCATGTCAGCAGTCCCCAAGCTCATTCCAGCCCGTCACAAGGACGTCAACCGCGCCGAAGGTGTGCGACGAGAATTTCATCGAGTTCGTGCGCGACTGGAACGGCAAGGCCAGCGCCGAAGCCCCGGCCCGAGGCGCCGGTGCTGCCCGGCAGCGCGCTGGACGCGCGGCGGTTTCCTCGACCTGTTCGAGTCGCAGTTGATCTAGCCGGCACCTCGACCTGATGGCGCGCGTGCTGCGCGTGCAGAACAAGGTGTTCTACACCATCGGTTCGCTCCGGCCACGAGGGCAATGCGATGGTCGCGCGCGCTGACCCGCCATACCGACCCGGCCTTCCTGCACTACCGCTCCGGCGGCTTCATGGCCGAGCGCTTCCGCAAGCTGCCGGGCATGGACCCGATCATGGATTCGGCGCTGAGCTTCGCCGCCAGCAAGGAAGATCCGATCTCCGGCGGCCGGCACAAGGTCTGGGGCTCGCAAGCCGCTGTGGGTGCTGCCGCAGACCTCGACCATCGCCTCGCACCTGCCCAAGGCGCTGGGCACGGCGATCGCGATCGAGCAGGCGCGGCCGCATCGGCCACGCAGCTGCCGGTGCCGGCCGATTCGCATCGCGATCTGCTCGTTCGGCGATGCCTCGAGCCAACCACGCCACCGCGCAGACGCGCGTTCAATGCCGCGCCGTGGACCGCCTACCAGCAGCTCCCGGCGCCGGTGCTGTTCGTCTGCGAGGACAACGGCATCGGCATCTCGGTGAAGACGCCCGAGCGGCTGGATCGCGAGCTCGTTTCGCCAGCCGCCGCGGCCTGGATTACTTCTATGCCGACGGGCTGGATCTCGCGGAGGGCTACGGCCAGGTCGCAGCGCGCGGTCGAACATTGCCGGCGCACGCGCCGGCCGACCTTCCTGCACCTGCGCACCGACGCGCATCATGGGCCATGCCGGCACCGACTTCGAGATCGAGTGGCGCAGCATCGAGGAGCTGATGGCGGTCGAAGCGCAGCGATCCGCTGCTGCGCTCGGCGCGAGATCGCGCTGGCGTCCGGGCTGATGACCCGCGAGCGACTTGCTCGGCCTGTACGAAGTCATTCCGCGCGCAAGCTGCTTCGCCGCAGCCGAGGAGGCCGACCGCCGGCCGAAGCTGACCACGCCTGGCGGAGGTGATGGCGCCGCTGGCGCCGTACACGCCGGACGAGGTCGCCGCCGAGGCCGCGCGCGTCGACTATGCCGACAAGCGCCTGCGCCGTGTTCGGCGGGGAGGCGAAGCTGCCGGAGAACCAGCCGCCGCGGCACCTGGCGATCCAGATCAACAACGCGCTGCACGACCTGTTCTGCAAGTATCCCGAAGCGCTGCTGTTCGGCGAGGACGTGGCGCAGAAGGGCGGCGTCTACACGGTCACCAAGGGCCTGCACAAGGCGTTCAAGGGCAGCGCGCGTGTTCAATACGCTGCTCGACGAGACGACCATCCTCGGGCTTGGCCCAGGGCTACGCCAACATGGGCATGCTGCCGATGCCCGAGATCCAGTACCTGGCCTATTTCCACAACGCCTGCGACCAGATCCGCGGCGAGGCCTGCTCGCTGCAGTTCTTCTCCAACGACCAGTATCGCAACCCGATGGTGATGCGCATCGCCTCGCTCGGCTACCAGCACGGCTTCGGCGGCCACTTCCACAACGACAATTCGATCACCGCGCTGCGCGACATCCCGGGCCTGGTGGTCGGCTGCCCGAGCCGCGGCGACGACGCCGCGATGATGCTGCGCACGATGACCGCGCTGGCGAAGGTCGACGGCCGCGTCTGCGCCTTCCTCGAGCCGATCGCGCTGTACATGACCAAGGACCTGCTACGAAGCCGGGCGACGGCCGGCTGGCTGACCGCCTATCCGACGCCGGACCAGGCTCTGGTCCTGGGCGAGGAGCGGGTCTATGGCCCGAGGCCAGCGACCTGCTGATCTTCACCTTCGGCAACGGCGTGCCGATGAGCCTGCGGGCGCGCGCGAAATCGAGAAGCAGCACGGGCTGGAAGGTGCGGGTGATCGACCTGCGCTGGCTGCTGCCGCTCGACGCCGAGGCGATCGCGCCGCCACGCCGCGTGCGTGCAAGCGCGCATCGCTGGTGGTGGACGAAGGCCGGCGCAGCGCGGGCGTGGGCGAGGGCATGATCACCGCCATCGTCGAGGCCGGGCACGGCGCCAAGCCGCTGCGCCGCGTGGTCGGGCGAGGATACCTATCACCCCGCTGGCGGGCGCGGCCTTCCTGGTCGTTGCCTGCGCGACGGAAGATGTTGTCGCCATGGCCGCTGACCTCGCCTGAGCCCGTTGAATCGTCCTGGCGGCCAACGCTCCCCCCGGATCGTCCTATACTTAACCCATGAGCCAGTCTCCGGCCACACACCATCCTGTTCGCCGACGTCAGCGGCAGCACCACGCTGTTCGAGACCAAGGGCGATGTCGAGGCGCGGCGGCTCGATCGCCGCGGTGCTCGACGCGCTGGGCCTGGTCTGCGGTCGCTACGGCGGGCGCGTGATCAAGACCATCGGCGACGAGATCATGTGCACGCTTCCGGCGGCGATGGACGGCCTGCTGGCCGCCTGCGACATGCAGCGCAAGATGGTCGCGCGGACATCGATGTTCGTCCGCGACAACCTCGCGGTCCGCATCGGCCTGCACCACGGCGACGCGCTGTGAGGAAAACGGCGACGTCTATGGCGACGCGGTCAACATCGCCGCGCGCATGGCCTCGCTGGCCAAGCGCGAGCAGATCGTCACCACCGCCGCCACGGTGCACGGGCTCACCGGGCAAGGTGCGCCCGAGACGCGCGCCTCGGACGCGCCCGGGTCAGCGGCAAGCTGCTCCCGATCGAGATCGTCGACGTGGTCTGGCAGGAAGACACCTCCGGCATGACCATGGTGCAGAGCGCGATCCGGATCGGCGACGGGCCCGGCGCGGCGGCGGGCGCCAAGATGATCCTGCGCTACCGCGGCACACGTGATCGAACTCGACCGAGAACTCCGAGCCGTTCATGATGGGCCGCGAAGCGAGCAACCACTGGTGGTCGAGGCCGACTGGGTCAGCCGCACCCATGCCCAGATCGAATACAAGCGCGGTCATTTCATGATCTCCGACCGCTCGCACCAATGCCACCTAGGTCGTGCATCGGCCAGGACGACGAACTGCGCCTGCATCGCGACGAAATGCACCTGCGCAAGGCCGGCACCATCAGCATGGGCCAGGCGGTCGACGCTGAACAAGAACGACCTGATCCACTTCACTACCGACTGACGAAAAAAAGCCGGCATAGCCGGCTTTTTCATTTTCAGCGCTTGGCCTTGATCGACAGGCCGGACTGCGCAGGCTCGGTGCCAGGTGGAGCGGTGGTGGCAGCGGGAACCCCCTTGCTCGGCAGCGGCTGGTAGCCGAAGACGCCGCGCAGCAATCGCTCGTTGCCGGCATATTCGGCTGCCGTCGCCGTCACGAACTGCGTGGCGCCGAGCTCATTGATCACATCGTACAGGGCTGGGTCCTTGTGCAACTTGAGCATGGCGTCGCTGACTTTCTTGCGCACATCGGCGGGAACTTTCGGGCCGGCCGAAAACGCGCGACCGATGAAATCCCGCGATGTCGCCACCGGAACCAGGTTCGGATAGGTCTGCGCGATGTAGCCAGGCACCATGGCCGCGTCGGTCTCGCCGGCGAACACCATCTCGACGCCATCCTTCCAACTGGCCGCGACCGACTGGATCTCCGGTTGCGCGATCGGATTCTTGTACAACTCCCCGAGCAACAGATAACCCAGGCTGGGCGCGGACATGCTGGCGATGCGGCGGCCGATCAGGCCATTGGCGCCGGCGGCGGCGTTGGCCGAATCCACCAGCAGGATGAACTTGGTCGGGTCCGCGACGCGCACCAGCGGGGTGAAGCGCTGGCGGTTGATCCGGTAGTCGGTGAAAGTGCGCTTCCTCGAAGGCGAAATCGGTCGGCGAACCGCCGCGCATGTCGCGCCAGTAGACGTGGTAGTTGCCGGAGGTCTTGAGGATGAAGCGATGGCCGGTTGCCTTCGACAGGTAAGCCAGCAATGGCTTGTAGACTTCCTGCGCCTGCGCCGGCGGATAGTTGGGTTCAACGGTGACGGTGTAGTCCGCGGCGTTGGCCGCTCCGCCCAGAAGGCATCGAAAAGACAATGGCCAAGGCACGCTTGCTGCGGATTTTCATAGATAGGCTCCCCTTACTGCATTGGGTATAGCAGAACAGGGGCGACTCGCCAAATTTTCCAGTATCGGTCCGTGAAGCCTGTCACACAGGGGCGCTCGAGACCCTGCGAGGAAATCGGGCAGGGCCACCGTCTGGTCCCCGATCCTGGCCGTCGCCTCCCGCTTCTCCAACTGGATCACCGCCGAGCCCGCTCCGCGCGTCCGGAGTCACGCAGATGACGCTGCCCATGGGCTCGGCTTGCCCGTCCCTGATCGTGGCCCCAGGCTCGAGCCCATGCCCCGAGACCCGGCACAGCCCGCGCCTGGCCTGACCGAGGTAATGCGTCCGCGCCACGATCTCCTGGCCCGGGTAGCAGCCCTTCTTGAGGCTGAAGGCATGCAGCCGATCGAGCGAGAGCATCTGAGGAGTCCAGGACTCGCGCTGCGTCCTCGGCCAGGCGGGGCAGTCCATGGGCCAGGTCCAGGCTCATCCAGGCGCAATCGCAGTCGGACTCAGGCAGGCCCGCCGAGGTGCTGGCTTCGGGCAGCAACAGCAGATGGCGGCGAATGTCCTTGCCCCCGAAATCGAAGCGAAGGCCAGACGTCTCGGCTGCCCTGGGCCTGGTCCCGGGTCATGTCGAGGTCCTGCGCGGGTTCGAGATCTGCGCAAGCGACCAGATCGCCGATCACCTGCAAGTCGAACCTTGGTGCGGAAAACGAAGCGCTGGAGCATCGGCAGCAGCTCGCTCGCCGGAAAATCCGGCAACACGACGAGGTAGTCGTCCTGCGTCGATGCCGGAGCAGGGCGAACAGCGCGATGACTCGGCCCTTGGGGTTGAGCCATCCATTCCAGTGCCACTGCCCGACGCGAGAGGGCGCGGCACATCGTTCATGGTCTGCGCCTGCAGGAACGCGCCGGCTTCGGGGCCGGCAAACCCGAGCAACGAGAAGCCGGACAGCCGCGGCAGGACGCCTGGCTGCCGATTTGTCTTGAACGGCATGGGGTCGGGACTTAACATGTGCGGATGGTTTCCAAGACGCAGATGATAGGCCAAAGCCAGGCCTCCGCAGCAAAACGCCAGCAGCACGGGACAGGCGTTCCATCGGAACCCGGCTCCCCGATCGCGCAGGACGAGACCGCGCCAACTCCGGAAAGCAAGTCGCCACTCGACCCCACCCGTTACGGCGACTGGGAAAAGAACGGCCGTTGCATCGATTTTTGACGCGGCGCTCGCGCGACGCCACGTATCTTCACGACATCAACAAAGAGTCCGCCATGGCAGCCCAGCAACGACCCCTGTCTCCGCACCTGCAGGTTTACAAGCCACAGCTGACGATGGTCATGTCCATCGTGCATCGCGGCACCGGAGTCCTGCTCAGCCTGGGCGCGTTCATCCTGGCGGCCTGGCTCATATCGATCGCAGGCGACGGCGATTCCTTTGCACAGTTCAACGCTTACGCGGGCTCCCTTCCTGGCAAGATCGTCCTGCTGGCGTTCACTGCCGCACTGTCCTACCACCTGCTCAATGGCATCCGTCATCTGCTTTGGGACATCGGCTGGGGCTTCGAGCTTCCGAAGGCGTACGCCAGCGGCCGGGTCGTGCTTGGGCTTGCCTTGGCGATAACCTGCGTCGTTGCCTACCTTGGCCTGCAAGCCGGCGGTGCCGCATGAGCCTGCGCGACCCGCTTGCCGTAGCCCGGGGCCTTGGCTCGGCCAAGGATGGAACTGGGCACTGGTGGGTTCAGCGCCTGACGGCCATCGCGCTGCTGTTGCTGACACCCTGGTTCGCGGTGATGGCGATCGGCCTGGTCGGCGCCGACCAGTTGACGGCCCGCCTGACCCTCGCCCATCCGCTCAACGCCACGCTGCTGCTGGCCTACGTGCTGGCCCTGTTCTGGCATGCCCAGCTCGGGCTGCAGGTGGTGATCGAGGATTACATGCACGGCTGGCTCGAAATCGCGCTGCAGATCGCCGTCAAATTCGCCTGTGCCATCGGCGCGCTGGCTTCCGCGCTTGCGATCGGCCGAATCGTTTTCTCAGCCTGAGTCTCCCATGACGACTGCCTACAAGATCACTGAACACAAATACGACATGGTCGTCGTCGGCGCCGGCGGCGCCGGTCTGCGCGCAACTTTCGGCCTCGCCGCCAAGGGCCTGCAGACGGCCTGCATCACCAAGGTGTTTCCCGACCCGCTCGCATACCGTCGCCGCGCAAGGCGGCATTTCCGCCGCGCTTGGCAACATGGGCGAGGACGACTGGCGCTACCACTTCTTCGACACCGTCAAGGGTTCCGACTGGCTGGGCGACCAGGACGCGATCGAATACATGTGCCGCGAAGCGATACCGGCGATCATCGAGCTCGAGCACTACGGCGTGCCGTTCTCGCGCACCGACGAGGGCAAGATCTACCAGCGCCCGTTCGGCGGCATGACCACCAAGTACGGCGAGGGCCCGCCGGCGCAGCGCACCTGCGCCGCCGCCGACCGCACCGGCCACGCCATCCTGCACACGCTCTACCAGCAGTCGCTCAAGCACGACGCCAAGTTCTTCATCGAATACTTCGCGCTCGACCTGATCATGGACGAGGAGGGCGCCTGTCGCGGCGTGCTCGCCCTGGACATGGCCGAAGGCACGCTTGCATCTGTTCCGCGCCCAGGGCGTGGTGCTGGCGACCGGCGGCTATGGCCGCGCCTATTTCTCGGCGACATCGGCCCACACCTGCACCGGCGACGGCGGCGGCATGGCATTGCGCGCCGGACTGCCGCTGCAGGACATGGAGTTCGTGCAGTTCCATCCGACCGGCGTCTACGGCGCCGGCATGCTGATCACCGAGGGCGTTCGCGGCGAAGGCGGCATCCTGCGCAATTCGCAACGGCGAGCGCTTCATGGAGCGCTATGCGCCGAGCGTAAAGGACCTGGCGCCACGCGACATGGTCAGTCGCTCGATGACGATAGAGATCCGCGAAGGCCGCGGCGTCGGCCCCAAGAAGGACCACATCCATCTCGACCTGACCCACCTGGATCCGGCCGTGATCCATGAGAAGCTGCCAGGCATCGCCGAGACCGCGAAGATCTTCGCCGGCGTGGACGTCACCCGGCAGCCGATCCCGGTGCTGCCGACCGTGCACTACAACATGGGCGGACTGCAGACCAACTACCACGGCGAAGTGGTCACCCTGAAGGACGGCGATCCCGACACCGTGGTTCCGGGCCTGTACTCGATCGGCGAGGCCGCCTGCGTATCGGTGCACGGCGCCAACCGCCTGGGTTCGAACTCCCTGCTCGACCTGGTGGTGTTCGGTCGCGCCGTGGCCAATCGTTGCGCCGAGACGATCAAGCCAGGCATGACGCACAAGACTCTGCCGGCCTCGGCCTGCGACAAGTCGCTGGCCAACTTCGACAGGCTGCGCAACGCCAACGGCGGCACGCCGACGGCCGAGATCCGCGACAACATGCAGCACACCATGCAGAACAACGCCGCGGTGTTCCGCACCGGCGAGATCCTGCAGGAAGGCGTGCAGAAGATCTCGCGAGGTTTATCCGGTCGTTCGAGGACGTCAAGGTGTCGGACCGCTCGCTGGTCTGGAACTCCGACCTGATCGAGACGATGGAACTGCAGAACCTGCTCGGCCAGGCCGTGGCCACCATGGTGTCGGCGGAGAACCGCAAGGAATCGCGCGGCGCCCATGCCCGCGAGGATTTCGCCGACGCGCGACGATGCGAGTGGATGAAGCACACGCTGTGCTGGGTGGATGAGCAGGGCAGGACGCAGCATCGATACCGCCCGGTGCACCTGAGCATGCTGACCAGCGACGTGAGCGTCATCCCGCCGAAAGAACGCAAGTACTGAAGAAGAGACGCAATGGCCGAATTCACCCTCCCGAAGAATTCCAAGGTCCAGAAGGGCCGGCACTTCCCCGCGCCGGCCAGCGCGAAGAATGTCCGCAGCTTCAAGATCTACCGCTGGAATCCGGACGACGCCGAGAATCCGCGCGACCGACACCTACGAGGTCGACATGGACACCTGCGGGCCGATGGTCCTGCGACGCGCTGATCAAGATCAAGAACGAGATCGACCCGACGCTGACCTTCCGTCGCTCCTGCCGCGAGGGCATCTGCGGCTCCTGCGCGATGAACATCGACGGCGCCAACACCCTGGCCTGCACCAAGGCCATCGACGAATGCGGCAAGTCCGAAGTGCCGATCTATCCGCTGCCGCACATGCCGGTGGTCAAGGATCTGGTGCCCGACCTGACCCATTTCTACGCCCAGTACGCGTCGATCAAGCCGTGGCTGCGCACCCAGAGCGCGCCGCCCGCCGCCACCGAGCGTCTGCAGTCGAAGGAAGACCGCGCCAAGCTGGACGGGCTTTACGAATGCATCCTGTGCGCCTGCTGCTCGACCTCCTGCCCGAGCTACTGGTGGAACGGCGAGCGCTACCTCGGTCCGGCCGTGCTGCTGCAGGCCTATCGCTGGATCGTCGACTCCCGCGACGAAGACACCGGCGCCCGCCTGGACGACCTGGAAGACCCGTTCAAGCTGTATCGCTGCCACACCATCATGAACTGCACGCGAACCTGCCCGAAGGGCCTGAATCCGGCCAAGGCGATCGGCGAGATCAAGAAGCTGATGCTGCAGCGCCGCGGCGCTTGATCGAGCCGCGAACCCGTGGCTGATGCCGGTGACGCCACCGAGACCAAGCGTCTGCGCTGGCGCTGCCGTCGGGGCATGCGCGAGCTCGACCAGTTGATGCTTCGCTATCTCGACTCTCGATGGCCGGTCGCGGATGACGCCGAAAGAGGCGCTTTCCTACGTCTGCTGGACTGCGAAGACGATAAGCTGTGGCAATGGTGCATGGGCCGCGAACAGCCCGAAGAACCGGAGTTGCACGCCCTTGTCCAGCGAATCATCCAACTACCTCATTGACTGGCGACCGTCGCACGCGCTGTGCGCAGGGCTCGTCTGCCTGGGCTGGCTGGCCGCGCTCTCGCTTTGGCTCAGCGCCTTGCCGCTGCCCGCCAAGGCGCCGCTGGCCTTGCTGGCGTTGGGCTACGGCCTGGCACTCGCTCGCCGCGAAAGCAACCGGCTCCCGTTTTCCGTGCGCATCGCGACGGATGAGGCAGGCGCCTTACTGATCCAGGCCCAGGGCCGGCAGCCGCTGGCTTGCGCATCGCATCCTGGTTCGCGGTCCCCTGGCCAGCGTTTCCGGTCGCGGCGACAACGGGCGTGTCCTGCGGATCCTGTGGTGGCCGGACACGCTGCCAGCCGCTTCGCGTCGCGCACTGCGCCTGGTTTCCGGCAATCGAATCGCCGAAACCGGGCCGGCACTTGCGACAATGGCTGGCTGAACCGCAAAAGGATGTCCATGTTCCAACCCCTGTCTTTCGCCATCGGCCTGCGTTACCTGCGCGCCAAGCGTCGCAACGGCTTCATCTCGTTCATCTCGATGGCGTCCATCCTGGGCATCCTGATCGGCGTGATGGCGCTGATAACCACCATCTCGGTGATGAACGGATTCCAGGACGAACTGCGCGACGCGCATCCTCGGCATGGTGTCCCACGCCACCATCGATGGACTGGATGGCCCGTTGGAGAACTGGCCGCAGGCGGTCGCCCTGAGCCAGAAGGATTCGCGCGTGCTCGGCGCCGCCCCGTACGTCGAGACCGAGGCCCTGCTGCAGGGCGCACGACGGCAGGGCGCCCTGATCCGCGGCGTGCTGCCGGAGCAGGAGCCCAAGGTCTCCGACCTCGGCGAGCAAGATGAAGCAGGGCAAGCTGACCGACCTGAGGGCGGGCGAATACAACATCATTCTCGGCAACGAACTCGCCCAGACGCTGGGCGTGCGCGTCGGCGACTCGGTCAACGTCTTCGTCTCCGAAGCCACCGTCACGCCGATCGGGCCGATCCCGCGCGCGCGCCGCTTCACATGTCGTCGGCATGTTCGAGGTCGGCGCCCAGGAATACGACTTCGGGCTTGGCCGTGATTCACATGCAGCGACGCGCAGCGGCTGATGCGCATGGACGACGGCGTCACCGGCGTGCGCCTCAAGCTCCGGGACATATGGGATGCCTGGCACGTGGCGCCGAGCCTGGCCGACCGATGGTTGGCATGTATCGCGTCCGCGACTGGACCCGCGATCATGAGAATTTCTTCCGCTCCCTGAAGATGGAAAAGACCATCATGTTCGTGCTGCTCTCGCTGGTCATCGCCATCGCCGCCTTCAACCTGGTGTCGTCGCTGGTGATGCTGGTGCAGGACAAGCAGGCCGACATCGCCATCCTGCGCACCCTCGGGCTTTCGCCCGGCGCGGTCATGCGCGTGTTCATGGTCCAGGGCACCGTGATCGGCATAGTCGGCGTGGGGCTGGGCGTGGTTTTCGGCGTGCTGCTTTCGAGAACCTGTCCTACATCGTCAAGTTCATCGAGGGCCTGACCGGCAGTGAACTGATGCCGGCCGACGTCTACTACATCAGCGGCGTGCCCACCGCCATCGAGCCCAGCGACGTTGCCGCTGGTCGCTGCCATCGCCTTCGTGATGTGCCTGCTGGCGACCATCTATCCGGCCTGGCGCGCCGCCAAGACCGACCCCGCCTCGGCGCTGCGCTATGAGTGAGACCGGAACCATGGACGCGGTGATCCGTTGCAGCAACCTGGGCAAGACCTACCGGGAAGGCGACCTGGTCACGCCGGTGTTTCGAAGGCCTCGAACTTGCCGGTGCGCCGCGGCGAGACGGTGGCCATCGTCGGCGCCTCCGGCGCCGGCAAGAGCACGCTGCTGCATCTGCTGGGCGGACTCGACAGCGCCAGCTCCGGTGAAGTCGTGGTGGATGGTCAGACCATCTCGGCGTTGCCGGAGAAGGCGCGCGGCGTCTTGCGCAACCGCGCGCTGGGCTTCATCTACCAGTTCCATCACCTGCTTCCCGAGTTCACGGCTTTGGAGAACGTGATGATGCCGCTGATGATCCGGGGCGAAAGCGTCGCCAAGGCGCGTCCGCAGGCGCAACTCCTGCTCGAGCGCGTAGGCCTCGCGCATCGCCTTGGACACAAGCCCGGCGAACTCTCCGGAGGCGAGCGGCAGCGTGCCGCGGTGGCCCGTGCCCTGGTCACCCGGCCGGCCTGCGTACTGGGCGACGAGCCAACCGGAAACCTGGATGAGAAGACCGCCGCGGCGGTCTTCGACCTGCTGCTCGAGCTGAACCGCGAAATCGGCACCGCACTGGTGCTGGTGACCCATGACCGCCGCCTGGCGCGCAAGCTCGACCGAACCCTGGAATTGACCCAGGGCCGGTTGCAACCCCTGCTCGATCGCGACTGACCCGCGATGAGCGCGCGCCCCTCGTTACCGGCCTTGGGATTGTCGGTGGCGATGGCGCTGCTTGCCGGCGTGAGCCTGGTCCAGTTGCTGCCACGGCTGCCGCCGTGGTGGCTGAGCCTCCTGGGCTTGCTTCCGATCGCGGCATGGCTCTACCTCCGGCCGGGAATCTTTCGTCTTGTCGGCGCCTTCCTGATTGGTTTAGGTTGGGCCTGCGTCGTGGGCCAGGCTGTGATGCAGGAGCGACTACCGTCGGCCATGTCAGCGCAGGAGTTCCTCGTCGAGGGGACTGTTCTGGGTCTGCCCCAGCGGGAAGACGAGTCGGTCCGATTCGATTTCCAGGTCCGGTCAAGCCAGCCGGGTTGGGCGGCGGGCCACAAGGTACGCCTCGGCTGGTACGGGGAGGCGGCCCCGCAGATCGAACCGGGTAGTCGCTGGCGATTTCTGGTGCGCTTGAAGCGACCGCACGGCGTGCTTAATCCCGGCGGCTTCGATTTCGAAAAGAGCGCCATGGCCCAGCGCATTTCAGCGACCGGTACGATTCGCGACCCGCGGTCGGCGAGACTCCTGGCAGGCGGGCAGGGCGTCGATGCGTGGCGCGATCGACTCTCGCGGGAGATTGCCCTGTCTTTGCCGGAGGGGCGCGCCCGTTTCGTGCAAGCCCTCGCGCTGGGCGACACCCGTGAGCTGACGGCCGAGGATTGGGAAACGCTGCGCGCCACCGGGCTCACGCATCAGATTGCCATTTCCGGCTTCCATGTCGGCATGGTCGGCGGCTTTGGCGCGCTACTCATGCTTGGCCTCTACCGCCTGCTGCCCGGGTTGGGCAGACGACTGCCGCGTCCGCAGGGCGCCGCGCTGGCCGCCCTGGCATTCGCGTTCGGCTACACGGCGCTCGCCGGCTTCGCGTTGCCAACCGTGCGCACACTGCTGATGATCGCCGTCGTGTTGCTGGCGAAACTGCTGCGCCGGGCGCAATCGGGCAGGGAGTCCTTCGCGCTCGCCCTCCTGGCGGTATTGCTGTTCGACCCGCTGTCGGTGCTTGCTCCTGGTTTTTGGCTCAGTTTTGCTGGCGTGGGCTGGCTACTCTGGTGTTTGCCGCGGCAGCATGGCAATGGCTGGATCAGGCCGTTCCTCGAAGCACAGGGCGTCGCGGTCCTGGGATTGTTACCGCTTACCGTATGGTTCTTCGGCCAGGCGTCGCTGCCCGGCCCCCTGGCCAACCTGATCGGGATACCGGTGATCAGCTTGGGCGTGGTGCCGCTGGCACTGGCTGGCCTGGTGCTATTTCCCGCATCGCCTGCGGCGGCCGGATTTTGCTGGCAGCTCTCGGCCGCCCTGATGGACGGGCTTTGGTCGCTCCTGCAGCGCGTGGCGAACTGGCCCGCTGCGATGGTCTGGCTTCCGGAGCCAGGGCTGCTCGCCGTGGGCCTGGCTTGCGTGGGCGCCCTGTGGCTGTTACTTCCGCGGGCGACGCCCGGGAAACCGCTGGCCTTGCTCCTGTTCCTTCCATTGCTGCGGCCGGACCTCCACCTGCCGCAACCGGGGCAGGCCGAAATCGATGTGATCGACGTCGGCCAGGGACTCTCGGTACTGGTTCGGACCACGCATCACAGGCTCCTGTTCGACGCCGGACCGGCCAGTTCCCGCGGACTGGACTTCGGTGAGGCGGCAGTGGTGCCGACCCTGCGCGCGCTCGGCGTGAACGGCCTCGACACACTGTTGATAAGCCACGGTGACAATGACCACTCGGGCGGCATGGGGGCTGTCGGGCGCGCTTTTCCCGGGGCGCGAATCCTTGGCGTCGAAGGATGGGCACGCCCGGGCATGGGCTTGTGCCAGTTGGACCAATCATGGCGCTGGGACGGCGTAAGTTTCACCGTCCTGCATCCGCCGCCGCTGTTCCCCTACATGCACAACGACAGCTCCTGCGTGCTGCGGGTGGAGGCGGGCGGCCGCGTGGCGCTATTGCCGGGAGATATCGGCCGCCATGTGGAAGCGCGACTCTTGCGCGAGCACGCCGCGACAGCTCAAGTCGGACCTGCTCATCGTGCCCCACCATGGCAGCATGACTTCGTCGAGCGAAGCGTTCATCGCCGGGGTGAATCCGCGCTGGGCGGTGATCAGCACGGGCGCCGAAAACCGCTTTCATCTGCCGCGCGCGGAAGTGGTCGAGCGCTACCGCATGGCCGGCGTGGAGGTCCTCGACACGGCGAGGACAGGCGCGCTGCGCTTCAGGCTGGACGCCTCGGGCGCCAGCCTGCTGTCGTCCCGGCGCCAGGATCAGCGCCGCTACTGGCGGGAGCCGGTCACCCCCGGCTCAGGCTATGCTATTGCCAATTGAATTCGCGACAACGGGTGAGACGTGCTGGAACTGATCAAGGCGGGCGGTTGGGTGATGGTGCCGATCCTGTTGCTGGGGGTCATCGCAATGGCAATCGTCATCGAGCGGTTCTGGAGCCTGCGCCGCAAGGAAGTGCTGCCACCGGGCCTGGGCGAGGAAGTTCGCGAGTGGGCCCGGGGCCGTCAACTGGACCCTTCGCACATCGAAGTGCTCCGCCGGAACTCCCCACTGGGCGAGATCCTGGCTGCCGCGCTGGACGTTCGCTACCGTCCGCGGGAATTGATCAAGGAACGGGTCGAGGATGTCGGCCGCCACGTGATGCACCAGATGGAGCGGTTCATGAACACGCTCGGCACGATTGCCAGCGTTTCGCCGTTGCTGGGCCTGCTCGGTACCGTGTTCGGCATGATCCAGATGTTCCTGAAGATACTCACGACCGGCGTCGGTGACGTCAACCAGCTGGCCGGTGGCATCGGCCAGGCATTGATCAGCACCGCCGGCGGACTATGCGTGGCGATTCCGGCGGTGATGTTCCACCGCTATTTTCGCGGCCGCATCGCCGAGTTCGTGATCGACATGGAGAAACAGGCGATCGCCCTGCTCGATACGATCGACGAGGGAATCGTTCCGGCCGCCCGGCCGCCGCGCGCCAAGCAGGGTGAGCGATGAGGCTTGGCAACAGCAGTCAGGTCGATGAGCCCGAGATCAACCTGATCTCGCTGATCGACGTGCTGTTCTGCCTGATCCTGTTCCTGGTGCTGACCACCAGCTTCAACCAGCGCGCCGCGCTGAAGTTGCAGTTGCCGCAGGCCCAGGCCGGCGTGGTCCCCGACGCCGGCAAGCCCTTGATCGTGCTGGTCGATGTGGACGGCAAGTTCTTCGTAGGCAACGAGGAAGTGTTGAAGTCCGATGTTGGCTCGCTCAAGGAGGCCATCGTTCGCGTCGCCGGCGCCGACCGCACCCAGTCAGTGATTCTTCGCGCCGATGGTCGTACGCCGCATCAAGCCGTGGTGACGGCGATGGATGCGCTCGGACAACTGGGTTTTTCAAGGCTTGCCATCGCGACGACACCCGAGACCAAGCCGTGAGTCCAGTGCCGCCTGGTGCCTGGCAGACCTACCGCCGGCTGCTCGCCTACGCGCGGCCCTACCGATTGTTCCTTGGCGCCGCGGCGATCGGCATGGTGGTTGAGGCGGGTTCCGCGGGACTGTTCGCCCGGTTGATGGAGCCGATGGTCAACCAGACGTTCGTGGCCCGGGATCCAACGGTTCGCTGGAGCCTTCCCCTGGCGATTCTCGGCCTGTTCGTGCTGCGTGGCATGGCGACCTTCGTCACCGATTATGGAATGGCGCGCGCCGGTCGCAGCGTGGTGCGTGATCTGCGCAGCACCGTCCTGGCGAAGTTCCTGCGCTTGCCCAGCGCACGATTCGACCGGGAGCCGGTGGCGGCGATGGTCTCGCGCCTGAACTACGACACCGAACAGGTCACCCAGGCGACCAGCGAAGCCTTGAAGGTCGTCATCACGGACTCCCTGACGATCATCGTGTTGCTCGGGGTGATGCTCTACCAGAGCGTGCGGGTGACAATGGCGATGCTGGTCATCGCGCCCCTGATCGCCGGCATTTCAGCCTATGTCGGCGCGCGCTACCGGCGTATCAACCGCGGCATCCAGACCGGCGTGGCCAGCATGGCCCAGGCCGCCGAGGAGGTCCTGTCGGCCCAGCAGGAAGTCAAGATATATGGCGCCCAGCAGTTGGAGATCGAGCGCTACCAGGCCTTGGCCCAGCGCAACCTGCGGCTGAACATCAAGGTCGAGTCGACGCGCGCCAGCGCCTCGTCGATCGTGCAGTGGCTCGCCGCCTGCGCGCTGGCCGTCATCCTGGTCGTCGCCGGACAGGAGGCTATGGCGGGGCGAATGTCGGCCGGCAGTTTCGTCTCGGTGATGATGGCGATGATGGCGCTGATTCCCTCGCTCAAGCGCATCACCAATATCCAGAGCGCGGTCCAGAAAGGCATCGCCGCCGCCGAGCGCCTTTTCAGCGTGCTCGACGAGCAGGATGAAAGCGATGTTGGCACGACGCCGCTTCGCCGCGCCCGCGGGGAGATCGAATTCGTGGATGTCAGCGTTCGCTACGACAGCCAGGAAACCCCGTCCCTGAGCGGCATCAGTTTTCGCGCCTTGCCAGGCACCGTGACCGCGATCGTGGGCCGGTCCGGCAGCGGCAAGTCGACGCTGATCCGGCTGGTTCCGCGGTTCTACGAGCCCAGCGCAGGGAAGGTTCTTCTCGATGGAAGGCCGCTGCTGGACTATCGCCTGGAAGACCTGCGGCGGCAGATAGCCCTGGTTGGACAGCAGGTGATGTTGTTCGACGACAGCATTGCGGCGAATATTGCCTACGGTCAGGATCGCGCCGACCTCGATGCGATCCGTCGCGCTGCCGATGCCGCCAATGCCAGTGAATTCATCGATCGACTGCCCAACGGACTGGAGACGGCTATCGGCGAGAATGGCGCGTTGCTGTCGGGCGGGCAGCGGCAGCGGATCGCCATCGCCCGGGCAATGCTGAAGAATGCGCCCATCCTGATCCTGGACGAGGCCACCGCGGCGCTGGACAACGAGTCCGAGCGCCTCGTGCAGGACGCCCTGAACCGCCTGATCCCGGATCGCACCACGCTGGTCATCGCCCATCGCCTGTCCACCATCGAGCACGCCGACCATGTGCTCGTGCTCGATCACGGCCGGCTGGTGGAGCAGGGGACCCATGCGCAGTTGCTGGCGGCAGGCGGTCTCTACGCGCACTTGCACCGGATGCAGTTCCGCGACGACGCGGAGGCTTGATGCAGGCCGCCATCGAAAGCTGGCTGCTCAGGCGTTGGTATGGAGATGCGGCGCCGGGGCTCGGCTTGCGCGCCCTCGCCGGAATCTATCGACTGCTTTCGTCGGCGAGGCCGTCGGGCGTCGCCGAGCGCTTGCCTGTGCCGGTGCTTGTGGTCGGCAACTTCACTGCGGGCGGCACCGGCAAGACTCCACTGGTGATCGCGCTGGCACAGTATTTTTCCACGCGCGGGTTTCGGCCCGGCATCATCAGCCGCGGGCACGGCCGCCGTTCCGCCTCGCCGCTGCGCGTTACCGATTCCACACCGGTGGAATCCTGCGGCGACGAGCCCAGGCTGATGTTCGAGCGCACGCGCTTGCCGGTCCTGGTGGACCGCGATCGGGTTGCCGCGGCGCAGGCCGCTATCGCCGCGGGTTGCGATCTGGTGATCGCCGATGACGGCCTGCAACACAGACGACTCGCCCGGGATGTCGAGATCGAGGTGGTCGACGGCGAGCGTGGTTACGGTAATGGCTTGCTGATCCCGGCCGGCCCGCTTCGCGAAGCGCCCCGCGCCTGCGATGTTCGGGTGGTGAATGGCGAAGCGACGGAAGATGGCAGCTGGTCCATGCATCTGCGACTGCGCGACGCCGTTTCCCTGGGTGATGCCGCCCGGACCCGGCCGCTGTCGCTGTTCGTGTCATCGCCTGCGCATGCGGTTGCCGGCATTGGCAATCCCGCACGATTCTTCAATGCGCTGCGGAGCGCCGGCTTGCAGATCGACTGAACATGCTTTCGAGGATCATCACCGATTTCGGACCGAGGATTTTTCCGGCATGAGGGGGCCAATCTTGATGACCGAAAAGGATGCAGTAAAATGCATTGGCCTCGGCCTGCAAGATGCCTGGGCCGTTCCCGTCGAGGCCGAGCTGGGCACAGGTTTTTTTGCAGCAGTCGAAGCGAAGTTGAGACAGCGCCATGGCCAAGCTTGAATTCATCGTCGCCATCCCGGCGCGCTTCGGCTCCGCCCGCTTGCCGGGAAAGCCATTGCTGCTGATCGCCGGCGAACCCATGGTGGCGCATGTGGCGCGTCGCGCCTTGTCTGCTGGCGCCAGCCAGGTGATCGTGGCAACCGACGACGCGCGCATCGCCGATGCCGTCGCGGCCTACCCCGTGACCGTCTGCATGACCGACAGCGCGCATGTTTCGGGCACCGACCGGCTCGCCGAGTGCGCCGGCCAACTGGGATGGGCCGACGACCAGATCGTGGTCAACCTCCAGGGCGATGAACCATTCGCTCCGCCGGAGGGCATCCGGGCCGTGGCCCAGGCGCTTGCCGATTCGGAAGCCGAGATGGCGACCCTGGCGACCGCCATCGAGGATTGCGAGACCCTGTTCGACCCCAACGCGGTGAAGGTGCTGCTGGACGCCCGCGGCTACGCCTTGTACTTCAGTCGCGCGCCGGTTCCGTGGCAGCGCGACCGCTTCAGCCGTGATCGTGTTTCCGCGCCAATTCCGGGCGCCCTGAGGCATATCGGCATCTATGCCTACCGGGCCGCGTTCCTGCGGAAGTTTGCCGCCCTGCCGGCCGGCCGCCTCGAGCAGCTCGAGGCGCTGGAACAACTGCGCGTGATGGAAGCCGGATATCGAATCGCCGTCGGCATCACGCCCGTTCCATTTCCGCCGGGCGTGGACACCGCACAGGATCTCCTGCGAGCCCAACGCCAGGCAGCCGGCGAGCCGTGATGTCACCGCGTCGTCATTCGCCGCTCTTGCCCGGATATTCCCGCCGCAAACCCGCAGGGGCGTCGGCATGGCCGTGAGTTGTGTCGCCGTACTGTGCGTTCGCAACGAGGAGGCGCACCTGCAACGGGCCATCGGCGATTTCGTCGAGCAGGGCATCGACGTGGCGGTGATCGACCACGGCTCGAGCGACCGCACGCCGGAGATCTGCGCCAGCTTCCTGGGCAAGGGCCTGGTGTCGCTGGAGCAACTGGCGTGGACAGGCGAGTTCGACCTGACCGCTCAACTGCAGGCCAAGCGGGATCTGCTGGGTCGGCTTGGGCACGACTGGGTGATTCATGCCGATGCCGACGAGTGGATGCATACCCGCATCCAGGGGGAATCCCTGCTCGAGGGCATCGATCGCGTTGCGCGACTCGGGTACAACGCGATCAATTTCGATGAATTCGTTTTCCTGCCTGGGCCGGAAGCGGCCAGTGAGCCGGTTGACTGCAAGCGGGAATTGCTGAGCTACTACTACTTCTCGCCGCGCGAGAACCGGCTGATGAGGGCCTGGAACAGGACCCATGCGCTCGAAAACGTGTCCTCCGGCGGCCACCACCTGGCGGGCGCCGAGCTCAGGCTGGCCCCGGAGTCGTTCGTCCTGAGGCACTACATCGTCCTGTCGCAGCGCCACGCCCTTCAAAAATACCCGGACCGGGTGTTTTCCGCTGGCGACCTGGAGAAGGGCTGGCACGGAAACAGACTGAACCTCGGGTCTGAGGGCCTGAGACTGCCGCACCCGGCGACACTGCAGAAACTACCGGATTGGCGCAGCGTCGCCCTTGACCGCTCGAATCCGAGAACCCGCCATTTCTGGGAATGGACGATGGCCGAGCGCGGCGCCAACGGGGCGCCAGGCGATCCGGACGCAAGTGGTCGCGCGACGGAGCCTGGCTAGGATGGTTGCCGCTTCCGTCATGTCGAAGTGGACGCAGGCCTCTGATGCCCAGGGACAGCTGCCGGAGAGCCTGCTCGTCTGCATCTACACCTGCGAGGCGCATCGCCACCTGCTGGAGCGCTTCTACGCTTCCGAAGTCGGCGTACTGCTGCGCGATGCGCCTGGCGCGCGCCTGCTCGAAGTCTATGCGGATGCCACGGCGCCGGGCTCCAGCGTTGACGGTCGACGAATGGTATTGCGCGCCGACGAGAGATACGAGGCGTTGAGCATCAAGACCCATCGGATGATCGAGTTCGGCGTTCGCAATTTCCAGTTCGAGAACCTGGTGAAGATCGACGTCACCACTGTCATGACCGAACTGGATTCCCCCGAATACGCCGAGCGCAAGGCGATGGACATGTCTGCCCTGGCGCAGTTCATTCGCGATGCCGACTACTCCCGCGATTACAACGGCTTCATGCTGCACGAGCGGGCAGGCAGGGAGGGCGCCGAGAACTGGGCCCGCAAGAAAGGCGGGGCGATTCAGTATTCCCGGCTCTTCGGAGAGGGCCCCATGCCGCCGTTCTACAGCGGAAAATGCTACCTGCTGAGCCGTCGCTTCGCTGAATACATCGCCAATTCTGGAGCCGATGTAGCCGACGAGCACAGACTCTTTTTCCTCGGGTCGGAAGATGTGATGATTGGGCGCATGTACGCTCGCTTCCGCGAAACCGTCGCGCCATGATGGATTCCATCCCAGCCACCAGCAGCCTGAGCTTCATCCACATTCCCAAAAACGCGGGAACGTCGGTCAAGCAGGCGATCGCCGACAATGGGTTGCCGATACTCGTCACCGGCCATCCCTATCCGCGCAAGCTCAGCGACGAGGAAATCGTCGTGTTGCGCTGTCCGGTGAGCCGATTCATTTCAGCGTTCTACTACGGTCAGAAATATTGGAAGAACCGGATAAACGTGCAATTCGCCACCGCCAACGAACTGGCATCGTGCGCAGGCGATCCGGAGCATCCCAAGCACGCGCTGGCCCTGATCGAGCTTGGCAACCTGCCGGAGCACTTCCTCCTGCGCAATGGCAAAGCGGTGGAACGGCACACCATCGCCTCCCGGTTCACGGACTTCTCCTGGATATACGAGCCGCAGTCCAGTTGGCTGATAAACAATCCCGTCCACGTCCTGCGCTATCGCCACCTCGCGGAGGATTTTGCGGCCCTGCTGGAAACGGCGGGGCTGTCTGGAAGCTGCGATTTGCCCAGGTCGAACCAGAGCGACGGCCGCAACGAGGAACTCAGTGCGGATGCGCTGGCATTCCTGGAGCGGACCTACGCTGCGGACTTTCAATACATCCGCTCTCGCGGACTGGATGTCTAGGATGACCGAGGCCGATTCCCTGGCGCTTCCCGGCAACATCGGATTCTCGGAAGGCCGCTTCATGGACCCTGGCAACCGCAGGGTCCTGATCGGCATCCTGACCTGCGAAAAGTACAAGGGCAGGGCGGACGGCATCCGAAATTCGTGGCTGAAGTTGCTACCGCCGAGTTACCGTGCGTTGTTCATCCATGGCCGGCCCGGCCAGCCGGAGCGCATAGAGGGCGACTGCCTGTTCCTGGACTGCCCGGAGTCCTACGAAACGCTCCCGCAGAAAACCCATGCCTTCCTGCAATACGCCGTAAGCCACCTGCCGTTCGACTACGTTTTCAAGACCGACGACGATACCTACCTGGATCTTGAACGCTTCATTTCCTTCGACAAGCAGGACGCCGACTACATCGGCCAGTTCCGCGAGCAGCCGGTGGCCGAGATCGGCAAGACCTGGCACTACGGGAAATGCACCGACAAGGCCTTCGAAGTTCCATACGAGCGGCCGTTCGTCTGTGCCTGGGCCACCGGAGGCGGCTACTTCCTCAGTCGCCGGGCGGCGCAGATTGCCGCCGGGAAGACGTTGCACACGTTTGCCGACAGCCTCTTCGAAGACATGATGGTCGGCGAGGCGTTGACACTTGACCCGGACATAAGGGTTCTGCGCAGCCGCTTCGCACTCATGGGAGTAATCAATCCCCTGCTGCCGAAGGACATGCTTTACGTACAGGACCTGCTACTCGAAAAGAGGCGCCTGGCCGACCAGGTGTTGGCCCTGCGTCTCGAGAACAGCGAGCTCAGGCAGCGCCTGGAGATCGGTGGTGGTGCACAGGCGCGATGAGCAGCATCCGTACGCCTGAAATTACTGTCGTGGTTCCGGTATTCAATGCCGCAGGGCTGGTGCAGGTCGCCGTATCGTCGGTACTCGACAACACGCGTGCATCCGTCGAGATCATCTGCGTCGATGACGGCTCCACGGATGGCTCCGGACACGTGCTCGAGGGAATGGCCGCCGCCGATCCCCGGGTTTGCGTGATCCGCATGGAATGCAACCGCGGCGTCAGCAGCGCGAGGAACCAGGCGCTTGACCGGGCGATCGGGTCCTACGTGAGTTTCCTGGATGCCGACGACACGGTGCCACCGGGCGCACTCGATGTGCTGCTGGCAGCAGCCAGGGACAGCGGTAGCGACATGGCCATTGGCAAGGTCCTGTATCTGGAAGACGACGAAGCGGCCATGCCGATCGCTGCGACGCCTGCGGGCGCCGCCGCCGTCATCACCAATATCCACGCGTCGCGCTGGCTGCAGTCCGTCTCCGGGCACCACTGCGGCAACCTCTATCGAAGGCAGTTGCTGGAGCAGCACCGGATCCGGTTCGACGCCGACCTTGCCTTGGGCGAGGACCAACTGTTCCAGGCCACCGCGATGCTGCGGGCGGACTCGATTGCGATGATCGAGGACACGGTTTATTTCTATCATCATTATTCAGGGGCCTCCGTGACCCTGCGACCGCCGACCCTCAAGCTGCTCCATGACGACCTGGAGTGGCAGCGTCGGACGGCCCGGTTGTTCCTTGCCAATGGCCTGGAAAGGGCAGGGCTGGAATTCCTCAGGGACTGGTCGTACTCCATTCGCAACTACTGGCTGAAGATTCCGGCAACATTCACGCCGCAAGACGCCAGCACTTTCTTTTCTTCGCTGAGGGCGATCACGGCGGAGTTTGGCGTCGAGCCATGGAATGCCTCGACGCCATCCCAGCATCGCCACCTGCTCGAATTGATACTGTCGAGCCAGGATGGCCTGGCATATTCGTACCTGGCAACGGAAGAGGCGCAATCTTCGTGAAGCAGCGGGCGGACTCCAGCGATCAGCATCGTGGTCCCGGTGTTCAACGCCGCGGAATTCGTGATTGCGAGCGTTTCCTCGGTGCTCGACCACACGCTCGCCGACATCGAGGTCATTTGCGTCGACGATGGATCCACCGACGGCTCGGTTCACGAACTCGAGCGGCTGGCCGGAAGCGATAGTCGGGTAACCGTGATCGCACTCGGTTCGAACCAGGGCGCCAGTGCTGCCAGGAACGCCGGCATCGAGCGGGCGAGCGGCGATTACTTATTCTTCCTGGACGCCGACGATACGGTGCCGCCCGGCGCGCTGGACCTGCTTCTGTCGGCTGCGATCCAGACCCGCAACGCGCTGACCATCGGCAAGCTGCTGTGGTTCAAGAGCGAGGAGGAAAGCTTCTCGCCGGATCAGAGCGAAGCGCCGGCAGCGCGATGGTCACCGCGGACATTCGCGAATCGGCGTACCTGCAGACCGTGCCCGGCTGTCACTGCTGCAACCTCTACAGCAGGAAATTGCTCGAAGACCATGGAATCCGGTACCACACCGACCTTACCTACGGCGAGGACCAACTCTTCCAGGCCACGGCGATGGTCAAGGCCGGCAGGGTGACCATCCTCGATGAAATCGTATACGTCTACCATCACTACCGCGGCCAGTCCCTGACCCGAAAGCCGCCGGGGCTGAAGAACCTGCTGGACGACATCGAATACAGGCGGCGGACGGCGCGGCTTTTTTCCAGCCATGGCATGGAGGAAGCCGCCCAGCGCGTCCTGGGATTCTGGTCGTACGCCATTCGCCAGTACTGGCTGCAGATACCCGAGACCCTGTCGAGAGAGGAGGCGTCCGCTTTCTTCACCTCGTTCAGGTCTCTGGTCAGGGACTCCGGCATCAGCGACTGGAGCGAAAAGACCCCCGAGCATCATCGTCACTTGCTTGGCCTCATAATGTCCGGGCAGGACGAGCAGGCCCTGGCTTTCCTTGAAACCGCCGAGGCGCACGCGGGCTCGCTCGCCATGCCCAGGCAGCCTGCCGACCTCCGATAGAAGGTGTCCAGATGACCGCCGAACAAGCATTTCCCGACGATTCCGGTAGGGCAGGTGGACTGGGGCGACCTGCGCAGGCTGCAGCCATTGAGCGAGCGCTGGGGCTTCGATCGCGGCCAGCCGGTCGACCGCTACTACATCGAGAATTTCCTGGCCCGGCATTCGGGGCTGATTGGCGGCAACTGCATCGAAGTGATGAATGCCGACTACACCCGTCGCTTCGGGCAGGATCGGGTAACGCATTCCGACATCGTCGACATCAATGTCAACAACGCCAAGGCCAACATCATCGGCGACCTGCTCGACCCGCGGCACGTTGCCTGCGGGCCGCTACGATTGTTTCATTCTCACCCAGACCCTGACCGTCATCTACGATGGCCGCACCGTCATGCGCAACTGCTACGCCGCGTTGAAGCCGGGCGGCACCATGCTGGTCACCGCCGCCACCATGTGCCGGTACAGCCCGCATCCGGAGGACTTCTGGAGGCTCACCGATCGTTCGCTGACGCGACTGATCACGGACAACACCGATTGCGAAGACTTCGAGGTGGAAGCCCACGGCAACCTGATGACCAGCATGGCGTTCCTGATGGGCATGGCTTCCAGCGAGCTGACGCAGGAGGAACTGGACTTCAGGGATTTCCGTTTCCCGATCGTGGTAGCCGCGAGACTGCGAAAGAAATAGACCATGACGCAAGCTCCGCCCCAGGCCGTCATCCTGATGTACCACCGCATTGTCCGGACCGAACTGGATCCGTGGGGCATGTGCGTGTCGCCGGAGAATTTTTCGGAGCAGCTCGAAGCGATAGGGCGCGTGGCCACGCCGATGTCCCTGGTCGACTTCGTTCGCTCCAGCCAGTCCGGCCGCCTGCCAGAACGCGCCGTGGTGGTCACCTTCGACGATGGTTACGTCGACAATTTCGAAGTGGCGCTGCCGCTGCTGCGCGGGCACCGGGTGCCGGCAACCCTGTTCGTCACCACCTGCAATATCGGGACGAATCGCGAGTTCTGGTGGGACCGGCTGGAGACGCTGTTGCTTGCAACCGGCACGCTGCCGGCCAAGCTCGAGTTGCAGCTGCCCTCGGGCAGTCAGTCCTGGGACCTCGATGGCGCCGCGGCCTACAGCGCGGCTGATCTCCAGGCCGATCGGGGTATCAGGGCCTGGTCTGCCGCGCGCGGCACCCGCCTGGGGTTTTTCTACGATGTCTGGAAGACCCTGTGGCCGTTGCCTGATTCAAGCCGGGAAGAGGCGCTGGACCAACTGGCGAGGTGGGTGGGGTTCGAGCCGGAGCCGTCGCTGTCCCGCCGGACCATGACCGCCGATGAGATTCGGCGCATGGGACATGAAGGCGTGATGCAGATCGGCGCACACACCGTCAATCATCCGCCGCTGCCCGCGCATGAATCGCAAGTGCAGGTCGAACAGATCATCGGTAGCCGCGACCGGCTGCAGGAGATCCTCGGTTGTCCCGTGCCCACCTTCGCCTATCCGCATGGAGAATATTCTCCGGAGACGATACGCATCCTCCAGGAGGCAGGCTTCGAGTGCGCAGTGACTGTTGAACAAAAAGTCGCCGGCCCCAACACCGAGGCGATGAAGCTGCCTCGTTTCGGTGTGAAGGACGTGGGCGGGGATGCCTTCGCAAGCCAGCTCCGGGAGTGGTTCGGCTTGCCAACCGAAGCCGCGCCGGCGAAATGAGCAACGCCGACCCCGGCGCGGCCGGTCCGCTCGTCTCCGCGGTCATCATCTTCCTGGATGCCGAGAGATTCCTCGGCGAGTCCATCGAAAGCGTCCTCTCGCAGACATACCCGAACATCGAGTTGCTGCTCGTCGATGACGGCTCCACTGACGGCAGCGCCGCGATAGCCCGCGGATATGCAGACAGGCTGCCGGATCGCGTGCGGGTCCTGCAACACCCGGGTGGAGAGAACCGGGGGATGAGCGCAAGCAGGAATCTGGGAGCCAGCAATGGCCGGGGAGAGTACATCGCTTTCCTCGACTCGGACGACGTGTGGTTGCCGGACAAGATCGAACAACAGGTCGCGATCTTCAAGGCGAACCCGGCGCTCGGCATGGTCTATGGGCGCACGCAGATATGGCATAGCTGGGCACGGGAGTCGGCGAAGGACTTCTTCTACGGACTCGGGGTAGCGGCCAACCAGGTCCACGACCAGCCCACGCTCCTGGCGCCCCTGATCGAGAACAAGTTCCAGTCGCCCACGACCTGCAACGCAATGATCAGCCGCAGGGCCTTCGAGCAACTGGGCGGTTTCGAAGACCGGTTTCGCGGGATGTACGAGGACCAGGTATTTTTCAGCAAGCTGCACCTGGCGTTCCCGACCTACGTATCCGATTGCTATTGGGCCCGCTACCGCCAGCATGAGGGGAATAGCGGCAACCATTTTTCCCAGTCGACCTACTATCGGGAACGCAAGGAGCTGATGGAGTTCGTTTTCGGCTATGCGCAACCCTTCTGGCCACTTCTCGATGACAGGACGCGCAGCTTGGTCCGGCGCGAGCACTGGCGTGCACGTCATCCGGTCCTGGCCACCTGGGCCATGGGGCTCAGGAAGAGTCTCAAGCGATTCGGGCTCGACTGACCCGGCGGCAAGCGACGCCGCGTGGAATCCCCGGTCTTTTCGCGGATAATTGGCCATGCCCGACCCAATCTCGCCGGCCCCCTTCGACGGCAAGGAATTCGTCCGCGAACTGACCAACGCGCCCGGCGTGTATCGCATGCATGGCGCCGACGGCAGCGTGCTGTACGTGGGCAAGGCCTCGTCGCTGAAGAAGCGCGTGGCCAGCTATTTCCGTGCCGACCAGCCCTCGCGCCGCATTGCCATGATGGTGGCGCAGATCGCCCGCATCGAAATCACGGTCACGCGCACCGAGGACGAGGCGCTGCTGCTGGAGAACCAGCTGATCAAGACGCTGCGTCCCCGCTACAACATCCTGCTGCGCGACGACAAGAGCTACCCGCACATCCTGCTCAGCGACGAGACCTGGCCGCGGATCGCCTTCCACCGCGGGCCGCGCTCGACTCCCGGCCGCTACTTCGGCCCCTATCCGAGCGCGGGCGCGGTTCGCGAGACGATGGACCTGATGCAGAAGATATTCAGACTTCGCACTTGCGAGGACAGTGTCTTCAGGAACCGCAGCCGGCCCTGCCTGCAGCACCAGATCGGACGCTGCAGCGCGCCTTGCGTCGGCTTGATCGCGACCGCGCGATTACGACGCGAGCGTGCGCCGTGCCGCCCTGTTCCTGGAAGGGCGCAGCGGTGAACTGGTGGATGACCTGACGCAGTCCATGGAAGCCGCGAGCGCGCGCCTTGAGTTCGAGCATGCGGCCGCAGTTGCGCGACGCGATCGCCGGCATCCGGAAAGTGCAGGCCAGGCAGTATGTCGAGGGCGACCAGGTGGACATGGACGTGCTCGCCTGCGCGATCATGCCGGGCGCGGCCTGCGTGCTGCTGCTCTCGTTCCGGAACGGCATGAACCAGGGCACGCGGGCATTCTTCCCGAAGCTCAATGGCGCGGATTCGGCGGAGGAGGTGCTGGAGGCGTTCGTCGGCCAGTACTACCTCGAGAAGCGCCCGCCGCGCGAGATCGTGCTCAGCCATCAGATCCCGGACACGGCACTGTTCGAGAAGGTCCTTTCCGCCCAGGCCGGACGCCGGGTGGAGATCAAGTCCAGCGTCCGCGGTGAGCGCGCGCGCTACCTGGACTCGGCGCGCAACAATGCCGAACACGCGCTGCAGGCGCAGGCCAGCAGCAGCGCCACGCAGAACAAGCGGCTGCTGTCGCTGCAGGAACTGCTTGGGCTGCCACACGCCGCCGCAGCGCATCGAGTGCTTCGACATCAGCCACACGATGGGCGAGGCCACCGTGGCCTCCTGCGTCGTGTTCGACGCAGAGGGCCGGTACGGGCGCAGTACCGGCGATTCAATATCGCCGGCATCACCCCCGGCGACGACTACGCCGCCATGCACCAGGCCCTGGAGCGCCGTTTCAAGCGTGCGTTGGAGGACGGCGTCGTGCCCGACCTGCTGTTGATCGACGGCGGAGCAGGGCAGTTGGCGCAGGCGCAGCAGGTGCTGGCCGAGCTCGGCGTGCTTGGCGTGACCATGGTCGGCGTCGCCAAGGGCGAGGAGCGCCGGGCCGGCCACGAGGCGCTGGTATTCACCGACGGACGCGAGATCAGGCCGGGCGTCGATTCGCCGGGCCTGCAGCTGATCCAGCAGGTGCGGGACGAAGCGCACCGGTTTGCGATCACCGGGCACCGCGGCCGGCGCCAGAAGACGCGTGAAACCAGTCGGCTGGAAGACATCGCCGGCATCGGCCCGCGACGCCGGGCCAGCCTGCTCAAGCATTTCGGCGGATTGGCCGGGCTGAAAACCGCCGGCGCCGAAGAGATCGCCCGGGTCGAGGGCGTAAGTTCCGCCCTCGCGGCCCGCATCTATGCTTCACTACACGGGCTCGAATTGCCCGTTGCCCCGATGCCGGAGAAGCCGTGAAGCTGACCATCCCGACGATGCTCACCTTGTTCCGCATCGTGCTGATCCCGGTGCTGGTGCTGGTGTTCTATTGGGGCAACCGCTGGGCCAACATCATCGCCTGCGCCGTGTTCGTGGTCGGCGCGCTGACCGACATCCTGGATGGCTGGATTGCCCGCCGGTACCAGATGTATTCCGGCATTCGGCGCGTTCCTGGACCCGGTCGCCGACAAGCTGGCGGTGACCATCGCGCTGTTCCTGATCGTGCAGTGGCATCACACCGTGCCGATCGCACTGCTGTCGGCGGTGATCGTCGGTCGCGAAATAACCATTTCCGCACTGCGCGAATGGATGGCGCAGATGGGCGCGCACGGCCTGGTCAAGGTGGCCGGCCTCGGCAAGCTCAAGACGATCGTGCAGATGACCGCGATCAGTTGCCTGATCTTCCGCGAGCCCCTGCTGGGCCTGCCGATCTTCCTGATCGGGGAGTGGCTGCTGGGCGTCGCCGCGGCTTTGACCCTCTGGTCCGGCGCGGATTACCTGCGCGCGGCCTGGCCGACGATGCGCAAAGGCGGCTAGAACGCGGCCTGAATGGAAAAACGCATCACAGGTGTTGACAGAATCGACGCTATCGCCAAAAATATGCGGCTTCTGCGGGAATAGCTCAGTTGGTAGAGCACGACCTTGCCAAGGTCGGGGTCGCGAGTTCGAGTCTCGTTTCCCGCTCCAGAATCTTCAAAACCCCGCTACCGTCGGGGTTTTGTTTTATCCGGGATTGATTGCCGCGCTGGTCGCGGTAAGCTGATACCGGAACAAGTCACCGGCCAGGTGGCAGAGTGGTCATGCAGCGGCCTGCAAAGCCGCGTACGCCGGTTCGATCCCGACCCTGGCCTCCATCATCGAATCCCCGCCACGGCGGGGATTTCTTTTCGACGGGCGTCGATGCGCCGGCCTCGAGCGGGGTTCACGTCCCGAGCAGCTATCATGCACCCAGGCCCGGGTGGCGAAACTGGTATACGCATGGGACTTAAAATCCCCCGGCCGCAAGGCCATGCGGGTTCGACCCCCGCCCCGGGCACCATCGCGCAAGTGCGCATCCGAGGCCGCCAGGCCGCTATGCTGTGCGCTGGACTGGGGAGTTCCGAATGTTGCCATCCCGCTATTGGGCTTTCGTCGCCTGCATCCTGCTCGCCTTGATCTCGCTGATCGGCCTGCAATTGGACCAGTGCCTGGATCTGGCCTGCCATCCTTTTCACCGACCTGAGTGCGGTCGGCGTCGCCGATCTCCTGCAGCAGCGCCAGGCGCTGCGGCGCAACTATCCGGTCGTCGGCCACTTTCGCTACTTCCTTGAGAGCTTCGGGCCCGAAGATTCGCCAGTATTTCATCGAGTCCGACGACGACGAGCGTCCGTTCTCGCGCCAGCAGCGGGCCATCGTCTACCAGCGCTCGAAGAACGCGCTGGACAAGCGGCCGTTCGGCACTCTGCTGGACGTCTATGCGGACAAGTACGAGTGGATCAACCACTCGCTGATGCCCACCGACGTAGCCTCGCACGATTTCCGGATAACCATCGGCGTCGGCAGGGCGCAGCCTTACTCGGCCAGCGTGTTCAATATTTCCGCGATGAGTTTCGGCGCGCTTTCGGCAAACGCCATCCGCGCCCTGAACGAAGGAGCGCGCCGGGGCAATTTCTTCCAGGACACCGGCGAGGGTTCGATTTCGCGATACCACCGGGAGAACGGCGGCGATCTCGTCTGGGAGATCGGCTCGGGTTACTTCGGCTGTCGAGACGACAACGGCCGATTCAGCGCTGAGAAATTCGTGGCGAACGCCTGCACCGACCAGGTCAAGATGATCGAGGTCAAGTTGTCGCAAGGGGCCAAGCCCGGCCACGGCGGCGTGCTGCCGGGCGTCGAAGGTCTCGCCCGAGATCGCGGCCGCGCGAGGCGTTCCGGTCGGCGAGGATTGCGTGTCGCCGGCGCGGCATTCGGCGTTTTCCACGCCGGTCGAGCTGCTGCGCTTCGTCAATCGCCTGCGCGAGCTTTCCGGCGGCAAGCCGACCGGATTCAAGCTGTGCCATCGGCCATCCCTGGGAATGGTTCGCGATCGCCAAGGCGATGCGGGAGACCGGCGTGCTGCCGGATTTCATCGTCGTGGATGGCGGCGAGGGTGGCACTGGCGCCGCGCCGATGGAATTCTCCGACCACGTCGGCGTGCCGTTGCGCGAAGCGCTTTCCCTGGTGCACAACACCCTGGTCGGCCTCAATCTGCGGCCAGCACATCCGGATCGGCGCGGCGGGCAAGATAATCACCGCCTTCGACATCGCCCGCACCTTGGCGCTGGGCGCCGACTGGTGCAACGCGGCGCGCGGATACATGTTTTCCCTCGGATGCATCCAGTCGCTGAGTTGCCATACCGACCGCTGCCCGACCGGCGTGACCACCCAGAACCCGGATCGCCAGAAAGCGCTGGTGCCCGCGGACAAGGCAACGCGCGTGCACCAATTCCACGAGAACACCCTGATGGCGCTGCGCGACCTGATTGCCGCCGCCGGGCTGAACCATCCCGATGAACTCGGGCCGGAGCACATCATCCGCCGGGTTTCATCGACGAAGGTCCGCTCGCTGTCCCGGTTGATGCCATTCATCCAGCCGGGCGCGCTGCTTGCGGGCACGATGCCGGACCACCCGGTCTTCCAGGCGTTCTGGGCCGATTCGCGTAGCGATTCCTTCGCGGCGCCGGCGCTGGTCAGGGCCATGCGCTCGAGCAAAATCCGGTAATGCGACTGAGGCCATGGCCCGTTTTATTGACCGTTCCGGCCCCGGCCCGTAGAATTCGACCCTTGTCCGGGCGGTTAGCTCAGCGGTAGAGCACTGCTTTCACACGGCAGGGGTCACAGGTTCAAGCCCTGTACCGCCCACCATCGAAGTCAGGCGCATTGTCCTGTTTCGGCGGCACGACAACGGGTCAATGTGGAAAAATGCGAAAAACCGCGAAGTCGCCTTCGCGGTTTTTTCGTTTGCGCCGCCGGTCCTGCTATTCGATCTGCGCGCGGGCGAATTCGGCATCCAGCTTTTCCATCGCGTCCCGCGGCTTGATCTTGCTGGCCTTTTCGTAGGCTTCGGCAGCGGCCTCTTCCTGCTTGTCGCCGTGCAGCAGGATGAGCACGTTTGCCCGTTCAACGTGTGCGATCGGCGAATCCGGGGTCAGCTTGAGCGCCGTCTGGATATGTTTTTCCGCCTCCGCCGCCTTGGCGCCGTAGGTCATGCCGCCGATCAATGCGCCGATCTTGCCGATGACCTCGGCGTGGTAGACCGCCAGCGCGGTGTGGGCCTCGGCGTGCTTGGGGTCCAGTTTCAGGGTCTTGTCCAGGCTCTCGCGCACTTTGCCCGCCAAGCCCTGCTTCAAGGCTTTGACGATGCTGATCCGCTGGCTGTAGCGACCAAGGGCGAAGGCATGTCGGTAGTGGCTGTTCGCCTCGCCCGGGAGCGCGGCCTTGGCGGCTTCCGCCATGCCGACCGCGCGATCGTAGCGCGACAGTTGTTCGGCTTCATCGTCCACCAGATAGGTCGCATGGATGCCGATTGCCTTGACGGCGACCGAGGCGCCAACAACGCCAAGCGCTTCGCCTGCCTCGAACGCCTGCTGGAAATCGCCACGATGGAACGCGCGCCAGGCCTCCTGCAAGGCTTCGGCGAGGCCGGCCGCATCCATTGCCTTCGGCGCCGACTTGCCAGCGGCCTTGATCAGGGCGGCAGCGCGCTTTTCGTCGGGATAGGGCTCGCCATCGCCCGCGTGCAGGGCCGGCCAGGCCTTTTTCAGCTTGTCGCCAGCGAAATCGAAGGCCTTTGAATCATGCGGAAATTTGGCCCAACCGCTCTTCTTGGTAGCCATGCAGTTCTCCAGTCGCCAGCAGCGAGAATGTCGCGACAGGGCGTTTCATGCAAGCGTTTCAAACACTAGTGTGAAAACTCAGTCACGAGTCGCAACAATCCACTCGAATCTCCCGGCCAAGGACTGGCCCTATCCTTCAAGAATCGAGGTGTTTCATGGCCCGTAAGACAATCAAACGTCCGGCTTCTGCCGCCAAGCATTCCCAGTTCCAGCCCCAGGACCTGCTGTTGGCAGGCATCGGCGCCGTGTCGCTCGGTCGCAAGCAGGTCATCGAAGCCTATGCCAATGGTTTCGAAGGCGTTGCCGAACTGCGCAGCCAGGCCGAGCATGCTGTCCAGTCCGCCGCCAAGTCGCTCAATGGCAAGGTGATCCAGCTGCGCAAGCAGGCCGAGGCGAAAGCCGCCCCGCTGGCGAAAAAGGTCATCAAGCTGGCCGACGAAGCCAAGGCCCAGGCGCAAACCCGGCTCGCGCCGGTACTTGCCAAGCTCGGCGTGAAGCGGGCGGCGGCCAAGCGTGCTGCCGCCAAGAAGCGCCCGGTGGCCAATAAGCGGACCCCGGCCAAGAAGAAGCCGGCCCCGCGTTCGCGCAAAGCCGCCTGATTTTTCGGCTCGCGCAGACCTGACGCCTCGGCCGGGAACGGCCGGGGCGTCCTGCATTTTCAGGGGTGCGCTTTTTGCGCGGCCTTGAATGCAGCCAACTGCTCCGGGCTCGCTTCGGGCTGGAATCGCTCCTTCCACTCGGCGAAGGGCATGCCGTAGATGGCGGCGCGGGCGGTTTCCTTGTCCATTGGCGCGCCCGATTGCTCCGCCGCCTCCCGGTACCAGTCGGCCAGGCAATTCCGGCAGAAGCCGGCGAGGATCATCAGGTCGATGTTCTGCACATCCTTTCGCTCGTCCAGGTGCTGCAGCAGGCGGCGAAAGGCGGCGGCTTCCAGTTGGGTCGTGTCATTCATGTGGCGGAGTGGGGACGGCTTCAGGGATAATTGGCGGACGGGATTGTGCCGCAGTTAACAGCGACCCCCATAGTGTGCTCCACGTGCCCGGCTCGTGGCGCTTCGACTGAGTTCCAAGGATCGCCATGACCGCCCGCATCCTCGACGGCAAGCGTATTGCCGAGGCATTGCTCGATGACCTTGCCATCCGCGTCGAGGCGCGTGTGGCGGCCGGATTGTCCCGGCCCGGATTGGCCGTCGTGCTGGTCGGCGCGGACCCGGCGTCAGCGGTCTACGTGCGCAACAAGCGCAAGGCCTGTCGCAAAGTTGGAATCAAGGCGTTTGACCACGACTTGCCTGCAGGCACCAGCCAGCAGGAATTGTCAGCGCTGATCGACCGGCTGAATGCCGATCCGGAAGTCCACGGCATCCTCGTCCAGCTCCCCCTGCCAGGCAATCCCGACGCCAGCGACCTCATTCATCGCATCGACCCGCGCAAGGATGTCGATGGCTTCCATCCCGAGAACGTCGGCCATCTGGCGCTACGGCAGTTCGGCCTGCGGCCCTGCACGCCGCGCGGCATCACGACCTTGCTTGCCTACACGGATCGGCGGGTGCGCGGCGCCACCATCGTGGTGGTCGGGGCCAGCAACCATGTCGGTCGGCCGATGGTGCTCGAGCTGCTGTTGGCTGGCGCCACCACCATCTGCTGCCACCGGTTCACGCCGCGCGAGATCCTGGAAGCGCAAGTACGCCAGGCCGACGTGCTGATCGTCGCCGTCGGCAAGCCCGGACTGGTCCCGGGCGAATGGATCAAGCCCGGCGCGGTGGTCATCGATGTGGGCATCAACCGGATGGAAGATGGAAGGTTGGTGGGCGACGTCGGATTCGAAGCCGCTTCCGAGCGCGCCAGTTGGATCACGCCGGTGCCCGGTGGCGTCGGCCCCATGACGGTGGCGACCCTCATGCAGAACACCCTGGAGGCCGCCGAGGCTGCCACGGACATATCGTCATGAAGTCCGTGGGATACTCCGCCACCATGAATCGCACGCTACTCGTCCTGCTCGTGCTGCTGCCGCTGGCTGGCTGCGCATCCCTTGTGCGCAACGCCAGCGACGGCTTTGCCCGCAACCTCGGCACGGCGGTGCTCAACAGCGAGGATCCGGCAACAGTGCGTGATGGCCTGCCTGCCTACCTGCTGTTGCTCGACAGCCTGATCGCCGGCCAGAAGCCAGGCGATGCCGGCAACGTGTCCGTCCTGCTTGCGGCGGCGAAGTTGAACGGCGCCTATGCGGGCAACTTCTCCGGCGACGACAAGGTGCGTGCGCAACGCCTTGCGAAGAAGTCGTTCGATTACGCCAATCGCGCCGTTTGCCTTCAGGACGCGCCGCTGTGCGCCGTCCTCGAATCGGGTCCCGATCAGTTCGCGCAGGTGGTTGGCGCCGATACCAATATCGAGTTGATGTACGTGCTGGCGTCCAGTTGGGCGGGTTACCTGCAGGCCAACTCGGAGGATTGGGGCGCCATCGCCGACCTTCCGAAGATCGAGGCGCTGCTCGATCGAGTGGTCCAGATCGACCCGAATCATGACCAGGGCCAGGCTTACGTCTACCTGGGCGTGCTGAATTCCCTGCGCCCGGAGGCAATCGGCGGCAAGCCGGAACTCGGCCGGTCCTACTTCGAGAAGGCAGTGCAACTCTCGGGTGGCAAGAACCTTTATGCCAAGACCTTGTTCGCCCAGTACTACGCAAGGCTGGTGTTCGACCAGGAACTGCATGATCGCCTGCTCAACGAGGTACTGGCCGCCGACCCGGTGGCTCCCGGCTTCACCCTGACAAATACGCTGGCGCAAGATCGCGCCCGGAAATTACTGGAAAGCGGCAAGGATTATTTCTGATGAATCGTTCCAAGGCTCTTCTCGCGACACTGTTGTCCGCGTTGTTGTTCGCGGCCCCGGCATTCGCCCAGCAGATCATCAAGATCGCCACGCTGGCTCCGGACGGCTCGGCCTGGATGCGCGAATTGCGCAAGGCCGGCGCCGAGGTGCAGGCCGGCACGCAGGGCAGGGTGCAGGTGAAGTTCTACCCCGGCGGCGTGATGGGCAGCGACACCGTCGTGCTGCGCAAGATGCGCCTGGGCCAGTTGCAGGGCGGCGTGCTGACCTCCAGCGAACTGGGGCAGGTGTATCCGGACGCCGCCATCTACAGCCTGCCGTTCCTGTTCGACAGCTGGGCGCAGGTGGACAAGACCCGGCCGGTGATCGACCCGCTGCTGGCCAAGGGCTTCGAGGCGAAGGGATTGAAGATGCTGACGGTCTCCAACGTCGGCTTCGCCTACCTGATGAGCACCAAGCCCTTGCGCAACCGCGCCGACATGATGGGCGCCAAATTGTGGATTCCGCAGAACGACGAGATCGCCGAGCGCACCTTCAAGCTTGGTGGCGTCAGTCCGATCCTGCTGCCGCTGGGCGACGTGTTCACCAGCCTGCAGACGGGCCTGGTCGATACCGTTGCCAACACGCCGGCGGGCGCAGTCGCGCTGCAATGGCACGGCAAGCTGCGCACGATGCTCGACCTGCCGCTCTCGTTCGTGGTCGGCTTCGTGGTCATGGACATCAAGCCCTGGCAAAAACTGACGCCTGCCGACCAGGCGGTCGTTGCCAATGCCTTCAAGAGCGGCGGTTTGCGCGTGGACGCCAACATCAGGCGCGACGACCAGTCGGCGCTGGCGGCGATGAAGAAGCTGGGCTTGACCGTCAACCCGATGGATCCCGCGGAAGCGGCCCGCTGGCGCCAGGTGGGCGCACAGGTAACCCGCGACATGGCCGCGGAGAAGCGTGTATCGCCAGAGATGCTGGCAGCGATCCGCAAGGCCATTGCCGGTGCCCGCTGAGTGCTAGCCCGTCTGTTGCGCGGACTGCACCGCGCTGAGGATCTTCTACTGGCCGCGCTGTTGGGCGGCTTGCTGTTGCTCGCCCTGTTGCAGATCGGCTTGCGCGTCTTTTTCGATAGCGGACTCGAATGGGCCGAGCCGGTCGGGCGCATGGGCGTCCTGTGGCTGGCCTTGCTGGGCGCCCTGGGCGCCACCCGCAAGCGCCGCCACATAGCCATCGATGCGCTGGCACGCGTCCTGCCGCCGCACCTGCACCGCGCCGCGTGGGCCGTTTCGCAGATGGCGACGGCGATGATCTGCGCCGCGCTGGCCTGGTACGGCTGGGGCATGGTCCTGCTTGAACAGGAGGTGCCGGGGATGTTCGTTCCCGGCGTTCCAAGCTGGTGGCCGATGCTGGCGTTTCCCGCCGGCTTTGCCCTGATGAGCGTGCGCTTCGCGATTTCAGCGTTCGGCCAGCCGCCCGAGCCGGGGGCCGCATGATCGTCGGCGTGCTGATCATCCTGTTGTTGGCGGCCCTGGGCATGCCGCTGTTTGCGGTGATCGCCGCGGTTGCGCTGCTCGGTTTCCATCAGGCCGGTTACGACCTGATCGCGGTCGCCGTCGAGTATTACCGCCTCGGCGACAAGCCTGGCCTGATCGCGATTCCGATGTTCACCCTGGCCGGTTACCTGCTGGGGGAGAGCGGCACGCCCAAGCGGCTGGTTCGTCTGTCGATGGCGCTGCTCGGCTGGTTGCCTGGCGGGCTGGCCATCGTCGCCATCGTGGCCTGCGCCTTCTTCACCGCCTTCACCGGCGCGTCGGGCATGACCATCGTGGCCATCGGCGCCTTCCTGTATCCGGCGCTGACCAAGGCCTCGTATCCGCAGAATTACAGCCTGGGCCTGGTGACATCCTCGGGCAGCCTCGGCCTGCTGTTCGCGCCCTCGCTTCCGCTGATCCTGTTCGGATTCGTGGCCGGCCAGTTGAACACCACGCCGGCGGTGACGGTGCAGGACCTGTTCCTGGCCGGGTTGCTGCCCGGCGCGCTGATGATCCTGATGCTGTCGCTGCATGCCATGTGGATCGGCCGGCACCTGCCCAAGGCCGCGGCCGCGTTCGATGCCAGCGAAGTCTGGGCCGCGGTAAAGGACGCCAAGTGGGAATTGCCGTTGCCGTTCATCGTGCTTGGCGGCATTTACTCCGGTCAGTTCGCCGCCAGCGAAGCCGCCGCCATCACCACGCTGTATGTCCTGATCGTCACGGTCCTGATCAAGCGGGAAATCAAGTTCGGGCAACTCCCGGACCTGATGGCAGAGGCCATGCGGCTGGTCGGCGCAATTCTCATCATCCTGGGCGCCGCCACGGCGCTGTCGAACTGGATGGTGGACCAGGAGGTGCCGAACAAGCTGTTCGAGTTCAGCCGCACCTACGTCCATTCCGCGGGCATGTTCCTGCTGCTCCTGAACGCCGTGCTGTTGCTGGTGGGAATGTTCATGGACATCTTCTCGGCGATCGTGATCCTGACGCCCCTGCTGGTGCCGGTGGCGGTCGCCTACGGCATCCACCCGGTGCATTTCGGCATCGTGATGCTGGCCAACCTGCAGATCGGCTACTTCATGCCGCCCGCCGGAATGGACCTGTTCATCGCGGCCTACCGGTTCAAGACCGGAATCCTGACCCTGACCAAGGCCTGCGCCCCGTTCTTCCTGATCGTCGGCCTGGCCGTCCTGATCATCACCTGGTGGCCGTGGTTGTCGCTGGTGTTCATTACCTGAGCCCGCCGCTCAACGACCAATAGCGGCTATAATTAGCCGCTTCCTGATCCCCGGAGCCGCCCATGCTGCGCATCCAGGCCGAAGCGCTGACGTTTGACGACGTCTCCCTCGTTCCCGCCCATTCGATCGTCCTGCCCAAGGACGTCGCCCTCGCGACCCAGCTCACCCGCGGAATCCGCCTGAACCTGCCGATCATCTCGGCGGCGATGGACACCGTCACCGAAGCGCGCCTGGCGATCGCCATGGCCCAGCTCGGCGGCATCGGCATCCTGCACAAGAACATGAGCGTGCAGCAGCAGGCCGCGCACGTCGCGCAGGTCAAGCAGTTCGAGGCGGGAGTGATCCGCAATCCATTCACCGTCAACCCGCTGACCACCATTGGCGAGGTGCTCAAGCTGACCCGCGCGCGCAACATCTCCGGCGTTCCGGTCGTCGAGAACGGGCTGCTGGTCGGCCTGGTCACCGCCCGCGACATGCGCTTCGAGACCAAGCTCGATGATCCGGTCAAGCACATCATGACCAAGAAGGACCGCCTGGTCACCGTGCGCGAAGGCGCTTCGGACGAGGAAGTCCTGCAGCTGATGCACAAGTTCCGGATCGAGAAAGTGCTGGTCGTCGACGACGACTTCCGGCTGCGCGGACTGATCACGGTCAAGGATATCCAGAAGGCGCGCGACAATCCGAATGCCGCGAAGGACATCGCCGAGCGCTTGCTGGCGGGCGCCGCGGTGGGCGCGGGCGGCGATACCGAAGCGCGCGTCGAGGCACTGGTCGCCGCCGGCGTTGACGTGATCGTGGTCGATACCGCGCATGGCCATTCGCAAGGCGTGCTCGATCGGGTCCAGTGGGTCAAGAAGAACTTCCCGGGCGTGCAGGTCATCGGCGGCAACATCGTCACCGGCGATGCGGCGCTGGCCTTGATGGACCACGGCGCGGACGCGGTGAAAGTCGGCGTGGGCCCGGGTTCGATCTGCACCACGCGCATCGTGGCCGGCGTCGGCGTGCCGCAGATCACCGCCATCGGCATGGTGGCCGAAGTGCTGAAGGGCCGCATTCCGCTGATCGCCGACGGCGGCATCCGCTATTCGGGCGACATCGCCAAGGCGCTGGTCGCCGGCGCGAGCACCGTGATGATCGGCGGCCTGTTCGCCGGCACCGAGGAAGCCCCGGGCGAAGTCGAGTTGTTCCAGGGCCGCTCCTACAAGAGCTATCGCGGCATGGGCTCGCTCGGCGCGATGGAACTGGGCTCCAAGGATCGCTATTTCCAGGACGCGTCCGATGCCGACAAGCTGGTGCCGGAAGGCATCGAGGGCCGGGTGCCGTATCGCGGCCCGTTGGCCAACATCGTCCATCAACTGGCCGGCGGCGTCCGCGCCTCCATGGGCTATGTCGGCTGCGCGACCATCGAGGACATGCGCACGCGGCCGAAATTCGTGCGGGTAACCACCGCCGGCACCCGCGAGAGCCACGTGCACGACGTGCAGATCACCAAGGAACCGCCGAACTATCGGATGAGTTGATAGCGCCTGGGGTTTCAAATCGAAGGACCGAGTGGCAAATGACCGACATCCATAGCGACAAGATCCTGATCCTCGATTTCGGCGCGCAGTACACGCAGCTGATCGCCCGCCGGGTCCGCGAATTCGGCGTGTATTGCGAAATCTGGGCCTGGGACCACAACCCGGCCGAAATCGCCCGGTTCGCGCCGAAGGGGATCATCCTTTCCGGCGGCCCGGAGTCGACCACCGAAGTCGGCTCGCCGCGCGCCCCGGATGAGGTGTTCGCCTCGGGCGTGCCCATCCTGGGCATCTGCTATGGCATGCAGACCATGGCCATGCAGCTCGGCGGCAGCGTCGAAGGCGGCCACCACCGCGAATTCGGCCATGCCGAGGTGGAAGTCACCGCCGAGTGCGCGCTGCTCGATGGCCTCAAGGACCACGCCGGTTCGCCGCCGAAGCTCGATGTCTGGATGAGCCATGGCGACCGGGTGACCGGGATTCCCGAAGGCTTCAACGTTACCGCGCGCACCGATTCGGTGCCGATCATCGCGATGGCCGACGAGTCGCGGCGCTGGTACGGCGTGCAGTTCCACCCGGAAGTCACCCACACCAAGTCCGGCGAAGCCATGCTGCGCCGCTTCGCCGTCGAAATCTGCGGCTGTGCCACGTTGTGGACGGCCGCCAACATCATCGAGGACCAGATCGAGCGGGTGCATGCGCTGATCGGCGACGAGAACGTGCTGCTTGGCCTGTCCGGCGGCGTCGATTCCTCGGTGGTGGCCGCGCTCCTGCACAAGGCCATCGGCGACCGCCTGACCTGCGTGTTCGTCGACACCGGCCTGCTGCGCTGGCACGAAGGCGACCAGGTGATGGCGATGTTCGCCGAGCACATGGGCGTCAAGGTGATCCGCGTCAATGCGGCAGACCGCTACTTCGACGCGCTTGCCGGCGTGTCCGATCCCGAAGCCAAGCGCAAGATCATCGGCAACCTGTTCATCGAGATCTTCGACGAGGAGTCGACCAAGCTCAGCGGCGTGAAGTGGCTGGCGCAGGGCACGATCTATCCGGACGTGATCGAGTCGGCCGGCAGCAAGACCGGCAAGGCGCACGTGATCAAGAGCCACCACAACGTCGGCGGCCTGCCCGAACACATGAAGCTGGGCCTGGTCGAGCCGCTGCGCGAGCTGTTCAAGGACGAGGTGCGCCGGATCGGTGTCGAACTCGGACTGCCGCGCGAAATGGTCTACCGGCATCCGTTCCCGGGCCCGGGCCTGGGCGTGCGCATCCTGGGCGAGGTCAAGCGCGACTATGCCGAACTGCTGGCCCAGGCCGATGCGATCTTCATCGACGAGCTGCGCAAGTCCGGCTGGTACGACAAGACCAGCCAGGCCTTCGCCGTGTTCTTGCCGGTCAAGTCGGTCGGCGTGGTGGGCGACGCCCGTGCCTATGAGTGGGTGATCGCCTTGCGCGCCGTGGAGACCGTGGATTTCATGACGGCGCACTGGGCGCATCTGCCCTACGAGCTTCTCGGTACAGTATCTAACCGTATAATCAATGAGTTACGCGGCATATCTCGCGTAGTTTATGACATAAGTGGCAAGCCGCCAGCCACGATCGAGTGGGAGTGAGCCAGCTTGGCCGAGTTGCTGGCCGAGAGTAGCGGGGCGGCGTTCACCGACGCCGACCGCTCGTGGATGCATCACGCGCTCCTGTTGGCGGATCGCGCCGAGCGCGAGGACGATGAGATTCCCGTCGGCGCAATACTGGTGGGCCCCGGCGGCGACGTTCTTGCCGAGGGCTGGAACCGCAACATCACCGAGCACGACCCGACGGCGCACGCTGAAATCGTGGCGATGCGCCAGGCCGGGCTTCGCCTGGGCAATCACCGGCTCCTGGGCTGTACGCTGTACGTCACCCTGGAACCGTGCGCGATGTGCGCGATGGCCATGGTGCATGCCCGGGTCGCGCGGGTGGTCTATGCCGCCAGCGACCCCAAGACCGGCGCCTGCGGCAGCGTGTTCGACTTGCTTGCCGATCCGAGGCACAACCACCGCGTGCTTGTTCAAGGCGGCCTGCTGGCGGCCGAGGCAGGGCAGAAACTCAGCGACTACTTCCGGAAGAAGCGCCAGCGGAGCGGGGACAAGGGGAACTGACTCAGTCCCCGCGTTGTTCCAGTTCCATGTCCAGTTCTTCGTCGAAGCTGCGGACTGCCAGGCTGACTTCGAGCCCAAGGTAGATGCTTGCAGCCAAAAGGCAAAGCACGCCGATGACTGCCAGGATCGTAGGAAGCAGCGCTACCCGGAACCCGCTGTAGGCATCCACTGCCAACGCCAGGCTGGTACCCACGAAAGCGCCCACGGCGCAATACAACATCAAGCAGGCATGCAGCACATGGCGGCTTCGCCGACGGTGGCGGGCAATCTGCAACTCAAGGCCGGCCAGGCGCGGTTGCGCCGTGGTCCCCCAGGCCGCTACCAGGGAGCGAAGGCGATCGACCACGCGTGCCAGGCGATTGTTGGCCGAGACCAGCAAAGAGCCAGTGGCAGCCATCAACAACGCGGGCGCAAGCATCGAGGTGAGTATCTGATAGTGGCCCAACGAATCACCTGGCGTCATTTCGCATGCCTCGAAGTCGGGCCGGCCGGAAAAAGCCTGGCAATGGCTGAAGTATGATGGCTCATCATCCACCCGGCCAGCCATGCATGAGCTCTGTTCCCGCACCCGACGACAATCGCCTGATCTGGATCGACCTCGAGATGACCGGGCTGGACCCGGACACCGATTCGATCATCGAGATCGCCACGCTGGTCACCGACCAGAACCTGCACATTCTGGCCGAAGGCCCCGAGTTGGCGATCCACCATCCACTCGAGCGACTGGAAGCGATGGATGACTGGAATCGGCGCACGCATCGCGCGTCTGGCTTATGGGACCGGGTCGTGGCCAGCGAGGTCACGCTGGCGCAGGCCGAGGCGCGGACGATCGAGTTCCTCGCCCACTGGATCAAGCCGAACAAGTCGCCGATCTGCGGAAACTCGATCTGCCAGGACCGCCGGTTCCTGGTCCGGCTGATGCCTGGACTGGAGAAATATTTCCACTATCGCAACCTGGACGTGAGCACGCTCAAGGAACTGGCGCGACGCTGGTCGCCGGGGCTACTGGAGGGCTTCAACAAGGCAGGCAGCCACACCGCGCTTGCCGATATCCGCGAGTCGGTCAACGAACTGGCGTACTACCGGCTGTTCATGGGCCGGCTGGGCGGGGCAGGCTGATCGGGGCCGGCAGCGGGAAGCGGGCCCGACGCGGCGAAAAGTCCTCGAGAATCGTTTCGAGCAATTCCGAGTGCACCGTTGCATAGTCATTGGCGCGCACCCATGCGCGCAGGAGCACCGATACGGTGGCTTCGCCCACGGCGGTAACCAGAACTTCCGGCGCAGGTGCGGCCTTGACCTTCGGATGGCCTGTCGCTATCGCACAGCAGCAGACTCGCGCAGGCCCGGAGATCGTCGCCAAAGGCCATCGCCAGGGGAATCTCGATGCGCCGTTCGCCACGCGCGGTGTAATTGATGATCGGCGACGCGGTGATTTGGCTGTTCGGCAGGATGATTTCGCGGTTGTCGGCCGTGTGCATGCGGGTCTGGAAGATACGAACGCTTTCGACCACGCCTTCCAGCCCGGCGATCTGCACGGCGTCGCCGGCATGGAATGGCCGTAACACGATCAACATCACCCCGGAGGCGATGTTGGACAAGCGAATCCTTGAGCGCGAGGCCGATGCCGAGGCCGGCTGCGCCGACGACCGCCAGCAGCGAAGTGGTCGGAACGCCGGCGAAATCGAGCGCCGCGACGATGATGATCACCAGGAACACGGCGTAGGCCACGATTGCGCAGGAAGTTGCGCAGGATCTCCTCCACCGCGAACCGGTGCATCAGCCGGTCCAGGACCCGGGACAGCCAGCGAGCCAGCCAGCTGCCGGTCACGATCACGAGCAGGCCGACCAGGATGCGCCACGCCCATTCGTGCGAAAGCGCCTCGGCTCGATCCAGTCGCTCGGCACAGCCGCAGGAAGTTCTCCACGTCGGTCCTCAGCCTGCCTTGATGCGCGCCAGCCGCAGCCAGGTGTCGACCACGGTGTCGGGGTTGAGCGAGACCGACTCGATGCCCTGGTCCATCAGCCAATCGGCCAGGTCCGGGTGGTCGGACGGGCCCTGGCCGCAGATGCCGATGTACTTGCCCTTGGCGCGCGCGGCGGAGATGGCCATCGACAGCAGCTTCTTGACCGCCGCGTTCGCGCTCGTCGAACAGGTGGGCGACGATCGCGGAATCGCGGTCCAGGCCCAGCGTGAGCTGGGTCAGGTCGTTGGAGCCGATCGAGAAGCCGTCGAACATGTCGAGGAACTCGTCGGCGAGCAGGGCGTTCGAAGGCACCTCGCACATCATGATGACCTTCAGGCCGTTCTCGCCCGCTTGAGGCCGTTGCGCGCGCAGCACCTCGATGACCTTGCGGCCTTCCTCGAGCGTGCGCACGAAGGGAATCATGACCCAGGCATTGGTCAGGCCCATCTCGTCGCGCACCTTGCGCATCGCGCGGCATTCCAGCGCGAAGCAGTCGGCGAAGCTCGGGTCGACGTAGCGCGAGGCGCCGCGGAAGCCGATCATCGGGTTCTCCTCGTGCGGCTCGTACTGGCTGCCGCCGATCAGGTTGGCGTATTCGTTCGACTTGAAGTCCGACAGGCGCACGATCACCGGGTTGCGGCGCGAACGCCGCCGTCAACGTGGCGATGCCCTCGGCCAGGCGCTCGACGTAGAAATCCACCGGGCTGGCGTAGCCGGCCATGCGCTGGTCGATCTGCGGCGCTTGGTCGTCGGCGGTCCTGCCGGTCGTATTCCAGCAGCGCCTTGGGATGCACGCCGATCTGGCTGGCGATGATGAATCTCCAGCCGCGCCAGGCCGACGCCGCTGTTGCGGCAGCATGGCGAAATCGAAGGCGCGCTCGGGGTTGGCCACGTTCATCATGATCTTGAGCGGGGCAGGCGGCATGTTGCCGAGGTCGGTGACGACCCGCTCGAACGGCAAGCAGGCCGTCGTAGATGAAGCCGGTGTCGCCTTCGGCGCAGGACACCGTGACTTCGGCTGCCGTCGGCGATGTGGTCGGTGGCATCGCCGCAGCCGACTACCGCCGGGACGCCGAGCTCGCGCGCGATGATCGCGGCATGGCAGGTGCGACCGCCGCGATTGGTCACGATCGCCGCGGCGCGCTTCATGATCGGCTCCCAGTCGGGATCGGTCATGTCGGCGACCAGCACGTCGCCCGCCTGGAACTCGGTTCATCTCGGCGAGTGCGCACGACCCGCGCGCGTGCCGGCGCCGATCTTGTGGCCGATCGAGCGGCCCTCCACCAGCACCTTGCCCGTGTCGCCTGCAGCGTATAGCGCTCCGATCTGGGCCAGCGTTGGCCGCGCGACTTCACCGTTTCCGGGCGCGCCTGCACGATGTAGAGCTTGCCGGTGACGCCGTCCTTGGCCCATTCGATGTCCATGGGACGGTCGTAGTGCTGCTCGATCACCAGCGCCTGCCGCGCCAGTTCCTGCACGTCGGCATCGGTGATCGAGAACTGCGTGCGCAGTCGCGGCCGGCGTCGTCCTCGTTGCGCACGCGCTCGGCCGGCGTCGTCGGAATAGACCATGCGGATCTCCTTGCTGCCGAGCGTCCGGCGCAGGATGGCCGGCTTGCCGGCGCAGCAGGGTCGGCTTGTAGACGTAGAACTCGTCGGGATTGACCGCGCCCTGGACGACGTTCTCGCCCAGGCCGTAGCTGCGAGGTGATGAACACCACGTCGCGGAAACCCGACTCGGTGTCGAGCGTGAACAACACGCCGGCGGCGCCGACGTCGGAGCGCACCATCAGCTGCACGCCGGCCGACAGGAAGACATCCTCGTGCTTGAAGCCGTGATGCACGCGGTAGGCGATGGCGCGATCGTTGTAGAGCGAGGCGAACACTTCCTTGACCTTGACGCACCACGTCGTCGATCGCCGGTGACGTTGAGGAAGGTTTCCTGCTGGCCGGCGAAGCTGGCGTCCGGAAGGTCCTCGGCGGTCGCCGAGGAACGCACGGCGACGGCGATCTCGTCGCTGCCGGCCGTCGTTGCGCACATCTTGCGATAGCCGGCGCGGATGGCGGCTTCGAGCGCCGGCTGCAGCGGGGCGTCGATCACCCAGCCGCGGATCTCGCGTGCCGGCGTCGACCAGCGCGTCGACATCCTCGATGTCCAGGTCGGCGAGGCGATCGAAGATCCGCTCGGCGAGGTGGTTGAAGGCGATGAATTCGCGGAAGGCGTCGGCGGTGGTCGCGAAGCCGCCCGGCACCGAAACGCCGAGTTCGCCCAGGTGGCCGATCATCTCGCCCAGCGAGGAATTCTTGCCGCCGACCTGGGCCAGGTCGGACAGGCGCAACTGATGCAGCCAAAGGACGTGGGCGCTCAAGGAGGGCTCCGAAGGGCAGGGCGGTGGCCAGAGACGGCAATTATCGCCCCGGCACCACGCGGGACAAGGCCGCAACGATCCGGCTCGGGCACAATGCGTATCGAACTCGGCGACATGCAATCCGATCCACCCGCGCCCGGTCTTCTTCATCTCCGACGGCACCGGCATCACCGCCGAGACCATCGGCCACAGCCTGTTGACCCAGTTCAACGGCATGCGATTTCGACACCGTGCGCATTCCCTTCGTGGACACGCCGGAGAAGGCGCCGGCCGCCGCGGGCGACATCCGCGCGGCCGGGGAGCGCCCGGACTGCGGCCGATCGTGGTCAAGCAGTGCGGTGGACCCGGCCCTGAGCGGCGGTGCTGGCCGGCAGCGGCGCGCTGATGCTCGACATGTTCGCGCCGTTCATCCTGCCGCTGGAACAGGAGTTGGGCACCAAGCGGCAGCCGCGCATGGGCAAGGCGCCACGGCATGGTCGATTTCGCCGCCTACGAGCCGCGCATCAACGCCACCAACTACGCGCTGACGCCACGACGACGGCGTCGACCTGGACTACGACGATGCCGACCTGATCCTGGTCGGCGTGTCGCGTTCCGGCAAGACGCCAACCTGCCTGTACCTGGCGCTGCACTACGGGGTGAAGGCGGCCAACTACCCGCTGACCGAGGACGAGCTGGAGGGCGAGCGAGCTGCCCAAGCGCCTGCAGGCCGCACCGGCGCAAGCTGTTCGGCCTGACCATCGACCCGGTCCGGCTGCAGCAGATCCGCGACGCAGCGCAAGCCCGAGCTCGCGTTACGCGACGCATCGAGCAGTGCCGCAACGAAGTGGCGCTCGCCGAGAGCATGTTCCGCGCCGAGCGCATTCCCGTCGCTGAGCACGACCCACACCTCGATCGAGGAAATCGCCAGCAAGGTCCTGGCGCAATTCGGTATACAGCGTCACATGTTCTGAGACCGGCGGCGCGCTTTGCATTTCCCGACGTCGCGTGCTAGCATCGGACTCATAGCCCGGTCTCGCGTCACCATGACGTCACTTCCCCGATTCAGCCGACTCAGCTGGCTGATGGGCCTGTACGCGCGAAAATTACCAGCGCCTGATCGCGTCTGTTCGACCGTTGCCGGCGCTGGAGCCCGGCCGCTATCTGTCCGATCTGCGTCGATGGCCTGGACCTGTCGGTCGAAGTGCTCGGAAGTGCATCCGTACACGCTGGAATTGCGGCTGAGCTACCTGATCGAGCGACCCGTGACCGGCCAGCCCGATCCCTCGGCCTACGTGCGCGTCTACCGGGACGCCCGCCAGGCCGAAGTGACCCACTGCTACGTCGGCCGGCGCTGGCAGGACGTGCTGGGACTGCTTCCCGACGCCGCAGCGTGATGTTCGGGCACCGCCTGCGCATGAACAGTTTCCTCAACAAGTGGCTCGAATACCTGATCGGGCCAGGGCCACGGCGCGCACACCCTCGGCCGGATGCCGCTGGAGCCGACGGAGCCGAGGAAATCGCGCGGTATGCGCTTGACGGGCCGGCTGGCCATCGTTACAATTTCGCGTCTCCTCTCGGTGGGGCTATAGCTCAGCTGGGAGAGCGCTACAATGGCATTGTAGAGGTCATCGGTTCGATCCCGATTAGCTCCACCACTTAGTTCCAGCAGCTGTCCCCATCGTCTAGAGGCCTAGGACATTACCCTTTCACGGTAGCGACCGGGGTTCGAATCCCCGTGGGGACGCCACATGCTGCAATGAACCAAGGGCTCGCTTCGGCGAGCCCTTTTCATTTTCCGCCGGCGCTTCACCTGGCGGTGTAGCCGCCATCGATCACCAGTTCGGAGCCGGTGACGAACTTCGCCTCGTCCGAGGCGAGATAGACCACGCCCCAGGCGATGTCGTCCGGCTCGCCCATGTGGCCGAGCGGGTGCAGCGACGCCACCTCGCGGCGTGCCGCTTCAGGTCGGTCGCGCCACTGTCTTGCAGGTGATGCTCGACCATCGGCGTCCAGATGAAGCCCGGGTGGATGGAGTTCACCCGGATCCGGTCGGCAGCGTAGATCAGCGCATCGGTCTTGCTCATCAGCGTGACCGCGCCCTTGGACGCGTGATACGGCGGCACATCGGCGCGCGCCGACCAGGCCGTAGATCGACGACAGGTTGATGATGCTGCCGCCCCCTGCGCGGCGCAGGTGCGGAATCGCGTGCTTCGTGCAGAAGAACACGCCCTTCACGTTGACCGCCTGCACCCGATCCCATTCTTCCTCGGTGACTTCGTGCGTGGGCTTGTTGACGCCGGCGATGCCGGCGTTGTTGACCAGCACATGCAATGCCGCCGAAGTGATCGGCGACGCCATCGATGGCCGCCTTTACCGCCTTTTCGCTCGCTCACGTCCACATGCCAGTAGCGCGCAGGCGCTCCTATGGCATGGAGGTCGTCGACGAGCCGCAGGGCATTTTGACCATCGATGCGATCGAACAAGGCCAACGAAGCCCCTTCCTCCGCCAGTCGCAACGCACAGGCCCGGCCTATGCCAACGGCGGCGCCGGTGACGATGCAGGTTTTTCCCTTCACCCGATCCATGGTGCTTGACCCTCCGTGATCGCGGCAGCTGGCTGATGCTCGCATCACGGTGGACGGCGCCGACGGACGGATGTTGATGCAGGTCAACTCCGGCGCGTCCGAGCCGTTGCCAGCAGGAAGGCGACCAACGGCGGCAGGAGCAGCGCCAGCAGCCAGGCATCGACAGGGCGGCGGAGCGAAGCCGAACCAGGCGGCGGGCAGGTCGAACCGGGTCACCAGGGCAAGTACAGAGATAGCGGCGAGGCTGACGATCCAGAATGCGGCATTGCGCTGGCGCAGGCTGGCCAGGGGCGAGGCGCCCGCGCGGTAGAGGACGATCAAGCTCAGGTTTCCGGCGACCAGCGAGGTGAAGGCGAGGGCGCCCAGCTGGGCCGCCGGTAGCGCAATCCAGGCAGCCGAATGCGTAGACCGCGACCACGACGGCGAACATGCAGGCGCCGTGGCCCAGGCTCGTCAACAGGCCGCGCCAGCCGAGCAGGGGCTGCTCGGGCGGCCGCGGCGGCCGGCGCATGATGTCGGCCGCCGCCGCCTCGCGTTCGAACACGATCGTGCATGCCGGATCGATGATCAATTCAAGGAACACGACGTGCAGCGGCAGCAACACCAGCGGCCCGCCGGTGAACATCGGCAATAGCGCCAGGCCGGTGATCGGAACGTGCACTGCGAGAATGTAGCGCGACCGCGCGAAGGATGTTGTCGTAGATGCTTCGGCCTTGCCGGATCGCGCGCACCACCGTCACGAAATTGTCGTCGAGCAAGCACGATGGACGCTGCCTCGCGCGCCACGTCCGTGCCGCGTCCACCCATCGCGATTCCGACATGGGCGGCCATCAGCGCGGGGGCGTCGTTGACGCCATCGCCAGTCATGGCCACGACATCGCCCGAACTCTTGAGCGCATTCACCAGGCGCAATTTGTGTTCCGGTCGAGCCCGGGCGAACACATTGACTACACGCGACCCGCTGCGCCAAAGCCTGCTCGTCGAGTTCGTCCAGTTCACTGCCGAGCGCTACCTCGGACTCGCGCGGCGAGGCCAGCCTGCAGCGCTATCGCGCGTGCTGTTTCCAGATGGTCGCCGGTCAGCATGATCAGGCGGATGCCCGCTGCATGCGCTTCGACGACAGCCTCGGCCACGCCGGAGCGAAGGGGATCGGCGAATCCGACCAGGCCGAGCCAGTCGAAACCGAAAGTCCCGTATCGAGTCGGGCAAGCCAGACTCCGTCAATGTCCGCGTCGTCGTCTCCACGAAGCGACGGCGAGAACCCGCAGTCCCCGCGCGCCATGGCTCGACCTCGGCCAGGACGACAGCGCGTCGCTCCGGCGGCAGCCCGCACAAGTCCGCGACGGTCTCCGGAGCGCCCTTGCAGGCGACCACGAGCCTCTTGCTTCCGGCCTGCGACCAGGCGTGCGCGACCGCGGTGCAATCGGCCGAGAGGGGATACTCGCGAAGGTGGCGTCCCCGGCCACGGCGACGCGCACCTTCTCCGAGCGCGCGGCCAACTCCTGCAGGGCCCGCTCCATCGGATCATGCGAGTCGCGGCTGGCTGGCCAGTACCGCGGTTTCCAGAAGCGCTTGCTCGGCCAGGGTCTCGCTGTCGCCACGGGATCGCGCCGCTGGCTCCCCGGGACGAGCTTGGCAACCGCCATCCGGTTCTCGGTGAGCGTGCCGGTCTTGTCGGTGCACAGCACCGTTATGGCGCCCAGGGCCTCGATAGCCGAGGCACGTCGGACCAGGGCCTTGTGCTGGGCCATGCGCCACGCGCCCAGTGCCAAGGAACACGGTAAGGACGATCGGAAACTCCTCGGGGAGATTCGCCATCGCCAGGGTGACTCCCGCCAGCAGTCCGTCCAGCCAGCCGCCGCGCGTAGCCACATACAGTCCGGTCATGCAGCAGGCACGACGCCAGCTCAGCAAGGCAAACAGCGCAACCACCCGCCGGATCTCGCGTTGCAGTGGCGTCAGTTCGGGCTGGATGCCGCCCAGTTGGGCGCCGATCCGGCCAACGCTGGTCTGTGCGCCGATTGCCACGACCTCTGCCGAGCCCCTGCCGCGGACCACCAGGGTGCTCGCATGCAGCAATCCCTGTTCCATCCTCTCCTGACGACACCGTGCGATGGACCGGCACCGATTCGCCGGTGAGCATCGATTCGTCGACCTGCAGGTCCCACTCCTCGAACACCCGCGCATCGGCCGGGACGCGATCGCCCTCGGCAACGAGGACGACGTCTCCGACGACGACGTCCCGGCCGGCCACCAGGCAGGGTTCGCCGTCGCGCAATACCCGCGCGCGCGGACTGCTCGAGTTCGCGCAGCGCCTGCAGCGCGCGCTCGGTCTTCTGCTCCTGGTAGGCAGTCATCGCGATCACGATCAGCACCGATGCGCCGAGCACGGCGGCTTCGCCCGGATCTCCCAGCAGCAGATAGATGGCGGCCGCCGCGAGCAGCATCAGCAGCATCGGCTCGCGCAGGATATTCAGGACGATCGCCCACCAGGCGCGCTGCTCAGGTTGCGGCAGAAGGTTGGGTCCGTCACGTGCCAACCGCGCCGCTGCTTCGATCGACGACAGGCCTTGCAGAGCCCGCGCGGGCTCTCCTGCGGCGCGTGAATCCGGAGCGGTCGGCGGCTCGTTCATGAACAATTGTTATACCGAAATTCAATCGCTGTCGATGGATTTGCTCGTGCACCGCTCCCGGCGCAACAGGCGGCGCATTTCCTGCATGCCGATTTATTGACCTTGATCAAATAGCGCGATTTTCTCCGCGCCACATTACCAGCTGACATCGGCCGACGAGGTCGCCGATGCGCCCCCCACAAATCAACGAGGAGATTGCCATGACACTTCCAACCCGTTGGAACCCACTTCGCCAAATGACCCGCTTCGACCCCCTTTCCGACTTCGATGAGCTGTTCCGTGGCCTGGCCACGCGCCCGATGTCGCGCGAATTCGAAAGAGCGATGGAAATGCGTCTCGACGTGATCGAGGACGACAAGGTCTATCGCATCAAGTCGAGATGCCAGGCGTCAAGAAAGACGACATCGACGTCTCGGTCGAAGGCAACCAGGTCACCATCAACGCCGAGATCAAGCGCGAGAAGAGCGAGGAGAAGCAGAAAGGAGCTCTACAGCGAACGCTACATCGGCAAGGCCTACAGGTCGTTCTCGTTGCCGTTCGAGGTCGACAGCACCAAGTCGGAAGCGAAATATGACGGCGGCGTACTGATGCTGATCGCTGCCGAAGAAATCCAGCTCCGTATCGAAGCATCTGTCCGTCCACTGAACGCGACGGCACCGGCCTGGCGGTCGACAAGGACGTGGCCGCCAGGCGGCCTGGAAACCGAGGAGAACACCATGCGCAGCAACTGGACACCAACCGGCTGAAGCAGGAACTGCGCCACGTCGTCGAGGACGTCGAGCACATCCTGGACGAGATGTCGGACGTTACCGGCGGCCAGGTCGGTGAGTTCAAGGCACGCGCCAGCAAGTCGATTGCAGGAGGCCCGCGCCCGACTGGACGATCTGGAAATTCGCTCGGCCGAGCGCGTTGCGCGACGGCGGGCCAGCAGACCAAGAGGTTACGTGCAACAGCATCCCTGGGCGGTCATCGGCGGCGCGTCGGCAATGGCATTTGTCCTGGGCATGCTCAGCCGGCACGCGACACTGACTGCCTAAAACGAAACGATGAGGGCCAGCAAGGAAGGGGATATGGGCCCATGGGCAGGCCCCCCTCATCGTTCACCCGCGGCGCAGTTCGACTTTTTCAAGATACTCGGGAACGTGCGCGTCCCAACCGAGCTCATGCTTGATCCTCAGCCGCAGGGCATCGGCCGCATCCGGCTCGCCATGGGTGACGAATACCTCTGCCGGCCGCCGCGGCGCCGAGCGCAGCCAGGCCAGGATCTCGTCGGCATCGGCATGGGCCGAGCCGGCGGCCAATTGCACCACCTCCGCCTTGACCGGCACTTCCTGTCCGTAGACGCGCACCGTCGTGGCGCCGGCGGCCAACGCCGCGCCGCGGGTTCCGCCTGCCTGGTAGCCGCACAGCACAATGGCGTTGCGCGGGTCCGGCGCGAATGCGAGCAGGTGGTGCAGTACGCGTCCTCCGGTGGCCATGCCGCTCGCCGAGACGATGATCATCGGTCCTTTGCGCTGCGTTGAGCGCCTTGGATTCTTCGACGGTGTTGACCACGCGCACGGCGTTGCGCATCTGATCGAGCGCCGCGGCATCCAGTCGATGCAGGTGGGGAAACTGTCGGTAGAGCGCCGTCACGTCGGTGGCCATCGGGCTGTTGAGGTAAACCGGCTCGGCCGGCAAATTCGCCCTCGGCCTGCAACTGCGGCGATGACGTGCAGCAGCAATTGGGCACGTCCGACAGCGAACGCGGGGATCACAACCACGCCCCTGGCGGGCAAAGACCCGCAACAGGATATCACGCAACTCTTCCTTGAGCGTGATATGGCGGATGGCGACGATTGCCATAGGTGGACTCGGCCACGATCCAGTCCGAATCCAGTGGCGGGTCGGGAGCCAGCATGACTGGATCCTTGGGGCGGCCCAGGTCGCCGCTGAAAGTGATCCTGGTCGCCTTCGAACTCGCAGGTCACGGCTGCCGCGCCGAGGATATGGCCCTGCCTGCGCAAACGGTCGTGCGCAAGCCGGGAACTGGCTCGAAGACCTGGTCGAACGCTATGCCTTGCAGCGACTTGAGGCTTTCAAGCGCATCGGATTCGCGGTAGAGCGGCTCGGCCGGATGGTGGCGGGACGAGCCCTTGCGATTGGCAAAGTCCGCCTCTTCCTCCAGCAGTCGTCCCGAATCGGGCAGCATGATGCGGCACAGGCTGCGGGTCGCATCCGTGCACCAGACGCGACCACGAAAGCCCGAGCGAACCAGTCGCGGCAGGTAGCCGCTGTGATCCAGGTGGGCGTGGGTGAGCACGACCGCGTCGATGCGAGGCCGGATCGACCGGGAAGGGCGCCCAATTGCGAAGGCGGAGCGTCTTGTAGCCCTGGAACAGCCCGCAGTCGACCAGGACCTTGGCCCCTTGGCCTCAAGCAGGTAGCGCGAGCCGGTGACGGTGGCATTGGCGCCGAGAAAGGTCAGGGTGAAGCGCGCGGCGGCCAAGGTCGATTCGCTATTCATCGGTGGTTCCTGCCCATCATCGTCCATGAACGCATGGGAAGCTGCGCGGCGCAAGCGTCAGGCGGCCTAGCCACGGTCGCGCGCAAATTGCCGCAAGGCATTCGATCTGGTCGGCGACCGGCTCGGTCACGCTGAGCACGGGATAGTCGATCGGCGCATCGATCCATGGCTGCATCGCCGCCCTGATGCTCGAGTTGCGCCCGGATCGGGACAGGCTGCGGCCTCATGGCGCGGCGCCGGCGAGGCGGTCCGCACGGCGCACGCGAGGATCGAGCGCGTCGCTGGCATTGTTGGCCAACAGTGCCAGGCGCGGTTGCGCTTCGATTGCAGTGAGCTGGCTGTGGCGCATGCCGCAGCGTAGCACTTCGTCAACGAGCCTCGCCGGCGCCCCGCGATCCTGACAACGCCTGGCCAGCAGGGAGCGGTCACTCTCGTCGGAACCTCGCTCCTGGGCCAGTGCCGGTTGAGCCCTGCATCGTCCCTTCGCAAAGCATCGCAGCCAGGTCGCCGGCGAAGCGGATCGCACCGGGGCTGTCGTACGGCAGCGCAAGCTGTTGCATCGCGTCCGCCATGCCGATCAGCCCTATACGCAGGCCGCGCCGACTGCCTTCATCGCACGCCAGCAGGACGTCATCCAGCAAGCGCACGCTCAGGGCGACCGTCTCGGCAAACGGTGGCTGATCGAAGGCCGCACTGGCGGATCCGGGCGAACTCACGAAGGCAGCCGCATTCACCACGGCCCCGGGAGACGCTGACTGGCGGGCCGCGCACCCGTTCCGGCCAGGCGCAATAGTCCCGTGTCCGGCAAGAGCCGCCAATGACGGAAAGCATCGATGAACCGACGCGCCCATTTGCCTGAGTGCATGACCTTCGACCACGGCAACCGCATTGGCGACGCGCACCAGGTCGCATCGATGGTCAGGTCGCGCAGGGCGCCGTCTTCGCGCCATCGGAACCAGCAGTCCCAAGCCTCTACCGCGGCGGGATCGGTGAATCGGGTCTCGGGGAACACGTCGTGACCCTGAAGTTATCTTGCAATGGCTCTGTATGGGGAAATATTCAGGCGCAAGCCGGGCAGAGTCGTTGATCAGGGTCAACAAAAATGACTCAGGTTGCCGATCGTTACCGAATGTTACAGAGGGCTCATAGTGCTTGGAATGTCGAGCTCTAAGGTGAAGTCGTCCCCTTGCTGGAGCACCACCATGCTTGATACCAGTCGTTTCCCGAGACGCGTCGCCGACCTCGCCGGCGTGGTCATGGCGCCGCCTGCGTTCGAATCTTCGCGGCACCGGACCGGGGGCTCGAAGCGGCTCCTGGACGGGCTTCCTCTGCGCCGTCGTCGCCTGCGCAAGAAGCAATACCTGTTCCGTGCCGGGCAGCCGCGGCATTCGTTGTTCCTGATTCATGCCGGGGTCTTCAGGACATCCGTGCTGAGCCCCGACGGACGCGAGAAAATCACCGGCTTCCGGATGCGCGGCGATTTGCTGGGGATGGACGCGTTGGGCATGCCGGCGTACGCCTGCGACGCTATCGCGCTGGATGTTGGCGAAGTATGGGAATTGCCCTACGCCGAGCTTGTGCGAGAACGTTCCGGAGTTCGAGCGGAGGCTGGCCAACGCGCTTGCCAGTGAGATTCGCCGCGACTGGGGCTGGATGCTGACCGTTTCCACCCTCAACGCGGAACAGCGCGTGGTGGCCTTCCTGCTGGACCTCGCAGCTCGGTTGGAAGCGCTTGGCTTCAGCGCTCAACGACTGCTGCTGCGCATGAGCCGGGCCGAACTCGGCAACTTCCTGGCCCTGCAACTGGAGACGGTGGCGCGCGCACTCTCGCATCTGCAGTCACTGGGACTCATTTGCGTCGAGCGGCGCGAGATCCGGATCGAAGACCGGGCAGGGTTGCGGGCGTTGCTGTCCCCCGGCCATTGAATCCTGGAGACTCTCCCGTCCGTCAGACAGTACGGGCAAGCAGGCGCCTTAGGGCAACGCCCAACTGCTCACGGCGATAAGGCTTGCGCAGCATCTGGAAGTCTGCGCCGACCGTGCTGTCCGCCATCGGATTGTCGTAGCCGGAGGTGAGCAATACGGCGAGCTCAGGCCGCCGCTCCCGTGCGGACTGCGCCAACTCGCTTCCGCTCATCCCGGGTCCGAGCATGACATCACTGAACAGCAGAGCGATCGACTGGTTCGCCTCAAGCTCCCGAAGCGCTGCTTCGGCATCGGCGGCGGAGATAACGCGATACCCAAGCGAGCGAAGCGATGCCGCGGCAATCGATCGCACATCGGGATCATCCTCGACCAGGAGTACCGTCTCGCCATAGCCTGTCGACAGGCTCGCCGCGGATGGTGGCGTGGTCGGACTGCTCGAGGGGGCCACTGGCAGGTACAGCTCCACCCGGGTGCCATAGCCAAGCTGGCTCTCGATCCTGACATTGCCGCCGCTCTGCTTGACGAAACCATAGGCCATGCTCAGGCCCAGGCCCGTGCCGTGGCCAACGGATTTCGTGGTGAAGAAAGGCTCGGCGGCCCGCGCCAGAGTTTCCGGCGACATCCCGCGCCCGGTGTCGCAGACGCAGAAAACAACATAGTGGCCCGCGCCCAGCTCCGGCGATGCGTGTTCGGTGCTGACCCAACGCTCGCTGGCTTTGATGATGATCTCGCCGCCCCTGGGCATGGCATCGCGGGCGTTGAGCGCGAGGTTGACCAGCGCGGTGTCAAGTTGCGTGGCGTCGACATAGGCGGCTGGAATGTCCTCGGCGCATTCAACCTTCAGGTGCACGGATTCTCCGAGCGTGCCTTTCAGCATCATGTCAAGGTCATGGAGGACTGTTCGCGGATCGACGGCGCGCGGACTCAAACGCTGGCGCCGGGCGAAGGCGAGCAACTGGCCGGTAAGGTCTGCGCCGCGCGCGGCGGAACGCAGCGCACTCGCAATCAGCTCCTGAGGCCTCCGGCCGGGCAGCAAACTCGATCTCCAGCAACTGCAGGGACGCGGACATGATCGTCAACAGGTTGTTGAAATCGTGCGCTATGCCTCCGGTGAGTTGTCCAAGCGCGTCGAGCCGCTGGGAATGCGCCAACTGCTCCTCGGTTCGACGGCGCTGCACCAGCGCGGCCAGCAGCGTGGCCACGGAGCGCAGCAGATGCAGCGCATCATGGTCGAACCAACGCGGTTCGGTGGATTGCGCAAGCAACGCACCCATGATCCGGCCCCGGCCGGCCATCGGCATTATCACGAGGCTGCCGCCCGTTGCCGCCGGGGGTCGGCCAGTCGTGCTCGGTTAATGGCTGCGCGGCCAGGTCCTCGACAACCATCGGCTCACCGTGCAGCAAGGACTGCCATAGCTCGCCCTGCGAAATCTCAATGCTCCTGACGCGTTCGTCGAAGCCAATCGAAGCGCGGAAGTCGATCACGTCCTGATCGGGACGCAGGAAGACCACCGCCACGGCCTCGATGCCCAGCGCCTCGGCCAAGGTCGCCGGGATGCCTTCGATGACTCCGCCTTCCTCGCCCGATTCGAGCGCCAGCTGGCCGATCCGCGCGACCAGGGCGTCGTAGCGCGAGCGCATCATCGTCTGGTGGGCACGGCGGGTCTGGGAGACATCGCGCACCGAGGCCATGATCCGAACAGCCATCGTCGTCCGTGATCGGGCTCAGCGAAATTTCAACAGGGAACTGCTGCCCATCGCGTCCTTGCCCGACCAGATTCATCACCGAGCCGCCCATCGGGCGAAGCGTGGGATTGTGCACGTAGCCCGCGCGCAGGGCGACGATGGGACTCGCGCATGCCCTCGGGCATCAACGCCTCGACGGTCAGGCCCGCCAGTCCGTCCCGTGGGTATCCGAACAATCGCTCCGCCTGCCGGTTGGCGAAAAGGATGCGGCCGCCCTCATCCACCAGGAGCAGTGCATCGGGATGCGATTCGCACATCTGCGGGAGCATGCTGCCAGCCTAAAGCTTCCTGACCGGTACTGCAAAAAGATATCCAGCGCCGCGTACCGATTTGATCAACTGCGGGCTCGCCGGATCCACCTCGATCTTGCGCCGCAAGCGGCCGACCTGCACGTCGACGGCGCGGTCGAAAGGTCCGGCGTCGCGGCCATGCAGGGAATTCATCAACTGGTCGCGGCGTATGCACCTGGTTCGGCCGCTCGATCAGGGCGCGCAGGAGGTCGAACTCGCCGCTGGTCAGGGTGATGTCATTGCCATCCCGCCCCACAGCCGGCGAGCCAGCACGTCGAGTTGCAGGCCGCTGAATTCAAGCAGGCCATTGCCGTTGCCGAGGTCGGGCGCTCCGCGCCGGACCGACCCATTCGCGCGCGCCGTAATACCGAGCGCACACGCGCCAGCAGTTCTCGCAGGTCGAAGGGTTTGCTGATGTAGTCATCGGCGCCCATCTCGAGCCCGACTATGCGTTCCACCGATTCGCCGCGGCCACTGACGACGATCACGGGGCAACGCCATTCGCTCTGGAACCGCCGCAGCAGGGACAGCCCGTCTTCACCGGGCAGGCCGAGGTCGAGCAGGATAAGGTCGAGATGGTGAACTCGCATCGCATCCTGCAGCTGCACACCGTCTCCGGCAGTACTCACGCGATAGCCATTGGAGCCCAGATAGCGGGAAACCAGTCCGCAGATATCGGGATCATCGTCCACGATCAGGACGTGTGCTTGAATTGCATCGGGCGTCGCGTAAAAGGAAGGCATCTCCGTGACCAGGCTCCGTTCCAACATTGAGGATAGCAACAATCGACCGGCGCCATATGCAAAAAACATGCCAGCAACCTGAACGCGCGGTCATTTGTCAGTGACACGCTGTTCAGTGCAAGCTGCGGCCATGCTTTCTGCGCCCGATGATCTGGTCAAGCTGGCCGTAGCCCTCGGCATTGGCATGCTGATAGGGGCCGACCGGGAGCGAACCAAGGGTGCCGGGCCGGGTAGGGGCGCCGCCGGTGTGCGCACGTTCATGTTGCTGGCCCTGGTCGGCGCGCTCGCGGACCGGGTCGGGGAAATCGGCATTCTCGTCGCCGGCGCGTTTGTCTGCCTGCTGGTGGTTGCCAGCTACCGGCGCTCCAAAGCCGTGGATCCCGGCCTCACCACGGAAGTGGCGATGCTGGTGACATTCTTCCTGGGCATCCTGACCATGCGCGCGACCCCGGTCGCGGCCGCGCTGGCGGTGCTCGTGGCCGTCGTGCTGGCCAGCAAGTCAAAGCTTCACCACTTCGTCAGGGATGCATTGACCGAGCAGGACGCCCATGACCTTCTACTGCTGCTGGCGGCAGCTTTTGTGGTCATGCCGCTGCTGCCTGACCGGGCGATCGATCCCTGGAGCGCGATCAACCCACGAAAGATCTGGGCCTTGGTGGTGGCGGTCATGGCCGTCAGCACCGGCGGCTACGTGGCGCTTCGCGCCTTCGGCTCGCGCCTGGGACTGGCCCTTGCCGGGCTGGCTGGAGGATTCGTCTCCAGCCTGGCCACGATCTCTGCGATGGCCCAGCGGGCCAAGCGCCTGCCTGAACAAAGCGCGGCCTTCGCGAGCGCTGGATTGGCTTCGAATTTCGGCACCATCGTCCAATTGGCCGTCGTGATCGGCATGCTCTCTCCCGGTCTCCTGAAGCAGGCCGGCTGGCCGCTGGCGGCCGCCGGGGCGGTTGCCCTGGTTGCCGCGGCGATCGCCAGCCTGCGGGCCGTGGCGGCGCCGGACGGGCAGGCCGCCCTGGCGGGGAAGCGGCCATTCGAGCCGAAACATGTTCTGGGTTTCGTGGCGATCCTGACCACGATAATGCTGCTGGCTGCAATCGCCCGGCACTGGCTGGGCGAGGCCAGCCTGCCTTGGGTGCTGGCCGCTTCGGGCCTGGTGGACGTCCACTCATCGGCGGCCTCGGCGGCCCAACTGGCGGCGTCCGGGCACGTGGACGCAAACACGGCGATGCTTGCCATCCTGGCCGCGCTCGCCAGCAATTCCCTCGCCAAGTGCATCGTGAGCGTGGTCAACGGCAGCAGGCGCTACGCGCTCGAGGTGGTGCCGGGCATCGTGTTGATGGTCGCCGCATTCGCCATCGCGATGGTGATCACCTGACGCGCTTCGAGACTGGCCGCAATTAACCGGGCCATGTTGATTCAGGTCAACACCCATTCCGTCCGTGCCGGCAAAGTGCAATCACAGGCGTCGGCCGAATGAACCTCCGCCCTGAAGCCACCTGGAGCCGATGCATGGCCTCTCTGCCTTTCCGAAATCGCGAAGATGCCGCGCGGCAACTCGCTACCGCCCTGCAGCACTATCGGGGCGCCCGGCCCGTGATATTGGCGATTCCGCGTGGCGCGGTGCCGATGGGGCGAATAGTCAGCGACGCCCTGGAGCGGCGAACTCGATGTGGTGCTCGTTCGCAAGCTTGGCGCCCCGGGTAATCCCGAACTCGCGATCGGCGCGGTGGACGAGCGTGGCGTGGCGATACTTGCCGACCATGCGAAATGGGCAGGGGCGGATGACGAGTACATCGAGCGCGAGACCCGGCGACAACTCGAATTGATCCGCGAGCGCCGCGTTCGCTATCGCCCGGGCAAGAGCGCCATTCCGCTCGCGGGGCGTACCGTGATCGTGCTCGATGATGGACTGGCGACTGGTTCGACGATGATCGCCGCGCTGCAGGCAGCGCGCGCCCAGGGGCCGGAACGCCTGGTGTGCGCCATTCCAGTCGCCGCGCCCGACAGCCTGGCGCGCGTGGGCAAGCTGGCCGATGAGGTCGTTTGCCTGGCGGCGCCACGTTCGTTCATGGCGGTCGGCGCGCACTACCGGGATTTTTCAGGCGTCACCGATGAACAAGTGATCGAGACACTCGCCCAATCGCCCGCTGGAAGGGACTGAATCTCGATGGCAAGCAGTCGCCAAGTCGAAATTCCCGCAGGCAAAGTGAGTCTGCAGGGGGAGTTGGAATCTCCAGCTTCGCCCCAGGGGCTGGTCATATTCGCCCATGGCAGCGGCAGTAGCCGGCACAGTTCACGCAACCGTTTCGTGGCCACCCAGTTGAATCAGCGCGGCTTTGCCACGCTGCTTTTCGACCTGCTGACATTGCAGGAAGACCAAGTGAGGGCGGCGCGCTTCGACATACCGCTGCTGCACCGCAGACTGGCAGCCGCGCTCGATTGGACGCTCAGCCAACCTCGCGAGCGGGGGTTGCCGATCGGATTATTCGGCGCCAGCACCGGTGCCGCGGCGGCGATCATGCTGGCCGCCGCCCGGCCGGAGGCGGTCTCTGCGGTCGTCTCGCGGGGCGGTCGCCCCGACCTCGCCGGGGCGTCGGCACTCGCACGGATCCGAACGCACACCCTGCTGATCGTCGGCGGCGCAGATACCGAGGTACTTGAACTCAACCGGATCGCGCGCACCGCCATGAGTGGCTGGTCGGAGATGACCATCGTTCCCGGCGCCACCCATCTGTTCGAGGAACCCGGCGCTCTGGAGCAAGTGGCGACCGCCGCCGGGGACTGGTTCGAGCGTTGGCTTTGAGGCTGGCCTTCCGGATTGTCCGGTCGGCCTAGTCGGCGGACCGCTCCGCCTGACGCGCCTTCACCCGGTCGCGCTGGACTCCCTGGTGATCCTCCAATTGTCGCTGCAAGGCATCGAAGCTGTCGCGAACCGCGATGTGCGGATCGGCATGCGAGCGGTCAGGCTCCGGCGTCTTGCCTGCCTCCAGCCAGCCGTCCCGCAGCTTGCCCCTTACTCGCACCAGATAGCGGTTGCCCTGCCTGTGGCTCGACTCGCTGCGACGTACCGTCACATCGCACCCGAGCAGGTCGGGCACCAGGTGCATCAACTTGCTCGCGTGGCGGTCGATATCGGCGGACAGGGCCGGCGAGGGGTCAACGCCGTCGAAGGTGACTTTGGTAGGTACTGTCATTGATCCAATCCTTTCTGCTCGGGTTCGTTGGGCAATCGGCACTCGGCGACACGGTCAACCGATCCGGAGATGGTCCTCGACGGCGCGCACGCCAGGCACGCACCAGGCGGCGCGCTCGACGGCATCGCGCTCGTCCCAGTTGTCGACGTCTCCTTCCAGGCTGACGACGCCGCTCTCGCGCACCGAAACCTTGATCTGGGTCGCCGCCACCTCCGCGTGTCGCTTCAAGGCAGCCATGATGCGTTGCTTGACCTCGACCGGCTGCACGACCATGGTCGGCGCCAGGGAAATGTGGTTGACCACGCCAACGACCGCCGAGAGCTTGCGAACGGCGGCTTCCGCGGCCACTCGCTGGTAATTCCAACTCACCTGTCCGGTAAGCGTCACCAGCCCGCCCTGGACCTTCACCTGAACGGAGTCACGCGGAACAGACCCATTCCAGGCAAGCACGCTCACCGCGCGAAGGGCGATCTCGTCATCGTTGTTCTTCTTGTCGCCGGGGACGCGGACCTGTATCTCCTGGGCAATCGCCTTCACGCCCATGACCCGCCATGCGGCCCGCTCGGCGGCGAGTTTCTGCGCGTAGCTGGGCACATGCCCGCTCAAGGTCACCACGCCATCCTGAACGGCCACGCCGATGTCGGCCGAATCGATGCTGGGCTCGAAATCCAGTTCGTCCATGACATGCTGGCGCAACTGCTTGTCGTTCAACTTGATGCTCATTTCGCACCTCCACGAAAGAAGGTTCAGGGAGATTTCATTGAATCCTGCTGCCGGTCGGGGAACATTGATTCACGTCAACAGATCGATTTTTTCGCCATCGGCGGGCCTTCTTCACGCCGAATTCACGGGGATTTGTAACACTGCGCGTGGTGGAGCGGGTCTATTGCAACCGGACCCACAGTCCGTGCCATCATAGGCTCATGGTTCTTCCGACTAACCTCGATCTGGCGCGCCTTCGACAAGGCTGCGCGCAATGCTCCCTGCAGCAATTGTGCCTGCCCGCCGGCATCGGCGCCGACGATCTCGTCCGACTTGACGACATCGTCCGCAGGCGGCGCCCCGTGGAAAGGGGCGAGCGGCTGTTTCGGACGGGCGACCCGCTGTCCTCGGTTTTCGTGGCCCGTGACGGTGCGTTCAAGACGGTGACAATCAACGAGGATGGCGAGGAACAGGTCCTGGGCTTCCACCTGCCGGGAGAACTGATCGGCCTGGACGCCATGGGTGACGGGACGCACCGTTGCGAGGCGATTGCGCTGACCACGGCCAATGTATGCGATGTGCCGTTCAAGGACCTGGCCCACGTCGCGTCGCAGTTGCCGATTCTCCAGCAGCAGTTGCTCCGGGTTATCGGCCAGAGCGTGAACCGTGACAGCGACCACATGGACATGCTGTTGCGCCGCCAGGCCAACGAGCGGATTGCGCTCTTCCTGCACGGCTTGCGCGAGCGTTACCGGCTGATCGGGATGTCGGCAGTGGCCTTCAAGCTTCCGATGAGCCGCGAAGACATCGCGCGCTATCTGGGACTCGCCCTGGAAACCGTAAGCCGCGGCTTTACCCGATTGCAGGAAGACCAGGTGATCGCCGTCCAAGGCCGGCATGTCGAGATCCTCAATCCCGCTGAACTCGACCGCCTCGTGCACCACGGCGAAGAACAGGGCGGCGACGCGCGAAACCTGCGCCGTTAGGGTTCAAGCAATCACTGGCCCGGCAACGGCCGGCAGCCCAGCGCGGTGAGCGCAGCGTGCAATGCCGGCACCCCCATCAGCCACGGCGACGCCAGGGTCAGCAGGCCAGCAAGCAAGATGATCGATGCGACAGCCGTCCGCCGCCCTGGCTGCTGCAACCAGCGACCCAATCGTGCGCCCGACCAGGTGAGTGGCAGCATCACCGGAAGCGTTCCGAGCCCAAACGCGGCCATGGTCAGGGCGCCATTCAGGGCGCTGGCCTGCAACCAGGCTGCCGCCAGCAGGCTGGTGCTCAATCCGCAGGGCAGCCAGCCCCAGAGGACGCCCAGGCCGATCCGCCTGAGGCTGGTGTCGGCCGGCAGCAGGCGGCGCTGGAGAGGCCGCAACAGCGGCCAGGCGCCGACTCCGGGCCGGGGAAGGAAGCCCAGGCGTCCACGGCGGTCGAGCAGCCGCAGGGCGACGACTACCAGGACCAGGCCGACCAGCATGCGCAGGCCGAACATGAGCCAGTCCAGGCGCGCGACGCGGACGATGCCATGGCCGATGCCGCCGGCGATTGCGCCCGCGACCACGTAGCCTCCCACCCGGCCAAGATTCGACTCCAGGGCGCTCAGCCAGCCTCCGCGAGCCGACATGGCCGAGAACCCGGTGGCGATGCCGCCACACATCGCCGCGCAATGGGCCCCGCCCAGGAGGCCGGCCAGCAGCGCGGCGCCAAGCGTCAGCCAATCAATCGGCATCGCCATCCTTCCCATGGCCGGATGGCGGCTGCGCTCCGGGCTCGGCGACGTCCTTGCGCAGGATGTCGATCGCCGGGGCATCCAGGTCGTCGTATTGACCGCTCCTTGACCGCCCAGACGAACGCCCAGATAGCAAGACCGAGCAGGATCAGGCTGATGGGGACGAGTACGAGCAGGATTGCCATCGTCAGTGCACCGTGCGCGTCAGCCGCAGCGCGTTGAGGGTAACCAGCAGCGAGGATAGCGCCATGCCAAGCGCGGCGACCCAGGGCGTCACCTGGCCCGTGGCTGCGAGCGGCAGCGCCACGAGATTGTAGGCCAGTGCCCATGCCAGGTTCTGCCGGACCACCCGACGGGTCCGCCGGGCCAACGCGATCGCCTGCGGAATCCTCAGCAGCGAAGGATTGGTTATGACCATGTCCGCGGCGCGCTGGGCGAGCGCCGCGCCGTCGGCCATCGCCAGCGAGACGTCGGCGCCGGCCAGGACCGGCGCATCGTTGATGCCGTCTCCAACCATTGCGACGACGTGGCCCTGCGCCTGCAACTGTCGTACATGCGCCAGTTTCTGCTCGGGCATCTGTCGCGCGCGTGGGCTGCTGATATCGAGCAAGGCTGCGAAGGTGCGCACGGCCTGCTCGGAATCACCGCTGCACAGCTCGACTCCAAGTCCCTGCTTGCGTAGCAGGGCCACGGCGGCGGCGGCGTCGGGACGGCAGGACTCCTGGATCAGGAAGCGTGCGAAGGCGCGGGTTCCGTCGCCCAGCCACACCGCACCGTCATCCTCGCGGCTGGCGGCGAAGTCGGCCCGACCGATCCGCCACTCCTGGCCGTCGATGCGGCCTTGCAGGCCGAGACCCGGCGTGCCGTGGACATCGCTCGCGTCCACCGCGGTGGCCTGCGATGCCAATGCCAGCGCCAGCGGATGGCGACTGTCGCGCTCAAGCGCGGCGGCAATCTGCAAAGCGCGCTCGCGATCCATTCCGCTGAACACGTCCACTGCGAGGAGGGTGGGCTGCCCCGTCCCGAGCGTGCCGGTCTTGTCGAACACCACGCGATCGACGCGGGCCAGGCTGGTCAATGCATCGGGGCGCAGGCCGAGCACGCCGAGCCTTGCGAGCGCGCCGTTCGCCGCGGTCAGTGCTGCTGGAATGGCCAGCGACAAGGCGCAGGGACAACTGACCACCAGCAACGACAGGGTGACTTCGAACGCGCGTGACGGATCATGCCGGCGCCACCACACATAGACCGCTGCCGAGGAAACCAGAAGTACGACCACGAACGCGCTGGCGATTCGATCAGCGACCCGGGCAAGCGCCGGACGTGCGCCCTGGGCCTGCTCCACCAGTCGGGTGATCTGCGAGAGTCGGGTGTCGCTGCCGGTTCGGGAGACGCGCAGGCGGGCAGGGCGCTCGCGACAGATGCTGCCGGCCAGCGCCGTGTCGCCGACATCGCGCTGGACCGGGGCGGATTCGCCGCTGATCAAGGACTCGTCGAAGGCCGATGCATGATCGAGCAACACTCCGTCCGCAGGTACTGCCTCGCCGGATGAGACGCGCACGATATCGCCGACGGCCAACGCGGCGAGCGGCACCTGTTCGACGCCACCAGCTCCATCCTCGCGCGCGGCAAGGGCGGGGCGTGCATGGGCAAGCGCGTCGACCTGCGCGCTGGCGACCCGTCGTGCGCGCTGCTCCAGCAGGCGCGCGAGGAGCAGCAACAACACGAACATCACGGCGGCGTCATACCAGACATGCGGGCCGCCACGCACGGTCTCGAAGAGGCTGGCGAAATACGCGAGCAGGGTCGAGCCGGCGATCAGGGTATCCATGCCCAGCCGGCGGGCGCGCAGTTCCTGGGCCATGCCTTCCAGGAACGGCCAACCCGAGTAGAACACCACCGGCGTCGACACCAGGAAGGTGATCCAGCGAAAGAAGTCGCGCGTGGCCAGCGGCCATCTCACCGCGCGTATCCAGGTACAGCGCCTCGGCGAACATCATCGCCTGCATGGCTCCGAGACCAGCCACGCCTATCCGCAGCAACCAGCGCCGCCGGTCGCGACGCAAAGCCTGTTCGCGCTCCTCCCCGGTCGCAAGCCAGGGCCTGTAGCCGAGCGCGGCCAGCCGCCCCATCAGCGTCGACACGGTGGTCCGCCCCGGGTCCCAGCTGACAATGATCCGGCCGGTAATCGCATTCGCGCCGGCGTCGATGACTCCCGGCTCCTGGCGAAGCGCGCGGTCGATCAGCCAGGCGCAGGCAGCGCAGCGCATGGCGTCGGTGAGAACGGTGATCTCCCTGCCACCCTCGACGGCGCGGCTATGCTCGTCGACCACCGCATCCTGGTCCCATGCGGAGAAATCGGTCGGTTCCGAAGCAACGCGCCCGGCACTGGCGCTGCGCAGGCGATAATAGTCGTCGAGGGATGCCTCGCCGATCCAGGCTGCGGCGGCAGCGCATCCGCTGCAACAGAACGACCGCGACTCGCCGCCGACAAGGCACACCGTCGGCTGTGCCGGCAACGGCTCGCCGCAGTGGTAGCAGCCCGGACTCGCGTGCACGTCCACAGACTCAGTTGCCGACGAGCGCCGGCCCCAGGTGAGCGGCGCGCTGGCCCGCCTCGAGGCGGCCTCGCAAGCGCCAGCGCCCATCGGCTGGCGCGAGTTGCACGATCCAGTCGTGGTCGGCGCCGATCGCATCAACAGCGCGCCATCCCAGTTCAGTCGGCTCCAGGGTCAGCTGCCGATCCCGTGTCGCGTCGGTTGGATGGCTCAGCGTAAGCAGCAGGCTTTCGTTGCGGACGAAATCGCCGTTGACCGGAAGCACCTGCGTCGTTGCCTTGTCCAGGCTGAGCACCGCGGACAATTTCATCGTCTCGGCGCGCGCGTCTGGGCCGAGTTCGGCGACTTGTATTTGCGCGGTGCGTTGCACGTCGTCCACGACTTCATCGGCGCCGCCGCTACGCACGGCAGTCGCCACCAGCAGCAGACCGGCGACTACGGAAGCAGCCGGCAGACCGACCATGAGCCAGACCATCGGCTCCCGGAGCGCGCGCCGCTCAGTCACTCGATCGGCCCGAAAAAGCTGGACGGCACTTCCTGGCGCGAACGGCCGTCGGCCGATTCGACAAGGAAGGTCACCTTGGTCTTGCCATGGATGTCGTCGTCAGCCGAAACCGTCAAGGGCAGCGTGAGCACTTCCTCGCCCGCGGCAGATACCGTACGAGCGCCCCCGGACAGTTCGATGTCATGCGGGGCGAGCAGGGAAACCCGATAGCGTTGCGGCTGCAGTTCCTTGTTCACGATCTTGAGAGTGTAGCTGTTCTCGACCCGGTCGTCGGCGACCACGCGGTACAGCGCATTGCGGTCGCGCAGCACTTCGGCGATCAACGTGCTGCGATGGCTCACGCCCCACATCCAGCCGGTGCAAGCCCAAGCAGCAGCAATCCATAGATGAAGATGCGCGGCCGCAGGACACGGGTGGGCTTGGCATCGATGGCGTTCTGGGTGGAGTAGCGGATCAGCCCTTGCGGGTAGCCCATCTTGTCCATCACCTCGTCGCAGGCGTCGATGCAGGCGCCGCAGGCGATGCATTCGTACTGCAGGCCATTGCGGATATCGATGCCGGTGGGGCAGACCTGCACGCAGATCGTGCAGTCGATGCAATCGCCGAGTTGCTCGGTTTCGAACTTCGGCAGCGGCTCGGCTTTCAGGCCGACATCGGCGATCGAAGTGCCGCCGCGCGCCTGCACCGCCGCGTCGGCGGCAGTGGGGTGGTGCGCGGCGCGGAAGACGTAGTCGTAGGCGGTCGACTGGTCGAGCAGGCCGCGCGCGCGCTCGAGCACGCTGGCCATTCCGCGCTTGCGCGGGCCGCGCGGTTCGCCGCGCATGGGGTCATAGGCGATGATCAGCGTGTTGCGATCGAACATCGCGCTCTGGAAACGCGCGTACGGGCACATGTACTTGCAGACCTGCTCGCGCAGGAAGCCGGCATTGCCCCAGGTGGCGAGCGCGTAGAACAGCACCCAGAAGGTTTCCCAGCCGCCCCACTCGAACGGCAGCCCGCGCCGCCAGTTGGGTGATCGGCGTGAAGAAGCCGACGAAGGTGAAGCCGGTCCACAGCGCGAACAACAGCCACAGCACGTGCTTGCCGCCTTTGCGCCGCAGCTTCTCGCGCCCCCATGGAGCCGCGTCGAGCTTCATGCGCTGGCTGCGGTCGCCTTCGGTCCAGCGCTCCATCCAGCAGGAACACCTCGGTCCACACCGTCTGCGGGCAGGCGTAGCCGCACCACAGGCGGCCGGCCATGCGCGGTGAAGAAGAACAGCGACAGCGCCGCCATGATCAGCAGCATCGCCAGGAAGACGAAGTCCTGCGGCCAGAAGGTCAGCCCGAAGACGTGGAACTTGCGCGCCGGCAGGTCGAACAGCACGGCCTGGCGGCCGTCCCAGCGCAGCCACGGGAACAGGTAGAACATGCCCAGCAGCACGACCACCGCGATCTTGCGCAGCTTCTGGAACCGGCCGGTACACATCGCGCGGATAGATCTTGCGCTCGCTGGCGTAAAGGCTGTTGCCGCCGGCATCGACCAGCTCGACCGGAATATGATTCTTGCTCACTGACTCACTTCTCCGGTGGCAGCGGCTTGTTGAAGCGGCCGCCGGGCGCAGCAATATCCAGGTGAACAGGCTGGAACCCGCGGTCGCGAGCCAGAACATGAAGAAGCCGATCGTGTAGCCCAGCTCGCGCGTGATCGCGGCTTCCGGGAAGGTCATGTCGCGCAGCGCCAGCGGATCGACGAAGGCGAAGAACACCATCGTCGCCACGCCGGCGGAAAAGAAGCTCGGCCAGAGGATCGCGCCCAGCCGCTGCGACATCGGCCGCGGCGGATGGTCGAACCGTCGGCTCCGTGAAGTCGGTCACTGCGCCGGTTTCGCCGGCGGATTGGACAGCGACCAGACATAAGCCGCTGCCAGCCGGGAGCGTGTTTCACCCATCAGCGGCCGGTGCGCCGGCATCACGCCATTGCGACCCTCGGTGCTGGTCTTCGCGCAGGCTCTCGTTGCTGTCGCCATACAGCCAGTAGTCGTCGGTCAGGTCCGGCGCGCCCAGATCCGGATTGCCCTTGCCTGCCGGGCCGTGGCAGGCGGCGCAGACGCCCTCGTAGAGCGGCTTGCCCTGCGCGGCCATGTAGTCGTTCTGCAGGCGACTTGTCGGGGCTCGAGAGGCTGCGACGTAGGCCGACGACGTCGTCGACCGCGTGCTCACCACCCATGCCGGTCAGCACCGGTCCCCAGGGCGGCATCGCGCCGTCGCGTCCGTCAAGCACCGTGTGCAATACCCGATCGGGCGTGCCGCCCCAGTGCCAGATCTTGTCGGTGAGGTTCGGAAAGCCGATGGCGCCCTGCGCCGAGGAGCCATGGCAGGTGGCGCAGTAGTTGCCGAAGAGCGAGCGACCGAGCTGCAGCGCCTTGGGATCGCGCGCCAGCACGTCGATCGCCTGGCCCTCGTACGGGCTGAATGTCGCCTCGAGCTTGCGTCGCCGGCATGGCCTTGTCGGCGTCGTGCTGGCCCACCGAGGTCCACTTGCCGGTGCCGGCGAATGCGCCGAGGCCCGGGAACCAGACCAGGTAGCCGATGCTGAACACGATGGTGAGGTAGAACAGGTTGATCCACCAGCGTGGCAGCGGCTTGTCGTATTCGGTGAGATCGCCATCCCATACATGGCTGGTATCTGTCGGGCGCCGGGTCCGGGCCTGCGCTTGCCGGTCCACCACAGCAGCCAGACGCAGCCGACGATGTTCAGCACCACCAGCGCGATGACGTACCACGACCATCCAGCACTCATCGCCGATCCTCCCCGTTCAATTCAGATGATCTTCCAGGGGCATGCGCGCCGCCGCGTCGAATTCGGACTTGCGCCTCGGGCTTCCAGGCCCAGATCCAGCCGCCGATGAACAGCACCAGCAGCAAGGCCGTGACGATTCCGGAAATCATGCTCAGCCTCCCTTCGGCGCGTGCGTGCCCAGGCCCTGCAGGTAGGCAACCAGGGCATCCAGTTCGGTCTTGTCCTGCGACGGCGGCGCGGGCGCCGCTGATGTCTGCGTCGGTGTACGGGTCGCCCAGCATCTTCAGGGTCTTGCATGCTTCTTGGTGATCAACTCGCCGTCGACCTTGTTCTCGGCCAGCCACGGGAAACCGGGCATGTTCGATTCAGGCACGACGATCGCGCGGGTTGTTCAGATGCACGCGATGCCAGTCATCGGAATATCGGCCGCCGACGCGGGCGATATCCGGGCCGGTGCGCTTGCTGCCCCACTGGAACGGACGGTCGTAGACCGATTCGCCGGCCAGCGAATAGTGGCCGTAGCGCTCGGTCTCGAAGCGAAGCGTGCGAACCATCTGCGAATGGCAGTTGTAGCAGCCCTCGCGAATATAGACGTCGCGGCCGGCCAGCTGCAGCGCCGGGTAGGGCGTCACGCCAGGCAGGGGCTTGATCGCCTCGGCCTGGTACATCAGTGGGATGATTTCCGCCAGGCCGCCAAAGGAGAGGGCAACCGCAATCAGGACGGCCATGATGCCGACATTGGTTTCGATCTTCTCGTGGGCGTGGCCTTCGTTGGACTTCTTCATTCGACGGGCCTCAGGCTCTGGCGGACGCTGCGTCCGGCGGCAACACCGGGGCAGAGTGGGGGACGGAAGCTTGCTGCCACGTGCGGAAGACATTCCAGCCCATGATCAGCATGCCGGTCAGCGCGAGCAATCCGCCGCACAGTCGGCCCAGGTAGTAGGGGTAGGTCGCGTTGAGCGACTCCACGAAGCTGTAGGTCAGCGTGCCGTCGGCATTCGTTGCGCGCCACATCAGGCCTTGCATCACGCCGGCAATCCACATCGAGGAGATGTAGAAGACCACGCCGACGGTATGCAGCCAGAAGTGCAGGTCGATGGCCTTGACCGAGTACATGCGGGCCTGGCCGAGCAGGCCTGGCAACATCGAGTAGATCGAGCCCACCGTCACCATCGCTACCCAGCCCAGCGCGCCGGAATGGACATGGCCGATCGTCCAGTCGGTGTAGTGCGAGAGCGAGTTGACCGTCTTGATCGACATCATCGGTCCCTCGAACGTGCTCATCATGTAGAACGAGATGGCGACGATCAGGAATTTCAGGATCGGATCGGTGCGCAACTTATGCCACGCGCCGGACAGCGTCATCATTCCGTTGATCGCGCCGCCCCAACTCGGGGCCAGCAGGATCAGCGAGAACGCCATGCCCACGGACTGCGCCCAGTCGGGCAGCGCCGTGTACATGCAGGTGGTGCGGACCGGCCCACATGTAGACCGCGATCAGCGCCCAGAAATGCACGATCGACAGGCGATACGAGTAGACCGGGCGACCGGCCTGCTTGGGCACGAAGTAATACATCATGCCGAGGAAGCCGGCAGTCAGGAAGAATCCGACCGCGTTGTGTCCGTACCACCACTGCACCATGGCATCGACCGCGCCCGTGTAGGCCGAGTAGGACTTGCCCAGCGTGACCGGCATGGCCAGGCTGTTGACCACGTGCAGCAGGGTCACGGCGATGATGAAGCTGGCATAGAACCAGTTCGCCACGTAGATATGCTTGACCCTGCGCTTGGCGATCGTGCCCAGGAACACCACCGCGTAGGCAATCCAGACGACGGCGATCAGCAGGTCGATCGGCCATTCGAGTTCGGCGTATTCCTTGCCCTGGGTGTAACCGAGCGGCAGCGTGATGGCCGCCGCCACGATGACCGCCTGCCAGCCCCAGAACACAAAAGCGGCCAGCTTGTCGGAGATCAGCCTCACGTGGCAGGTACGTTGCACGACGTAAAGGCTGGTGGCCATCAGTCCACAGCCACCGAACGCGAAGATGACCGCGTTGGTATGCAGGGGCCTCAGCCGGCCGTAGCTCAGCCACGGCACTCCGAAATTCAGTTGCGGCCAGTAGAGCTGGGCGGCGATGAACACGCCTACCAGCATGCCGACCACGCCCCAGACCACGGTCATGGCCGTGAACTGCCGGACGACCTTGTCGTTGTATGTTGCTGAAGATGCCTCTGCGGCCATTGCCAACCCCTTGCGTAGTTCGATGCGTATTTTCCCGATGCGGGCCGGGGGCAACTTGATTCAGGTCAAACCTTGGAACCTGGATGCCGCTCCAGACTCCGCCAAGTCTCGCATGTCGGCCGGCCCCCTCGCCCGGTTGCAGGCGGCTTGACCAAGGTCAGGGCGGGCGCCGGGCGGTGTCCGTAGCATCTGCCCAAACCACTCTGGAGCAAGCACATGGCTGTTTTACGCCTCAACCCGCTGACACTGGCCCTGCTGCTGGGGTCGGTCGCCGGACCAGCCATGGCCGACGGCCCGAGCGCCCCGGCGCACGGAAAATGGACCCTGAACTTTCGAGCGCGCTGGGAGCAGGTGGACGACGCCAAATTCAATCCGATCGCCGACGCCTATACGGCGCGCACCCGCATCGGCTACCTGACCCCGGTGCGCCATGGCTTTGGCGGGGCAATCGAGATCCTGAACACGACGCATTTCTTCGGCGACTGGTTCAACAGCACCGCCAACGGGCGGGTCACGTACCCGACCGTCGCCGACCCCGACAACACCGACCTGCACATTGCCACGCTCAACTACGCGCCAAACGATCGAAGTCGCGCCACCCTGGGGCGGCAACGCCTGAATTACGACAACCAGCGCTTCATCGGCGCGGTCGGCTGGCGCCAGAACGAACAGACCTTCGACGCCCTGGACCTGCAGCACCGCTTCGGCAATGGACTGACCATCCGCTACAGCTACATGAACCGCGTCCAGCGCGTGTTCGCCGGCTATGACCAGCAGGAGGACGTGGAACGCTGGATGCTCAACGCGAATCTGCTCAATCTCAGCTATGCGATCGGCCCGGGAACCCTGGTCGGCTATGCCTACTTTGTCGAGAACAAGACGCTGCCACTGACCTCGCACCGGGACGTGGGCCTGCGCTACACGGCAAAGAAGGACTCACCCGATGGCGTGGGCTGGCTGGCGACCCTGGAGGCCGCCCAGCAGGACAGCTACGCGGATGGAAGCCCCAGCATCGATGCCGATTACCTGCTGGTCGAGGCCGGGGCGGTCTGGGGCGGCAATACGTTCAAGGGCGGCTGGGAAAGACTGGGCGGTAATGGCACCTATGCGTTCCAGACGCCCTTGGCGACCCTGCATGCCTTCAACGGATGGGCCGATCGGTTCCTGACCACGCCCGTCAACGGCCTGGACGACAGCTACCTCAGCTGGAGCCGCAAGTTCGGCAAACTGACTGCCAATGTGATCTGGCACGATTTCCAGGCGGACAACGGCTCGGTGCACTACGGCAGCGAGTGGGATGCGTCCGTGGCCTATGCCTTGTCGAAGCGCTGGACCGGACTGCTGAAGCTGGCCGACTTCCAGAAGGGCGACGTCGGCGCCGATGTGCGCAAGAACTGGGTCAGCGTCGAATACACCTATTGATTACTTCGAGGCTTTCAGTGCTTTCCTGACCGCGGCCAGGAAAGCCGGGTCCGGCGTCGCCCCGAGCTTCTCGGTTCGCGCCAGGATGCGCCCTTCGGAATCGAGCAGGATCAACCCGCTGGTGTGATTGAACTCGCCATCGGCAAGCTGACGGTAGCGCACGTCGAGCAAGGCCGCCATCTTGCGAACGCCATCCTTGTCGGTCCGCGCCAGGGTCCAGCGCGTGCGATCGAGCTTGCGCTTGGTGGCGAGCGCATTGAGCGCGGCGGTGGTGTCCCGCACCGGATCCAGGCTGATCAGCAACACTCGCAGTCTTGCCCGCTCCGCGGGGGCGAGCGCCTTGTCGAGGCCGAGGCCACTGTCGATCAGCAACGGACAGACGAACTTGCAGGAGCTGTAGAACATCGAGACCACCTGGACGTGACCCCGGCGCTCGGACAACACGAAGCTCTTGCCGTCCTGGTCGGTGAACCGGTTGGAAAGTTGCAGCACGGAATCAGCGGGGAGCGGGGTGGCCGCAGCCACCGCACCCGACAGCATCAGCATCGCGGTTGCGAAAATGGATTTCATCAGGCACCTCGGAAAAGTTATCTGGCGCAGCGGAAGCCGAGACTCGAAGTGCTGTCGTCGCCTTCCAGCGAAGACAGCATGGCTACACGCATCAGCACGGCATAGTTCTCACGGTCATCCATGGCGATCGCGCCGGCGCCGCAGAACTTGAGTCGGTCATCGGCCTTCTGCTCCCGGTTGTCGCCCGAGACCATCATCGCCGCGTAGTCTTCCGCCCATTCCCAGACCAGTCCATGCATGTCCTGCACGCCATAGACGTTGGGCGGACTCTTGCCGACCGGCGACATGGCCGAATTCGCCGGCTTCGAATACCAGCCGAGGATGCGTTCGCGCCAGGCCGGATCGGAGCGGGCGTCCCGACGGGTCTCGTCGGCCGCAGCCACGTATTCCCACTCCGCCCAGGTTGGCAGGCGCGCACCTTGTGCCTCGCAGTACGCGGTTGCGGCGAACCAGCTGACCTGGGTGACCGGTTGCTGGGGCAGGTTGGTCGGACCGAGGTCCACCGGCGAGCGCCAGTGGCTGAGATAGTGCCCTGGTTCGGCGAAGACCGAGGGAGCGCGATCGCGTCGCCACTCGGGATGGGCGCGCACGAAGGCCAGGTATTCGGCGTTGGTCACCGGCCGCTTCATCATCGAGAAGGCGGCCACCTTGGTGCGGCCGTCTCCGTCCTCGTATCGCAACGCCGATTTGTATTCGCCGGCCGGGATGCGGACGTAGCCCGCATCCCGAGTCCCGCCGCCGGCTTGACCGGCGGCAGGAACCAGCAACAGCAGTCAGCAACAGTCTGCGCATGGATCAGTGCGCCGCGCCCGGGGGAGGCGTCGTGCTGGCACGAACCTTCGCCACTTCTTCCGCGCTGACCTTGCCGCCCGGATTGCCCCAGCTGTTCAGGACGAAGGTCAGGATGTGGGCGACCTCGTCATCGTTGAGCTGGCTCATCGGCGGCATCACCGAGTTGTAGCGTGGCGCCGTTGACCGTCACCGGGCCGGTGAGGCCGTTGACCACGATGCCGATCGCACGCTGCTTGTCGGCAGCCAGGAAGTCGGACTTGGCCAGCGGCGGGAATACGTTCGGCAGGCCTGCGCCGTTGGGCTGGTGGCAGGTCGAGCAGGTGCCGTTGAACAGCGCGGCGCCGGCCTTGACCTGCTGGTCGAGGGTCAGCGAGCCGGAGGCCGAGGCCGAGGCTGCGGCCGCCACCGGCGCGGAACTGACTGCCTTGTCGCCCAGGTAGACGCTGTCGATTTCCTTGCCGGAATACACCGCCAGGTTGTCCGGGCCGGTGAACTTCATCATGCCCAGCGCGCCCTTGTTGAACGCGCGGAACAGGGAGTGGTCGACGATCACGGCAGGTACCCGGGACCTCGGAATGGAACTCGATCATGGCCGATCCGCCGGCCGGCACCAGCGTGGTCTGGACATTTTCCTGATACTTGCTGCCGCCCTCGAACCAGACCTTGTCGAAGATCTCGCCGATCAAATGGAACGACGAAGTCAGGTTGGGGCCGCCGTTGCCGACGTACAGGCGCACTTTCTCGCCGACATTGGCCTTGAGCGCATTGTCGCCGAGCAGCGAGCCTTCCGAGCCGTTGAAAAGCACGTAGGTCGCGTTCTCCTCGATCGCCTTCTGCATGTCGAAGGCCTGCAGTCCTTTCTCGCGATACTTGCCGACCGTGTAGAAGTCGCCCTGCATCACGTAGTACTCCTTGTCCACCTTGGGCAAGCCCTGCGGCGGCTCGACCAGGATCAGGCCATACATGCCGTTGGCGACGTGCATGCCGACCGGCGCGGTGGCGCAGTGATAGACGAACAGACCGGCGTTGAGCGCCTTGAAGGTGAACTGCGAGCTGTGGCCCGGGGCCGTGAAGCTCGATGCCGCGCCACCACCCGGACCCGTGACGGCATGCAGGTCGATGTTGTGCGGCATCTTGGAATCAGGATGGTTGTTCAGATGGAACTCGACCGTATCGCCCTGGCGAATGCGGATGAAGCTGCCCGGAACCGTGCCGCCGAAGGTCCAGAAGGTGTACTTGACGCCTTCGGAGATTTCTTTCTCGACCTCGCGCACTTCCAGGTTGACGATGACCTTGGCCGGCGCGGTGCGTCCGGTCGCCGGCGGAACGTTCGGCGGGGAGGTCAGGATCGCCTGGACGGGTTCGCCCTGGGGTGGGCCGAAATCACCGGCCGCCGAGCCGCCGGTATCGGTGGCCGCAGTGCTCGCGGTGGCGTCACTGGCCGTGCTGTCCTTGTCGCGGGCACAGCCAGCAAGCGTGAGCACGCCAGCTGTGAATGCGATCAGAAGCGGATAGGTCAGACGTTTCATCGCTTGTTCCCCTTTCATGGACTCATTGTCGATGGCGCAATTGTCCTTCCCGAGCGCGGGAATCGCCCTGACCTAAATCAAGCGAGGGGCAGGGCAGCGCCGATCAGTGCGTTGACGGCTCGATCATGGCAGATCGCCTCTATCCCTGGATGCGCCTGCTGATCGTCAGCACTTGCCGGAACAAGGCCTGCACCACGTCCGCTGGCAGGCCGCCCTGTTCAGCCCAGCGCCCGCGCTGCAGCAGAAGCTCCGCTTCGCGGCTGGGATCCAGCACGGGTGCGCCAGTCTCGCGCTTGGCCAGGCCGGCCCGGGCGCTGAGTTCGCAGCGTCGCTGCAGCAGCGCAATCAACTCGCGATCCAACTCGTCGATGTGCTCGCGCACCTCGAGCAAGGCCGGCGAATGAAGGCCGAGGTCTGGAATGCCGATCTCCGGAATGGCTTCGACGCCTGGCGACGGCTCCTCGAGCCTCTGGTCGATGAGCGTCAATGCTTCGATGAAGCGATGCCTGGTCGGTGCCGCATACGGGTTTTCGCGCTGAATGGCGTTGAACAAATGGCCGGCGTCGGCACGCACCGCGGCAATCGAGGCCGCCAACGCGGCAAAACTGGGCGGCGCCCAGCGCAGGTCATCGCCCAGGCCCAGGTCCAGCAATCCTCGCGCGATGAAGAAAGCCATCGCGTGGGTCAACGCCATGAAGCGATCGTGGGCTGCCGGATCCTGTTCACTCACTTCGCTGCCGATCGACTCGAACAAGGCGCGCACCTCGCGAGCGACGCCTGGATGCCAGGGACTCGGGCACAGCACGGTTCGCAGCGGCTCCGCCCGGGCGATGCTGAGCGGGCCAAACAGCGGGTGGGAGCCGACGTGGCCTATTTCCTGCGCCCAGTACTTCGTCCATCAACTGGCAGGGACCCTGCTTGACGCTGCAGACATCCATGACCATGTGCCGGGGACTCAACTTGGGCCGCAGCCCGCGCAGGACGCCCTCGAAGGCGCTGACCGGAACCGCCACGATGATCAGGTCCGACTGCGACAGCAACGTGTCCACGTCGGCGACGCCGTGGTCGCCGCCGATCCTGACGGCCGGATCCCAGCCGCGCCACGCATGTCCGCGTTCCTCCAGCAACGAGGCAAGCGCAGCGCCGAAACGGCCGTAGCCGACTATGCCGATTCTCAGGGCCGCGCTCACGAATCGCTCCGACAAGGGGATGAAATGGAAACCACTCAGCCGCGCCGTGCCTTTTGCAAGCGTTCACGCGCTATGCCGCGCAGCACGGGTCGCAACTCAGCAGGGAAGGGCGAGTGGTTGCCGCACCGCTTCAGCAGCAGCACGTCATCCTGCAACTCGCCCAGCGCACTGGCGCGAGCTTCCTGGCCCATTGTCGCAGGCAACAGGCCCGGCTGCAGCGTGGACAGCAGGGTGTGTTGCTGGTGCAGGCGGCGCAGGCGGCGCCGGTAGAGGTGCCAGGCTTCCTCGTCTTCGGGGTGTCGCTCGGCGCGCGGCGCCGCCTTTCCGACGCGCCGCTTGCTCCGCTTCACGGCCTTGACCACCCTTCGCTCATCGAGTGCCGTCCAGTCCAATGCGCCGAGCCGCTGCTCGGCCAGCGCCAGCCGCCTGCGGCGGGATTCGAGTCCGTCGTCGCGCCGAAGGGCGCGCTCCAGCATCTGGTCACGCCGGTGCCGGGCGGCGTCCTTGGCGCGTGAAAGGATGGGGAGCGCTTCGGGCGGCGCCACTGCGTCCAATCGCTCGAGTTCCTCCACCAGGGCCTGCGCGTCGCGCAATGCCGACAGGCCGCGGCACAACCTTCCCAGATCGTCATCGATCGTTTTCGCGTGTTTATCGAACACCCGCCTGCCCAAGGCCAGCGCGGCACGGGTGCGCCGAATGCACTTGCGGGCCTGGTGGATTCCAAGATGCCGGTCGTCTCCCTTGCGGGCGAGGTGGTCCCGGGCCATCCGCAACTGCTCGCGCGCGAATGCCAGCAGTCGCGGCCCGATCGGGGCCGCCTCGACAGGTGTCGATGGGGAATCGGCAGGGGTGGCTACGTGGGTATGCATCGGCCGGGCTCGATCATCTCTTGCTAGGTTGCACTGTCCTGCCCGCCGCCTACTTGATTCACGTCAACTCCCTCGCGGCCCCGGCTGGTCCAACTCTCCAGGAGGACCATCGTGACCGTCAGTATGACCGGCCCGAGGATAAATCCGGCGGCGCCAAAAAGCAGCAGTCCGCCGACGATGGACAGGAAGGCCAGGACGGTATGGAGCTTGAGCCGGTTTCCAACCAGGATCGGCCGAAGCACATTGTCGACCGTGCTGACGACCATGAGCCCCCAGGCAGCGAGCAGCAGCGCGCTTCCCCACTGACCTTCCAGGGCCAGGAAGATGGCGGCCGGAACCCAGACGACAAACGTGCCGAGCACGGGCACCACGCGCCATCATGGCCATCACCACGCCCCAGAGCAGGGGGGCCGAGAGCCCCAGCCACCAGAACATGAGTCCGCCCAGGAGCCCCTGCACGCAGGACACCGCCAAGGTGCCATAGATCGTCGCGTAGATCGTGTCGTGCACCCGCGTCAGCAGCAGATCGGTCTGGACATCCGACAAGGGTGAAAAGTACCTCACGCCTCGAAGCGCCAGCTGGCGGTCGCGCAGGAAGAAAAAGAGCAGGTAGAAGGTCAGGATGAGACCGGCCGCCTGCAGTACCGAGCCCTTGGCGATCTTGCCGGCGCTGGCGGCCAGCCAGTCGGTCGCCGATTTCACGGCGTCGGCCAGGTCGATCCGGCGCGCGATCCTGTCCGCCAGCTCGCCCATGCGCGGCTGGGTGGAGAACGTCCGCTGCCATTCACCCGATGCGACTTTGCGCTCCACGAGCGAGGCGCCCCTGGCCGCCTGGACGACCAACCGCTCGGCCACGATGGTCACCGGCGCGACCACGATCACGGCGATCAGGAGCACCGAGACGGCAGCCGCAACGCTTGGCCGTTTCAGTTTCGACTCGAGCCAGCCCTGAAGTGGAGCGAACAGGACAGCAAGCGCCGAAGCCCAGACAAGGGCCGGCAGAAACGGCACGGCGAGCCGGTAGCAAAGATAGATCCCGAAGACCGTCGCGCCCATGAGGACGAGGGTCCGGACGTGCCGTCGGGACCCCCAGTCATCCGCTTCCTCAGCGGCTCGATGGCTCCGGGTTCGGTTTGCTCATCTAGTGGCTGGTGAAGAATCCGATACCGACCAATGTCAGCAAGCTCAGTCCGATGGTGATCAGGGTGAATCCGAGCACCGTAGAGAACCTGACCATCGCCGGTGACGGCGGCTCGACCAGGAACTTCTCCAACTCGCCCGAAGCCATCAACCGCTGATACTGCAGCGGGTGCTGATGCTTCAACTCGTCCATCGTCATGGTGCCGGTGAACATCACCCGATCCAGCGGGAACTTGTCCGGACGGAAGTGGTTGTTGAAGAAATGCACCGTGAACAGGAACACCACTGCGAGGAAGGCTTCCTCGCCATGGAAGATCGGCGCGACATTGAAGACCCAGCCCGGCAGGTACCTGGCGGTGAAGTAGGGAATCCACATGACCAGGCCGCTGGCGCCGATGATGGTGACGCCCCAGAACGGCGCCCAGTAGTCGAACTTCTCCCAGTAGGTCCAGCGATCGAACACCGGCCGCGGTCCCATGCCGAGGAACCACTTGAACATCGAGACGATGTCCTTGAGGTCCTGCAGGCCGGGAATGAGTGAATTCGGGCCGAAAATCTTGAACTGGCGCCAGTTGCGTCCGTTCTTGATCGCCATGTAGAACAGGTGCCAGAAGAACACGCCGGAGAAGATCACCGCATTGACCCGGTGGATGAGGCCCGCGGTCTTCGGCCCGCCAAGCATGTCCATCAAGGGCTTGGCCCAGGCGGCATCCGGATAGAAGATCGGCAGGCCGGTCAGCGTCAGGATCATCAGGCTGACGCGCGAACACGATGTGCGCGATCCGCCAGGTGAGGCTGAAGCGCTGGAAGTGCTTGCCCTGGAACTTCGCCGGCAGTGTCCGGCAGGCCTTCGACCTTCACGTGCGGCAGGTACTTGTTCTTCTGGCGCTCCTTGTACTCGCGGTAGAACCAGAGAATGGTGTGCAGCCAGAAGAACGCGAAGGTGCCGACCAGCAGCTGCGACCATGATCTGGTTGGCGATCCAGATCTGCGGATACTTGTCGAAGTTGTCGGTCGTGCCGTGCGGGCTGAAGCTGACGAAGCCTGCCGTCGCCAGGGGAACGTCCTTCCGGCCGCTGTGGCATTCCTGGCAGGACTCGAGGCGATTGGCAGCGTGCATCATCGCGATGGGATTCGATGATGGCTCGATCTCATGGCTGCCATGGCAGTCGAAGCACTTCGCCGTATTGGTGTAGCCGAGCGTCGAAATCTTGCCGTGGTAGGTGGCTTTGTACGAGGCGTAGCGATCCTCGTGGCAGTCGCCGCAGTTGGCGGTGATCGCCAGCTTGGCCTCGGCCGACTTGCTGCCCTTGATGTCGTGCGAGGTATGGCAGTCCGTGCAGACGGCGGCCTTCGGATTGTGCTTCTGGATCACTTCCCGGCCATGCACCGACTCCGATCCAGGTATCGAGTTCGTCTTCGTGGCAGTTACCGCAAAGAGCCGAGATTCCCTGCCGCCACTTGGCGCGCTTGGCGCTGCCTTTGGGCGGCACGTTGAAGGTGTGCACGTTGTGGCAGTCGTTGCAGGTGGCATTTGGCTTGCCGCCTTCGTCCTCGTTCGGCCGCGCGTGGTAGGAGGACTTGTAGCTCTCGATGTTCTCCGCGATGGTTCCCATCCAGGGCTTGTCGGCGAGGGTCTTGTCCCTCTCGGCGGCGGCCTGCAGATTCTGGTGGCACTGGAGGCAATCGGGTGGCTTCACGCCACTGGCTATCTGGTGCTTGGCGAGCTGTCGGTGATCTCCACGTGGCAGGCCACGCACTGCATGTCCGAATGCACGCTGGTGGCGTAGCCCTCTGGCTCGACCGCACCGAGCTCCCGAGTCTCGTCATCGGCGGCCGGCACCTCGATCGCCCCGTGCTTGCCGTCGTGGCAGGACAGGCAAGTCGTGTTGTCGAGTTTCGGCCCCGAGTCCTCCTCGGTAGCGGCTGATGCAACCTCGGCGACGGCTGGTTCAACCGTCGCCGAGACACTGGCGGCGAACCCAAGTGCCGCAAACAAAATCCCCAATGCCAACTTTTTGCGGAACATGATTCTGGTTCCCCTACCGGTCATGGTGTCGCACTAACAGGATGCTTTCAGTGCGCCAGGATCCATTGCGCGAGGTTCTTGAGCTCTGCCTGGTCCTTGGTCTTGATGATCTTGTGCTCTTCCTCGGTGCCGTCGTCGAACTTGACCATCGGACCGGTCGTGATGTTGGTGATGATCTTCTTCTCGGCATCGGCCTTGCCCTTAACTCGGTCGCGATCTTCGTCCAGGACGGGCCAGTCTTGTTCTTGGTGGCCGAGTGACACTTGCCGCACTTGTTGTCTTTGATCAGTTGCTCGGCCTGCGCGTCATTCACGGCGGCATGGGCCGGGTTGATCGCGGCCGAGGCGAAAGCCAGCGAGCCGGCGAGCACTACGAGATTGAGGATTTTCATCTGCTACTCCTTGGATTGAAATCGATACTGGCCGAATCACTCCGGCCCCGGTGCTTTCACGCCGTATCATAGTGCTTTGGGCCGCTTCGTAAAGCCGTCCTCCTGCCTTGTGCCGGCCCGCCGGGCTGTTCCCATTCAGGCAGCCGGGGTGTCGGGCAGGAAAAAACGATCCAGGCGCGCCTGTGGGCGCGCCTGGATCATGGCTAAAAAACTCTGACGGGCATCGTCGGTCAGAAGCGATAGATCATCGACAGCGACACGACGTTGTCGTTGTAGTCGGGGCTGTCTTCCCCGAGCAGGATCACATTGGCCAACTGATTGGCATCGATGCCATCGACCGCCCAGTCCGACGAGCTGTACTCCTCATACCAGTAGCCCATGCGCACCGACAGGTTGTCGCGCATCTTGTACGTGGCGTACAGGTTCAGCGAATCCAGGACGGTCGTGTCGCGCGGAAGCGGCTTGGTGGTCAGCGCCGATCCCACGGCGAAATCGTAGCCAGCCCACGACTTGGAGCGTAGGTAGTCGAGGCCGAAGTCGAAGCGCCCGGAGGTCGTCGTCCGCTTGTAGCCGAAGCCGGTGCTGTCAACGCGCTCGCGCTGGTGGGCGGACCATTCGCGCTTCGGATCGGCCGCCTGCGCAACCTGGACTGCGCCGCCCGAGAAGCTATGGCCATTCTGATTCGCGCTCAATGACTCGTAGGTATAGAAACCGTAGATGGACCAGAGCTCCGAAGGTGCATAGACCGCATCAAGGGTTACGCTTTCGCTCGTGGCGTCGATCAGCCCGACCTCGGATTCGTTGTACTGGTCGTCCGTGTAGTCAAGGCCGGCGCCCAGCGTCAGGGCCTCGGTCGGCGTGAATTCGACGTTGATGGCCAGTTGGTCGCGGTCCCGGTTGGCCTGGTAGAACCTGCCAATTGCGGGTGGTTGTCCCAGCCCGGGGTCGTGGAGGTGTAGCCCGGGGAGTAGCCACTGAGGAATGGTTCATTGCCGACATAGGTCGAGCCATCACGTTTGGCATGGCTGTAGCGAATGTGGCTGTTGAGCTGATCGGAGATCGCAGTATTGATCCCGAGTGTGTAGGTGTCTTCGTCGGCCTGCTCGCGCTCGGTATAGGTGCGATCGATGGTGCTGAATTGGGCTCCCAGGCTGACATCCGTGTTGCCGAACAGGCGATACGAAGCATCGGCCTTGAAGTCCTCGTTCCGGTAGCTATAGGGCTCGTTGAACCGACGCGTGTTGCTCGTAACCGCGGTATTCTGGGTTTGGGCGTCGCCTGCGATGTAGACATACTCGCTTCTCGGAGTCTGGTTGTCCCGATCGTCATAGCGATAGGACATGTTCCATGCGAAGTCCGAAGTGGGCCGCGACGACAGTCTCAGGTTGAATACTGTGGTGTCGATTTCCCCATCCAGCGAATCACGCGGTAAAGGCTGGGTTATGGATGCCGCAAGCGAAGCGATATCCGTGTAGGGCAGGAAGGTGTCGTTCTGGGTCATGCGACCGCTGGAGAAACTTCCGCTCAACCTGGTTGCTTCGGAGAAATTGTAGCCCGCGCTCAGGCTCGCCTGCTCGAACCGGCTGTCTGGCGGCAGGCCCAACTGGCCGACTCCGCTCGGGTATCCGGTTCCCGCTGCCCAGCCGCTGATCGTCGTGTAGGGATTGGCCCACTGCAGCGCCGTATTCGCATCGGAGAAAAGCGACAGGTAATAGGCTGCTTCGAGCTGGAAATTTCGGCTCGTGTACCGAACGGAAGCGTCGATCTGCTCCGTGGTGTAGTCAACCGGCTCGGGAGCGATCACGGCGCGCGGATTGCCGCCGTTGGTGCCGAAGATTGCGCCAGTCGACTTGGTTCCTTCCTTGCTCTCGTGCCGGTAGCTGAGGCTGTAGTCCCAGTTGCGATTGATTATTCCGTTGTATCCCAGTCCGGTGCGCCGGCGCTCCGTCTTGAGGTCGATCGGCTGCAGGCTGGGCAGCAGTTGGGTCATGCCCGCCGTGGTTCCGCTTCCTACCCAGTTGGAAGGCAGGTCAAGGCTGGTGCTGCCCGGGTTGGTGAAAATGGTGCTGCCGGAGTCACTGTAGTAGTTCGGGATCTCGTCGTAATCTATGTAGACCTTGTATTTTCCCTGTACGCCGTACTCGAAGCCGGCTTCACGCGAGTCGAGGCCCAGGTTCTCACCTGTGAACCTCCAGTACCTTGCGCTTTCGTCGTCCCACGCGCCGCGCTCGAACCAATCGATGTTGAGCAGGGCATAAAAGCCCTTGTCAGCCAGACCGGTGTAGCGGCCGAACTTGTAGGAATCATCGCTGACGTAGATGAAGCCGAAATCAACCACGTTGTGGATCTGGGTAAGCTCCCTCAACACCTCTGGTTCGTCCGACTCCTCGATTGAGAACAACTCGCCCTGCACTGAGCTGCCGGCCTCTTCGGGCTTGGCCTGCTCTTCCTGGCTTGCCTGCTGCTCGGCGCTGGCCGCGGGCGCGGTCTGGGCTTCCTGGGCAAACGCGGCTGCCGGCAGGGCCAGGGCCATGGCTATCGCCAGGCACAGGGCCCGCAGTTTCGGGTCCGGCAGTTCGAAATTCCTCGCATTGACTTTCATGGCTTGGGTCCTTTTCGAAGTCGTGCTAGCGCGTCTTGCGCACGCCGGACGGATGGTTGGAGCCGTGCACCTCGGAGTGGCAGTTCGCACAGCTCTTTCCAAGCAACTGTTGGGCGCCGGAGGGCTTGGTCGGGCCTGGCAGGCCGGTTCCGCTGTAGGCAGTGCTTGGGTGCTGGGCAGCCATGTGGCACTGCTGGCAGAGCCATGGCTGACGGGTCTTGAGCAGCGCTGCATTCACCGAGCCGTGCGACTTGTGGCAGATGGAGCAGTCTTCGCGAACCGGGCCGTGTTCCCACAGGAACGGACCGCGCTTCTCGGCGTGGCAGGTGTAGCAGGTCTCGTTGATGGTGTCCTTGACCAGCAGCTTCGGGCCGGTCCCGCCATGCGGGGCGTGGCAGGAACTGCACGACATCTGGCCTTCGCGCAACGGGTGCGTCGATGGCCGCAGCAATTCGGCGCGCCGACCCTTGTGGCAGGTCACGCAGACATCGGTCTGGGTGACGTTGTTCATGATCGGGTCGGATTGGTTGTGCAGGCTATGGCAGGAAGTGCAGGAAAGGTTCTCGGTCTCGTGACGGCTGCCTTTCCAGTGAATGCGCACGCCTGACTCGTGGCATCCAATGCATGTCTCGTTCTGCTTGGCTACCGGACTGGCAGTGGGGCCGCCGAAGACGACATCCGGGTCGGCTCGCTTGCCGCCCACGGCCGGGGCCAGATGGGCCTTGCTTGCGCCATGGCAGCCCATGCAGGCGTTGTCCGCGAATGGCGTGCGTTTGTCCGCCATGACGGCGTGCTTCGACTTGAGGATCGACAGTACCGGCTTTTCCTCGCCCTCGTCGTGGCACTTCGTGCAGGTGCGTACAGCCTCCTTCACAGCGCTCGGCGCCGGGGCCGGGGTCGAGCCCAGGTCGGGCAGGGCGGATAGATCGGAGGCCTGGGCGCCAACGGCGAACCCCAGCCCAGCGATCCAAAGGGCAAGCGCGAAAATCGTTTTCGATCGATTCATGGTATTTCCCCCAATTGCAGCCTGCGTTGGATAGGCCATCCTGACCGGTATCCGTCGGATTCACCGAGACGACAAGCCAGAGAAAGCGACCCCAGACCCGGGTGGGAGTGAGGTCGCGAACTGTCCTGTCGTAGCATTCCCAAATCTCCTGGAACTTTTCGAAGCGTTCGTAAGGGGATTGTTGGAGTTGCTTCTATCGCCCTTAACACGAACGTTACCACCCTTAATTTGGGGTTAACTTGATTCGGGTCAATTTTGTAGCCTGTTCTGCGGGAGCCCTGCCACCGGCGAGTTGTGATGGGAGGGGACGCTGCCCTCGGCCAGGGCCTGAGCCCTGACCGGCCCGGGAGGCCGGACCGGGTTGAACCCTCGTGGGCGGTCGCCAGTCCAGGTCGGGCTCCTTCGTTCCCCCTACTGCATGTGGTAGGTGTAGGTAAAACCGACCACATTGACGTTGTAGGAGGGGGCCGTCTCGTTGGTCGGCATGACGATGGCCAGCGAGCCCAGCGACGTACCGTCATAGAAGTAGTCGCTCGATTTCATGTGGGCGTAGACGTACATCATCCTGAGGTCGGAGACCGCGCTCAGCGCCCAGCGGACATCAAGTGTGAATTCGAGCGTATCGGTCTTGGCGGTCGGGAAGTTTGATGCCGGGATGTAGTAGACCGCCGGCGAAACCGGGGGCCTTCCGGAGACGGCCAGGGGATTATTGACATAGCTGCCGCCCAGGATGCCCACGTCCGTGAGCGCGCGCGAGGCAACCAGGTCGCCAGCCACCGACAGCTTGCCATCCATCAGGCCCTGATAGGCGAGTCCTGCACCAAAGCTGTAGACCTTGTCGTTGGAGCTGCTCGTCCATTCCAGGCAGTCATCGATCTTCGCATTGTTGTTGCGTTCCTTGACCGTGGCGTAGCAGCCGCCGCTGATCGCAGTGTTCGCGGCGACGCCGACGAAGGCAGTGTTGCTGTTGCTGCCATAGGCCCTGCTGGCGCTGTCAGTGTCACTAGTCTGGTAGCTGTAGTAGATGTGGCCATTGAGACCTTCGTTGAAAGTGTAGGCGCCCTCCACGTTGGCAGCCCAGCTCTCGGCGCTGGTCAGCCCGTAGAGCGAATGGTCATAGTCGTCCTGGTTGTAATCGACGCTGCCGTCAAAGGTCAGGTTCTCCGACGCCTGCAGATCCATCCTCGCCCGGAACTTGTTGCGCGTGCGATCAGCCATGTTGTAGCGGCGCAGGCCAAGCAACTCGTTGACGTTGTTGCGGCTGCCGTACAGCGACTGCGGCACGATGTTGTTGTTTGGCGAGTAGATCGCAGCATCGCCGGTGAGTGGGGTGGTCGGATAGCCGGCATAGGGGCCAAAGCCCGTCAGCCCGTTTGCCTTCAGATAGTCATACACACTGATGGTCGCACCGCCGGTCGGCACGTAGTTGGCCATCGGCACCAGCGACAGGAATGCGTTCTCGTCGTAGTCGACCGAGCGATCCGAGTAGGTGTACGTCAGGGTCACGCTCACGTTCTGGATGGCGTTCATCCGCCACTCGAGCAGCCCCAGATTCTCCTCGGTCTTCGGCGCGTCGGCGCAGCTGATCCAGGATCCGTCGCATTTCCTTTCGATATCCTGGTACTGGTAGGCGGCCTTGATGTTCTGCCCGGAAGTGATCGCATAGTCCGCGCTAAGGTCGAACTGGTTCAGTTTCTTGCTGTAGGGCCGGTTCGCGTAGATGTTGATGTTGCTTGCAAGGGTATTCGGCGCCAGCCCGAGAACAGCGTTGAACGGAGAGGCCGCGGCGCCCCGGGCTTCGTTCGCGTCCTGGAAGTAGTAGGTGTTTACATCGCGTCTGGTTGTCGTGGTTATCGTATTTGTAGGCCACGTTGAGCCTGAGATGATCCATCGGGCGCGAAGTCAGCTTCGCGTCGAAGGTTGTGGTCACCACCAAGCCGTCCAGCGAGTCGACAGGCACCCCGAGAGGCATGCTTGAATCGGTGATATAGCTGTCGTTCTGCGTGTTGCGGGCGTACGAGGCATTCGCCACCAGCTTGGTGGTGGGCGAGAAGTTGTAGCCGCCATTCAGGTTGAACTGGTGGAACTCGTTGCTCGGCGCGCTGGCCATGGTCGCCGATTTGGTCGGATCGTTGACATCCGCCCAGGTCATCGAATCGACGTGGTTCTTGAAAATCGAGCCGTAGTAGCCGAACTGCACAAATGCCTTGGCGTCCGTGTAGTTGACGCTCAGATTGTATTGCTGCGTGTCCTGATCGATTCGATCGGGCAAGATCGCTGCGAATTCCCTGATCAGGGAGCTGACGGAGCCCAAGGGTTTCAGGCCGTACTTGTGCTCGTTCTCGGCACTGACCCTGACGTCCCAGTTCCTGTTGAGCTGGTACATGAAGCCTACCTGCGTCTGTTGACGCGTGGTGTGCAGGTCCTCGTCATGGAAGGCGGGAACGTCATTGGCGACGATGGCGTTCAGCTGCGCCAACTGCGACGGCGTTGGCTGAACCAGCACGCCGCCTACCAGTGCCGGTCCCTGCGAATTTTCGGGCAGAAGGCTTCGGAAATTAAGTGCGCTGGAGCTGTTTTGCGGGACGAACGGCTTCAGCCAATTGCTCGGCAAGGTCAGCACGCTGGTGCCGACGCCATCGTATGGCGTCTGGTAGCTGTCCGAGCGATTCCGGCGCAACTCCTGGTAATTCAACTCGACCTTGTATCTGCCCTGCTGGCCGTATTCCATCTGCAGCTCGCGGTTGTCCAGGCCCAGGTTGGTGCCGACGACGGTCCAGCGCGTGGCGTCCTCGCTGTCGAAGTGCCCGCCGCCCTTGAGGAAGAAATTCAGTATCCCGTAGATGCCTTCGTTCTCAAGTCCGTTGTACTCGCCGAACTTGTAGGAGTCCTGGCTTACGTAGCCTGCACCGACCTCGACCCAGGTATCGGGCTGGGTCAGCTGGCGGAGGGCGTCTTCTTCATCGGCGGCCTGCGCCGCGGCAACTGCGCCGAAGGCGAGCAACGCGGTCTGTACAGCAACGACCAGCGCACGCAACGTGAGATTGGTCTTATTGGTTTTCATGACAGCTCCCTATTCGAGTTCCGCGGCCAAGGGTTCGGATTCCGTCAGCGCGAGAATTTCGCGCCGGCAGGATGATTCGAACCATGCACAACTACATGGCAATTCAGGCAGGCCCGGGCATTCGTCTGGGCACGTGGGCTCCGGCTCGCGAGCGGGAGTTGGCCATTGACCGTCGTGACGTTGCCATTCGGCAGGTTGGCGCCGCTGTTGATGCCAGAGCCGTGGTCGGCGGTATGGCAGTCCTGGCAAAGGAACGGGACGCGCTGCTTCAGCAGTGGCGGGCTGTTCGAACCGTGCGGGGTGTGGCAGGTATCGCAGTCGTCGCCAACGGGCTCATGCTCCCAGAGGAAGGGACCCCGCTTCTCGGCATGACAGGTGTAGCAGGTCTCGTTGACCGTCTTCTTGGCCAACAGGTTGGGGCCGACCGAGCCGTGCGGATTGTGGCAGTCGGAGCAACCCATGTCGCCAGCCTGGACCGGGTGGGTGGAGAACAGGCGGAGCTGCGCACGCTGCGTCTTGTGGCAGGTGCCGCAGACCTGGACCTGGCTGAGCTTGCTCATCACCGGATCGGCCGCCGTATGTACTTTGTGGCAACTGCTGCAGGCCAGGTCGTGATCCTGGTGCTGGCTGCCCGACCAATTGACGCGCTCACCAGCCTGATGGCAACCCATGCAGGCCGCGTTCTGCGCGTCTGGCGTGGACGCGGTACCGGTCTTCAGCTTCGCGCCGAAAACTACATCTGGCAACGGGCGCGTGGCGGCGCCTTCAGGCTTCTTGACATGGCTTTCGCTGGTGCCGTGGCAGGACTGGCACGAGGGCGCATTCGCATCGGCCCGGACGCCGTGGGGCGTCTGGTAGATCGCGAGGATCGGTTTGTCGTCGCTCTCGTCGTGGCACTTGGTACAGACCGCGTCCTTGGCGAGTGCGTCTTGCGCGACGCTCGCCGGCTTGGTCGATCCAAGGTCGGGTAGCGTAGAGAGATCAGAGGCCGTCGCGCAGGCAGAAAATGCCAGCGCGCCGGCCCAGATGGCAAGCGCGAACATCAGTTTCGAACGGCTCATTATGTTTCCCCCAAGTGCGACTGGCGTTGTGGTGGGATCGTTTACGTGCTTCTTATCGCAATTAACGGGAAAACTACGCTCCTTAACCTGACGTAACTTGATTCAGGTCAAGCTTCGTGCCACTAGCTGAACGCAGCGCAACGACAAGTGCTCGCGAAGCGCCCGAAGCCTCGGCTCGATGTCGAGCCCGTGCCCGACAAGCCAGGCCCGGTCAAAAAGTGTTTCGTCATAGCGCTCGCCCAGGTCGCAGAGCAGGCTGACGATGCTGCCGCGTCTCGCCGCGGGCGCGCATCGCGGCTGCCAGTTGCAGGCAGGCGACGAGGTTGGTGCCGGATGAGCCGCCATAGCGGCGGCCGAAAAGGCGCTCGAGTTTGCCAGGCGGCGGCGATCGAGTCTTCGTCGCTCACTTCGATCACCGTGTCCACCACCTCGAACAGGAAGCAGGGCTCGACCCTGCGGTCGGCCGATACCTTCTATCACCGTTGAGGCGTTGGCCAGTGCGCCGCGGTCGCGATGCTTCCAGCCGCGGGCGAAGGCGCTGCCCGTCGGCTCGGCAACGCACAGGCGCGTGCCAAGTTTCTTGTAGCGCAGGAAACGGCCGATGGTGGCCGAGGTCCCGCCAGTGCCAACCCCGCAGACGATCCAGGCAGGTTCCGGATCGGGCTTCGCCGGCCATCTGGGCCAGGATCGATTCGGCGATATTGTTGTTGCCACGCCAGTCGGTTGCTCGCTCGGCCAGGCCGAATTGGTCCAGGTGGCAGGCCCCTTGCGCGGCATGCCACGCCGCTCGCGCATGGACCTGCGCCGGGATCCTCGACCAGATCGCACTTTCCGCCCAGCGACTCCACATCCCGGATCTTGCCCGGCGCCGTACAGGCCGGCATCACCGCGATGAAGGGCAGGCCAAGCAGCCGTGCGAACCACGCCTCCGAGATCGCGGTGCTGCCAGAGGAGGCATCGACCACCGTCTGGCCCGACGCGCAGGCGGCCATTGCACAAGGCATAGAGGAACAGCGAGCGAGCCAGCCGGTGCTTCAGGCTGCCGGTCGGATGCGCGGCCTCGTCCTTGAAATAGAACGGAATGCCTGGAATGCGGGCAGGTCCAGCCGCAACAGCTGCGTATCGGCCGAGCGTGCCGCCTCCTGTTCGAGCGTTGCGATGGCCCGCGTTGACGAAGGCACGATCGGTGTCGAACGGCGGCAGGGCGACGGATTGGTCGAGCATGCCGGCATGCTCGCCGGGATCGCTGCCGGGTTCCCTGACCTCGATCAAACTATGGCGTCAACCAATGCGCGAACCCGTCGCGCAAGGTACTCGAAGTACAGATCGATATAGCTGATGCCGTTTTCGTGGTCGAGCAGGTAAGGGTTCATCAGCGTGTGGCGCAGCAGCTTCAGTCGGTCGCTCTTCGCTGTCTCCGGCGCTCCAGGCTGGCTGGATCCAGCCCAAGCGCGGCCAGCAGTCGGGCTGTCTCCGGCGCACCGATGACTTCCGGCCGCAGCGTGGTGCCCGAGCTCAGGAACTCCTTGAACTGCAGCGGATGACGCGGATCGCTGCGCAGATCTTCCTGCAATTGGCCCATGAACGCGTTCATGCGAACGACGGAATGATTGTCCCAGCGGATTCAGCGCCAGGCAGACCAGATTGCTGTCGGGCGGGAAGGGCACCACGACCTTGACGGTGCCGGCCATTTCCTCGGCGAACAGCCAGCGCGCGAGCGTGAAAGGCCTCGGCCGCCAGCACCGTCTGGCGCAGCAGGCGGCCGAAATGGCGATGGTCCAGCGGCAACACCTTGTGGGTGACATAGACCGCAGCGGCGGAGGCGCCCGACTTCGAACCTTCCGGAATGAACTGGCCCAGCGAGCGATAGCGGGTCAGGTAGTCGGTGGCGCGATGGTCGTGGAAAACGTAGTCGGCCTCTTCGGCCAGCAGCGCCATCGCCCGATGGTCGCGGCAGATGAAGGCGCCGGCGCCGAACGGCAGGTAGCCGAGCTTGTGCGGATCGACGGTGACCGAATCGGTGCTGCCCAGTGCGGCGAAGGCTTCATAGACTTCCGGCGCGGGAAAGCTGCTGGTACTCGGCGCGCACTTCGTCGAAGCGATCGCAGGCTGCCGTCTTCGGCCCGGAAGATCGTGGCCAGGTAGCCACCCCAGGCGCCATCGACGTGCACGGAGAATCCCAAGCCCGGCGGCCGCGGACCGATCGCGGGCGGCGACCACGGCATCGACCGGATCGATGGTGCCGTACTCGGTGGATCCCAGCACCGCCACCGCCAGCAGCACCGGCTGACGTTCGCGCCGGAACCGCTCGAGCGTCTCCTCCAGCGCCGCCGACGTCGAGCCGCATGCCGCGTTGCGGCAGCAATTCGAGCTGGTCGCGGCCGAGCCCGAGCAGCTTCACTCCCTTGCTCCAGGAATAGTGCGCCGTGATCGGCGCAAGCACTTTCGGCGCGCGCAAATCCGCATGGCGCGCGAAGAAACCGATCAGGCCGCGTTGCTCGATGCGTTCGGACGTGACCCGCTCCAGCCATTGCGGCACGCACTTCCGGAGCCTGCGCACGTTGCCAGCCCTGCCAGCTCTCGAGCAAGCGCTATGCCCTCGGCCGGCGCCAGGTTGAATGCGCTCCAGTCGTCACCCGGCAAGTCCAGGTCGGGCACGCCCGCCGCCCTGAGCGCCACCGGAAATGACTTCAGCGCCAGCGCCAGTCGCATCGCCTGATAGTTGGCGAGCGTGCCTCCCGAAGTCAGGTGGCCGAATGCGCAGTCCGGCCGGTTCGGGTCATGCGGATAGCCGAGCATGCGCGCCAGTTGCAGGCCGACCTGGACCTCCATGTCCACCGTCACCGGCGCGGCATCTTCGGTGACGTTGTTCGGGTTGTAGGGCAGGGTGAGGATCTGCGCGGCAAGCCCGGGCAGCAGCAGGTCCGAGACCATGTGCCCGAGATAACGCGGGCTATGGAATGGCACCGAGCGCTTCAGCGCCGCGGAAAGCTGGTGCAACTCGCGCCGCAGCCGCGCCTCGAAAGCCTGGTACTCGGGATGCTGCGCCGCGCGCGTGGAGATCGCCGGCGGATCCTCGGGATGGAAGTTGCGCCGCCAGTACACATGGTCGCGCAGGAACTCGACCATGATCTTTTCCAGCAGGCCGTCGTTCTCGCCGTAAGGGCCGAGGAAACAGGCGTCGAGCAGGTGGCGGTCATTGCGGGATGGCGAGCATTGGATCTGACTCCGAATCAGCCGATCAGGCCCGACAGCCAGCCAAGCGGGTTGTGCTGGCGGGCGATGCCGATAGACCATCGACGATACACGACAAGCGCAGCCAGATAGCAGGTCGCGCGAATTTGGCGGGTGCGGCCGCGCTTGAGCGCGAAGCTGCCGAGCACGACATAGACCACCAGCAGCAATCAGCTTCACCGTCAGCCAGTGATTGGCGAACACCGCCCCGGGCAGGATGTTGACCAGCATCAGCGCCGCAGTCAGCAACACGGTATCGATGCCGTAGCTCAGGTAACGCAGCGGCGCGCCATGACCCAGCGCGTGCCGGCCAGCACCAATCAGCCCGCGCAGCGCGAACAGGGACACGCTGGCGAAGACGGAGCCGACATGGAACGCCTTGATCTGTGGATAGAACTCGAACATCAATCCGCCACCGGTTCAGCCCGGCTTTCCGTCGACGCGCGGCGTCAGGTAGATCCACCCCGAGCGCAGCACCCACGGCAGGAACGCGAGCAGCCAGCCCAGGCCGGCGACCACCTGCCACTGCATCGGGTCGGCGCTCAGTTCGGCCACGATGCGCAGCATCGCCACCACCTGCATCAGCACGAAGGCGACGCCGGCGACGCGGCCCAGTTGCAACGGGCGGCCGGAATGGCCCTGGGTCACCCGCGTCACCATCGCCACCAGCAGGCTGCCGAAGAAGCCGATGAACAGCGCATGCGCCGGCGCGCGGCCCAGGATGAAATTCGCCGTCCAGCGCGAACCACAGGCTCTGCACGTGAGTACAGCGCCATCGCGAGCGGCAGCCAGGCGAAGCCGAGGAACAGCACGCGCAGCAGGCGGCGGCGCGCTGCTGCCCGGCCAGCTGCGCCACAGCCACAGGCCGCTCAATGGCCAGCAAGGGCAGGTCGGCCAGCCACAGCCAGGCATAGCCATGCATCAGCTCCAGGCCGAGGTGCAGCAGGTCGAAGACCCAGAAGCCGGCCAGCAGCGCCATGCGGCCGCCACGGCTGATAGTCCGGGACGGCGATGCCGGCGAAGAACGGAAACATGCGATGGGAGACCGTGAAATAGATCGGCAGCAGCAAGCCGAAGCCGCCGAACTTGATCGCCGCGAACATCAGTCGCGCATTGCCGGTGTACAGGTAGGCGAACACCAGCGCCAGCCCGACCAGGCCCAGCAGCAAGCGCGGCCACGCAGCTGACGGCGTGCCAGGTGGTCTGCCGCTTCTCCCGCCACAGCAGGCCCAGCAGCAGCGCACATGCCGGCGATCCAGCCCGCCAGCGTCTGCAACAGGCCCAGGAACAGCAGGTGCTCCACGCCGAACAGCCCGGCCAGCGTCAGCGCCTGTCCGCCGAGCAGGCCCAGCCCGACCGGCAGGTAGTGCCAGCGGCGTCAGCGCCGGCAGGCCCATCCAGCGCGGGAACACGGTCAGCAGGAAGCCGAACATGAAAGTCGGCAGCACCTGGTACTGCATGACCACGGCATGCATCCAGCCGGCCGGAATCGCCGGCTGCGGCAGCTGCCAAAGGTGCCAGCGCGCGCGATCAGCCAAAGGGTCCACCACGCCATGGCCAGCAGCACGTTGGCCGCGCCGACGAAGAACAGCAGGCGGTGCGGCGCATCCGCCAGCAGGCGCAGCGCCGGAGCGGGCAGGGGAGTGTCGGTGGCCATGGCGGGTGCGGTCGGCCAGGTTCAGGCCAGCGCGGGCTTGGCGGCTTTTGCCGGCGCCTGCCGGGGCGCCAGCCACAGACGCATCACGAACCAGGCCAGCAGCAGCTGCCCCGACGCTGAAGATCGTGTCGCCCGGCACCCGCATCCAGACCAGGATGTCGATGATCGGCTTGCCCATGAACTCCGCCGAACGCGCGTACCAATAACCATTCTCAAGCGCCGCCTGCAGCTGCAGCACACCCATCGGCAGCAGGGTCAACAGCCCCATCAGGCCCAGGCCAATGTTGAAGGCCCAGAAAGCTGCCTCGCAATTGGCCCTCGTGCCAGACCACGTCCGGCTTCAGTCCGCGGATGCAGAACAGCATCAGGCCGATGCCGAGCATGCCGTACACGCCGAACAGAGCCGTGTGGCCGTGCAGCGGCAGTCAGGTTGAGTCCCTGCATGTAGTAAAGCGCGAGCGGAGTATTGATAAGGAAGCCGAACAAACCGGCGCCGACCAGATTCCAGAACGAGACCGCCAGGAAGAACATGATCGGCCACTTGTAGCGCGCCATCCACGGCGTGGCCTGGCTATGCGACCAGGTCTCGTAGGCCTCCATGCCGATCAATGCCAGCGGCACCACTTCAAGCGCCGAGAAACTTGCGCCGAGCGCGATGACCGCCGTGGTCGTTCCGGTAAAGTAGAGATGGTGGAACGTGCCCAGCAATCCGCCAGCCATGAACACGATGGTGGCGAACAGCACATTGACCGTGGCGCTCCTGACCGCGCACCAGCCCCAGCTTCACGAACAGGAAGGACATCACCGCCACCGCGAATACTTCGAAGAATCCCTCGACCCACAGATGCACGACCCACCAGCGCCAATACTCGACCATCGACAGGTGAGGTGTGCTCGCCCCACATCAGCCCGGCGCCATAGAGCAGGCCGATGGCGATGGTGGAGAGGAACAGCAGGCCGACGATCGAAGACATCTCATCGCTGCTTTTGCAATGCCGGCCACAACGCGCGACCAACCAGCAACAGCCACACCAGCAGCCCGACGAACAGGAATGCCTGCCAGAAGCGGCCGATATCGACATATTCCCAACCCTGGTGGCCGAACCAGAAGTTGTGCGCGAGTCCGAGTTTCTGCATGACCGCCAGCCACTGTCCGGTGAATGCGCCAACCACGATCACCAGCAGGCAGACGAACAGGAAATTGACGCCGGCTCGCTGGTACTTCGGCTCGTGCCCGGAAATCGCCGGCGCGATGTACAGGCCGGTCGCCAGCCAGGCCGTCGCGATCCAGAGCACCGCCAGCTGGGTGTGCCAGCTGCGGGTCAGGCGAATAGGGCAGTATTTGCGAGAGTGCGAAGCCATAAGCGCTCTGGCCTTCCACCTGGTAGTGCGCGGTGGTCGCGCCGAGCAGGATCTGCACCAGGAACAGCGCCACCACCAGCCAGAAATATTTCGCCGTGGCGCGCATCGATGGAGTGATCACCAGATCCTAGCCAGTGGATCATTGGCCGGCGGAGTGAGCGGCGCTTCCTTGCTGTGCCATACCGCGTAGTGCCAGCCCATCAGGCCAATGCCCGCGATCATGAACAGGATGCTGAACATCGACCACAGGAAGCTGCTGGAGGTCGGCGTGTTGCCAACCAGGGGCTCATAGGGCCAGTTATTGGTATAGGACTTGATATCGCCGGGGCGATTGGTGACCGCCGCCCAGGACGTCCAATAGAAGAATGCGCTCAGCGCCCGGCGATGATCGGCGCTATCCACCGTGCCTTCCTTCATCGCGTAGGTCTCGCGCAAGGCCGCCGTCGCCGGATCGTTCGAGAACAGGCTTTCGTAGTGCGAAGCAACCTGCGAGATCGCAACGGCATGCTCGACCGAAATTGTCACCGTGTCGGTGCCGGGGTCATAGTTGTTCTGCCGCAGTTCCGGCTTCACCTCGGCCTGCAACCGCGCCTGCGACGCTGCATCCGCCTGGGCGTAGGGCATGCCCAACTCGGTGCGCGCGCGCAACTCGAGCATGGTCATCGTCTCGCGATGCAACCAGTCGGCCGTCCAATCCGGGGCCACCAGAGCGCCATGGCCCCAGATCGAGCCCAATTGCTGCCCGCCGATGCTTTGCCAGACCTGGCGGCCCTGCTCGATGTCGGCGCGGGTGAACACCACGTCGCCCTGGGTGGTGACCACCTTGGACGGCATCGGCGGTGCCTGCTGGTGGATCTCGTTGCCCATCCACAGCAAAACGCCGAAACCCGCAATCAGCAGCGCTGCCAGCCCCAGCCATAACCTGCGCGTGGTATCCATTGTCCGATTCCTCCGATGAAGTGCCGCCATGCTGCGGCCTCGGGAGCCGGGTCGGCCATGACTTGCATCAACTGGAAGCAAAACAGCCGCGGATCGATCCGCGGGACCGACGGATCAGTCGCGCAGCACCGAAGCGGCGAGGGCGCCGACGACGCGCCGGATCGAGGATTTCCAACTCGCGGCGGTCGACCACGATCAGGCCGTCCTGCTGGAACCGGCGCAGGACCCGGCTTACCGTTTCCGCCGCGAGGCCCAGGTAGTTGGCGATGTCGGCCCGCGCCATCGGCAAGTGCAGCCGGGAGGCTGAGTAGCCGCGGGCCGCGTAACGTCGCGACAGCGAGAGAATGAACGCCGCCATCCGCTCATCGGCACTGAAATCGCCGGCCAGCACGGCGGCCTTGCCGATATCCGCCGACAGCAGCTTGAACAGATGTTGTTGCAGGCCGGGCAGCCGGGCGGCGAGGGTGGCGATCTGCGGGAACGAGAAGCGGCAGAGCGTCACAGTATCGAGGGCAATCGCGTCGCAGGGATAGCGGTTGGCGTGGATCGCGTTCAACCCGATCACTTCGCCCGGCAGATGGAATCCGAGCACCTGCTCGCGGCCTTGGCTGTCGGTGATAGCGGTCTTGACCACGCCGGCTCGGACCGCGGCGATCGCGTTGAAGGCGTCGCCTTCGCGGAATAGATATTCGCCGGCCTGGAATGGCCCGACGTGTTCGATCAGGACGTGCAGGTCGCGCAGCGCAGTCTTGTTGTAACCGCTGGAAATGCAGGCCGAGGAGAAACGCGCAGGTGCCGCAGAACTCGACGCTGTCGCTGTCGTCAGCTCTGGACGCGGCCGCGACCGGGCTGGTGCGGGCAGCCGGGCTCAAGGCAGGACCCGCGCACTCAGATTGCCCGCGAATAGCGGACCGGGGCTGACGGCTGCTGGAGATAGTGGTCGAAGCACATGGCGATTATACGCAGCAACAGCCTGCCTCGCGGCGTCACCAGGATGCGGTGTTGGCTCGACCACCACCAGCCCGTCGGCCTCGAGCGGCTTCAGCTGCCCCAGGCTGTCGGCGAAGTAGGTGTCGAAATCAATGCCGTAGCGGCGTTCCAGCGCCGCGATCGGCACCTCGCCCTGGCACATGAGGGACTGGATCAGGTCGGCGCGAATGATGTCGTCGTCGCTCAACCGCATGCCGCGCCAGATCGGCAGCCGACCCTCGTCGAGCGCCAGCTGCCAGCTCGGCAGGTCGCGCGCGTTCTGGCTGTAGCTGTCGCCGATATGGCTGATCGCGCTTACGCCCATGCCAACCAGGTCGCTGTCGGCATGCGTGGTGTAGCCCATGAAATTGCGGTGCAGGCTGCCCCGTTGCTGGGCCAGCGCGAGTTCGTCGTCGGGCAGGGCGAAGTGGTCCATGCCGATGTAGACGTAGCCGGCGGCCGTCAGCTTCTCGATGGCAAGTTGGAGCAGCTCCAGCTTCAGCTCGGCCGTCGGAAGGAAGTCGGCATTGAGTTGCCGCTGCGGCTTGAACAGTTCCGGCAGGTGCGCATAGCTGTAAACGGCGAGCCGGTGCGGCCTCGCGACGATCACCGTATCAAGGGTTCGGGCAAACCCTTCAAGCGACTGCTTCGGCAGCCCGTAGATGAGGTCCACGTTGACCGAGAGCATGCCGTTGGCGCGACAGGCGTCGATGATGGCCAGCGTCTGCTCGACGCTCTGGATGCGGTTGACCGCCTCCTGCACCTGCCGGGTCGAAGTCCTGCACGCCGAGGCTGGCCCGGTTGAAGCCGGTTTCTGCCAGCTGGCGCACATCGTCCGGCGGACAGGAAGCGAGGATCCAGCTCGATCGAGATGTCGCGGTTATCGGCGTCGCTGAAGCGGAAGTGCCGCTTGAGCGCATCGACCGTCTCGTGCAGTTGCGATGGCGACAGGAAGTTGGGCGTGCCGCCGCCGAAATGCAGCTGGATCACCTCGCGGTCCCGGTCGAACATGGCGGCCGTGAGCTCGATTTCCCGGTGCAACCGCGCCAGATAGACTTCGCCGCGGGCCAGGTCGCGCGTGATAACGCGGTTGCATCCGCAGTAGAAGCACGGGCTCATGCAGAACGGCACGTGTATGTACAGCGACAGCCTGCGCGGGATCGGGTCCCCGTTGCTCAGCTGCGCGGCTTCGCGCAGTTGGGTCTCGCCGAAAGCCTCGGTGAATTGCGGCGCAGTTGGATAGGACGTGTAGCGCGGACCCGGTCGGTCGTAGCGGCGCAACAGACCGGCATCAAAAGGGGCGGCGGAGTTCATGGAGCCCAGACTATTGCCCGGAAGGCTGAACCGCCTTGATCAGGATCAAATGGGCTGAAGGGCGGCTCCTGGGGGACTGGGTCACTGGGAGGGCGGTTCTGTGTGGCACAGGGGCATGTTTGTACTCTACATAATATACATTATGCGAAGTACCCACCCGACACCCCAACCGGCGGAACAGCGTCGGCAGCCGCACCGTTGGGCACCGCGGCTAACCCTCCGCCGCCGACGCAGAAACTCCCCGCAATGCGCCCAAACAATTCGCCGCATTGCCCCGGGGACGAGGACAAAGCGCCGCAGTGACGCGGGCGACGCGGACAACCTGCCGCCCTAATGCTGCTCAGGCCGGTATTCCGGCGCTCGGCTCGCCGCTAGTCAATGATGTCCTCGACGCCGACCACCAAGCCCTCGGCGGTGAGCACCACCGCCATCGCGCGTGCGAAGGCCATGGCCCGGCTCAACGACTGACTGCGCTCCGGAGCCCCAGCACCACGCCCCGCCCGGTGTAGTGCCGCCGTGCACGTCCACTACGAACCAGCCATCGCGCGAACGAACCCCGGCCATCACGGATCAAAACATAGGACGAGCCGCAGTCGCCATGAATGAGGACGTCAATGACGGGCCCGACCTCGCCCGTGAGGAAGTCGCTGTTGCGAATGAATGTAGCTTTCGGCACGACGTTCACCGCAGCTTGCTCTCCGGCCGCCAGCGCCCGTGCCAGCAGAGCTTCGTGTCTTTCATCGGAGACTCGGCGCAGAAGCTGCATCCGGTTCCTCCCGATCCTCAGCGCTGCTGATAAAACGGCGAGATCTGGAGCCCTTCAACCCACGCCGGTGCGCTGGCCGATGGATCAAAGGTGGTCAGATCCACCGAGCAAGCGCGTCGTTCACACTCGTCTTGAATGGCCACGATGATTCCCCGCGCGGCGCGCTCCGCTTCCGTCGGGGGCACGGCAACGGCGAGCAGCCGCACCAGATGGTCAGGCTGCCCAGGAAACCGCGCGTCCAGGAGGTAAACCGCCTTGACCTGAGGCAGCGTCGCGAGCGCCGCTTCCACGCGGCTGGTAAGCCAGGCGAGGTCGTCCACGGGAATGGACACGACCGGCTCGTTGCCGGCTTCGACCTCACCCCGCGACAGATCGGCCACGGTATCGCGGTCCAGAAGTGCGGCGATTTCCTCCGGAAACAAGGTGCACGACACGTCATTGGGATTGAGCATGAGCGTTGCTCCCCGGGTCGATTCCATCAACGTTCGCCCGCTCAAGGCCACCACTCGCGCGCTCTCCGCAGCAGCGGCGTAGGCCTGGGCCTCATCGCTGAAAAACGGCAGCACGGTGACACCGTCCGGCCGCGTGAACTGGAACAGACGCAGCCGCGCATGATCATCGGACGGCGGCGCGTGCACGTAGACCGTGGCCTCGAGCAGCGCCCGTAGGAATGCAGGAAACTGCGCGGGGTTAACCTGCGCCTGCTGCATCAGGTCCGCGAGCTGTTCGGCGCCGATCCCGACCGACGAGGGCATGCTAGTCCGGACTACCGGCCGTCGATGAGGCCAGCGTCGCCTTGCGTTTGGCGGGCTTCGACGCACGCCGCTTGATGGGGGCCGCCTTCGCGATGGCGCGAGCCAATTGCGTCTGCAGCGCCGCCGCTTCGCGTTGGGCCTTGGCCGCCGCGCCTTCGGCTTGGCGTCGCGCTTGTTCGCTGGCGCGAAGCGCCGTGGCGTGCTCGCGCGCTTGCGTTGTCAGCTGCACGCCCACTGCCTTGAGCTCCTGCCGGACGCGATCGACCTCGGTGTAGGCGCGATTTTCGACTTGCATCAGCAGGGCCTGCAGCTCCTCGCGCTCTTTGGCGGCGGCGCTGCGCTCCGCGTCCAGACGCTCACCGGCCGCCTGCGCGCGCGCTTCGGCCGCGCCGCGCTGCTGCGTCAGCGCCAAGGCGGCGACCGCTTGCGCGGCGAGATCGCGCTGCAGTTCGTTGGCGCGCTGTTCGCTGATGTCCAACGCCTTCTCCAACCCCTGAGCGGCCGCCTGCGCCTCGCGCATCTGACCTTCCAGCACCGTCATGTCGTTGCGGTGCTGGGCAGCGACCTCCTCGGCATTGGCCAACACCTGGGCCAGGGCGGCGCGCTCGGGCGCCACCAGGCCTTCGGCATGCGCCTGCCCGGCCGACGACGCGCCAGTGCCCAGGTTTCGGCGAACGCCGCGGCTACGGTTTCGGGCAGCTCGGGCAAGGCCAGCCGGCCCTGCAGGCGCTCTGCCAAATCGTTCCACCACTGCTCGAGCATCGGGCCGACGGTGTTGGGCGAGCCGCGCCCGAGCCGGAGACGCACGCGCTCGGTGGTCGGCCGCTCGCCGGCGGCGACCAGTTGGTCGGCGGCGTCGCTGACGTCCGCCTGGGTCACTCCGGTACGTGCCATATGGCCTCCTACGCGGCCGCCCTGCCCCATTGTCGGTCTACTTCCGATAATGGATACTTATCGGAAGTAGAGGCCCTATTTCGTATCGAATTTAACATATGACATATGAAATCTAACAGTCTGACGCCCAATGCCGACTCACTGGCGGCGCTCTCCCCCGACCGTCTCGCGGCCGAGGCCGCACAGGCCGTGCATGAACTGCTGGCCGAAGCCGCCGCCGCCAACACCACCCGCAGCTACGCCGCGGCCCTGCGCTACTGGGCCGCGTGGTTCCAGGGCCGCTTCGGCCGGCCGATTACACTGCCGGTGCCGGAGCCTGCCGTCGTGCAGTTCGTGGTCGACCACTTGGCACGGCGCGGCAAGGATGGGCTGGCCTGGGAGCTGCCCGCCGCGCTGGATGCCCACCTGGTTGCCGGCGGGCTCAAGCAGCGGCCCGGGGCGTTCAAGCTCAATACCGTCGTGCACCGGGTCGCCGTGCTGTCCAGCGCGCACCAGGCACACAAAGCCGACAACCCGTGCGCGAGCCCGGCCGTGCGCCAGCTGCTCGCGCGTGGGCGCCGTGCCGCCGTCAAGCGGCGCGATCGCCCAACCAAGAAGACCGCGATCACCAAGCCCGAAATCGATGCCTTGGTGGCCACCTGCGATGACTCACTGGAGGGCCTGCGCGATCGCGCGTTGCTGTTCTTCGGCTTTGCCAGCGGCGGCCGTCGCCGCAGCGAAATCGCGGCCGCTGACTGCAGGACCTGCGCCGCCTCAGCGCGACCGAGTTCGTCTACCGCCTCGAGCACAGCAAGACCCAGCAGGCCGGCGTCGAGGCTAGCTCCACGCCGACAAGCCGGTCTTGGGGCCGGCTGGCGCCGCGCTCGCCGCCCTGGTTGTCCGCTGCAAAGATCACCGAAGGTCCCCTCTTCCGCCGCTTGTGGGGCACGCGCGTCGGACCGGCGCTGTCAGACAAGTTCCGTGGCAACCATCGTGCAGCGCCGGGCGCAGCACTCGCGGGCCTGAAGGGGGATTTCGCTGGGCACAGCCTGCGCTCGGGCTTCATCACCGAGGGGGACGCCAAGGTGTCGCCCTGCCCGCACTGATGGCATTGACCGAACACCGCTCGGTTGCGCAAGCGGTGGGCTACTTCCAGGCGGGCGATGCGACGAACAACCCCGCGGCGCGCTTGTTGGACGACAAGGTGCACATCTTCCTCGACGAATCCGGGAGCTTCGTTCCCGGCGACTCCGAACCCTGAATCGTGGTGCGTAGTTGCCGGCTACGTCGTGCCCGAAGCACATCGCCGCCGGGTCGAGGCGGCACTGACGCATCTCAAGCGCGCGGTTGGACGACGCGCTGACGGCGAGATCAAGTTGCGGGACGTTCGCGACGAGCGTGACTACCAGACGTTCCTGCGCGAGCTGGGCCAGACGGCCGGCACGTTGTATGCCGCTGCCACCGACGCCACCGCAATTGCCGAGATCGCCGTACGCCATCGCCAGGCGCGCCAGGTCGAAAACATGCTCGAGCACATTCCGAAGATGAAGCATGCGGAGGCCCGGCGCGGCCAACAGGACCGGGCAGAGGCCTTCGCGAAGCTGTCCCCGCAGCTGTACCTGCAGATCCAGTGCCAGTACTCGCTGCTTTCGCGGATCCTGCGTTACGCGGTGCTCTACTACGTGCAACGCCATCCGGCGACGCTCGGGCATTTTCGCTGGCGCGTGGATCGCAAGAACCAGCACAACTCAGTGTTCGACGACTCCTTGCGGGACTTTGCCGCCCCGTTCTTGCAAACGATGTCTTTCAAGGAACCGATGCCCATGCTCGATGACGACTACAGCCATTTTCAACGGTTCTACTTCGTCAACGGACCGCCGGTATCAAAGGACACCTATGGCCTGGATGTGAGCGAAGGTTTCCACGTCACCCAGGTCATGCGCGAGGACTTCGCCTTCGTGGACTCGCGAAGCTGCCCGGTGTGCAGGTGGCCGACCTGCTTGTCTCCGGCATGCGCCGGTGCTTGCGCGGCGAGTTCGCCGACAACGCTGTCATCGCGAGCGCTTTGGGGGCACTGACGGTCGAAGCCATCGGGGGCGATATTACAATGACTTTGCTAAGCCTTGATCCAGCCCAGGCCCAGCCTTTGAACAATTCCGTGCCTGCGGATCAGGCCGTGCGGGCGTTCCATTACGCACCGCACGGCCGTGGCGTCTGAAGCGCTCAACGACATCGAACACCAGGGCTATCAACTGGAACTCACCAAACAGCTGACTGACGAGAGTGACAACTCGGCAGCCCGCCCCACAAGCCGGGTTCACCAGGTGCTAGTTCGGGTGGCAGGCTCGCCGCCGCCATCGGAACTGTCGGCGGCATCGTCCGGGCGCACGATCGGCGCGATCACGCCCGTCTGCTCGGTCGATGCGTCCGGCTTCGTGATTTCAGTGTTGGGCGGCGCGGCGTCAGCGACCTCAGGCTCCGTCTCGATGATGGCCGCCAGTTCGTCAGAGCCCGCGGCCTCGGCGGCCTGCATGGCAAAATCATCTAGGACCGAGTAGACGCCGTCCACGTTCGAAGAGCAGCGCCAATTCGCCCGACTGCTGATCGACGGATTCGTCGCAAAGGTCCTCGAGCCCTTGCGCGACGATCCGGCGCTCGGCGGTGCCTTTGATTTCGTCGAACTGCGCGGGACCTTGCCCGAGATAGAGTCGTGGTTCGACGAAATGCACTCGACTGGCACGGGTTTTCATGCGCTGGCGGACCAGTGGCGTCAGGCCACCGCCGCACGTTTGCCCGTCGCCAAGCGCTAGCTCGCTGCAACGGTTTGCGCGCTTCGGTGCCGAACCACTGCCGGATGTCGAGAGGTTCGCCGCACCGGTTCGACGCGATGATCGCCTGAAAGGCTTCGCAGGCCGAGGCAGAATTTACTAGGGGAAGTTCTCCGTCGTTGTAACGCTCTGGCGCACACCAGTACGCGGTCTGCGCGATAGAGAAGTGCTTGCGGCAGGCCATGGGCCGAACTCGTAGATCGAACATTGCCCGTTCTTGAGAAACGTGCACGTTGTTGTGGAAGTCCGACGCCGGCGGGTGCCCTCCATGCGCGTCCTGGACTTGGATCAATGGCATCGCTGGCGGGCCTAAGCGTTCCCTAAGCTGCGCGCGCTGCAATGCGGGTCGTGGGCAATCGGCCCCGCACAGGAGACATCCCATGAAGACCCTCGCCACCCTCCTCCTCGCCGGCACCGCGGCACTGCTGCCCGTCGGCGCCATGGCCGGACCGAAGTGCACCGACGCGCCGCGCGAAAGGTGGATTCCGGCCGAGCAGATGAAAGCCCGCATCCTCAAGGACGGCTACACCATCGACAAATTCAAGGTGTCCGGCCAGTGCTACGAGATCTACGGCCAGGACAAGGCCGGCCGCGATGTCGAGATCTACTTCGATCCGACCAACGGCCGCATCGTCAAGCAGCGCAGCAACGACTGAGGGAGGAGAAGCCAATGAGTGCTGCCACCGAGTCTCGCGTCAATGTCTGGGACCCGCTGATGCGGCTGTTCCATTGGTCACTCGCGGCCTGCATCTTCGGAGCCTTCCTGGTCGAGGAAGGCGATTCGGCGCACCAGGTCCTGGGCTACGCCGCGCTCGGGCTGGTCGCGTTCCGATTGGCGTGGGGCCTGGTCGGCCCCCGCCATGCACGCTTCGGCGACTTCGTCCGTGGCCCGCGAGCCGTCCGCACCTATCTGCGCGAACGAATCGCCGGCACGTCGCAACGGCGGCTCGGGCACAACCCGGCTGCCGCGGTGATGATCCTGGTGTTGCTGGCCGGCGTGGCAGCGGTCGGCACGACCGGCTGGATGCTGACGCTGGATGCGTTCTGGGGCAGCGACTGGCTGGAGGAACTGCACGAGGCGCTGGCCTACGGCCTGTTGGCCTTCATCGGCGTCCATGTGCTCGCGGCCCTGGTCGAAAGCGTGCACTACGGCGAGAACCTGGTTGCCTCCATGATCCACGGTCGCAAGCGCGCCCTGGACACGGACGGCAACGCTCGATGAGCGGTGGACCGGGCGGTTGTCCCAGGTCAAGGCAACCGCCCGGTCCCCGGCCCAAGATGTCGCCATGCGCCTGTTGCTCGCCGAGGACGACCGCGCGCTGGGGCAAGCCCTGGTGGACGGCCTGCGCCGCCTCGGGCACGCAGTCGACTGGGTCGAGGACGGCAATCATGCCGCCAGTGCGCTGGCGGACACGCCCTACGCCGCAGCGATTCTCGACTGGAACCTGCCGCGCAAGAGCGGGGTCGAGGTGACGGCCGGCCTGCGCCGTCGTGGCGATCGCATTCCGGTGCTGTTGATGACCGCGCGCGATGCGCTTGACGATCGCGTGCAGGGCTTGGATAGCGGCGCCGACGACTACGTGGTCAAGCCGGTGCACCTAGACGAACTTGCCGCGCGAGTGCGCGCGTTGCTGCGCCGTGCGGAAGGGCGCCCCGAACCGGTGCAGCGGATCGGCACACTGGCGCTTGATCCCGGCACCCGCAGCGCGAAGCTGGCCGGGGTTCCGCTGGTGTTGTCGCCACGCGAGTACGCCGTGCTCGAAGCCCTGGCCGCGCGCCCCGGTCACGCGCTGTCGCGCGGGCAGCTCGAAGAAGCCCTGTACGGCTGGGGCGACGAGGTCTCGAGCAATGCGGTCGAGGTCCATGTGCACCATTTGCGCCGCAAGCTCGGCGCCGAATGGATTCGCACCCTGCGCGGCGTGGGCTATGCGCTGTACCCGCCGCTGGCCGACGGGGAGGCCTCATGAAGCGGCCGTCGTTGCAATGGCGGTTGTCATGGCTGGTCGGGCTGCCGGTCGTTGCATTGTGGCTCGCCGCCGGGCTCTGGCTCGGCCAGCGCACCGCGCACGAGACGGGGGAAATGTTCGACCGCGAGCTTGAGCGAACCGCCGCCAATGTCCTGGCCTTGCTGGATGGGTTGCCTGACGCTGCGATGCTGGCGCGCGAGAAACCACGCGTCGACGAGGACGATGCCCGCGGCGAGATCGTGGTTCGCGATCGCGCCGGGGTGCTGCTTCTGGATGCTTCCGTGTTGCCGGCGCTGGATGTCGAAGCGGGATCACCGCATTTCCACAGCATCGAACACGAAGGCGAGCGTTGGCGCGTGTATCAGCGATGGGACCGCCCACGGCGCCACTGGGTCCAGGTCGCCGCGCCACTGCACGATCGCGATGAACTGCTTGCCGCGCACCTGCGCGCGCTGCTGTTGCCGCTGGGCGGACTGCTGCTGTTGCTGCCGCTGGCCACCTGGCTGGGCCTGCGTTTCGGGCTGGCGCCGCTGCGGTCGTTGTCGCGCGCGATCGCTGCGCAACCGGTGCGTACCCCCGTGCTCAGCCGCGACGATGTACCGACCGAATTGCTGCAGCTGACCCGCGCCCTGGATGCGCTCGTGGCGCGGCTGGACACGACGCTCGCGCGCGAGCGCCGCTTCACCGCGGATGCCGCGCACGAACTGCGGCACCCGCTGTCGGTGCTGCGCATGGAACTGGATCTGGCCGGTAGCGCCGCCGGCGAGGACAACGCGTCCGGCACCTGAATCGGGCGCGCGGCGGACTGCTGCGGATGGAGCGGCTAGTCGGCCAGTTGCTGACGCTTGCCCGGGTCGAGTCGCTGGAACAGTTCGGGGACGCCGTCACGGTGTCGCCGGCACGACTGGCACGCGAGGTGTTGGCCGGCGCCGCCGAACGCGCCGCACCCCGGGGGGTCACGCTTTCGCTGCAGGTCGACGCGGATCCGCCGGTGAGCGGCAGCGAGGGCCTGCTGGCGATCGCGCTCGGCAACCTGGTGGACAACGCCATCGCACACGGCAAGGCGCGCGGGCAGGTTGGCGTTACCATCCGGCGCGACAGCGCGATGGTCGAGTTGGCCGTCGACGATGACGGCCCCGGCATCGATGCCGCCGACGCCATGCACCTGGGCGAGCGGTTCCGGCGCGGCAGCGCTAGCGCCGGAAGCGGCCTTGGCCTGTCCATCGCCCAGACGATAGCCCACCTGCACGGCGGCGACCTTGCCGCTCTCCGTTCTCCAGCGGGCGGCGCGCGCGCGGTACTGCGGCTGCCCATATCCTTTCCCGCAAACGGCCATCCTGGCTCAACCTGAGGTCATTGCCCATGCGTATCGTTTCCAACTTCATCCTTGGCATCACCATGGGCCTGTCCGCGCCACTGGCGGTCGCACAGGCTCACGCGCCCCACCACGCCGTACCCGACGCGCCGGCTACCGCACCTGCCAAGCGCTACGCCACCGATGCACCGCTGCGCAAGGGCATGGGCGACATCCGCACGGCGATCGCCGCACTGGACCACCACGAGCATGGCCACATGACCCGCGACCAGGCCCTGACCACGGTCGGGATCATCGAACGCTCGATCGGCTACATCGTCGCCAACTGCAAACTTGAGCCCGAGGCAGACCACGCGCTGCACGGCGTCCTGGCCAAGCTGGGCAAGGGCGTGGCCGCGCTGAAGGCCGACCCCGGTGACATGGCCGCGCTCGCGCCGATGCGCGAGGCGGTTGCGGATTACGCGCTGCTGTTCGACGGCGCGGCCGGCACCGCCGCCCACTGAGCCGCGAGCCCCGCCCACGATGCCGAGCTTTCACTCTTCCCGTAACTACTCAACGCGGCGAGTTGCCTTGGGCGAGCGTGTGACGGCGTCGACCAATCATCGGAATGACAAGGGGAACGATTCCTACCCCGATCAGGCCACCGGCCAGTACCAGCGATGGTCCGAGCCAACCAGGAAATACACCGACCCAAGGTAGCGCACCGTTGATCACCATCCGCAACCCTGCCGATACACCGACCCACAACAGCGCGGCCCAAAGGAAGAAGAGTCCGATGTTGACGGCGACCACTGCACGACGGCCTCCTGCAATCGCACGCGAGTCTTCTCCCGTGCGTTCGTGGACGAGCCAGAAGCCGACAGCAAGCATCGCCATCGTGTCTATGCCGATCAAGGTGCCCATCGAATGCGCGACGATCGCCAGGGTGCCGTGCACGAGGACATTCAGTGGCGGCACCGAAATGACCAGGGCAAGGGCAAGCGTGCGCACGTCCATGCCGTTGTCGCCACGAGCAACGCGCTGACCACTGGAAACGTGCCGCGGCTCGCCCATTTGCGACCGATTCCTGCGCAGTCCCATACGACCTTCGCGAGAATGATGATCTCGGTCATGCTCACCAGGAACGACACCCACTTCATCATTTCACCTTGCGGAAGATGGTAGGTGTGGTGACCATAGTTGGTGAACGAATTCAGCACGCCGACCAGGAACAAAGCATAGGCGGCGCCGGAACGCGCGAAGCGCGCGTCCCCTGAGAGGCGTGATCCCAGCCAGCTGATACTCCCGTACACCAGTAGGTTGAACGAACCCACCAGCGAACCCATCGCTTTCCACTGGATGGCGAAATCGCGCACGGGGCGGGCCGACAACCAGTCCAGCAGCCATGCGTGCGCTTCTACGAAGGAGAACACGAACAGGATGACGCTGGTGCCCCACATCCAGGCGTGGACAGGAAGCCTGCCAAGAGGAGGCCCGTGACGACGGCGAAATTCACGGCAAAAAGCAGCCAGGCGGCCAGGATTGGCAACGCCAGATACGGCGGGTATTCCAGGTATTCCCGTCCAGTCGTATGGCCGGTCGCATAGGCAGTCGCGGCGATCAGCGCACTCATGATCCACAACCAGAGTTGCACCCGGGCCCGCCACGCGACCCTCCTGGCCACAGCCAGTGCGTCGCGATCGGTCCGATGCAAGGAAAGGTGCTCGAACAGCCAGCGATATGCCATTGCCACGCCGGCGAGGTAGATCCAGCCGATCGTGGCCCCAGTGTGAAGCGGCCGCAGCAGGTACAACCTCCACCCAAGTCCGTTGAGGTGCGGCCCCAGAGGCGTGTAGTACAGCGGCAGGATGAATCCAATCCCTATGCCGATCAGCAGCAAGATGGCCGCCAACTGCAGGAACTCGCCGGCCACCGCCCTGCCGATCGAGACAATTTCGGCCATTACGTCACGTTGTTCCATCTCTTCGTCCGCCTTCACCGACGCAGTCCGGAGTTGCCCGCGCCATCGACGGAGGACGACGGATAAGCGAACCAGGGCAACGTCGCCACCGAAAGTGACCTGCGCGGCGCCGGAGATCATCGCGATGGGCGGACAGCCATCGCAGGAACGCAAGCACCTGTTCGGTCTGGCGGGCATCCATGCCCGGCGAGGGCATGGCGCCGCGGCCCGATGCGAGAACCTGCCGTACTTCCGCTTCCTTTAGATGTGCCAGCGTCAGACTCAGGTCGGGCGCACGCAAGATCGGATCCACAGCGAAGCTTTGATGGCAGCCGCCGCAAGGACCATCGGCCACGACCTGTGCGCCGGCCGCCACGTTTTTCGGCACCGCGCCTCCGCGCGCGCGCCAGCGCTGCAGACCAGCCGCGAATATTGGGCCGGAATCGGCTGCCGGTTGGGGGCGGGCGTACCCTGCCCTGTGGCATCAACGGCCTCCAGGTAGGCCAGCAGTGCCGCGCGGGCGTGCGAGTCGAGGTGGTACGCCGGCATTGCCCCGGCGCCAGTCTGCAACAGAGCCGCGAATCGCGCGGGCGGGAACGCGTCCGGCGGCGTTGGTCAGGTCGGGCCCAGGAATCCGCCCATGCCGTACAACGCATGGCAACTTTGGCAGCCGTGTGTGCGAAACAAGGACTGGCCCTCAAGGGCCAAAGTCGACATGGGGACGGTCGACCCGGATTAGGGCCCAAATCAAGCCAGACGAAAGCCGCCTGGACAGAAGCAAGCAGCGATGATGGCGTACGCAGGCCATCGCCACCGGTCCTGGAGATCCAAGCCACACCCCCGATTGCACAAGCGAAAAGCAACTCGCCACGACCACCCCGGGCCGCCCTGATCACGGCCAGCTTCTGCATATCGGTGGAGGGGGGCTGGCGCCAGCGCGTTGACCTGAGTCAAGCGATGGCAACTCGCCATTTGGGAGCTTACGTCCATCCCATGTGGTCGGGTACTGGCGAGGCGAAGAGTGGCGGGAAACGCGTCACCGGCCTAACGCGCGTCAAGGGCCACGATGGGCCGAACCCTACCTGTCTTCGGCCGGTCCGTGAGGTGGCGATGGTCGCGCCAATATTCGATCGCAATCGCGACGTGATCCAACTGCGCCTGGGCGGCGTCCCCCTGAATTTCCTGACCGCCGGGCAACTAGGTGAGTTGACGATAAGCTTGGCCCGGCACCTCAATTTCAGCAAGTCCAAGAACCGGAAGTTCTCGGTCGAGATCGATCGCGTTCGGCGTGCATGCCGTCGACATTGAGGCTATGGCCTTCATGGGCCCGGCGCCCCAGTTTTTAGCACGGGGCTGTCTGGGCGCCAAACCTGCTACGTCGCCGGCGCTATTGCCTTTAAGGGTTTGCCCGAGGGCAGCGGGCCATCCAGCGACACATGAGCTGGATCAATGAGAACGCAGGACCGGACCGCTAGGCTGGGAACAATCAAGGTTGCGCGTTCGGGTTGTGATTGATGGATTCGTCTCCGCTACTCCTGCTGGCGCTTGCACCTCCGGAGGTGGCGTACTCCTCTGTGGGCCATGCGGGCGCCTCAGGCTACATCGCGGTCCTGTCGCTGGCTGGCTTCGGCGCCCGACACCATACGGCCGACGGCGCTGATGCTCAACGTGCTTGTCGCCAGTATCGCGTCCTGGCATTTCTGTCGCGCGGGGCACTTTTCCTGGCGCCTGTTCTGGCCCTTCGCACTTTTGTCGGTGCCCCTTGCCTACCTCGGCGGTACCGTGACGTTGCCGGTCCATGTGTTCAAGGTCGTGGTGGGAATTGTGCTGCTCGTTTCCGCGACTCACTTCCTGGTCCGCCGGTTTCCGGATGAGCAGCGCGCCCCGCCGTCGTTGCCCGTTGCACTCTCTGCTGGCGCTGGACTCGGCCTGCTGGCTGGTTTGACCGGCACTGGTGGCGGGATCTTCCTGACGCCGCTGCTCCTGTGGCGCCGGTGGGGCCGGACGCGCAACGTCGCCGCCGTGTCGGCCCTCTTCATTCTCGTGAACTCCGTTGCCGGATTGGCCGGCAACGTGCGCAGCCAAGGCCTGCCAGCGTGGACATTCCCATGGCCGTCGGCTTGGCGGCGATGGCAGGTGGAACGATTGGCTCGCACCTGGGTAGCCGGAGGCTGCCCGTGACGGCGATTCGGACACTGCTCGCGATCGTGCTGGCGGTGGCCGGAGCTAAGCTCACCCTCGTCTCCTGAGGCGGCGATTGGCGAACCCGCGTGGCTTGACCCCGGTCAAGGGCGAATCGGCTCGCATGGCTAGCGTGTGCAAGTCCCAGCCTGCCGCCGCAGCGTCGGTCGCTACCGCCAGCGTCGGGATCGGCGATCACCGCAGGAGTACCGACATGACCGATGAACGCCTGTATCCGTGCTTTCTCGGTCCCTATGGCGAGAACGACGCGCTGCTGGAGCGACTGACCGTCGAGTTCCTCCGCGACCACGTCTACTGGCGGCGGAATTTCCACCCCGAGGATCCGCCGGCGATTCCGACCGATGCCGCACAGCATCCGAAGTTCAAGGCGTTCGAAGCGCGGCCTGCGGCGGGAACTGCACCGCCTATCCGCGGCGCTGAAGCGCTCGGTGCCATTCCACAGTCCCGATACCTCGGCCACATGGTTTCGGATCTGGCGCTGCCGGGTCTCGCGGCCCAGATGCTTACCCTGCCCTACAACCCGAACAATGTGTGCGAGGACGCCGCGCCGGTCACCATCGACCTGGAGATTCAGGCCGGACTACAGCTGGCACGGATGCTCGGCTACCGACACGATCCGGAAGTGCGCGATTGCGCGTTCGGACACCTCACTTCGGGCGGAACCGTTGCCAACTACCAGGCGCTGCGCCTGGCGCTGGCGCTGAAGGCGTTCCCGGTGGCCTTGCGCGCCGCCGCGCCGCCCGGGCTGGAGCTACCGGAGGATGACTGGGCGGCGTTCAACCTGCGGCCTGCCGCCGGCATCGAACTGCTGGGACGCTGGGAAGATTGGCTGACCGACTCGCCCCGATCGCGCGTCAAGGCTGGCGCGATCGCGTCGAGGAGGAACGTCGTCGAGCACCTGGGCTGGTCTCGTTCTTCGCCGGCCATCCCGAACTGCGGCCGCCCGTGGTCCTCGCACCCGTCACCGCCCACTACTCGTGGAGCAAGGCCATGAAGCTGCTCGGCCTCGGGCGCGAACAGCTCATGGAAGTGCCGGAGCGCGGCATGCGTCTGGACACCGCGCGCACTGGCCGACATGCTTGAGACTCTGCAGATGTCGCCGCCCGGTGTTGACCGCCGTGGCGGTCCTTGGCACGACGAGTTCGGCACGATCGACCCGTGCATGAAGTCGTTGCCTTTCGCGAACGATTTGCCGAGGCCGGCTTCGGGTTCGGCGTGCACGTGGATGCCGCCTGGGGCGGCTACCTGGCGACCCTGTTTCGGGCCGAGATGGCGCGCTGCGCTCCCTGCAGCAGTTGCAGTCGGAATTTGCCAGCTTCCCCGACCCGTCGACCCACGCCGCCATGGCCGCCCTGCGCGACTGCGATTCGATCACGGTCGACCCGCACAAGATGGGCTACGTGCCTTACGGCGCCGGCGCCTTCGTGTGCCGCGACCAGCGCGCCGTCGGCCTGCTGGCAGAGGATGCCGACTACGTGTTCGCGGACGACGACGGCCGGCGACTACTTCGCGCGTACCGGAACCTCGGCCGCTACACGCTGGAAGGCTCCAAGTCGGGGGCGGTCGCCGCCGCGGTGTATGTCACCCATCGAGTGCATGCCGTTGGACCACGCAAATTTCGGCCTGGTGACGGCCAGAACCATCCGCGCGGCCGAGTCCTTCCTGTCGCCGCGCCGCGCGATTCGCCGAGGAGATGGCCGACGTGGTCGAGGTCTGCATTCCATTCCCGCCCGACAGCAACATGGTCTGCATGGCGCTGAGTCGCGTCGACGACCGAGAGGTCTCGCGCATGAACCAGTTCGTCCGCGCCCTGCACGACGATCTTACCTGCGACCCCGGCCAGGCCGTACAGGCGCGTGA